>NZ_BAABAL010000037.1:0-826 GCF_039537405.1 Allokutzneria multivorans | reverse complement strand
GGTGAGCACCGCGAAACGGTGGGCCGACCGTTACCGCGAGTCCGGCCCGGCCGCTATGGCGGACCGGTCCTCGCGTCCGTGGTCGAGCCCGCGTCAGACCCCGACCCGCACCGAACGACGGGTCATCAAGGTCCGGCTGGCAAGGCGGTGGGGACCAGCCAGGATCGCGTTCCTGCTGGGCCTGGTGCCCTCGACCGTGCACCGGGTCCTGACCCGCTACGGCCTGGCCCGGCTCAGCCACCTCGATCGGGCCACCGCCCTGCCGGTGCGCCGCTACGAATGCGCAACACCGGGCGAGCTCGTGCATGTCGACATCAAGAAGCTGGGCAACATTCCCGACGGCGGCGGCCACAAGATCCACGGCAGGCACACAGGCCAGCGCAACAGCTCCGCACACCGCGACCCCGAACGACCCCGCAAGATCGGCGGCCGCGCGAACCTCGGCTACGGCTATCTGCACAACGCCGTGGACGACCACTCCCGCCTGGCCTACACCGAGATCCTGCCCGATGAGACCAAACACAGCGCCGCCGCTTTCTGGCAACGAGCACAGAACTTCTTCCACGCCAACGGAATCACCGTCAAGCGGGTACTCACCGACAACGGGGCCTGCTACCGATCCCTGCTCTGGCGCGACACCCTCACCACAGCCGGAATCACCCACAAACGCACCCGCCCCTACCGACCCCAAACCAACGGCAAAGTCGAACGCTTCAACCGCACCCTGCTCGAGGAATGGGCCTACGCACGCCCCTACCGCACCGAAACCGAACGCCGTCAAGCGCTCCCACGATGGCTACATCTCTACAATCACCACCGCGGCCAC
>NZ_BAABAL010000036.1:0-1099 GCF_039537405.1 Allokutzneria multivorans | reverse complement strand
TGCGTCTTCATGGTGTGGTGATGCCTGCACTTCGGCCGCAGGTTCTTGATCGTGGTGTTCGTGCCGTCGAACGGACAGCAATGATCAAGGTCGCAGCGGTGTGACGGCTGCTGGCATCCGATCGCGGTGCACCTGGGGTAGCGGGCGTTGATGAGTTCTCGTTGTTTCGGCGACGGCCGGTAGGTCTCACTGACTTCCTCGGCCATCCCCGTGACCGGGTCGGTAAGGATCCGTTTCCAGATGCCACCCTTGGCGATGTCCTGCGCGACGTTCGTCGGGATCGGCCCGTATCCGGCCAGCATGCCGGGGTCGTCGGTGAGACCCAGGAGTGCGGTGACGGGCATCGTGAGGTAGACCATCGTCTGCCCCTGTGGTGCGGGAGTGTCCAGGCCCAGCAACAGATCCCGCGCCACATCGGCGCGCTTCTGATCCAGGGTTCGGTCGTCCTTCAGGAGGCTGCGCGCGATGCGGTCGATGTGGTCGAAGGCCATCGCGGTGTCGTGGGCGGTCATGGTGTGCCGGAGTTCGGCCATGCCGTCGTCGAGGTTGATCTTCTCCACCAGCCTGCGTTTGCGCTTCTCCTCATGGCGAGCATCAGCCGCCTTCGGGTCCAACTTGTGGATCAACGTCTGAGCACGCCGCCGGATGGAGGTATAGGTACGGGTAGGCGCGTACTCCAGCAGGTTCGCTTCGGCGATGGAGGTCTGGGGTTCCTTGAGGATGCGGATCTGGTCGACGATGAGCAGGGCTTTGCTCTCATCGATTTTCCCGGCCGCCAGGGCTGCGAGCACCCGGGGGCGTTCGGTGAGTTCGGAGGCGTTGGACAGGATGCGATCCGCCCCGCGTCGGGAGATGTGCAGGGCGCAGGCGATCTCATTCTGGACGAACCGGTAATCACGATCGTCGGCGGCGGTGTGGAATGTGATCAAGGCTGTGGCGAGTTCCGCTTTCGCATGACAAAGAGCGGCCTGTTTCGCCTCAACCTCGACAAGAAGTTCATCAAGGGGCATGCCCCCAATAATACCCGCAAATAATAGTCGATCATGGCTCTAAAGAATGAATTCCCAGGCGCCCGCAACCCCGAAAACGCAACCCCCAC
>NZ_BAABAL010000034.1:0-1012 GCF_039537405.1 Allokutzneria multivorans | reverse complement strand
GTCGGCCGAAGGCTGAGTTGGTGTTGTCCGGCGAGGAGCGTTCGGCGTTAGAGGGTTGGGTTCGTGCTCGGTCGACGCCGCAGGCGTGGGCGTTGCGGTGCCGGATCGTTCTGGCCTGTGCGGAGGGGTTGTCGAACAAGGACGTGGCCGCTCGGTTGGGGTCGACGCCGCATGCGGTGGGCAGGTGGCGGTCCCGGTTCCTTCAGTATCGGCTGGCAGGTTTGGGTGACATGCCGCGGTCTGGTGGGCCTCGGTCGGTGACTGATGAGCAGGTCGCGGTGGTGGTGGCCAGGACGTTGGAAACCACGCCGAAGGACGCGACGCATTGGTCGACCCGGTCGATGGCGGCAGAGTCGGGGTTGTCGCAGTCGACGGTGTCGCGGATCTGGCGGGCTTTCGGTCTGCAACCCCACCGGAGTCAGAGGTTCAAGCTCTCCACCGATCCGTGGTTTGTCGACAAGGTCCATGACGTCGTGGGCCTCTACCTGGATCCCCCGGAGCGGGCGTTGGTGTTCTGTGTCGATGAGAAGACACAGATCCAAGCGTTGGACCGGTCCCAGCCCGTGCTGCCGATGATGCCTGGCACGCCGCAGCGCATGACGCATGACTACGTGCGATCGGGCACCACGACCTTGTTCGCAGCCCTGGAAGTGGCTACCGGCAAGGTGATCGGCTCACTCAAGCGCCGTCACCGCACCGCGGAGTTCACACAGTTCCTTGCCTTGCTGGACAAGCAGGTCCCCGCGGGCCTGGAGATCCACCTCGTACTGGACAACTACGCCACCCACAAGACGCCCGCGGCCAAGAACTGGCTGGCCGCACACCCGCGCTTCCACCTGCACTTCACCCCGACCGGATCCTCCTGGCTCAACCTCGTCGAACGCTGGTTCGCCGAACTGACCACCAAGAAGCTCCAACGCGGCGTTCACACCACCGTCCGCGCGCTCGAGAACGACATCCGGACATGGATCGCCACCTGGAACACCAATCCCAGGCCCTACATCTGGACCAA
>NZ_BAABAL010000033.1:0-2704 GCF_039537405.1 Allokutzneria multivorans | reverse complement strand
GGGTGAGACTCCCGTACGTGAAAACCCGGTGTCTCCATGGGTAGTTATCCCAAGTAGCAGCGAGCCCGTGAAATTCGCTGTGAATCTGGCGGGACCACCCGCTAAGCCTAAATACTTCCTGGTGACCGATAGCGGACTAGTACCGTGAGGGAAAGGTGAAAAGTACCCCGGGAGGGGAGTGAAAGAGTACCTGAAACCGTGTGCCTACAATCCGTCAGAGCCTTCGGGTGATGGCGTGCCTTTTGAAGAATGAGCCTGCGAGTTAGTGGTACGTGGCGAGGTTAACCCGTGTGGGGTAGCCGTAGCGAAAGCGAGTCTGAATAGGGCGATCGAGTCGCGTGCTCTAGACCCGAAGCGGAGTGATCTACCCATGGCCAGGGTGAAGCGACGGTAAGACGTCGTGGAGGCCCGAACCCACTTAGGTTGAAAACTGAGGGGATGAGCTGTGGGTAGGGGTGAAAGGCCAATCAAACTCCGTGATAGCTGGTTCTCCCCGAAATGCATTTAGGTGCAGCGTCACATGTTTCGTGCCGGAGGTAGAGCACTGGATGGTCTAGGGGGCCTACAAGCTTACTGAAATCAGCCAAACTCCGAATGCCGGTACGTGAGAGTGTGGCAGTGAGACTGCGGGGGATAAGCTTCGTAGTCGAGAGGGAAACAGCCCAGAACACCAGCTAAGGCCCCTAAGTGTGCGCTCAGTGGGAAAGGATGTTGGGTCGCTTAGACAACCAGGAGGTTGGCTTAGAAGCAGCCATCCTTGAAAGAGTGCGTAATAGCTCACTGGTCAAGTGGTTCAGCGCCGACAATGTAGCGGGGCTCAAGCGCACCGCCGAAGCTGTGTCATTCACATATATAGCCCGGCCCGGGAACTTGATTTCTGGGTCCAGGTGTGTGGATGGGTAGGGGAGCGTCGTGTCACCAGGGAAGCAGCGGTGGAAACCAGCTGTGGAGGTGACGCGAGTGAGAATGCAGGTATGAGTAGCGAAAGCAGAGTGAGAAACTCTGCCGCCGGATGACCAAGGGTTCCTGGGCCAGGCTAATCCGCCCAGGGTAAGTCGGGACCTAAGGCGAGGCCGACAGGCGTAGTCGATGGACAACGGGTTGATATTCCCGTACCCGTGTGGATGCGTCCATGGTGAGGCAGGTGATGCTAACCGCCCAAAGCTTCTGGAGTCTTCGGACGAGAGGAGTGGAGCGCGGGATCCGAGCCTGTAGTAGTCAAGCGATGGGGTGACGCAGGAAGGTAGCTCCGCCAGTCAGTGGTAATACTGGTGTAAGCGTGTGGCCCGGACAGTAGGCAAATCCGCTGTCTATATAGGGTGAGGCGTGATGCGTAGCCGATTGAGGCGAAGTAGAGTGATCCTATGCTGCCGAGAAAAGCCTCTAGTGAGTGTCCATGCGGCCCGTACCCCAAACCGACACAGGTGGTCAGGTAGAGAATACCGAGGCGATCGGGTGAACTGTGGTTAAGGAACTCGGCAAAATGCCCCCGTAACTTCGGGAGAAGGGGGGCCGGGTGGCCTGAAACTTTTTACAAGTTAGGGCTGAACGGCCGCAGAGACCAGGGAGAAGCGACTGTTTATTAAAAACACAGGTCCGTGCGAAGTCGCAAGACGATGTATACGGACTGACGCCTGCCCGGTGCTGGAACGTTAAGGGGACCGGTTAGTCCATTTCGGTGGGCGAAGCTGAGAACTTAAGCGCCAGTAAACGGCGGTGGTAACTATAACCATCCTAAGGTAGCGAAATTCCTTGTCGGGTAAGTTCCGACCTGCACGAATGGCGTAACGACTTCTCCGCTGTCTCAACCACAGGCCCGGCGAAATTGCACTACGAGTAAAGATGCTCGTTACGCGCGGCAGGACGGAAAGACCCCGGGACCTTTACTATAGCTTGGTATTGGTGTTTGGTTCGGCTTGTGTAGGATAGGTGGGAGACTGTGAAGCGATCACGCCAGTGGTTGTGGAGTCGTTGTTGAAATACCACTCTGGTCGTACTGGATGTCTAACCTCGGTCCATGATCTGGATCAGGGACAGTGCCTGGTGGGTAGTTTAACTGGGGCGGTTGCCTCCCAAAGGGTAACGGAGGCGCCCAAAGGTTCCCTCAGCCTGGTTGGCAATCAGGTGTTGAGTGTAAGTGCACAAGGGAGCTTGACTGTGAGACCGACGGGTCGAGCAGGGACGAAAGTCGGGACTAGTGATCCGGCACTGGCTTGTGGAAGCGGTGTCGCTCAACGGCTAAAAGGTACCCCGGGGATAACAGGCTGATCTTGCCCAAGAGTCCATATCGACGGCATGGTTTGGCACCTCGATGTCGGCTCGTCGCATCCTGGGGCTGGAGTAGGTCCCAAGGGTTGGGCTGTTCGCCCATTAAAGCGGCACGCGAGCTGGGTTTAGAACGTCGTGAGACAGTTCGGTCCCTATCCGCCGCGCGCGTTGGATACTTGAGGAAGGCTGTCCCTAGTACGAGAGGACCGGGACGGACGAACCTCTGGTGTGCCAGTTGTTCCGCCAGGGGCATTGCTGGTTGGCTACGTTCGGAAGGGATAACCGCTGAAAGCATCTAAGCGGGAAGCTCGTTCCAAGATGAGGTATCCCACCACCTTGAGTGGTTAAGGCTCCCAGTAGATGACTGGGTTGATAGGCCAGAGATGGAAGTCCGGTAACGGATGGAGTTGACTGGTACTAATAGGCCGAGGGCTTG
>NZ_BAABAL010000032.1:0-510 GCF_039537405.1 Allokutzneria multivorans | reverse complement strand
GAGGTGTAGGTGCGGGTGGGGGCGTACTCCAGCAGATTCTCCTCGGCGATCGAGGTCTGCGGCTCCTTCAGGATGCGGATCTGATCCACGATCAACAACGCCTTGCTCTCATCGATCTTCCCGGCCGCCAGGGCTGCAAGCACCCGGGGCCGTTCGGTCAGCTCGGAGGCGTTGGACAGGATGCGGTCAGCGCCACGTCGGGAGATGTGCAGGGCGCAGGCAATCTCATTCTGGACGAACCAGTAATCACGATCGTCAGCAGCGTTGTGGAATGTGATCAAGGCTGTGGCGAGTTCCGCTTTCGCATGACACAGAGCGGCTTGTTTCGCCTCAACCTCGACAAGAAGTTCATCGAGGGTCATACCTCCAATTCTACCCGCAAATAATAGTGGATCATGGCTCTAAAGAATGAATTCCCAGGCGTCCACAACCCCGAAAACGCAACCCCCACCAAACGTAAGGCGCAAGACATACCGAGGCTTTACCTGGGGTGCGCGTGCCATACGCTTC
>NZ_BAABAL010000031.1:0-969 GCF_039537405.1 Allokutzneria multivorans | reverse complement strand
CCACCCACGGTGGCGGGATGAAGTCCGGCCGCCCGTCCTCAGCGAAGACGATCTTCCAGTCCTCCTGGTGGATCACATGGTGGTGGTGTGAGCACAGCAAGGTCATGTTGTTCAGGTCGGTGGGGCCTTGATGCTTGGTCCAGTACAAGATGTGATGAGCCTCGGTCCATGCCGGTGGCCGGTCACATCCCGGGAAGGCGCATCCCTTGTCCCGCACCGCAAGCGCCCGCCTCAGGGGCGGGGGCGCTGTCCGCGTGGTGCGCCCGTAGTTGAGCGGAACACCCTCCTCATCCACCGTCACCGGGATGACCTCCGCATCACAGCAGAGCTGCCGGATGAGTGTCGCGGTAGCCTCGCCATCCCAGTCGGTGTGCCCGGACCCGGTCTCGTCCCGGACATCCTCCGCGCGGATCGTGACCACGACCTGAGGACGCACCCCGCCACTGGCCGGGAGGTCTTTGGTGGCCAACGCGACGGTGATCAACTCACACAAGCCATCGGCATAGCGCTGCTCGGTGGTGCGCGGGTCCTTCTCACCCCCAACCGGACGAGGTTTCGACACCGCGTGCAGGGCTTCCTCGACCATCGCGCCTTCCAGGGGCGGGAGGCAGCCGGTGAACATCAACCACCCGTGCTGGTTCTTGCTCATCCGCCACGACCGGGCCTTGACGCCTTCCTGCTCGTCCTTGAACGCACCGTCCTGATCAAAGTACGAGCGGACCCGTTTGCCCGCATACATCAACTCCTGCGGAGTCATATCGGGTGCGTAGTCCAGCAGAGTCTCCTCAGCCTTCTCAGCGACCTCAGCGGGGATGTTCTTGATGACATCAGAGATGATCAACGCGTGCTCACCACTGAGCACCCCGGAGTACACCGCCTCCCGAGTCAACGGCACGCGCGGCAGATCATGCACCAACTTCGCACGACGCACAGCCTCACCCGGAGAAATCTTCAAGTGCGACCGCAGCA
>NZ_BAABAL010000030.1:0-872 GCF_039537405.1 Allokutzneria multivorans | reverse complement strand
CAAGATCAGTTTGTGACGACCGACCTGAACACCCTTCTCACCGCACTCTACGTCAAGATCGATGACCGCCTCGCGGGCAGGACTCGCCTTGGCCGCCCACCGAAGCTCACCGATGCCGAGCTGGTCACCCTGGCTGTGGCCCAGGCGCTGCTGGGGTTCACTTCTGAGGCCCGCTGGCTGCGGTTTCTTCCCGCCCGGATGCCCGGGGCGTTTCGGTACTTGCCCGGCCAGTCCGGTTACAACCGCCGCCTGCGGGCAGCGCTGCCGCTGGTCAAGCAGGTGATGCGGTGGCTGGCAGCCGACACCGACCTGTGGAGTGACACCACCTGGATTATCGACTCCACACCGGTGGAGTGCGGTCGGTCCCGCCCCACCGTCAAGCGTTCGGAACTGGCCGGGTGGGCCAAGTACGGCTACTGCCGCTCGCACTCCCGCTGGTTCTGGGGACTGCGCCTGCACCTGGTCTGCACCCCCGCCGGACTCCCGATCACGTGGGCGTTAGCCGACCCCAAGCTCGACGAACGACAGGTGCTCATGGCCATCTGCGACCACGAACCCCGCCTGCTCACCGACCGGCCCGGCCTGCTGATCATCGCTGACAAGGGCTACATCTCCCGCGAACTCGACCACTTCCTCGCCGAGCGCGACATCCAGCTGATCCGACCCTCCTACCGCAACCACGCACCCCACCCCGGTGAACCACTGCTCAAGTCCATCCGTCAACTCATCGAGTCGGTCAACAACACCCTCAAAGGCCAACTGAACCTCGAACAGCACGGCGGACGCACCATCGACGGCGTCGGAATCCGTGTAGCACAACGACTCCTAGCCCTCACCGCGGCGATCTGGCACAACCGCGCCACCGGAGCACC
>NZ_BAABAL010000029.1:0-62689 GCF_039537405.1 Allokutzneria multivorans | reverse complement strand
TGCCAGGAACGACCTCGATCCCGGCTCTCATCGAACGAGACCTATGAAACACGCCCTAGGCCGCGCCAAGCACACCCCGCTACGCGGACTTCACCGCGCACCAGGCACGCTAGGGGAGCTTCAGCCCTGTCAGGACCGCGCCGCACGCCCGGGGAACGATGAGCCAGCAGCCCAACCACCGCCAGCAGCCGCCGAACGCCCGAGGGCACAACCGCCTCGGTCCGCGCCCGGTGGAGCAGCCGCCCGTCGACCCGACGCAGGCTGCCGCTTTCGGGCGCCCGGCCGGGGTGCGCAGCGCGTTCGCCCCCAGGGCCGACCGCGAGCGCAACGGTTCCTTCACGCTCGTCGCCCCGCCGCCGGAGGCGCTGACCAAGGCGTTCAGCCGCCCGCCCGGCACCGGGGAGCTGCTTCAACGCCCGCCCGGTGACAGCGGCGGCGTCCCGCCCGCGACCGATCCCGAGCAGGCGCTGTGGTCGGACAACGGCGGCGGCTGGCGCGACCCCGGAGCCGGAGCCGCGCTCGGCCCGCCCGCGGTCTCCACCGAGGAGAAGCCCGAACCGGTCGTCGCGCTCCCGCAGGGCGCCCGGCTCTCCGCCCGCGAACTGCTCTTCGGCCGCAGGCTGTCCACCACGGGCACGCTCGCGCTGGCCGGGATCGTGCTGCTGATCGCCGCGGTCGGCGGTGTCGTCGGGCGGCTCACCGCCGAGGACGGCTCCGTGCTGACCAGCTCCGGCGTCACGCTCGCCCCGGTGTCCCCCGCGGTGGAGCGCCCGCCCGGCTCGGTCTCCGACGTGGCCAAGCGGGTGCTGCCCTCGGTGGTCTCGATCGAGGTCGTGCTCGGCGACAAGGGCGGGACCGGCTCCGGCGTGGTGATCGACGGCCAGGGCTACGTGCTGACCAACAACCACGTCGTGGACATGGCGGTGAACGCCCCGGCCGCGAAGGTCGAGGCGATCTTCTCCGACGGCAGCCGCGTCCCGGCCAGGATCGTCGGCGCCGACCCGAAGACCGACCTCGCGGTGATCAAGGTCGAGGTGCGCAACCCGACCGTCGCCCAGGTGGGCCGCTCCGCCGACCTCCAGGTGGGCGACGCGGTGATCGCCGTCGGGGCCCCGCACGGCCTCGCGGGCACGGTCACCACGGGCATCGTCAGCGCGAAGAACCGGGCGATCCGGCTGGACACCGACCTGGTGATCAACGCGATCCAGACCGACGCCGCGATCAACCCCGGCAACTCCGGCGGCGCGCTCATCGACGCTCGCGGCGCGCTGATCGGCATCAACACCGCGATCTACAGCACCTCCAAGGGCTCGATCGGCCTCGGCTTCGCCATCCCGATGGACGAGGCCACGCAGATCGCCCAGGCGCTCATCCGCACCGGCTCGGTGAAGCACGCCGACATGGGCGTGGACGCCAAGTCGGTCACCGCCGACACCTCCAGCGGCGCCCAGGTGCAGAACGTGCGCCAGGGCGGTGCCGCGGCCGCGGCGGGCATCCAGGAGGGCGACGTGATCACCAAGGTCGGCGAGCGGGCTATCGCCAACGCCGACGACCTGGTGGTGTCGGTGCGGCAGCGCAAGATCGACGAGGCGGTGCCGGTGCAGATCGTGCGGCAGGGCCGCCAGCTCACCCTGACCGTGACGCTGAAGTCCGACTGAGCGGCGGCTGACCTCGCCCCGGCGGCCAACTAGGCTGACCGGTGACGAGCTGACGTGGGAGGTGCGGGGTTGTTCGAGAGCATCGGCTGGCTGGAGATCCTGGTCCTGGTGGTCGCGGCCCTGTTCATCCTCGGGCCGGAGCGGCTGCCGGAGGCGGCGAGCTGGCTCGCCCGCAACATGCGCAAGCTCCGCGACTACGCCACCGGCGCCCGCCAGCAGCTGAAGTCGGAGATGGGCTCGGACTTCGAGGAGTTCCGCAAGCCGATCGAGGACCTGCGCGACCTGCGCAACAACCTCAACCCCCGGCAGGCCGTGCGCAACTTCTTCGAGGACGACGACCACCGGAGCACCAGCAACGGCTACGCCACCCCCGCCGCCGACCCCGCCCCTCAGGCCTCGGCATCCCCCCAGCAGCGCCCCCTGTCCTACGGCGAGCGCCCGCCCTACGACCCCGACGCCACCTGAAGCCGGGGCCGTCCTCTTCGCAGGGCTAGGGCGTGTTTCACAAGTCCGTGTTCGCGATAGCCGGGCCGAGCCCGCCCCTGGCCGCGCCGCCGGGAAGCCCACGTACAACACCGGTACGCGGACTTCCCGCCGTCTTGCCAGGAACGACCTCGATCCCGGCTCTCATCGAACGAGACCTATGAAACACGCCCTAGCGGCCCGCGGGGGTGACGGAGAGCATGCGCCCGGCGAGGCCGCGGGCGCGGGTACCGAGGCGCTTGGCGACCTCGCGCAGGACCTGCGCGGCGGGGGCCTCGGGATCGGAGATCACCAGCGGCACGCCCGCGTCGCCCGCTTCGCGCAGGCGGGTGTCGAGCGGGACCTGACCGAGCAGCGGGACGTCGGAGCCCACGGCGCGGCTGAGGGAGTCCGCGACGGTCTGACCGCCACCGGTGCCGAAGATGTCCATGCGGGTGCCGTCGGGCATCTCCAGCCAGGACATGTTCTCCACGACGCCGACGACGCGCTGGCGGGTCTGCAACGCGATCGCGCCCGCGCGCTCGGCCACCTCGGCCGCGGCCTGCTGCGGGGTGGTCACGACGAGGATCTCCGCGTTGGGGATCAGCTGCGCCACCGAGATCGCCACGTCACCGGTTCCCGGCGGCAGGTCGAGCAGCAGCACGTCGAGGTCGCCCCAGAACACGTCGGCGAGGAACTGCTGCAGCGCGCGGTGCAGCATCGGCCCGCGCCACACCACCGGGGTGTTGCCGGGGGTGAACATGCCGATGGAGATGACCTTCACGCCGTGCGCCTGCGGCGGCATGATCATCTGCTCCACCTGGGTGGGCTTGCCGTCCGCGCCGAGCATCCTGGGCACCGAGTGCCCGTAGATGTCCGCGTCGACGACGCCGACCGAGAGCCCGCGCTGGGCGAGCGCGGCGGCCAGGTTCACCGTCACGCTGGACTTGCCGACCCCGCCCTTGCCCGAGGCGACGCAGTAGACGCGCGTCAGCGAACCCGGCTGGGCGAAGGGGATCACCGGCTCCTTGGCGTCGCCGCGCAGCTTCTGCCGCAGCTCGGTGCGCTGCTGGTCGCCCATGACGTCCAGGCTCACGCGAACCTCCTGGACGCCGGGGACCGTCGACACCTCGGCGGTGACGTCCTTGGTGATCTTGTCGCGCAGCGGGCAGCCCGCGACGGTCAGCCACACCACGACCGACACCACCCCGTCGGCGACGACGGAGACGTCCTTGATCATGCCCAGTTCCGCGAACGGCTTGCGGATCTCCGGGTCCTGGACGCGTCCCGCTGCTGCGCGAACGGCCTCGATGTCGATGGTGGTCACGAGTGCGGACACCGACCTTCCGGTACCGATTGGCTTGCTGGAGCGGCTTACCCCCGCTCGGCCCATGCTACGGCCGGTCGAGCTACCCGTTGCTCACCGGCTGTGTGCCTTGCGGCACGGGGGCGTTGAGCAACCGGAAGGACGCGCTCCGTAACATGGATTCGTGTCAGATTCGGGTACTGCTCGATTACCGACCAGTGGGGAACTGACCGCCTGGCGCTCGTTCCTGCGGGCGCACGCCCGCGTGACGCGGTGGCTGGAGACCGAGCTCATCGCGGAGCAGCGGCTCTCCCTGGCGGCCTACGACGTTCTCGTGCAGCTGGCCGGCGCGCCTGAGCACAAGCTCAGGATGACCGAGCTCGCTGAGCTGGTCCTGCTGTCCAGGTCGGGTGTGACCAGGCTGGTCGACCGCCTCGAACGCGCCGGACTGGTCAGCAGGGAACGCGCGGACAGCGACGGTCGCGGAGTCGTCGCCGTGCTCACCGAGCGCGGGCTCGACCGGTTGCGCTCCGCCGCCGCGACGCACATGCGCGGCATCGCACGGCACTTCGTGGCCCTGCTGGACACCAAGGAGCTCGCAGCCCTCGGGCTCACCTGCGACCGCCTCGCCGACGGTGAACTGCCTGTGACGCAAGCGAAACAGGCTCAGGCCTAGCGCGTTTCCGCAGGCTCGCCGTCCCATCGCGCTGCATCGTCGCCCACGTGAGAGCGCTTGCCCCGCCGGGGTTTCCCCTCGATCAGGTCCCCGCGCAGCCGGTCCAGCTCCGAGCGCAGGAAGTCCCGCGTGACCGACTCGCCGACCGCCAGCCGCAGCGCAGCCAGCTCCCGCGCGAGGTACTCCGTGTCGGCCTTGGTGCGCTCCGCCCGCGCCCGGTCCTCCTCGAGCGAGACCCGGTCCCGGTCGTCCTGCCGGTTCTGCGCCAACAGGATCAGCGGCGCCGCGTACGCCGCCTGCGTGGAGAACGCCAGGTTGAGCAGGATGAACGGGTACGGATCCCACTGCAACGACACCGCGAGCAGGTTCACGGTGATCCACACGATCACGAGAACGGTCTGCCAGAACAGGAACGTGCCGGTGCCGAGGAACCGCGCGATCCGCTCGGAGAACCGGCCGAACGCCTCGGGGTCCACGTCGAAGGACAGCCTGCGCGGTTGGCGCGGCTGGTCGAGGCGGCGACGCGGGTGCAGCTCGGGCATGGCCTCGCTCCTCAGCTCTCGGAAGTGACAGCGCTCTCGGAAGTGACAGCGGTCTCGGGCAGACCGCTCTCCCGCCAGTCGTCGGGCAGCAGGTGGTCGAGCACGTCGTCGACGCTGACCGCGCCCAGCAGGTGCTCCTGATCGTCCACCACGGGCGCGACGACGAGGTTGTACGCGGCGAAGTAGCGGGTGACCTCGCCGAGGGAAGCGTTGGGGGACAAAGAGCCCAGGTGGTGGTCGACCATGCCGGCGACGAGGTCGAACGGGGCTTCCCGCAGCAGCCGCTGGATGTGCACGCAGCCGAGGTAGCGGCCGGTCGGCGTCGCCTGCGGTGGGCGCGCCACGAACACCATGCTGGCCATGGCGGGCGTCAGGTCCGGGTTGCGGACCCTGGCCAGCGCCTCGGCCACGGTGGCGTCCGGCGTCAGCACCACCGGCTCCGGGGTCATCAGACCGCCCGCCGTGTCGTGGGAGTAGGCGAGCAGCCTGCGCACCGGGGCGGACTCCTCCGGCTCCATCAGCGACAGCAGGCGGTCCTTGTCGAAGTCGGGCAGTTCGGCCAGGAGGTCGGCGGCGTCGTCGGGGTTCATCGCCTCGAGCACGTCCGCCGCGCGGTCCTCGTTGAGGTGCGTGAGCAGGTCCTTCTGGTCCTCCTCCGGCAGCTCCTCCAGCACGTCGGCAAGGCGTTCGTCGTCCATCGCGTCCGCGACCTCGTAGCGCCGCTTCACCGGGAGCTCGTGCAGCGCGCTGGCCACGTCGACCGCGCGCATGGTGTCGAAGACCGCCAGCAGCTGCTGCGCGCCCTGCGGCTGTGCGCTGATCTCGGCGAACCCCAGGCCGGTCACGGCGTCCCACGGCAGCACCTGCAACGGCCCCCTGCGGCTGAGCCTGCCGGTGCGCTCGCGCACGGCGAGCTTGGTGATCAGCCAGTCCCGCGTGCGCGTCTGCTCCATTCCCGCGTCCACCACGACGGCCGAGCTGTCGTCCGAGGTCACGCTCACGCGCGCGTCCAGCAGCTCGCCGAGCACCATCACCTCGTTGGGCCGTTGGTGGAAGTGCCGCAGGTTCACCATTCCGGTCGCCAGCGTCACCGCGTTGGCCTCCAGGGAGGTCACCCTGAGCATCGGGACGAAGATGCGGCGGCGGGTGATCAGCTCCACCACCATGCCGAGCACGCGCGGCGGCTGCCGGTCCAGCCGGAGCCCGGCGACCACGTCCCGCACCTTGCCGACGGACTCCCCGTCCGGCCCGAACACCGGTAGTCCGGCGAGCTGGGCGGCGAAGACCCTGCTAGTGCCTGCCACACCGGCAACACTAGTGTCCGGACCATGATCGAGCCCGGGGACGCGCGCCTGCGCTACGACGTTGTCGACGTCTTCACCGACCGTCCTTACGCGGGCAACCCGCTGGCGGTGGTGCACGGGGCCGACGAGCTGGACACCGCGCGGTTGCAGCGGATCGCACGGGAGTTCAACCTCTCCGAGACCGCCTTCCCGATGCGCCCGACGCAGGACGGCGCCGACTACCGGCTGCGCATCTTCACCGCCTCCACCGAGCTGCCCTTCGCCGGTCACCCGAGCGTCGGCACGGCGTGGGTGCTCGCGCGGGACGGCGTGATCGGGTTCGGCGAGGCCGTCCAGGAGTGCGGAGCCGGACTGCTCCCCGTCTCGGTCGACCAGGCCGGAGCCACGCTCACCGGCGGCCCCGCCCACCTCGGCCCCGACCTCGACGCCGAGTCCCTCGCGGAAGCCGCGGGACTCGATCCGTCCGATGTGGACAGTGCTGGCGCGCCCGGGATCGCCGGCTGCGGCATCGACTTCGCGTACCTGCTGGTGAGCCCCGACGCCGTGTCCCGGGCTGTCGTCGAGGAGGCCGCCGCCAAGCGCGCCGGAGTGCCGCACGGGCTCGTCGTGTTCTCCTTCGACAGCGAGCTCAACGCCGCGCACGCGCGGATGTTCGCGCCGAAGCTCGGAGTGCGCGAGGACCCCGCCACCGGCTCCGCCGCCCTCGGCCTCGGCGTGTGGCTGGCCGACCGCGGCCTCATCGACGACGGCGACACCCGCTACGTCGTCAGCCAGGGCGCCGAGATCGGCCGACCGTCCACTTTGGACTGCACCGTGACGGTCTCCGACTACACCGTCACCCGCGCCACCGTCCGCGGCGGCGTGGCCCCCGTCGCCTCAGGCACCATCGCCATCCCCTGACCCCCGCTCCCACCCCACGCCGAAGCCCTGAACGACCCGTTTGGTGCGTTGAGCTCCCCGAACGACCCGTTTGGTGCGTTGAGCTCCCCGAACGACCCGTTTGGTGCGTTGAGCGCCCTGAACGGGTCGTTTAGTGCACTGGGAACCCTGAACGAACCGTTTGGTGCGTCGCCACGTACCCGAACGGCCCGTTCAGTGCGTTGGGAGCCCTGAACGGGTCGTTTGGTGCGCTGAAGTACCTGAAAGGGCCGTTGGGGGAGTTGAGGGTCCTGAAAGGGTCATTGGGGGCGCTCAAGTACCTGAATGAGTCATTCAGGGAGTGGGGACGAGGCGGTGGACGCGCGTCCACGCGGGGGGAGCGGCGAGCGACGGGCGGTTGAGGCGCGTGGTGGCGAGCGCCGCCGAGACCGCGTCGTCCGGTGACACCTCCTCGACGGCCACGGGCACGTCGACGAGGTGCGAGTGGGTGCTGGGGGAGCGGACGGTGACCACGGCGGTCGCGGAGCCCGCGAGGCCGGGGACCTCCTGCTCGGACGGGCCGGTGGCGAGCCAGACGGCTCCGTCCCGCCACAGCGCCCAGACCAGGCGCGGGGGGTGGCCCTCCGGCCGGACCCAGACCGCGGCGGCCTTGCGCAGCGCGGCGTCCAGCAGCCGGGTGATATCCATTCCCGCAGCATCCCACGGCTGTGAAAGGCGCCTCAGCGGTGTGGTCGAGCCGCACCGGCCGTGCCAGCATCACGCGTGTTACCCGTCGGTACAAGGAGGTCCCGAAGTGGCTGATCGTCGACGCCCCCGCCGCTCCTGTCTCGCCGTCCCCGGTTCGAGCCAGAAGATGATCGACAAGGCCCGTGGCCTGCCCGCCGACCAGGTCTTCCTGGACCTGGAGGACGCGTGCGCCCCGCTGGCCAAGCCCGGCGCGCGCAAGACGATCGTCGCGGCGCTCAACGAGGGCGGCTGGGAGGGCAAGACCCGCGTGGTCCGGGTCAACGACCTGACCACCGAGTGGACCTACCGCGACGTCGTCGAGGTCGTCGAGGGCGCGGGCGCGAACCTGGACTGCATCATGCTGCCGAAGGTGCAGACGGCCGACCAGGTGGCGTGGCTGGACCTCACGCTGACCCAGATCGAGAAGACCATGGGCTACGAGGTCGGCAGGATCGGCATCGAGGCGCAGATCGAGAACGCCAAGGGCCTCGTCGAGGTCGACGCGATCGCCACAGCGTCGCCCCGCATCGAGACGATCATCTTCGGCCCGGCCGACTTCATGGCCTCCATCAACATGAAGTCGCTGGTCGTCGGCGAGCAGCCGACCGGCTACGACGTGGGCGATGCCTACCACTACATCCTGATGCGCATCCTGATGGCCGCGCGCGCCACCGACGTGCAGGCGATCGACGGGCCCTACCTCCAGATCCGCGACCTGGACGGCTTCCGCAGGGTCACCGGGCGCTCGGCGGCGCTGGGCTACGACGGCAAGTGGGTGCTGCACCCCGGCCAGATCGACGCGTGCAACGAGCTGTTCAGCCCGCGCCAGCAGGACTACGACCACGCCGAGAACATCCTCGACGCCTACGACTGGTTCACCTCGGAGGCGGGTGGCAAGCGCGGGGCGGCCATGCTCGGCGACGAGATGATCGACGAGGCCTCGCGCAAGATGGCGCTGGTGGTCTCGGCCAAGGGCAGGGCGGCGGGCATGGCGCGCACCGACCGCTGGACGCCGCCCACCGAATGAGTCGATCCGGCACTCCTGGGGAACGCGAGGACGCGATAGCGTTCGGTGGCATGAGCGAGTCGCAGGAGCCCGAGGAACACCCGGAGCTGACGCACGAGCGTCCGTGGTTCGTCCTCGTCGAGACCCCGCACGAGCACGGGTACACGACCAAGGTGCTCGCGGGCGGGTTCGACACCGCTGACCAGGCAAGGGCAGAGGCGCGGAAACAGGCTTTCGAGTTCAAGAGCTCCGCGCGCGCCGCGAGCAAGCGCAACGTCTTCCTGGTCGGCGAGGACACCTACGTGGTGCTCTACCGCAAGGCGATGCTGAGCTACGAGTTCAAGCTGCGCGTTGTCCGGTTGATCGCCGAACCGGACGAGCACTGACCCGGTAGATCCCGTCCCAGGGCACCGGTGGCCGCGAGCCGCCGGTGCCTTTCGCCGTTCTGGCAAGACCGTTCACGCCAAGGGACCAACGGCGCGGCCTACAATCGGTTGCATTCCGGCTGAATTGCTGACGTTGAATTGATTGCGAAGTCAAACAGTAGGGTATAGCGTCGATTTCGTTGGGTATAGCGTGTACTCCGTTGCGGTCATGTTCGATCACGCCTTGGTTCGCGTCGCCCGTTCAGGGGTACGCGAAAAGGTTGCTTCCGATACCGTGACTGCCTAGCTGGTGACGACAATCCCTGCTTAGCGGAGGGTGTATCCATGTTGAGGAAGTTAGCCGTTGCTGGAATGTCCCTGGCTTTGATTTCCATCCCCGCAGTGGCTCAGGCGGATATCACGCCACCCCCGGACAAAATTGTCATCGAAGTGGCAACGGTGAACGGTTCCGGCTGTCCCGCCGGTACCGCGGCCGTCGCGGTGTCACCCGACAACACCGCGTTCACCGTGACCTACAGCCAGTACATGGCGCAGGTCGGGCCGAACATCAGCCCGACGGAGGCCAGGAAGAACTGCCAGCTCAACCTGAAGGTGCACGTGCCTCAGGGCTTCACCTACGCGATCGCGCAGTCCGACTACCGCGGCTTCGCCAACCTCGCGCGCGGCGCGACCGCGATCGAGCAGGCGAACTACTACTTCCAGGGAATGTCACCAACCGTAGTGGCGAGGCACAATTTCTCCGGTCCGCTGGACGACAACTGGCAGACCACGGACAAGGTGGACATCGCCTCGCTCGTCTACGCGCCCTGCGGCGAGAAGCGCAATGTCAACATCAACACCGAACTCCGGGTGAGCAAGGGGACCTCGCCGTCCACCGAGACGAGTTTCATCGCCATGGACTCGACCGACGGCAGCATTAAGACGACCTACCACTTCCACTGGAAGACCTGCCCCTGATCGGATCGGGCACGGCCGGAACCCGGCCGTGCCCGTTTTTCCGCGATGAGGTCAGTCGTTGCTCATGTTAATCAGTGTCACCAGCAGGAAGACGCCGCCGCCGAATACCACCACGAACAGCAGCAGGCAGCCGGACACCTTGAAGAACGCGCGGATGGACTGGCGTGCTTCCCGGCGCCGCGGTGTGTCCTCGCTGCCGCTGGCCCGGTAGATCGCGCGGCAGATCCAGTACGGGCTGGTGACGAGGTAGTAGATGCCCATCGCCAGGTAGTAGAGGACTTCGAGGAACTGGGCGAAGAAAGCCACCACCACGAAGACCGGCATCAGCGCGATGACCGTGAGTGCTTTCTTCCCAGTGGTCCACGAGTCGAAGTTCGGCTTGTTGACCGGTGAGCGACGCTTCTTCGGCTCTTCGCCGGCGGGCGCCACCGCCGTTGGTTCTGTCACGGCAGCACAACTTAGCCACAAAGTCAGTCGGTTGGTGCCGTAATCACCCGAGACGGCAGTGGTGAGGAGTAGACGACCGACGTGGCGATAGAGCCCAGCGTCGCGATCCGGCCGGTCAGCCGCTCCAGGTGCCGCATGGTCCGCGCCGCGACGAAGAGCACGAAGCAGTCCTTGCCGGTGACGTGGTGGCACTGGAGGATCTCCGTGGTGCGCTCCAGTTCCGCGTGCAGCTTGCGGTAGTTGCCGGAGGGGTGGCGCAGCCGCACCACGGCCAGCACCCCGTACCCGACGCGTTCGAGGTCGATCTCCGCGCGGAAGCCCTTGATCACGCCGTTGTCGACCAGCCGTCGCACGCGCTCGGTCGCGGCCGTGGCGCCCAGGCCCACGCGGCGGCCCAGTTCCGCGTAGCTCACGCGCGCGTCCTCCTGTAGCTCCGCGAGGATCCGCCAGTCCACCGCATCCAGGTCGAACGTGGATTCACCGCCCATCTGGTCAAACTAGCGTGTGTTCCACTCCAAAGACGTCTGCCAGCCGTGGATCAGCCCTGCTCGGCGCGGGTTTTGCGGCATAGCGTTCATGTCATGACACGAGTCGCCGCGAACCCCGCCGAGCCCACCGCTGCCGCCGCGCACTTCCGCCGCCTGCTCTCCGTCGAGACCGATCCCGCCGACCTGCGCGCGGACGTGGAGGACGGCGCGGGCGGCTTCCTTGTGCTCGACGTGCGCTCGCCCGAGCACTACGCCGCCGGACACATTCCTGGAGCGATTTCCTTGCCCGCCAAGGAGATCACCGCCGAAACGACGCGCGAGCTGCCGCGTGGCGCCGTGCTGGTGACCTACTGCTGGGGGCCGGGGTGCAACGGGGCGGACAAGGGCGCGCTGAAGCTGGCCGAACTCGGGTTCACCGTGAAGAAGCTCATCGGCGGCTTCCAGACCTGGAAGTGGGATCGGCACCCGATCGCGACCGGTACCGATCAAGAGCGCCGTTGAGGACCTTCTCACACCGCGAACCCCATGTGAACGCGCGATACTCGCCGGTAACCCCGCTCGCCAGCGTCGCAGGAAAGGGGACTTCGCCATGGCTCGGCTTGCCCAGACCGCCGGTCTCACCGATGTCCAGCAGGAGATCCTGGCCACCGTCCGCAGCTTCGTGGACAAGGAGATCATCCCGCACGCGCAGGCGCTGGAGCACGGTGACACCTACCCGGCGGACATCGTCGAGGGCATGAAGGAGATGGGGCTCTTCGGCCTCACCATCCCCGAGGAGTACGGCGGGCTCGGCGAGTCGCTGCTGACCTACGCGCTGGTGGTCGAGGAGATCGCGCGCGGCTGGATGAGCGTCTCCGGTGTGATCAACACGCACTTCATCGTGGCGCACATGGTGAAGCAGCACGCCACCGACGCGCAGAAGCAGCACTTCCTGCCGCGCATGGCCACCGGCGAGGTGCGTGGCGCGTTCTCCATGTCCGAGCCCGAGCTGGGCTCCGACGTCGCCGCGATCCGCACGAGGGCGCGGCAGGACGGCGACGGCTACGTCATCGACGGCCAGAAGATGTGGCTCACCAACGGTGGCAGCTCCACTTTGGTCGCCACGCTGGTGCGCACCGACGAGGGAGCCGAGAAACCGCACCAGAACCTCACGACCTTCCTCATCGAGAAGCCGACGGGCTTCGGCGAGGTCCTTCCCGGCCTCAGCATCCCCGGCAAGATCGAGAAGATGGGCTACAAGGGCGTCGACACCACGGAAATGGTGTTCGACGGCTTCCGGGTCGGCGCGGAGGCGATCCTCGGCGGGGAGCGCGGCAAGGGCTTCGCGCACATGATGGACGGCGTCGAGGTCGGCAGGGTCAACGTGGCCGCGCGGGCGTGCGGGATCGCCATCCGCGCCTTCGAGCTGGCTGTTGAGTACGCCCAGCAGCGGACCACCTTCGGCAAGCCGATCGCCCAGCACCAGGCGATCGCGTTCAAGCTCGCCGAGATGGCGACGAAGGTCGAGGCCGCGCACCTGATGATGGTCAACGCCGCGCGCCTCAAGGACTCCGGTCAGCGCAACGACGTCGAGGCGGGCATGGCCAAGCTGATCGCCTCGGAGTACTGCGCCGAGGTCACCCAGGAGTCCTTCCGCATCCACGGCGGCTACGGCTACTCCAAGGAGTACGAGATCGAGCGGCTCATGCGCGAGGCGCCGTTCCTGCTCATCGGCGAGGGCACTTCGGAGATCCAGAAGACGATCATCAGCAGGGGCCTGCTCCGCGAGTACCGCTCGCGCGGCTGAGGCGTCCCAGCACCGGTTCGCCAGTCTTCAAGACCCCCGAACCCCCGTCCCGGCTGTCCGCAACCGCCACCCACTTTCGGGTCTGTGGCCGTTGAAGACGTCGAGGGCGGGGGTTCGGCGTACTTGAAGACGGGTGAACTGCCGTGGCGGGTGCGGCGAGGCAGCGACGGTGGGGGGTGGGGCGGAGTGGCTGGCCGGGTGCGGGCGGGTGTGCTGATCGGTCCACCTGGCGGGGTGAGGTGGGCCGTTCGGGGGGGCGCGTGTCCCGGCCCGGCACGCGGGCGAGGATGATCGGGGTCACTATTGATCTACTCCTGATCTGCTCCAGTTCGGATCCACTCCGGTGATCCAGTCCAGCTCGCGGAGGTGACAACGGTGACGAGTCCTTTTTCCGGAAGGCCCGCCGGCGGGGCGCAGGGCCTTCCGACGCCGCCCTCGGGGTGGCCGATCGGGTCCTACGCCACCTACGAGGAGGCGCAGCGGGCGGTCGACCACCTGGCGGACGAGTCCTTCCCGGTGCAGGAGGTGACGATCGTCGGCGTCGACCTGATGCTGGTCGAGCGCGTCACCGGCAGGCTGACCTGGGGCAGGGTGCTGGCCACCGGCGCGGCCTCCGGCGCCTGGTTCGGTCTCTTCGTCGGCATCCTGCTCAGCCTGTTCAACTCGACCGGGTTCCAGTTGGGCCCGATTCTTGTGGCGTTGGCCACAGGTGTGATCTTCTTCATGATCTTCAACGCGTTCGGTTACGCGGCTACGCGTGGTCGCCGGGACTTCGTCTCGGCGAGCCAGTTGGTCGCCGGGCGATATGACGTGTTGTGCCAGCCTCGCAATGCGGAGAAGGGGCGTGACGCGCTGGCGAAGCTCGCGATGAAGGCCCCGGGCCAGGAGACTTGATAAGGGCTTGACCGGCGGGTCGCCCTTCGAAGGTGAATGGTGGCCCTGCCGGTGTTTCACATTCTGCTGAGTTGATGTTGATGTGCGGGCGCACACCCACCGTGACCGGGCAAGAACGGATTCTGAATCCTTTCCGCTCCGGGCTTATCTGAATCGTTGCCGTCACCCGGTTGCGGGAGTCGGAACTCTCGCCCTAGGTTCTGTCACCAGCCTGCGGGCGTGTGCGGTTGCTCACGCTCGTGTCGAAGGGCACGACGAGGTGCTCTGGTGTATCAGCCAGTCCTCGTCGTCGAGGGTTCGTGCCGCCGCTGGAGTGTCCACAGCCTCGAAGTCCTTCGTGCTTTTCAGAGGAAGGAGGCTGGGTTACATGGACGGCCCGGGTCGCAGTGCCCGCTATCGATCCACCACGTCAACCAAGACCCGTTCGCGGAGTCGAGCATCAGCGCTCCTCGGAGTCGCACTGGTGACCGCTCCGCTGCTCGCGGCCTGCGGCCCCGGCGGTACTGGGGGCAACACCCTCAACCTGTACGCGGCTCCCGAAGAGAACTTCGAGAAGGTCATCGAGAGCTGCAACGCCAGCGCGAACGGCAAGTTCAACATCGTCTACAACAAGCTCCCGCGCGGCGCCGACGGCCAGCGCGAGCAGATGGTGCGCAGGCTCGCCGCCGGTGACGACGAGATGGACATCCTCTATCTCGACAGCCCGTGGCTCGCGGAGTTCGCCGAGGCCGGCTGGATCCGCGAGTGGACCGGCACCTACAAGGAGGAGGCCGAGCGCGGCGTCCTCGCGGGTCCGCTGGAGTCCACGCGCTACAAGAACCGGACCTACGCGGCCACGAAGAACACCAACGTGCAGCTGCTGTGGTACCGCGACGACGTCGTCACCAAGGCCCCCGAGACCTGGGCCGAGATGATCGAGCAGGCCAAGGCGCTGAAGGCGGCGAACAAGCCGTACACGGCCGTGATGACCGGCGCGCAGTACGAGGGCCTCGTCGTGCAGTACAACACGATGGTCGCCTCGGCGGGTGGCAAGATCATCTCCGAGGACGGCCTCACCGCCGTCGTCGACGAGAACGCGATCCGGGCGCTGGCGACCCTCAAGGACTTCGCCACCTCCGGCATCGCCAGCGCCTCGCTGACCTCCTCCCAGGAGGACGAGGTCCGCAAGGAGTTCCAGGCCGGCAACTCGGCGTTCCAGCTGAACTGGCCGTACGTGTACGCGTCGATGCAGAAGGAGAAGCCGGAGCTCGCCAAGAACTTCAAGTGGGCGCGCTACCCCGGCATCGACAAGGGCAAGCCGAGCCGGGTCACCATCGGTGGCGCGAACTACGGCGTGAGCACCTACTCCACCAAGGCCGACCTGGCCTTCGAAGCGGTGCTGTGCCTGCGCAACCCGGCGAACCAGCTCTACTCCGCGATCAAGTCCGGTGTCGCGCCGACCATCGAGTCGGTCTACGACCGCCCGGAGATGACCGAGCAGTACCCGATGAAGGAGACCATCCGCGAGGAACTGCGCGACGCGGCCAACCGCCCGCTGACCGCCGCCTGGCAGAACGTCTCCACGGTGCTCTCGACCATCCTCTCCCCGCCGAAGGACATCGATCCGCAGAAGACGGCGGAGCGGCTGCGCAAGGAACTCCAGGCCGCCATTGACTCCAAGGGGGTCATGCCGTGAGCACCCACGCCGTCAAGGCGAAGCCCGTGCTGAGCGAGGGCAAGAAGGCGGAGCGCCGCCTCGGCCTGCTGCTCTGCGCGCCCGCCGCGATCATCATGATCGCGGTCACCGCGTGGCCGATCATCTACTCGTTCTGGTTGTCCCTTCAGCGCTACGACCTGAAGTTCCCGGACAAGCGGGAGTTCATCGGCTTCGACAACTACGCAGCGGTGCTCAGCAGCCCGTACTGGTGGGACGCCTTCGGCATCACCGCGCTGCTGACCGCGATCACCGTGGTGGTCGAACTGGTGCTCGGCATGGCGCTGGCGCTGGTCATGCACCGCACGCTGATCGGCCGTGGACTGGTGCGGACCTCCGCGCTGATCCCGTACGGCATCGTCACCGTGGTCGCGGCGTTCTCCTGGAAGTACGCCTTCACCCCGGAATCCGGCTACCTCGCCACGCTCTTCGGCGAAGCGCCGCTGACGGACAAGGCGACCGCGCTCGGCATCATCGCCGCGGCCGAGATCTGGAAGACCACGCCGTTCATGGCCCTGCTGCTGATGGCGGGCCTGGCGCTGGTGCCGGACGACATGCTCAAGGCCGCCGCGATGGACGGCGCCAGCGGCTGGCAGCGGTTCACCAAGATCATGGTGCCGATGATGAAGCCGGCGATCCTGGTCGCGCTGCTGTTCCGCACGCTCGACGCGTTCCGGATCTTCGACAACATCTTCGTGCTGACCGCGGGAGCGCAGGGCACGGGATCGGTGTCGATGCTGACCTACAACAACCTCATCAAGGGGTTGAACCTGGGTATCGGCTCGACCATGTCGGTGCTGATCTTCGTCGCGGTGGCGATCATCGCGTTCGTCTTCATCAAGGTGTTCGGCACCGCCGCGCCGGGCAGTGACAACGGAGGTAAGCGCTGATGGCCGGCATCGGAGGTGCCGACACGACGGGGAAGAAGGCCCGCTGGGGTCTGGTCAACGTCCTTGTCGTCGTCTACGCGTTGTTCCCGGTGCTGTGGATCGTCTCGCTGTCCTTCAAGTCGAAGAAGGCCATCAGCGAGGGCGGGTTCTTCCCCACCGAGTGGACGCTGGACAACTACGCCGCGATCTTCTCCACCACGGAGTTCATCCGGCCGCTGTTCAACTCGATCGGCATCGCGATCATCGCCACCTTGATCGCGGTCGTGTTCGGGACCATGGCGGCGTACGCGATCGCCAGGCTGGACTTCCCCGGCAAGCGGGTGCTCGTCGGCGTCTCGCTGTTGATCGCGATGTTCCCCCAGGTGTCACTGGTGTCGCCGCTGTTCAACATCGAGCGCTCGCTCGGCATCTTCGACACCTGGCCGGGCCTGATCCTGCCCTACATCACCTTCTCCCTGCCGCTGGCGATCTACACGCTCTCGGCGTTCTTCAAGGAGATCCCGTGGGAGCTGGAGAAGGCGGCCAAGATGGACGGCGCGACGCCGGGCCAGGCCTTCCAGAAGGTCATCGCCCCGCTCGCCGCACCGGGCGTGTTCACCACGGCCATCCTGGTGTTCATCTTCTGCTGGAACGACTTCCTGTTCGCGATCTCGCTCACCTCGACCGAGGCGTCCAGGACCGTTCCCGCCGCGCTGGCCTTCTTCACGGGTAGCAGCCAGTTCGAAGACCCAACGGGGACCACCTCGGCCGCGGCCGTGGTGATCACCATTCCGATCATTCTTTTCGTGCTGTTCTTCCAGCGCCGAATCGTCGCCGGTCTGACGTCCGGCGCGGTCAAGGGGTAGGTGAGTCGTGGCCGACATCGTCCTGGACAAGGTGACGAAGAAGTACCCGGACGGCGCTTTGGCCGTCCAGGAAGTGAACCTCGAAATCGCCGACGGCGAGTTCATCATCCTGGTCGGGCCCTCGGGCTGCGGCAAGTCCACCACGCTGAACATGCTGGCTGGCCTGGAGGACATCACCTCCGGTGAGCTGCGCATCGGTGGCGAGCGGGTCAACGAGCGGGCGCCCAAGGACCGGGACATCGCGATGGTGTTCCAGTCCTACGCCCTCTACCCGCACATGACCGTGCGCGAGAACATGGCGTTCCCGCTGCGGTTGGCCAAGGTGGACAACAAGACCGTCGACGCGAAGGTCAACGAGGCCGCCAAGATCCTGGATCTCGGGCAGCACCTCGACCGCAAGCCGTCGAACCTCTCCGGTGGCCAGCGGCAGCGCGTCGCCATGGGTCGCGCGATCGTGCGCAGCCCCAAGGCGTTCCTCATGGACGAGCCGCTGTCCAACCTGGACGCCAAGCTGCGCGTGCAGATGCGCACCGAGGTCTCCAGGCTGCAGAAGAACCTGGGCACCACCACCGTCTACGTGACCCACGACCAGACCGAGGCGATGACCCTCGGCGACCGCGTCGTGGTCATGCGCGGCGGTGCGGTGCAGCAGGTCGGTTCGCCGCAGTTCCTCTACGAGAACCCGGCGAACCTCTTCGTGGCGGGCTTCATCGGCTCCCCGGCGATGAACTTCATCCCGGCGACGCTGGAGAACGGCGAGCTGTCGACGGCGCTGGGCAACTTCCCGCTCAGCGACAAGGTCCGCAGGATGGTCGAGCGCGGTCGTCGCACGACCCGCGACGTGATCATGGGTCTGCGTCCCGAGCACTTCGAGGACGCCTCCCTGATCGACGCCGCGGCTCGTTCGCGCGGTGCCACGTTCACCACGCAGGTCGACGTGCTCGAGTCCATGGGCTCGGACAAGTACGCCTACTTCTCGATCTCCGGCAAGCGCGCGAGTTCGGCGCAGCTGGACGAGCTGGCGGCGGACGTGGGCGTCTCCGACCTGGGTGCCGGACAGGCCGTGGCCCGCCTCGCGGCGGCGTCCAAGGCCAAGGAGGGCTCCGGTCTGGACGTCTGGATGGATCTCGACAAGATCCAGCTGTTCGACCAGGAGAGCGGCAGGGCCCTGACCTACACGGACTAGGTCCTTGGCTGCACTTCGCCGAAAGGCCGCATCCCCGTTCCCGGGGGTGCGGCCTTCGTCGTTCTCGCCGGATTCCGTTGCTAGCGCGGCAGTTTCGGCTCCACGACGTCCATCACCCTGCGCGCGAGGTCGCACGCGTCGACCGGCACCTGGGCGCCCGCCACGTTCGCCAGCACGTGCAGCGTGCCCGCGCCGAACTCCACGCCCTGCGTGCATGAGGACTCCTCGCCGACCGCGAGAAATCCCTTCCGGCCGTTGACCTCGTTGCGGGAGAAGGAGATCTGCGTCCGCTTCGCCGCGTCGTCGATCGTCACCCGCTCCTCGTTGATGACGAACACCCTGAACCCGCGCGGCGAGCCGAGCATGCAGCCCGTCGGCTTGTTGGGCATGCGCTGGCCCTGGGACAGATCCAGCGCCTTCAGGTCCGCATCGCCGAAGACCGCGCAGGTGTCCACGCGCGCGCCGCCCGCGGGCGGGGGAGCGGGCGCGGCGGCACCGCACCCGGCGGCGAACAGGAGCAGCAGCGGGAGCGCGCGGACAACGGGAACGGGCATACCGGCCAACCTAGCGGCGCTTCTTGCTCTGGCGCACCGCGTCGATCACCTCGTCGTCCCAGCGGTGCGTCCTGATCAGCCGGAAGCGCTCGCCCGCGATGTGCATGTACGCCTCCGCCTCGGTCCGGTCGCCGACCAGGTCCGCCTGCTGGAGCATCCGCACGACGGGCACGAACTCCTCCTCGTACCACCGCTTGGCGACGGTGAGCCGGTCGAGGAACTTGCCCTCGTCCTGCATCAGCCGGAAGCCCCACGCCTCCACGGTTTCGCCGAGTTCGGTGTACTCCCACGGATCGCTCATCAGGACCGCCGCGCGAGCCTCGCCGGGCAGCGGAACCCGCTCCAGGAACAGCCTGCGGTCGTTCTTGATGAGCAGGTCGTGCTGGTAGCGGATGTCGTAGGCGCCGATCTTGGTGCGCACCTCGGTCACGTGCGCCTCGATCGTGCGCAGGCCGAGCGCGTGCGCCACCGACACCCGGTGGTGGCCGTCCTTGACGAAGTGCAGCTCGCCGACGCGGTAGACGTCGATCGGCGGGATGGACTCGCCGCGCCGCTGCGCCAGCGCGAGCCGTTCCCACCGCTCGCGGGTGCGGCCGGAGGTGGGGCGGAAGCGCCGGTCGAAGTCCCGGGTGCGGTCGACGCTGCCGACGATCGACTCGACCTGGATCACCTGGAGCCCGAGCCGCCGTTCACCCTCCTGACCGAGCGCGGCGATGACCTCGGCGTAGGGGAGCATGATGTTGACGTCGTCGGGCTCCCGGCGCATCCACTTCGCCAGCCGCGACATGACCTGGCGGCGGCGCGCCCTGATGAAGTCGTTCTCCGCGTCGGCTCGTGGGAATCCGGTGTCACCGCGCATCTCCTGCCTCCTGTCCGCGCGAAGGGATCTCCATGACGTGATATCCGACGACGTTGACCACCCGTGTTGACGCCAGTTGACGATCTGGTGTCGGCTCGCCGTGCGGGTGGATGTGCCCGTGCAGCATGAGCGGCGGCCCCAGCCTCCGCACGGCGTCGTGCAGGCAGGCGAAGCCCCGGTGCGGCGGGTCCTCGCGGTCGCCGCAGTCCTTGGGCGGGCTGTGGGTGAGCAGGACGTCGACACCGCGCCCGTCGCGCAGCTGCCGCCAGTTCGCGAGCCTGGCCATCCTGCGGACCCTGCGCGCCTGCTGGCGCTCGGTCCACTGGTTCGGCCCCCGGTTGTAGCGGATCGATCCGCCGATGCCCGCGATCCGCAGTCCCGCCGCGTCCACCACCCTGCCGTCGGCGTTCACGCCACCGGCAGGACCCGGCCACCTGGCCGGGATCCCGCTCTTCGTCCACAAACCTCGCACGTTGGTGTATCCGGTCAGGTCGGGGTCATGGTTACCGGGCACGAAGACGCACGGCCGGTCCAACGCGTTGCTCAGGTGTTCCAGGTAGTCGTAGGGCAGGTCTCCCGCCGCGAGGATCAGATCGACCTTGATCTGCTGGATGTAGGAGGTCCACAGCTGTTCAGCGACCTCGTCCGCCACCACGAGCACCTTGACCACGACGCAGAGCCTAGGGCTGAACGGAGCACTCCGCCTTGACGCAACTCACATCTCACACGGCGATCCCTAACGTGAGGAAATGACGAGTCGCTTCACGTTCATGGTTGGTGTCGCCACCATCGGCCTCGCTGCCGCGCTGGCTGTCCCCGCACAGGCCCACCAGGCGCAGTTCTTCCCCACGACGCTCCAGCTGCCCGACAACTTCCAGCCGGAGGGCATCACCGTCGATGCCACGACGGCCTACTTCGGCTCGCTCCGGGACGGGTCGGTGCACAAGATCGACCTCATCACCGGCAAGGGCGGCCGGGTCAGCACCGGCCCCGGCACCCCGGCGGTCGGTCTGAAGATCGACAAGCACGGCCGGTTGTTCGTCGCGGGCGGCCGCAACGGAGACCTCCGGGTCCTCGACGCGCGCACCGGCACGACCCTCGCCGGCTACGCGCTCGGCGGCGGGTTCGTGAACGACGTCGTGCTCACCGAGGACGCCGCGTACGTCACCGATTCGCTGAAGGCCGTGCTGTACAAGCTCCCCCTCGGCCGAGACGGTCGGTTGCCCGCCAAGGCGGAGGCCATCCCGCTCGGCGGCGAGTGGGCTCAGGTGGACGGGTTCAACGCCAACGGCATCGAGACCGCGCCCGACGGCAAGAACCTGCTCATCGTCAACAGCGCCTCCGGCAAGCTCTACCGGGTGGACCCGCGCACCGGCGCCGCCAAGCTGGTCGACCTCGGCGACGTCGTGCTCAACGGCGGTGACGGCCTGTTGCGGCAGAAGCACATCGTCTACGTCGTGCAGAACCGGAGCAACGTCCTCACCGCTGTGCGCCTGGACCACACGGGCACGAAGGGCGCTCTGCACAAGAAGATCACCGACCCGCGCTTCGACGTCCCCACCACCGTGGCCGCCTTCGGCGACCGCCTCTACCTGCCGAACGCGCGCTTCGGCACCGAGCCCGGCCCGACGGTCCCCTACAACGCCGTCGCCGTGCCCAGGTTCTGAGCACCGACGCGCCCGGTGAAGGCCCACGGGGTCGTTGCCAACTACGGGTCGTGTCCGGTGGGGCTCGGTTCACCACCGCCTCTGGCCCGAACGTGACGGCGAACGCCCTTGTGGCGCCTGGGATTCGCCGGGCCAACGTTGTCACGGGTCGACGGTGTGTGAACGCCTGGTAAAGCTTGCTCGCAGCCGAGTGAATCGGCGAACCGGAGCGTGCTTTCACCCCATTGCCGGACTACCGTTCCACAGGTGCTCGTGGAGCTGTTTCGAGATGCGGCCCGCGGTTGCCAGACCCACAGCCCGCTCAACGCCACGTTGTTGCGCGCGGCGGCAGACGACCTCGCTGCCGGCGGCGTGACCACGAAGGTGATGGCCGGCAGTGAACTGGACCGCGGTGGCACCGTCCCCGGTCTTCGGTTCGCCGGTTCCGTTCACCGGCTCGTCCTGGAGGGCAAGGCTCCCGGCCTCGCCAAGCACTACCCCACGGTCGGTGGGCACCTGGAGAGCGACCGCCTCTGGGCCGACGCCGAGCCGGTTCTCGACGAGCACGCCGACATGCTGCGCGCGATGATCCGCGCGACCGCCGTGCAGACCAACGAGCCCGCGCGCAGTGCGGCGCTCTACGGCGGTCTGCTGGTCGCGGCGGAGCGCGCCGCCGAGCACGCGGGCACGGACGAGCCGTTTCCCGTGCGGTTGCTGGAGATCGGCGCGAGCGGCGGGCTGAACCTGCGTCCGCACCGCTTCGGCTACCGCCTCGACGACGGCACGAGCTTCGGTGACGACGAGAGCCCCGTGCAGCTCGACCTCTCCTGGAGCGGGCGCCCGCGCGCGAACCTCGCGGTCCCGCTCGCGGTGGCCGAACGCGCCGCCTGCGACACGAACCCGGTCGACGCGACCACCGAGGACGGCCGCAGGCACCTGTCCTCCTTCGTCTGGCCGGACCAGGTGGACCGCTACCAGCGCTTGCAGGGCGCGATCGACCTCGCGACGGCGGACCCCGTGCCGGTGCACCGCGCCGAGGGCTCGGAGTGGTTGCGCACCCAGCTCGCCAAGGACGCCACCGGCGTGGTCACGGTCGTGTGGCACTCGGTGGTGTGGCAGTACGCGCCGCCGAGGGAACGCGCTCGCGGCAGGGCGGTTGTCGCCGCGGCGGCGGCCAGGGCGACGAAGGACGCCCCGCTCGCGCTGCTGGTGTTCGAGCCGCGCCGCGCCAACGACCCGGCCGATCCGTACCACTTCGACCTGTTGCTGCGGTTGTGGCCGGCGGGCATCTCGCTGCACCTGGGCACCGGCGTCGGCCACGGCGACCCGTTCACCTGGGACGAGCGTCACTGGCTCTGAGGGGTTTCTTTTCCACGAAGCGCCGGAGTAGCCTTTCGTGCGTTCGAGTTTTGTGCTGCGCGCTGGGGAGGTGGTCGCTGTGAGTGTGAATCCGTGCGATCCCCCCAGTGGTCGCCAGGGCTGACCAAGCGCCCTTTTCTTTCACGCGTTCGCGCTGCTAGCAGGCCATGCGGTGGCCCGGCTGCGCTGAGCGAGAAGCACATCTTTCCCGCGTCGGACATTCGGTGCTGGCCGCTGGCCGTATTCGCCGAAAGGTCGGCTGCGGCATTTCTTGAGGAGTCGGTCATGACCTGGTGGGAAATCGGGCTCCGTCTGCTGTGCGCGGCGTCCTTCGGTGCGCTGGTCGGACTCGAACGCCAGTGGCGGGCGCGCACGGCCGGACTGCGCACCAACGCGCTCGTCTGCGTGGGCGCCGCGCTGTTCGAGTTGTTCAGCGTGCTCACCCCGGACGGCGGCAGCACGACCCGGATCGCGTCGTACATCGTCTCGGGAGTCGGCTTCCTCGGCGCCGGGGTGATCATCCGCGACGGCGGCAACCTGCGCGGCATCAACACCGCCGCGACCATCTGGGGCACCGCCGGTGTCGGGCTCATGTGCGGCGGGGGTCACTACGGCGTCGCCGCCGCCGGAGCCGTGGTGATCGTCATCGCCAACGTGGGCCTGCGCCCGCTCGGCCGCCTCGTCGACGGCCGGACCGCCGACCCCGCCGTCGCCGAGACCGACTACGACCTGCGCGCCGTCTGCCGGGACGCCGACGAGGCCCACGTCCGCGCGCTCGTCGTCAGCTCCGTCGCCGACGGCGGCTTCCAGCTCAGGGCTCTGAGCAGCACCGATCTCGCGCAGGACCGCGTCGAGGTGACCGCGCGCGTGCTCGGCAGGGGAGTGGGCGGCGGGAAGCTGGAGCGCGCGGTGAGCGCGCTGAGCCTGCGCCCGGGCGTCAGCTCGGTCAGCTGGAGACTCGTGACACACCCCACGGAGGACTGAAGATCATTGTCCACAGTGGACGCGACAGGGAAATTCGTTCGCGGACCCGGCTTCGTTACCAGCACAATCGGATTCACGCCTGACCGGATGAAGCCGCTTCCGAGCTGGTAACGACCGGGTTTGGCGCCGCGAGAACCGGGTAGGCCGATGATCACATCGGCACCCACGAACGAGCAGACAAGGCATGCAGCGATGACCCCCAACGGGACCACGACCACCACTCCGCGCACGGCGAGCTTCCTCCTCCGCGCGGTGATGGGCGCTGTCATCGGCTTGTTCACCGGCCACGCCGAGACCCCGGCGCGCGAGCACGCCCACAGCGCCTGACCAGCCGCGGTCAGGATGCGCGAAAGGCAGCGGCTGCTCCGCTCGGTGTTGCGCACCATTCGTCAGAATCGCGAGGAGAGCACGGGCAGGTGCTCTCCGTCAGGCGAGCACGCCGACGACCGCTCCGCCCAGTTCCGAGCCGCCGAGGCCGTCGATCGCGGCGCGAACCGTGGAAGCTATGACCGCCAACAGATCCCCAGCGTCCACAGTGGACGCAATGGGCACTGTCGCGGTGAGCGCGTCCACCACGAGGTCCTCCCGACTCGCCCAGCAGCGGTAGATCGTGGGTCTGCCGCCGCCCGCACTGCTCGCGACACCCTCAATGGTCAGCGCGGCGAATCCGGTTTCCACGAGCACCGACAACAGGCGTACGCCGTTGTTCCAGACGGTGCCGACCGGAATCGGCCTGCACCAGCTGACCAACCTCGCCCAGTCCGCGCTGCTGCGGCGGCCGTGCTCACCAGAACGTTCAGGGCGTGGCGACGGGCGTGACCTTCCACCGCCCGGCGCTGACCACTGCGGGCAACCGCAGCGCGCCGCGTTCACCGTTGGGGCGCACGTAGTCCACGACCACCTGGACGCCGTTGAGCCGCTCCAGGTGCGAGGTGATCAGCTGCGTGTCCACGGTGCCGAAGTTGGCGACGGTCACGCGCGCGACCTCGTCACCGCCCGCGTCCAAGGACACGAGCTGGGCCAGGCGGTCGGCGTCCTGGGCACGCAGCGCGTCGGCGATCTGCGTGGCCAGGACGTCGGCCGAAGGCGCCCCGTCCTCGGGTTTGCTCATGATCAACGTGGTGATGGTGGCGATCCAGGCGACCGCGACGACCAGGATCCAGGCGCGCAGGCTGCGCAGCATCCGGAGCATGGGGAACCTCCCAACGGCACTAGAGCCAGCGGTTGCGCCGGAAGATCCGGTACACCACGACGCAGGCGATGACGATGACGCACAGGACCATCGGATACCCGAAGGCCCACTTCAGTTCCGGCATGAACTCGAAGTTCATGCCGTAGATCCCGGCGACCATGGTCGGCACCGAGATGATCGCGACCCACGCGGAGATCTTGCGCATGTCGTTGTTCTGCCGGAGCGTGATCTTGGCGAGCACCGCGTCGATCAGCGTGGTCAGCAGCTCGTCGAAGGCCACGACGCGGTCGTGCACGGTCGTGAGGTGGTCGTCGACGTCGCGGAAGTAGGAGCGCACCTGCTCCGGCACCAGCGGGATGTAGCCCTCCGCGAGCCTGCGCAACGGGGTGGCCAGCGGGCCCACCGCCCTGCGCAGCTCCATGACCTCGCGCTTCATCAGGTAGATCTGCTCGGGGTCCACGTCGCTGCGCGGGTCGAAGACGGCGACCTCCATCTGGTCGATGTCGTCCTCGACCGCGCTGGTCACCTCCAGGTAGCGGTCAACGACGTGGTCGGCGATCTGGTAGAGCACCGCGGCGGGCCCGAGCGCGAGCTTCTCCGGGTCCTCCTCCAGCAGGTGCCGCAGCGTCGCGAGGCCCGCGTGCTTGCCGTGCCGCACCGTGATCACGTAGTCGCGGCCGACGAAGACCATGATCTCGCCGCTCTCGACGATCTCGTTGGCCGTCTCCGGTGACTCGTGCGCCACGTAGCGCACCGTCTTGAGCACCATGAACAGCATGTCGTCGTAGCGTTCGAGCTTCGGCCGCTGGTGCGCGTGCACCGCGTCCTCCACCGCCAGCTCGTGCAGGCCGAAGGTGTCGGCGATGCTCTGGATCTGCTCCTCGTCCGGCTCGTGCAGGCCGATCCAGACGAAGCCGTTCTGCCGCTGCCGCACCTCCTCGATCGCGGCGAGGTGCGTCCACCGCCCGGGAAGGCGCTTGCCGTCGACGTATACGCCGCAGTCGACCACGTACGCCGAAAGCGGGACCGGAATCGGAGTCATCCCTCGACCGTTTCGAGTTGTGCGGCCCTTGCGGCCGAGCGTGGGCAAACCAGGCATGACGGGCTCCCGAGAGTTCGCGCGGCGAAATGCGTTACGAGATGCCGGAAAACCCGCTCAGCGCGAGCGGTTCCGACTCTGGGGTGCGCGTCCCGGCCAGTCCGGGTGCGGACGGGCCGACCTATCCGAGGATGGTGGTCCGGCGGCGGGGACGCGAGCCGGTACTGGGAGGCGTGCTGTCTGCACTCATCAGCGTCCCACCTCCTTATGCCGGAGCCGGTGAACGGTGGAGTCGCTCACAGACCAGTTGTCGAGGGTACCCGTCCGGGGGTGAGACTGTCCCTCGCGGGCACCATGATCCAACACACCCGGGAGGTCGCTGTGCAGTTCGGGCGCTACTTCGAGGAGTTCGAGGTCGGAGCTGTCTACAAGCACTGGCCCGGCAAGACGGTCACCGAGTACGACGACCACCTGTTCTGCCTGCTCACGATGAACCACCACCCGCTGCACATGGACGCGCACTACGCGGGGGAGACCACCGACTTCGGCAAGAACGTCGTTGTCGGCAACTACATCTACTCGCTGCTGCTGGGCATGTCCGTGCCCGACGTCTCCGGGAAGGCCATCGCCAACCTCGAGGTCGAGTCGCTCAAGCACGTCAAGCCGACCTTCCACGGCGACACGATCTACGGCGAGACCGAGGTGCTCGACAAGACCCCGTCGAAGTCCAAGGACGACCGTGGGGTTGTCTACGTGGAGACCCGCGGCTACAAGCAGGACGGCACCGTCGTCTGCGTGTTCCGCCGCAAGGTCATGGTGCCGAAGAAGTCCTACGGGCTCGCGCGCGGTGGCGAGCAGCCCGGTCGCCCCGAGCCGAAGCTCTCGTAGGAGCAAGCGATGACCTCCCAGCTCGACACCGTCCGCCAGCGGTTCCACCGGTTCGCCGAGCAGGAGGCCGCGGGCAACTCCCCGCTCTACGAACGGTTCGCGCTCGGCGTCGCCGAGGACGCCGAGGTCGCTGATCTGCTGACCGCGACCTCGGCCAACTTCGCCGTGCCGACGCTGTTCTTCGCCGCCGCCCAGCGCGCACTGTTCGCCGAGCCGTGGCACCCGCTGACCCGCTACTACCCCTCGGTCGGCGGTCACGACGGCGTCGACGAGGCGGCGTGGCCGGAGTTCCGGGACTTCGTGCTCGGCCGCGCGGACAAGATGCGCGAGCTGATCTCCTCGCGGACCACGCAGACCAACGAGGTCCGGCGCGCCGCCGTGCTGTACCCGGTGCTCTCGCTCATCGCCGCTCAGGTGGGCAAGGCCCCGCTCGGTCTGCTGGAGGTCGGCGCGAGCGCGGGGCTGCTGCTGGGCATGGACCGCTACGGCTACCGCCACCGCCTCCCGGACGGCACCGACGTGAACACCGGCCGCAAGAAGGCGCGGCTGGTGCTGGACACGGCGGTCCGCAGGGAGCAGGGCAGGACCAGGGCCAAGGCCCCCGCCATCGACGCGAAGGTCGGGCTCGACCTCACCCCGGTCGACGTCGCCGACGAGGAGCAGCTGAGCTGGCTGGAGGCGTGCGTGTGGCCGGACCAGCCGCGCAGGCTCAGCTTCCTGCGGCTGGCCGCCGAGGAGGTGAAGGCCGACCCGCCCGTGCTGGTCGCCGGGGACGCCGTCGACGACCTGCACGCGGCCGCCGCTCGCGTGCCCGCCGACCTGCCGCTGGTGGTCTTCAACAGCAACCTGCTGGCGTACGTGGACGAGTCGCGGCGCGCGGACTACGTGGAAGCGGTCCGGGCGCTGTCGGAGTCCCGGACGCTCTGGTGGGTGGCGCAGGAGCCCTTTGGCGCTTGCCTGAACCTGGTGCTTCCGGAGCGTGAGGACCTCGTGCTCGACGGTCCGGCGCACAACGTCGTCAGCATCGGTCGCTGGGAAAAGGGCAGGTCAGAGCTTCGTCCCGTGGCCAGGAGCGGTATGCACGGGCAGTGGGTCGAGTGGCTCTAGTGCCTGAAGTCACCGTGCCGGGCGATTCTTGGTGATTTGGGGCACTGTGCCCGGGCCCTGGAAGGCCCCGCCGAGGCCCTCGGTGAGCGTTCCGTCCTGATCGTGTGCGGCAAAGATCACACCATCGATCCGCGCCTTCGTGGCCGCCCCGTCCCGCGCCGGCTGTCCTCCGCCGACCGGACGACGGGCGTGGTCGTAGATCTCGTACGACCCGCGTTCAGCCGACCGGACGACAGAACCGATCAAGTCGCCGACGGTCACAACCAGCCCCATCGCTTTCAGCGGCTCTCCGGCGGCGGCCGTGACGTCGTTCCCCTCGGCCTCCACCTGCCCCGACCGGGGTCGTTCGAACGGCGGATCGCCCGGAGTCGATCCGGGGAGCGGACTGTGATTCCCCCGACGCCCTGGATCGAAGATTCGCGATCGCCAGGCGCGAACACGGACAGTAGTCTTGGCGAGGCAGTTGGCACTCGCACTCAGCCAAGTGCGGTACAAATCTGCCGAAGCGCGGCGGAGTGCGGTACAACGGTTCCGCAGGCGCCAACAAGGCCGTTAGCGGACGGGGTTGGACAACGTGAACATCAAGAAGATCCTCACCTTTGCTGGCATTGCGCTGGTCCTGTTCCTTGTGTTCACCGCACCGGATCAGGCCGCGGGCGCTGTGAACGGGATTCTGGGCAGACTGCGGGACGCGGCTCAGGCGATCATCACGTTCGTCAGGTCGTTGTTCGTCTGATGACACCGACAGGGCGGTGAGACCGTGTTCGCACCTCGCGATCCCGACGAGTACCTGCTCGAGACCGAGCGACGGATCATCAGGGTGCGCCGGCACTGGGCCACCCTGCTGTGGGACATCTTCGAGACCATCGCGCTGCTCGCGGGCGCCGTGATGATCTCGTACCTGCTCCCGGCGGGTCAGTGGCTCGTCCAGAACATCCTCTGGTACGCCGCCCTGTTCGTTCTTCTTCGCTTCGCCTACTTCGTCATCGAGTGGTGGGTGGAGCGCATCGTCGTCACCGACAAGCGCTTCATGCTCACCAACGGCGTCTTCACCACCAAGGTGGCGATGATGCCGATCGGCAAGGTCACCGACCTCACCTACGAGCGCAGCATCAGCGGTCGCATGTGGGGTTACGGCACGATCGTCGTCGAGTCGGCGGGTCAGATCCAGGCGCTCAACCGGATCGAGTACCTGCCTTGCCCGGAGGACGTCTACGACGCCATCTCCGAGCTGGTCTTCGGCGACAAGAAGGCCCAGGCCGAGCGGTTCTCGATGATGCAAGCCAAGAAGAAGGCCGCGCTGAGCAAGCGAGCCACCGGATGACCCTCCTCTGAACGCGCACGACAACGGCTGATCGCACGGGGTTGGTGGTCAGCCGTGGAGCCCTCCGCCAGGCAGGCGCCTGGCCGGGGGGTTCTGTGTTTTCCGCACCCGTGGAGCAGACTTCAGGGGTGCGGATCGACTTGCATACCCACTCCACGGCCTCCGACGGCACCGACTCGCCCGCCGGGTTGATCAAGGCGGCCGAGCTGGCCGGGCTCGACGTCATCGCGGTGACCGACCACGACACCACCGCCGGGTGGTCCGAGGCGATGGACGCGCTGCCGCCGGGGATGCGGATGCTGCCCGGCGCCGAGCTGTCCTGCGAGTCCTCGGACGGCGTCGGCGGGACCGTCACCGTGCACCTGCTCGCCTACCTGTTCGATCCCGCGTCCGAACCGCTGGTCGCCGAACAGGCGCGGCTGCGGGCGGAGCGCAGGGTGCGGCTGCACCGGATGGCCGCGCGGATGGCCGCCGACGGCTTCCCGGTCGACCCGGACGACCTGATGGCCGGGCTGTCCCCGGACGCGCCCGCCGGGCGGCCCCACCTGGCTCAGGCGCTGATGCGGGCGGGCGTGGTCGGCTCGGTCGACGAGGCGTTCGCCCGGTTCCTGGGCAGCGGTGGCTCCTACCTGCTGCCGCGCACCGACACCCCCGTCGAGCGGGCCATCGCGATGATCGCCGACGCCGGAGGGGTGACCGTGCTCGCGCACCCCTTCGCCAGGGCACGCGGACCGGTCGTCACGCCCGAGGTCGTCGCCGACCTCGCCGCGCTCGGCCTCTCCGGCGTGGAGGTCGACCACCCCAACCACGACGAGCCGACCCGCGCCGAGCTGCGGGAGCTGGCCGCGCGGCTGGACCTGGTGATGACCGGCTCCAGCGACTACCACGGGACGAACAAGACGATCCGGCTCGGCCAGGAGACCACCGACCCCGAGCAGTTCGAGGCGTTGGTGGCGCGCGCCAAGCCCGGTTCCTGCCCGGTGTGGGAGCGACAGCTGTCCTGAGTACCGTGGGGCGCGTGGACGGGCAGCTGGGTCTTGACCTCGGAGGGATGCCGCGCAGGCTGGTGAAGGTGACGCCTGCCAAGCTGGCGACCTGGAGCGACTGCCCTCGCCGGTACCGGATGGCCTACCTCGACCGGCCCGCGCCCAAGCGCGGCGGGCCGTGGGCGAGCAGCACGCTGGGCGCGGTGGTGCACAACGCGCTGAAGGGGTACTTCGACCTGCCGCAGGAGCGCCGCAGCGAGGAACAGGCCGCTGACCTGGTGCGCAGGTGCTGGAAGAGCGACGGCTTCCGCGACGCCGAGCAGGCCGAGGTCTACCGCGACCGCGCCAAGCAGTGGGTCGCCGACTACGTGCGCGGGCTGCCGAAGGAGCTGGAGCCGATCGGCCTGGAGCGCTGGGTCTCCACGCCGACGGAGAAGATCGTCGCTGAGGGCCGGGTCGACCGCATCGACCTGCGCGACGGCGAACTGGTGATCGTCGACTACAAGACCGGCAGGCACGCACTGGGCGTCGACGACGCTCGCGGCTCGCAGGCGCTCGCGCTCTACGCCATCGCCGCGCGCCGCACGCTGCGCCGCCCGTGCCGCAGGGTCGAGCTGCACCACCTGCCCTCCGGCGAGGTCGCGGTCTGGGAGCACACCGAGGACTCGCTCGGCAGGCACCTCAGCCGCGCGGAGGAGGCCGCCGAGGACCTCGCGCTCGCCACCGACACCCTCACGGCGGGCGGGGACCGGGACGTGCTGTTCCCGCCGACGACCGGCAGGCAGTGCACGTGGTGCGACTTCCGCAGGCTGTGCCCGGAGGGTCAGGCCGCCGCGCCGGAGGTGGAGCCGTGGGCGACGCTGGCGCCGTGAGCCCCGCGATCGGCCGCCGCAACTCGCTGGTCCGCCGCCTGATCAGCGGGATGGCGGGCTCGCTCGCCGCCGGGATGGTGCTGCTGGCGGTGGGCATGGTGCTCGCCCAGATCTACGCGGGCGTGACCGGCATCCCCGGGCCGGGCATCGCCGAGGTGATCGGCCACCTGGTGGTCGGGGCCGTGATGGTGGTGCTCCAGCAGCGCTCAGACCACGAGCCCGGCCGGGTTGGGCTGGCCATGGTGTTCGGCGTCTACGTGATCGCCGGCGCCACCCTCTGGTTCTGGTGGTGGTCCTGACCGCTCCTCCCGCGGTCCCAGCGGGTGGTGCGGTCTTCACGACCCGCAAACCCCTGGCGCGGCCGTCGGTGTAGCCGCGAGCCACGCCGGGTTCGTGGTGGTTGGCGATGGTTCAGGTGGGGGTTCGTCGTCCTTGAAGACTGGTGAACCCTCGGGCTAGGCGGACTTCTCGGTGAGCCAGGCGCGCCAGGTGGGCAGGAGCGTGGCGAGCAGGGCTTCGGGGTTCTCCACGTTGGGGGAGTGCCCGGCGCCCGCGAGCACCGCGAAGTCGGCGTCGAGGCGTTCGGCCATGTCGCGCTGCGCGCTCACCGGCCACACGTCGTCGCCCTCGCCGCAGACCACCAGGCTGGGCGTTCCGGTCGACTGGAGCACGACGCCGAGCTTGGGCACCAGGTCGGGCTCGTAGCGCAGGCCGTCCGCCATGCCGAGCAGCCCGGCGGGCTTCGACGCCAGGAAGCGGCTGCGGTAGAACTCCTTGAGCCGCTGCGGCACGTGCGCCCAGCCCGGCCTGCGCGCGTCGCGGGCCTCGCGCAGCTCCTGCGCGGCGGCCATGCCCTTGGCGCGCAGGATCGGCTCGCCCTCGATGATCGCCTGCCTGCGGTCGCCGTCCGGCAGCTCGCTCGGCCCGGAGCACAGCAGCGTCAGCCCGGCGACGCGCGCGCCCGCGAGCACCGCGGCCCGCGTCACCAGCCCGCCGAAGGAGTGCCCGAGCAGCAGCACCGGCGCGCGCTCACCGGCACCGAGGTCGTTGACCAGCTCGGCGACCACCTCGCCGAGCGCGCCGGGGCGGTAGGCCGCCTCGTCCTCGGGGCCGCCGGACTCGTTCAGCCCGGGCAGGTCGATCGCGATGACGTCGAAGCCCGCGTCGGAGATCGGGTCGAGCAGCGGCGCGAAGTCCTCCTTGGACCCCGGGTAGCCGGGCACGAGCACGGCGACGGCGCCCAGATCCGCTTCGGGATCGGGCTCGGCCCTGAGCGCGGCGATCGGGCCGTAGCGGCTGGGCAGCTCGACCCTGGCCCCGCGGTGCGGGGTGAGCGGAGACGGGAACGGCACGGTCACCCCGTGATTCTCTCCCAGACCGCCTTGGGAATCACCGCAACGCGACGAGAGTCCCGGCGCGCTGTTCGAGGATCACCGGGCCGGCCGTCGCCAGCGCGACCGGGCCGGGCTCGTCGCGGCGCACCGGGACCGACCCGATCCGCGCGCCGCTCACCGCGTCCAGCACCAGCAGTCCGTCCCGCACCGGGACCACGAGCCTGCCGGAGAACAGCGTCGGAGAACCGACGACGCCGTCAACCGTCCACTGTGGACGAAGCTCCTTCGTGGACAGCGCGACCAGCTTGGAACCGGTGAACCAGTACGAGTTCGAGCTGCCCTCGACCACCTGCGGCACCTGCCCCGGCGGATCGCCCGCCAGGTCGGAGTCCGGGATGGACAGCGCCTGCTCGTCGATCTGGCTGCCGTTGACGTCGTAGGTGACCAGGCGCGGGGGACCGGGCAGGGCGATCACCGTGCGGTCCTCGGTGATCGCGACCAGGCGCGCGCCCCGCCCGTTGAGCACGGTGCTGAAGGCGACCTCGGGGCCGTCCCAGTCCTTGGGGTTGGGCTTCTGCATCGTCAGCCGGTCGCTGACGTCGTCGGGGCAGCGCTCGATCACGCCGAGCCTGCTTCCACCCAGCGCGATGGAGCCGAACTCGCAGTTCGTCCTCGGCTGCTTGTTGGGCTGGATCTCGGCCTCGACCTTGCCGTACTCCAGCGTCTTGACCAGGTCGAAGCGCACCACCTCGATCAGCCGCTTCCCGGTCATCACCAGGTGCGTGCCGTCGCTGAGCAGCCGGGTGCCGCTCGGGGCGTTGCCGTTGCGGGCGAGCACCCGCTTCCCGGTCGCCGCGTCCACGCCGGTGATCTCGCTGCAGTTGCCCTGCTGCGGGCCGTTGCCGCCGGTCCAGCCGGGCTTCGTGTACACCGCGAACGCCTGGCCCCACGACATGCCGACCGTGCACAGCGGCAGGTCGCGCGTGTAGGACCACTTCTTCTCGCCGGTCAGCGGGTCGCGCCCGGCCATCTCGCCGCCCTCGCCGGTCACCACGGCGGGTCCGGCGACGACCGGGGTGAAGGTCGCCGAGCTCGGCGCCCGCCAGACCTCGGCGAAGGACGGCGGCAGCGCGGTGGGCTGGGGCAGCTGGGTCATCGGCTGCGCGCTGGTCCGCGAGACCGTCGCGGCCGCGTCACCGGTGCGCTGGACGATGAACGCCACGACCAGGGCGGTGATCGCGATCAGCGCCGCGACCACGTAGTCGGTCTTGCGGTGGAAGGAGCGCGTTGGCACCAACGGGCGCTGCTCGACGACCGGCTCGGTGGCCACGGCGACGGCCTGGTGGTCGTGCCACGGGTCCGAGGTCACGGCCGTTGTCGCTGCTCCGGCGTTCGCGGCCGCGATGCCCATCGGCGGCGTGTCCGCGTCCGCCACGTCAGCGGGATCGCTGTCAGCGGGCGCCGCGCGGGGCGGTGCTGCGCTGGACGGTGCTGCTCCGGATGATGCTGCGCTGGTGTTCGCCGCGTCCGTCGGTACCGGGCCTGACGAGGCCGTGTCCGAAGGGGGAACGTCCGAGGGGGGAACCTCCGAAGGGACGGGGAGGACGGGCTCCGGATCGTGGCTGGTCGGCTGGTCCTGCTCGCCGTGCTGCCCAGAGCCCGTCACCCGCATCACTCCTCGCCGCTCGCCGCCACGGCCTGCTCGCCGCCCGCGTCAACACCAGCGCGACGCCTGCGCCGACGCCGGGCCGGGCGCTCGGTCGCGCTGCTGTCCCCATCTTCCTGGGCGCGTGCGGCCACCGGCTCCTGGCCCCCGTCGGTGGCCTGTCCGCCCTCGGCACCAGCGCCGGCGGCCCTGGTCCGGCGCCTGCGCCTGCGCGGGGTGGTGGGACGGGTCTCGTCACCGGTCTCCGCGGTGGCGGCCGGGGTCTCGGCGGTGCACGCCTTGGCGTCGCCGCCCTCGTCGCTCGCGCCGTCCCCGGCGCTACCGCCCCTGGTGCGCTTGCGGACGCGCTCGCGCTTCGGCTTGGCCTTCGCCTCGCCGCCGCGCTCGCCTGCCCGCTTGGCGCCCCGGCCGCGGCGCGGCTCCTCGTCCAGCTCCTCGGCGGCCAGGCCCTCGCGGGTGCGCTGGCCCAGCGGGAGCCTGCCGGTGATGCCGGTCGGGATGCCCAGATCGCTGAACAGGTGGTCGGAGGTGGAGTAGGTCTCCACCGGCTCCGGCTTGCCCAGGTCGAGCGCCTCGCTGATGGACTTCCAGCGGGGCTCCTCGTCCCAGTCGACCAGCGTGACCGCGACGCCGGTGCGCCCGGCGCGGCCGGTGCGGCCGATCCGGTGGACGTAGGTCTTCTCGTCCTCGGGGCACTGGTAGTTGATCACGTGCGTGACGCCCTCGACGTCGATGCCGCGCGCGGCGACATCGGTGCAGACGAGCACGTCCACCTTGCCGGAGCGGAACGCGCGCAGCGCCTGCTCCCTGGCGCCCTGGCCGAGGTCACCGTGCACCGGGGCCACCGCGAACCCGCGCTCGGCGAGGTCGTCGGCGAGCTTCTGCGCGGTGCGCTTGGTCCTGGTGAAGATCATCGTGAGCGAGCGGCCGTCGGCCTGCAGCACCCGGGAGACGACCTCGACCTTGTCGAGGGAGTGCGCGCGGTAGACGAACTGCGAGGTGCGCTCGTGCACGGCGCTGGCGTCCACCTCCTCGGCCCGGATGTGCGTGGGCTGGGTGAGGAAGGTCCTGGCCAGCGTGATGATCGGGCCCGGCATGGTCGCCGAGAAGAGCATGGTCTGGCGCTTGTCCGGGACCATCCGCAGCACGCGCTCGATGTCCGGGAGGAAGCCGAGGTCGAGCATCTCGTCGGCCTCGTCCAGCACCAGGGTGCGGACCTTGCCCAGCACCAGGTGGCGCTGCTCGGCCAGGTCCAGCAGGCGGCCGGGGGTGCCGATGACCACGTCGACGCCCTTGCGCAACGCGGCGATCTGCGGCTCGTACGGGCGCCCGCCGTAGACGGGGAGCACGCGCGCCTTGAGGTACTTGCCCGCGTCCTTGAGGTCGGCGGTGACCTGCAGGCACAGCTCGCGGGTCGGAACGACCACGAGCACCTGCGGCGTGCCGTCGCCCGGCAGTTCGAGGCGCTGCAGCGCGGGAACGCCGAAGCCCAGGGTCTTGCCGGTGCCGGTGCGCGCCTGGCCGATGACGTCCTCGCCGGCCAGGGCCAGCGGCAGCGTCAGCTTCTGGATGGCGAAGGTGCGCTCGATGCCCGCCTCGGTGAGCGCCTTGACGATCTTGTCGTGCACGCCGAGCTCGGCGAAGGTCGGGGCGTCCTCGACCACGGTCGCCGCTGCTCGGAGGGGGTGGGCCTCGGCGAGCTCCTCGGCCACGATGGCCTCGACGGAGTCGTCGTTCTCGGTGGTGCCGGTCTTGGTGTCGCTGCTGACGGTCAGAGTGATCGCCTCTCTCGTGCCTTGCGCGCATGCCATGGAGCGGCGCTCGACCGCGGCGTGGCGTCCACTGGGGTGGACCTCCCGCGCGGGAGGGCTTGACGAGGCGATACGCGCGCCCTTGTCGCGGTGACGGTTCGTTCCGCCACCTTGTCGCCGACGCGGCCCGGCGAGCGGGCGATGAACTCATCACCGGCGGCTTCGCTCGGACAGTCGTCGTGCGTCTGGGTGGGGAGTCTACCCGGGAAATGCCAGACGACCAGCGCTGTGCGCACACCGTTAGGACGTGTCTCACGCTCCGGTCACGGGTGCTCAGCCATCCGGGTGTGATCCGCGTTGCCCGATACGCTCCTCACCATGACCGAGGCGGACCTGCAGAAATCGGACACCGAGCCCCTCGAAGCCGGTGTCGTGGACCTGATCGGCGTGCTGGCCTACGGCGAGCTCTCGGCCTTCGACCGGATGGCCGAGGACGCGCGCAGCGCCCCGACGCTGGCCGGGCGCGCCGCGCTGGCCGGGATGGCGGGCGCGGAGATGGGTCACTACCGCCAGCTCGAGCAGTTCCTCGCCCGGCGCGGCCTGCGCGTCGAGGAGGTCATGGCGCCGTTCCAGGCCCCGCTGGATGCCTTCCACGCCTCCACCGCCCCGCGTTCCTGGCTGGAGTCGCTGGTCAAGGCCTACGTGGGCGACGGGCTGGCCTCGGACTTCTACCGCGAGATCGCCGAGTGGCTGGACCCGGCGGCCAAGCAGCTGGTGCTGGACGTGCTGGCCGACACCGGCCACTCCGCCTTCGCCGAGCGCGAGGTCCTGGCCGCCTGTGAGGCCGACCGCAAGGTCCGCGACCGGCTCGCCCTGTGGGGCCGCCGCCTGCTCGGCGAGGCCGTGACGCAGGCCCAGCACGTCGCCGCCGAGCGCGACGGTCTCGCCGAGCTGATCATCAGGGGTACCGGTGACCTCTCCGGCATCGGCACGCTGATCCGCAGGCTGCAGAACAACCACGGTCAGCGGATGCAGGCGCTCGGTCTCGGCTGATTCCCGATTCCGCCCTCAGCGCAAGCGGGGTGGTGCCGAGGTGGAGCGGGCACACCCTGGACTAGCCTGGGAACCGTCTCTTATTCGGACTTTTCAGCACGGAGGTCGGCGTGGAGGTCAAGATCGGCGTCGAGTACAGCCCGCGTGAGCTGGTCGTCTCAAGCGCGTTGTCTCAGGACGAGGTCGAGGAGCTGGTCGCCGACTCGCTTCGCAGGGAGGGCGGGGTGCTGTCCCTGACCGACGACAAGGGCAAGCGCTTCATCATCCCGGCGAACAAGGTGTCCTACATCGAGATCGGTGCGGCCGACGTTCGCCGCGTCGGTTTCGCGGTCCAGTAGGTCCTCGCTCCTCGAAGGCCCGTCGCCCCGATCCGGGGTGGCGGGCCTTCACCCTGTTCTGGAGCGGAGCCCGTCCAGGGGCGCCGGTGTGAGAGAGCGATGTGGCGAGCTCCTTCACGCTGTGCTGAAGCCTGGGCCGTTCGAGTGGTGCCGGTGTGACAATCCGGCCCATGACCGCACCTCCTGGTCCTGGATGGCACGGACAGCCCGGCCCGCAAGGGCCCTACCAGCCCCAACAGCCCTACCCGTACCCGCAGCAGTACCCACCACAGCCGCCGCCTCCTCAACCGCGGCGTGGCCGGACGGCCCTGATCGTGTCGTTGGTGGTCGTGCTCGTGGCCGGCCTCGGCATCGGTGGCTGGGCGCTGCTCAGCGGCGGTGGAGCGGAGAAGCCCGGCGCCTCGCAGGCTGAGGGCGGCAAGGGCAAGAAGGAGCTGACCGAGGCCGACATCGCCAAGACGGACCCGAAGAAGCTGCTCGACGACACGATCATGGCGCAGCTGACCCAGCCGGTGGTGCACACCCGGATCGACTCGATCGCGCTCAGCCGGATCGGGCCGTACCTGGCGGGACAGCCCTACGAAGGCAAGATCGTCGAGGGCGGCTTCGACTACAAGCAGCGCAAGATGAACTTCCTCGACGACACCAACGCCTGCGTCGACGGCGCCAAGCGCCGGGTCCGCTACGACGGCGCCATCGCCGAGGCCGGGCCGTGCGACCCCATCAAGGGGGTGGAAATGGGCGGCAAGATCGGCAACGGCCTGATCCCCGGTGGCATGAACGAGACGCAGGCGCAGGCCTTCCTGGCGTACCTGAACAAGGCGGAAGGCTTCCTCAACCCGGGCAAGCCCACCATGGTCTCCCGCGAGGGCAAGCAGTACGTCCGCTTCCCCGTGGCGTTCAACGTGGTCGAGACCAGCAGCGGGCGGGCGGGGTCGCAGATCTTCATCTGGGCGTTCCAGCAGACGAAGCTGTCCTTCGACGACCACCCGTACTACCCCATGGGCAACAGCTCCGGCACGACCGAGATGGTGTTCTACCTCGACCCGAAGACGTTGCTGCCCGCGTACTCCGAGCAGCTGTCCTATGAGCCGAAGGTCGACCCGACCGGGGCCGAGGGGTCCGCGCGGCGGGTGGAGTACCTGTGGGACGGCAAGCTCCCGGTGCCGGAGACCAGCCAGCTCGGCAAGCCGACGGCGCCGTCCTGGCCTTCCGAGCGGCTCAAGGCGGGTCAGCTGAAGTGACGTGAGCGCCCCGGTTCCCCGGGGCGCTCAGTTCTCATACGGGTCGATCACCCGTCGTCTCATCGCCTTGACCTGGTTCCTGAGCAGGCGTAGTGCCTCGGCGGCGGAGTAGGTCCGCGCGCGCCGTTCACCCCTGGCGACGAGGAGATCGGCGTCAACCATGGCCTGGAGGTCCCGGGTTGCCGTCCGATCCTCGACGCTGGCCAGCTTCATGTAACCGGAACGCCGCAGGCGCAGGCCCGTGACCGCGTCGAACAGCGCGGGGACGCACCGCTGCGGTAGGCCGCCGCGCGCGGCGATCTCGTCCAGTTCGGACCACAGCGTCGCGGCCTCGTTCAGTCGGTTGACCACTGTCTGCGCCTGGATGTGGTGGGCCTTGAGGATGAACTTGACCCAGGGCGTCGTGTCGTTGCCCGGGTTCCACGAACCGGCACCGACCTCGGCGAGAACGGCGTAGTAGGCGGGCGTGTTGTGCCCGAGGAACTCCTCGATGCTGCTGAACTGCGGGGCGACGATCTTGTCGCGGGCCAGGATGAGGGTCTGCAGGCAGCGCGCCATGCGGCCGTTGCCGTCCCGGAACGGATGGATCATGACCAGGTTGAGGTGGGCGAGGGCGGCGCGGACGTAGCCGGGGGCGGCCTCGTCCCGGTCGAGCGAGGCGACGAACTCGGACATCAGCCCCGGCACCTGCGCGTGGTCGGGTCCCTCGTAGACGACGATGTCGCGGGCCTCGTCCACGACGTAGATCGACTTCTGGCGGTAGCGGCCAGGGCTCTTGCTGAGGTCGTGCCCCAGCATCATGTACTGCAGGCTCTTGATCAGTGACTGGTCGAGGGTGAAGTCCGGATCGTCGGCGAGCTGGAGCACGTAGCTCATCGCGGAGCGGTAGCCCTGGATCTCCGCCCAGGTCGCCTCGCTCGCGGTGAGGGGCTCCTCCTCGTCGACCGCCGCGACGGCGTCGTCGTCGCTGATGTCGTAGCCCTCGATGCTGTTGCTGCCCTGGATCGCCTTCGCGAGCAGGTTGCGGCGCAGCTGGCCGTCCCACCGCTTCGGTTCGCGCAGCGAGAAGCGCATGTCCACCCGGAAGCGGTCGATCTCTTCGATCACTTGACGGTCGCGGTCGTCGAGCGGTGGCAGCTGGAACAGCATGGCGGGCCTCCGGCGGTCGTGTCCCAATGTCTCATACTTAAAGACACGTGTCTCTTTGTAAAAGACATTGGGACATCGGTCGCCGGGTGGTCAGTCCTCGTCGGGGAGGGTTTCCAGGACCTCGAAGGGCGGGCGGCCCAGGCCGGTGATGCGGAAGCGGCCCCAGGGGTCCTGGTCGGACAGGGCGCCCTCGGCCTCGCCGTGCGGGGTGCGCAGGACGACGGCGCGGCGGTGCTTCTCGGCGGCCTCGGTGACCTTGTCGTTCGCGTTCACCCTGCCGTACCAGTGGTAGCGGCCGTCGATGGGTTCGAAGTGGCCGGCCAGGCGCACCTCGACCTCGGCCTCGCCGTCCTTGGTGATCAAGGTCGCCGGACCGGCGTAGCCGTCCTCGTCGTGGTCGTCGTGTTCCTCGTGCGCCGTTGTCGTCGTGCTCGCCTCAGCCACCGGTGCCTCCTGCCTCGCCCCTGATCACGGTCAACTGCGCCGCCTCTTTGGGCAGCAGTTCGTCCAGCGGCAGGTCGGGGTCCAGCTCGATCCCGCCCGCCCGCGCGGCGCCGTCGATGGCGTGCCAGACGATCTGGGCCAGGTAGTCCCGCAGGTTCTCCCGGCTCATCGACTGCCGCTCCAGCCACCACTCCCCGGCCTTCTCCACGGCTCCGACCACGGCGAACGCGTACGGCTCCGCCGCGCCGGAGTCCAGTTGCAGCAAGCGCATGTACACGCCGAGCAGCCGGGCCAGCTTCGTCGCGATCATGTCCTCGGTCGCGGTGGCCGGGTCCTGGTCCAGCGGCCGGTCCGCGAAGCCCCGGCGGATCATGAAGCGGTAGAGCTCCGGCTGCTCCTCGATGGTGCTGAGGTACGCGTCGATGGCGCGGTGGATGACGTCGTTGATCGACCCCAGTTCCTCCAGCGCGGGCACCAGGCGCTCGGTCAGCATCTCCGTCGCGCGCTGGCCGACGGCCAGGTACAGGTCGGCCTTGTCGGAGAAGTGCCGGTACAGCACGGGTTTGGTGACCCCGGCGGCCGAGGCGATCTCGTCCATGCCCACGTCGGGGCCGTGCTCGCGCAGCGCGCTGATGGTGGCCTCGACGAACTCCGCCCTGCGCGCGCTGCGGTGCTCCTTCCAGCGCTCCCGCCGTGCGTCGGGTTCTCCGCGTTTGCCCTTGACAGATCCGGCCATAGCGAGGACGTTACCAGTAGTAGCTGTTACTTGTGGTTACACCTTCCGAAGGAGTTCGCGGCATGGCGGTTACTCCCTCCCCTCTCACCGGGCGCCGGGTGCTGGTCACCGGGGCGGCCGGGGCATTCGGCAGTGCGACGGCGGCAGCGCTGCGCGCACGCGGCGCCGAGGTTCTCGGCCTGGACGTCAACGCCGCCGAAGGCGTGCTGAGCTGCGATCTCACCGACGACGACGCCACCGAACTGGCCGTCGCCCACGCCGTCGAGAGGCTGGGCGGGCTGGACGCGGTGGTGCACTACGCGGGCATCGGGTTGCCGGTGGACAGCGGCGATCCGCCGGGCGAGAAGGTGCGGCGGACCTTCGAGGTGAACCTGCTCGGAGCCTGGCGGGTCACGGCCGCGGCCCTGCCCGCGCTGCTGGAGAGCCGGTCCGAGGGGTACCGGCCGCGCCTGGTCTTCACGGCGTCGGGCCTCGCCTACGTGACCGCGCCGTTCTCCAGCGCCTACGCGGTGTCCAAGCGCGCATTGGCCGCCTACGCGGACTCCGTGCGCATCGAGTACGGCTCGGCGGTGGGCGTGACCACTGTCTACCCGGGCTACGTGCGCACACCGATCCACCGCGAGAGCCAGGCCGCGGGAACCGTTCTGGAGGGCAAGGTGCCCGCGGAGCGGCTTGAAGACGTGATCACCACGGCGGTGCGGGTGCTGGAGGCCCGCAGGCCGCCGAGAGATGTCGGCACCACCCGCTTCGGGGGTGCCGCGACCAGGCTCGCGAGGGCGCTGCCCGCGCTGGTCGACCGCGTCGTGCTGGCGCGGCACGGCCGGGACCTGCGGCGCGGGGAGTACGACTCCGTCGAGCTGGCACAACGAATGATCCGGACCGATCGGGAGAAGGTGACCAAGCGATGAGCCGTGCCCTACAGGTCGCGGACCGGGAGAAGACGGCCGAGCGGCTGCTGAACTCCTCGGCCAAGAACTCCTACGACCCCAACCTCGACATCGACTGGGAGGCGCCGCTGGTCGAGGGCGCCTACTACACGCCGCCGAACCGCGTGTCGCTCTACGGCACGGAGTTGTGGGAGCGGCTCTCCGAGGAACAGCGGATCGAGCTGTCCAAGCACGAGGTCGCCAGCGTCGCCAGCAACGGCATCTGGTTCGAGATGATCTTGATGCAGCTGCTGATCAGGCACACCTACAGCATGGATCCCACCAGCAGGCACGTGCAGTACGCGCTGACCGAGATCGCCGACGAGTGCCGCCACTCGATCATGTTCGCCAGGGCCGTCGAGCGGCTGGGCTGCCCGGCGTACGGACCGCAGCGCACCCCGCACTTCCTCGGGCGCGTGCTGAAGACGATCGGCTGGGGCCCGTCGATGTTCGCGGGCATCCTGATCGCCGAGGAGATCCTCGACCGCATCCAGCGCGAGTCCATGGCCGACGAGTCCGTCCAGCCGCTCGTCCGGATGATCAACCGCATCCACGTCCTTGAGGAGGCGCGGCACGTCCGCTACGCCCGCGAGGAGATCGTGCGCGGCATGGAGGGGCTGTCCAAGGCCGAGCTGGCGGTGCACCGCTACCAGGCGGGCGCGATGGCCTACTACGTCTCGCGCACGCTGATCAATCCCGAGGTCTACCGCTCGGTCGGGATCGACCCGAAGGTCGGCCGCAAGGCCGCGCTGACGAACCCGCACTTCCGCGAGACCATGAGGTGGTCCGCCGAGCGCCTGGTGCCCTTCGTCGACGAGGTCGGGCTGCTGGGATCGCCGGGGATGCGGTTGTGGCGCAAGTCGTTCTTCATCGGCGAGCACGGGAAGTAGCGGAGGGGCGGATGCTGACCTTCACCACCAGCGACGGCACGCGCCTGGTCATCGAGGAGACCGGGCAGCCGGACGCGCCGGTCACGGTGCTGCTGTTGCACGCGTGGACGTTGAGCAGGCGCACGTGGGCGCGCGTCGCGGAACTGCTGCCGAAGGAGGTCGGCGGTCCCGTGCGGGTGCTGCGCTACGACCACCGCGGGCACGGCGACTCCGCGGGGCCGGTCACCGGCAGCACGACGATCGCGCAGCTCGCCGACGACCTCGCCGAGGTGCTGACCGAGGTCGTGCCCACCGGGCCGGTCGTCCTCGCCGGGCACTCCATCGGCGGGATGACGATCATGGCGCTGGCCGAGCGGCACCCCGAGCTGTTCACGTCGCGGGTGGCGGGCGTGGAGTTCGTCAACACCTCCAGCGGCGAGCTCGGCAGGGAAGCGCCGGGTCTGCCCGCACCGCTCGCGCGAGCCATGGTGAAGGCGCAGCTCGTGCACGGGCGGCTGCTGGAGCGGCGCGGCGCGCGCAAGCTCGGCCCGCCCACCCTGCTGCGGCCGTACCTGAGGTGGCTGCTGTTCGGCGTCGGCTACGAGCGCGCGCACCTGCGCGAGACCTCGGAGATCATCGCCGGATCGCACCCGCTGACCCTGCACGGCTTCCTCAGCGACGTGCTGGAGCACAACCGGACGAAGGCGCTGAGCGCGCTCAGCACGGTGCCGGTGGTCGTGCTGACGGGCGGGCGGGATCGGCTCACCCCGCCGAAGCACTCGCGGGTGATCGCCGAGCAGCTGCCGCGCGCGCAGCTGGTGATCTACCCGGGCGCCGGGCACATGGTGCCGGTGGAACGCAGCCGCGAGGCCGCGCGGCACCTGGCCGGGATGGTCAGGTCGGCCGTCCCGGTGGCCTAGACGTGAAGCAGGACGGCCCCGAACCCGGGCGCTGCGCCGGGGTTTGCGGTCGTTGGAGACCGCTGGGGCGGGGGTTTGCGGGTCTTGAAGACTGCCGAACCCGTGGCTTGTGGGACACGGTCAGGACGTGAAGAAGGGGCCGATCCGGTTGGATCGGCCCCTTCCGCGTGCTCTCAGCCCTGTTGGTGCATCGGGTAACCGCCGCCGATGCCCTTCCAGGCCAGGGTCGCGATCAGCGCGATCGCCTCCTGCTTCGGCACCACGCGGTTGGCGTCCAGCCAGAACCGCGCCGTCACCTGGCTCAGCCCGACCAGGCCCACCGCCAGCAGCCGCGCCCGGTCCTCGTCCAGTCCCGCGTCGGCCGTGACCGCGCCGACGATCGTGTCGACGCAGGTGGTCGTCGCCCGGTCCACGGCGTCCTGCACCGCGGGTTCGCGGCGCAGGTCGGACTCGAAGACCAGCCGGAACGCCTGGCCCTCCCCGTCGACGAAGTCGAAGTAGGCCGCGACGGCGGCCTGCACCCGCAGCTTGTTGTCGGTCGTGGACTCGATGGCCTCGCGCACGCGGCGGACCAGCTCGTCGGTGTGCGTCTCCAGCAGCGCGAGGTAGAGCTCCAGCTTCCCCGGGAAGTGCTGGTAGAGCACGGGCTTGCTGACACCGGCGCGCTCGGCGATCTCGTCCATCGCCGCGGCGTGGTAGCCGTTGGCCACGAACACGTCCTGCGCCGCCGTGAGCAACTGCGCCCGGCGGGCCGTGCGTGGCAGCCGAACCCCACGCGCTACCTGTTCGTTGCCCTGCGCCGTCTCCGTCATACCGCCTCCAGCCCCGCTCCTGCCGTGCCGCCGGGGTTTCGCCGCCCGCACGGTGGTCATGACCTTACTCGCTGGTAGTCAGATGTCACCGTCGCGCGGCATCCTTGGTCCATGAGCCGGACCGCCGAGCGCCCGCCGCTGACCAGAATCCCGCTGTCCAGGGCCGACCTGCCCGAGGTGGACCTGTCCCGCGAGTGGTGGCCGGGCAGGGTCCTCACCTCCGGCGGGGTGCGGCTGCACGTGCGCGAGACCCCGGGGCCGCAGGACGCGCCGACCGCCTTCTACATCCACGGCCTCGGCGGCTCCTCGACCAACTGGACCGACCTCGCGGCGCTGCTGAGCAGCAGGTTCCCCGGTATCGCGATCGATCTGCCCGGCTTCGGGCTGACCGAGCCGGGGCCGGGCCACGACTACGACATCACCGCCGTGGTCCCGATGATCATCAAGTTCCTCGCCGGACTGGAGCTGGGGCCGGTCCACCTGTTCGGCAACTCCCTCGGTGGGGCGATCGCGCTGCGCGTCGCGGCGCTGCGGCCGGACCTGGTGCGCACGCTGACCCTCGTCTCGCCCGCCATGCCGGACCTGCGCCCCGACCCCCGCCGTGTCTCCGACCCGCGCTACCTGCTGATGAGCCTGCCGCTGATCGGGCCGAGGATGCGCCGCCAGGTCGGCGTGATCACCGCGCGGATGCGCACGGAGCGGCTCGCGAAGCTGGTGATGGCCAGCACCGAGGAGATCCCCGAGGGCCGCTGGGCGCTGGCCGAGCAGGAGTACCACGTCCGGGCCGGGCAGCACTGGGCCAACGACGCGCTCGACCGCACGGCGTTCGGGCTGATCAGGTCCTGGCTGGCCCCGCCGCACCGGTCGGTCTGGCGCACCGTGCTGCCCAGGGTGGACAAGCCCGCGCTGGTGGTGTGGGGCACGGAGGACCGCCTGGTCAGCGTCCGCAAGGCGCCGCGGACCGCCCGGTTGCTCCCGCGCGGGCGGCTGCTCGTGCTGCCGAGGACGGGGCACGTCGCGCAGATGGAGCGCCCGAGGACGGTCGCCAAGGCGTTCCTGGGCATGCTCGAAGCGGTCGACGCCCACGATTGGTGAACCACGAGGGTCGCGCACGCGGGCCTCACGGAGGCTGTGGCAATCTGGGTCGGTGACCCGAACGGAGCACGGACAGCGCGCAACGAAGGGCAACGGAGGCTCCGCTCGTCCGATTCGTCCGGAGAAGGCCCAGCAGGCGCAGCGCGTCCGGCGTGAGCGCCGCAACCAGGCCGAACCGCTCGTCGCGTCGTGGCAGCCGCGCCACGACGAGCGCGATGGCCAGCGCGAACGCCGGGAGAGGCCGAAGAGGAAGACCGGCGTCGCCGGGGCCATCGCCACCTACGGCTGGCGGGTCTACGCGCTGCCGGTGCTGGTCGTGCTGACCGTGCTCGCCTTCGTCGACTTCGGCACCGCGCCCCCCGAGCAGCAGGCGGGCAGCGGCCCGCAGAGCAACTCCAGCGAGGAGCCGCCCGAGCAGTTGGAGCCCGTCGTCGCGGAGGCACCGCCCGGCAAGATCGATGTGAACATCCCCACGGCCGAGCTGCCCAAGAACGGCGACAAGTACACCGAGGCCGGGCCGAACACCTTCTCCGTCGTGCGGGGTTCCTCCGAGGTGGTGGGGAGCACCGGCAAGCTCTACCGCTACACGATCGAGATCGAGAACGGCATCGACGCCTCGGTCGTGCAGGGCGAGGACGCCTTCGCCAGGGTGGTCGACGGCATCCTGGCCAGCCCGAAGAGCTGGATCGGCAGCAAGACCGGCGGCGTGCGACTCCAGCGGGTGGACAGCACCACTCCGGCACCGGACTTCCGGATCAGCCTCACCACGCCGGGAACCACGCGCAGGCCCGACGTGTGCAACTACACGATCCAGTACGAGGCGTCCTGCTGGAACACCACGCAGGACCGGGTCTACATCAACCTCGCCAGGTGGGTCAGGGGCGCGATCGCCTACGGACCGGACCTCGGGCTGTACCGGACCTACGCCATCAACCACGAGGTCGGGCACGTCTTCCGCAACCAGCACCGGGGCTGTTCGGACGAGGGCGGCGTGGCGCCGGTGATGATGCAGCAGTCCTTCGGCGTCGCCAACAACTACGTCGCCCTGCTGAACCAGGCCGACGCGAACAACAAGAACGCGGTCAAGGCCGACGGCAAGACGTGCAAGCCCAATCCCTGGCCCAACCCCTGACCCTGCTCCCAGGGGTTGGGACGTCTGGTCCACGTGGAAGAACGCGTGTAAGACGGGCGTTGACGGGCGCAGGGACGTTTTCGGTGCCCACGTGGCGAGGAGGAACACCCATGTCGACGCTGCCACCGCTGGTGGAGCCCGCAGCGGGGCTGACCAACGAAGAGGTTGCCCGCTACAGCCGCCACCTGATCATCCCCGAGGTCGGGGTGGACGGTCAGAAGCGGCTGAAGAACGCCAAGGTGCTGGTGGTCGGCGCTGGTGGTCTCGGCAGCCCGGCGCTGCTGTACCTGGCCGCGGCCGGGGTCGGCACGCTCGGCATCGTCGAGTTCGACACGGTCGACGAGTCGAACCTGCACCGCCAGGTCATCCACGGCCAGTCCGACCTCGGGCGGCCCAAGGCGGAGTCGGCGCGCGACTCGATCGCCGAGGTCAACCCGTTCGTCAAGGTCAACCTGCACCAGGTGCGGCTCGAAGCGGACAACGTCCTTGACGTCTTCCGCGACTACGACCTGATCCTGGACGGCACGGACAACTTCGCCACCCGCTACCTGGTCAACGACGCCTGCGTGCTGCTCGGCAAGCCCTACGTCTGGGGCTCGATCTTCCGCTTCGAGGGCCAGGCCAGCGTGTACTGGGCCGACCCGCCCGGCGGCGTCGAGGGCGTGCAGTACCGCGACCTCTACCCGGAGGCCCCGCCGCCCGGGATGGTCCCCTCCTGCGCCGAGGGCGGCGTGCTCGGCGTGCTGTGCGCCTCCATCGGCTCGATCATGGTGACTGAGGCGATCAAGGTCATCACCGGCATCGGCGAGACGCTGCTGGGCAGGCTGATGGTCTTCGACGCGCTGGAGATGTCCTACCGGACGATCAAGATCCGCAAGGACCCCAACGGCGAGCCGGTCACCGAGCTGATCGACTACGAGGCGTTCTGCGGCGTCGTCTCCGACGCGGCGCAGAGCGCGGCGGCCGGGCGCACGATCACCCCGCGCGAGCTCAAGGAGAAGTTCGACCGCAACGAGGACTTCGTGCTGGTCGACGTCCGCGAGCCGCACGAGTACGAGATCGTCAAGATCCCCGGCTCGGTGCTGATCCCCAAGGACCGCATCCTCTCCGGCGAGGCCTTCGGCGAACTCCCGCAGGACAAGCCGATCGTGCTGCACTGCAAGTCCGGCGCGCGCTCTGCGGAAGCACTCGCCGCGCTGCACCGCGCCGGTTTCGGCGACGCCGTGCACGTCGGCGGCGGCGTTCTGGGCTGGGCACGGGACATCGACCCGAGCCTGCCGACTTACTAGTCACGGCCGAAGGGGCGCTTGTTAAGCCAAAAGCGCCCTTTCCTCCGCCGTGCCGGTCCCGCGTTCTGTCAGTGGGTCGCGGTAGCGTGCCCAGTCGTGAACCCACCGCCGGAGCCGCCACCCCAACACGTGCGAGCGGCGTTCGGTGCACGTACCGCGCTGCCCGAGCCCTACGCGGGCGGCCCGGCGTGGTTGTGCGGCGACGTCGTGCTCAGACCGGTCTTCGATCCGTCGGAGGCCGCGTGGGCCGCGCAGACGCTCGATTCCCTTGAGGTCGACCAGCTCCGGCTGGCCCGGCCGCTGCGCTCCACCGACGGCAGGTGGGTGGTCGCGGGGTGGTCGGCGACCAGGCACATCGCCGGTCAGCCGGAGTCGCGGCACGACGAGGTGATCTCGGTGTCGCTGCGCCTGCACGCGGCAACGGTGGAGCTGCGCAGGCCCGACTTCCTGGACGCGCGCAAGGACATCAGCGCGATCGCCGACCGGATGGCCTGGGGCGAGGCGGATTCGCGCCTGGTGCCCGACCTCGGTGGGCGGATGTTCGCCGTGCTGGTCAACTCGCGCAGGCCGACGCGGTTGCGCTCGCAGCTGGTGCACGGGGACCTCTTCGGCAACGTGCTCTTCGCGGGCAACGCGCCGCCCGGGATCATGGACTTCACGCCGTACTGGCGCCCGCCGGAGTGGGCCGCCGCGGTGATCGCGGTGGACGCGCTGGCCTGGGGTGGTGCTGACATCGGGCTGACCAAGCGCTGGGCGCATCTGCCCGAGTGGCCGCAGATGCTGCTGCGCGCGCTGCTGTACCGGCTCGCGATGCACGCGCTGCACCCGCGCTCCTCCACGCAGACGCTCACCGGCCTGGACCGCGCCGCGCAACTGGTGCTCGAAGCCCTGTAGGCCGGTTAACACCGCTGTCATCTCGGGGTGAACGTTGCGACATCCGGGTGACGCAGGATGCCTCCAACGCGCTTTCGGAGGTGAGCAGATGCAGCCGCTCTCGTGGATTCAGATCTGTGGTTACGACGCGCTCTGGCCCGACCGCGGTTCGGTGACCGCGCTGCCCGACGGTGAGCAGGCGGCGGTGTTCCGCACCTTCGAGGGCTTCGTGCGCGCGGTCGGCAACCTCGACCCGGCGACCGGTGCTCCCGTGCTCTCGCGGGGCATCATCGGCGACCGGCGCGGGCGGCTGGTGGTGATCTCTCCCGCGCGCGAGCGGGCCTTCGACCTGGAGACCGGCGAGTGCGTCGAGGACCCTGAGCTGCGGATTCCCGTCTACCCGGTGCGCGTGGTGGACGGAACGGTGGAGCTGGGCATGGCCGCCTGACGGCCTGGGAATAGTTGAGAGTTCAACGAGCTTGTAGGGTGTGGATGGCCGTCGACCGAGGAGGCCCACCATGCCCGCTGTCACCGCGAACACCCTGACCCTGCCTCGCCTGCCGGAACTGCCCCGTGCGGAGACCGAATGGCGTGGAGTGAAGCGCGTCGTGCAGGCGCAGCGCTTCCTCGAAGGCGAGGGCTTCGCTGTGCGCCGCCCGTTCCCCGGCGTCGACCTGAGCCTGGCCGACCCGTTCCTGCTGCTGGACCACCTCGGTGCGGTGGAGTACGCGCCGGGCGAGGCCAAGGGCGCCCCGTGGCACCCGCACCGCGGCTTCGAGACCGTCACTTACATGATCGACGGCGCGATGGAGCACACCGACTCCATCGGTGGCGGTGGCGTGATCAAGGACGGTGGAACTCAATGGATGACTGCTGGTAGCGGGATTCTGCACAACGAGCTGCCGCCGCAGGAGATCGTGACGCGGGGCGGGCTCTTCCACGGCGTGCAGCTGTGGGTGAACCTGCCGCGTGCCATGAAGATGACGGCTCCGCGCTACCAGGACATCGGCGGCGGAGACGTCACGCTTCTGTCCAGTGTGGACGGTGGAGCGCTTGTCAGGGTGATCGCGGGCTCGCTCGACGGGCACGACGGTCCTGGCGTGACGTGGACGCCGATCACCTACCTGCACGCCACGGTCAGCGCGGGCGCTCAGCTCGACCTGCCGTGGCCGCGCGACTTCAACGCGATGGTCTACGTGCTCAACGGGCGTGGCGCCATCGGTGTTGAGGGGCGGCCGTTGGAGGAGGGGCAGCTCGGCGTGTTCAACGCGGGTGCTGCCTTGACGATGCGCGCGCACACCGACTGGGACGTGCTCGTGCTGGGCGGGCGTCCGATCAACGAGCCGGTCGCGCGCTACGGGCCGTTCGTGATGAACACGCGCGCGGAGATCATCGAAGCGATGGAGGACTACCAGGCGGGCCGCCTCGGGACGATCCCGGCGGAGCGCATCGCCCACCGTGGTCCGACCGACGAGGAGGTGTCGTGATGAGCATGGAGCTGTTCGAGCGCGGGCGGATGTTCCGCGAGGCCGGGGACCCCAGCGGTGCCGCGCGCTTCCTCGTTCTCGCCGCTGCTGAGGAGCCGACCAACCGCGCGGTGCTGGAGGAGCTGGCGTTGGCGCACTTCCAGTCCGCCTCGCTCGGGCGTGCCGAGACCGTGGCGCGCGAGCTGACGCGGCTGGACCCGTCCGACGGCTACGCGCGCCTGCTGCTCGGCCGCACGCTGACGCGGCTGTCCCGGCACTCCGAAGCCGCGGTCGAACTCAAGCTCGCCGCGGCCCTCGGCGCCGCCTGAGCCCTGCCGCCCCGCCGGAGGGTGGGGTGTCTTCAAGACCACCAAACCCCCTTGTCGATCATCGTTAACTGCCACAAACCCTCAGCGCCGCGAGGGTTTGTGGTGGTTGAAGACCGCGAGGACGGGGGTTGGGCGTACTTGAAGACCGGCAAACCCGGCCCGGCTTCGTTGGGGGCGTTAGAAGAGGCCGGGTTGGGGGTCGTCGGCCGGGGCGGGGTGGAGTGCGGGTGACTCCTCCCAGCGGTGGGCGGCGAAGTCGATCTTGCCGTCGAGGATCGCCACGCCTTCGGCGCGCAGGAGTTGGAGCTGCTCGTCGGCCAGGTGCGGGGCGGGGGTGCCGTTCGCCCGCAGGACGCGTTGCCACGGCAGGTCGTGCCCGTCCTCGGCGAGGATGCGGCCCACGATGCGCGGCGACGGGGCCTTCGCCACCGCCGCCACGTCACCGTAGGTCGCGACCTGGCCGACCGGGATGGAGCGGATCACGTCCCGCACGCGCTCGTGTATCTGTTCGTCCACGCCCCGATTGTCGCGCAGGGCACCGACAACGCGGATCAGCCCGTGTAGCCGGCGGTGATGCGGGTGAACTCGTAGGTGCCCTGGTTGATGCCGGAGCAGTTGGAGCCCGCCGCCCCGCAGTTGCCGAAGTCGCGGTTGAGGGCCCAGAACGTGAAGCGCCCCAAGTGGTTCCGGCGCGCGTAGTCGCGCATCGCGGAGTAGTTGGCCGCGGTGACGGTCTCGTTCTGGTCGGTCTTGCCGTTCATGGACGAGATGCCGCTGCGGCGGTAGGCGTCGGCGGCGGAGTAGCCGAAAGTGCTGCTCAGCCGCGAGCGGAGGTTGTCGACGGCGCTGATGGTGTCGGTGACCATGTTGCCGCCGCCGAAGTTGAACGGCATCAGGGTCCACACGTCGACGTTCGCGCCGAGCTCGCGGGCGCGGCGGATGAGGCGCTGGCCGTCGGCGTCGGGGCCGTTCTTGGCCGTGCCCATGGTGATCACGGTCTTCACGCCGGGGTTGCGGTCCTTCACGATCTTCAGTGCACCGAGCACCTTGTCCTGCGAAGCCGGGTTGTGGAACTCGGTGTTCTCGATGTCGATGTCGATCGCGGTGAGGCGGAACGCGTCGATCACCTTCTGGTAGGCCCCGGCGAGCGCGCTGGCGCTGCCGCAACGGTCACCGAGCTTGTTGCCGGACCAGCCGCCGAAGGACGGCACGACCTCGCCGCCCGCCCCGCGGATCTGGTTGATCAGCGCGGACTTCGACGACAGCTCCTGGGTGCCGTCCCACTTCGGGTTGCAGCCGCCGTCGGAGAGCACGAAGGCCAGGGTGAAGGACTTCACGCCGGTCTGGCGCATCACGTCGACGGCGTTGATCGTCCTGCCCCAGCTGTACAAGTAGGGCGATGCGGTGACGGGATCGACAGCCGCAGCGGTGGCGGGTGTCGCTGTGCCGATGACGGCGACGGCGCTGAGCGCGCAGAGCATGGTTCGCCGCAGAAACCTCATGGGGTCCTCCAGTGCAGGGGGGACTCGCGTCGAGGCGGCGAACCGAGCGAGCGGTAAGCGCTCTCCACGGTGGACTAGACCACTGGGGCTGTCAACCATCCCTTCGTAGGGCGACACGGGCACCCGGTGCTGGGCGTCGTCGGGGCAGCGTGATTGCATCGGAGGCGTGCCCGCAGTTCACGCGCCGACCCTGGTACGCGGGTCGGACCGGATCAGGCGGCGTCCCGAGTGGGACGTCGCGGGTCGGCGCGTGCTCGACAACCCGGGCGGGTCGGTGCGCGTGCTCGGCGGGCCGGGCACGGGCAAGACCACGCTGCTGGCCGAGGTGGCCGCCGACCGCATCCTGAACCGGGGGCTCGATCCGGAGAACGTGCTGGTCCTGTGCACGAACCGGAAAGCGGCCACGGCGATGCGGGCGCACATCACCTCGCTGATCAGCGAAGCGCGCGTTGACAGTCCGCTGCGCACGATTCGTGAGCCGCTCGTGCGCACGGTGCACTCCTACGCCTTCGCGGTGCTGCGCCTGCACTCCACGGCCTTCGAGCTGCCGCCGCCGCGCCTGCTGTCGGGGCCGGAACAGGACGTCGTGGTGCGCGAGCTGCTCGCGGGTGACATCGAGGACGACGCGGACTACTGGCCGGACCGGTTGCGACCCGCGATCGCGGTGCCCGGCTTCGCGGCGGAGCTGCGAGACCTGTTGCTGCGCGCGGCGGAGCGCGGGTTGGGGCCGGAGGACCTGGTCGAGCTGGGCAGGGAGCACGCTCGGCCGGAGTGGGTCGCGGCGGGCACGTTCGGCGCGCAGTACGAGCAGGTGCAGCTGCTGCGCGGCTCGGTGGGCTCGGAGGCACCGCAGGCGACGGCGCCCGCGCTCGACGCGGCGGAGCTGGTGGGCTCGGCGCTCGGCGTCCTCCACCTGGAACCGGAGTTGTTGGAGCGCGAGCGCGCCAGGGTGCGGCTGCTGCTGGTGGACGACGCGCAACATCTTGACCCGCAACAGTTCGAGTTGATTCGCGTGGTCGGCGACTCGGCGGGGGAGTTCGTGCTCACCGGGGACCCGGACCAGGCGGTGTTCTCCTTCCGCGGAGCCGATCCGCAGCTGTTGCGGGATGCTCCTGGACGCACGGTCACGCTCTCGACGGACCACCGGATGAGCCCGGCCGTGCGCGAGGCGGTTCGTCGGCTGATGGCTCGTTTGCCAGGCGCGGCAAGGACTTTGACCGGGCCGGAGGACGAGGAGCCCGGCGAGGTCGCAGTGAAGCTGTTCGCCTCGGGCGCGCAGGAAGCGTCCTGGGTGGCGGACCAGCTGCGGCGGGCGCATCTCATCGATGAGGTGCCGTGGTCGGAGATGGCGGTGGTTGCGCGGTCGACGGGGCTGGTGCTCCCGGTGCTGCGGAGGGCGTTGCTCGCGGCGGGTGTTCCGGTGAACGTCGACCTGGACGAATTGCCGTTGCCGCAACAGAGCGCGGTGTGGCCGCTGCTGACGTTGTTGCGGTGCGCGGCGCGGCCGGACGATTTGAACCCCGAGGTGGCGGCGGCGTTGCTGTCGAGCCCGCTCGGCGGTGCGGACCCGTTGGCGCTACGGCGGTTGCGGCGCGGACTACGGCGGCTGGAGCTTGCCGCTGGCAGTGATCGGCCGAGCGGTGATCTGCTGGTCGACGTTCTGCAGGAGCCGGATCAGCTCGCGGGGCTTGAGGATCTGGCGGCGGCGCCGGCGCGCAAGGTGTCCGGCCTGATCCAGATCGCCAGGGAAGCGATCGCGAAGCACACCAGCGTCGAGCAGGTGCTGTGGCAGGTGTGGCAGGCGAGCGGGCTTGAGCTCCGCTGGACAAGGCAGGCGGCCCGCCCGGGACCGGCTGGGGCGCAGGCGGATCGGGATTTGGACGCGATCGTCGCGCTGTTCGACGCGGCGGCTCGTTACACGGATCGGCTTCCTGGCCAGGACGTCGCCGGGTTCGCGGACTACCTGACCGCGCAACAGATCGCGGGTGACACGCTGGCCGCCGCGGCGCCGAAGGGCGAGTCGGTCGCGGTGCTCACCGCGCACGCCGCAGTCGGCCGCGAGTGGACGGTCATCGTGGTTCCCGGCGTGCAGGAAGGCGCCTGGCCGGATCTGAGACTGCGCGGATCGTTGCTGGGCGTGGAAAAGCTCATCGACCAGCTCGCCGGACTGGAGCCGTCGGACAAGCTCTCCGCCACCGCGCCGATCCTGGCCGAGGAGCGCAGGCTGCTGCTCGTCGCGGCCAGCCGCGCGAAGAAGAAGCTGTTGGTCAGCGCGGTTCGCGGTGAGGACGAACAACCGTCGCGGTTCCTCGACGAACTGGACGGCTTCGACCAGTTCGGCACCGAGGAAGCACCGCGCCCGATCGCGAAGCCGGAGCGCGGGCTGGTGCTCGCCGAACTCGTCGGTGAACTGCGCTCGGTGGTGTGCGATCAGGACGCCGAACCGGACAAGAAAGCCCGAGCGGCCGCACAGCTGGCGAAGCTCGCGCAGGCCGGAGTTCCCGGAGCGCACCCGGACAACTGGTACGGCCTCCCGGAAACCTCCACCGACGCTCCACTGTGGACAGAAGGGGACACCGTATCGGTCTCTCCGTCCACAGTGGACGTTCTCACGCGGTGCCCGATGCGGTGGATGGTGGAGCGCCACGGCGGGCAGGACTCCGCCGAGCTGGCCTCGATCACCGGATCGCTGGTGCACGCCTTGGTGCAGGCCGCCGCCGAGGGGGCCGACAACGACACGCTGCGCAAGACGCTCGACCAGGCGTGGGCGACGGTGGACGCCGGAGCCCCGTGGTTCTCGCGCAAGGAACGCACGCGCGTCGAAGGCATGCTGACCGCCTTCATGACGTGGTTGTCGAGCAGTCGCGCGGAGCTGACCCAGGTCGCGGTGGAGAACGAGCTCGCGGTGACGCTGCAACCGAAAGCGGGCGGCCCATGGCTGAAAGTGCGGGGCCGTGTCGACCGGCTCGACGTGGACAAGGACGGCCGCGCGGTCGTGGTGGACGTCAAGACCGGCCGCAATCCGGTCAGCAAGGCCGATGCCGAAGAACATCCGCAGCTCGCGGTCTACCAGCTCGCGGTGGCGCTCGGCGCGTTCACCAAGCTCGGGCTGGGCACGGAGCCCGGCGGTGCGCGTCTGCTGTTCGTGTCCAAAGAGGACAAGAAGACCGGAGCCGCTGAGCGCGTGCAGCCGCCGCTGGACGAACAGGCCGTCAAGGCGTGGACCGACGTGGTGCACGCGGCTGCGGCGTCCTGCGTCGGGCCGGAGTACACGGTGACCGAGAACGCGGACTGTTCTCGTTGCCCCGCAAGGACTTGCTGTCCCATTCAGCCTTCGGGTCGACAGGTCACGGAATGACCGCCGACGTACGCCTCCCAGCGGAGGCTGCGAGATGACCGCCAGCCCGGCCCGCATCGCGGAAGCCCTCGGCCTGCACCCCCCGACACCGGAACAGGCCGAGGTGATCGCCGCTACCACCGAGCCCGCGTTGGTGATCGCGGGTGCGGGAGCGGGCAAGACCGAAACGATGGCGGCGCGCGTGGTCTGGCTGGTCGCCAACGGCCTCGTCACGCCGGATCGTGTGCTGGGTTTGACGTTCACCCGCAAGGCAGCTCGTCAGCTCGCCGATCGCGTGAGACTGAGGTTGCGGCGCCTGGCCGGATCCGGGCTGCTCGAAGACCTGGATCCCAGTGGTGAGCGCAGAAACGCGGTGCTGACCGGTGAGCCGACGGTGCTGACCTACCACGCCTACGCGGGACGGCTCGTCGGTGAGCACGGGCTGCGCCTGCCGGTTGAGCCCGGCGCGCGACTGTTGCGGGAGACGGCTTCTTGGCAGCTCGCGCATCGCGTTGTCTCATCGTGGACCGAGGACATCAACACTGACAAGGTGCCGTCCACGGTGACCGGATACCTGCTGGCGCTAGCGGGTGAACTCGGCGAACACCTCGTCAGCCCAGAGCGCCTGCGCACGCACGCGGAGGCGTTCTGCCGCGCCGTCGAGAGCGCGCCGAAGGGACCCCGCCAGCGCAACGAGCTGAGCCAGGACCTGCAAAAAGTCCTTGCCGCACAAAGACTTCGGATTGCACTCCTGCCCTTGGTCGAGGAGTACGCCGCACGGAAGCGGCGCGAGGCGACGATGGACTTCGCGGACCAGATGGCCATGGCCGCGCGCCTCGCGGAGGAGCATCCGGAGGTCGTGACCGGCGAGCGCGAGCGCTACGGCGCTGTGTTGCTGGACGAGTACCAGGACACCGGTCACGCACAGCGCGTGTTGCTGCGCGCGTTGTTCGGCGGTGGTCATCGCACGCCGGTTCCCGTTACGGCAGTGGGTGATCCGGCGCAGGCGATCTACGGTTGGCGCGGCGCGAGCGCGGCGAACCTCCCGCGTTTCGCGACGGACTTCCCGCGCTACGGCGAAGATCGGCTTGAGCCCGCGCGGCGCTACGGCCTGCTCACGAGCTTCCGCAACCCGCCGCAGGTCCTGGCGCTGGCCAACGCGGTGTCCGAGCCGCTGCGCACGGCCGGGCTCGACGTGGAACCCCTGCGCGCCAAGGACAATGCCGGTCCGGGCGATGTGCGGGTGTCGCTGCTGCCCGATGTGCAGCAGGAGTTGGACTGGATGGCGGACACGATCTCCGCCTACTGGGAGTCCAGGGTGGACGCCACGGGGGAGTCGCCGACCGCTGCGGTGCTCGTGCGTCGGAGATCGGACATGGCCGAGATCGCGACGGCACTGCGGGATCGCGGACTGCCGGTCGAGGTCGTCGGACTCGGCGGACTGCTGGACGAGCCTGAGGTGCGCGATCTGGTGAGCGCGCTGCGCGTGCTGGTCGACCCGCTCGCGGGCACGGCGGCGATGCGGTTGCTGACCGGATCTCGTTGGCGCATGGGCGTTTCCGATATCGCCGCGTTGTGGGACCGGGCGAAGTTCCTCGCAGGCGGAGCGGATGCGAAGCCGACCGGGACCGACGCGATCGCCGACGCGCTGCCCGGAGAGCACGCCGAACTCGCAGGCCTGGTCGACGCGGTGGACGACCCCGGAGACGCCGAGGCGTACTCCGCGGAGGGGTTCAAGCGGGTTCGCAAGCTCGGGCGCGAGCTGGCCGCACTCCGCCGCAGGATGGACCAGCCGCTGCCGGAGCTGGTGGCCGATGTCGAGCGGAACCTGTTGCTGGACATCGAAACCCTGGCCCGGCCCAACAAGATCGGCCGCGCCCAGCTCGACGCTTTCGCGGACGTGGTCGCGGACTTCGCCTCCGCGAGCCCCTCCGCGACGCTGCCGTCGCTGCTGGACTTCCTGAGCGCGGCGGAGCGGGCCGAGGACGGCCTGGAACCGGGCGAGGTCGAGGTGGCCGAGGACCGCGTGCAGATCCTGACCGTGCACTCCGCCAAGGGCCTGGAGTGGGAGATCGTCGCGGTGCCGCACCTGGGCCGGGACGTGTTCCCCGGCAAGAAGAAGTCGTCGAGCTGGCTGCGCACTCCGCAACAGCTGCCCGCCGAGCTGCGCGGTGACTCGCAGGACCTGCCGACGCTGTCACTGGAGAGCTGCGCCAACCGCAAGGAGATCGAGACCGCGCTCAAGATCCACGAGGAGGACTTCGAGGAGCGCAGGCTGATCGAGGAGCGGCGGCTGCTCTACGTCGCGCTGACCAGGGCCGAGCACGCGCTGCTGGTGTCCGGGCACTGGTGGGGCGAGACGGGGGAGAAGCCGCGCGGGCCCTCGGACTTCCTCACCGAGATCCACGCCGCCATGGTCGAGGCACCCGAGATCGGCTCGGTGCAGCACTGGGCGCCGGAGCCCGTGCTCGACGAGGGAAACCCGTTGGCCCAGGCCACGAAGACCGCGAAGTGGCCGCACGATCCCTTGTCCCGCAGGCGTGCCGCGGTGCAGCGAGGCGCGGACATGGTGCGCGCCGCCCTCCAGGAGCCGCCGCCGGAGGTGGACGAGGAGGACGACCCCGAGGGCTGGGCGCGCGACGTGGACGTGCTGCTGGAGGAACGCGCGTCGGCGGCGACCAGGCGCGAGCAGGTGATCCTGCCGTCGCAGCTGTCGGTGAGCCAGCTGGTCGAGCTGGCCGCCGATCCGGGAGCGCTCGCCAGGCGGCTCCGCCGTCCGCTGCCGTTCCCGCCGAACCCCACCGCGCGCCGAGGCACCGCCTTCCACGCGTGGCTGGAGCGGCGCTTCGGCGCGACGAGGCTGCTGGACCTCGACGAGCTGCCGGGCGCGGCCGACGAGACCGCGGTGCCCGACGCGGATCTGGAGAACTTGCAGCGCGCGTTCCTGGCCAGCGAGTGGGCCGACCGCACCCCGGAGGAGGTGGAGGTGCCGTTCGAGACCGAGGTGGACGGCATCGCGGTGCGCGGCCGGATGGACGCGGTCTTCGCCGACAAGGACGGCGGCTGGACGGTCGTGGACTGGAAGACCGGCGCGGTGCCCGACTCGGAGCACCTGCCCGCCGTGACCGTGCAGCTGGCCGCCTACCGACTCGCGTGGGCGAGCCTGCGCGAAGTGCCGCTGGAGCGCGTTCGCGCCGCGTTCCACTACGTCCGCCACGACCACACGTTGCGCCCCACCGACCTGCTGGACGCGGAGGGGCTGCGCGGCCTGCTCCGCTCCGTCCCGCGACCCGGCTAACCTGGCGGCGTGCCCGCCTCTTCCGCCAGCCGCGAGCCCGCTGTCCTGCTCGATCCGGAGAACGGCGCGTGGTCCTGTGTCGGCAGAGAGCTGACGGTCGTAGCGAGGGCCATCCGCTGCCACCTCGACCGCCTGCTCGCCGCGCGCGGGCTGACCTTCGCGGGCTTCCTCGCGCTCCAGGAGCTCGGCGCGGGCGCGCGCGGGAACTCCGAGCTGGCGGCCCGGTTGGAGATCGAAGCGCCCACGCTGACCAGGCAGATCAACAAGCTGGTCGCCACCGGGCTTGTCGAGCGGATCGTGCCGGAGAACAACCGGCGGTGCGTGCGGTTGTCGTTGACCCGCAAGGGCCGCGCGCTGCTCACCACGCTGCGACAGGAGGTCGCCGACGCCGACGCCGAGGTGCGCTCGTGCCTCGCCGAGGAGGAGCTGATCACCCTGCGGGCGTTGCTGGGACGGCTGGGCGCGCGGTTGGAGGAGCTGGAGGTGCCGGGCCGTCAGCGCGACGAGGGCTGGTGCGCCAGCTCCAGCGTGCGCTCGTAGAGGACTTCCAGCAGCCACCGCCCGAACAGCGACGGGCCGAACTCCCCGGAGCGGTCCTCCGGCGGCACCAGAGCGGTCGCGCCCGTGCCGTCCGCGGTGACCACGCCGATGCCGTAGTAGTCGAGCTCGATCATCCGCCACGGGTCCTCGGGCTGTGGCGACGGCAGCACCACCGCGCACGGCGCGAGGGTCATCAGCGTGCCGCAGGAGGTCAGCGCCCGGTCCACCGAGGACTCGAACACCAGGACGCCGAGCAGCTCCACCGCGGGCACCGGGACCTGGTCGTGGAAGCTCGGCTCGAACCAGGAGCGGAACCACGAGGGGTCCGACTCCGGTGGCCAGCCGTTGCGCGCGCGCCACTCGTGCACGTCGCTCCTGATCCGGACGACGGCGGAGACCTGTTGTCCCAGCACTGACACGTCTGGGACGACCACGCCGTGCCAGCCGAGTGCGGTCGCGGCGTGTTCGAGAGGCGGCACCGGGGCATCGTAGGCCCCGGCGCAACGCCTTGTGGAGGCCGTTGCGGAGCAAGTGCAATTGGCATTTGGCGCCTTACCCCGGACTACCTGCGGATTTGGCGTGCATTTACCGAAAATTTAGTAACCTCGTTGATTCTCCACCGCGTGTCGCCCTATCGGGTGACTAGCGCCCGCCTGCACTCCCTGCGTCGCAGGCCGGGCGTCGACACGTGAAGGAGTCACAGGTCGATGAACCTGCGCTCGATCATGACCACGCTGGGGATCGCGGCCGTCGCCGCCACCCTGCTCCCCGGGCCCTCCGCGCTCGCCTCCGCCCTACCGGGCACCGAGGCCGGCGTTCCCGAGGTCCAGCGCCTCGCCGGGTTCACCCCGCCGACGCAAGACCGCAGCGGCGTCAAGCTCAGCCACGCCGCCGCGGCCACGCGGCTGCGCAACGCCGGGCTCACCATCTGGTCCAGCGGCAACTGCTCGGACCGCCTCAACCCGAACTGCACGTCCTTCGAGCAGATCAACTCCGGGACGATCGACGGGGTCATCACGCTGAAGAACGCCAGCGGCTGCTCGATCAACGTCACCGGCGGTACCGAGGACGCGCACGGCTCGCACGCGGGCTACTCGCACTGGAACGGCTACAAGGTCGACTTCAGTCGCAACGACTGCGTCGAGGGCTACATCCGCCGCACCTTCGCCAAGGTCGTCCCTCCGACCTTCGGCATCGAGCAGTACAAGGCGCCCAGCGGCAACATCTACACCAACGAGGGTGACCACTGGGACGTTCTCTACTGGTGAGCTCGCTTCCGCACCCGCAACGCCCACAGCACCAGGGGAACCTGGAAGGGCAGGCGCGCGTAGGCGATCAGCCGCTGCTTCGCGGGCTTGTTCCGGTAGTCGTAGGCCATCTTGACGTTGGCCGGGAAGACCGCCGCGAACAGGCCCGCGGTCAGCAGCCCGCCGAGCCCCCGGGTGCGCGGAACGGCCACGGCCGCCGCGCACCCCAGCTCGGCGACGCCGGAGAGGTGGGTCCACAGTCGTGCCGAGCCGGGCAACCGGCTCGGCACGATCGCGTCGAAGGGCTCCGGCTTCACGAAGTGCAGCACGCCCATGCCGCCGAGGAAGGCCGCGAGCACCACGGCCGAGGTCTGCTTGTCAGCTGCCATTACTGAACGGTAACTCCCGGAGTGCGCGCGACGCGCGGGGAATCACAGCCCGTGGGCTGCTCACATGCCTTAACCTCCCGCTCCGTGACCGACGCGCACCATCCGGGCGCGGGTTCCGCCGAAGCACAGGAGGTCTCGGCCCGTGCCGAGTCCTACCTCGCGGACCTGCGTGACTGGCTGACCATCCCCTCCATCAGTGCCGATCCCGCCCACGGAGACGACCTGCTGCGCTCAGCGCGCTGGCTCGCGACCGCGTTGCGCCGCGACGGCTGGCCCGAAACCCGGATCTGGGACGACGGGTGCGCCCGTCCCGCCGTGCACGCCGTCTGGCGCGGCGACGGCCCCACGGTCCTCGTCTACGGCCACCACGACGTCGCGCCCATCCGGGACGTGCAGGGCTGGCGGCACCCCCCGTTCGAACCGGCGCTGCGCGACGGCGCGCTGATCGCCAGGGGAGCGGTGGCCAAGGGGCTGCTGACCTCCGTGCGGCTGGCGGTGGCCGCGCACCTCGCCGCCACCGGCAAGACCCGCCCGGCCGCCACGGTCGTGCTGCTCGCCGAGGGAGCGGGCGCCGTCGGCTCCGAGCACCTGGAGCGCCTGGTCGACGCGCACCGGGCGGAGCTGGACTGCCAGGTGATGCTGATGCTCGCGCCCACGCCGAGCGCCGCCGAGCCCACCCTGCTCGCCGAGCTCGGGGTGCCCGCGCTCGGTGGCCTGCCGGTGCTGGACGGGGCCGCCTCCGACCCCGCCGACATCACCCAGCAGGATGAACAGCTCAGCACCTCGCTGCTGCTGCACAACGCCGTGCGGCTGGCGGGTCTCCTGGGCGGTCCGCGCCGGAACCCGGCGGGGATCGACCTTCTCGACCACGGGAGCGCGGCATGATCCGCCTTCGTCGCACGACCGACGACCTCGACGTCAAACCGGGGCACGCCCTGGTCGGCGTGCTGAAGATCCCGACGCACACGATGAGCCCGATCCGCGCCATCGTGCGCAGGGTCATCGGCGCCTCGCTCGCGCTGATCGCGACGGTGCTGATCGTCTACTTCGACCGCGAGGGCTACCGCGACGTCAACGAGGACGGGCTCTCGCTGCTCGACTCGATCTACTACGCGACCGTGTCGCTGTCGACCACCGGATACGGCGACATCACCCCGGCCTCCCCGTCGGCCCGGCTGATCAACGTCCTGGTGATCACCCCGCTGCGCGTGCTCTTCCTGATCGTCCTGGTCGGTACCACCCTGGAGGTGCTCACCGACCGCTCCCGGCAGGCTCTCAAGATCCAAAGTTGGAGGTCCAAGGTGCGCGACCACACGGTCGTCATCGGGTACGGCACCAAGGGCCGCTCCGCGGTCACCGCGCTGCTCGGGGAGGGGACCGAGAGCACGCAGATCGTCGTCGTCGACACCGACCACGAGTCGCTGGAAGCCGCCTCCGCCCAGGGCCTGGTCACCGTGCACGGCTCGGGCACCCGCTCCGACGTGCTCCGGCTGGCCGGCGCGTCCAGGGCCAAGGCCATCGTGGTCGCGGCCAACCGCGACGACACCGCCGTGCTGGTCACGCTGACCGCGCGCGAGCTGGCCCCGAAGGCGCAGATCGTCGCGGCGGTGCGGGAGGCGGAGAACGTCCACCTGCTGCGCCAGTCCGGCGCCGACTCGGTCGTGGTGTCCAGCGAGACCGCGGGCAGGCTGCTCGGCATGGCCACCTCCACGCCGTCGGTGGTGGAGATGTTCGAGGACCTGCTCACCCCGGACGCCGGGCTGGCCATCTCCGAGCGCGAGGTCGAGGCCGGGGAGATCGGCGGATCGCCGAGGCACCTCTCCGACATCGTGCTCGGCGTGGTGCGGGGCGGCCGCCTCTACCGGGTGGACGCGCCCGAGGCCGACGCCATCGAATCCGGCGACCGGCTGCTCTACGTCCGCAAGGTGACCCCGGCTGGAGAGGACTAGCTGTACTGGCCCGAGAGGTTGGGAACGCGGCTGGCGGGTGGTTGGCCGTTGAGTGCGGTG
>NZ_BAABAL010000028.1:0-68434 GCF_039537405.1 Allokutzneria multivorans | reverse complement strand
GGGCGCGGCGCGGGAGCGGCGCGGGCGCGGGAGCGGGCGCGGCGCGGGCGCGGGAGCGGGCGCGGCGCGGGTGCGGGTGCGGGTGCGCGGACGAAGTGCGGCACGGCGAACCGTTGCCAGGCGAGAAGGTGCCACCCGACCAGAACGAGCGCGACGTGGAACGAACCACCGCAGTGCCGCCAACGGCCCGTTCGGCGCGTTGAACGCACTGAACGACCCGTTCAGTGCGTTCAAGTACCTCAACGGGCCGTTCAGTGCACTCCACATGGCGCGCGCGCCGGGGGCGTGGGCGTGGGCGTACCCAATGCGGCATTGGTTACGTCTGGCGAAACAAATGCCACATTGGGTACGTCGCGGCGACCTCGACGCCTGCGCGGACGATCCGCGAGCCCCTGTACTCGGCGAGGGGTTCGCCAGTCTTCAAGACCAGCGAACCCCCTTCGCTGAGGTCTTCAACGACGGCAAACCTTCGGCCACCCCGAAGTAGGGAGTGGTTAGCGGTGATCGACAGCGGGGTTTGTGGGTCTTGAAGACGCGCTAACCCCCGGGTCGATGCGAACGGCCGGTTTGGTGCGTTGAGCGCACTGAACGGGTCGTTCAGTGCGCTCAGGGACCTCAACGGGTCGTTTGGTGCGTTCCCGACGTTAAGTGCGGGGGGCGGGGGCGGTGGAGCCGCGGACGACGAGTTCGGGTTCGTAGAGGAGTTCCTCGGCGGCGACCTCGGCTCCGTTGATCTGGACGGTGAGCAGGTCGACGGCGGCGCGGCCCATGGCCTCGATGGGTTGGCGGATGGTGGTGAGCGGCGGGTCGGTGCAGTTCATGAAGGCGGAGTCGTCGTAGCCGATGACGGAGAGCTCGTGCGGAACGGCGAGGCCGCGGCGGCGAGCGGCGCGGACGGTGCCGAGGGCGAGGGGGTCGCTGGCGCAGACGATGCCGGTGACGCCGCGTTCGATCAGGCGGGACGCCGCCGCTTGGCCGCCTTCGAGGGAGAACATGGCGTGACCGACCCATTCGGCGGGGACGTCGAGGCCGGTGCGGGAGGCGGCGGCGGTGAACGCGGCGAGCTTGCGGCGGGAGGGGACGTGATCAGGCGGGCCGAGGACCATGCCGACGCGGGAGTGGCCGAGCGAGGTGAGGTGGGTGAGCGCCTGCTCGGCGGCGACGGCGTCGTCGCAGGAGACGCGGGGGAACCCGAGGTCCTCGACGGCGGCGTTGACCAGAACGGTCGGCAGGTTGCGCTCGGTGAGCAGGTGGTAGTGCTCGTGCGAGGCGTCGGCTGAGGCGTAGGCGCCGCCGGCGAAGAGCACGCCGGAAACCTGTTGGGCCAGCAGCAGTTCGACGTAGTCGGCCTCGGAGACCCCGCCCGCGGTGCGGGTGCAGAGCACGGGGGTGAAGCCCTGCTGCGCGAGCGCGTTGCCCATGATCTCGGCGAAGGCGGGGAAGATCGGGTTCTGGAGTTCGGGCAGCACGAGGCCGACGAGTCGCGCGCGTTCGCCGCGCAGCTGGGTGGGGCGCTCGTAGCCGAGCACGTCGAGCGCGGTCAGCACGGCGGCGCGAGTGGAGGAGGAGACGCCGGGTTTGCCGTTGAGCACGCGGCTCACGGTCGCCTCGCTCACCCCGACCTTGCGGGCCACCTCGGCCAGTCGTCGCGTCATGCCGCCATGGTGACGCAAGTTCCTGCAAGTCGGCCACATTTCTTGCACGCGCTTGCGGTTGCTGCGTTCGGCGTAAGCCGCCCCCTGAGGTGGGTGTCGGCCGAAAGCAGGGTTGCCGGGGTCAAAAGGATGACAGCGTCTGGACTCGGCGCGTCCCGGTTTGTTCAGATTCCAGACCGGGAATTCCAAGCCCCGGGACGACCTACCCGAACGGCCTACCACCTCAATATCGAGCGCCCGTTACCTGATGTGAGCATGCTCGCCGCGAGCCGACATCAATGCAGGTCAAGAGTGTATAAGGAATTTTTCTAAGGTTTCGGGCTCTAGGATGAGGAGAGTCTTCGGTCCACTGACCGAATCCCTTATCCACTTCTCTTCCTTCCCGCGCGGGCGCGTTCGAGTGCGCTCACCGGGAATCGAGTGCTGCCCGAAGGAGACGCGTTGACACCCGTTTTCGACCGTGCCCGCGTCGAGGACATCGACGAGCTGCTGCGGCTCTACCGACGGGTGTACGGCGCCGCCTACGCGCTGCCCCTCGGCACCGAGCCCGCCGTCATGGCCAGGGAGATCGGCTCGGAGCTGACCACCTGGCTGGTCGCCCGCGACGAGCGCGGTGAGCTGATCGCCTCGATCGTCGGCAACGTGGACCCGGTCGACCGGCTCGGCAAGATGCAGGGCCTGGTGGTGGACCCGGCCTGTCGCGGCGGGGGTATCGCTCAGCACGCGGTCAGCTCGATGAGCGACGAGATGCTCGCGGACGGCCGGATCGACTCCGTCTACGCCACGGCACGCACCACCTCGACCGCGCCGCAACGGATCTGCCTTCGGGCCGGGTTCCGCGCGCTGGGCTTCTTCCCCAACCTCCGCAAGGCCGCCAAGCACGAGACGATGGTCCTGCTGGCGCGCCACCGCGACGACGTGATCGAGCGCAGGCACCCGGTCGAGCGCGTCCCGGCCAGCCTCGGCCCGATGGTCGAGGCGCTCAACACGGTCGCGCGCATGCCGGTGCTGCCCGAACTGGTGCCGGACAAGGAAGTTCCCGCGCAGCAGGTGCCCTCCCCCGGCGTCGAGCTGATCAACGCGCCGGAGTTCGTGCAGCGCCGCTTCGGCGAGGTCGTGGAGCCGGACCGCGCGTTCTACCCGTTCCACAAGCCGAACATGCTGCTCGCGGCGGCCGACGGCTCCTACGAGGTGTACACGCACCTGAGCATCAGCGACGGCTACTGCACGCTGATCGGCGCCGCGCCGAACCCGATGGCCGTCGACCCGCACATGGACCAGCTGATCGGCCAGCTCGGCAACTTCGGCGCCTTCTACGTGGAGACGCTTGCCCCACTGGACGCCTTCGACGAGCTGTCCTCCTTGCTGGCGCACGGATTCCTCCCCGCAGCCGCCTATCCGGCCATGCGCAGGGACGGCGAGAAATTCCGTGACTACGTGGTGATGGCGCGGACCATGCAGCCGCTGGACTTCCGCGGCCTCGCCATCGACGCGGCGTTCCGGCCGTTCGTCGAGCAGTACATCGACCTCTGGAAGCAGAAGTACCTCAACACGATCGGGGTGTACCGGTGAGCAGCTACCTCGGACCGGTCACGGTGCCGAACCCCTCGGCACTCGCCGAGGTCCAACGCCTGTGCGATCTCGCGAAGCCCTACGACGTCGGCCCGGACGCCGACGCGCTGTTCGTCTCCGCGATGAACGAGTCCAACCGCTGGCACGCCGAGCGCTCACCGTTCTTCAGAAGCCTCTGGGGTGCAAGGGAACCGCTGGAGTCCATTGAGGACATCGCGCGGCAGCCCTTCGTGCACGCGAACTTCTTCAAGATGCACGAGGTCGTCTCGATCCCGCGCGAGGACGTCAAGCTGCACGTGACCTCCTCCGGCACGACCGGCCAGAAGTCGCAGATGTTCTTCGACGACTGGACGTTGCGCTCGGGTCAGCGCATGGTCGCGCGGATCTTCGAGCACTACGGCTGGATCGACCCGAGCCGCCCGGTGGACTACCTGATCTACACCTACCAGCCGAAGCCCGGCGTGAACCTCGGCGCCTCCTTCACCGACCACTACCTGTGCGACTTCGCTCCGGTGCGGCGGGTGGAGTACGGCCTGCCCAGCACCGGAACCGGCCACGAGTTCGACGCTTTCGGTGCTGTGCGGGCGCTTCTGCGCTCGGCGGAGGACGGCGTGCCGGTGCGGATCTTCGGGTTCCCGGCATTCCTGTCCTTCACCCTGGACCGCATGCGCGCGCTCGGCCTGCCGCCGGTGAAGCTCTCCGACGACTCGCTGGTGCTCTTCGGCGGCGGCTGGAAGGGCAACGCGGACAAGCAGATCAGCAAGCGTGAGCTGTACGCGAAGATCACCGACCAGCTCGGCATCCCGGACGAGCGCGTCCGCGACGGCTTCGGCTCGGTCGAGCACTCCGTGCCCTACATCGAGTGCGCGCGGCACAACATGCACGTGCCGGTGTGGTCGCGGGTGCTGATCCGCGACGTGCGCACGCTGGAGCCGGTGCCGCACGGGGAACCCGGCTACCTCCAGTTCGTCTCGCCGTTCATCACCTCCGCGCCCGCGCAGAGCGTGCTCATGGGCGATCTCGCGACGCTGCACACCCCGGCCGAGTGCGGCTGCGGCCTGGACACGCCGTGGTTCGAGATCCGCGGCCGTGCCGGGCTGAGCCGCAACAAGAGCTGCGCCATCGCCGCCGCCGAACTCCTGAAGGACAAGTCGTGAACCAACACTACTGGCAGGGCGAGTGGGTCGAGGACGCCGAAGCCGACCGCCGATTGTCCACTTTGGAGGAAGCGACGCAGGCGGTCCTGAGCAAGGAGCCGCTGAGCCCGCTGATCGTGATGGCGGCGGCTGAGCGCGTCGTTGAGCACCTCCAGAACCCGGAAAGCCCTGTGCGCCAACGGCTCGCACAGCGGTTGGTGGACTGGAACGTGCCGTCGGAGGAGATCGAGCAGACGTTGGGCGGGCTCTCCGGGGCGCTGGCTCGGCCGACGATCGAGAAGAAGGTCGTGCGCGAGCTGGGCAGCGTCGACCCGAACCGCCTGGCGCGCTTCGACTTCCGCAAGCAGGTCTTCGAGGCGTGGGTCCCGGTCGGCCTGCTCGCGCACATCGCGCCGGGCAACGCACCCGCGGCCGGAGCGCTGAGCTGCCTGGAGGGCCTGCTCTCCGGCAACCTCAACGTGGTCAAGACCAGCGGTGACGATTCGCGCTTCACCGCCGAGCTGCTCTCCGCGCTGGCCGAGGCCGACCCGACCGGGCAGATCGCGGAGCGCGTGATCGTGCTGCACTACTCCTCCAGCCGCCGCGAGTGGCTGGAGCGGATGTGCGCCCCGGCCGACGCGGTCGCGGCGTGGGGCGGCGAGGAGGCCCTTGCTGGCGTCGCGTCGGTGCTGCGCCCGGGATGCCGCTTGGTCGACTGGGGCCCGAAGCTCTCCTTCGCCTACTTGACAAGCGATTCCTGGGCGGACGAAGAAACCCTGCGCGCGGTTGCTGCGGACGTCTGCGCGATGGACCAGCAGGCGTGTTCGAGCCCGCAGGTGGTCTACCTGGACACCGACGACGACGCCGAAGTCTTCGCGTTCGCCGAGCGCTTCGCCGCCGTGCTGGACGACGTGGTGTCCACTGTGGAGCGTCGCGAGCCCAGCGATCCGGAGTGGGCGGAGATCACCAACACCGTGCTCGTCACGGAGCTTGAGCAGCACCTCGGCCTCACGAAGGTCCACAAGGCCGAAGACGGAGCCTGGCGCGTGCTCGCGGACACGCGATCGGCGCTTCGCGCGTCACCGCTCTACCGCACGGTGTGGGTGAAGTCCTTGGCATGCAAGGAGATCGCCGCAGTGCTGCGCCCGATGCGGCGCTACCTCCAGACGGTCGGGCTCGGCGCGAACCGCCAGGACACCGCAGTGCTCACACGAGGCCTGATCGCGGCGGGCGTGCAGCGCGTGACCGTGCCCGGCGCGATGCTCGGCAGCTACGACGGCGAGCCGCACGACGGCGTGTACGCGTTGCAGCGCTACAGCCGCCGCGTGGATGTGCAGCTCGACGAGCGGTTCGACCGCGATGCGTGCCTCGACGACCTCGTCAGCGCGCGGCAACTACCGCCGCCGACCGTCGAGGTCACCACGAAGGCACACTTCGACCAGCTTCAGGACGACCTCAGCCGCGCGGAGGTGTTCTTCCGCAGCGGCGGCACGAGCGGCGCGCCGAAGCTGTCCGCGTTCAGCTGGGCCGACTACGACGAGCACATGCGCCACGGCGCCGAGGGCATGATCGCGGCGGGGTTCGACCCGCGCACCGATCGCACGATGAACCTGTTCTTCGGCGGCCAGCTCTATGGCGGTTTCCCGAGCTTCTTCTCCGTGCTGGAGCGCCTTGAGGCCGTGCAGTACCCCATGGCGGGCCAGCAGAACGAGCACGAGATGGTCGCTAAGTCCATTGTGGACAACCGGGTGGACACGCTGCTCGGGATGCCGAGCTACCTGCTGCGGCTGTTCGACGAGGCGGGCGAGACGCTGCGCGCCTACCGGGGCGTCCGCAAGATCTTCTACGGCGGGGAGCACTTCAGCGAGCAGCAGAAGCGGTGGTTCGCCGAGGAGTTCGGCGTCGAGCTGATCCGCTCCGCCGCGTACGGCAGCGTGGACGGCGGCCCGCTGGGCTACCAGTGCCTGGAGTCGCCGTCGCGGGTGCACCACCTCTTCGCGGGCATCCAGACCCTGGAGATCCTGGATCAGGAGGAGGACCGCCCAGCTGCCCCTGGCGAGACCGGGCGGCTGGTCTTCACCGCGCACACGCGGCGCGGGCAACGGTTGGACCGCTACGAGATCGGCGACCTCGGTCGCTGGCTCGACGAGGATTGTCCTTGTGGCAGAAGGACTCCACGCTTCGAGCTGCTCGGAAGGGCCGGTGACGTGTTCCGCGCGGGCGGGCACTTCCTCAACTACCGCAGGTTCGTCGCGGCGGCGGGTGAGGCCTTCGACTACACCGGCGAACTCCAGATCGTGCTGGACGAGATCGGTGACCAGGAGCGGCTGACGATCCGGATGGACCGCGAGCGGGCGCCCGCCGACACCGACAAGGTGTGGACGGAGTTCGTGCAGCGCTACCCCGACCTGGAGACCTCAGCCGTGCGGGACCGGTTGGTGTCACTGCACGTCGAGCTGGTCGGCGCCGAGGACTTCAAGCGCACCAACACCAGCGGAAAACTCGTTGCCGTCGTGGACAGCCGGGAGCGCAACAGTGCTTGATCAGCTCATCAAACTCGTCCGTCACAGTTCGCCCTTCTACGCGGAGCTGTACAAGGACCTGCCGGACGCGCCAGCACTCGAAGCACTTCCAGTGGTGGAGCACGCCGCGTACTGGGCCGCGAACACCTTGCAGGACAACAAGCTTCGCGCAGGCGAGCACGTCGGCGGGATCATCTTCAAGAGCGGCGGCACCACGAGCGCGCCCAAGGTCTCGGTGTACACGCGCGCTGAGTGGCGGGAAATGAGCGAGACCTTCTCCAAGGGGCTCGTAGCCGCCGGGCTGCGCGAGGGCGACCGTGTCGCGAACCTGTTCTACGCGGGCGAGCTGTACTCCAGTTTTATCTTCACCCTCAACGCGTTGCAGGACGCGCCGGTGGACACCGTGCAGCTGCCGATCGCGGGCTCCGCGACGCAGGAGTTCGTCACCAACGCACTGCTGGAGTTCGACGCGACGGTGCTCACCGCGCCGCCCACCTCGCTCTGCCAGCTCGCCCAGCACGTGATCGACACCGTCGGCTCGCTGCCGCTGATCCACCTGGTGCTCTTCAGCGGCGAGGCGTTCTACGGCGATCAACGCGAGCTGCTGGCGTCTGCGTTCCCCAACGCGTCTGTGCGCTCCATCGGCTACGCGAGCGTGGATGGCGGCATCATCGGAGCGCCCGTGCACGGCGAGGACGACGCGCGCGTCCACCAGGTCTATCCCGGCCGGATCATGGAAATCCTGGACGAGGACACCGGAAACCCGATCGAGGAGCCCGGTCGCGCGGGGCGGATCGTCGTCACCGACCTGGTCCGGACGCTCCAGCCGGTGCTGCGCTACCCGGTCGGCGACCGCGCCGAGTGGGTGGACTTCGAGGCTCGGACCTTCCGTCTGCTCGGCCGCTCCGGCGAGGGCGCGCGCGTCGGCCCGGTGACGCTGTACTTGGACGACCTGCTGGAGATCGTGCGCGATTCGGCTAGCGGGCAAGGGATCACGGGCGGCCAGGTCGTCCTTCGCCGTCACCAGGCCAAGGACCAGCTCGTGCTGCGGCTGTCCGGAGACGTGACGGGCACCGACGAGCTGACCGAGGCGATCGTGAAGCGGCTCGACGAGACCCGGCCGATGTTCGCCGACCACGTGGCGCGCGGGCTGATCCAGCCGCTCGCCGTCGAATGGGTCGGCACCACCGAGCTGACCACCAACCCGCGCACGGGCAAGCTCGTGCGCCTGATCGACGAGCGTGGCGCGTGACGACACCAACCCGGCAGAAGCCGCTTCTGTTGCGCAACAAGAACTTCGCGCTGGTCTGGATCGGCCAGGTGCTCAGCCAGGGCGGCACCCGGATCTACCAGATCGCGCTGCTGTGGTGGCTGCTCGGCCAGCTGCCGGAGAACGTGCGCGGCGTCGCCTCCGGCGCGTTCCTGGTGATGGGCGCGCTGCCCCCGCTGATCCTGATGCGCCACATCGGCAAGCTCATTGACCGGATGCCGAGCCGCAAGGTGATGCTCCGCGCCGAGCTGACCGCCTGCGCCGTGGTCACCGTGCTCGCCGTTTTCGCTTGGCAGGACGCCGTTCCGGTGTGGTCGGTGTACGTGGTGGCACTGATCGTCGCGGTGTGCCAGGCGTTCTTCGACCCGTGCCTGCTCAAGGCGATGCCGGAACTGGTGGAGGGCAAGGACGTCGAACGCGCGGTCGGCTTCGGCACCTCCACGCAGTCCGTGGCGAACTTCGCCGGAGCCGCTTTCGGCGCGGTCCTGCTGGCCACGGTCGGCTTCACCGGCGCGGTCGTGATCAACGCGGCGACCTACGCGGTGGCCGCGGCGTGCCTGTACTTCGCGCGCTTCACCCCGCTGCCCGCCTCGCCGCCCCCGACCCCTGGCGAAGAGGCCCCGCAGGAGCACAAGAGCACGTGGAAGTTCCTGGGTTCCATGCCTTCGGTGCGCCCGCTGCTGGTGTGCTTCGCGGCGGCGAACTTCTTCTCGGCGCCGACGCTGCTGGTGCTGCCGCTCTACACGAAGCTCGTGCTGGAGCAGGAGGCCGGGACGCTCGCGATCCTGGAAGCCGCGTTGTGGCTGGGCCTGCTGCTCGGCGCCTTCAGCGCGGCGAACATCCCGACGGCCGGCCGCACGGTGCGCTTCGGAGCGCTGTGCATCGCCGCGTTCGGGATCTTCCTGGCGATCCCGGGTCTGGTCGCGAACACGGTGATCTACGCGGTGGTGCTCGCGCTCGCCGGGCTCTGCCTGGGCGTGTCGAACGTGAAGTTCACGACGCTGTTCCAGATGGCGGTGCCGAACGAGGTCAAGGGCCGGTTCTTCGCGGCGCTCCAGGCTGCGATCAGCTCGACGTTCCCGGTCGCGTTCCTGGCCTTCGGCGCGTTCGGCGACGCGATCGGCCCGCAGCTGTTGCCCCTTGTCCAGGGGGCAGGGCTGCTGGTGTTCGCGCTGGTCCTGGCCCGGGTACCAGAACCCAGGTGAGCGATTCGGCGTACAGGAGGACCTCCGAACGGGCAGTATCACCGGCGTGAAGCTTGGTGTACTGGGGATCGCGGTCGCGCTGGCGGGGGCTGGGTTGGTCCCCGCCGCCGCGCCCGCCAAGGCAGCAGCAGTCGAGCCGTGCACGCGCGTCTCGACCGGCCCGGCACAGGTCGTCGTCGACAACGCGACACGGCTGAGGCTCGGGCTCAAGGGCTGGCCGGACACAGCCTTCGGCGTGCTGCCGGAGGGCAACGGCACCTACAAGTTCCTGTCGACGGCCGCGCTGGCGAACTCGGGTGGGCAGGCGCAGAGCGTCGCGGTCACGCGCGGCACGCTCGACAACCCCGTCGCGGGCGGCGTGGTCAGCATGAAGCCGGTGGTCGGGCTCGCGCCGCCCTACCAGTACGCAGGCGGCGGGCCGGTGTACCGCGACCCGGGCAGCGGCCTTGTCCTGCACGTGCTGCACCTGGAGCGCCAGCTGAGCCCGCAGCACCACTTCTACTCCGATCTGCATCTCGGCCTGCACGACCCGGCGTCGGGCGTGACCACGCTGCTCGGCGAGATCGTCGCGCCCGACATGGACTTCGCCACCGCCGACCAGCACGACCTGACCGCCGACATCGGCACGTCCTCGCTGGTGGCGCGTGACGGCTACCTGCACGTGTACTTCCCGGACTACTCCTTCGACAACGGCGTCTACAAGGCGAGCGGCCTGTCCGTCGCGCGTGCTCCGCTGGCCGAGGTCATCGACGCGGCAAAGCGGAAAACCGTGACCCCGTGGGCGAAGTACCACAACGGCGCGTGGAACTCCCCCGGTAAGAACGGCCCGTCGACGTCGCTGCGCGAAGCGGTCGGGCCATGGCACCCCAACGTCGTGCGCACCACGCGCGGCGGCACGATCATGGTGGCGGGCAACAGCATCACGGAGTTCGACTTCTCGCACTCCGCGAACGGCATGACCGGTTGGACACCGCCGCAGCAGCTGTTCCGCGACCCCGAGCGCGGCAACGCCTACCCCACGGTCGTCGGGCTCGGCCCCGATCCTTCGGTGGTGGACGACAAGTTCTACGTCTATTACATGCAGTGGGCCAAGGTGGGCGACTGGGCCGACGCCGTGGTGGTGCGGCGCCTGATCACCTGCGTGGGCGGTCGCACGGCCGGGCAGAGCACGCTGGCCGGCTACTCCAACGGCACGCAGCACCGGACCACAACGGCTGTTGAGCGCACGACCGGTTTCGCCCCTGTGGAAGGAAAACTGTGGGGTCTGGCCGATGCTCCGGCCGAGGGGACCACGGGAATCTACAGCTGTCTCAACGGAAACACCGACCAGTTCCTGTCGAAGGACCCGGGCTGCGAGGGCAAGCAGAACTCGATCCTGCACACCGAGGGCTGGCTGTACAACACGCCGCCCACCGCTCCGTCGACGCCGTTATACCGTTGCCGTGCAGGCGGTTCGCACTACACGGCGACCACTGAAGCCTGTGACGGCAAGGCTGGCGCGGTCTCGGACGGCCTGCTCGGGTACGCGCTGACCACGTCCAAGCGCGCGTTCTCCCGCTTCTACGACGGCCGCGAGCACTGGGACACCAGCGGCGCGGTCACTGCGGGCTACTCGCTGGAACACCGGTACTTCCTGGAAAGCTCGGCCAAGCCCGGCACGGTGCCGCTCTACGGCTGCTCCTACACGAGCACCAAGGGGCTCAACCACTTCACGTCGCTGCGCGAGGACTGCGAGGGGCAGACGAAGCACCGTGTCGAGGGGTGGATCTACACGGCCAAGCCCTCATCGCCCTCCGTCGAGCTGCACCGGTGCTACTGGAAGGACCAGGACGACCACTTCCTGTCACCGTTCCGCAACTGCGAGAACGTGCCCAATCACGTCTACGAGAGCCAGTTCGGCTTCGCGCTCACCAGCTGAGCCCTCTCGCGCTGGACCCACTGCTGCGCCCCTGCCGTGAACTGGCGGAGGCGGTCTATGTGCCGGAGCAAGCGCTCGCCGTCGGCCAGGCCCATGCCGAGTTCGACGGCGAGCGCGGGCACCTCGGTGATCGCCAGGTTCTCGAAGCGGCGCAAGCGTTCCGTGCCGAGGTTGTTCAGCACCTCGCCCGCGCGCTGCGACGAACAGCCCAGGAACCGCGCGTACACGTTGACGCCGTTGTTGATCTTGGCCGCGAGGCTCACGTCCTCCTCGTAGCTCCACGCGTCCCACTGGAGCCCCAGCGTCTCGGAGAACGCGTCCAGCAGCGCGCGCATCGGCCACGTCGCGAAGACCTGCTGCGGCAGCTCGCCGTCGATCAGGTGCCGGATCAGGTCGTGCGCCCAGTGCGCGCCAACGGTCCGCGTGCGAGTCGCCAGATAGCTGCTCGGGTCAGGCACGCGGTTCTGGCAGAGGTTGGACAGCTCTTCGACGTGCGCGTCCGCGTAGCCCTGGAGGTTGCGGCGCAAGCGCTCACGCAGCTCGTCGGGCATCGTGCGCGTGGTGCGGGGCCACAGGTCCGCCAAGCCCCGCTCCACGGCGTTGCCCGGCGTCAGCGACTCCGTCGTCATGCACGCGCCCAGTCGGCGGGCGAGCAGCTTGGCCGCGCCGACATCCCGCGTCCGCCGGAACTCGCCGAAGTGCTCGACCAGCGCGAAGCCCCAGATGTGCCACTCGCTGAGCAGGAACAACGCGGGCTCGGCGGCTTCGGGGTGGGTGTGCCCCGCGTAGGTGGCCGCGCCCAGGTCCTGGATGTCGCGCTCGGTCCAGAGTGCTTTGAGCATGCCCGTCCTGCGTGCCCAGTCCGTCGCGTGCGCGGCCGCTTCCGACGTCCGGGGGTTGCTCCGCAGCGGGTACGGCCGGTACATCTCCGGTCGCCGATATGCCGACATGCCGCGCACCCCTTCCAACGGCGTCAGGACCTGCCGATCAAAGCGCAGTGCCACTGGGCCGGACACCGTGGCAAACGGGTGACACGTGCGGGAAATGCCGATCAGTCCATTAAGGACGGTGACGTGGTGGTTTCCGATCTGGTTTCACCCTGCCGACGCCGCGCGTTCAGTGCGCGGCCATCCGCTCCGGGTTCGGTGTCGCCATGAGACAGCTGAACCGCCGTGATCTCCTCCGCTCCGCCGCCGCAGCCGGGGCGCTCGGCACGGCCTGGCCGCTGAGCGAAGCTCTTTCCCCTGCTCAGGCCATGGCCGCCGCCGCAGACCTCGGCGCGTCCTTCGACGCCGCGCCGTTCACGCTCGGCGTGGCGTCAGGCGACCCGCTGCCGGACGGGGTCGTGCTGTGGACCCGCCTCGCCCCGGAACCGCTCTCGCTGACGCAGCCGCTCGCGGACTCCGTCGACGTGACCTGGGTGGTGGCGGAAGATCCTTTGTTCCTCCGAAAGATCGCGCGCGGCACGATCGCCGCGACGGCCGCGCACGGCCACAGCGTGCACGTTCCCGTGCGGGGCCTGCGACCGGGAAGGCGCTACTACTACCGCTTCTCCGCGCTGGGCAAGACCAGCCGCACCGGTCGCACGAAGACCGCTCCGATCGGGCCCGTCGCCAAAGTCCGCTTCGCGTCCGCGAACTGCCAGGCCTTCCACGACGGTTTCTACGCCGCGCACAGGGGAATCGCCGGAGAAGATCTCGATTTCGTTGTACATCTAGGGGATTACATCTATGAGCACGGCCAGGTCGGCGGTCAGCACGTCCGCGACCACGAAGGCCCCGAGGTGTTCACGCTGGCCGACTACCGGCGGCGGCACGCGCTCTACAAGGGAGACCCGTCGCTGCGCGCGATGCACGCGGCGCATCCCGTCTACCTGACCTGGGACGACCACGAGGTGGCCAACGACTACAGCGGTACCACCGCCAACGAGCCCTTCCGCAAGCGCCGCGCTGCCGCCTACCAGGCGTACTACGAGCACATGCCGCTGCGCGACGGCTCCGGCCCGCAGATCTACCAGACCAGGCGCTGGGGCGACCTGCTGGAGCTGGACGTGCTCGACCTGCGGCAATACCGGTCCGCGCAGAACCTGCCCGACGGCACGATCCTCGGCGCCGCGCAGAAGAGCTGGCTGAAGAACCGCGTCGACACCGCGGGCGACTCCTGGCACTGCTGGGTGAACTCGATCATGCTCAGCCAGCTGGCCAAGCCCGGCGGCGGCTACTACTTCACCGACCAGTGGGACGGCTTCCGCGCCGAGCGCAACGAGGTGCTGGGGCACGTGCACCGCAGCGGCATGCAGGACCTCGTGGTGATCACCGGCGACTGGCACTCCGCGTTCGTCGACGACGTGGTCCCGGACTTCGACGAGCCCGACGCGCCCGTGATCGGCACGGAGTTCACCGCGCACTCGATCACCTCCGGCGCGTACTCGCCGGAGTGGAACGCCGCGAACGGCCCGGTGATGGGCGGGGCGAACCCGCACCTGAAGTACTTCGAGGGCAACCGGTACGGCTACGACGTCTACGAGGTCACGCCGAGGCGCTGGAGCACGCACATGCGGGTGATCGAGGACCGACGCGACCCCTACTCGCCGGTACGCACGCTCACCACCTTCCACGTGGACCGCGGCCGCCCCGGCAGCCACGAGGACCGACGTGGTGCTTCGTCGCCCGCGCAGTACCGGCGTGGTGCGCCAAGTGGATGATTGCGCCCGGTCAGGCGGGTTTCACCCCTACGATTGATGCCACTGCCGCCTGCCCCGAGATTGTGAGTGGATCATGTCGTCTCCGCTGTCCCCCGACGCCGGTGGCCCCGGCCGGGCGCTCGCCCGGTTCATCGGCGGGCCGCTGGACGGGCGCGAGGACGCGATCCCGGTGGCCAGGGCGGTCGCGGGCAGCACGGTGACGCACACCTACCTGCACGGCGGGCCGAAGATCGAGACCCACTACCAGCTGCACCGCACCCCCGAGGGCGGCTGGGAGTACCGGCTCAAGCCCTGCAGCTAGTTCGCCTGGGTAACTATCCATCGCGTTTTCGATACAGACGCCCCGCACCGGCCCTCCAGGACCCTCTGGATCGGTGCGGGGTCACGTATTTCGGGCATAGGTGCGCCCGTCCGGTCTCCGACCGGTCACGAGACTGACCCGATCGGGTTGCTACCGGGCCCGCGCGGGCCGCCCCGGACCCCCTCCGGACGGGGGACGCCGGTCGTGTTTGAGCGCCGAAACAAGCTGCCCACCTGCGATAACGCGGATGTGTACAAATGTGTGATTTCGGTTTCCTGATGGGCCCTACATATCAGGGTTGTCTCTGCCGATTCCCTTTTCAGCTCGACGTACAACAGAATTCCGGCAGGCTTCTCCGGACAGTGGAGGCGGAAGCCGACAAGCACCGGAAAGGACCACAGGCACGCAGCGGCGTCAACGTGAATCCAAGACTCGCAAGTTCAGGTTTAGGTTCAGCTTCAGCTGTTCGACGGGGAGAGTTCGTGAAGCACTCCAAGGACCTCGGAACCCATCGCGCGCTGCCGCACGGCACCAGGGGGCTGCCGAGCGGGCGCGCCGACATCACGGTCGGCCGCTGGTACCTGGCGGCGGCGGAGGCCCATGAGGGCACCGACCGTGGGCGCTCGCTGCTACGCGCCGAACAGGCCGTGCAGAGTCTGGAAAACGCCCTGAACTCGTTGACCGACAACGACGAGTACGAGCTGGCGATCGTGATGCACGGCCTCGGCCGCGCGCACCGCGTGCTCGGCCAGCCCGAGATCGCCCGGCACTGCATGGAATTCGCCGACCGGTCACTGCACCGCTTCGGCATGTCCGTGGACCAGGTCGTGGCCGCCGCCGTGGACCCGCGCTCCGACGCGGTCCGCCGCCACCACGCCACCGCCTGACCCCACGCCGTCGCTTTCACCCTGAACGGGTCGTTCGGTGCCCCCAACGCACCAAACGACCCGTTCAGCTCCTTGAGCGCACCAAACGACCCGTTCAGCGCGCTCACCGCACCAAACCGGCCGTTGGTCACCCCACCGCGCCCTCCGCCCAACGCGCTGAATGACTCATTGAGGTACTCCACGGTCCCGAATGACTCATTGAGGTACTTGAGCTCCCTGAATGAGTCATTCAGGGAGCTCAGCGCACCGAACGCGGCATTCGCGGCGGGCGGACGTGGGGGCGAGCCGGGCGATCGGGCCTGGCGGAGGGCGACTTCGGGGCTAACGTGAGTCACGTTCACCTTGCGAGCTGGAGGTCGGGATGCGTCGCTGGAGCCTGTCGCTCACCCCTGGGTTGCTCACCGCAGTGCTGCTGAGCGTGCCGTTACCGGCTGCCGCATCAGCGGAGTCTCCGCCGGTGCGCGTGCTCACGCACAACGTCAAGTTCCTGCCGAAGATCGCCGCCCCGACGGACGCCCAGGACACCCGGGCCGGGCTCATCGCGGCGGCGAGCTACGTCAAGGGCTACGACGTGGTCGTGCTCAACGAGGTCTTCGACAACCCGGCGTCGGAGAAGCTCCTGCAAGGGCTGCGCGCGGAGTACCCGTACCAGACGCCGGTGGTCGGCCGGGGCGACGCGGGGTGGGACGGAACCTACGGCGATCCGCAGTTCGACCTGGAGGACGGCGGCGTCGCGATCGTCAGCAAGTACCCGATCACCACGCGCAACCAGTACGTCTTCACCAACGGCTGCGGCGCGGACGGCTTCTCCAGCAAGGGTTTCGCCCACGCGAAGATCACTGTGCGCGGGCTGGCGGTGAACGTGGTCGGCACGCACGTCCAAGCCGACGACAGCACGTGCCCGGCCGGGCGGGCGAAGCAGCTGCGCGCGGAGCAGTTCCGCGAGATCGACTCCTACCTGGACCAGCACGCCACCGGGACCACGATCATCGCGGGCGACCTCAACGTGCACCGCGACGGGCCGGAGTACGCGGACATGCTCCGCGACCTCGACGCGCTCGCACCGACGTCCTACGACGGCCCTCCGTCGTGGTCGCCGTCGCGGAACTCCATGGCGGGCGGCTCGGCCGAGGAGCACTTGGACTACGTGTTGCTCAGGCGCGGATCGGGGACGGCGTGGCGCAACGAGACGCTGCTGGTGAAGTCGCCGGAATGGAAGGTGCGGGTGCTCGGCGTGGTCGTGCGCACCGACGACGAGTACTCCGACCATTTCCCCGTCGCAGGCTCGGTCGGCTGAGACGGCTTTGAGATGACAGAACTACGCCTGCCGATCACGGTCGACCGCGACCGCGGCGTCCCGATCCACCGGCAGATCGCCGAGCAGCCGCCGTGTGCAGGCCTGCCGATCGTAGCCGTGGAGGATCCGGCGCCGTGGCCGCTGCGCGCGTTCGCCGGAGCGCTCGGTCCGATGGCCCGGCCGGTGCCAGTGTGGCCGGACGGCCTGTGGCTGGACCTGCCGTCCAGGGCTCGCCTCGTGGTCACCTCGCCCGACGGGCACGACCCGCTCGGCACGCGTCATGCGCACCGCGATCTCCTTGCCGGCCAAGGCGATCGCCGACGTGCCGCCCATGCTCAGCCGCGCGGGCTAGTTCCGGAGTTCCCAGGCCGCGCTCAACGCGTCGTCACCCCAGTCGCACCTGGCTCTGCTGAAGTCCGAGCCCGGATTCATCCAGTTGCCGAAGCGGTCGTAGTTGAACCAGAGCGGGCCGTCGCAGTTGACCCTGACCCTGAACCCACCGCGGCCCGAGCGGCAGTAGGCACCTCCGTCGCCCCATGTCCCTGGGGGGTTCAAGATGTAGGTGGTGCAGTCCCTCGGCTCCGCGCTCGCGGGTGCTGAGCCGACGAGCCCGCTGCACAGAAGCACGGAAAACGCGAAGACCGATCCAATCTTTTTCATACATCCTCAATAAATTAGCTTCCACTGATGTCGAAATTACCGTACCCGACACGGCAAACGCGAACATCAATGCGCAACTCGGCATCATGGCAGCTCAGAGGCCTACGAGGTTAAACTCGACCCTACTTAGAGAAATCCTCACGAAATCGCGAAGTGGCTGACCGCACACGATCACTGGAGCGGGCGGGTCTGCGCGGTGACCCATGCGAGGTAGTCGGCGGAGCCGTCGGTGATCGGCACGGCGACGACCTCGGGCACCTCGTAGGAGTGGTGCGCGTGCACGTGCTTGGTCAGCGCGTCCATGCGGTCCTCGGCGGTCTTGATCACCAGCTGCCACTCCTGGTCGGCGCACACCTCGCCCTGCCACCGGTAGACGCTGCGCACCGGGCCGACGACCTGCACGCACGCGGCGAGCCCGTCGGTGACCAGCGAGCGCGCGAGGTCCTCGGCCGCGTCGGCGCTGTCCAGGGTCGTGAAAACCATCAGGTGTCCCACAGCGACGAGGCTAGGACGAAGCACTGTGCTTGTCACGCAAGAGGATCGCTCGTTGTACAGCGGTCCACGCCGTTGTGACCAGTAGGTAGACACCAGCCGCGAGCGGGACGAACAACGCGATCACCAGGGTCACGTGGTGCACCAGCCGCAGGCACCCCGGCCCGCCCGGCGGTTGCCTGCGCGCGCTCCACCAACCGACCAGGAAGATCAGCCCGAGCAGCGCGCCGAAGACCACGACGGCCTCCGCGCTGAAGCCCACGCCGAAGACGTAGGAGCCGAGCGGCACGCCGAGCACGTCCTGGGTGAGCAGGTCGTTGGCGTGGCCGTTGACCGCGGGCGTGCTGAACAACCGGTACATCACCACGAAGAACGGGATCTGCGCGAGCGTCGGCAGCATTCCGACGAAGATCCCGGACGAGCGGTAGAACTCCAACGTCTCGCGTTGCAGGCGCTCCGGGTCGTCCTTGTGCTCCTCTTGGAGCTTCTTCAGCTGGGGCAGCAGCACCTCGCGCTTGCGCTCGGCCTTGGCCTGGGCGAAACCCAAGGGCAGCAACAGGATTCGCACCGCCATGGTGAACAGCACGATCGCGGCGACCGTCGCTGCGCCGCCGAGCAGCGGCCGGACGGCCCCGGCGATGGCGCTGACGAGGTGGTAGGCGCCCTCGACCGGGGCGCCGAAGATCGCGTCAAGGACGTCGCTCATCCGCCGGCCGCCCCGCTGCCGAGTCCACAGTAGACGGTCACGCGCGCCCCCAGTTCAGCCCTTGTGCGCCCGGAAACGCATCTTCTCCTTCGGGCGCACGGTCATTTCTACCCTGTCGAAGCCCGCCTCGCGCAGCCTCGCGGGCAGCGTGTCCGGGTCGACGGGGTTGAAGGTGTCACCGATGTGGATCAAGCGGAAGCCCAGCGAGTGAACGCCGTCCGAACCGGTGAACACACCGCCGGGCCGCAGCACCCGGAACGCCTCGGCGAAGAGCTTGTCCTGCAAGCGCGCCGTCGGAACGTGGTGCAGCATCGTGAAGCACACGACCGCGCTGAAGTCCTTGTCCGGCAAGGGAAGCGCGGTCCCGTCCCCCTGGAGCACGCGCACCCGGCCACCGTGCAGCCGCTCCAGCCGCGCCGCCATCGCCTCGTCGATCTCCACCGAGGTCAACTTCGGCACCAGGTCCACGAGCGCGCTCGTCGTGGCGCCGTAGCCGGGCCCGATCTCCAGCACGTCCTCGCCGAGTTCCGCCCCCTCCAACGCCCACGGGATCTGCCTGTCCCGCACGTCCTTCGCCCACTTCTCCGAGCTGCACAGCCACTGGTGGTACCGGTTCATCCCCATGTCGCGACCGTAGGGACGGCGACGCGGTGACCGCTACGAGCTACGCTGCCAAGCTGTGTCGCTGAACGGCCACGTGGTTCCCGAGCCCTCCTTCAACGTGATCATGGTCGGCAGCCTGGACATGCCGGGCGGTCTGCGCTTCGAGCGGCACACCCATCCCGTGCACCAGCTGAACTGGGCCTCCGACGGCGTGATCACCGTGACGGCGCACAGCGGCACTTGGGTGTTGCCGAGCACGCGCGCGCTGTGGATCCCCGCCGACGTCGAGCACAGCACAGCCGCGATCGGCCCCGCCGTCATGCGCAGCGTCTACTTCCCGCTCCAGGACTGCCCGATCGGCTGGACGGAGCCGACGGTGATCGCGGTCAGCCCGTTGCTGCGCCGGCTGATCGACCACCTCAGCCGCGACGGCATCGCCCCGGACGCGCGGGCGCGAGCCGAGGCCGTGGTCTTCGACCTGCTGGAGCCGATGTCGGTCACCACGTTGGACCTGCCGACCCCCGCAGACGAGCGCGCCCGCCTGGTCGTCGACGCGCTGCGCGCCGATCCCGCCGACGACCGCGACCTGGCGAGCTGGGGTCGCTTCGCCGGGGCCAGTGAACGGACGCTGGCCCGGCTCTTCGTCAGCGAGACCGGCATGACCTTCGGCAACTGGCGCGCGCAGCACCGCATGTGCGCCGCCCTACCGCTGCTCGCGGAGGGCATGGCGGTGGGCACGGTCGCCCGCCGCGTCGGCTACGGCACAGCAAGCGCGTTCGTCGCCGCGTTCCGTCGCGCCTTCGGGGTCTCCCCCGGCAGCTACTTCGCGCAGAGGTAGGTGTCTGTTCGTTCCTTGGCCAGCGCGAAGTCGTCGGCGGCGGCGAGGAGATCTCCCGCCGCCGCGCCCAGCAGGGCCATCGCGTCCTGCAACTCGTAGCCCGTTCCGGGGTCCATCACCGAGTTCAACTGCGGCCGCAGTTCGTCGAGGATGCGCTCGGCCAGCTCGCGCAGCTGTTCCTCGGGGAGCGTGCCGCGCGCGGTGGTCAGGCGGTGCAGCAGTGCGCCGACGGTGGTCATTCGCCCTCCTCCCGCGCGAGGTGTTCGCGAACGGCGGCCTCGCGCAGCAGCTCGGCCGCGCGGTGCAGCCGGTAGACCGCGTCGTTGATCTTCTGGACGCCCGTCGCGGCGTAGGCCTGGGCGGTCGCGGCTTCCGGATGGGTCGAGCCGACCCACGCCAGCACCATCTCCGCGTGCGCGTGTTCGGCGGCTTCTCGGTGCGCCGCTGTCTCCCCGGCGCACTCCCCGGCACGGTCGGCGAGGGCGTACAGCACCTCGGTCCCGGTCTCCAGCGTTGTCAACGCCTAACCCTCCTCGCCAGCTCCCGGCCCCGGACGCGTACCCCTTGATCGTGCCAGCTCCGGCGGCTCCCGCGCGCGCGGGTCACCGCTACGGAGTACTCGCGGAAAAGAATGGAGCCACGGCGGTCAAGTCAAGACCTTCCCCTCACAAGAAAAAGGACTAGCCGGTTTGGCGCAACCCATTCACAGAGTGTCCACAAAAAACCGCCGCCGCCCTCGACGAGGACGGCGGCGGAGTGAACCCGAAAAGTCACCCGATAGCGGCCTTGAACGCCGCGAGGTAGCCCTGGGAATGCCCGTTCGTGTTCGGGTGGTAGGACTCGTTGATCGGCCAGGACAGGCCGTTGAGCCATTCCGAGCTGGAGCAGATGCCGTGTCCGTTGAACCGGTCGCGGATGTCGGCGAAGCGGAAGCCCGCCGCCGAGACCCGGCCGGAGATGATGCCGGAGAGGGTGTCCGCGGCCTGGTTCAGCCGCTCCCGCTTGGCCTTGCTCAGCCCACCGAGGCCGCAGGAGCCCAGGTCGAACAGGCGGGGGTAGTTGAACACGACGACCTTGGCCGACGGCGCCTTCGACTTGACCTTCGAGTAGGTGGCGTCGAGCCTGCCGGGCAGGGTGGTGCGCGCCTGGTTGACGGCCTCGGCGACCTTGTCGAAGCAGCTCTGGTCGCTGCCGAGCTGGCAGGAGGTGAGCACGCTGGCGAAGCCGATGTCGTTGCCGCCCGCGGACAGGCTGATCAGCGAGGTGGACGCGGAGAGCTGGTCGGCCTGGTTCTGCACGTCCGCCGTGCGCGCGCCGGAGCAGGCGAGGAACTTGAAGGAGGCCGGGCTGTTGGCCTTGGCCCACAGCGGAGCGTAGGCGACCGGGCTCCTGCGGCAGTCACCGCTGGAGGAATCGTAGGTCCGGGTGCCCACCCCGGAATCGAACGAGTCGCCGAGCGCGACGTAGTTCTCCGCCGCCTTCGGAGCCGCAATTGCGGGCGCCGCGGCGACAATGCTTAACGAGATGGCCGCGGCTGCCACCGCGAAAATTGCCTTTGCGCCCACAAGGGCCTCCCCACGACGTTGTGTGACCTAGCACATAACTCATGAGTAGCACGCGCCGTCGCGGGGAGGAAGATGCAGAATTCGCGGGTCATCCGAAATTAGCCTGAACAGCTCTCGGCACCTGCTCCATCCGCCCGACGACTTCAGGCTGGCGTCACGCACACCGGCCTTGGCGTGCTGAGCTGGCCACCGACCTGGGTGAGTCCGCCGGTGCCCCGGTCCACCTTGAACAGGGCGACGCCGGGCGAGCGCTCGTTGGCCACGTAGAGGAAACGGCCGTCGTTGGTGAGCACGATGTGGCGAGGCCACGCACCACCGCACGAGGGCGTCGCGACCGGCTTGAGCGCACGACCGGAACCCCCGACGGCGAAGATCGCGATGCTGTCGTGGCCACGGTTGGAGAGGTAGACGAAGCGCCCGTCCGAGGAGACGGTCACCTCCGCCGGGTAGTTGCGCACCGAGCCGCCTGCGGGCGCGGTCGGCAGGCTCGCACCCGGCGTGAGCTTGCCGGTCGTCGCGTCCCACGCGCACACGGTGATCGTCGAGTCGAGCTCGTTGGCCACGTAGGCGGCGGTTCCGTTGGGGTGGAAGGCGATGTGCCTCGGCCCAGCTCCTGGCTTGAGCTTCGCCTGCGAGTGCCGCTGCAACTTCCCGGTGCCCAGGTCCAGTCGGTAGACGTAGACCGAGTCGGTTCCGAGGTCGACCGCGTGCACCCAGCGACCGCTCGGATCGGTGAGCACCTGGTGCGCGTGCGGCCCCTTCTGGCGGTCCGGGTCCGGCCCAGAACCCTTGTGCTGCACAAGATCTGTCGCCGGGCCGAGCGCGCCGCCCTCGCGGATCGGGTGCACGGCGACCGAGCCGGAGGAGTAGTTGGCCGTCAGCACGTAGCGCCCGGTGGGGTGGACGGCGAGGTGGCACGGGTCGGCGCCGAGCGCGGACTGCGAGCCGAGCGACCTGAGCCCGCCGCCTGCGTCCACCGCGAACGCGCTGACCCTGCCCTCGGTCGTCTCGTTGACCGCGTAGACGGTCCTGCGGTTCGGCGCGAGGGTGAGGAAGGACGGGTTGACCACGCCCTCCAGGGTCGAGACGACCTTGAGCGCCCCGGTCTGGGCGTCGGCGTCGGCCAGGCCGATCCCCTTGCCGCCGCCCGCGCCCAGCGTGTAGCAGCCGAGGTACACGCGTCGCGTCGCCACGTCGTAGGTGGAAGCCTGCGCCCCGTGCGTCATGAACGCGCTCCCCCCGACGACTCCGCCGAGCACTCCGAGGAACTTCCGCCTGTCGAAGCCGTCCCGCATCATCCCGACACCCTCCGCTCGTTCCGCAGCAGTGACAGTGGACTGGACCACTGAGGTTGGGAAGGGGTCATGGCAAACATTGCGCGACGGGCAACCCCGGGGCGCGGGGATGCCTGCCAACGGCCCAGCGGATGACACCGGAGGGGCGCAGATCGGGCGTGGAACCAAACATGAACGCCCTTGACACAACAGATCACCGTGAAATCACTCGATCGCGCAACAAACAGCTGCCTTGAGCAACGCCTGGCGGCTGAAATCGTCGGCAGGCGCGGCTTAGCCTTACGCCATGACCGCCATCGCCGATCGCCCGACCACCGGCCCGCTGAGCTCCTCGGCCGAGTCATCCACGGCTGGGTTCATAGACCTCGACGAAACCTGGAGCACGCACAACTACCACCCGCTCCCGGTCGTCATCGCCCACGCCGAGGGCGCGTGGGTGACCGACGTGGAAGGCCGCAGCTACCTCGACTTCCTCTCCGGCTACTCCGCGCTGAACTTCGGCCACCGCCACCCCGCGCTGGTCGCCGCCGCCGTCGAGCAGCTGGGCCGCGTCACGCTGACCAGCCGCGCGTTCCACCACGACCAGCTGGGCCTGTTCTGCCAGGAGCTGGCCGAGCTGACCGGGACCGACCTCGTGCTGCCGATGAACTCCGGCGCCGAGGCCGTGGAATCCGCGATCAAGGTCGCCCGCAAGTGGGCCTACCGGGTCAAGGGCGTGCCGAAGGACCAGGCGCAGATCATCGTCGCCGGCTCCAACTTCCACGGCCGCACCACCACCATCGTCTCCTTCTCCGACGACGAGGTGGCCCGCGCCGACTACGGCCCCTACACCCCGGGCTTCGTCGCGACGGCCTACGGCGACGCCGCCGCGGTGGCCGCCGCGATCACCCCGAACACCGCCGCCGTGCTGGTCGAGCCGATCCAGGGCGAGGCCGGGGTGCTCGTCCCGCAGCCCGGCTACTTCGCCGAACTGCGGCGGCTGTGCGATGAGAACAACGTGCTGCTGATCGCCGACGAGATCCAGTCCGGCCTCGCCCGCACCGGCGAGCTGCTCGCGCTGGACCACGAGGGCGTGCGCGCCGACCTCTACACCCTCGGCAAGGCGCTCGGCGGCGGCATCGTCCCCGTCTCCGCCGTCGTCGGCCGCCGCGACGTGCTCGGCGTGCTGCGCCCCGGCGAGCACGGTTCGACCTTCGGCGGCAACCCGCTGGCCTGCGCCGTCGGCCGAGCCGTCGTCAAGCTGCTCGCCACCGGTGAGTTCCAGCAGCGCTCGCGCGAGCTCGGCGCCCACCTGCACGGCCGCCTCAACGACCTCGTCGGCAAGGGGATCGCCCAGATCCGCGGGCGCGGCCTGTGGGCGGGCGTGGAGATCGCCCCCGGCGGCCCCGCCGGCCGCGACGCGTCCAAGGCGCTGGCCGCGCGCGGCATCCTCTGCAAGGAGACGCACGACAACACCCTCCGCGTCGCCCCGCCCCTGGTGATCACCCGCGAGGAGATCGACCGCGGCGTCGACGCGATCGCCGAGATCGTCCGCCCCTGACGCACCACCCGCACCGGGCCCGTCCACCTCATCGGTGGGCGGGCCCGTCTGGTTGTGCGGTCTTCAAGACCGGCAAACCCCCCTCGCGGAGGTCGTCAACCACCACAAACCCCCTCGTGCACGCGCAGGTGGAATGAGCGCGGCGGCGGTGGGTCCGTGCGGGCGGGGCCGAGGTTTGCCGTCGTTTGAGACCGCTGAGACGGGGGTTGGGTGGTCTTGAAGACTGGGGAACCCCCGGCTGGCCCACGGGTGGGTGATGTGGACGGCGGAGTGTGCGGGGGTGGCCCACTGTGTGGGGATGACTACGCGGCGGGCAGTGCTGGGCGGAATCGTTGCGGCTGCGGGTGGCCTGGTGACGGGCGGCGCGGCTGCGAGTGCGGGTGCTGCGGACGCGGGCACTGGCGCTGCGGGCGCGGCATCGGCGGGTGCGGGTACTGCGGGCGCGGGGGCTGGCGCGGCGCGGGGGAAAGCGCGGTCGGCGCGGAACGCGGGGGCGTTGACGCCGCCGGGGCGGAGCGACCTGACGATCACGGCGCGCAAGCGGGCGGAGTGGGGCGCGAACGAAGCGGTCAGGGTGAAGCCGGACGGCTCGGAGGCGTGGGCGTTGCGGTTCTCACCGGTGCAGGGGCTGGTGGTGCACCACTCGGCGCTGCCGGTGGAGGCGGACCGGAACGCGACGGTGCGCGGCATCCACGAGCTGCACGCGGTGCGCAGGCAGTGGGCGGACATCGGCTACCACTTGGTGATCGACCCGGAAGGCGTTGTGTACGAAGGCCGTTACTCCGGCCGTGACGCGGTGCCGATCTTCGACGCGCACCCGGTCCAGGGCCGCAAACCCCTTGTGGTGACCGGAGGCCACGTCTCGGGCCACAACATGGGCAACATCGGGATCTGCCTGCTGGGCGACATGACGGCGGTGCAGCCCGGCGCGGGCGCGCGGTCGAGCCTGGTGCGCACCCTGGCCGGGCTGAGCGTGCTGTGCGGGTTGGACCCGGCGGCGGACTTCGAGTACGTCAACCCGGACAACGGTGCCCGCGTCACGAAACCGATGATCAGCAGGCACCGCGACTGGGTCGGCACGGCGTGCCCCGGCGAGGCGTTCGCCGCGCAGTTCGACACGGTGCGGGCCGAGGTGGTCAGACTGGTGAAGGGTCAACGTGCGCGCTGAACCCGGGCCTCGTCCCAAACCGGCTCATCCGACTCGACCACCGAACCGTCCGAGCGGAACACCACGAAGCGGTCGAACGACCGAGCGAACCACCGGTCGTGCGTCACCGCGACGACGGTGCCGGTGAACTGCTCCAGCGCGTTCTGCAACGCCTCGGCCGAAGTCAGGTCGAGGTTGTCGGTCGGCTCGTCGAGCAGCAGCAGCGTGGCGCCGGTCAACTCCAGCAACAGAATCTGGAACCGCGCCTGCTGACCACCGGACAGCGTCTCGAAGCGTTGGTCGCCCGAAGCTTCGAGCCCGTAGCGCCGAAGCGCGCCCATCGCCTTGCCGCGATCCAGCCCCGTGCGCTGATCATCGCCGTGCCACAGCACTTCGGTGAGCGTCTTGCCGACCCACTCGGGATGCTCGTGGGTCTGCGCGAAAAGTCCCGGCTCAACGCGAGCGCCCAACCGACAGTCGCCGGTGTGCGGCACGGAACCCTTGTCCGCCAACAACCTCAGGAAGTGGCTCTTGCCGGAACCGTTGGAGCCCAACACGGCGACGCGGTCGGTGAAGAAGACCTCCAGGTCGAAGGGCTTCATGAGCCCGGTCAGCTCCAGCCGCTCGCACGTGATCGCGCGGAGGCCAGTGCGACCACCGCGCAGACGCGGCGTGACCTTCTCCTCCTGCGGCATCTCCGGCGGCTTCCCGGCCTCCTCGAACTTCCGCAGGCGCGTCTGCATCGCGCGGTACCGCGAAGCCATGTCAGGGCTGCTCGCGGCCTGATCGCGCAGGGTGCGCACGAGGTCCTTGAGCTTCTGGTGGTCCTCGTCCCAGCGCTTGTGCAGCTCAGCGACGCGCTCCCACCGGGCTTCCCGCGCCGCGTGCCAGGTGCCGAAGCTGCCGACGTGCGTCCACGCCGTCCGCGCCTCGACGGTCACCACGTGAGTCGCCGCGATGGCGAGCAGTTCGCGGTCGTGCGAGACGACCAGGACGGCCTTGTCGGTCTCGGCCAGCTTCTGTTCCAGCCAACGCTTTCCGGGCACGTCGAGGTAGTTGTCCGGCTCGTCGAGCAGCAGCACCTGCTCGCGGCCCCGGAACAGCGTCTCCAGCACGAGCCGCTTCTGCTCACCGCCGGAGAGAGTCTTCACGCCACGGTGCTGCGCGCGGTCGAAGGGCACGCCCATCGCCGAGACGGTCACGGTGTCCCAGAGCACCTCGGCGTCGTAGCCGCCGACCTCGCCCCAGTTCGCCAGCGCGTTCGCGTAGCGCATCTGCGTCGGCTCGTCGTCGGTGTCCATCAGCTTCAGCTCGACCTCGTCGAGTTCCGCCGCCGCATCGCGAAGTGCTTGCGGCGACACGGAGAGCAGCAGGTCGCGCACGGTCTGCTCGTCGCGAACGGAGCCGATGAACTGCGACATCACCGCGAGGCCGCCGTGGGCCACGACCGAGCCCTCGTCGGGCTTCAGCTCGCCGGAGAGCAGGCGCAGCAGCGTCGTCTTGCCGGCGCCGTTGGAGCCGACGAGCGCGACGACCGTGCCCGCGTTGACCTTGATGGCGACGTCCCGGAACAGCTCCCGTCCGTCCGAGAGGTGATAGGACAGACCAGCCGCGTCGAGATATCCCACGGTCCCCATGATGCAACAGGGCGCGAACGGTTATCGATTCGCCATCCGCGACAGGGCCGTGAGCCTGCTGATCGCGCGCAGGTACTTCTTGCGGTAGCCGCCGCGCAGCATCTCCTCGGTGAACATCGCCGACAACGGGCTGCCGGACACCGCGATGGGGATGTTGCGGTCGTACATGCGGTCCGCGAACACCACCAGCCGCAGCGCGACGTCCTGGTCAGCCGCCGCGCGCACCCCGCTGATCAGCACGAGCGGCACACCGTCGACGAGGCGCCCGTAGCGCGAGGGGTGCAGGCGAGCCAGATGCCCGCACAGCTCGTCGAAGGAGTCCAGGGTCGCGCCCTCGGTCTCCTTGGCCCGCAGCGCGAGGTCCTCGTCGGTCAACGGCTCCGGTGCCTCCGGCAGGCCGCGGTGGCGGTAGTCGGGGCCGTCGACACGCGCCACGTCGAAGCGCGCGGACAGCGCCTGGATCTCGCGGAGGAAGCTGTCGGCGGCGAAACGGCCCTCACCGAGCTTGTCCGGCAACGTGTTCGAGGTCGCGGCCACGTGCACCCCGGCGTCGGTCAGCTTCGCCAGCAGACGGGTCACCAGCATCGTGTCGCCGGGGTCGTCCAGCTCGAACTCGTCGATGGCCAGCAGCTTGTGCTCGGACAGCCGCCGCACCGCCTCACCGAAGCCGAGCGCGCCGACGAGGTGGGTCAGCTCGACGAAGGTGCCGTAGGACTTGGGCTCGGGCGCGGCGTGCCAGATCGAGGCCAGCAGGTGCGTCTTGCCGACGCCGAAACCCCCGTCGAGGTACAGGCCGGGCTTGCCGCCCTCAGCCTTCCCGACGCCGAAAAGGCTGCTCCACCACGACTTGGCGCGCTCGGCCTGCACGACCCGCTCCGCGAAGGACCTCCCCCGTTCGAGTGCTGTCGCCTGACTGGGTTCGGTCGGGCTCGGCAGGTAGCTGTCGAAGGACACCGAGTCGAACATCGGGGGCGGGACCATCGCCGCGACCAGCTCATCGGTGCTGACCTCCGGCAACCGGTCCACCAGGCGGGGCGCGGACATGAGGCGAGCCTATCCCGGGCGGGCGAGCGGACCAGCCGGTGCCCGTGCTGGGATGGGCTCGTGGACAGCCTCTGGTCAGCGCAACCCGACGAGCCCTTCGACGAGGGCCGGATCGAGGAGTTCTACGCCTACCCCGCGCCGCTGGAGCGGCCGTGGGTGCGGGTCAACTTCGTGTCCAGTGTGGACGGTGCGGTGAGCGTGTCCGGTCGCTCGCGCGGGCTGTCCACCCCGGCCGACCACAGGGTGTTCCAGCTCGGGCGCGACCTGGCTGACGTCGTCCTCGTCGGACTGGGCACGGCCGTGGTCGAGGGCTACGGCGGCGTGCCCGTGACGCAGCGGCGCGCTGAGCGGCGGCGGCGCCTCGGGCTGTCCCCCGTGCCGCCGATCGCGCTGGTGACCGGGCGCTGCGCGCTGGCCCCGGACTCCCCGCTGCTCACCGACACGGCCGTGCCGCCGCTGGTGTTCACCAGCTCGTCGGCCCCCGCGTCCGCGCGCAAGGACGTCGCCGCGGCGGGCGCTGAGGTGATCGTCGCCGGGCAGGACCGGGTCGACCTGCGCCTGGCGCTGGCCGAGCTGGGCGAGCGCGGGCTGCACAAGGTCGACTGCGAGGGTGGGCCGACGCTGTTCGGCAACCTCATCGCCGAGGACCTCGTCGACGAGCTGTGCCTGACGATGTCCCCCCTGCTCGTGGGCGGGGACGCCGGGCGGATCGCGACGGGGCCGCTGCCCGAGCGGCCGCGCGCGCTGTCGCTGGTGTCCGTGCTGCACGAGGACGACGCGCTGCTGCTGCGCTACGGCCGGGAACGCGCGCCGTGACCGGCGACGACCAGGAGCTGATGGCAGCGGCGGCGGGCGGGGACGTCGCGGCTTTCGACGCGCTGGTCCGGCGGCACACCACCAAGCTCTACCGCGTGGCGCTGCGCATCGTCGGGGACCCGGCCGACGCCGAGGACGTCGTGCAGGAGGCGTGGGTCTCGGCGTGGCGGTCGATGGCGGGCTTCCGCGGCGAGGCGGCCCCGACGACGTGGCTCTACCGGGTGGTCACCAACGCCGCGCTCGCGCACCTGCGCAGACGCAGACCGACCGTGCCGCTGGAGCCGGAGGGCAAGGTCGAGTCCGCGCTCGCCGACCGCTCGCCGACCCCCGAGCAGGCGGCGCTGAGCCGGGAGAAGGTCGACGCGGTGCTGCGCGCGATCGCGCTGTTGGAACCGAGCCAGCGGGTACCCCTGGTGCTGCGGGAACTGGAGGGGATGAGCTACGAGGAGGTCGCGTCCGTGCTGGAGGTCAGCGTCGCGGCCTTGCGCTCACGGCTGCACCGGGCAAGGGTGGCCCTGCTCGCCAAGTTGGAGGAGCTGCGATGAGCGGATCAGCGCTGCCCTGCGGCCACACCGTCGGCGAGCTGCTCGACCTGGTCGTCGACGGCGGGTTGGAGCCCAGCGACACCGCGCTGGCCGAGCACGCCCGCACCTGCGAGCACTGCCGCGCCGAGATCGCGGCGCTGGAGAACCGGTGGGGTCCCGTGCGCGCGGTGGCGGCCACCCCGGTCGAGCTGCCCGACGGCCTGCTGTCGCGGGTCCTCGGCACCGTGCGCGGACTGCGCGAGCACGCCTTCTCCGAGCCCGCCGAGGTGGAGCAGGAGGGCGGCACGCTCCAGGTGAGCAGGCGCGCGCTGCTGCTGCTCGCCAGGGGGCACGCGGCCGACGTGCTGCTGGACCTCCCAGGAGTGCACCTGCGCGGACTGTCCACAGTGGACAAGGTCATCCAGGTGGAGATCGCGGTGCGCTACGGCGTGCCCGCGGTCGAGGTCGCCGACACGATCGCGCAGCGACTGGTGGAGAAGCTGCGCGAGTCCGTCGGTGCTGCGGCCCCTGAGGTGTCGGTCGAGGTCATCGACGTGCTCCCGCCACGACCGGAGCTTCGTCTACCCCCGTTCGAGTGACAAAACGAGATGTTCTTCGGCCGAGGGGCATCCATTCCGATGTGACCGTCGAACTACGCGTCGACGGCTCCACACACCACGAGGCGTGATCGGAAAGGGAAACACCCATGGCTCAGAGCAGCCCCACCAAGACCGAGTCGACCACGGCCCCCGTGCAGCGCGTGGCCTCGACGACTCCGGCCCGGCTCGCCGACGAAACCTCGCAGGGCAAGACCAGCATCGCCTCCTCGGTGGTGCAGAAGATCGCGGGCATCGCGGCCAGGGAGATCTCCGGCGTCCACGCGATGGGCGGCGGCGTCTCCCGCGCGTTCGGCGCCCTGCGCGAGCGCATCCCCGGCGGCGGCACCTCGGTCAGCACCGGCGTGGCGGTCGAGGTCGGCGAGAAGCAGGCCGCGATCGACCTTGACATCGTCGTGGAGTACGGCGCGTCCATCGTGGACCTCGCCAGGGCGGTGCGCCGCAACGTGATCACCGCCGTGGAGCGGATGACCGGGCTGGAGGTGATCGAGGTCAACATCTCGGTCAACGACATCCACCTGCCGGACACCAACGGCGACGACGACTCGTCCGCGGGTGACTCGGGCAAGTCCCGGGTCGAGTAACCGTGAGCAGCACCGAGCTGGCCGACACCATCGCCGAGACCGTGCTCGCCCACCCCGCCGTGCACCGGCTCGACCCGGGCCCGTTCGGGGCGCTGGCCTCCTACCTCCCGGGCCGCCGGGTGGAGGGGGTCAGGGCGGGCGGTCCCGGCGAGGCGGTGGAGATCGGCGTCGTGCTCACCCTCGGCGGCTCGCTGCCCGAGGTGGTCGACGACCTGCGGGCACGGGTGCGGCTGGTCACCGGCGACGTCCCGGTGGACGTCACGGTGACCGACGTGGTGCTGGCCGGTGATGGCTGAGCACTCCGAGCCCGCTTCAGCAAGGGAACGAGAACGGCGCGCGGCGATCCGCGACTTCGTCCGCGCGCACCACCCCGACGTCGGGGGTGATCCGGACGAGTTCGTCGCCGGCCTTGCCCGGCTGCGCGCGGAGTTCGGCGAGCCCCGGGGGAACGCCGCCCCGGCCGACGAGGTCTCCTTCGTCGTCCGGCGGCGGGGCGTCCGGGGCCTGCTCCAGCGCTGGCGGTCCCGGCGTGGCCGCCCGCCCCGCGTTCGCTGAGAACACCAGTCACCAGCACCAGTCGTGAGAAGGCAGGGAAGTCATGAACACATCCCAGATCGGTCTGCTCGCCGGTCTCATCCTCGGGGCCGCCGGAGCCGTCGGCGGCTTCTCCGCCGTGATCATCTCGCTGGCGGTCGGCGTGCTGGGCCTGGTCATCGGCCGGGTGCTGGACGGCGAGCTGGACCTCGGCGAGCTGCTCGGCAGGGGCCGGGACAGGTGAGCGCTCCGGCGACGGCCGTCGAGGTCCCGGAGCAGCGCGAAGCCCTGCCGGAGGACGTCCTCGCCGGGGAGTCCCCCGGCGAGGGGTCCGAGCGGGGCTCGCTGGAGATCCACCCGGCGGTGCTGCGCAAGCTCGTGCAGCGGATCGTCGACGACTGCCCGGACACCGTGCGCACGCGCGGCAGGCTCGGCGGCGAGCACGGCGCCACGGCGCGGATCACCGGCGACGCCCGCGAGATGGACATCGCGGTCGAGCTGGCGCTGCGCTACCCCTCGCCGGTCCGCGAGGCCGTGGAGTCGTTGCGCACCAAGCTCATTGACGAGATGGGCCGGATCACCGGGCACCGCGTGCGCGCGGTCGACGTGACCGTGTCCGCGCTGCTGCCGGAGAACCGGCCCGCCAAGGTGGAGTGAGGACCATGCGACTACTGCTCCGACTGCTCTCCACGGTGCTCGGCCTCGCCGTCGCCGCCGGGGGCGCGGTGCTCGCGGTGGAGATGACCTGGTCGCTGGCCCAGCCGGGCTCGCGGGAGGCCCTCGTGCCGTGGCGCCAGTGGCTGGCGACCGTGGAGTCCTACTCCTGGTCCCGCGAGCCCGTGCTGTGGCTCGCGGGCGGTGTCGTCGCGCTCGGGCTGCTCCTGCTGCTCGTCGCCGCGACCGCCCGCCGCAAGGATGTGCGCCTGTCCGATCCGGCCGACGAGGTCGTCGTGACCACCTCGCCGCGCACGCTGGCCAGGCTGGTCGGCACCAAGGTGCGGGCCGCCGAGGGCGTCAGCGGTGCCACCGTCGTCGCCACCGGCAAGAAGGTCAAGGTGCGCGCGAACGGCAGGTCCACCGAGCTGCGGCCCAGTCTCGCGGAGCTGGTGCAGAGCACCGTCCAGGACCTGCCGATGCCCAGGCACCCCAAGGTGCGCGTGGCCGTCGCCGCGCCGAAGAACTCCAGGGAGTCCTCGTGAGGAGCCCCGTCAAGGCCATCGCCCGCTCCGCCCGCGCCGAGCGAGTCCTGACGTCGCTGTTCGGCCTGCTCGCCGTGGCCGCGGGCGCGCTGGCGATCGTGGTGGGCCTCGGCTGGCTCGGCACGTTCCGTTCGCAGCGCTCGGTCTTCGACCCCCTGCTGGCAGAGTGGATCGCCGCGAATCCACAGTGGACGAAGCTGATCGGCATCGGTCTCGGCATCGTGCTGCTCGTGGTCGGTCTCCTGTGGACGGTCCGCTCGCTGCGCCCCGAGCGCCAGCCCGACATGCTCCTGTCCAGCTCCGCGGCCGGTCGGCTCAAGGTCACCTCGGGCGCCGTCACCGACGCGGTCAGCGCCGACGCCGAGTCCCTCGCCGGCGTCAGCCGCGCCAAGGCCCGCCTGGTCGGCTCCGCCGAAGAACCCGCGCTGCGCCTCTACCTGTGGCTGGCCGACGGCACCGACATCCGCCGCATCTGGCAGACCCTCGACACCGACGTGCTCGCCCGCGCCCGCTCCGCCCTCGGCGTCGACCACCTCCCCACCGCCATCCGCCTGGAACTCGACACCTCCAAACCGTCCCGAGTGAGCTGAATGACTCATTGAGGTACTTCAGCGCCCTGAATGACTCATTGAGGTACTTGAGGTACCTCAATGAGTCATTCAGCACGTAAGAGCGACGTCGAGGGTCAGTTGCCGTAGCCGGGGGCGCCGTTGCCGTAGCCGGGAGGGCCTCCGCGCTCGCCGCCCCTGCCGGGGCCGTAAGGGCCGAAACCGCGGTCACCGAAGCGGTCTTGGCGTTGCTCGAATCGGGACAGCTGGCGGTCCTTGTGTCCGCGGTGGCCGTCGCCGATGCTCGCGATGAGCGCGCCGCCGACTCCGCCGACCAGGAGCAGGCCTGCCGCGACGAGCCCGGCCACCCATGCCTTGGCGTGCAGCATTTTCGGCTGCTTCGGCGGGGCAGACGGAGGGACCGGGGCGGCCTGCGGTTGCTCCGGCTGCGGCTGGGCCGCCTGCTGGTGCGCGGCCTGCGGCTGTGCCGCGTCGTGTTGTCCTGGTTGCGGCTGGGCGGTCTGCGGTTGGGCAGTCTGTGACTGTGCGGGCTGCGGCGGCGTCTCGGCGGACGGCGCCTGTCCCGACTGCGGCTGTGCCTGTTGCGGCTGTGCCTGTTGCGGCTGGGCCTGCTGCGGCTGGCTGGCCTGAGGCTGCCCCGCCTGCGACGGGGCGGGCTGCTGAGGGCGCTGCTGGTGCTTGTCGGTGGGCTGTTCGGGCTTGTCGTTGCGCTCGTCGCTCATGGTGATTCTCCTTAGCTGGCAGTCAGTTCAACAACGGATCGGATGCCGGTGGTGCACTCGACGGTGCCGTCGAGGCCGACGACGACGGCGTCGTAGCCGTCCTGGGTCTGCAACCACTCCAGCGCGCCGACGCCGCGCACGAACGCGGCGGTGGCGAGCACGTCGGCCCACATCAGCGACGGCCCGACCACCGTCACCGAGCCGAGTTCGGCGGCGGGCGCGCCGGTGTCGGGGCGCACGAGGTGCCCGCCACGGTGGGCGTTGCCGGAGGTGGCGATCCCGCCCCCGTACAGCGGCAGCACGCCGACGAGCGTGTCCGCCGAGCCGCCCTCGACGCCGATGCGCCACGCCCGCTCTCCCCTGGCGCACAAGGAGATGTCGCCCCCGGCGTTGACGTAGTAGTCCCCGGCCCACCGCTTGCCGAGCCGGGCCGCCGCGCGCTCCACGGCCCAGCCCTTGACCAGCCCGGAGGGGTCGAGCCGGTAGGTGCCGTCGGCTTCCGGCAGCAGGACGTCGAACCAGCCGTCGGTGGCGGCGCGGGCCTTGTCGGACAGCTCGAGCACCTCGGCGATGGCGGGATCGCAGTCGCCGAGTTCGAGTTCTCCCTTGCCCAGCAAGCTGATCTGGCTGTCCGGGCGATAGGTGCTGAACAAGCGGTCGACCTCGCGCAGCTCGGCGAAGACGTCGGCGACCGCCGCGGGCATGCCGTCGCCGACGGGAGCGCCACGCAGGTGCACGCTCACCGGCATGCCCATGATCTGTTCGACCCAAGCCGTGCGACTCATGTCAACCCCGCCTCGTCCAGTGCGGCCTGCAACGAGTCGCGGTAGCCCTCGCTGGTGGCCGTCGCGCCGGTGACCGCGTCGATGTCAGCGCCCTGCGCGAGCACCGCGGCCTCGTTGAGCAACGGGACGGCACGGCTGTTGATCTCGCGGTGCCGACCGGGCTCGTTGGGGAAGCGGACCGCCTCCGCCGCCGAGATCTTGTTGTCCTGCAAAGTGATCCGAACCTGGACCACGCCGCGACTGGTGGTCACCGCCGGACCGGTGACCGTGCGCGCGCCGTCAGCGACGGGTGCCGGAGCGGCCTGGACCTGCTCGGTGGACTCGCCCGTGCTCGTGCGGTAGCCGAAGAGCAGCACCAGCACCGCGACGGTGCTCAACAGCGCGAAGGAAATGCGCCCCATCATCGTCTCCCAGTCACCATGCGAAGCGTTCGAAGTGGATGCGCGCGCGGTCGACACCGGCCGTGCGCAGCGTCGCGACGACGGTCTCCATCCACGGCACGGGGCCGCACAGGAACACGTCCCGCTCAAGCAGATCGGGCACCATCCGGTACAGGGCCTCGACATCGTCGCCGTATCCGCGCGGCAGCCACGAATCCCCACGCTGTCCGTCCAAATAGGACACGGTGACGCCGCGGTTGGCGGAGAACCAGTCCAGCTCCCCGGCGAAGACCGCCTCCGCGCGCGAGCGGACCCGGTAGAGCAGGGTCACCTTGCCGGACTGGAAAGCCAGTTCCTCCAGCAGCGAGCGCATCGCGGTGATGCCGACTCCGGCCGCGATCAGCAGGGACTTGTCGGAGGTGCGCCGCGCCGAGGTGACCGCGCCGTACGGGCCTTCGATCAACACCCGCGTCCCAGGGCGGACGGTGGCCACGCGCGCGCCGCCGTCGCCGAGGTCCTTGACCGTGATCCGGAGTCGATCCTGTTGCGGCGCGGCGGAAAGCGAGAACGGGTTGGCTCGCGACTTGCCGCGCCCGTCGAGGAAGCGCCAGAGGAAGAACTGCCCGGCGCGCGCGGGGAGCTTGTCGAGCTGGCGCCCGGACATGTGCACCGAGACGACGCCGGGGGCTTCGGGCACGACCGCGACGACGCGCAGCCCGTGCCGCCAGGACCGCCACAGCGGCAGGCCGACGCGGAAGATCAGAACAGCCGCGAGCGCCACCACGTAAGCGCTCCACCAGTACGCGGTGGCCAGCGGGGAGTTGAGGAACTCGGCGCCGGTCCACAGCTGGTGCGGCAGCGCGAGCCCGACGCCGAGGTAGGCGTAGAGGTGGATCAGGTGCCAGGACTCGTAGCGCAGCCGGCGGCGCGCGGCCCTGATCGACAGCACCACCACGGCGATCAGCGCGACCGCGCCCGCGAACGCGAGGAGCATCCCGGGATAGGTGGTGACCAGCAGCCAGCCCTGCTCCAGTAAGCCCGACCCCGACGCGGCAGCGTAACCAGCGGTGATCAACACGATGTGCGCGATCATCAGCCAGAACGAGGTGAAGCCGACGAGCCGGTGCTGGCGCGCGAGCTTGTCCTGGCCGAACTGCCGCTCCAGCAAGGGAATCCGCGCCATCAGCAGGACCTGGACGAGCAGCAGGTTCGACGCGAGCAGCCCGCTGAGCCTGCCGAGCGCGGAGACGGTCCCGTCCGAGGAGAGCCCTCCGCCGCTCAGCCACAGCCCGACGACGAAGAGCAGCGACAGGGCGCCCGCGCCGATCAGCGCGCGCCGGGCCCAGGGGCTGGACGCGCGGTGCCGCACCGTCGGCAGCGGAGGGGCGACTGGAGATGTCGTGGTCACGCTACAACGGTGCGGCCCTCACATGAGCGCTGCTTCGGTTCACGATGAGAAAAGCATGAGACCCGCCCTCACGCGCGCTTCACAGCAGGTGGGCGTAGCCGTGGTGAATCGCCTGCGCGGTGAGCAGAGCGGCCAGCTCACCGGTCCCGTGCCCCAGCTCCACGACCTCGGGCAGGCCCGAGCGGCGCTCGGGGTTGTGCAGGCGGAAGCCCCGGAAACCGAGGCCCTCGCTCTCGGTCTCCGGGGTTTCCAGGGGGCTGGCGGGAAGGAGGGACACGACGTGCTCGGCCTCCGCGTCGGTCAGCGTCCATCGGGGATTGGGGACTCCGCTGAACACGTCGAGCTCGATCTCCATCGCGTTCTCCTTCCCACCGCCTCGGTCAGCGGATGACCAAGCCGACCGGCACCCAGAAGTATCCGCAGAACTGCGTGTACGGGCCGCGGTTGCAGTTCGCCGGGTTCAGCGCGCCGCCGATGACCTGGTTGGAGTTGTCGGTGTTGCGCGCGGCGGTCTGGCCGGGCTTGTGGCCCCAGAAACCGTCGGAGTGGTAGCGGTACCAGTGGTAGTCACCACCAGGCCAGCACACCAGTGCGACCAGTCGCTGTTGTCCGTCGCAGGACGGCCGGACGCCGTCGCACAGGGCGGCCGCGCGCACCGCCGCACAGGTCAGCGAGGTGTACTGGTGCCCGCACTGGCGGCCCGGCTGGGCGAAGGTGTCAGTGCGGCGGTTGACCGCGTAGTTGTAGCAGTTGTTGCGCGTGCGGACGTTCGGGTCGTTGTTCCAGAAACCCGGGTTGTACGGCGTGTGGTACGGCTGGCACGGCGCGGCGGGCGCGAGGTCGGCCTTCGACTCCACCGAGCGGCTCTCCAGGTTGCCGCGCAGTGCCCGCATGACGTGCTCGCGGATCTGGTCGTCCACGTGGTGCCGCGAGGTTTCCAGGAGCCAGCTGACCGCGTCGACGGACTCGTCCGCCGAGAGCGCCTCCTTCGAGTCCGGTGCGGCTCCGATGGCGAACCGTTGCGGCAGATGGCTTTCCGACGGGTCGTCGGAGTCCGACGACAGCACGAGACCGCGGAAGCCGAGCTGGTCGGGCAGCTCGGCCGGTTCGGCGAGGGCGCGGCCGGAGAACCGGTCGAGCGCCTCCCTCACCTGGCCGTCGTCCAAGTGCCACACCGGGTTCGCCCGTCCGGAGAAGACTTCGAGTTCGACTCGCATAGCAGGACCCCTTCTGTGGAGTGCCCCTCACTCCACATCCCAAGCTGCTCGGGAATCCGTTGCCGAATAAGGGGGTTTCTACTCAGGGCCGGTGCACGAAGGGGCAGACCAAGGTGCCGAAACTCTAGAGATCAGTTCGCATCAGTTCGCATCACGGGCAGGCGAAAGCGCACGCTAGCACCGATGCCATCGATTGGCTCGACGAACTCCACCGAGCCGCCGTGCGCCGCAGCGGTCTGCGCCACGATCGCCAGTCCGAGCCCGGAACCGGGGAGGCTGCGCGCGGACTCCGAACGCCAGAACCGTTGGAACACCATGGCTCTCTCGTCCGCCGCGATCCCAGGTCCAGCGTCCGCAACGGTGATGTCGCCTTCGGCCGAACGGACGCGCACGGTCGAGCCGGGCGGCGAGAACTTGACCGCGTTGTCCAACAGGTTCAGCACCGCGCGCTCCAGCTCGCCCGGATCGCCCACGACGGTCCAGGGTTGGCTGCGCACGTCGAACACGTGGCCCTGCGCTCTGGCTCGCGCGCGTTCCACCGCGCGGTCGACCACGGCTCCCATCGACACCGGAACGCGCTCCGTCTCGCGCTCATCCCGTGCCAGCACAACGAGTTCTCCAACCAGGTCGCCCAGTTCTCTAGCCTGTTCCTGCAAGCTGGTGAGCAACGCGCGGCGCTGCTCGTCCGGGATCGGCCTGCCGGTCTTCTCACTGCGCACCAACAGGTCCACGTTGGTGCGCATGCTCGTCAACGGCGTGCGCAGCTCGTGCGCCGCATCCGCGACCAGGTCCTGTTGGCGTTTGCGGGACTCCGCGAGGGACTTCGTCATCCGCGAGAACGCGCGCCCCAACCTGCCGATCTCGTCGCGCCCGCGCACGTCGACCGGCGCGGCCAGGTCCTCGGTCTCCGCGATGTGCTCGACGGTCTTGGTGAGCCGTTCCACCGGGCGCAGCGCGAGCCTGGTCAGCAGGAGTCCCGCCGCGGCGGCCACGACGACCCCGATCACGGAGACGACGCCGAACAGGGTTCCGAGCTGCCGCAACGTGTCCCGCACGTCGGCCATGGAACGGCTGGTCACCACCGCGTAGCCCGCGCCGACCGGCTCGATGAGCACGCGCACGCCGACTCGGCCGTAGGTGAAACCGTTGCGGAACTTCGGCATCGGCTCCCAGTCGCGCGGGCCGAGCCTGACCTTGTCGACGCCCTTCGGGCAGCACGTCGTCCCGTCCGGCCGGAGCAGCTGCACGCCGACGATGTACTTCTGGTAGCCCTGCGGCCCCTGATCCGGGCCGCACAGCGACTCCGGATCGACGCCGGGCTTGGTCAGCTCCTTCGCCGGCGAGGCCGTTTGCAACGAGGCGTCGATCTGGCGGCGCATCGTCAGGTCCGCGCTGAACCACGCGAACACGCTCACCACGATGATCCCGAGCGCCACCACCAAGGCCGTCACCAGCGCGATGCGGCTGCGCAGCAGGAGTTTCCGCTCCTTCATGCGCGTGTCCGCAGCACGTAGCCGACCCCGCGCACCGTGTGCAGCAACCGCGACGCCCCGCCGACCTCGGTCTTGCGGCGGAGATAGCCCACGTAGACGTCGAGGATGTTCGTGCCCGGGTCGTAGTCGTAGCCCCACACCTCGCGCAACAACTGCTTGCGGGTGAACACCTGCTTCGGCGCGGAGAGGAACAGCGCGAGCAGGTCGAACTCCGTGCGCGTCAACTCGATCTCTTCGCCCGCGCGGTGCGCCTCGCGGGTGCCGACGTCGACCACGAGGTCCTCGTACTTGAGCACCCCGTCCGACTCCGCCACCACCCGGCCGCGCCGCAACAGCGCTCGCAGGCGGGCCAGCAACTCCTCCAACGCGAACGGCTTCGGCAGGTAGTCGTCGGCGCCCGCGTTGAGCCCCGACACGCGGTCGCTCACCGCATCGCGCGCGGTCAGCATCAGGATCGGCACGTCCGCGCCCGCACTGCGCAGCCTGCGGCACGTCTCCAGGCCGTCAACGCCCGGCATCATCAGGTCGAGCACCAAGGCGTCCAGCTTGCGCCCGTTGGGGTCCAGCACCCGATCGAGCGCGCGCTGCCCGTCCTCCGCCGTCTCCACGGTGTAGCCCTCGAAGAGCAGGCTCCGCTCCAGGCTCTCGCGCACGGCAGGCTCGTCGTCCACCACCAACAGGTGCATGCCCGCCATCTTCGCGCACACCGCCCGCTCAGTACCCCTTCAAGCCCCCGCGCGCCTCCCCACCTCGCCCGCGCCGCACTCCGCGCCGCTTAAGCCCTGAATGACTCATTCAGGGCGTTGAGCTCCCTCAATGACTCATTCAGCACGCTCAACCACATGAATGAGTCATTGAGGGCATCGTCCAAGTACCCGAACGGCCCGTTCAGTGCGCTCAACTCCCCGAACGCCCCGTTCAGTGCGTTGAAGGAGCTGAACGGGTCGTTTGGTGCGCTCAAGTACCTGAAAGGGCCGTTCGGGGAGTTCAAGTACCTGAAGGGGTCGTTCAGGGCTCTCAACGCACCGAAGGAGGCGTTGGCGTGTGCGAGGGGGCCGGAGTCAGCGGAGGAGGGAGCGCATGCGGGCGATCTCGGCGGTCTGGGTGGCGACGACGTCGTCGGCCATCTGCTCGACGAAGACGTCGGCGCCGTCGCGGCGGACCTGCTCGGCCATCACCAGCGCGCCCTCGTGATGGGCGATCATCAGCTCCACGAAGCGCTTCTCGAACGGAGCACCGGTCAGCCCGGCCAGCTCGCGCAGCTGCTCCGGCGTCGCCATGCCCGGCATTCCCGCATGCTGGGACGCGTCGCCACCGTGCTCGTGCCCGGTTCCCGGGACGGGCTTGCCGTTGTTGCGCAGCCAGGCCTTCATGGCCTCGATCTCCGGGCCCTGCGACTTCTCGATCCGGTCGGCCATCGTCTTGACCGGTTCGGCGGCGGCACGCGAAGGCACGAGCTTGGTCATCTCCAGCGCCTGCGCGTGGTGCGGGATCATCCGCTCCACGTACAGCGCGTCGGCGTCGTTCGGCTTGGGCTTCTGCTGCGCGCCAGCGGCCTGATCTGCGGGAATGGTCCGCGCGGACTGTCCGGGGCCACCGGGGAGGATCACCGGGTGGGAGGAGGACTCGTCCCTGCCTGACGCGGAGCAGCCAGCCGCCACGATCGCGGGCACCGACATCGCCAGCACCAGCCCAGCGGCGCGCAGCGCACGCCCACGCCGGTTCCCGTTCTGCACTTCCTCGGCCTCCACGCTCATCGTCCTCGGCGGACAACGGTACTGCCTAGCACGTGGGTCCCTGTGTAAACCACTGCATAAAGATGCTCTATTCGGCCCTGTAAGCCGTGGTGCCGGGCGCGCAGACTCCCCCGTGTGCGGGCGTGAAGCTCGCGTGTGGTCGAGGGGAGCAATTTACGTGACGCCGGGTAAGAAGAGGACTACGGCGCGTGCGATCGCAGTCGCCGCCGCCGGTCTGCTGGCGTTGTCGCTGACGACCGTCGTCGGCGGAACGGCCGCGGCGCAGGACAGCGCCGTCCAGGCGACTCCGGGCGAGAACGAGATCTCGTCGAGCCGCAACATCCGTCAGATCGCCAACATCCCGAAGCAGGCCCCGTTCAACACCGAGGCCGCGCTGGGCACCGACATCGCCTTCACCGGCAAGTACGCGGTGGTGGGCAACTACGACGGCTTCATCATCTACGACGTCTCGAAGCCGGCGAAGCCGAAGATCGTCAGCCAGGTCCTCTGCCCTGGCTCGCAGAACGACGTGTCCGTCTCCGGGGACCTGCTGTTCCTGTCGACCGACTCCTCGCGCAGCGACAACTCCTGCAACAGCACTCCCAAGCCCGCGACCGAGAAGGACGCGTGGGAGGGCATCAAGGTCTTCGACATCAAGGACAAGGCCAACCCGAAGTACGTCTCGGCGATCGAGACCAAGTGCGGTTCGCACACCAACACCCTGGTGCCGGACAAGCGCAAGCAGAACGTCTACATCTACGTCTCCTCCTACAGCCCGAACGCGACGTTCCCGGACTGCCAGCCCCCGCACGACCTGATCTCGATCATCAAGGTCCCGGTCAAGAACCCGGCGCAGGCCAAGCTCGTCGGCGAGCCGGTGCTCTTCCCCGGCGGCGGCAACAACGGCATTCCCGGCTCGTTCCCCGCGCCGTACGTGACGCCGACCTCGGGCTGCCACGACATCACCGCGTACCCGGAGAAGGACCTCGCGGCCGGCGCCTGCATGGGTGAGGGCGTGCTGTTCGACATCTCCGACCGCGAGAAGCCGCGCGTGATCAACACGGTGAAGGACGACAAGAACTTCGCCTTCTGGCACTCCGCGACCTTCAACAACGACGGCACCAAGGTCGTCTTCACCGACGAGCTCGGTGGCGGTGGCGCCCCCGCGTGCACCGCGGCGATCGGCCAGGTGCGCGGCGCGAACGGGATCTACGACATCACCGGCCGCGGCGACAAGCGCAAGCTGGAGTTCCGCAGCTACTACAAGATCCCGCGCCTGCAGACCGAGACCGAGAACTGCGTGGCCCACAACGGCTCGCTGATCCCGGTCTTCGGCCGCGACATCATGGTGCAGGCCTGGTACCAGGGCGGGATCTCGGTGTGGGACTTCACCAACTCCGCCCGCCCGGTGGAGATCGCGCACTGGGAGCGCGGCCCGTACAACGCCAGCAAGCTGGTGACGGGCGGCTCGTGGTCGGCCTACTACTACAACGGCCACATCTACTCCAGCGACATCCAGAAGGGCCTGGACGTGCTGGAGCTCAACGACTGGCGCACCTTCAGCGCCCAGTTCGTCCGGATGCGCGAGTTCAACCCGCAGTCCCAGGGCCACTACCTGGGCTGAGCCCCTGACACGACGAGGGCCGTCGCTCCGCGAAGGAGCGGCGGCCCTCGTCGTTCACGTGCTGAACGACCCGTTCAACGCACTCCACGTGGCGTGGACACGGGCAGCACGGACGTACCCAATGCGGCACTGGTTACGTCTGGCGAAACAAATGCCACATTGGGTACACAACAGCTGCCTCGGGTTCACCAGTCTTCAAGACCACCCAACCCCCTTCGCTGAGGTCTCCAACGACGGCAAACCCTCGGCTGCCTCGCGGGACTTGTGGGTTTTGAGGACGCCCAGCACTCCGGGCCCACGCCCGCGGTTCGCGCGGCTACAGGCCGACGAGGCGGTAGAGCTCGCCGATCTCGGTCGCGGTGAGGTCACGCATGACGCCGGGCTTCTGGGTGCTCAGGAAGACCGGGCCGATCGCGGTGCGGACCAGGCGCTGCACGGGGTGGCCGACCGCCTCCAGCAGCCGGCGCACGATGTGGTTGCGGCCCTCGTGCAGGACGACCTCGACCAGGGCGCGGCCGGAGTTGTTGTCCTTCACCTTGAAGCCGTCGACGACGACGAGGCCGTCCTCCAGCTCCACCCCGGCCCGCAGCTGCCTGCCGACCTCCTTGGAGACGGGACCGGGCACCTCGGCCAGGTAGGTCTTGAACACCTTGTAGGACGGGTGCATCAGGCGGTGCGCCAGCTCCCCGTCGTTGGTCAGCAGCAGCAGGCCCTCGGTGTCCGCGTCCAGCCTGCCCACGTGGAAGAGCCGGTCGTCGCGCTCGCGCACCAGGTCGCCGACGCAGGAGCGGCCCCGGTCGTCGGACATCGTGGTGTGCATGCCGCGCGGCTTGTTCAGCGCGACGTGCGCCAGGTCGTCGGTGATCATCACGCGCAGGCCGTCCACGTGGATGACCGCGGTCTCGGGGTCGACGCGGCGGCCCTGCTCGGTGACGATCTCGCCGTTCACCCTGACCCGCCCGTCGGCGATCATGTCCTCGGCGACGCGGCGCGAACCCACGCCCGCCTTCGCGAGGACCTTCTGCAACCGGACGCCGTCCGGCTCTTCGTCATACATCGTCGATCATGTCCACTTCGGGCAACAGGGGGGCGAGCTTGGGCAGGTCCTCCAGCGAGGTCAGCCCCAGCCGCTCCAGGAACAGCTCGGTCGTGCGGTAGAGGATGCCGTTGGTGTCCGGGTCGGCTCCGGTCTCCTCGATCAGCCCGCGTGCGAGCAGCGTACGGATGACGCCGTCCACGTTCACGCCGCGCACCGCCGCGACCCTGGCCCGGGTCACCGGCTGGCGGTAGGCGATCACCGCGAGCGTCTCCAGCGCGGCCCTGGTCAGCTTGGCGCGCTGCCCGTCGAGCAGGAACCGCTCCACGTACGGCGCGAACCGGTCCCGCGTGTAGAAGCGCCAGCCGTCCGCGACGCGCCGCAGGTCGATCCCGCTGCCCGCCTCGGTGTAGCGCGCCGACAACCGGCGCAGCGCCGCCGCGACCCTGGCAACAGGCTGGTTCACCGCGTCGGCCAGCACCTCGTCCGAGCCGGGATTGTCGATCACCAGCAGCAGCGACTCCAGCGCCGCCTCCAGTTCGGAGTCCTCGACCAGCTCCGGCGCGGCCTCCTCGATCTCCTCGCCCTCCGGTTCCGGCTCCGGTTCTGGGTCCGACTCCGACTCCGGTTCCGGCGAAGGGGCAGGCGCGGGCTCCTCGTCGACCGTCGCCACGGGCGCGCCCGTGGCGAAGCGCCCGGCAGCCTCGGAGTACGCCGCGATCCGCCGCGCCTCCGCGTCCTCGCCCACGGTGTCCTCGGCGACGGCGTCAGTGTCAGTGTCAGCGATGTTGTCGGCGTCGTCGGCGGCATCTGCCGTGTCGGCGCCATGGACGGCGCCAGCGATGTCGTTGTCAGCGGCGTCGTCGACCGCCGCGTCGGTACCAGCCGTGTCGACGTCGGCCGTATCCGCGTCTACCGGGTCGGTGTCGGCGGCGTCCGCGTCAGTGCCAGCCGTTTCGGTGCCAGCCGTTTCGGTACCAGCGGCATCGGCGGAATCAACAACGTCAGCGGAATCGGCGGAATCGGGGACTTCGCCCGTCGCGACAACGGTCTCAGCCTCGGCTACGGCGGCTTCCTCAGCCACCACAACGCTGTCCACCGGCTCCTCGGTCTCGCCGACTTCGGCGCACGCGGCGTCGACGGCCCCCTCGGAAGCGGCGTCCTCCGGCCGGGGCAGGCCCAGCAGCAGCTCGACGGGCTGCTTGCGCGTGGTTTCCGAGGCGGCCATCCACGCGGGCCTCGGCCGCCCCCCAGAAGCAGAACCAGAGCCGGAACCCTGACCGTCCACTGTGGACTCCGGGTCGTTCACCCGTACTCCTCCTCGTCCCTGGCGACCCGCTCCAGCGCGGCCGCCGCGTCCCGCTTGGCCTCCTCGAGGCTGCCGCCCACCCACCGCACGCTCATCTCGCCGAGCGGCTCCGGCTGCTCGAAGTGCAGCACGGCCTCCCGGAAGAGCTCCAGCAGCGCCAGGAACCGCGCCACGATCTCCATGGTGTGCTCGCAGTCGGAGACCAGCTCGCTGAAGGTCAGCTCCCCGCTCTCGGCCAACCGCACCCTGATCCCGGCGACCTCGGCGCGCACCGACACCTGGTGCATGTGCAGGTGCGCCAAGGACACCGTGGGCGGCGGCTTCGGCCGGAACACCGTCGCGGCGATCTCGGCGAACTGCTGCGGGCTGACCCCGAGCATCACCTCGGGCATCAGGTCCGCGAAGCGGTCCTCCATCGACACCGAGCGCGGGTAGCGGCGCAGCGCCCCCGCCTCCAGCTCGCCGAACAGGGCGGCGACCTGCTTGTACGCCCGGTACTGCAACAGCCGCGCAAACAGCAGGTCGCGCGCCTCCAGCAGTGCCAGGTCCTCCTCGTTCTCCACCTCCGCCGAGGGCAGCAGCCGCGCCGCCTTCAGATCGAGCAGGGTCGCCGCGACCACCAGGAACTCCGTGGTCTCGTCAAGGTCCCAGTCCGAGCCCATGCCGCGGATGTGCGAGATGAACTCGTCGGTGACCTTGTGCAGCGCCACCTCGGTGACGTCCATCTCGTGCTGCGAGATCAGTTGCAGCAGCAGGTCGAACGGTCCCTCGAAGTTCGACAGCCGCACCCGGAACCGGCCGTCCGCCGGTGGCACCTCGACCGGCTCGCCACCGGCCTCGGCGACGGCGGCCGGTGTCTCACTGCCAGAGCTCACACCATCACCGGGCGATCACCTCGCGGGCCAGCGCCCGGTAGGCCTTGGCACCACCCGAGCGCGGGGCCCAGCTGGTGATCGGTTCTCCGGCGACGGTCGTCTCCGGGAACCGGACGGTGCGGTTGATCACCGTGTCGAACACGATTTCTCCGAACGCCTCGACCACGCGGGCCATCACTTCGCGGGAGTGCAGCGTACGGGGGTCGTACATGGTCGCGAGGATGCCGGTGATCTCCAGGTCGGGATTCAGCCGTTCGCGCACCTTCTCGATCGTGTCGATCAGCAGCGCCACCCCGCGCAGGCTGAAGAACTCGCACTCCAGCGGGATCAGCACGCCGTGCGCGGCGGCCAGCGCGTTCACCGTGAGCAGGCCGAGCGAGGGCTGGCAGTCGATCAGGATGTAGTCGTAGTTGTCGATCACCGGCCGCAGCGTGCGGCCCAGCGTCTGCTCCCGGCCGACCTCGGAGATCAGCTGCACCTCGGCGGCGGAGAGGTCGATGTTGCTCGGCAGCAGGTCCATGTCGGGCACGCAGGTGCGCAGCACCGTCTCCTCGACCGTGGTGTCCCGCTCCATGAGCACGTTGTAGATCGTGCGGTCCAGGTGGTGCGGCTGGATGCCCAGTCCCACCGAGAGCGCGCCCTGCGGGTCGAAGTCCACCAGCAGCACCCGGCGGCCGAACTCGGCCAGCGCAGCGCCCAGGTTGATGGTGGAGGTGGTCTTGCCGACCCCGCCCTTCTGGTTGCACAGGGCCAGGATGCGCGCGGGCCCGTGCTCCGCGACCAGCGGCGGCTCCGGGACCTGGCGCAGCGGGCGGCCGGTCGGGCCGAGCCCGCTCTCGCCGAAGTCGATGTCCTCGTCGGTGTGGTCGGCCGGTCGCGGTGCGAGGTTGAGATCGGCCACCTCACCACTGGACCGTCCCCAGGACGGTTGCGGTGTCGACATGGCGAACTGGCTCCTCAGTCTCCGCTGGCCCCGGGCCGCCCCGGAGGATCATGATCCGCGCATGACCTTCCGCAGCCTAGGCGCCGCTCGGCGACATCAGCAACGTCACGCGCGGCGTGTTGTCAAGGCAGGTCAGCACGGTGCACCCGAGTGGATGACGGGCCGGGGCGCCCCGACCACCCGGCCCGGGCGGTCGGGGCGAGGACCTCAGTAGCGGTCGATCGGGGCGAACCGCGTGGTGTCGTCCTGGTCCTCGGGGCGCCCGAGGCCGAGGCCGGTGCGGGTGACGCTCTTCGCGCCGAGGCCGATGTTGGCGTACACCCTGGGCTTGCTGCGGCGCAGGCGGAAGCCCCACACCAGGCCGGCGAGCAACAGCACCAGGTAGCCGATGGGGATCGCCCAGTGCAGCGTGGAGTTCGGCCGCACGCCGAGCGTCACGTCGAAGTTCACCAGCACCATCACCAGCGCCACCAGCGTGGTCACCGCGGCGATGACCGGCGCGATCGTGCGCTTCCACGCGCTCTCCCTGGTGAGCGTCCTGGAGAAGAACCGGACGATCGCGAAGGAGGTCAGCACGATCAGCAGCAGGATGCCCATGGCGCCCGCGCTGGTCCAGATGAAGAACACATCGCGCAGCGGGTGCAGCCCGGCGATCGCGAAGGCGACGATCGCCACCAGCCCGAACACGCTCTGCAGGATCGAGCCGCCGCGCGGGGAGCTGTTGCGGTGCGAGGTCTGGCCGAAGAAGGAGGGCAGCAACCGCTCGCGGCCCATGGCGAAGGCGTAGCGCGCCGCCGCGTTGTGGAAGGCGATCAGGCAGGCCAGCACGCTCGTCACGTACAGGAACCGGCCGATGTTCATCATCATCACGCCGAGCTGGTCGTGCGCGAGCCGGAAGACCAGGTCGGAGCCGTGCTCGGCGGCCTGCTGGGTGATCCGGCCGGGGCCGGTGGCCACGCTCATCGCCCAGGAGCCCAGCACGTAGAGCAGCGTGGTCAGCCCGATGGAGAGGTAGGTGGCGACGGGGACCGTGCGCCCGGGGACCTTGGCCTCCTCGCTGAAGACCACGGCCGTCTCGAAGCCGACGAAACCGAGGACGGCCAGGCAGAACAGCGCACCCACACCGGGCTCGAAGAGGTGTTGCGGTGCAAGGGTTTCCAAGCTCACCGCGCCACCGGCCGGGTGGAACAGGAAGGACAGCGCGTACACCAGGATCACCAGCAACTCGGCGATCATCAGCACCGCGAGGACCCTGCCGTTGAGGTCGATGTGCTGGGTGCCGAGGAACGCCACGATCGCCCAGCCGACCAGCGAGATCACCCACCAGGCGACGTCGATGCCGAACCAGGCCCGCACCAGCGGCTGCGCGGCGTCCCCGAGCGCGCCGTACACGCCGATCTGCATGGCGTTGTAGGACACCAGCGCCAGCCAGCTCGCGGCGACGCCCAGCGGCCTGCCGAGCCCCTTGGCGATGTAGGCGTTGAACGCCCCGGCGTTGGGCACGTACGGCGCCATGGTCACGTAGCCGACGCAGAACACGGCGAGCACCATGCCCATCGCCAGGAAGCCGATCGGGATGCCGACCTGCCCGGTGACCGCGTAGCCGGTGGTGGTCACGCCTGCGAGCACCGTGAACGGCGTGCACATGGAGATGGCGAAGTAGGTCACCGCGGGGACGCCCAGCCGATCGGCCGCGAGGGCCGATGTGACCGTGGTGTCCTCACCTGTGGTGGTGTTGAACATTGGCACTGCTCCGGGGGAAGTGGGAGGTGAAACGCGCTTGGGGGAGCTCCTAGGCCGAGGCCAGTGCGCGCCGCGTTCTCCGAGGCGCCGAACGATGAAGGTGATTCAGCTCAGTAGCGGGTGATCGGGGCGAACTGCGTGGTGTCCGCCTGGTCCTCGGGCCGCCCGAGACCGAGGCCGGTGCGGGTCACGCTCTTGGCACCGAGGCCGATGTTGGCGTACACCCTGGGCCTGCTCCTGCGCAGGCGGAAACCCCACAGCAGCCCCAGGACCAGCAGCACCAGGTAGCCGCCCGGGATCGCCCAGCGCAGCGGCGAATCGGGGGCCACGTCCAGGGTCTTGTCGAAGTTGGCCAGCACCAGCACGAAGGCCACCAGCGTGCTCGCGGCGGCCAGGACCGGCGCGATCGTGCGCTTCCACGCGCTCTCGGGGGTGAGCGTCTTGGCGAAGAAGGCGACGACGGCGAAGGCGGTCAGCACGATCAGCAGCAGGATGCCCAGGCTGCCCGCGCTGGTCCAGATGAAGAACACATCGCGCAGCGGGTGCAGGCCCGCGAGCGCGAAGGCGATGATCGCGACGAGGCCCAGCGCGCTCTGCAGCATGGACCCGCCGCGCGGGGAGCTGTTGCGCGAGGAGGTCTGCGCGAAGAACGCGGGCAGGATGCGCTCGCGGCCCATGGCGAAGGCGTAGCGCGCCGCCGCGTTGTGGAAGGCGATCAGGCCCGCCAGCACGCTGGTCGCGTAGAGGAACCGGCCGACGCCCACCATCGCGACGCCGAGCTGGTCGTGCGCGAGGTGGAAGACCAGCTCCGAGCCGTTGGCCCTGGCCTGCTCCGCGACCCTGCCCGGCCCGGTGGCCACGCTGATCGCCCAGGAGCCGAGCACGTAGAGCAACGTGGTCACGCCGAGGGAGATGTAGGTGGCGACCGGGACCGTGCGCCCGGAGACCTTGGCCTCCTCGCTGAACACCACGGCCGTCTCGAAGCCGACGAAACCGAGGATCGCCAGGGAGAACAGCGCGCCCGCACCCGGCTCGAACAGGTGCACCGGGTCCAGGGTCTCGAAGCTGACCGAGCCGTCGGCCGGGTTCAGCAGGAAGGACACCGCGTAGACCAGGATCACCAGGCACTCGGCGGCCATCAGCACCGCGAGGATCTTGCCGTTGAGGTCGATGTGCTGCATGCCGAGGAACGCCACGACCGCCCACGCGCCCAAGGAGATGGCCCACCAGGCGATCTCCACCCCGAACCAGCTCTTGATCAGCGGCTGGGCGGCGTCGCCGAAGGCCCCGTACACGCCGACCTGCATGGCGTTGTAGGACACCAGCGCCAGCCAGCCGGCCGCGACACCGGCGGGCCTGCCCAGCCCCTTCGCGATGTAGGCGTTGAACGCGCCCGCGTTGGGCACGTACGGCGCCATCGTCACGTAGCCCACGCAGAACACCGCGAGCACGACACCCATCGCCAGGAAGCCGATCGGGATGCCGATCTGGCCGGTGAGCGCGTAGCCGGTGGTGATGGCTCCCGCCACCACGGTGAACGGCGCGCACATCGAGATGGCGAAGTACGTCACCGCGGGGACGCCCAGTCGGTCGGCGGCGAGCGCCGAGGTGACGTCGGGCGCCCCTCCTGGTGAGTCAGTGCTGAACATTGGCGGTGCTCCGGGGGATGGGGAGGGGATGGGACGGTCGTCCGCTACTGCTGCTCCTCGGAGGAACCGAGGCCGAGCCCGAGCCCGGTGCGCGCCGCGCTCTTGGCACCGAGACCGATGTTGGCGTAGATGTCCGGTTTGTGGGCCCGCAGGTGCAGCCCCCACAGCAGGCCGAGCACGGCGATGAGCACGTACGCGCCTGGGATCGCCAGCAGCACCGGGGAGGAGGCAGGCAGGTCGAACACCTTGTCGAGGTTGATCAGCACGAGCACGAGCGCGATCACCGTGCAGACCGAGGAGATGGCGGGGGCCACCACGCGCCGGAAGAGCGGCTCGCGCGAGGGGTTGCGGGCGAAGAAGACCAGGACCGTGATCGAGGTCAGCGTCAGCAGGATCAGGATGCCCAGCGCTCCGGCGGAGTTCCACAGGTAGAACAGGTCGCGCAGCGGATCGCCGCCGATGACCGCGTAGACGACGATCACCGCGAGGCCGAGCGCGCTCTGCGAGATCGAGCCGATCTTCGGCGAGCTGTTGCGGTGCGAGGTCCGCCCGAACACCGCGGGCAGCACCCGCTCGCGCCCCATGGCGAAGGCGTAGCGCGCCGCGGTGTTGTGCACGGCGATCATGCAGGCCAGCACGCTGGTGAAGTAGAGGAAGCGGCCGATGCCGACCATGACGGGGCCGAGCTGCTCGCCCGCGAGGTGGAACACCAGCCCCGAGCCGTGCTCGTGGGCCATCGCGCCGATGTTGGCCGGTCCGGCCGCGACGCTCATCGCCAGCGAGGCCAGCAGGTAGAGCACGCTCATCACGCCGAGCGCGACGAAGGTGGCGACCGGGACGGTGCGGCCCGGCGAGCGAGCCTCCTCGCTGAAGACCACGGCCGTCTCGAAGCCGATGAAGGCCAGCAGCGCCAACGCGAGCAGCGCTCCGACACCCGGCTCGAACAGGTGCGAGGGCTCCAGCGCGGCGAAGCTCGGACCGCCCTCGGCGGGGTGGAACAGCGAGGAGATCGCGTACACGAGGATGACCAGGACCTCCGCGGCCAGCAGCACCGCGAGGACCTTGCCGTTGAGGTCGATGTGCTGCATGCCCAGGACCGCGACCACGGCCCAGCCGATCAGCGCGATCACCCACCACGCGATGTCGACGCCGAACCACGCCTGCAACAGCGGCTTCGCCGCATCGCCAAGCGCGCCGTAGAGGCCCACCTGCATGGCGTTGTAGGACAGCAGCGCCATCCAGCCCGCGGCGACCCCGGCGGGCCTGCCGAGGCCCTTGCTGACGTAGGCGTTGAACGCGCCCGCGTTGGGCACGTACGGCGCCATGGTCACGTAGCCCACGCAGAACAGCGCCAGCACCGCCGCCATCACCACGAAGCCGATCGGGATGCCGACCTGGCCCGTGATGGCGTAGCCCGTCGTGATGACCCCCGCTGTCGCGAGCAGCGGCGACCCCATGGAGACGGCGAAGTAGGTCACCGCGGGCACGCCGAGGCGATCCTTGGCCAGCGCGGAGGTGACTCTTCCTCGTCCGGTCCGGCCGGGCTTCGGGGTCGTGTACATCGGCCTACCTCGACTCGGGTGGGGGTCAGGACGGCGTGCTGGACGGGGGCTAACGGCGGTGGCGCAGGACCGCGTCGCCGACGGCGGCCTCGGTCTCGCTGAGCAGTGCGCGCAGCGCGGCGGGCAGCCCGGTGAGCTGGCGCCGCAGGGGCCTGGCGACCTCGTGCGCGGAGTGCTGGAAGACCTCGGCCTCCAGTTCGGTCGCCACGACCAGACCGGAGAGCACGATGTCAGGGACGGAGAGCTGCTCGTTCTTGCCGAGCGCGTTCGCCAGCCGGGCGGCGGCCCACGCGGCCACGTTCATGTCGGTCGGCACGTAGACCGTGCGGGTCTGCAACATGCGCCTGACCTCGGTCGCGCGCAGGTGGCCCGCGTGCAGGAGCCGTTGCACGACCTGGGACTGCGCCTTCTGGCTGAGGTACTGCAACCAGTCCGGCACCGAGGTGACGTCGCCGTTGCGCATCAGCTCCTCCAGCAGCGCGCGGGCGAGCGCGTCGCCGGGCGAGGGCGCGTCCAGGATGACGATGTTGCGGCGTTCGATGTCGATGGACCCGAAGAGCACGAGTTCGCCGAGCAGCGCCCCGGCCAGGCCGAGCCCGGCGCGTCCCTCGCCGCACCGGGCGGTGCCGGAGACGTCGTCGTGCGCGATGAGGTAGTAGTCGTCCGCGAGCAGCAGGGGCACGGTCAGAACTCCCCGCCGGTGCGGGTCCGGGGTCGAACGTCAGAACGTCGCGCCAGTAAGACGCGCCGACACGCCACCGCCGTCTCCACCACCGTCACCACCGTCACCTTGTCGCACCGTCACTTGAGTCGCGCAGAGCCTTTGGAGAGGCGAAATGCTAGCGCCATTGCCAAGAGTAGTTTCGGCGCGCTCGCTCACCCCGCCGCGTATCCAATCGGACTGCGAGGCGCGATCCATGACAGCAAGGGCATCACAACCTGTTGATAACAACCCAAAAGAGTGATGCCGGTTGTCGGTCTACCCGAGGGCCCTGGGGTGCGCGGTCGCGTAGACCTCGCGCAGCGTCGTGACCGTGACCAGCGTGTAGATCTGCGTGGTGGTCACCGAGGCGTGCCCGAGCAGCTCCTGCACGACCCGGACGTCCGCGCCGCCCTCCAGCAGGTGCGTCGCGAAGCAGTGGCGCAGGGTGTGCGGCGAGATCTCGGTGCTCACGCCCGAGCGCTCGGCGGCGTTCTTCAGTACCTGCCAGGCACTTTGGCGCGACAACCGCCCGCCGCGGGCGTTCAGGAAGACCGCGCCCGCCGGGCTTCTTTCCGCTGGGGCGGCAGATGTCCGGCGTCCGGCGAGGGCAGGGCGGGCTCGCACCAGGTAGGCCTCCAGCGCCGCGAGCGCGGGCCTGCCGACCGGTACCAACCTTTGCATTCCGCCCTTGCCCCGCAACAGAAGCGTGCGTTCAACCGCGTCGAGGTCGTCCAGGTCGGCGCCGACGGCCTCGGAGATCCGCGCACCCGTGGAGTACAGCAGTTCCAGCAGCGCGCGGTCCCGCAGCCCGAGCGCGTCGTCCCCGCCGGTGTGGTCGAGCAGCTTCAGCACGTCCTCGACCGGCAAAGCCTTGGGCAAGCGCCTGGGTGGCGCCGGTGGCCGCACCGCGCGCGCGACGTCCTTGGCCACCTTGCCCTCCCGGGTCGCGAAGCGGTGCAGCCCGCGCACCGCCACCACCGCCCGCGCCGCGGAGGAGGCCGCGAGCGGGGGCCTGCCCTCGGCGCCCTCGCGCAGCGCGACGAGGAACGAGCCGACGTGGGACTCCGTCACCTCCGCCGGTTCGGACACCCCGAGCGCGGCGAGGTGTTCCAGGTACCGCCGGAGATCGCGGCCGTAGGAGTCCAGGGTGTTGCGCGCCGTCCCGCGCTCCACGGTGAGGTGGTCGAGGTAGGCGGCGAGCAGGGCCGACAGGGCGGGCGGGACCCTGTCCGCACCCGCCCCGCCGACCCGATCCGCTGTCACGCCAGCAGTTCCGCCAGCTCGGCGTGCGGCAACCCGTGCGCCTGCGCGACCTCGGGGAGCACGATCTGCCCGCCGATCACGTTGGCGCCCTTGGCCAGCGAGGCGTCGTCCAGCAGCGCCTTGCGCATTCCCTTGTCCGCCAACGCCGTCACGTACGGCAGGGTGACGTTGGTCAGCGCCCACGTCGAGGTGTGCGGGACCGCGCCCGGCATGTTCGCGACGCAGTAGAAGACCGAGTCGTGCACCATGAACGTCGGGTCGGCGTGCGTGGTCGGCCGCGAGTCCTCGAAGCAGCCGCCCTGGTCGATGGCGATGTCCACCAGCACCGAACCGGGGCGCATCCGCGACACCAGGTCGTTGCTGATCAGCTTGGGGGCCTTGGCACCCGGCACCAGCACCGCGCCGATGATCATGTCGGCCCAGAGGCAGATGCGCTCCAGCTCGTAGGCGTTGCTGTTGATCGTCTGGAGGTGGCCGCGGTAGACGAAGTCGATCTGCCGCAACCGGTTGATGTTGGTGTCCAGCACCACGACCTCGGCCTGCAGGCCCAGCGCGATCGTGGCGGCGTTCATGCCGGAGACCCCGGCGCCGATCACCGCGACCTTGCCCGCCGGGACGCCGGAGACGCCGCCGAGCAGCACGCCGCGCCCGCCCTGCGCCCGCTCCAGGCAGTGCGCTCCGACCTGCGGCGCCATCCGGCCCGCGACCTCGCTCATCGGGGCCAGCAGCGGCAGGGAGCCGTCCGGCAGCTGGACCGTCTCGTAGGCGACGGCGTCGATGCCCGAGCGCGCGATCGCCTCGGTGCACTCCTTGCTCGCCGCCAGGTGCAGGTAGGTGAACAGGGTCTGGCCCGCCCGCATCCGGTGGTACTCCTCGGCGACCGGCTCCTTGACCTTGAGCACCAGGTCCGCCTCGGCCCACACGTCGTCCGCGTCGTTGAGGATCTTCGCGCCCGCGGCCAGGTAGTCGGAGTCGGGGAAGGACGAACCGGCTCCGGCGTCCTTCTCGATCACGACATCGTGGCCCCTGCGCACCAGCTCCACCACGCCGGCCGGGGTGATGGCCACTCGGTACTCGTGGTTCTTGACCTCGCGGGGTACTCCGACCTTCACGCCGATTTCCTTCCTCGAAGAACACCGGCCGGCGCCGTTGCCACCCGGATGGACGCAGCCTATCCGCCCCGCGAGGCCCCCGAGGTGGGTCTTCAACCGGTTTCGACGGACAAGTCGAAGGTCGTTCACCGCGCGGGTGCACACACTGCACGCCCCGCACCCCGCTCACACGAACCAGCACGCGGCTCAACGCGCCGCTAGCCTCCGCCCATGCCCAGCATCGCCACCGCGAACCGCCCCACCCGCGCCGAACTGCTCGACTTCCTCCGCCCGCGCCACAACGGCGTCCTCATCACCAGCCGCCGCGACGGCCGCCCCCAGGTCTCCCCCGTGTCGTGCGGGGTCAGCTCCGAGGGCCAGCTCGTCGTCTCCACCTACCCCGAGCGCGCCAAGGCCCGCAACGCCGAGCGCGACCCCCAGGTCACCCTGTGCGTGCTCTCAGACGACTGGAACGGCGCCTACGTCCAGGTCAACGGCCGCGCCGAGGTCGTCCACCTGCCCGAGGCCGTCGAAGCGCTCGTCGACTACTACCGCTGCATCGCGGGCGAGCACCCCGACTGGGACGAGTACCGCGAAGCCATGCGGCGCCAGGGAAAGTGCCTCATCCGCATCACCATCGAGGACTGGGGCCCCATCGCCACCGGCGGCTTCCCCCCGAACCGCGCTCCTGCCTGAACCCTCCACCTGAGCCGCGGCCGTAGACCCCGTTGTACTCAGAGCGGCCCACGGCGCGCGGGAGTTTGCCAGTCTTCAAGACCCCACAACCCGCGCCGCAGAGGTCTTCAACGACGCCAAACCCCGGGCCGCCCCCAAGTAGGAGGCGGTTAACGATGATCAAGAAGGGGGTTCGCTGGTCTTGAAGACCAGCGAACCCCGCAACAGCGCTCCGCCCCGCGCCCCGAACGACCCGTTCAGTGCGTTCAACCGCACCAAACGACCCGTTCAGGGCTCCCAACGCACTGAACGACCCGTTCAGTGCGTTCAACGCGTCAAACGAGCCGTTGGCGCCGCCCGGAGTGCGAACGAGCGAGCGGTCAGCGGCGGCGAGCGGCCTCAGCGGCGGGCGGCCCAGCGGTGCGGGCGGTCCTGCCACGGAGCCGAAGCCGGGCGCGGGGAGACGGCTCCGCTGAGCACGGCGTGCGCGGCGAGCACTCCGCCGACCGACGACGCGTTCACGATCTCGCCGCTGAGCACCATGGACATGGCCTCGCGCAACGGGACGCGGCGCAGCACCAGGTCGGACTCCTCGTCGTCGGAGATCTCCCCACGGTCCACAGTGGACAGATCGCGGGCGAGGAACACCCGGACCACCTCGTCGGTGAAGCCGGGCGAAGCGGCGACGTCGACCAGCGTGGACCACGACGACGCGGCGAGCCCGGCCTCCTCGGCGAGCTCGCGCGCGGCGGTCAGCTCGGGAGCCTCCCCGTCGACGTCGAGCAGACCGGCGGGCAGCTCCCACAGCCGGCGCCCGACGGGGTGCCGGTACTGGTGGATCAGCACGATCCGCTCTTCGGCGTCGACCGCCGCGACGGCGACGGCGCCCGGGTGCTCGACGACCTCGCGCATGGCGACGCTGCCGCCGGGCATGGCCACCTCGTCCACGCGCAGGGCCATCACCCGGCCCGCGTAGACGTCCTTGCTGCCAACGGCGTGGAACTCGTGCTCACCGGCGGCCACGGCTCAGACCCCCGCGCTCTCGGCGAGCTCGACGGGCAGCCGGTCGGCGGCCCGGTAGTCCAGCGCCGCGCCGATGAACGCCGCGAACAGCGGGTGCGGGCGGGTAGGACGGCTCTTCAGCTCGGGATGCGCCTGGGTGGCGACGAAGAACGGGTGCTGCTCGCGCGGCAGCTCGACGAACTCGACCAGGTGGTCGTCCGGCGAGGTGCCGGAGAACACCAGGCCCGCCTTGGTCAGCCGCGCGCGGTAGGCGTTGTTCACCTCGTAGCGGTGGCGGTGCCGCTCGGAGACCTCGGTGACCCCGTACGCCTGCGCCACAACGGAACCGGGCTTGAGTTTGGCCGGGTAGGCGCCCAGCCGCATGGTGCCGCCCATGTCCCGCTCGCCCGCGACCACGTCCTCCTGGTCGGCCATGGTGCTGATCACCGGGTTGGCGCTGGCCTCGTCGAACTCCGCGGAGTTGGCGTCGGTGATCCCGGCAAGCCCCCGCGCGGCCTCGATCACCATGCACTGCAAGCCCAGGCACAGCCCGAGCGTGGGGATGCCCCGGGTCCTGGTGTGGGTGATCGCGCCGAGCTTGCCCTCGATGCCGCGCACCCCGAAGCCGCCGGGGATGAGCACGCCGTCCACCCCGGCCAGCGCGCTCGCGGCACCGGCCGCGGTCTCGCACTCGTCGGAGGGCACCCACTTGATCTCGACCTTGACCTTCTGCGCGAAACCACCGGCGCGCAGGGCCTCGCTGACCGACAGGTAGGCGTCCGGCAGGTCGACGTACTTGCCGACGAGCGCGACGCGCACGGTGTCGCGCGGGTTGTGCACCCGCTCGAGCAGGTCGCCCCACACGGTCCAGTCGACGTCGCGGAACGGCAGCCCGAGGCGGCGCACCACGTAGGCGTCGAGTCCCTCGGCGTGCAGCACCTTGGGGATGTCGTAGATCGACGGCGCGTCGGGCGCGGCCACCACGGCCTCGGTCTCGACGTCGCACATCAGCGCGATCTTGCGCTTGAGGCCGTCCGGGATCTCCCGGTCGGCGCGGCAGACGATCGCGTCGGGCTGGATGCCGATGTTGCGCAGCGCGGCGACGGAGTGCTGCGTCGGCTTGGTCTTGAGCTCCCCGGAGGGCGCGAGGTAGGGCACCAGCGACACGTGCAGGAAGAACACGTTGTCGCGGCCCACGTCGTGGCGCACCTGGCGGCAGGCCTCCAGGAACGGCAGCGACTCGATGTCGCCGACCGTGCCGCCGACCTCGGTGATCACCACGTCCGGCGCGCGGTCGTCGGCGCCGGGCGCGGCCATGCCGATGATGCGGGACTTGATCTCGTCGGTGATGTGCGGGATCACCTGGACGGTGTCGCCGAGGTACTCGCCGCGCCGCTCCTTGGCGATCACCGCCGAGTAGACCTGGCCGGTGGTCACGTTGGCGTTGCCGTCCAGCGAGCGGTCCAGGAAGCGCTCGTAGTGACCGATGTCGAGGTCCGTCTCGGCACCGTCCTCGGTGACGAAGACCTCGCCGTGCTGGAACGGGTTCATCGTCCCGGGGTCGACGTTGAGGTACGGGTCCAGCTTCTGCATGGTCACCCGAAGCCCTCGGGAGGTCAGCAGCTCGCCGAGGCTGGAAGCGGTGAGCCCCTTGCCGAGGGAGGAGGCGACGCCCCCGGTGACGAAAACGTGCTTTGTCGTACGGCCTTGCAAGACCAAGGAGGGCTCCCGTGGTGTCCAGATCATCGAGCTGATGAGGTCGGCCAGAACGGCCATCCACGGGGTTTCACGGTAACACCTCACTCGGACGGAGCAGTAATCCCGCCCACCGTGTCGCCCGCCACCCCTCCCTCGTACGGGTGGGAGCGGCTGAGGCCTGTCCGGTAGGTCGCGGGGCCGCAGGGTCTGCGGGGGTCAACGATGATCAAAAAAGGGGTTGGGGGGTCTTGAAGACCCCCCAACCCCCTGCGACATCGTGGTCGGAGCCGCTGCCGAGCGGTCCTAGTTCGCCATCTGCGGGGCGGGCGCCTGCGCGTTGCCCGCGATGCCGTAGCGACCGGAGCGGCCCTCCAGCTGCTCCCGCAGCGCGAGCACGGTCACCACGCGGCCCGCGAAGGAATCCGCGTTGTCCACAGTGGACAGGATCGAGGTCGCCGCGGTGTCGGCGCGGACCACGCCCACCGCTCCGGTGCCGTCGGCGGAACCGCCGCGCCCGGCGAGCACCACGCCGGCGCCCGCGCGGTCGAGCTGCGTGGCGAAGCGCGAGATCGTCGCCGCCCGGTCACCCGCCGCGTCGCCGCCGATCGCACCGCCGGTGAGCACCACGGCCAGCTGGGCGGGACGCAGGTTCGGGCCGATCCGGACGAAGCCGCCGTTGGCCAGCCCGCTCAGCGCCGCGCTGCTCTCCTCGCCGCTGGCCTGCGGCTTGTTGTTCTGCGGGTTGAGCAGCACGAGCTGACCGATCAGCCCACCGGCCAGGGTGCCGGGGTCGGACGCGGTCGGCAGCTGCGCTCCGGCGGGCAGCACCCTCGGCACCAGCTCGCGCAGCTGGTCGGCCTTGTTCGGGTCCACGAAGGTCTCGGTGAGCTGCAGCTCTCCGGTGATCGTCGCGCCCGCGGTGCGCAGCAGCTGGGTCAGCGCGTCGCGGTCGGCCGGGTTGGCGTCGGCGGTGGTGACGAGCACGACGGTGCGCTGGTCGAGCTGGCCCCGCACCGCCAGCGGTGCGATCGCGCCGCTGAAGCGGTCGGCGTCGGCCAGCCGGGCGTTGAGCCCGTTGCGCTCCGCCTGGAGGTCGGAGACGCGCTTGCCGAGCGAGTCCTTGTCGTTGGACAGTCCCGCCAGCAGCGGCTCGCTGACCGTGGTGGAGCCGAGCACGACGCCCAGCGCCAGCGCGAGAAACACCGCGGCGATGGAAACCAGGTGGTATCTCAGCGAAATCATGAGAAGAGTCCCTTGATCCAGGTCATCAGGTCGGTGAACAACCGGCCGGCCTGCTCGGCGTAGGCCTGTCCGACGTTGGTCACGGACAGGGCGGCGACGAGCACCACGAGCGCGGTGAGGACGAGCAGCAGCACGGCGCCGAGGGAGACGCGGCTGCGGTAGAGCGTGGCGACCGCCTTGCCGTCGAGCAGCTTGCTGCCCATGCGGAGCCGGGTCAGGAACGTCGAGGGGTTGGAGCCGTTGCGGCCCCGGTCGAGGAACTCGGCGAGGGTGGCCTGGAAGCCGACCGTGATCACCAGGCTGGCGCCGTGCGCCTCGGCCAGCAGCAGCGCGAGGTCCTCGGGGTTGCAGGACGCGGGGAAGGTGACCGCGCCGATGCCCAGGTCCTGGATCCGCTCCAGGCCGGGCGCGTGCCCGTCGACCTGCGCGGGCAGCACGACCTCGGCGCCGGACTTGAGGGTCTCGTTGGTGATGCCCTCGGGGTCGCCGACGATGATGTCCGGCTTGTGCCCGGCCCGGCGCAGCGTGTCGGCCGCCGCGTCCACGCCGACCAGGACCGGCCGGTACTCCTTGATGTACTTGCGCAGCGCCGCCAGGTCCTGCTCGTGCTCGCGGCCGGGGGCGACCACGAGCACCGGCCGGTCCTTGACCGACACGTACAGCTCGGGAACGCCGATGCCGTCCAGGATCAGCGTGCGCTCCTGGCGCAGGAACTCGATGGTGTTGGCGGAGAAGGCTTCCAGCTGCGCGGCCATCCCGGCCTTCGCCTCGATCATCTGGTCGGCGATGGACTCGGCGGTCTGCTGCGCCCCGTGCGCGAGCTCGTCCTCACCGGCGTAGACCCCGCCGTCGTGCAGCCGCAACCGGGTGCCGTCCTTGATCCGGCGCATCGCCTCCTGGCCGACCCCGTCGATCAGCGCGATGCCCGCGGCGACGAGGACCTCCGGGCCCAGGTTGGGGAAGCGGCCGGAGATGGAGCGGGAGGCGTTGACCACCCCGGCCACCCGCGCCTCGACGAGCGCGTCGGCGGTCTTGCGGTCGAGGTCGACCTGGTCGAGGACGGCGATGTCGCCGGGGGCGAGCCGTCGGAGGAGACCGCCGGTGCGGCGGTCGACGCGCGCGACACCGGTGACTCCGGGCTGCGCCTCAGTGTTGCGGTGGAGGAGTCCGGTGAGCTTCATGGAATCGATGCTCACAAAACACCCCATCGAGACCGCGACGCCACGCCGGAACGATTTGCCCAGGTCACTCGCCCGAAGGACAGGCGGTTACGGCGAGTTGACCAACTTGTGGCCAGAATCGCCCGTTTCCGAGTGGCGCTTTCGCAATCCTTTGTTCCATGAGCCCCGCTCACTTCCCTAGAGAAGTAAGCGGGGTCACTTCTTGCGGGTCTTCTTCGCCCGGTGCTTCTCCCGATCGGCCTCGGCGGTGGCCAGCAGCTCCTCGGCGTGGGCGCGGCCGGACTCGGTCGCCTCCATGCCCGCGAGCATCCTGGCCAGCTCCACCACCCGCTGGTTGTGGTTGAGCATCCGGACCCCGCTGCGGGTCACCCCGGCGTTGCCGCTGACCTTGTCCACCACCAGGTGCCGGTCCGCGTAGGCCGCGACCTGGGCGAGGTGGGTCACCACGATCACCTGGTGGCTGCGCGCCAGCCGGGCCAGCCTGCGGCCGATCTCCACCGCCGCGCGCCCGCCGACGCCCGCGTCGACCTCGTCGAAGATCATCGTCGGCACCGGGTCGGCGTGCGAGAGCACGACCTCGATCGCCAGCATCACCCGCGACAGCTCACCGCCGGAAGCGCCCTTGTGCACCGGGAGCGCGGGCGCGCCCGGGTGCGGGATCAGCTGCAACTCGACCTCGTCGACCCCGTCCGGCCCCGCCTGCAACGCGCGCCCGCCGAGCTGCAACGCGGTCGGGTCACCGGCCCCCGCGGTCCGGTCGAAGACCGCGACCTCCAGCCGTGCCTGCGGCATCGCCAGCCCGGCCAGCTCCTTGGTCACCGCCTCGCCCAGCTCCTGCGCCGCCGTCAGCCGCGCCGTGGTCAGCTCGCCCGCCAGCTTGGCCAGCTCCACCGCGAGCTCGTCGCGGCGCACGGCCATGGCCTCCAGCGCCTCCTCGGAGACGTCCATCCCGGCCAGCCGCTGCCGCGCGTCCTCGGCCCAGGCCAGCACGCCGTCCACGTCGGCGGCGTACTTGCGGGTCAGCTGCTTCAGCTCGGCCTGCCTGGCCAGCGCGCGCTCCAGCGCCGCCGGGTCCACGTCGAGCCGGTCCAGGTAGGAGCCCAGTTCGGTGCCCACGTCGGCCAGCAGCGCGGCGGCCTCGGCCAGCCGGGAGTCCAGCTCGCGCAGCGCCGGGTCCTCGCTCGCGGCGATGCGCCTGCGCGCGTCCCCGACCAGGCCCAGCGCACCGAGCGCGTCACCGCCCTCCGCCTCCTGCGAGCCGGTCAGGTCGAACTGGGCGCCGGTCGCGGCCTCGCGCAGCACGTCGGTGTCGGCGAGGCGGCGGGTCAGCTCGACCAGCTCCACGTCCTCACCGGGCTTGGGGTCCACGGACTCGATCTCGGTCAGCCCGTGCCGCAGCAGGTCCGCCTCGCGGGCCAGCTCGCGGGCGTTCTCCGTGCGCTCGGTCAGCTCGCGGGAGACCTTCATCCACTCCGCGCGCACCTTGCGGTACTCCACCAGCGGACGCGAGACCGACGTGCCCGCGGAGCGGTCCAGCACGGCGCGCTGCTCACCGGAGCGCAGCAGCCGCAGCTGGTCGTTCTGCCCGTGCACCGCCAGCAGCTGGTCGGCCAGTTCGGAGAGCACCCCGACCGGCACGGTGCGGCCACCGAGGTGGGCACGGGAGCGGCCGTCGGAGTTGACGGTGCGCACGGCGATGAGGCTGCCGTCCTCGTCGGGGGCGGCGCCTGAGTCCTCGGCGACGGCCAGGGCAGGGCTCTTCTCGGCGAGGCTGAACCTGCCCTCGACCACGGCCCGCTCAGCACCGGTGCGGACCCGCGACGCGTCGGCGCGGCCACCGGAGAGCAGGTGCAACCCGCTCACCACCATGGTCTTGCCGACACCGGTCTCACCGGTCACGACAGTAAGGCCCTGGTGGAGTTCGAGGGTGGCGTCGTCGATCACGCCGAGGCCCTGGATGCGCATCTCGGCTAGCACAGCCCGCACCCTAGCCCCTCGCCCCGACAGCGCCCGCCGCGCGGGGTCATCTCGCCGGGCCCCGCCAGCCCTGCGTCGGCAGGGAGAACTTGCGGACCAGCCGATCGGTGAACGGCGCCTGCCGCAGCCGGACCAGCCGGACCGGCAGCGACCCGCCGGTGACCTCGACCCGCGCGCCGGGCGGCAGCTCGAAGGTCCGCTGCCCGTCGCAGCACAGCACCGCCGGGTGCCCGCCCGCGTCCAGCTCCACCGCGACGACGGACTCCGGCGAGAGCACCAGGGGCCGCGCGAACAGGGCGTGCGCGTTGCTCGGCACGACCAGCAGCGCCTGCACCTCCGGCCACATCACAGGTCCACCGGCGGAGAACGCGTAGGCCGTCGACCCCGTCGGGGTCGCGCACAGCACGCCGTCGCAGCCGAAGCCGGACACCGGCCGCCCGTCGACCTCCAGCACCGCGTCCAGGATGCGCTCACGGCTGATCTTCTCGACGCTGGCCTCGTTCCAGGCCCACGTCCTGGTCAGCTCCATGCCGTTGACCTTGGCGACGACGTCGACGGTCATCCGCTCCTCGACCCGGTACTCGCGGTCGACCACGGCGGAGACGACCTCGTCCAGCGCGTCCGCGTCGGCCTCGGCCAGGAACCCGACCCGCCCGAGGTTCACCCCGAGCATCGGCACCCCGGCCGGTCGCGCCAGCTCAGCCGCGCGCAGCAGCGTGCCGTCGCCGCCGAGCACGAGCACCACCTCGGTGCCCTCGGCGGCCTCCGGCGCGTGCTTGACCACCGTGCCGTAGCAAGCCGGATCGAGGTCCGGGGACTCCTCGCCGAGAATGCGCAGCCGGATTCCCGCGTCGGTCAACCGGTTCGCCACGTCCTTGGCGGTCTTGACGTTCTCCTCGCGCCCGGTGTGCACGACGAGCAGGACCTCACGGGCGCTCATCGGGGACCCGCCTCAACAGCAGCACGCACCAGGTCCTCCACCTCGGTCCGCGAAGAGGGTTCTTCCTTGCGCAGCCACAGGAAGAACTCCACGTTGCCGGTCGGCCCCGGCAGCGGGCTCGCCGTCACCCCGCGCAAGCCCAGCCCGGACTCCGCCGCGGCCATCGCCACGTCGGTCACGGCCTCGGCTCGCAGCTCGGGATCACGCACGACCCCCTTGGCGCCCAAGCGTTCCTTGCCGACCTCGAACTGTGGCTTGACCATGGGCACCAGGTCCGCGTCGGGGCCGGCGCACGCCGCGAGCGCGGGCAGCACCAACCGCAGCGAGATGAACGACAGGTCGGCGACCACCAGATCCACTTGGCCGCCAATGGTTTCCGGCGTCAGAGTGCGCACGTTGGTGCGGTCGTGCACGCGCACCCGCTCGTCCGTGCGCAGCTTCCACGCCAGCTGGCCGTAGCCGACGTCGACCGCGACCACCTCGGCGGCGTCCGCGCGCAGCAGCACGTCGGTGAACCCGCCGGTCGAGGCGCCCGCGTCCAGGCACCGCCGCCCGGCCGGGTCGATCTTGAAAGCCTCCAGCGCGCCCAGCAGCTTGTGCGCGCCGCGCGAGGCCCACCCGGGATCGTCCTCGGCCTCGCGGACCACCACCGGCGCGTCGGCCTCCACGGCGGTGGCCGCCTTCGTCGCCACCGAGCCGCGCACGGTCACGCGTCCGGCGGTGACGAGTTCGACGGCGTGGTCGCGGGAGCGCGCCAACCCCCGGCGGACCAGTTCGGCGTCCAGCCGCGCCCTCTTCGGCACAGGCCTACACCCGGTCGATCGCGGAGAGCGCGTCGGTCAGCGCCGAGTGCACCGCGTCGAACCTGCCGACGTGCTCCTCCAGCGGCACGGACTCCAGGTCCTCGATGCCGACGAGCGCGGCATCGATGCTGTCGGCGCTCATCGCGGCTGAGGGAGTGGCCAGTGCCATCGGCGAGGGCCGATAAGGCTGTTCTGGCGTCATGGGCGTGCGCTCCTGTGATCGAGTGCCGAAGTTCCAGTGCCGGTGTGCGGCATTCAAGCTATCCGATGCGTCGGACGTTCCGGGTCAGTCCAGCGCCAACCGACGCAAAGCCGCCTCTGCCGCGTGATCGGCTGCGACCACCTTCGGAGTGCCTGAGCCGTTCTCCCACCACGCGGCGCACAGCGACCGCAGCGCGGAGAGGTCGTGCTCGGAGCCGCCGTCGTGCGCGAGCACGAGCCGAGAACCGTCCACAGTGGACTTCCAACCGCTCGGCCCGGAGATCTCCGAATCGGCGGTCGGCGCGAGCAACCCCTCCAGCCCGGCGGAAACGTAGCGGGGCCGCTGGTGAGCGGGCGCGGCGAGCAGTGAGGCGGGCGTGGCCACCCCCGTCAGCACGAGCAGCGAGTCCATTCCCGCCGTCGCCGCACCCTCGATGTCGGTGTCCAGCCGGTCCCCCACCACGAGCGGCTTGCTCAGCTCGGCGGAGGCCGCGGCCTGGTTCAGCTGCGTCGCGGCGGGCTTGCCCGCGACGAGCGGCTCAGCCCCCGTCGCGGCGCGCACGGCGGCCACCAGCGCTCCGTTGCCCGGCAACATCCCGCGCTCGGTCGGCAGCACCAGGTCCAGGTTGCAGGCCACCCACAGCGCTCCGGCCTGGATCGCCAGCGTGGCCTCCGCGAACTCCGGCCAGCCCAGCGTCTTCGACAGGCCCTGCACCACGCCGACCGGCTTCTCATCGGCGCTGCGCACCGGCGTCAGGCCGACCAGGCGCACCTCTTCGACGAGCCCTTCCGCGCCCAGCACCAGCACCTTCGACCCGGCGGGCACCCGCTCGGCCAGCAACGCCGCTCCGGCCTGCGCGCTCGTGCTCACCTCGTCCGGCCCCGTGTTCAGGTCCAACTCGTTGAGGTGGTCGGCGACCTCCGCCGGGCGCCGCGAGGCGTTGTTGGTGACGAAGCGCACCGCTCGCCCGTGCTCCCGCGCCGCCCGCACGACCTCCGCCGCCGACGGCAACGGCTCCTCACCGCGGTACACGGTGCCGTCGAGGTCGAAGAGCAGGCCGTCGTAGTCCTCAAGCAGCACGCCGTTCACTCCCTGTCGATGCTCGCCCAGAAACTCGCCCAGAAACCGAAAAGCCCCCGCACCCAACGGGTACGGGGGCTTTCCACCACGGTACTTGCTCGATCAGGACGCGCTGTCGTCCTTGTCGTCCTTCTCGCTGTCCTTCTTCGTGACCGCATCGCTCTCGGCAGCCCGGTCACCGGCAACGTTCTCCCCGGAGACGCTGCCTTCGGGAGCACTGTCCGCAGAGGCACTGCTCTCGGCAGTCACGTCCTCAGCAGCCTCCTCGGCAGCACTGTCCCCGGCGCCGTCGTTCCCGGCAGCGTCCGCGCGGTCGTTCCCGCCGCTGTCCTTGTCGGCACTGTCCTTGTCGGCACCGTCCGTCGCGACACCGTCCTTGGCCTCAGCCGCGACCGCACCGGACTCAGCAGCGCCGGCCGAATCGGTCTCGGTGGCCTCGGACCTGGTGCCGTCGGACTCGGCGGGCGAGTCCTCCTTGGCCAGGGCAGGCGGCTTCGGGACCTGGACCAGGAACTGCGCGGGCGCGCCACCGCTCAACTCCGAGGCGCGCTCGGAGGCGTCGGTCTCCTCCTCGACATCGGCCTCAGCGGCGTTGATGAACCACCGCACGGCCTCCTCGGTCCGCCCGGCGGCGGCGAGGTTGTCGGCGTAGGCGTAGAACAGCCGCGCGCTCCACGGGTCCCGCCGCTTCTCGTCCAGGTCGTCGCCCTGGAGCGCGACCACAGCCGCGTCCAGCTGGCCCATGTCCCTGCGGGCGCCCGCGATCACGATGCGCAGCTCGACCGCCTGGTCGGCGCTGAGCTGGGCGGCGTCCGAGCTCCTCGCGAACTCCAGCGCCCGCTCCGGCCGGCCGAGGGCCCGCTCGCAGTCGGCGAGGATCGCCAGGTGACCGGGTCCGCCGCCCATCCGCCGCGACGCGCGCAGCTCCGCGATGGCCTCGGCCCACTCGCCCGCGTGGTAGGCGGCCAGGCCGGCGGCCTCGCGCACCAGCGCCACGCGTCCGGCCTTGGACCGCGCGTAGCGGGCGTGCTCCAGCGCCTTCTCCGGCTCGTCGTCGATCAGCTGACCAGCGGCGACGATGTGCTTCGCGATCGACTCCGCCGCGCCCTTCGGCAGGCTGCGGAGATCGGCGCGCACCTCGGCGTCGAGATCCGAGGCCTCGATGCCCTCGGGCAGCTCCGGCTCCGGCAGACGCGGCGCGTCCGAGTCGAACCGGCGGTCGTCGCCCCCACGGGGACCACGGTCGTTCCGGTCGAACTTGCGGCCGCTGTCGCGACCGTCCCGCGAACCGAACTTGCCGCCCGGACGACGGTCTCCACCACGATCTCCGCCACGGTCGTCACGGGGCCCGAACTTGCGCTCGCCACCACGATCATCCCGCTGGAAGCGCCCGTCCCCACGGTCGTCCCGACGCGGTCCACGGTCACCGCCACGGTCGTCGCGGTAGCCGCGGTCCTCACGAGGCCCACGGTCGAACTTCCGGTCTCCACCACGGTCGTCGCGGCCCTGGAACTTGCGCTCCCCGCCACGGTCATCGCGCGGCCCGAACTTGCGCTCGCCACCGCGGTCGTCCCTGCGGTCGCCACCACGGTCATCGCGAGGCGTGAACTTGCGCTCGCCACCCTGGCCGTCCCGAGGTGCGAAGGTCCGCTCACCACCGCGATCGTCGCGGGGCTGGAACTTCCGCTCACCACCATCGCGAGGGGTGAACTTCCGCTCACCGTCACCGTCGCGCGGCGTGAACTTCCGTTCCCCACCACGGTCGTCACGGCCCTGGAACTTGCGCTCCCCGCCACGGTCGTCCCGCGAACCGAACTTGCGCTCGCCGCTGTCGTCGCGCTGGAACTTCCGCTCGCCGTCGCGGCCGTCCCGCTGCTGGAACTTGCGGTCGCCACCTTCGCCATCGCGGGGCGAGAACCTGCGCTCGCCGCCCTGGCCATCGCGCGGGGTGAACTTGCGCTCGCCACCACGGTCGTCGCGCCCCTGGAACTTCCGGTCGCCGCCACGGTCATCGCGCTGGAACGGGCGGTTCCCGCCGCGGTCATCACGGCGGTCATCGCGACGGAAGGGCCGGTCACCACCGCGGTCGTCCCGCTGGAACTTCCGCTCACCACCACGGTCATCACGCGAGCCGTACCGACGGTCGCCACCACCGGCGCGCTCGTCCCGCGAGCCGGAACGCCCACGGTCGTCGCGAGGCGTGAACTTGCGCTCGCCGCCCCGGTCGTCCTTGCGGTAACCGCCGCGGTCATCACCGGAACCGCCGCGGTCATCACGCGAGCCGAACTTGCGGTCGCCGCCCCGATCGTCGCGGGGGCCACGGTCATCGCGGTTCTGGAACCGACGCTCACCCGAGCCACCGCGGTCGTCCCGCCGATCGCCACGGTCATCACGGCGGAAGCCACCCCGGTCATCGCGGCCCTGGAACTTGCGCTCGCCACCGCGGTCGTCCCTGCGCTCGCCACCACGGTCATCGCGCTGGAACTTGCGCTCTCCACCGCGATCATCACGCGGCACGAAGGAACGGCCGCCCCGGTCGCCGCCACGGTCGTCACGGGGCTGGAACTTGCGCTCGCCGCCCTGGTCGTCCTTGCGGTAACCGCCACGGTCATCACGCTGAACGCGAGATCCAGAGCCGCCGTAGCCGCCCCGCGAGTCGCCGCGGTCGTCCCTACGGGGTCCGCGGTCATCGCGGTTGTCGCCGCCCTGCCAGCCACCCTGACGCGGGCCCTGACCGCCACGGCGGTCTTCCCACTTCCGGTCGCCCCGGTCGTCGCGGCGCGGCGCGCGGTCATCGCGCTGACCCTGGCCGCCCCGATATCCGCCACGGTCGTCACGGCGGTCATCGCGCTTCGGGCCTCGACGGTCGTCGCCGTACCCGCTGCGCTCATCGCGCGTGCCGTAGCTGCGCTTGGAGTCGTCGCGGCGAGGGCCGCGGTCTCCGCCGCGGTTGTCCCCGCGGCTGTCATTGTCGTAACGGCGGTCTCCGCCGGAGCTGCTGGAGCGTCCGGAGTACCCGGCCCGTTCCTTGCCGGGGCGTCGATCGCCCCCGGAACGGCCCGCATCGCGGCCGCGCTCGTTTCGGCGGTCGTCGCCGCGCCCATCTGGTGTTCCGAACACAACAACCTCCCGAACAAAGCGAAAAGAGGCAGGCCCACGATAACCGTGGACCGGCCCCTTTTCGAAGAATTGTTCGGCGGCGTCCTACTCTCCCACACCCTCACGAGTGCAGTACCATCGGCGCTGGAGGGCTTAGCT
>NZ_BAABAL010000027.1:0-163333 GCF_039537405.1 Allokutzneria multivorans | reverse complement strand
GGACACCCTTCGTCCGTCTCCGGCCACCACCCCGACTTACGCATTACTCGTCTAGGCCCGGCGGACGGTCAGCTTGCCGAAGACGTTGCGGCCGCTGAGGCGGATCACAGCGCCGGGGGTTCCGGCGGGCCGCCCGGGGATGCGCCGCTTGCCGAAGACCGCCCCGCCCTCGTCGAGCACCACGGCGTCCTCGGCCACCGTCAGCTCGATCTTGCCGAACAGCGAGGACAGCCTCAGCTCGACCTCTTCGCCGGTCGCGGCGGAGCGCAGGTCGAGCACGGCCGCGCCGAACACCGCGCGCACGTGCAGCGGGCTCATGCCCTCCGGCGCGCGCAGGACCTTGCTGAACACCGCGCTGAGCCGCTTCGGTGTGCGGTCGACGGGCGCGGGCAGGTGCAGGTCGGCCAGCAGCGGGCTCAGGTCGGCGGCGGTGCGCGCGCCGTAGACCAGCTCCAGCCGCTCCGCGTGCTCGGTCCAGGTCAGCCTGCCGTCGGCCACCGCCCGGTTGAGCACCACCGCGGCGTTCTCCCGGTCCGCGTCGGAGATCCGCCGTGCGAGCGCGGAGCTGTCGTCCGGAGTCATGGCCGCCCCCTTTCCTTGCCTTGTTAACCAAGATTCTTCAGTTCGGAAAAAAGTCGGTCAAGCTCGCGGGTGCCGCGCCTACCATCGAGTAACATGTGCCCGCGTCCCGCTCCGGGCCCGGCGGCAAGTCCCGCGCCGGCCGGGTCGGGACGATACTTCTTCGGGGACGCGGCCCGACCCGGGAGGGACTCGCCATGGGCATCAACGAGGATGTACGGCGGACGGTGTCTTTCTTGGTGGAGCGCGCGGCTCTGAGCATCTACTCGTCCCGGGGCGACCACGGCGCCAAGCTCCTGCGCCGGGGTTCGCACGGCCCCTACCCGCTGTACGAGCGCATCCGGCGCGACGGCGACCTCGTGCGCAGCAAGCTCCAGCTCTACATCACGCCCTCGCACCGCTGGGCGACCCAGATCCTGCGCGACCCGCGCTTCGGCGTCAGCCAGGTCTCCGCGAGCGACGGCATGCTGATCCCGCTGCCCCCGCGCCCACCGGAGCCCGTGCACCCCATCGAGGACTCGTTCCTCAGCATGGACCCGCCGGAGCACACGCGGCTGCGCAAGCTCGTCGCGCCGTGGTTCACCCCGCGCGCCGTGCGCGCCCGCCAGGAGCAGATCGAGCGCACCATCACCGGCTACCTCGACGAGCTGGCCACGCGCGAGCGCTTCGACCTGGTGCCCGAGTTCGCCGACCGCGTGCCGATCCAGGTGATCAGCGACATGCTCGGCGTGCCCGCCCCCGACCACGAGCGGTTCAGCGCGTGGGCGCGGCAGGTCGGCCCCGCGCTGGACGGCGTGCACTCGCTGACCGAACAGCGGCGGCTGGACGGCGTGATCGGCGAGCTGCACACCTTCTTCACCGACCTGATCGCCCACCGCAGGCGCTCCCCGGGCGATGATCTGCTGAGCCAGCTCGTGCACTCCGAGGTGGACGGTGCGCCCGTCGCCGACCGCGACCTGCTCGCCACCGCCGGGCTGCTGCTGCTCGCGGGCTTCGGCACCACGCTCAACCTCATCGGCAACGGCGCGCTCGCCCTGCTGGTCAACCGCGACGCGCGCGAACACCTGCTCGCGGACTTCGACCTCGCCGCCAACGTCGTCGAGGAGACGCTGCGGCACAGCCCTCCCGTGCACTTCACCGTGCGCGCCGCGCTGGAGCCCGTCGAGATCGCCGGAACCCAGCTCAAGCCGGGCGACCACGTCGCGGTCCTGCTCGCCGCCGCCAACCGCGACCCCAAGGTCTTCCGCAACCCCGACCGCTTCGACATCACCCGCCGCAACGCGCGGGAACACCTGGCCTTCGCGGGCGGCGTGCACTTCTGCGTCGGCGCGGGCCTGGCCAGGATGGAGGGCGAGATCGCGCTGCGCGAGCTGTTCCGCCGCTTCCCGCACCTGCGCCTGGACGGCCAGGTCAAGCGCAACCACGCGCGCCTGCTGCCCACCCTGGAAAGCGTCCCGGTCTCCCTGGTCCGCCGCAGAACCACAATCCACTAGCACTAGTCGAACGAAACGAAACCTGCTACGTTTTGTTCGAAAGCGGAGGTGTGCCATGGGCGAGAAGCTGCGGCAGGAGACCTATCTCCCAGAGCCGGACGAGGGCGATCAGGTAGCGAAGGTCTACGACTTCATGCAGGCCCACGAGGACGCGGGGCGTGGCCGCCCACACGTGCCCTGCTACCTCAGCGGAGGCGCTCCCGGCGACCGCGTCGAACTCCCGGTCGAGCTGTACCGCGTGCTGCGCCAAGTGGTCACCGCTCTCCAGGAAGGCCTGGCGGTCTCGGTGGCCCCGATCACCGCGACGCTGACGACGCAGCAGGCGGCCGAACTGCTCGGGGTCAGCAGGCCCACTGTGATCCGCCTGCTCGACGAGAAGCAGATCCCGTTCGAACGGGTGAACAGCCACAGAAAGATCCTCCTCCGCGATCTGCTCTCCTACCGTGAAGAGCGCCGCGCTCGTCAGTACGCCGCTCTCGAAGCAACAGCGGTCGAGGACGACGAGGACATCGACGTCGCACTGGCACGCTTGAAGAAGGCGCGCGACGAGGTCGCGAAGCGCCGGAACAGCGGCACGAGCTGACCATCGGACAACCCCGGAAGAGCCCACCACGTGTTCACCGCCCTGCTCGACACCTGCGTTCTCTGGCCCAGCCTGCAGCGCGACTTCCTGCTGTCCCTCGCCGTCGAGGGCATGTACAGACCGGTGTGGAGCACGGCGATCCTCGAAGAGCTGGAGTACGAGGAAGCGCGGAAGCTGATCGAGCGGGGCGAGGATCGCTGGCGAGCGGCGGAGCGCGCTTCCAGGCTCGTCACGGTCATGCGGCAGGCCTTCGACGACGCGGAGATCGACGGCTGGCAGGGGCTCGTGGGCACCTACGGCCTGCCGGATCGCAACGATGAACACGTGATCGCGGCCGCCGTCGTCGGCGGAGCGGGCGCGATCATCACCCACAACACCAAGGACTTCCCACCGCACCTGCTTCCGGATGGCATCGACGTCCTTGCCCCACAACGGTTCGCCGCTGACACCGTCGCACTGAATCCGGCGCAGGCCCTCACCGCCGTCATGGCCATCGCCTCGCGATCCGGTCGCTCGGGGAGCCCTCACGGCGTCCCCGAGATCCTCCACCGCCTCGAAACCGTGTACGAGATGACCGAGGCCACCGCACTGCTTCGCCCCCTGACCTGAACGAGAGCGGCCCGCCGTCCACAGTGGACAGCGGGCCGCTCCTCCGTCGGAACGAGCGCTACTCCGCGCCGCGCATCATGACGCGGATCTTCGGCGCGCTGACCCACAGCAGCACCGCGAGCACGACGGCCGCCCCGGCGAACATGCCGAAGTACAGCGCGTCCGGGATGTTGCCGTACAAGGGAACCAGCTGCGCCGCGATGCCCTGGCCCGCCGCGATCGACAGGAACCACAGCGCCATCATCTGCGAGACGAACGCCTTCGGCGCGGCCTTCGAGGTGACCGAGAGGCCGATCGGCGACAGCAGCAGCTCACCGATCGTCTGCACCGCGTAGACCGCGAGCAGCCACAGCGGGCTGACCAGTCCGCCCGCGCTGGTCGCGTCGGCGAGCACGATGACGCCGAAGGACGCGCCGATCAGCACCAGCGCGATGGCGAACTTGCGCGCGGTCGAAGGCTGGCGCTGGCCCATCTTCATCCACACCGCGGCGATCAGCGGCGCGAACAGCAGGATGAAGACGGGGTTGACCGACTGGAACCACGATGCCGGGAACTCCATGCCCAGCACGGTGTTCTGCACCTTGTCGCTGGCGTAGAGGTTGAGCACGTTCGCGGCCTGCTCGAAGATCAGGAAGAACATCACCGAGGCCAGGAACAGCGGGATGTAGCCCTTGACCCGGGAGCGCTCGTCGTCGTCGAGCAGCGGGCTGCGGAGCATCATCGCGAAGTAGCCAGCGGGCAGCAGGATCGACATCAGGCTGATGCCGTCGATGACCAGGGGCAGGTCCAGCCAGCCCATGGACAGCAGCACGACGATCACCAGCACGAACGCGGCCAGCCCGGCGCCGATGCGGCCGAGGACCTTGCCGCGCTCGTCGGCGGTCAGCGGGTTCACCGGAACGGCGGTGGCCGCGCCGAGGTTGCCCCTGCCGATGACGTACTGGATCAGGCCGAGCGCCATGCCGACGGCGGCCGCGCCGAAGCCGAGGTGGAAGTCGATCTGCTGCCCGAGCCAGCCGGAGATGGTGATCCCGGCGAAGCTGCCCAGGTTCACGCCCATGTAGAAGATCGTGAAACCGGCGTCCCTGCGCGCGTCGTGCTCGGGGTAGAGGCCGCCGACCAGGGTGGAGATGTTCGGCTTGAGCAGGCTCGTTCCGAGGATGACCAGCGCCAGGCCCGCGAAGATCGTGGTGCTGCCGCCGGGGATGGCCATGCAGATGTGGCCCGCCATGATCAGCGCGCCGCCGTAGAACACCGAGCGCTGGCCGCCGAGCAGCCGGTCGGCGATCCAGCCACCGGCCAGCGCCGACATGTAGATCGCCGCGCCGTAAGCGCTGACCAGCGAGGACGCCAGACCCTTCTCCATGCCCAGTCCGCCCTGGGCGACCGAGGCGGTCAGGAAGAAGATCAGCAGGACCCGCATCCCGTAGTAGGAGAAGCGCTCCCACATCTCGGTGAAGAACAGGGTGGCCAGCCCCCACGGGTGGCCGAAGAAGCCCCGCTGCTGTGCTGGCTTCGTGGATTCCGTGGCCGTCACGATCGACGTCCTCCCTCTGGCGTTGTCGCCCCGAGGGCACGCCAGCACCACGCCAACGGCCCCGGTGCCGTTGTCTGGACCATAGCGAGCACAGCCCCGTTTTCGTCGAGAGCCGGAAGTACTCAAATGTGTGTGACGTGAGACAAGTTCACACCTGAATTCCCCGATGACGCGCGGCGCCGAACGCTCCGCCTGTCCGGTGCGACCGATACGCTGCGCCGTTGACCGGTACGGAGGTGGCGGGTGGCGCATCATCAGGTGACGCTGGCCGAGGTGGCCAAGCACGCGAAGGTGTCCCTGGCGACGGCGTCCAGGGTGCTCAACGGCAGCACGCGCCAGGTCAGCGCGGAGCTGCGGGAGCGGGTGCTGGCCACGGCGCGCGAGCTGGGCTACCTGCCCAACGCCTCCGCGCAGGCGTTGGCGCGCAACACCAGTTCGCTGGTCGGTCTGGTCGTGCACGACATCGCCGACCCCTACTTCTCCTCCATCGCCGCCGGAGTGACCAGGGTCGCCGAGGAAGCCGGGCTGATCGTGGTGCTCGGCACCACCTCCCGCGAGCCGGAGCGCGAGCTGGCGCTGTTGTCCACGCTGCGCGCGCACCGCGCCCGAGCGGTGGTGCTGGTCGGCACCAGGACCACCGACGACTCCGCGACGCAGCGGCTCGCCGAGGAGATCAAGGCCTTCCAGGCCCAGGGCGGACGCGTGGCGTGCGTCTCCCAGGCGCACCTGCCCGCCGACACGGTGGTCCCCGCGAACGCGCTCGGCGCGCACGACCTGGCCACGAGCCTCGCCGCGCAGGGGCACCGCGAGTTCGCCGTCCTCGCCGGGCCGGAGAAGCTGCTCGCCGCGCGCGACCGGCTGGACGGCTTCCGCGCGGGACTCGCCGAACACGGCGTCGAGCTGGCCGCGCACAACGTCGTGCACGGGGCCTTCACCCGCGACGGCGGGCACGCGGCCATGCACGAGCTGCTGGAGCGCGGAACCGGCGCGAAGTGCGTGTTCGCGGTGAACGACGTGATGGCGGTCGGCGCGCTGGCCGCCGTGCGCGAGCGCGGACTGCGCTCCCCCGAGGACGTCGCGGTCGCGGGCTTCGACGACATCCCGACGCTGAGCGACCTCGTGCCGCCGCTCACCACGGTGCGGCTGCCGCTGGAGGAGATCGGCGAGCGGGCGGCCCGGCTGGCGCTGGAGGGCGATGCGCCCTCGGAGCCCCGCACCGTCGAGGTCGGCGCCGAGGTCGTGCTCCGGGACAGCACGGCCGTTCTCGGCCGCCCCGTTCTCAGCTGACCCGCGACAGCTCCCTGAAGAGCACTTACACTGGTCGGTAACCCGTTCAACCAAGGGAGTGACTACCTCCGTGCCCGATCCGCAGTCCCAGCGGATGCTCGAACAACCCAGCGGCTCCTCGGAACCGTGCGGCGAGCCCTGTAGTACTGAGCCGGGGGAAAGCCCCGGCTGCCATCTCTTCCCGGCCCCTCCCCTGCGGGGCAGCTCATGAGCGACGTGCTGTTCAGCCTGATCGGCCTCGCCGTCGTGGTCCTGCTCACCCTCGGCACCGCGGTCTTCGTCGCCGCCGAGTTCTCCCTCACCGCGCTGGAGCGCAGCCAGGTGGACAGCCACGTCCACCTCGTGAAGGACCGCAGGGCGCACACCGTGCAGAAGGCCCACCGCACGCTGTCCTTCCAGCTCTCCGGAGCGCAGCTGGGCATCACGATCACCACGCTGGTCACCGGCTACCTCGCCGAGCCCGCGCTCGCCTCGCTGATTACCCCCGGCCTCGTCGGGCTCGGCCTCAGCGAGTCCACGGCCGCGGGGATCTCGCTGGCGATCGCGCTGCTCGCGGCGACCTCGCTGTCGATGATCTTCGGCGAGCTGGTGCCGAAGAACCTGGCGATCGCCCGCCCGCTGGGCACCGCCCGGATGGTCGCGGGCCTGCAGGCCGGGTTCTCCTCGGCCTTCCGCTGGCTGATCACCTGGCTGAACGGCTCGGCGAACTGGATCGTCCGGCGCTTCGGCGTCGAGCCAGCCGAGGAGCTGCGTTCGGCCCGCTCCCCGCACGAGCTGGGCTCACTGGTCCGCTCCAGCGCGGCCGGCGGCACCATCGACCAGGGCACGGCGACCCTGCTGGACCGCTCGCTGCGCTTCGGCGAGCGCAATGCGGAGGAGCTGATGACCCCGCGCGTGCGGGTGGAGGCCCTGCGCGCCGACGCGACCGTGCTCGACCTGGTCGAGGTGGCGCTGCGGACGGGCTTCTCGCGCTTCCCCGTGCACACCGGCGACCTGGACGAGATCCAGGGCGTTGTGCACGTGAAGCAGGCGTTCGGTGTTCCCCGCGAGGAGCGCGCCACCACCAGGGTCGTCGCGCTGTGCCGCCCGGTGCCGACGGTGCCGGAGACGTTGGAGGGCGACGCGCTGCTGGACCGCCTGCGCGGCTCGGGCCTGCAGACCGCCGTCGTCGTCGACGAGTACGGCGGCACCGCGGGCCTGGTCACGCTGGAGGACCTGGTCGAAGAGATCGTCGGCGACGTCCGCGACGAGCACGACCGCAACGAGATCGCGCCGGTGCGCCCGCTCGGCAAGCTCAGCTGGGTGGTCTCCGGGCTGCTGCGGCTGGACGAGGTGAACGAGGCGACCGGCCTGCGCGTGCCCGACGACGAGTACTACGAGACGATCGCGGGCTTCGTGCTCTACCGGCTCGGCCGCATCCCCTCGGTCAACGACGAGGTGCGCTACGACGGCTGGCGGTTGACCGTGCTGCGGATGGACCGGCACCGCATCGCCGAGCTGCGCGTGTCGCGCGCTCAGGAGTCCACAGTGGACAGTGAGCGGCAGCAGCAGGAGGCGGCCCGATGAGCAACTCCCTCGCCGTTGTCATCTCGCTGTTGTTGTTGCTGGCCAACGCTTTCTTCGTGGCCGCGGAGTTCTCCCTGATCAGCGCGCGGCGCGACCGCCTGGAGGCGCTGGCCGAACAGGGCGTCGCGGGAGCGCGCACCGTGATCAAGGCGTCCGAGCAGGTCTCGCTGATGCTGGCGGGCGCGCAGCTGGGCATCACGATCTGCTCGCTGGTGCTCGGCAACCTCGGCAAGCCCGCCGTCGCCGACCAGCTGGAGTCGCTGCTCGGCCCGCTCGGCGTGCCGCAGGCCGTGCTCGACCCGCTCGCGTTCGTGCTGGCGATGGCGATCGTGGTGGTGCTGCACATCGTCCTGGGCGAGATGGTGCCGAAGAACATCGCGATCGCGGGGCCCGAGCGCTCGGCGATCCTGCTCGTCCCGCTGCACGTCGCCTTCGTCCGCCTGGTGAACCCGCTGATCCAGCTGTTCAACGTGGCGGCCAACGGAACGCTGCGGCTGATGAAGGTGGAGCCCAAGGACGAGCTGGACACCGCCTACACCTCCGACGAGCTGTCCGCGCTGATCGCGGAGTCCCGCAGGGAGGGCCTGCTCGACGCCTCCGAGCACCGCAGGCTGGCCAAGACGCTGTCCTCCACCGACCGCACCGTCGCCGACGTGCTGGTCCCCACGGACCGGCTGACCACGCTGCCGGAGAACCCGTCGGTGGGCGATGTGGAGCAGGCGGTGACGAGCACCGGGTACTCGCGCTTCCCCGTGCGCGCCTCGGACGGCTCGATGCGCGGCTACCTGCACGTGAAGGACGTGCTGGACCAGGCGGGCGCGACCCCGGAGACCCCGGTCCCCACCGGTCGCGTGCGCGGACTGCCCGCGATCCCGGCCGACGCGGGCCTCGACGAGGCCTTGGCGGCCCTGCGGCGCGCGCAGAGCCACCTGGCCACGGCCGTCTCCTCCACCGGCGAGGTGCTGGGCATCGTCGCGATGGAGGACCTCGTCGAGGAGTACGTCGGCACCGTCCGCGACGCCACCCACGTCGGCTAACCCCCGCTTACGCGCTGAATGACTCATTGAGGTACTTGAGCGTCCTCAATGAGTCATTCAGGGAGTTGGAGGCCCTGAACGACCCCTTCAGGTACCTGAGCGCACCAAACGACCCGTTCAGCTCCCTCAACGCACCAAACGGGTCGTTCGGGTACCTGAGCGCACCAAACGGGTCGTTGGGGTATTTCGGACGCGCCTCAATGACTCGTTCATGTCGTTCAAGGCGCTGAATGAGTCATTGAGGGAGTCGAGGTACCTCAATGAGTCATTCAGGGACTTGGCGACCACCGGAACCGACGTGGTGCGGACACAGAAAAACGCCCCACACCACGGCCTGGCGTCGGGGCGTTCTGGGCCGGGCTAGAGCAGGCGCGGGCGAGCGGTCTTGAGCTCGCCGTGCAGCGATTTCGCGGCCTGCCAGCACTTGTCGCAGGTGGGGAAGGCGATCCACTCCGACTCCGATGCCGCGCGGACGCGGACGGGCTGCGCGCACAGCGACTGGCCCTGCTCGCCGAGTTCGTAGTCCGCCTGCGAGCCGGGGACGGCGTGCCGCGCGCCGTTCTCGGGCTGCCAGAAGAAGATCTGCGGGTCCAGTCGACCCGGGTTCCTGGTGCCGCGACCGGTGTTCGGGGGCTTGGTCATCGTCGTCTCACGCTCTCGCCGTGCTCGAAATCCGGTGTGGCGCGGGGAAGCCCCCCATGGCCACCTCGTGCGCCCGCGCCACGCGCAGGCAGAGGTCGTCGCGTAATCGGGGGCCGACGATCATCATGCTGACCGGCAGTCCGTCGACCAGCCCGGCGGGCACGGCCGTCGCCGGGTGACCGCTGGCGTCGAGCGGGGCCACGTTGTTCACCATGCCGAGCGCGGCGCCCACGTACTCCGCGCGCGAGGAGTCCTTGCCGGGCAAGGGGTTCGCCACGTGCGGAACGGTCGGCAGCACCAGAACGTCCACTTCGGACAGTGCGGCGTCGTAGCCGGCGATCAGCTCCGGCACCAGGTTGCGCGCCATGGCGTAGTGCGCGCCGTGGTAGCGGCCGAGGGTGTAGGCGCCGTTGAGCACGACCAGCTTGACGGTCTCCGAGAAGGAGTCGGCGTGCTCGGCCCGCCCGGCACCGAAGTGCGCGACCAGCTCGGGGTCCATCGGGCCGGGCACCCCTCGGGCGAGGCCGTTGCCGTCGATCATCTGCCAGGCGATGCCGTCGGTGGCGATCACCTTCCAGACGTCGAAACCCGAGGTGTGCCAGGGAACGCTGATCTCACGAACGTCAGCTCCGACCCCGCCGAGCCGGTGGGCGGCGGCGCGCACGGCCTCGTCCACGCGCGGGTCGGACAGACCTGGCAGCCCGAACCCCTCGGTGAGCAGGCCGATCCGCAGCCCCGCGACGCCGGAGTCGAGGTCGGCGAGGTAGTCGACCGGCTCCGCGCCCGAGCCCTGCCTGGGGTCGAGGCCGTCCGGCCCGGCCAGCACGCCCAGCAGCGTCGCCACGTCGGTCACCGTCGCCGCCATGGGCCCCAGGTGGTCCAGCGTGTTCTCCATCGGGAACGCGCCGGTGCACGGGACGAGGCCGTGGGTGGGCTTGTGCCCGACGATCCCGCTGAACGCGGCGGGCACCCGCAGCGAACCGCCCTGGTCCCCGCCGAGCGCGAGGTCCGCCTCGCCGGTGGCGACCAGCACGGCGGGCCCCGAGGAGGAGCCGCCTGCGGAGCGCTCGGGGTCCCACGGGTTGCGCACGGGCCCGTCGGCGCCGGTGTGGCTGCCCGCCGAGTAACCGAGGTCCTCGCAGGCGCCCTTGCCGATGATCCGCACCCCCGCGTCAAGCACCCTGGTGATCACGGTCGCGTCGGCGCGCGGCACGAATCCCCGCAGTGCGCGGGAGCCGTTGCTCATCGGAACGCCGCCGACGGCGATGTTGTCCTTGACCACCAGGGTGCGCCCGGCGAGCGGGCCGTCCGAGTGCGTGCGCAGGTCGGTGCGCACGCACCAGGCGTTGAGCGGGTTCCCCTCCGGAGAGGGGGCGGTGTGCCCTCGTCGGAGCGGTTCGGGGGCCCGCTCCTCGTAGAGCCGCTCGACCTCCGCGTAGGAGGCGAGGGTTGGTGCCATCAGATCGCGGAAGGACGCGAGCGCGCTGTCGTCGAGTGACAGCCCGTAGCGCCGCGCGATCCGCATGAGTTCCGCTACGGACGGAGGGACTATGCCCATCGACGACGGTTCCCTTCTGCGCCAAGGTTCTCGTGACCGGTCCGTGCGGATTTCCCGACACCGAAAAGGGTATGGACGCCGCGAGGATCGTGTCAATGGATCTTGACCCGAGTTGGGGCCGCCACGCCTGGACTTCGACCGACCGAGGGACGGTTTGCCACGGTGGCAAACGCGGCGATACCCTGGTGATCTTCACTTTCGCGGGCGGCGGGCGGTTCGGTGGGCCAGATCTCGGGCAGTTCCTCCGGCGCGTTCGACGCGTTGGCGGACGACACCCGTCGCGCCGTTCTGAGCCTTCTCTCCGAGCACGGCGAGCTGACCGTCTCCGATCTCGCCTCCCGGTTCGACCACATCGGCCGCACGGCGGTCTCCATGCAGCTGAAGGTCCTGCGCGACGCGGGCATGGTGCAGGAGCGGCGGGCGGGCAAGTACCGCTACTACTCACTGCGGGTCGAACCGATGAACGAGGTGCTCAGCTTCCTGAGCTCGCTCTACGGCACCTCGCTCGACTCGCTTGCCGCAGTCGCAGAGCAGCGCTCCGCCGACGACAACGCCGAAGGGCCTCGGTGGGGAACCTCGTCCTGACTCAGCAGCGATACGTGCCCCTGCTCCCCCGGGACGTGTTCGCCCTGCTGGGCAGCGACGATTCGGCGGGCTGGCTCTTCGGGGCCGACTACGGCGCGATGTGCGTGGGTGGGCTCGTGCGCTTCGACCTCCCCGTGAACCCGGCTGATCCGTCGAGCGCCACCATCGAGGCCACGGGCCGCATAGCCCTGCTTGATCCGCCACGGCGCATCGTGATCGAACAGCAGACGCCGTGGCCGGGCACGGTGAGCTGCACGATGTTGCCCGCGAAGGACGGTTCCGGGACAACGGTGCGATTAGGTGTCGAAGTGCCGGGCGACGCGGTGACCTGGCTCCTCCGGCAGCGCGGCTACGACCCGATCGAAGAGCGCGTCGAGCCCGGCACTGTGCGAATCGGCGTGTTAGTCAGCAAGTCCGGCCCCGCGAGCATCTTCGGCGCCACTACGGAGCGGTTGGCCCTGATGGCGGCCGATGAGGTCAACGCAGACGGTCGAGCCCGCGTGCAGGTGGTTGTGCGCGACGACGCCAGCGTCCCTGAGGTCGGCGCGGAGCAGTTACGGCGACTGGTGAGCGTGGATGGCTGCCGAGTGGTGGTCACGAACTGCACCTCGGCGGTGTTCCCGGTGATCGCAAGGCTTGCGCGGCGGCTCGGAGTGCTGCTCGTGCACACGCCGATCAACGAAGGTGGCCGCTACTCCCCCAATGTCGTGCGACTCGGCGAACGTCCGTCGGCACAACTGAGTACAGCGCTCCCCGCACTGATGAAAAGCACCGGCACCAATGTCTTCCTCGCGGGCAACGACTACGTGTGGCCGCGCGTGATGAATGCGACGGCGCGCGGGCTCGTGGAGCGGTTCGGCGGCGCAGTGGCCGGTGAGTGCTACAGGCCGATGGGTACGCGCGACTTCTCCGATGTCATTGAGGACATCATCACCAGCCGCGCGGACGTGGTGGTGTCGACGTTCGTGGGCTCGGACTCGGCACTGTTCGAGCGACAGTCGCACTGTGCGGGGCTGCGCGACCGGTGTCGGACGTTGTCGATGGCCTACGACGAGTCCACGCGCGAGCTCACCGGCGGAGACGCATCGCGTGGCGTGTGGGCGACGTTCGGCTACTTCCAGGAAGTGGACTCCAAACGCAACAAGGACTTCCTGCGTCGCTACCGCGAGCGGTTCGGTGCCACGGCTGCTCCGTTGTCCAGCATCACGGAGTCGGTCTACTCGGCGATCCACATGCTCGCGGCCTCCGGTGCGCTGACAAAGGACTTCGCGGTGTCCGACCTGTCCTCCGCGTTGCGCGCGCGGTGGAACGCGAGCAAGAAGCGGTCCCTGTACCTGGCCGAGGCGGTCACCGGCGGATTCCGCATCGCGTCGCACTAATACGCTGTGCGGCATGACCGTGGTGTTGAGCGAAGCGGAGTGGCGTGCGCGCCGTGACGCGCATCTCGCGCGCGTCAGTCCGTGGACGCAGGGACACCGTGAGCGACGCATCAAGGGCCTCAAGCATCCCGTCTTGGACTTCCTCTTCACCTACTACTCGTTCCGCCCCTCGCGGCTGGAGCGGTGGCACCCGGGCCCCGATGTCGTCTTAGAGGGTGCAAACGAGTACCTGGAGTGGGCCGGCTACGCCGCTGCTGAGCACGGTGTCGCGCTCGACCTGTCGACGTTCACGGACGCCCGGCGCCGCACGGCGGAGTTCGTGCTCGCGCTGCTCACCGCCACCGCGTCGCGCCCACCGCGCTTAGGGTGCTTCGGCCTGCATGAGTGGGCGATGGTCTACCGCACGACTCCGGAGGAAGTTCGCCACACCGGGTGGTCGTTGCGCCTCGGGCACAACGGCACAGACAGTGTCGTCGAGGGCTCGCGGGTCGCGTGCAGTCACTTCGACGCCTTTAGGTTCTTCACCGAGCCCGCGCGGCCGCTCAATGCCATGCAGCCCACCCGTGAGTCACAGATCGCTTTAGAGCAGCCCGGCTGTCTCCACGCCAACATGGACTTATTTCGCTGGAGCTACAAATTGGCGCCGTTCACGCCGAGTGACTTGGTCACGGACTGCTTCGAGCTGGCCGTGGACGTCCGAGAACTCGACATGCGCGCGAGCCCCTACGACCTCGCCGAGCTGGGATACCCGCCGGTGCGGATCGAGACGCCGGAGGGGCGCGCGGAGTACGTGAAGGCCCAGGCCGACTTCGCCGAGCGCGCGGCGCCGTTGCGCCAGGCGCTGATCGAGCTGTGCCAGCGCCTCCTTCGTTACCCCGTTGGAGCCGTCCGGTAACACTATGTCCACCCTGCGTCACATTTCTTGACGAACTGCCTTCACCTGTTAGCGTGACTTGGACGACCGGGCTTCTCTGTCGGGGCGATGTAGCCCGGCGCCGACTACGTTGAGCATTCGCGAGCCAGGCGCTGGAAAGGGACGTCGCTGATGGGTCGACACCGCGCGGAACTGCTGAAAACCCGGCGCGGGGTGGCACTGTGGCCGATCGTGGCTGTCGCCGTCGTAGCCGTGCTGGGTCTGGGCTGGTTCACCTGGGACTACGTCAGCGGCATCGTCGACGAGCGGGCGGCCAGCAGCAGCGAGGGCTGCCCCGAGGGCGAGGCGACGCTGCGCGTGGCCGTGGCCCCCTCGATCGCCGAGCCGGTGCAGCAGGCCGCGACCGCGTGGGCCGCGCAGCGCCCGGTGATCCGCAACCACTGCGTGCTGGTCGAGGTCCAGGCGATGGACTCGGCCATGACGCTGCAGAACCTCAGCCAGGGCTGGGACCAGGCCAAGGTCGGTCCGCCGCCGTCGGCGTGGCTGCCGGAGTCCACGCTGTGGGTGAATCAGCTGAAGGCCGCGAACGCCGCGCTGCTGGGCTCCACGCCCACCTCCGTCGCCACCAGCCCCGTGCTGCTCGCCGTTCCCGAGCAGGCCGGTGCCGCGATGCTCTCCGGGAGCTCCTTCCGCTGGTCGGACCTGCCGGACCTGGCCGCCGCCGGCGACGGCTGGAGCCGCTTCCAGAAGCCGGAGTGGGGCGCGCTGACGCTGACCATCCCGGACCCCGCGCGCAATCCGGCGAGCGCGCTGGCGATCCAGTCCGCGCTGGCGGGCTCCAGCCCGAGGGGCAGGGGGCCGGTCACCACGGAGATGCTCTCCGACGACCGGATCAAGGACGTGATGAACCGGTTGGCGACGGCCAACATCGCCAAGCCCGCGTCGACCACGCTGGAAGCGTTGGTGGAGCTGGGCAAGGTGGAGGACCTGGCCAAGGCACCGTTCGAGGCGGTCCCCGTGGTCGAGGCCGATCTCTACCGCCGCAACGTGGGCAAGGACGGCGCCGCGAGCCCCGTGCGCGTGCTTTCCGGGGTGCAGGTGGGCGGGCCGACCCCGACCGCCGACTACCCGTTCGTCGCGCTCGCCGGTGAGCTGACCGACGACGTGCAGGTGCGGGCCGCGCAGCGGTTCAGCGACTTCTTGAAGGAGCCGGACCAGCAGCGTCTGCTCGCGCAGCAGTCGGGCGTGCGCGTCGGCTCCACTCAAGAGCGGCCGAACCCCGCGCCGGGCATCCGTTGGGCCGCTACGCCGGAAGCCTTGGAGCCTGCCGATGCGGACAGCACGCAGCAGATCTCCGCCGCGTGGGCCAGCTCGGGCGCGGGCGCGCAGGCGGTGACAGTGCTCGTGGACGTGTCCCGCTCGATGACGCAAGACGGCGGCGACGGACAGACACGGATGTCCTGGCTGAAGAAGGCGTTGCGCGGGCAGGTGGAGCGCTCAGTCGGCGGCCTGTTCGGCTTGTGGGAGTTCTCCCGCTCGCTCGACGGTACGAAGCCTTATAAGCAGCTCACGCCGACGAAACCGGTATCGCAGCAACGAACCGCTTTGGTAGACGCCATCAACGGCCTCAAGCCGACGAGCGCGACGCAGACCTACACCAGCGTGCTGGCCGTCTACCGCTCCGCGATGGAGAACTACGAGCAGGGCAGGACGAACCGGATCGTGGTCGTAACCGACGGCTCCAACGACGGCGGGATCAGCTTGCAGCAGCTGCAAACCGAGCTGGGCAAGCTGCGCAACGACGACAAGCCGCTGCCGATCAGCTTCATCGCGTTCGGTTCTGACGTGGACAGGGCGCCGCTGAACCAGATCGCGCGTGCGCACGGCGGCACTGTGTCGGTCGCGGCGAACGGCAGGGCACTGGACCCCGCGCTGAGCCAACTGCTGGCCGGGAACCGGTGACAGACGAGATTCTCCGTGCGGCGTCAGCCCTGCTGGACACGACGCTGGCCGAGCCCACCGATCTAGGCGGTTCACCGCGCTCCACGGTGCTCCGGTGCACGGCGGGCGACGGTGAGTCCGTGGTCGTCAAGGCGTACCGCGACGAGCCGGAAGCGTTGCGCTGCTTCACAGCCGAGGCCGCGGGTCTGGCGCTCGGTGCGGGTGCTGGCCCCAAGCTGCTCGCGGTCGACACCGATTTCCCGTTGCTGGTCATGGAAGACCTCGGCGCCGCACCGAGCCTCGCCGACGCACTGCTAGGCGATTCCGCTGACAAGGCACGGGAAGCGCTTCTCGCGTGGGCGCGCGCGTACGGGCGGCTCGCCGCCGAGTCCGTGGGCCGCGAGGAGGAGTTCGCCGCCCTGCGCTCCCGGTACGACCGCGGCGAACAACAGTGGGACATCGACCACTGGATTCACAAAGCGGTCGACGGGCTTCCCGCTGTGCTCGACTCGCTCGGTGTGGCCGCACCGGACGGCCTGATGGCGGAGATCTCGCCGGTTATTGAGCTGACGCGGTTCCCGGTCTACTCACCCGGCGACATCTGTCCGGACAACAACCTGCTCTTCCCGGACCGCGTGCGAATGCTGGACTTCGAGGGCGCCGAATACCACTCGGTGTTCGTGGACGCCGTCTACACGCGGATGCCGTTCTCCTCGTGCTGGTGCGTTTTTCGCCTCCCGCAAGGGATTCAGGCTTCCATCGAGGACACCTACCGGTCCGAGGTCGTGAAGGGCCACGCCGAACTGCTTGACGACGAGGTGTGGCGCGAGGGCATGCGGCTCGGAATGCTCGCGTGGACCGTGGACGCGACCACGGCGCTCACCCCGCGCGTGATCGAAGAGGACAGGCCGCTGCACCGAACACGGCGCCCGGTGCCGAGCCTGCGCCAGTTGTTGCGCTACCGCTGGGAAATCCTGCTCAGCGAGGTTTCGGGCGAAGTGCCTGAGCTGCCCGCTGTGGCGGAGACGATGCGTCGGCTTCTGGCCGCGACCGAGCGGTGGGACGTGCCCTCGATGCCGCTCTATCCGGCTTTCCTCAGTACGGACCTGGGGTAAACCCCACCCAAGCTCGATGGTTTTCACCAGCGCGCTCCCCGGGGGCGGCGACGCAGGATCGGGGAAGTCCCGATCCTGTCGAGCCCGTGGGAGACCCCGATGCGCGTCGTGGCGGCAGCGTTGCGCTGGCACCGACCCCTGATGATCATGGTTGTGGCGATGGCCGGGCTGACCGCGGTCGCGGCGATAGGCCTGCTCGTGGACGACCGGACGCTCACCGGCGCCCCGGTGTGGCTGAAGCCGTTGAAGTTCGGCATCTCGTCGGTGGTCTACGCGGGCACCCTGGCCTGGCTGCTGTCCTTGCAGCGACGCGGCAGGCGATGGGGGTGGTGGCTGGGCACGACCATCGCCGTGACGCTGAGCGTGGACGTCGCGATCGTGGCGTTCCAGGCGGCGCGCGCGAAACTGAGCCACTACAACCAGGAAGACGGCATCAACGAGGTGCTGCAACCGATCTTCGGGGGCAGCATCTACCTGATGCTCATCGCCGTCGTGGTGCTCTCCGTCCAGCTGTCGCTGCGCAACCACCTGGAGCGGCCGATGGCGATGGCGATCAGGGCCGGGCTCGTGGTCGCGCTGCTCGGCATGCTCTCCGGTTTCCTCATGATCTTCAACGCGCAGCCCGGTCAGGTCGCGGCCCTGCGCGCGGGGACCGGAACGGTCATCGGCGGGCACAGCGTGGGCGTTCCGGACGGTGGCCCGGGGCTGCCGCTGACCAACTGGAGCACCACCGGCGGCGACCTCCGCGTCGGCCACTTCGTCGGCCTGCACGCGTTACAACTGTTACCCCTGTTGGCTTTCAGCCTCGCCGCACTGTCCACAAAGGTCGCACTGCTGCGTGCGGAGCACGTTCGAACCCGCCTCGTGCTCATTGGATCGACGGCATACCTCGGGTTCTTCGCCCTCGTGGTGTGGCAGGCCTTGCGCGGACAGCCGCTGCTCGCACCCGATCTGCTCACGCTCGGCGCGGCCGGAGGACTGGTGCTCGCCACCGTCTTCGCGGTGTTCGCGGTTCTCGGCGCACAGCAACGCGCGCAGGAGCCCGTACGGGTCGTGGAGCCCGCGGCTCACGGCTGACTCCGTGCGCGTGCCGTTCCGTAGGATGGAGCCGGAGAACGGCACGGCTCGAAGGGGGACGTCATGACCAAGCGCAAGCCCACCGGGAGCACGTTCGAGTCCTGGATCGACCAGCAGGTGCGCGAGGCCGAGGAACGCGGCGAGATGTCCAACCTCCCCGGCCACGGCAAGCCGATCCCCCAGCGCCACGGCGGAACCATGGAATGGGTGGCCGAGAAGCTCCGCAAGGAGAACGTCGACACCTCCGCGTTGCTACCGCCGTCCCTCGCACTGGCCAAGGAGGTCGAGGACCTGCCCCACCGCCTCGCCAAGGAGCGCTCCGAGCACGCCGTGCGCGACATTCTGCTCGACCTCAACACCCGCATCCGCTCCGCCCAACTGGCACCCCAGATCGGCCCACCCATGCGCACCCGCCAGGTCGACGTCGAAGCCACCATCGCCACCTGGCGCGCCTCCACCGCCTGACCCCCTAGCACCAAGGGGTTCCCCACCGTGAGCGACCGCCACAACCGGGGTTCACCAATCTTCAAGTACGCCGAACCCCCGTTCCGGCAGTCGCTCACCGCGCAGTGGTTCGTCTGTCCCTCGGGCGTGCTGGGCACGTGCATCGCCTTCGCCACCATCACCACGGCCGCGCGCGGAGTGCCGAGAACGGTGATGCTCCTGGCCGTGGGCAGCGGAGCGGTGATCGTGGACGCGTTCATCGGGATCGGCGTCGGATGGCGTTGGCACCACGGCATCCTGAGCCTCAGCGTGATCGCTCTCCTGGTGGAGATGACGTGGTCCTGCGCCCACCGCCTGAAGGTGGGGCGCCCCCGAAGAAGGTGACGCCCCACCACAGGCTCAGGACAGGACTTCCAGCACGGTGCCCGCGCCGACGGTCCTGTTGCCCTCGCGGATCGCGAAGCCGAGCCCCTTGCTCATCGCGATCGGCTTGCCCAGCTCGACGGTGAACTCCACCGAGTCGCCGGGCAGCACGAACCGCCCCTCCTCCAGCTCCACCACGCCAACCACGTCACTGGTGCGGAAGTGGAACTGCGGCCGGTAGTGCGCGCCGAACGGGGTGCGCCTGCCGCCCTCCTCGGCGGAGAGCGAGTAGACGCTCGCCCGGAACCGCGTGTGCGGCCGCATGCTGCCGGGCAGGCACACGACCTGGCCCCGGCGGACGTCGTCGCGGCGAACCCCGCGCAGCAGCAGCGCCGCGTTGTCCCCGGCCTGGGCGTTCGGCAGCGACTTGCCGAACGTCTCGATACCGGTGCACACGCTGCTCACCGTGGGGCCGAGCCCGACCACCTCGACCGCGTCGCCGACGCCGATCACGCCCTGCTCCACCGCGCCGGTGACCACGGTCCCGCGCCCGGTGATGGTCAGGATGTTCTCGATCGGCATCAGGAACGGCCGGTCCAGGTGCCGCACGGGCTCCGGGACGTAGCGGTCGACGGCGTCGAGCAGCTCGACCACGCTCGGCGTCCACTCCGGGTCGCCCTCCAGCGCCCGCAGCGCGGAGAGCCGCACGACCGGGACCTCCTCGCCGGGGAAGCCGTAGGTGGTGAGCAGCTCGCGCAGCTCCAGCTCCACCAGGTCGAGCAGCTCCGGGTCCTCCACCGCGTCGGCCTTGTTCATCGCCACCACGACGTGCGAGACCCCGATCCGCCTGGCCAGCACCACGTGCTCCCTGGTCTGGGGCATGGTGCCGTCCTGCGCGGAGACCACCAGGATCGCCCCGTCCAGCTGGGCAGCGCCGGTGATCATGTTCTTCACGTAGTCGGCGTGGCCCGGCATGTCCACGTGGGCGTAGTGCCTGGTGGCGGTCTCGTACTCGACGTGCGCGATGTTGATGGTGATACCGCGCTCGATCTCCTCCGGCGCCTTGTCGATCTTGTCGAAGGCGATGTGGCGGGTGGTGCCGTCGCGCTCGGCGAGCACCTTGGTGATCGCGGCGGTCAGCGTGGTCTTGCCGTGGTCGACGTGCCCCATCGTGCCGATGTTGAGGTGGGGCTTGGACCGGACGTGCTCCTGCTTGCTCATGGTGTTCTTCCCTGGTCTGGCTCGTGGCATGAGATCAAGAACCTGGGCGCGCGCGTGCCCCGGCAACGGGGTTTCGCGGGGGCCGACACCCTCCTCCGTGGTCCTTGGAAGAAGGGAGGAGGGTCAGCTTCGGGCGCCTGCCAGCACCGAGGAGACGGCCGCCAGCGCGCCGAGCAGGTCTGCGCCTGCCAGCGTCGAGAGGACGGCCGTGGTGAACACGTCGACGATGGTGACAGCGGTGAGCGCCGCTGTCACGGGATTTTCGCGGACCGTCCTCAGTGGACGGCGGGAGCGAGCGCCCTGGCCAGGCGGGCGGACTCGGCGCGCACGCCGTCCTCGTCCAGGGAGCGGACGCGCTCGGCGGGCAGCTCGACGGTGGCGCCCTCGGCGGTGGCCAGCCGCAGATCCACGCCGGTCTCGCGGTGCCGCAGCCACGACAGCACGGCCGAGGCGAGCACGGCGCTCTCCCGCTCGGTGCCGGTCGCGACGACCAGCACGTCCACCACGCCCTCGGGCCCGCTGGCGCCGCAGGGCTGGTGGCCGAGGTGCAGCGGCCCGCGCAGCTCTCCTGTCTCCACCAGCCACCCCCGCAGCGAGCGGAGGCAGTCCGTGGTCCCGGTGCCCCGCACGGAGATCGTCACTGCCGGGTGATCATCCATCAGGGCAACGTAACACCGCGCGCAACACCCCCGTCAGGCCCGCGGCAGCGAAGCCCTGACGTGGTCGACCAGGTCCAGCTCGGCGGCCCTTCCAGGAGCCAGCCACGCGCAGCTGTCGTGCTCGTCGGGGTTGAGCACCACCTCGGAGGCGCCGTCGTCCTCGACCTCGAAGATCCGCGCGTGGATGCGCAGCGGGCGGCCGTCCACGTCCATCCACGAGTGCCTGCTGCGCTCGCCGACGATCTTCACGATCAGCCCGGTCTCCTCGGCGGCCTCGCGAACGGCGGCGTCCTCCTCGGGCTCGCCGGGCTCCACCGTGCCGCCGGGCAGCTCCCACCGGCCACCGAGGAAGCCCTTGGCGCGGCGGCGGATGAACAGCACCGCACCGTCCCGCTCGATCCAGCAGTACACGAGGTGCTTCTCCGCGAACTCCACCATCACGGCATCCTCGCAAACTTCCCTCAGCCGGGCGAAAGAAACACGCGATCGGGCAAGAGGGCTCTCGCACACCGCTCAACCTTGGTTAGGTCGGTCGGGAAGTCGCCCTGTCCCGCCAGGAAAGGAGCTTCCCGTGGTGCGCACCCTCCTGACCGCGGCTCTCGTGGTCGCCGCCCTGCTCAGCCCCGCCGCCGCGCACGCAGACGAACAGGCGCGCATCGTCGGCGGTTCCGAGGTGAAGGCCAACCGCTACCCGTGGACGGTGGCGCTCGTCGACGCGGGCAGGAGAACCCAGTTCTGCGGCGGTTCCCTGGTGAACAGCAAGTGGGTCGTCACGGCGGCGCACTGCACGCACGGGCGGCGGGCCGAGGGGGTCGTGATCGCGCTCGGCGCCACCGACTGGCGGCAACCGGTGCGCACGGCGGCGGTGCGGCGCCTGGTCGAGCACCCCGGCTACGTCGACCCCAAGGAGAACAAGGCCAGCAGGCTGCTCAACGACATCAGCATGGTCGAGCTGGCCGAGGAGATCCCGCTGACCGACCGCCGCATCCAGACGATCGCGCTGCCCAAGCCGGGAACGGGTTTCCTGTCCGCGGTCGCGGCGGGCTGGGGAATGACCACCTACCAAGGGAAAGCCTCGACCAAGCTGCTGGAAGTGCCGCTGCTGAACCAGGAGTTCCTGTGCACGCGGCTGTACCCCTTGCTGCGCTTGACCTTCGATTCCCGGGTGCAGACCTGCGCGGCGGCTCCCGGCAAGGACGTGTGCAAGGGCGACTCGGGCGGTCCGCTGATGGCCGCGTTCTCCGGCAGGATGTACCTGGTGGGCCTGGTCTCCTGGGGCGTGGTGTGCGGCGACCAGAGCAAACCCGCCGTCTACACCAAGGTTTCCGCCTTCACCGACTGGATCAGGGGTGTGGCCAGGACCGGGCGGTGGCAGCAGAACCCGGGCGTTCCCAACCCCTGATCCCGCTGAGGGCGGCCGAAATTCGGCTGCGTGCGACGGCGTGCCGCGCGTACAACTGGGGCCATGAAGCACAGCAGCCCCGCATTCGCCGCCATCGCCGAGCAAGGCACCATCCTGCTCAACCAGGTGGGCTCGGGCTTGCACGGCACCGCCATCGCCGGGACCGACGACCGGGACGAGATGGGCATCTGCGTCGAGCCGCCCGAGTACGTCATCGGGCTGCGCCGCTTCGAGCAGTACATCTTCCGCACGCAGCCGGAGGGCAGCCGGTCGGGGCCGGGCGATCTCGACCTCGTCGTCTACTCGCTGCGGAAGTGGCTTCGCCTTGCCCTGCAAGGCAATCCGACCGTGCTGCTGTCGTTGTTCGCACCCGAGGAGGAGATCGTGCGGATCACCGACCTCGGGCGGGAGCTGCGGGCCCGGCCGGAGCTGGTCGTCTCCCGCCAGGCCGGGCACAAGTTCCTCGGCTACCTGCGCTCGCAGCGCGGGAAGATGGTCAGCGGCGACCGCGCGGTCAAGCACGCCATGCACATGGTGCGCCTGGGACTCCAGGGCGTCGAGCTGCTGGAGACCGGCCGGATCACGCTGCCGGTTCCCGAGCCCTGGCGCACCTGGCTGGTGGACCTGCGCCTGGGCAGGCACGAGATCGCCGAGGCGGTGGAGGTCGCCGCCGGACTGGAGGACGAGCTGGATCGACTGGTCGCCGGCTCGCCCCTGCCCGAGCGGCCCGACACCGCGCTCGCCGACAAGTGGCTCATCGACGCCTACCAGCGAGCGTGGGCGGAGCTGTACTGAGCACGCGTCGGCCGTCGTTCCTCGGCGACGGCCGACGCGGTCCGGCTGGGCTCACCCGATCTCGTAGTTCCCCTTCACGGGGATGCCCGACCCCGGCCCCTCCACGTAGGACCGCACGGTGAGCGACACCGTCACGGTCGTCGTCCCGCTATTGGTCCAGATGACCCGCCGGTCAGGGGCACGGACGTGCTGGCAACGAAGGTGCTTCCCTTGTAGGCGGAGAAAACCGGCCGCTGCGGCACTCCGCTGGGACGGTGGATCGTGAGCTTCTTCCCAGCGCCCACCTTGACGCTGCCGCACGGACTGGTCCCTTTGCGCAACATGACCCGAATCTAGGCAAGAGATCCCGAGCCGGTCACCGCAAAGAATCTGATGACGGCACGGGCGTGGCTGGAGAACGCCGTGCCTTCACCAGGACGACGGCCAGCACCACGTACGGCACGGCGAACATCGCGAACACGGCCCCGTGCGACATCCCGGACGAAGCCGCCGCGTAGACGCCGTAGAGCAACACGGTCAGCACCCCCGTTCCCAGTCCCGCCACCGAGGTCACCGTGGCGCGAGCCGGACCGGCGATACTGTCCTGCAAGCGCGCTCCGAGCACGACGCTCGCCAGCTGGAAAGCACAGAAACCCGCTGCCAGCAAGAAGAATCCACTGAAGGAGCCCACGAGCGAACCGGTGCCGGACACGACCGCCCCCACCGCGAGCAACCCGGCGGTGCCCTTCGTGGTGAACCGTTCCCCCAGGGGCGCAAGGAGTCCGCCGCTGGTCACGCCGAGCCAGATGAGCATCATCACCCACGGAACCATCGTCGGGGCGACGCCCTTCTCCAGCGCCAGCAACGGAATGTACTCCTCCAGCGCGTCCCACACGCCCATCACGAAGGGCAGCACCAGCAGCGTCCACCGGACCACTGGATCGAGCCGCGCCTCGCGCAGCCCCGAACGCAGGGTGGTCAGGTACCCCTGCGAATCCGACTTCGAGCGAACCCGGTTCTCCGGGAACGACAACGCGATCGCCGCGGCCACCACGCAGGCCAGAACACTGGCGATACCAACGGTTCCATAGCCTCCGAGCGCCAGAACCGGCCCTGCGACGCCCATCGCGACCACGATCGCGACCTGGCTCGCCGCGCGCGCCCGGCCCATCACGCGCGCGTAGCGGTCGGCCTCGCCGACGCGGTCCAGCTCCTCGTACACCAGGGCTTCGAGCGAGCCGGAGGTCAGCGCGTTCTCGATCCCCCACAGCACGAAGCCGAGCAGGAACGCCCAGTACGACGGGAAAGCGACCCAGAGCGCGTACCCGGCTCCGGCGCACAGCGGGCCGATGGCGAGCAACCACCGGCGGGAGAAGGTGTCCGCCCACGCACCGGAGGGGACCTCCAGCACGATCGAGGCGACGCACCAGACGATGAACAGCGACGAGATCTCGGCGACCGAGAGCCCGGTGTCGACGAACAGCAGCGAGTACACCGGGTACAGCAGCACCAGGCTGCTCATGAACATGTACGCGTACAACACGCCGGCGAGCCTGCGGGCGCGTGAAGGGGGTGCGGTCATGGGGTCTTCCCGGGAGAAGGGACGCGGACGCTGGAGGACCGCGGTCCCGGGGGACCCCTAGTTCTGGATCAATGTCGCCAGCTCATGCCGGGCAGGGTAGCCCCTCCCGACATGAGCCAGCCAGGTATTACTCGCCGTAGGCGCTCAGCGGCGGGCAGGAGCAGACCAGGTTGCGGTCGCCCTTCGCGCCGTCGATGCGCCGGACCGGCGGCCAGATCTTCGGCGCGCCGGTGCCGACCGGGTAGACCGCCTCGGCCCGGGTGTAGGGGTGCGGCCACTCGCCGGTCAGGCACGCCGCGGTGTGCGGGGCGTTGCGCAGCGGGTTGTCCTCCACCGGCCACTCGCCGGAACCGACCTTGTCGATCTCCGCCTTGATGGAGATCATGGCGTCGCAGAAGCGGTCCAGCTCCGCCAGGTCCTCGCTCTCGGTGGGCTCGACCATGAGCGTGCCCGCGACGGGGAACGACATCGTGGGCGCGTGCATGCCGTAGTCGGCGAGGCGCTTGGCCACGTCGTCCACGGTCACGCCGGTGGCCTTGGTGATCGGCCGCAGGTCGAGGATGCACTCGTGGGCCACGAAACCGCCCTCGCCCGTGTAGAGCACGGGGAAGTGCTCGTCCAGCCGCCGCGCGACGTAGTTGGCCGCCGCGACCGCGGTCAGGGTCGCCCTGCGCAGGCCGTCGCCGCCCATCATCCGCACGTAGGCCCAGGAGATCGGCAGGATCGACGCGCTTCCCCACGGGGCCGCGGAGATCGGGCCGACACCGGTGGCCGGACCGGCGGTGGGCTGGAGCGGGTGGTTGGGCAGGAACGGCGCGAGGTGCTCGCGCACGCCGATCGGCCCGACGCCGGGGCCGCCACCGCCGTGGGGGATGCAGAAGGTCTTGTGCAGGTTCAGGTGCGAGACGTCGGAGCCGAACTTGCCCATGCGCGCCAAGCCGATCAGCGCGTTGAGGTTCGCGCCGTCCACGTACACCTGGCCGCCGGCGTCGTGCACCAGCGCGCACACCTCGCGCACGGTGTCCTCGTACACGCCGTGGGTGGACGGGTAGGTGATCATGATCGCGGACAGGTCGTCGCGGTGTTCGTCCACAGTGGACCGCAGGTGGTCCATGTCGATGTTGCCGTTGTCGTCGCAGCGGACCACGATCACCCGCATGCCCGCCATGACCGCGCTCGCGGCGTTGGTGCCGTGCGCGCTGGAGGGGATCAGGCAGATGTCGCGCGCGTCCTGGCCCTGACTGCGGTGGTAGGCGCGGATCGCCAGCAGACCGGCGAACTCGCCCTGACTGCCCGCGTTCGGCTGGAGGCTCACGGCGTCGTAGCCGGTGACCTCGGCCAGCCAGCCCTCGAGATCGCCGATCAGGCTGAGGTAGCCGTCGGCGTCGGAGACTGGCGCGAACGGGTGCACGTCGGCGAAGCCGGGCCAGGTGATCGGCTCCATCTCCGCGGTCGCGTTGAGCTTCATGGTGCAGGAGCCCAGCGGGATCATGCTGCGGTCCAGCGCGACGTCCTTGTCCGACAGCGCGCGCAGGTAGCGCAGCAGCGAGGTCTCCGACCGGTGCGTGTGGAACACCGGGTGGGTCATGTACTCCGAGGTCCGGCGCAGCTCGGCGGGAATGCCGTCGGCGGTGTCGGCGTCCAGGACGTCCACATCGGACACGACGACGCCGAAAGCCTTCCACACCAACGACAGGTGGTCGCGCGAGGTGGTCTCGTCGCAGGCGATGCCCACGTGGTCGGCGTCGACGAGGCGCAGGTTCACGCCCAGCTCGCGCGCGGTGGAGACGATCTCGGCGGCGCGGCCGGGAACGCTGGCCAGCACGGTGTCGAAGAACTCGCCGTGCACCACGTCGATGTTGTTCTCGCACAGACCGGCGGCGAGCACGGTCGCCATGCGGTGCGCGCGCGTCGCGATGGTCTTCAGCCCGTCCGGACCGTGGTAGACCGCGTACATCGAGGCGATCACCGCGAGCAGCACCTGCGCGGTGCAGATGTTGCTGGTGGCCTTCTCACGGCGGATGTGCTGCTCACGCGTCTGCAACGCGAGGCGGTAGGCGGGGTTGCCGTCCGCGTCCACGCTCACACCGACCAGACGACCGGGCAGCTGGCGCTCCAAGCCCTTGCGCACGGCCATGTAGCCCGCGTGCGGCCCGCCGAAGCCCATCGGAACGCCGAAGCGCTGCGAGGTGCCGACCACCACGTCCGCGCCCTGCTCCCCCGGCGCGCGCAGCAGCGTCAGCGCCAGCAGATCGGCCGAGACCGCGACGAGCGCGCCCTGTGCGTGCGCCTCCTCGATCACCGGGCCGAGGTCGCGGACAACGCCGGAGGCACCGGGGTAGGACAACAGCACGCCGAAGTAGTCACCGCCGAGGCCCAGCCCCTCGATGCCCTGCGACAGGTCGGCCACCACGACCTCGATGCCCAGCGGCTCGGCGCGGGTCTCGATCACCGCGAGCGACTGCGGCAGCGTGTCCGCGTCCACCACGAACTTCGCCGACTTGGAGCGGCCCGCCCGGCGAAGCAGCGTCATCGCCTCGGCCGCGGCCGTGCCCTCGTCCAGCATCGACGCGTTGGCCACGTCCATGCCGGTCAGGTCGGCGACCATGGTCTGGAAGTTCAGCAGCGCCTCCAGCCGCCCCTGCGAGATCTCCGGCTGGTACGGCGTGTACGCGGTGTACCAGGCCGGGCTCTCCAGCACGTTGCGGCGGATCACCGGCGGCGTGATGGTGCCGTGGTAGCCGAGGCCGATCATCTGCACGGCCAGCCGGTTGCGCCCGGCCAGCTCGCGCAGCTCGGCCAGCGCCTGGGCCTCGGTCGCCGGGGCGGGCAGGGCCAGCGCCAGGTCCTTCTCGTGGATGCTCGCGGGCACCGCGCGCTGGGCCAGCTCCTCCAGCGAGCCGACGCCCACCACGTCCAGCATCCTGGCCAGCTCGGCGGGCCGGGGACCGACGTGGCGGTCGGCGAAGGGGGTGCCGTGCTCCAGCGCGGCCAGCGGGATGCGGTCGGGGGTGGGCTGGGTCATGCTCTCGCCTCCGGCAAGGGTTCAGGGCGCGCGGCCGGGCTGCTGCCCGGTGTGGGGCCCTCCCCCTCTGTCCGTACCCGGTTCCCGGGTGCCTGAGAGCTTCGCCCGGGGCTCCAGGCTTGCACCGTCGGCGGGGCGCTGTGCCGGGACTGGGACTCCCGGGACGGCCCGCTTTCCAGAGGCGTCTGCCCACGCGGTCCTGGGTGCCTGAGAGGTTCCGGGGAGGAGTTGCTCCTTCGGCGCCGTTGCCCGCCCGGTGAAGCGCCCGGCCGGTCACGGTCTCTCCCGCGTGGGATCAGCGACTACGCGCGAATCCTACCTGGAGTTCCTGACCGCTCAGCCCCAACTGTGACGCGACACGAGCACTCCGACTTTCAAGACCCGCCCGAGCGAATGCCGCGTTCGGTCCGGTGAACGCCCTGAATGACTCATTCAGGGCGTTGAGCGTGCTGAATGAGTCATTGAGGGCGCTCAAGTACCTCAATGAGTCATTCAGCTGCTAACCGATGCGGCGGGCGCGGCGTTGGGAGAGCTCGTCGGGGGTCTCGGTGACCCACTCGCCGCCGTCGGCGCGCTCGGCGGGGAAGGCGTGGATGGTGCCGCTGATCTCGCGCATGGCGCCGCTGACCGCGATGCCGAACACGCCCTGGCCGCCTTGGAGCAGGTCGACGACCTCCTCCGGCGAAGTGCACTCGTAGACGGTGGTGCCGTCGCTGAACAACGTGATCCTGGCCAGGTCCTGCACGCCGCGGCTGCGCAGGTGCTCGACGGCCACCCTGATGTTCTGCAGCGAGACCCCGGTGTCCAGCAGTCGCTTGACCACCTTGAGCACCAGGATGTCCTTGAACGAGTACAGCCGTTGACTGCCGGAGCCGTGCGCGCTGCGGATCGTCGGGACCACGAGGTCCGTCCGTGCCCAGTAGTCCAGCTGGCGATAGGTGATCCCGGCGATCTGGCACGCGGCCGGACCCCGGTAGCCGACCATCTCGTCAGGCAGGGACATGTCAGGGAACAGCTCGCCCTGCTCGCCAGCGCTCAACCGGATTGGCGCCTGTTCGCCCACGCCTGCCTCCCCTCGGCCGGTCCGGGGACCGGCGCCGCCGACTGTGTGGACCGATCCACCTCGGTCCGCCGGCCGCGGCACCCTCCCGGCGGTGCACGCCGGAAGGACTCGCTCGGACTCGACGGTAGAACCGGCCATGCGGGCGGTCAACGCGACGCGCGGGCAACAGGAACCCTCAACTCAAGGTCGAGGGTTCTCCTCGCGAGGTCGGCTCCGAACACGGAGAGCGACGACAAGAACACGCCCAGCCTGGCACGTCCCCGCCCACCCCGCAGGGCAGAACGGCGTCACCAGGGCGCGCGAGCTTCACATGAAACATGCAGCGCGACTATTGCACGCGCGAGGGGGCCTTCAGGTCACCCGGTGTAGGCATCTCATCTTCACCCGCCGAGCACGAAGAAGCACCCACGACGCGCGGAACGGCCGCGCACAAGAAAACGCCCCGGATCTGCACGTTGCAGGCCCGAGGCGGTCAGGGACGAAAGTTCAGGGGCGGGGCTAGCTCTCCGGGGCGGCGAAGTCCTCCGGCGAGACGTTGTCGAGGAACTCGCGGAACTTCTCCACCTCGTCCTCCTGCTCGTCCGGGATGACCAGACCGGCCTCGGCGAGCACGGACTCCTCGGCGTGGATCGGCACCCCGATCCGCAGCGCCAGCGCCACCGAGTCGCTGGGCCGCGCGGAGACCCGCAGGTCGCCGTCGAAGACCAGCTCGGCGAAGAAGGTGCCCTCCTGCAGGTCGGTGATCCGCACCTGCTCCAGCTCCCGCCCGAGCGCCCCGATCACGTCCTTGAGCAGGTCGTGGGTCAGCGGCCGCGCTGGCCGCACCCCCTGCTGCTCCAAGGCGATCGCCGTGGCCTCGACCGAGCCGATCCAGATCGGCAGGTACCGATCCCCCTCGGTCTCGCGCAGCAACAGGATCGGCTGGTTGTGGGGCAGTTCGACCCGCACCCCGACGACGCGCATCTCGCTCATCGGATCTCGCCTCCTCCAGTGCTCTCCACGTGTGGGAAAACCTCGCCGTTACCGAGCATCTCGTACCACCAGCGCCGACGCTACCCGCGATCCGGCTGGCACGCCGCGCGCGTTTCTCAGCCCTTGGCCACGCCGCGCAGACCGACCTTGACGAGCATGGCGTGCAACGACACCGACAACGCCGCGAGCCGGTCCAGTATTTCCTCCGCGCGCTCACGAGCACGCGGATCTCGTTGCAGCAGAACGGGAGCGACGATCTGCTCCAGCAGCGCGACCTCGCGGTCGGCCGAGGAGCGGAAGGCCCGCAGGTGCCTGGGCTCGATGCCGAAACCCGTCAGTTCCTTGGCGGTGCGCGCGATCGGCACCGCGTCCTGCTCGTAGAACCCGGCGGCGCCGGGGCGGAGCAGGCCGTGCTGTTCGAGCTCGCCGAGCAGCCGCTCGTCGACCCCGGTGGCCTCCAGGAACTCCTCCCTGGTGAGCCTGGCGCGCCTGCTGATGTCCGGCAGCTCCGGACGGGAGGGCGCCGAGGGCACCACCGACAGCTGCGCCGCCGCCGGATCGGTGCCGTACCCGGTCATCCCCGCGTTCTCCGCCGCGTCCAGCTGCTCCTTGATCACCTTCAGCGGGAGGTAGTGATCCCGTTGCGCGGTGAGGACGAAGCGCAGCCGCTCCACGTCGGAGCGGGCGAACTGGCGGTAGCCGGAGGAGGTGCGCGCCGGCCGGACCAGCCCCTCCGACTCCAGGAAGCGGATCTTGGAGATCGTCACCTCCGGGAACTCGGACCGCAGCTGCGCGAGCACCGCTCCGATGCTCGAACCCCCGCTGTTGGCCCGTCCGGCCGCCGCCGTCATCTAGTTGTTCGGGCCCGTCAGGAACACGAGCCGGAACTTGCCGATCTGCACCTCGTCGCCGTTGGACAGGACCGCGGTGTCCACCGGGGCCCTGTTGACGTAGGTGCCGTTGAGGCTGCCGACGTCCACCACGACGAAGTCAGCGCCCTCGCGGCGGAACTCCGCGTGCCTGCGCGAGACCGTGACGTCGTCGAGGAAGATGTCGCTGTCGGGGTGCCGCCCGGCGCTGGTGGTGTCCCGGTCCAGCAGGAACCGGGAACCGGCGTTGGGACCGCGCTTGACCACCAGCAGCGCCGAACCGGCCGGGAGGGCGTCGACGCCCGAGACCGGCGGCGCGGGAGCGGGAGCTGCCTCGGCGCCCTCGACGTCGGCGAGGAAGTCGGCTCGGAAGATCGACGTCGATTCGGCCGCGCCTTCCGGCGGGACGCCGCCGGGCCCGTCGTTCTGGCTCACCTGAGCTCTCCTCGTCCTGGATGAATCCTGCGAAGTGTCGGTCAAACCTACCGTGCCGCCCGTGGCAGGCCCGGCCTGGCTCCTCCGCTTGCCGAACAGCCGTCGAAAGATCGATATCACGCTTCGCCGATCAGCCTTCGTTGATCTTCCCACGGTACCCGGCCGCGTCGAGCAGGCCGTCCACCGCGGCCGGGTCCTCCAGCCTGAGCTCCACCAGCCAGCCGTCGCCGAAGGCGTCGGTGTTGATGGTCTCCGGCGCGGTCACCACGGCCTCGTTCACCGCGACGACCTCGCCGGCCAGCGGGGCGTAGATGTCCGAGACGCTCTTGGTGGACTCGACCTCGCCGAGGACGTCCTCCGCGGCGACCTTCCTGCCGGTCTCGGGCAGCTGGACGAAGACCACGTCACCCAGCTGGTTCTGGGCGTAGTCGGTGATGCCGATCCGCACCGTGTCCTCACCCGTGCGGGCAACCCACTCGTGCTGCTCTGTGTACCTCAAGTCCTCGGGAACCACCGAGCGTTCTCCTCCCGTCCCGTACGCAAACCGGCTCAGTGCCAGTCGGCTCTCCTACTGTCAACCGGCCGGGCGAGCGTATTTGTGGCTCCGCTCGGGCCGCAAGGCGGTGATCTCCACACGTTCACTCTGGGCGAGGCGGGAGCCACCACCGGCCCGTTCCACGGAGTCCACGACGCCGCCGGGGATGTTCAGCGCTTGGGCAAGCGTAGGGGGGTCCCCCACGGCCACGATCACGTAGGGCGCCGACAGGTCCGTCCCGTCCAGCCGGAGGCGCCCCGCCGAGCCGGTGAAGGCGGAGTCGACGCCGGTCCGCACGCTCCCTACCTGCACCGCTTCGGCTCCGGCCGCCCGCAGCTCCTGCACGGCGTCCAGCAGCGTCTCCGGGCCGACCTTTCCGCGTGGGTCGGTGATGTCCACCCGCACGCCCGGCCCCGCCGCCGCGACGGTGCCCGCGAGCACGCCGAGCGCGGTGGCCCTGCGCCTGGCCTCCTCCAGCGCGGCGGTGGAGCCCTGACCGCTCTCCCGCAGCCTGCGCAGCGTGGCCTCGGAGTCGGCGATCTCCTTGTGCAGCGCGGCTTCCCGCTGGCGCAGCCCGTCGAGCAGCACCACCAGGTCCTGCGGCCGCTGGTCGGCGAGCGCGTCCCCGGCGCGGGTCCTGCGCACCTGGGTGACCAGCGCGAGGCCCAGCGCCAGGCACAGCAGCGCGATCAACGACCCCGACAGCAGCCGGTGCCCCTTCTCGTCCTTCGGCTCAGCCACCTTCCACCTCACGCCTTGAAGAGGTGCCTGCGGATGGCCGAGGCGTTGCCGAAGATGCGGATGCCGAAGACCACCACCACGGCCGTGGAGAGCTGCCCGCCGACGCCGAGCTCATCGCCCAGCAGCACGATCAGCGCCGCGATCAGCACGTTGGACACGAAGGACACCACGAAGACCTTGGCGTCGAAGATCCCGTCCAGCCGGGCGCGCAGCCCGCCGAGGACCGCGTCCAGCGCGGCGACGACGGCGATCGGCAGGTACGGCTGGACCCAGTCGGGCACGGTCGGGTCCAGCCACAGGCCGAGCACGACCCCGACGGCGAGGGCGATCACGCCGATCATCTCGACTACCTCCCTGTCGTGGTGGGTGGAGCGGTGGGTGGGGCGATGGGCGCTGCGGGCACGACCGCGAGCCGGGGCTCCTCGGCGGGTGCCGCGGCCAGCCGCAGCTCGCCGACCCGTTCGATGGTGAACGTGGTGCCGTAGAGCTGGGTGAACGTGGCGAAGCGCCCGTGCCCGTCGGTGCCGACGAAGCGGGTCTCCAGCTCCTCGGGGGAGCCGATCGCCTCCAGCACGTAGGGCTGGGTGACCGGCCGGTTGTCCACGAGCATCCCGCCCGCCTGGCGCACGGCGGTCCTGGGCTGCAACCGGTGCCCGCCGACCGCGACGGCCTCGGCCCCGCTCGCCCACAGCGAGTTGACCAGCACCTGGAGGTCGCGGTCGAGGATGTTCTCGCGCGAGCGGGTTCCGCGCCGCTCCGGCGGATCGCCCACGGTGACGCGCAGGCCGGGGCCGGTGACCGGGACCGCGGCGGTGGCGCGTTCGAGCCGGGCCAGCTCGTCGAGCACCGCGCGCCCCTGCCCGTCCCCGGTGAGCGCGGCGGTGCGCGCCTCGTCCAGCCGCTTGGCCAGCTCGGCGGCCCTGCGCGCGAGCGCCTCGGTGTCGGCGCGTTCCGCGCGCACGCCCGCGACGAGCCCGCGCTTGGTCTCCTCGGCGCCCGGTTGGCGCGCGGCGGCGTTCACCGCCGCGACGCCCATCAGCGAGCCGAGCAGCAGCGCGCCCACCGCGAACCACACCCGCTGGGCGAGCCACGGCACCGGCCGTCCGGCGCGCTCGCGGTGCGCGGCGGCGTACCCGGAGTCGAGGTGGTCGCCCAGCAGCTGGCGCAGCAGCGAGCTGCTCAGGTCGTAGCGCCGCCGCTCAGGCACCCGCGAGCGCCCCGCCGACCTTGCCCTTGCGGATCGCGGCGCCGAGCTGGACCAGGTAGAGCACGCCCGCCCACAGGTAGAGCAGCACGCCCCAGATGGTGAAGCCGTAGGCGATCGGCCGGACGAACTCGGCCACCGCCGACGTGCCGTCGGCGGCCAGCAGGAACGGGAAGGCGTAGAGCAGCACGAAGGTGGCGGCCTTGCCGGTGTAGTGCACCTCGAAGGTGCCGTAGCCGTAGCGGCGCAGCACCAGCAGGCTCAGTCCCAGCACCAGTTCGCGGCCGACCAGGGCCAGGATCACCCACCAGGGCAGGATGTCCCGGACGCCGAAGGCGATCAGCGTGGCCAGGATGTAGAGCCGGTCGGCGGCGGGGTCGAGCATGGCGCCAAGCTTGCTGCCCTGGTTGAGCCAGCGCGCGAGCTTGCCGTCCAGCCAGTCGGTGAAACCGCCGACGGCGAGCACGACGATCGCGAGCACGTCCTCCTCGGGGCCGAGCAACAGCCACAGGAAGAGGGGCACGCCCGCGAGGCGCAGCATGCTGAGGATGTTCGGGATCGTCCAGACGCGGTCGGACTGGGGCAGTTCCCCGCCTGACGAGCCGGACGACGGGGACGCCGTCACCGCTTCGCGTTCCACCTGGACTCCTCGACCGCACGCGCGGCGGAGCCGGGGAACGGGGAGGCGCGCCGCGTTTCGCCCGCACCCGCTTGCGGCGGCAAGCCTGCCACACGGCGGAGGACGGGGCGCGGGAGGCTACAGGCGGGTGCGGCTCCAGCCGCGGCGCTGCAGGTCCGCGTGGCTCATCAGGGTGGGGCGGCCGCGGTCGTCGACGCCGACCCAGCGGCTGCGGCCGTGGCCGCCTTCGAGGACGTAGGCGTGGCCGCCGCTCCAGACCACGCTGCAGGGCGCGGTGGGCAGGCTGGCCCCCTTGGTCGTCCTGCGTTCTGTGACCGGGTCCTCGGCGATCGCGGTCGCGGTGTGTGCGCTCATGGCGGCTTGGCTCCTTGGTCGAGCCCGGCGACGGGCTCCGTCATCACTCGTACTTGATTTCGGCCCGCACCCTCGGGGTGTTAGCCGTGACACATGAATTGTGGACCGTGCCGCCCGGGAAGACGGCGGTTTCCCGGGCGGCAGCGCCCACCGGGCGAACGGCGTCGCCCAGCAGCACCGGGGTGAGAGTCGCGACCGTCACACCCCACCCCGGCAGGGTGCCGTTCACCGATGATCAACGGCCGGACAACGGCGGCCGATGTTCGTCCCGGCCGATAACGCCTGGTCAGGGGGTCCAGGTGATCGGAGCCCTTCCGAGCTCCAAGCGGTAGAGCACGCTGCCGGGCTCGGCGCCCTCGGGCAGCAGGTGGATCTCGCAGGTCGTGTGCTCCTGCCCGGCCGCCCAGCCGCGCGGCGGACCGCCGTTCGGGCAGGAGTCGAGCTTCAGCCCGCCGATGGCGATCACCAGCAGCTTCCCGCCGGGCTTGTTCGCCTTGTCGGCGACGGCGAACCGGGACGGCGTGGGCATGCCGCTCTCCAGCGCGCCCTCCATCCGGTTCACCAGCTTGTAGGTGAGGTAGTGGGGGACCTTGCCCGAGGAGGTCTTCTCCTCGATCTTCAGACCGGCGGCGGCCAGCTCCTGGAAGCTGCCCTTCTCGACCTTCAGCGGGGTGACGCCCACGGTGTAGACCTTCGAGCCGAGCGAGTTCTCCACAACGGCTTCCTGGCCGTACTTCAGCGCGGTCCCCGCGGGGCTGAGCGGCGCGGTCGGCTTGCCGACCTGCTCCGGCGCCGCCGACGTGCTCGGCGGGGCCGGACGGCTGGAGGACGGCGGCGGCCCTGGCGCGGCGACCGCCTCGCCAGCCTGCGGGCTGGCGCAGGCGGAGGCCATCGTCAGCGCGACGGCGGTGACGGCGAGAACGCCTGCCGTGCCGCGTCGGCGACTGGGAGTCGTGACCACCGGTCCTCCTCGGTTGGAGACGGGAAGTGCCGGGAACGGCACTCACGGGATGAGACCCCCGATCGTGTTACCCCGTTCCCGGCACTCCTGTGACTCAGGTCACACTGTCGTGCGGGTGGTGCTCAGTTCTCCAGCTCCTGCAACGCCTCCTCGGCGGCGGCCAGCTCGGCGCGCAGCGCCTCGACCCTGGCGGCGTGCCGATCGCGCGCGGCGGAGAGCACGGACTCGATGGCCTCAGCGGCCTCCTCGTCCAGCGCCTTGGCGACCTGGCCGACGGCGGCGGGGGTGATCGGGGCGGGCTTGGACTTCTTCTTGCCGGAGACGACCTCGATGGTCCACTCGCCCTCGGCGGTGGCCGACAGCGTCACGGTCAGCTCGGCACCGGCGGCGGAGGGCTGCTTCTTCGCGGCGGGCTTGGCGGGCTTCGGCTTGGCGGGGGCCGGGGTCGGCTCGGCGGCGGCGGGGGTCTCCGTGCTCGCCGGGGCGAGCTCCTCCTGGTTCTGCGGGGTGGCGGGTGCCTGCTGCTCGGTGGGAGCGGTCACCGTGTTGTCCTCTCGGTCGTGCGCGGTCGGGCTGGGGGTCCTGCGGGGCGGCTTGACCATGCTCACCTCGGCCGGGTTGAAGGACAGCACGTCCATCGAGCCGGTCGGGCGGATCTGGATGAAGTCGCCCTCGTCCGGGTCCGTGAGGGCCATGATCTTGCCGGAACGCCCCTGCTCCACCCCCACCGCGGCGTCGGTGAACCAGACGACCGGCAGACGGCCCGAGTCGAGCTCGGCGCGAATGTGGGTGATGTCCTGCTCGGACAGACCCGACAGGGTGGAAGTTGGGGGCATCGCCTCTCCTTTGTTTCTCGCGCGGCTGCCGCGCGGGCCGCCGTGTGCGTGACGGCCAGGCGCAGAATGCCGTAAGGCACCGACAGTCTCCGCACCGAGGCGCGAGTCCGGGCATGATCTAGGCATGACCTTGCAGCACCTGTGGCTCGCCGACGTGGACGGCAACCTCATCCAGCCCTCGGCCATCACCCTGCTGACCCTGCGCTCCAAGTACGGCGAGCGCGCCCGCCAGGACACCCCGCAGGACGTCACACTGCACGCCGAGCTCGGCGTGACCGACGACGACGGGGACCCGCACACGCACGCGCTCACCCCGCCGCTGCCGTACCCGGGCGCGGCGGAGATGCGCAAGCAGCTCGTGCAGCTGCTCGCGAGGCACCACGGGACCGAGACCCCGGTGATCGTGCAGGTCTCCTTGCAGGACAACGTCATCCGCTGGACCGTGGACCGGCTCTCCGCGCCAGAACAGGCGTGAGAGGCTTTCCGGGTGTCGACGCGCCGCAGTGAACGGGACGAGAACCGCAGGGTCCACGGGCAGAACTTCCTCCGTGACCCGAAGTCGCTGCGGCGCATGGTCGAGGTGGCCCGCGTCGGCCGGGAGGACCTCGTCTTCGAGGTCGGCGCGGGCGAGGGCGTGCTGACCGAGGTGCTGGCCGAGCGGGCCCGCTACGTCGTCACCCACGAGGTGGACCCGCACCTCGCGCGGGCGCTGGAGCCGAAGCTGCGCCGCTGGGACAACGTCGAGCTCGACTTCGGCGACTTCCTGCGCGTGCTCCCCGCGGCAGAGCCGTTCAAGGTGGTCGCCAACATCCCGTACGCGATCACCTCCGCGATCGTGGACTGGTGCCTCGACGCGCGGTACCTGACCTCGGCGACGCTGATGACGCAGCTGGAGTACGCGCGCAAGCGCAGCGGCTGGTACGGCAGGTGGAGCCAGCGGACCGTGGAGACGTGGCCGCTGTTCTCGTGGGAGCTGTGCGGCAAGATCCCGCGCGAGCACTTCCGGCCCGTCCCCAAGGTCGACTCCGGCGTCCTGCACATCACGCGCAGGGAGAAATCGCTGCTGCACCCCAAGGAACTGCGCGACTACGAGAAGCTCGTCGCGCTCGGCTTCACCGGCATCGGCGGCAGCCTGCGCGCGTCGCTGTCCAAGATGTACACGTCGAAGCGGGTCTCGAAGGCCTTCGACGACGTGGGCCTTCGCCAGGACACCGTCGTCGCGTTCGCCCACCCTGACGTGTGGATCGACCTCTACCGCGCGCTCAACCCCAGCCACCGCTAGAGCGCGGGTTGGGGTGTCTTCAAGACCCCCGAACCCCCGTTTCGATCATCGTTGACCGCACCCGACCCGGCACTGTCGCGGGTCCGCTGTCCGGAGGTGGCCCCAGTTGATCATCGGGCGTCGCGGGCGGGGTCGACGGGTCATGTCGACGCGGTCCTGATCGATGAGCTGCTCGGCGGCCTGGTACTCCGGGTTGTGCAGCCTTCCGGAGAAGACCGCCCAGTCCTCATGGTCTTGCCCAACGCGTGATCAGAGCGCCATGGCCGAATGCTCGCGCATCACCGGGTTTCGCTCCAGCACTTCCACTCGCACGAGTCCGCTTTGCGGGCCTGGCAACAGGATTGCTCAGCAGCCGCGAATGGCTCGTTTGACGCGTTGAGCGCACTGAACGGGTCGTTCAGTGCATGCGCACCTTGATCTGGAGGACGGTGAGCCGGTGAACATCGTGCCGAATCGTGCACGTGGCAACGAATCCGCTGCCACGGACTTCATGCTCGCGGTAGCGCCCGTCCGTGAGGTTGTGCTGGGCGTTCGCGTACCGCTCGATCTTCGCCTCGATCTCTTCCCTCATCGAGGAAGGGACGGCGACGAGCGCGCGCTGTGACTGAGGCGAGTACGCGACGAGATAGCTACTCACGGAATCGCCGAGTCTGGCGAGCGAGGTGGGACGGGAGGTTCGTCATGGCGCATGGCCGAATGCTGGCGCACTCCACCGCAGAAGTTCCAGCGGATCCACTCGCACGATACCGCTTTGCGTGCCTGGCAACAGGATCAGGCCAGGTCGTCGTCGACCCAGATGACCTCGTGGCCATCGATGAACATGCGCGTGAACTGGAAAGCGACGTCGTGAAGGCAGCGCACGAAGCTCGCCCGTGCTGAGACGACGTGGGGCAGGTATTCCGGTCGGGCGGTGTCGATGGAGTACTTGAACAACACGGACAGCTGGTGCGGCAACAGTTCGCGGACTCGGTGGATGTTCTTGGCGCACAACGGTCCTGGCGGGGCGAACGGGAGGTCGGGTAGTCGTCGGCGTCGTCGCTCAGCTTGAGCGCGGCGGGGACAGGCAGCGGTGGTTTGTCCAAGAACACCAACGGCACGCGGCGAATGCTGACCCAGCCACCGCCAGGCGATCCAGCACATCCACCCGGACGAGAGCGCTTTGCGGACCCCGCAACAGGATCGCTCAGCGATCGCGAACGGCTCTTTTGACGCGTTGAACGCACTGAACGGGTCGTTCAGTGCTTTCGAGGGGCTCCTGCTGGCGCGCGCATGACGACGAGAGCCACCGAGGATCGGTGGAGCCGGATGCGAACGCCTCGTTTGGTGCGGTGTACTCCCTGAAAGGGTCATTCAGGGAGTACAGGTACACCAATGAGTCATTCAGGGCCTCCCCGGAGCGGGTGGGGCGTGCTTCGCGGGGCCGCTGTGGGTACGGAACGGAAAAGCGGGGTCAGGGCTTGTCGAGGGTCTTGGGGATGGCGGGCCAGCTGATGGTCTTGTCCTGGCCGAGTTCCTTGGCGATCTGGCTCCACTGCTGGATGGTGACCACTTCGGCGGGGGCTCCGCCGGGGACGCCGACCTCGTTCATCATGCGCTTGGCGCGGTTGCCGGGAACGGAGTTGGCGAGCACGGTGCGCGCGCCGCGCTCGGGTGCGCCGTAGGCGGCGTGCAGCAGGGTCCACAGGACGCGGTCGGTCTGCCGGTTGAAGCCGTCGCGGCGGCGGATCGACACGTGGGCGGCGTCGCCGCGCAGGTTGGGCTGGAAGTTCGTGGCGGCGAGGCGGCTGCGCACGCGGATGTCGAAGCGCGAGGACCACCACGCGACCTCGAGCGCGGTGGGGTGGGCCGCGACGAGCTTCTTGGCGACGCCGAACTCCAGCGCGAGGTCGGCTCCGGCGAACGGGCTGCTCGGCGGGTTGAGCAGGCGGCGGAGCACGTCGTTGGCGGTGAGCTTGGGCAGGCTGGAGACCACCCAGAACTTCCTGCGCGGCAACGGGATCGAGCGCGGGTCGCCGTCGACGACGCGGACCTTGTCGGAGTCGGCGAACTTCTTGGTGAGCCGCTCGGCGAAGCCGGGGTCGCGCTCGACGGCAAGCACCCTGGCGCCGGTCTCGGCGAGCGGGGTGGTGATCGAGCCGACGGCGGCGCCGAAGTCGATCACGAGGTGGTCAGGGCCGACCCCGGAGGCGGCGACGAGCTCGGCACCGACCTGCTTCGAGCGGAGGAAGTGGAGGCCGGATGCGGTGGAACGGGGCCCACGGGACAAGCGGCACCACCATCGAACGAAGGGATATGAGCAGCGGTGATGGTACCCGTACTCAGGCGGGCACCTTGGACACGGCCTCCTCGGCGGCCAGCGACAGGGCGCGGCGGTCGGCGAGCTCGCCGGGAACGGCGGGCATCAGGCGCAGGTGCACGACAAGACCGCGCGCGCCGAGGGTGCGGCGCATCGCCGTGCCCATGCTCTCGTCACCGAGGAAAGAAGCCGCGGAGGTGGGCCTGCCGTCGCTGAGCCGGTAGTCCAGCAACACGGGGCGGACCGGGACCCCGGCGTCGACGGCGGCCTGGAAGAGCGCGGGGCGGAAGCGGCCCTTGGCGGGCTCGCAGTAGGTCGTCCCCTGGGGGAAGGCGGCGACGGTGGTGCCCTCGCGCAGCGCGGCGGTGACCTGGCCGACCACGGTGGGCAGCTGGGAGAGCCGGGGCCGGTCGATGAAGATCGTGCCCGCTCCCCTCGCCAGACCGCCGATGATCGGGATCTCGCCGATGCCGGTCTTGGAGACCACGCGCATCGGGACGGCGGCCATCAGCACCACCGGGTCCAGCCAGGACACGTGGTTGGCCACCAGGAGGGCGGTACCGGCCCCTTCGGAAGAATCGTGCACCTCGACGCGCATGCCGAGCGCGCGCAGCAGCATGCGGCACCACGACGACATCAGGCGGCGCCCGCGCTCCGCGCTGACCAGCCGCTGGACCGACAGCACGGGGATCGCGCCGAGCAGCACCAGCAGCCCCATCAGCACGCGCCACACCCGGGTCGTCGGCCACACCTGCGGCGCGGCTCCCGGTGCGTCGATGCAGTCCTGGCCGCAGTGCGATACGGGCATCCAGCCGGAGCTCGTCATGGTGGCGGTCCCCCAGTTGCTTCTGTTGCGGTCTTCCGGGGGCGGAATGGTAGGGGGCTCGGGCTGAGAGCGTTCAGGCAGGTGACCCCACGTGCGTGGTGGCACCGCTCTCAGCCGCGCGGCCGTACGATCGCGACGTGTCGACAACGGGAACTCCGGTCACCACCGACGAGGTCGATCCACTGCGCGGGCTCACCGACGAGCAGGTGCGCAGGCGGGTCGCGGCGGGCCAGACCAACGACGTGCCAGCTCGGGCAAGCCGCACGGTCGGCGAGATCGTCAGGGCGAACGTCTTCACCAGGATCAACGCGATCTTCGCGGTGCTCTTCGGGATCATCGTCGCGATCGGGCGGGTGGTCCCGGACGGGCTCTTCGGGCTGCTGATCATCGCCAACAGCGCGATCGGCATGATCCAGGAGCTGCGGGCGAAGAAGACGCTGGACCAGCTCGCCATCGTCGGCCAGGCCAAGCCGGTGGTGCGCCGCGACGGCGCCTCCGTCGAGGTCGCGCCGCACGAGGTGGTGCTCGACGACGTGATCGAGCTCGGCCCCGGCGACAAGATCGTCGTGGACGGCGTCGCGCTCGCGGTCGAGGGCATGGAGGTCGACGAGTCGCTGCTCACCGGGGAGTCGGACCCGGTGGTGAAGCAGCCGGGCGACCAGGTGCTCTCGGGCAGCTTCGTCTGCGCGGGCACGGGCTCCTACCGGGCCACGAAGGTCGGGCGCGAGGCGTACGCGGCGAAGCTGGCCGAGGAGGCCAGCAAGTTCACCCTGGTGTCCTCCGAGCTGCGCTCCGGCATCGACAAGATCCTGCGGTTCATCACCTTCCTGCTGATCCCCGCGGGCGCGCTGAGCATCTACAACCAGCTGTTCAACAACTCGCAGGCGCTCCCGGACGCGCTCAGCGGCATGGTCGCCGCGCTGGTGCCGATGGTGCCGGAGGGCCTGATCCTGTTGACCAGCATGGCTTTCGCGGTCGGGGTGATCCGGCTCGGCAAGCGCCAGTGCCTGGTGCAGGAGCTGCCCGCGATCGAGGGCCTCGCGCGCGTGGACACGGTGTGCGCGGACAAGACGGGCACGCTGACCGAGAACGGGATGCGGCTGTCCGAGGTGCGGGTGCTCGACCAGCAAATGCGCGTGCACGACGCGCTGGCCGCGCTCGCCGTCGCCGACCCGCGCCCGAACGCGAGCCTGGAAGCGATCGCCGAGGCGCACCCGGACGCGCCTGGCTGGCAGCTGACGGCGGCGGCCCCGTTCTCCTCTGCGCGCAAGTGGAGCGGGGCGAGCTTCGCCGACGAGGGCGACTGGGTGCTGGGCGCTCCGGACGTGCTGCTCACCGAGGGCGACGAGGTGCGCGCGGAGGCCGAGCGCACGGGTGCCCAGGGACTGCGCGTGCTGTTGCTGGGCCGCAGCTCGCTCGCGGTGGACGACGCGCAGGCGCCCGGTGTGGTGCGCCCGGTGGCGCTGATCGTGCTGGAGCAGCGGATCAGGCCGGACGCCAAGGACACGCTGGACTTCTTCGCGGAGCAGAACGTCTCCGTCAAGGTCATCTCCGGCGACAACGCGCTGTCGGTCGGCGCGGTGGCGGGCTCGCTCGGCCTGCCCGGCGCCGAGCGGCCGGTGGACGCGCGGACCTTGCCGGACAAGCAGAACCAGCTGGCCGACACGGTGGAGGGCTCGGCGGTCTTCGGCCGGGTCACGCCGGGCCAGAAGCGCGCGATGGTCGGGGCGTTGCAGTCCAAGGGGCACACGGTCGCGATGACCGGCGACGGCGTGAACGACGTGCTGGCGCTCAAGGACGCCGACATCGGGGTCGCCATGGGCGCGGGCAGCCCGGCCACCCGCGCGGTCGCGCAGATCGTGCTGCTGGACAACAAGTTCGCCACGCTGCCGCACGTGGTGGCCGAGGGCCGCAGGGTGATCGGCAACATCGAGCGGGTCTCGAACCTGTTCCTCACCAAGACCGTGTACTCGGTGCTGCTGGCGTTCATGGTCGGCATCGCGCAGCTGCCGTACCCGTTCCTGCCGAGGCACGTGACGATCCTGGGCTGGTTCACCATCGGCCTTCCCGCGTTCTTCCTGGCGCTCGCGCCGAACTACGAGCGGGCGCGCAGCGGCTTCGTCTCGCGGGTGATGCGGATGGCCATCCCGGCCGGTGCTGTGATCTCGGTCGCGGCATTTGTGACCTATCTCAACGCGCACGGAACTCCGGGCGTGACGGTGGTCCAGGCGAGCACCGGAACGTTCATCGCGTTGGGCGGGATCGCGCTCTGGGTGCTGGTGATCGTGGCCCGGCCCTACGTCTGGTGGAAGGTCGCGCTGCTGGCCGCGATGGTCGCCATGTATCTGGGTCTGCTGCTGATCCCGGTCAGCCAGACGTTCTTCCAGCTCGACCCGTCCAACCCCGCGGTGGTCACTCCCGCGCTGGTCAGCGTGGCGATCGGGGTGGTGCTGATCGAGGCGTTCTGGTGGATCGACGGCCGGATCCGCGGCGAGCGGCGGCAGCTGTTCGGGGCGCAGAAGCTGGACTGAGAACACGAATGCGAACGGCGGGCCGGATTCCTCCGGCCCGCCGTTCTTTTTGCACCGGGTAGCGCGAAGATCGGTAAAGAACACACATTTCTTTCCCACCCGAAATTCACGATCCTGTTTCGTTCGGGCGACGGCTCATGATCATCACTTGACCGCTCGACTGACGCGGAATAGTTTCGGATAACGACATGGTCCTCGTTTTCCGCGTGCGCGGAGCGGGGGCAGGCGTTTTCGTCAAGGAGCGCGGTGTGAGATTCCGGTTCGGTGCTGTCCTGCTCGCGATCGCCCTGCTCGGCACGGGCTGCGCGGCGAAGGGGGACGGCAACTCGGTGGCCGCGCGGGCCGCCGCCACGGACAAGCTCACCATCGGCGTCGGCTTCGACCAGCCGGGGCTCGGGCGCAAGATCACCGACACCTGGTTCGAGGGCTTCGACGTCGACGTGGCCACCTACGTTGCGGGCGAGCTGGGCGTGGCCGCCGAGAACATCGTGTGGAAGGAGGCCAAGGCCCCCGACCGCGAGGCGATGATCCAGGACGGCCGGGTGGACCTGGTGGTGGCCACCTACTCGATCACCGAGGCGCGCAAGCAGCGCGTGGGCTTCGCCGGGCCGTACTTCCTCGCCGGGCAGGGGCTGCTGGTCAGCCAGGGCACCACGAACATCACCGGACCGGAGTCGCTGGACGGCAAGAAGCTGTGCTCGGTCAAGAACTCCACCTCCGCGCAGAAGGTGAAGGAGCGCTACGCCAAGGGCGCGCAGCTGGTCGAGTACTTCCGCTACAGCGAGTGCGTGAACGCGCTGCTGGTGCGCAACGTGGACGCGGTCACCACCGACGACGTGATCCTCGCGGGCTTCGCCACCCAGCACCCGGAGCTGCTGAAGCTGGTGGGCAAGCCCTTCAGCGAGGAGCGCTACGGCGTCGGACTGCGCCGCGAGGACGCCGACGGCAAGGCCAAGGTCAACGCCGCGATCGAGAAGATGATCTCCAGCGGTGCGTGGCGCAGGTCCATCGAGAAGCACATCGGCCCGTCGGGCTACCCCGTTCCGGCCCCGCCTGCGATCACGGAGCGCTGAACGCACCCGGACTCGCGAGTGCTTGCGTACCCAATGTGGCATTTGTTTCGCCAGACGTAACCACTGCCACATTGGGTTCATCAGTCGGCGCTGAAGGGGTTGAGCGGAGAAGGGCGGGGGTTTGGCTAGGAGACGCGGATCAGCAGCACGGCGGTGACCTCGGTGCCGAGGGAGTGCGTGCGCTCGCCGACCCGGACGACCAGCGGGCCGCCGAAGGGCTGGCGCTCCAGCACCTCGATCCGCGCGCCCAGGGTGATCCCGTTGCGCGCCAGGTAGCGCAGGATCTCCGGGTTGGTGTCCCAGACGCGCGCGACCTCGCCGCTGGCCCCGGGTTCGAGCTCGCGCAGCAGCTGGGTCTGCGGCTGCTCCACCGAGCCGTCGGCGGCCGGGATCGGGTCGCCGTGCGGGTCCTGGGTGGGGTGGCCGAGCTTGGCGGAGATCCGCTCGACGAGCGCGTCGGAGACCGCGTGCTCCAGGACGTCGGCCTCCACGTGCACCTCGTCCCAGGTGTAGCCCAGCTCCTCCACCAGGTACAGCTCGATCAGCCGGTGCCTGCGCAGCACGTCGCACGCGGCGCGCCTGCCGGGCTCGGTCAGCTCGACGCCGTGGTAGGGCACGTGGGTGACCAGGCCGAGGTCGGCGAGCTTGGCGACCATGCCGGAGACCGACGAGGGGCTGACCTTGAGCCGTTTGGCGAGGGTGGCGTTGCTGACCTCTACCCCGCGCTCGACGAGCCCGTAGATCGCGCGCAGGTAGTCCTCGATCGAAGACGAGGGCCGCTTGGTCGCCATGCCCCTACTTTACGGAGGTCGCCGCGCGGCGCTTTCTCCAGTTCGCCAGCACTCCCCTGCGCGGCGCGAACAGGTAGACCACCGAGAACACGACGGCCTGGCAGAGCACGATCGTGCCGCCGGTGGAGCTGTCGGCGTGGAAGCTCAGGTAGGTGCCCAGCACGCAGCTGCTCACCGAGACAGCCACCGCGATCGCGATCATGCGCTCGAAGCGGTCGGTCAGCAGGTAGGCGGTGACGCCCGGTGTGATCAGCATGGCGGAGACCAGGATGATGCCCACCGCCTGCAACGCCACCACGACCGTCAGCGCGAGCAGCATCAGCAGCAGTGCGCCGAGTCGCTTGGGGCGCAGGCCGATCGCGTGCGCGTGCACCGGGTCGAAGGCGTAGAGCGTGAGGTCGCGGCGCTTGTAGAAAACCACTGCCAGAGTCAGCGCGCCGATGCCGAGCACCTGCGCGATGTCGCTGTCGGAGACGCCGAGGACGTTGCCGAACAGGATGTGGTTGAGGTCGATCTGGCTCGGCGTCTTGGACACCAGCACGAGCCCGAGCGCGAACAGGCCGGTGAAAACCACTCCGATCGCCGCATCGCCCTTGATCCGCGTGGTGTCCCTGACCACGCCGATCAGCGTCACCGCGATACCGCCGAACACGAACGCGCCCACCGCGAAGGGCAGCCCGAAGATGTAGGAGAGCACCACACCGGGCAGCACCGCGTGCGCGATGGCATCGCCCAGCAGCGACCAGCCGATGAGCGTCACCCAGCACGAGAGCACCGCGCACACCAGCCCGGCGACCGCGCTGACGAGCAGGGCTCTGCGCATGAAGTCGAACTGCAACGGCTCGGTGAGCCAGTCGACGACTGTCATAATGGCGCCTCCGCTGAGAAGATCACGTCGGCGCTCACGACGTGACCACTCCGTCCAAGCCGAACGCCCTGCCCAGGTGCTCCGGGGAGAGCGCGGTGTCGATGTCTCCGTGCAGGATCACTTTGCGCCGCAACAGAATCGCCTCGTCGCACAGCGCGGGCACGGCCGCGAGGTCGTGGGTGGAGACGATGATCGTGCGGCCCTCGTCGCGCAGGGAGCGCAGCAGCTCGACGATCGTGGCCTCGGATCGCTTGTCCACTCCGGCAAAGGGCTCGTCGAGGAACAGCAGGCGCGCGTCCTGAGCGATTCCCCTTGCCACGAAAGCACGTTTGCGTTGCCCACCGGAGAGCTCACCGATCTGGTTGCCCGCCAGATCGCTCAGCCCGACCCGCTCGAGCGCCGCGTCCACGGCGGCTCGATCGGCCGCTTTGAGCCGCCTGGCACCGCCGAGCGCACCGTAGCGACCCATCGCGACGACGTCCACGACGCGGACCGGGAACGCCCAGTCCACGGCCTCGGACTGCGGCACGTAGGCGATCAGTCCCTCGCGGCGCGCCGCGGCGGGGTCCTTGTCGTGCAAGGTGATCGTGCCGCGATCGGGCTTGACCAGGCCGATCAGCGACTTGAACAGGGTCGACTTCCCGGAGCCGTTCATGCCCAGCAGGCCGCAGATGCGCCCGCGCTGCACGGTGATGTCGACATCATCGAGGGCGAGCACGTCGCCGTAGTGGACGGTGACGCCGCGCGCGGTGACAGCGGTGCTCATCTGCGCCCTCCTGTAAGCCCGGAGACGACGGTCTCGGCGTCGTAGCGCAGCAGGCGGAGGTAGGTCGGCACGGGCCCGCCCTCCTCGGAGAGCGAGTCCACGTAGAGCGTGCCGCCCATCCTCGCGCCGGTCTCGCGCGCAACCTGTTGCTGCGCCTTGTCATTGACCGTGGACTCGCAGAAGACGGCGGGAACGGCGTTCTGCCGGACGAAGGTCACCGTCGCCGCGATCTGTTGCGGCGTGCCCTCTTCGTCGCTGTTCACCGGCCACAGGTAGGCCTCGCGCAGACCGGCGTCGCGGGCGAGGTAGGAGAAGGCGCCTTCGCAGGTGACGAGCGCGCGCTGGTTGACTGGGAGCTTGCCCAGCTCGGAGCGCAGGAACGTGTCGATCTCCGTCAGCTGTGCCTCGTAGCGCTCCGCGTTGGCCTTGAACACCGGCGCGTTGGGCGGGTCCAGTTCGGAGAGCGCGGTGACGATGTTGCGCACGTAGATCCGCGCGTTGGCCGGGGACATCCACGCGTGCGGGTTGGCCTTGCCCTCGTACTGGCCGCTGCGGATCGGGATCGGCTCGACCCCGGCGCTGAGCGTGGCGCGCTTGGCCTTCCCGTCGCGCACGAAGCGGTCGAACCACCGCTCCAGACCGAGTCCGTTCTCCAGAACCAGGTCCACGCGCGAGCCCTTCTTGAGGTCGCTCGGCGTCGGCTCGTACTCGTGGATCTCCGCACCCGGCTTGGTGATCGACTCCACGTCGACGGTGTTCCCGGCGACCGCCCTCGTCATGTCCGCCAGCACCGTGAAGGTCGTCAGAACGCGTTTGCGCTCCCCACCACCACGGGAATCCGAGCAGCCCGCGACCAGCAGCACGGCGGCCAACACCCCCGCGACACCCTTTCGGCGAGCCATGACTCGAAGTTTCGGCATGCCGAAAACACTATCGGAGGACGCGTCCGGCCACGAGGAGGTCCGCATCACGATTCGAGCCCGCCCCCTGCGGCGTCCATTGTGGATTCTTCGGGTTTTCGCCGATTTTTCCGCCGAACCCTGGGCAGCGCGGTGGGCCTGCCGATACGGTCGGCGCTTCCCCGAGCAGCCTCGGAGCGGCCACATGCTGGACCACCTGGTCTACGCGGTACCCGATCTCGACGACGGTGTCGCCGAACTGACGCGACTGACCGGCCTGCGCGCGACACCCGGCGGACGGCACCGGGGGCTGGGCACGCACAACGCCCTGATCTCCCTGGACAACCGCGCGTTCCTGGAGATCATCGCGCCGGATCCCGGCCAGCCCGCCCCGCGCGGCCCCCGGCTCTTCGGCGTCGACGGGATCGAGCAGCCGAGGCTGGTGGGCTGGGTTTTCCGGACCACCGACCTGCCCGGGATGATCACACGCACGCGCGGCGTCGGGCTGGAGCCGGGTGACGCCGTGGAGATGGGTCGCGAGCGCCCGGACGGGACGAAGTTGTCCTGGCGGCTGACCAACTCCGGCTCCGACGAGCTGAACCCGGCCTTCATCGACTGGGGCACCACCGTGCACCCGAGCGCGAGCCTGCCGAGCGGGCTGCGGCTGCTGTCCCTCACGGTCCGGCACCCGCAGCCCGTTCGTTTCGGCGCGGCACTGCGCTCGCTCGGCATCGCCTACACCGTGGAGCAGGGCCGCAAACCCCAGCTCATCGCGCAGTTCGACGGGCCGGGCGGAGGGCTCATCCTCGACTGACCCGCAACACCAGCTTGCCGCGCAGGCCACCTGCGGCGGCCCTGGCGTGCGCTTCGGCCGCGTCGGCGAGCGGGATCACGTCCGCGATCCGCGTGGTCAACCCCGCGGTGACCAGCTCGCGCAGCTTCGCCGCGTCCGGCACCACGTTGACGCGTTCCACGCGGATCCCGCGCTCCGGCTCCGGCAGGCCCGGCGGGATGACCGCGACGAAGGTGCCGCCGTCACGGACCGCGCCGATCAGCGACGGCCCAGCGGTCCCCGCGTCGAACACCGCGTCCACCCGCTGGCCGCCCAGGTCGTCGCGGCCGATCACCTCCTTCGCGCCGAGGCTCGCCACGTGGCTCTCGTCCCCCGCCGAGGCCACCGCGACGACGTGCGCCCCGGCCCGCGCGGCGAGCTGCACCGCGTAGCCGCCGACCGCCCCGCTCGCCCCGGTCACCAGCAGGCTCTGTCCACTGTGGACGTTCAGCAGGCCGAGGGCCTGGCTCGCGGTGAGCGCGTTGAGCGGGATCGTGGCCGCCTCGTCCAGGGAGATGCCGTCCGGCAGCGGCGCCAGCCACCCCGGCTCGACGCTGACGACCTCGGCGTAGGTGCCCGCGTGATCGGCGGAGGCGATCCACGGCACCATGCCCGCGACGCGCTGGCCCGCGCGGAAGCCCTCCGCGTCCTCGATCACGGTGCCCGCCAGGTCCCACCCCAGGACGATCGGCTTCGGGTAGTCCCCCATGAACCCGGCGCGGACCGCCTGGTCCACCGGGTTGATCGTGCTGGCGGCCACTCGCACGCGCACCCGCCCCGGGGCCGCCGCGGGCTCCGGGCGCTCGGCCAGTCGCAGCACTTCAGGACCGCCGTACTCGGACATTTCGATGACTCGCAAGGTGTTCCTCCTTCGTGTGGGAACAGCCTGCGGCGGGTGGGTGTTGCGCGGAAGGAGGCACCTTGAAGTGCCTTGGGGAGGAGCGAGTGACGTGACGACGATGACCGCGCAGCAGCGCCGCGAGGTGGACAAGGCCGACCACGAGCTGTTCCTCGCGGACTGTCCAACGCACCACGTGCTGTCGATGATCGGCGACAAGTGGACGGCCCTGGTGGTCAGCCAGCTCGCGTCGGGTCCGCGCAGGCACAGCGAACTCCGGTCCGCTCTGCCCAGCGCCAGCCAGAAGATGCTCACGCACACACTGCGCTCCGCCGAGCAGGACGGCCTGCTCACGCGCACCGTCACCGCCAGCGTGCCCGCGCGCGTCGACTACGAGCTGACCCCGCTCGGCGTGTCACTGCTCCCCGTGCTCGCCACCATCAAGGCTTGGGCCGAGAACCACATCGCCGACGTGCTCACCTCGCGCGCCACCCACTCCGCCCTGGCCCGAACTCCCTGAATGACTCCTTCGGGGAGTTGAGGTACCTGAATGAGTCATTCGGGACGCTCAAGTACCTCAATGAGTCATTCAGCGCTTAAGCCGCAGTGCCCCCGCCCACGCGAACGCCTCGTTTGGTGCGTTGAGCGCGCTGAACGGGTCGTTTGGTGCACTGGGAGCGCTGAACGGGTCGTTTGGTGCGCTCAAGTACCTGAAGGGGTCGTTCGGGGCTTGGAGGGGGTGGGGCGTGGAGGCGCGGGGGTGGGTGGGGGCGTAACCAATGCGGCATTGGTTACGTCTGGCGAAACAAATGTCACATTGGGTACGTCAGCGTGGGGGGTGGGTTTCGGCTTGGGAGAGGGTGCGGCGGGCGCCTTCGACCAGGGCGGCGTCGACGAAGCGGCCGTCGGGCAGGGCGAGCGCGCCGGCGTCGGTGGCGGCGGCTTCGACGATCTCGCGGGCGCGGGCCAGCTCGGCTTCCGTCGGGCGGTAGGCGTGGGCGATCGTCTCCAGCTGCGCGGGGTGGATCGCGGCGCGGCCGAGGAAGCCCAGTGCGCGGCCGCGTTCGCACGAGCGGCGCAGCCCTTCGAGGTCGCGGACGTTGGGGTAGACCGACTGCGCGGGAGGAGCGAGCCCGGCGGCCCGCGCGGCGAGGACGACGCGGCTCCGCGCCCACGTCAGTCCGTCCTCAGTGGACACTCCGAGGTCGGCGGAGAGGTCGGCCTCCCCCAACGCGATTCCGGCGACACCGGCGGAGGCGATCTCGAAAGCACGCTCCACGCCGAGCGCGGACTCCAGCAACGGCACCAACGCCAAGCCGGGCGCCTGCGCGGAAACCCGTTGCACCACGAGCGGATCAACCACCTTGGGCAACCGCAACCCGTGAACCCCGGGCAATCCGGCGAGCGCGGAAAGGTCAGCAGGGGCGAGCGGGCCGTCCAATGCGTTGATCCGGACGTGAACCGGAACGGGGGTCGGCGAGGACAACAGGTCCTTCGCGGCGTCGCGGGCGTAGGACTTGCGATCCGGAGCGACCGCGTCCTCAAGGTCGACGATCACCACGTCGGCGCCGGACGCGAACGCCTTCACCACGCGCTCCGGGCGGTCGGCGGGGACGTAGAGCCACGTGATCACACGACACCTCGTTCCCGAAGAGAAGCGATCTCCGACGGGGAAAGTCCAAGCCCGCCGAGCACTTCGTCGGTGTCCGCGCCGTGCGGCCGGCCAGCCCAACGGATCTCGCCGGGCGTCTCGGAGAGCCGGAAGAGGACGTTCTGCATGAGCACCGAGCCCAGCTCGGGGTCGGGCACGCGCTGCAACGTGCCGAGCGCCTCGTACTGCGGGTCCTCCAGCACGTCGCGCACGTCGTAGATCGGCGCGACGGCGGCCTCAGCGCGCTCGAACTCCTCCATCACCTCATCGCGCGTGTGCTTGGCGATCCACCCGCCGACGGCTTCGTCGAGGACGTCCGCGTGCGCGGCGCGCTGAACTCCGGAGGCGAACCACGGCTGCTCGATCAGGTCCTCCCGGCCGACGAGCCGCATGACGCGCTCGGCGATGCTCTGCGCGGACGTGGACACAGCGACCCACTTGTCGTCGGAGGTCCGATAAGTGTTGCGGGGCGCGGTGTTCATCGACCGGTTGCCGGTGCGCGGCTGCACGTAGCCGAGCTGGTCGTACCAGATGGGCTGCGGTCCGAGCACGGTCAGGATCGGCTCGATGATCGCGAGGTCGACCACCTGGCCCTTGCCGGTGCTCGCGCGCCCGTTCAGCGCGGCCATCACCGCGTACGCCGTGGTCAACGCGCTGATCGAGTCGGCGAGCCCGAACGGCGGCAGCGTCGGCGGGCCGTCCGGCTCGCCGGTGATCGCGGCGAACCCGCTCATCGCCTCGGCCAGCGTGCCGAATCCGGCGCGGCGCGCGGACGGGCCGAACTGGCCGAAGCCGGTGACACGCGCCAGCACCAGGCCGGGGTTGACCTCGGAAAGCCGGTCGTAGCCGAGGTTCCAGCGCTCCAGCGTACCGGGGCGGAAGTTCTCGATCACCACGTCGCAGGTCTCGACCAGCTTGAGCACCAGCTCCTGACCGTCCGGAGAGGACAGATCGATGGTGGTGGTCTTCTTGTTGCGCCCCAGCAGCTTCCACCACAGGCCGACGCCGTCCTTGGCCGGGCCGTGGCCCCGGGCGGGATCGGGCCTGCGCGGGTGCTCCACCTTGATCACCTCGGCGCCGAAGTCACCGAGCAGGGTCGCCGCGAGCGGCCCCGCGAACAGGGTGGACATGTCCAGGACCCGCAGTCCGTCGAGCGGTCCGCTCATCGCCGTCCTCCCTCCACCAGCGCTTCGATCTCGGCTCGTTCGGGCATCGAGCTGGACGCACCGGGCCGCTGAACCGCTAGGGCAGCCGCCGCGCTGGCCCAGGTCAACGCCTCGACGACCGGCTTCTGCTCGACCAGCGCCACCGCGAGCGCGCCGACGAACGTGTCACCGGCGGCCGTGGTGTCGACGGCGGTCACCGAGAAGGCGGGCACCCGAACCCGTTCTTCGCCGCGCGCCGCGTAGAGGCTGCCCCGCTCGCCGAGAGTCACAACGGCAACGGGAACCCGCTCCAGCAACCACTCGATCGTCTTGTCCAGATCGTCCACTCCGGACAGTGCGCGAGCCTCGTGCTCATTCGGCACGATGATGTCCACATTGGACAGAAGTGCCTCAGGAAGTTCCTGTGCCGGAGCCGGGGTGAGCACGACCGTCGTGCCGTTGGCCCTGGCGACCTCGGCGCCCGCGACAGCGGCGGACAGAGGCGCTTCGAGCTGCAACAGCAGGAAGTCGGCGGCGGCGATCAGCTCTGCGTCGCCGTCCTCGGTGCCGGTGATCGCCGCGTTGGCCGACGGCACCACCACGATGGAGTTGCCGCCGTTGTCGTCAACCACGATGTGCGCGGTACCGGTCGGCCCAGGCACGGTGCGCACTCCGGCGACGTCCACTCCGGACTCCGCGAGCGTTTGCCGCACCGGCTCACCGAACGAATCGTCACCGACCGCGCCGATCATCGCGACGCGACCGCCCGCCCGCGCGGCTGCGATGGCCTGGTTCGCGCCCTTGCCACCGGGAACCGTGCGGAACTCGCGCCCCATCACGGTCTCGCCGAGCGCGGGCGCGACCGCGACGTAGGTCGTCAGATCCATGCTCGCACTGCCAAGAATGACAATCATCGCTTCCCCTTCCCAGCGACAGCGACAGTCCGGGCAGCGAGTTCGTCGAAGGCGATGCCGTCCATCCCGCCGACGCTCGTCGCGAGCCGGTTCTTCAGCGGAGCCGTCCAGCTCTCCGGCAGCGCCGCCGCGCCGAGCCGCACGCCGAGCAGCGAACCGACTGTCGCGCCGTTGGAATCGGTGTCCCAGCCACCGGCGACAACACGGCAGATCGACGCCTCGAAATCACCGCCGCCGTGCACGACCGCCGCCGCCACGAGCGCGGAGTTGTTGACCGCGTGCACCCAGTGCAGGTGCCCGTTGTGGTCGTAGAGTCGGTCGAGAACGCGGCTCCAGTTCGATTCTTCTTGGGCGGCAACGATTGCATGCCGCACCGCGACGGCAAGGCGGGACTGCGGAGGCACCACGGAGAGCCCTGCCTCCAGCCATTCCACGGGCTCCTCCAGCACGGCAGCGGCGGAAACAGCCGCGGCGACGAACATCGCGCCGTACACGCCGTTCGCGGTGTGACTGAGCACCGCGTCGCGCCACGCCATCTCAGCCGCCGCACCCGGCCTGCCGGGGTTGATCCACCCGAACAGATCGGCCCGGATCTGCGCGCCGATCCACTCGCGGAACGGATTGCGGTAGCTCGCCGTCTCCGGAGGCGAGTGGCCGAGCAACAGGTTCCGGTAGGCGATGCGCTCAGCGGTGAACGTCCGCCCGGCGGGGAGCTCGGCGAGCCACAGATCGGCGACGTCCTCGGTGGTGAAGGCGAAACCGCTGCGCTCCACCAGCATCAGCGCGAGCAGCGGGTAGTTGAGGTCGTCGTCCTCGGGCATGCCGTCGATGTTCTCGATGAGGCTCGTCGGCCTGCTGCGGCGGTTCCACGGCCACCGCGCGGCGATCGCCTCGGAGAGCCCGATCTCGGTGAAGTAGCGCTGGATCGGCCAGTTGCCGGTGGCGCGGGCGATCTCCTCGATCCCGATGCGGGGGATCTTCTCCACCGGCTTGCCGAGCAGGCAACCGACCGCACGACCGAGCCAGGCTCCGTGCACCGCGTCCAGCGAAGGAGCGGAAGAGCCGCAGTCGTCCATCCACTGTGGACACTGCGACTTGATCTCGGCGAAACCCGTCGGGTCGGCCACGCCGGGCAGCAGCGCCAGTTCGTCGAGCAGCTCCCCCGCCAACTCCCGGAGCTCGGCGGAAGCACGCTCCGTCGAAGCCCCGGCGAGGGCCGGGCTCAGCTCTCCTCCAGCGGCGAGCCACCGCCGCGCGACGGCCTTCGCGTCGCGGCCGTCCTCCTCGGCCTGCCGCAGCTCGTGACCCACCAGGTCCTCGGGCTGCACCCAGGACAGGCGCATCACGCCCGCCCGGCGAGCAGCACGCGGAAGGCGTCCTCGTGCTCGCGGCGACGGCGCACGTCTCGGTCGAAGATCTCGCGGGCGACCTCCGCCAGCGCGACGGCGGGAGCTTCCAGGTCGAGCTTGCTGGCCTCGGCGACACGCTCGCGCCAGTCAGCGGGCACGTCGTCGATCCCGTTGAGCGCACCGGAGATCGCGCCGCCCATGCTCGCGATCGAGTCGCAGTCTCGGCCGTAGTTGACCCCGCCCAGGATCGTGCCCCGCGTGTCGCCGCGCGCCACCACGAGCATGCCGAGCGCGATGGGCAGCTCTTCGATGGAGTGCAGCCTGCTGGGCCTGCGCGCGCCGAGGCCGGGCTTGCGGTACTCCGGCCCGACCGTGTCGAAGGGCTCGACGGCATCGCGCAGCGCGGGGATCGCGGCTTCCCAGTCGTCGTGCTTGGACGCGACCTCGCACACCGACTCGATGGCAGCGCGCGTGCCGTCCTTGGCCAGTCGCAAGCAATCCGCGACGACGGTGTCCACTGTGGACTGTGGACGGAACGCTGAGGCGACACCGGCGGCGAAGACCGCGGCGGCTTCCCTGCCGTAGCTGGACTGGTGCGGCCCGGCGACCTCGATCGCCTCGGCGTAGGCGGCGTCCGGGTTGCCCGCGTTGACCACGCCCACCGGCGCCATGTACATCGCGGCGCCGCAGTTGACGATGTTGCCCACCCCGGCTTCGCGCGGATCGACGTGCCCGTAGTGCAGACGCGCAACGATCCACTTCTCGGCGAGGAAGATGCGTTGCAGCGGAAGCGCTTCGGCCTCCAGCTCGGGAATCCACACCTTGGTCCCGATCAGCTCGGGCACGAGGTGCTCGGCGATGGAGTACGCGTCGATGTGGTCACGCACCTTGGTGTAGACCCGGACCAGCGCGTGGGTCATCAGGGTGTCGTCGGTGACGTTGCCGTCGCCCTTGTGGTACGGCGCGATCGGCCGCGCGTCGCGCCAGTTCTCGTAGAAGGGCGGCACGATCCCCTGGATGCGACCGCCGTAGCGCTCGACCAGGTCCTCCGGCGTCCAGCCCTCGGCGGGCCCGCCGAGCGCGTCACCGACGGCGGCCCCGACCAGGCAGCCCTTGGCGCGGTCCTCCAGGGGTTTCGACACTGCTCCTTCTCCTCCTTCAGTTGCCGCGGGCGGAGATTCGGCCCGCGAGGTCGATCAGATCCGTTCCGGCCAGCCACGGCAGGCTCGTGCCGCGCAGCTCGCGGCAGCTCGCCCGCCACGTCATCGGCACGTCGCCGGACAGTGATCCGGACAGGGCCCCAGCCAGGGCTCCGGTCAGCGCGGGCGCGGAGTCGGCCAGCCTGGACAGGCACGCGGCGGCCGAGACCGCCTCGCCAAACCGAGCCCCGGACGCCAGCACCAACGCCAGCGCGACCGGCACGGTCTCCGCCGCGGCGGTTCCGTAGCTGTACACGTGGTCGACGACACCGTTCTCCAGCAACGGGATCAGGCTGAACGTGTCGCTGTGCCGTCCATAGTGGACAGCTCGGCGTGCGTTGCGGCCGATCTCCGTCCCGTCCGGGAGCTCAAGCAGCGCCGCGTCCACAGCCTCGGCCGGTGTCGCTCCGCCGAGCGCGGAAGAGATCGCCACAGCCATCGCCCGCGCTCCGAGAACGCCATCGCCGTCCTGCGTGTGCCGCGCGTCGACCTCGGCCAGCTCGGCGGCGGCAGCCGGATCGCCCGGCCACAACGTCGCCAGCCCAACGGCGCGAGCACAGGCCGCGTCGTCGAAGAAGTGCGGGTTGTCGTGGCCGCTCGCGGGCGGACGCAGCCCGGCGGCCAGGTTCGCCAGCCCCGCGCGGACGGAGATCCGCGCCGACAAGGGCCGCTTGAACTCCGCCACCTCGATCCACGCCTCGCGCACTCCGCCGGCTCCGCCCATTCCCGCCAGCGCGGCGAAAACGGCCCACTCGGCGTCGTCGGAGGGGCCGAGCCGGAGCGCGTCGGTCGGCTGGTTCAACGCCATCGGCACAGGCAGGCTGCTCACCCCGTGCTCCTCGGCGAAGGTGTCCAGTTCCCTTGCCAGGCGCCGGGTCCACGCTGGCAGAAGCCCCGCGCGGTGCTTCGCGGCGGGCCAGCCGAGCGCATCGCCGACCGCGAGGCCCATCAGCGCGCCGACCACGCTGCCGCCCTGCGTCCTCCCTCGCGCGTGGCGAACGGGAAGCGACGCCACCTCGCGCACGGGCTGAGCCGGGGCCGCACGACGGCGGGGCGCGGCGTGCAGCTCGGTTGCCACGGTGGCGATGTGGTGCCCGGTGACAGCGCTGATGCAGGCTCCGCGCACCGGACCGATCTGTTCGGACCACTCCCGAGGAACGGCGGCTTCTCCGTTGAGCGCGCCAGCGACAGCACCCGCGATGGCCGCCGTGGTGTCCGCGTCGCGGCCCATGTTCACGGCGGTCAGGATCGAGGCGCGGACATCGCCGTCCGCCAGCACGAGTGCTCCGAAGGCCAGCGCGACGGCCTCAGGAGCGAGGTCCGTCCACGGGTAGTCGCGCACGACGACCGCGTCCAGAATCGCCTCTTCCGTTTGCGCCGCAACGGCTCTGCGGATCGCTCGCGAGGTCCAGGAGTCCTCGGGGATCACCGCGAGGCCAGCGGAGATCGCCTCCTTCAGCGAAGCCCCGCCCATCGCGGCGGCCACTGCACCCGCGACGGCCTGACCGCCCAGAACGCCCTCGCCGTCGTGGCTGATCGAGCCGTCCACCGCGACCAAGCGCGCCGCCTCGCTGGGGTCTCCCGCCGCGAACACTCCGAAAGGCGTTGCGCGCATGGCAAGGCCGTCGCTCCAGCTGTGCCGGTGCTGGGCGCTGAGCGGCGCGGAGAGCCCGTGCTGGAGGTTCTCCACCGTGCCGCGCTCGCTGAACCCCGCACCCTTGAGCGGTTGGTCCACAATGGACTCCCGCCACGCCTTCTCCACGTCCGAAGGCGTCAGCGCGGCGCCGTGCTTGATGAGCAGCAGCGCGGAGAACACCGCGTACTCGGTGTCGTCGGTGCCGACCGGATCGTCGGAGATGAAGCCCTCCACGCGACCCCAGCGCCTGGCGATCTCCGCGCGCGAGAGGTTCTCCGCCGGTGCGCCGAGCGCGTCACCGACAGCGAGCCCAAGCAGCGCGCCCCTCGCCCTCTCTGCCGTCATCGTTGGTACCTGGCCAGCACTCGGTTACCGTCCTCGGTCAGTTTGCGGCTCAGCTCGTCGATGCTGATCTGGTTGCGGAAGTACTGCTGGAAAGCCGGAGTGGCGATCTTGTCCTTCCACTCCGCGTAGCCGCGCACGCGCTGCGACGGCGATGTCCGCAGCGACGCGCCCGCCGCGACGCCGACGTTCCAGCCGAACTGCTCCACGTTCAGCTCCGGTGCGGCCATCGCCTTGGTGCTGGTCGGCAACATCCAGTCGCCCAGCGCAAGCCGCGCGGTGTTGGCCGGGTTGACGAGGTAGTCGATGAACTCCATGGCCTCGCGCTTGTGCGGGCTGTCCTCGGAGATCGACAGCGTCTGCGGGCTGACGCCCTGCTCCGGCCCGGTCCCGCTGAGCGGCGGCAGGGTCACCCAGTCGAAGCCCTTCGGCGCCTGCTGGCGCATCTGCTGCCGGTAGGACAGTCCGAGGAAGACCATCGCGTACTTGCCCGCGAAGAAGCCGGGCAACGAGTCCGATCCGCTCATGCCGAGCGCGCCTGGCGCCGCAGATCCGTCGGTGTGCAGCTGCGCGTGAACCCGTTGCAGCACTTCGCGTTCGGCCGGTCCGACGGTTGCGAGCAGCTTGCCGTCATGCGGGTAGAAGAACTTCCCGTCGAAGTTCAGCGCGAGGTTGAGCATCGTGCTGACGGGCTGCTTCATCGGCCACGCGAAACCGTACTGGTCGGTCTTGCCGTCGCCGCTGGTGTCCTTGGTCAGCTTCTTGGTGATCTCGGCGAACTCGTCCCAGCTCCACGGCTTGTCCGGGGTCGGGACGCGCACGCCCGCCTGGGTGAGCAGCGCGCGGTTGGCCAGGATCACCTTGGGCTCCTGGAGGAACGGCACCCCGTACACGCCCTGCTTGAACCGCGTTGTCTCCCAGGTGGCTTCGGGGATGTCGGCCTTCAACCCGGGCGGCAGCAACGTGGTCAGGTCCGCGAGGTACCCGCCGTGGGCGAACTCGGAGAGGTCGTCTGAGGAGTTGTGGATGACGTCGGCCGCCTCACCACCGGCGAAGGAGGTGAGCAGCTGGTCATGGATGCTGTCCCAGCTGCCCGGGACGTACTCCACCTGGACCTTGGGGTGCGTGCGGTTCCACTCCGCGACGATCTGCTTGTTCACCGCGACGGAGTCCTTCTGCCAGGCCAGGCTGAGGAACCGCAGCTTCACCACGTCGGACTTCGGCGCGGTCGAGCACCCGACGAGCGCGAGCACCAGCAGGAGCACCAGGCGCGTCATCCCTTCACCGCCCCTGTGAGCATGCCGGCGGTCAACCGGCGCTGGATGAACATGAAGAACAGCAGGCTGGGGATCGTGGTCAGCAGCGCTGCGGCGGCGAGCGGCCCGAGGTCGGCGACACCTTCCGCACCCAGGAATCGGGTCAGCAGCACGGGAAGCGTCTGCTTCTCCGGCGTCTTCAGCAGCACGAGCGCGAAGAAGAACTCGTTCCACGCGCTGATGAAGGAGAACATCACCGTCGCGACGAGACCGGGCATGAGCAACGGGAAGACGATGTGCCACAACGCCCTCCCCTTCGAAGCACCGTCGACGGAGGCGGCTTCCTCCAGCTCCGGCGGGATCGCGCGGACGTACCCCTGGAGCATCCAGAGCGTGAAGGGCAGGTTCCACACCACGTAGACCATGATCAGCCCGGCCTGCGAGTCCACCAGGTAGAAGCTCTTGAGCAGCAGGAACAACGGGATGATCACGAGCACGAACGGGAACATCTGGCTGACCAGGATCCAGCCCGTGGTGAGCCTGGTCAGCGTGGAGCGGTAGCGCGCCAGCACGTAGGCGGCGGGCACCGCGAGCACCATCGTGATCAGCGACGAGGACACCGCGACCGTGAGGCTGTTCATCCCGGCCTGCACCAACGGCTGCTCGGTGAACGCCGTGGTGAAGTTCGCCGTTGTGGCCTCGCGGGGAATCCACGTCGGGTCGATCGAAGCGAGCTCGCGCGGCCCCTTGAAGGCCGTGGAAACCAACCACACCAAGGGGAACCCGAGGAAGACGAGATAGCAGATCAGAGCGAGGTACTGGGCCGTCCGCTTCACTGGTCGACCTCCTTGAGCCGCGAGCGCAGGTACACCGCGAGGAAGATCGCGATCACCGCGACCATCACCGAGCCCATCGCGGCGGCGTAGCCGAACTGGCCGTACTTGAAGGCTTCCTCGTAGGCGAAGAGCATCGGCAGCCGCGTCTCGCCGCCGGGGCCGCCCTGCGTCAGCACGTACACCAGGCCGAAGGAGTTGAAGTTCCAGATGAAATTCAGTGCCGTGATCGCCGTGACCACCGGGCGCAGCGACGGCCAGGTCACCACCCAGAACCGGCGCAGCGGCCCGGCTCCGTCGATCGCGGCGGCCTCGTGCAGCGTCTTCGGCACGTTCTGCAGGCCCGCCAACAGGGTCACGGTGGTCTGCGGCATCCCCGCCCACACACCGACCACGATCACCGCGGGCAGCGCCATGCCGAAGGTCGCCAGCCAGTCCACGTTGTCCTCTAGCAGGCCCACGTCGCGCAGCGTGTGGTTCAGCACGCCCGCGTCGGAGTGGTAGACCAGCCGCCACATGATGCCGACGACGACCTCCGGCATCGCCCACGGCACCAGCGCGAGCGTGCGCGCCAACCACCGCAGGCGCAGGTTCTGGTTGAGCAGCAACGCCAGCCCGAGCGACAGCACGAACTGCAACGCCGTCACCACGACCGCCCAGATGAGGCCGATCTTGAAGGAGGCCCAGAACAGCGCATCCCGCGCCAGGTCGGCGTAGTTGTCCACGCCGGTGACCGCGGTGACCGACTCGCGGCCGAAACTCGCGTTGGTGAAACCCAGCAGCAGGCCGTAGACCAACGGGCCGACGCTGAGCAACAGGATCGGGATCAGGACGGGGAGCACCAGGAACCAGGCGTCGCGCTCCAGCCCCAGCGGGCCTTTCTTGCGCACAGCCAGCACGGTCATCTGCGGGGATGCCTTCCTAGGAACGGGTGGACTCTCGCGCGACAAGTTCGGGTGTCACCGACACCCACCTCGGTTCGCGGTCCCGGCCCTCCCCGAGCCGGTCGACGAGCAGCTCTGCCGCGAGCTCCCCGCGCCGCGCCGACCCCAGCCCCACGCTGGTCAGGGTCGGCCAGGTGACGCGTGCCAGTTCGGTGTCGTCCATGCCGACCACCGCCACGTCGTCCGGGACGCGGCGACCCGCCTCCCGCAGTGCCCGCAGCGCCCCGACCGCGATCAGGTCGTTGGCGCAGAACAGGCCGTCCAGGTCAGGAACGCGCGCCAGCAGCCGCTTCGCCGCTTCGGCACCGGAGTCCGTCTGGAACTGCCCGGACTCCACCAGCTCCTCGCCGCCGAGCCCGGCTGTCGCGAGGCCGTCCAGGTAGCCCTTGTACCGCGCCTGGCCCGGCACGGTGTCCAAGGGGCCGTTGAGGAAACCGATCCGCCTGCGCCCGATGCCGACCAGGTGCGCCACCGCCATCGCGGCCCCGACCCGGGAGTCCACGCGCACGTTGTCCAGCCGCACGCCCTCCGGCAGCGATCCGATCACCACCACCGGCGCGACGGCCCGGCTCAGCTCGTCGAGGTGGTCCCGGGTGATCCGGATCGGCGAGATGATCAGGCCCTCGGTGTGCCGGTCGGCCAGGCTGCGCAGCGCGCGCAGCTCCTCCTCGCGGTCGGCTCCGGTGGAGTGCAACAGCAGGCGGTACCCGGCTTCCTTCGCCACCGCCTGGATGCGGCGCACCATCGCCACGTAGACCGGGTTGCCGATGTCCTCCATGGCGAAGGCGATCTGCCCGGAACGGCCCCCGCGCAGCGAGCGCGCCATCGCGTTGGGCACGTACCCGAGCTCGGTGGCGGCGGCCTGGACCTTGCGCACCGTGTCCGGTCGCCCGCCGAGCCCGTTGAGCACCCGGGACACCGAGGCGATGGACACGCCCGCCCGCCGCGCGATCGTCTCGATCGTCGCAGGTCCGCCGTCCGCGCTCGCCACCCTGACTCCGCTCCTGGCCGTTCTGGAAACGTTTACAGCCCGCGCCGCGCCGGTCGACTGGAAACCTTTACAGCGGGGATGGGACGAGAGGATTCCCCACGGCGCGACGCCCGTCAAGCTCAGGCGATCACCCGGGTTCCCCCCTGACGGGCGCCACCGCCGAGGTAGCGTGCCCGGTATCGGCCAACGATCTTGTCGAGGGGTGCCCCGTGAAGCAGGTCCGGATCACCGTCAAGGGCGACGACGCGGCCGCTGAGTTGCGGTCGTTGCTGGCCTGGCTGCTGCGCGAGGACGACCTGGAGACACCGAGGCTCGCCCCCGCGGTCCCGGCCGAGGGCGAGATGGGCGCACTGGCCGACACCATCCTGCTGATGGTGACCTCCAGCGGGACGGCGACGCTCACCATGGCGGTCCGCACCTGGCTGCGGCAGCGCAGGTCCAACGTCGAGGTCACCATCCGCAGCTCCGAGGGCGAGGAGACCACGTTGAAGATCGAGGGCTTGCCCGCGACCGGCGCGGTGTCCTTCGCCCACCGGGTCATCGACCGGACCGAGGGCGGCATCGAGCGGACCGACGGCGCCGCCGAGTAGCGCTCCCGTGCGCCTCCCCGACCGGCCGACGTCCTCGGCCGTGCTGCTCGGCACCGCGAACCACACTGCAATGCGTCATTGACACGCAACACCCCGTCTTCACACCGTTGGCCCACAACCAGCTGGGTTCCACGTTCGACGCGGAAGGCAACACCACCGCGGCCAAGGCCGCGTACAGGCGCGCGATCGACTCCGGCCACCTCGATCACGCGCCGTGGGCCCTGATCCACCTGGCGAGCCTGCTCGACAAGCATCGGGTGATTCAGTTGGCGCTTGGCGACTTTTCCAGCAGGCCATCGACGACGGTCACCCCGAGGTGTCCGCGATGGCGTTGAACAACATGGGGCTCCTGTTCCTCCGCCATCACGATGTGGAAAGCGCTCGCGCCGCGTTCCTCGGCGTTCTGAACTTCGGTGTGCCGGAGCAGAGCAAGGCCGCGCGCGAACGGCTGAGCCTCCTAGAGGACTAGGGCCTGTCCTGCAAGTCATCAGGTTCGCCGGTCTTCAAGACCACCCAACCCCCACTCCAGCCGTCTCCAACGACGACAAACCCCGCAAGACCGCAGGGTTTACGGCGGTTAACGATGATCAACAGCAGGGTTTGCCGGTCTTGAAGACACCCCAACCCCAGCGACACCGTGACCGGGACGCACAGCTCGACCATTTACAGGACACGGCCCAGGTAGGGGACACTCGGCGAGCCGCCTTTCATGCCACAGCAGAGAAGTTGGACCAGAAGGAGCAATCGGATGCAGCTCGACGGGGCCGGGGTGGTCGTCACCGGCGGCGGGAACGGGATCGGTGCGGCGCTGGTGCGGGAGCTGGCGGGGCGCGGGGCCCGAGTCGTGGTGAACGACCTGGACGGGGACGCGGCGCGGCGGGTGGCGGAGGAGGTGGGCGGGACGGCGGTGCCGGGGGACGCGGCCTCGGAGCAGGGTGTGGAGCGGCTCATCGGGCGGGCGCGCGAGGTGCTGGGCGAGATCGACCTGTACTGCGCGAACGCGGGGATCGCGCCGATCGGCGGGGCGGAGGCGTCGGAGGGCGAGTGGGAGCGGGCCTGGCAGGTCAACGTGATGTCGCACGTGCGCGCGGCGCGGCTGCTGGTGGAGCCGTGGTTGGAGCGGGGGCGCGGGCACTTCCTGAGCACGGTGTCGGCGGCGGGGATGCTGATGTCGTTGGGGGCGGCGCCGTACTCGGTGAGCAAGCACGCGGCGTTCAGCTTCGCGGAGTGGTTGTCGGCGACCTACGGGCACCGCGGCGTCACGGTGCAGTGCCTGTGCCCGCAAGGGGTTCGCACGGACATGATCGAGAACACCGGGCGGATGGGCGAACTGCTGCTGAAGCCGAACGCGCTCGAAGCGGAGGAGGTCGCGCGGATCACGGCGGATGCCTTGGTGGACGGCGGTTTCCTGATTCTGCCGCACGGCGATGTCGCCAAGTACTACGCGCACCGCGGCGCGGACACCGACCGCTGGCTGGCGGGGATGCGGGAGCTTCAGAAGAAGCTGGACTGAACGGGTGAGAGGCCGACCACGGCGGCGAGGCCGGCGGGGTTGAGCCTGAACGTCACGAGGCCGAGCCGGTGGGGCGTGGTGACCGTCGCCAGCGCGGGCACGAGCTGGTGCAGCAGCGAAGGGGCTGCCGGGAACAGCGTGCGGGCGCTGGCGAACAGGGCCAGCTCGGGATCGTCGTCGCCGGTCCAGCACGCGCTCAACCCGAGCCGACGCCCGCGCAGCCTGGCCAGCCCGTCGGGCAGCGAAGCCAGGCAGCGCGCGGCGGGGCCGAGGACTCCGCCCAGCTCGGCCGGGTCCACGGGTGGCAGCGCCAGGTACAGCTCGGTGCGACCGCGAACGGGGTCGAGCGCGAGCATGCGCGGCATGGCACCGGGGATCGGCAGCGAGTACGGGGCGGGCGGGGCCGGGCCGGTCAGTTCGGCGTAGACCTTGGGCGACGGGCCGCCGAGCCACGCGCCGAAGCGCAGCGGGACACCGCGCTGCTGGTCGTGCAACCACGCCAGCAGCGCGGTGGACGGCAGCCCCGCCAGCTCGGCGGCCAGCGAGAGCCGTTCCGAGTCGGGGAACTCCGGCCCGGCGACCTCGGTGGTCCACCGGGGCCCGGCACCGGCGACGAGCTCGACCGGGCAGCCGTTGGGGGTGAGCCTGCTCCAGCTCCCCACGACCTCCGGCCAGGCCGTGCCGCCGAGCCGGTCAACGGCCGCGCGCAGCGGTTCCGGGACGGCGGTGCCGGGCCAGAGGTCGTGGAAGAGCCGATCTTCACCGAACACCGATCAGGGTCTCCTCGCCGTCGACCGGGGCCCGCTGCGTCAGGGAGCCGTCGGTGCCGATGATGGTGATGCGGTGCCGGAAGACCCGTCGCGATCCGTCGAGCAGGGCGATGCGCAGCGGCACCGGTTCGACGGCGTCCCCGGCCAGCTCGATCCGCTCGACGCGGCGGTAGGCGTTGCCCGGGTCCTCGTAGGTGACGTCGAGGAACGCCTGTCGCACGGTGCCGGCCGGGAACAGCGGGACGGCCACGATGTCCAGCGAATCGGTGAAGGGGTCGTCCACCGGGAGGTAGGGCGCGGTCCCGGTGATCGGACCGGTCCTGCGGGTGCCACCGTTCTTGAGGTGGTGGGTGAACGAGGCCGACCACGTTCGTTTGTCCGATTTGGACAGTCGGAGCTTCCAGAGCTGCTTCGCCGAGTCGGGGAGAACGCGGAAGGTGTTGGTCTGCCTGAAGTTCGCACCGTCGTCATAGGACAGTTCGACGTCGATCGCGGTGACGATCCCGGCGTCGACGCGGTTCGGGAACACCTCAAGGCGCAGGAAGCCGAGGTCGTCGGCGGGGTCGACCTTCAGCGTGCGGTCGACGCTGCGCCTGGCCGGGACGTCGTAGCTCAGCCGCTCGCCGATCCACCCGGAGTTCGCGTCGAAGTGGTGTTGCACGCCAACGGAGAAGTCCAGGTCGTAGCTCGCGTTGAGGAACGTCTCGAACCGCCTCGGGCCGTGCTCGGCGGCGGTGAGCCGGAACTCCTGGCGCCGGTCGCCGTAGCCGATCGCGACGTCGGTGGAGAACAGCCCGAGATCGGCGAAGTCGGCCGGGGTGGCGATGTCCACCGCCAGCTTCTCGAAGAACGGATCGGCGAGGTCGACGAGCACGAAGTACTTGCCCTTGTCGGGGATCTCGTCGAGCAGCAGCCCGATGAAGCCCTGCGGCGCGTAGCCGCGCTTCACCACCATTCGGCGGTCGTAGACGAACTTCAGCGTCTTGCGCTCCTCCTGCCGGAGGAACTTCAGCTTGAAGGACACCAGCGCGTGCGGCCCCGAGTCGGCGGGCGGCGTGGTGGGCGGAGGATCGGTCGGCGGCGGATCAGTGGGCGGAGGATCAGTGGGCGGCGGATCGGTCTGCGCGGCGGCACGGGCCAGGGTCGCGCGGATCGCGACGGCGGGGTGCTCCCCCGCGACCTTGCCGGTGATCTCCGCGACGCGGTCGTCCTGGTCGCCGTTGCGCCCAGCGGCCTGAGCGCGGCTGAAGCCCAAGCCCTCACCGCTGGTGACAGTCGCCCGGTTGGCGATGATTCCCTTCACCACGGCCAAACGCCGACGGGACAGCTTCAGGTTGAAGTCGGCCTTGGCCGGGCTGGTATCGCCTTCAAAGCTCGCGTGTGCGGTGATCGCGACCTTTTTCGGCTCTGCGAGGCGGTTTTCCAGCCAGTCGCGCAGCGCGTCCGCTCCGGTGGGCGACTCCTTGCCGGGCGCGGTGCTCTGCGAGAACCTCGGGTCGGGCGGCGTGGGGTTGCCGAGCAGGTAGGAGTTGTAGACGGGATTGCCCGGCGTGGGCGAGAAACCCGGCTCCTTCGGCTGGTCGTAGGTGAAGAACAGCTTGAACGTCTCGTCGACCGGAGCGGACGCGGGCCAGTCCACGGTCACCGGATGCGTGCTGCCCGGGGCGACGTCGACCACGACCTTGCCATCACCGTCCACGGTCTGCGGCTTCCCGTCCACCGTGACCACCGCGCCCGGAGGCCCCTTCACCACAAGGGTTTCCTTGTTCCCGTCGGCCGTGCCCAGGCTCAGGCCGTATCCCTCGGGCATCGGGTCCGGCGAGGTGATCACCAGCGTCGCCTTCGGCTGCTCGGCGGCAGCCATCATCGCGGGCGCGGCGGGCTTCTTCAGCTCCTTCAAGCGCTTCAGGATGTCGTCGAGCCCTTCGGGCTGCGCGGGTCCCTTGAGCTGGCCGAGGTCGAGCGACGGCTCGAACCACTGCTTCAGCAACACGTCCTTGAAGAAGTCCAGCGCCCACTTCTCCCGCTCCGCCTGGTTCGTCGCGCCGGTGAAGTCGGTGACCTTGACCGAGATCGCGCCGTCCTGGACGAGCTTCTCGAAGCCCGCCTCGATGCCCGCGCGCACCCAGTACAGCTGCGCCTCGACACCTGCCGAGAAATGTGTGTAGATCCTTTCGAAGTCCGCCGTGATCTCGATGCGCATCTCCGGGGTGAGCGCGCTGTACTCGAAGTCGTAGATCACCCCGATCGGCGTCGCGGCCTTCTCGAACGCCTGTTGCAGGATCGTGGCGCCCTCCTGGTCCAGCGCCAGGGAGAACGCGGCGGTCTGCGCGCCGAGCATGGACGGCTTGGTGGCACCGAGAACCCTGGTCACCGGGGCGAAGGCGCCGGGCGGGGCGGTGGTGCCGCCGCTGCCCTCAAGGTTGAGCGCGAGGCAGCGCACGGAACCGGAGTCCACCTGCGCGGGCGCGAGCTTCGGCGTGCCGGAGGGCACCTTGGCGGCCAGTCGCGCCATGATCCGCGAGCGCGTCGCCGGGGGCAGCACGACCTCGGACTGGAACATGAGGAAGCCACCACCGCGCACTCCGCCCTCGGCGACGGCGGGCCGATACTTGATCATGCTGAACGCCGGGCCGCCGTCGGTACCCCGACCGAGCCGGACCTGCGTCGCGAGGTACCAGAACTGCGCGGGGTCCGCGTGGTCGGCGAAGACCTGCACTCCGTCGACCTCGAACTGCGTGCCGAGCTGCATCATGCCTGTGCTCCGAAAGACTGAGCCCCCACCGTGAGAGCGTCCACGTCGTAGCGCGTCCACTCCTGCTGCGAGGACATGCCGTCGCGGTACATCCGGAAGATCCGCAGCTCGTAGGCGTCCTTCATCGGGTCCACGAAGTCGAACTCGAACACGTGGTTGCCGGTCGGCCCGGTGAACTCGACCTGGTCCTCAAAGGACAGTCCGGCCAGCTCGTCGCGCGCGCGGGCTTCGACGCGAAGGAACTTGAGCCCCTTCGCGTCGAAGTCCGCGGGAGCGCGCAGCACGACGGCACGGTGCCCGCGCAGGTCCTCGCGGACGAAGAGCCGATTGCCCAACGTGGACGACCACGGGCCTTCGAAAAGCGAGGAGTCCTTGCGCAGCACGGTGATCCGGTAGCGCACCTGGCGGAAGGACGGATCGGCACGGTCCACCACGAAGGACTCCGGTGTCTGGCCGGGCAGCACCTCGATCGTCGACTCGACCCGCTGGCCGTGCGCCTGGTCGTCGTAGACGAGGTCGACGAACGCGCGCTCGACCTGGTTGGACAACGCCTGCACCACCTTCACCACGAGCCGGTCCGGGAACGGGTCGGGCACGTCGACCTGCCCGGAGGTGATCTCCACCGGCGAGCCTTGGTGCACCCGCCCGTCCGCGCCGTGGTAGGTGATCGACGCGACGACCGGCCCCGCCGGAGGCCCGACCAGGAAGCGCTTCCACTCCGCGGTGGGCTTGGCCGCGGTCAGCCGCACGGTCTCGTCCTGGCCGATCCTGTTGGCCTGGTCGGCGTAGCGCAGCCGCACGTCGACCCTCGGATAGCGGTCGAACGGGAAGCGCGGCAGCGTGAGCACCGGAACGGCCTCCTCGGCGAACAGCTCGCGCGGCTGGATCTCGTGCTCCTCGCCCAGGATCTCCACCGGCAGCGAGCGCAGTCTCGTCGGCCGCTGTCCCGCCGTCACCGGGGCGAGGTCGACGGAGTACTGCGCCTTCACCGGCCACACCATGGCCTCTCCGTCCAAAGTGGACGGCCACTCGACGGAAGCCTCCGGCCGAGCGGAGTCCAGCAGCAGCGACCTGGTCTGGTTGGCGCCGTAGGTCAGCTCGACCGTCATGGAGCGGACGGGATCGCGGCCGAAGTCCGCGCGCGAGACGAGCTTCACCTTGCGGCGCTTGAAGAAGTCCGAGTCCGCGTCCACCTGGACGATCAGTTTCGCCGGGTCCACGCCCGCGCCGAGCACCCGGAAGAGCCCGGCGAGGTGGCCCTGCGGGTAGATCGTCCGCTTGATCGTGCTCCGCTCGGAGATGGTGACGTCCAGGCGCTTCTTGTCGATGCGCGTGTAGTGCAGCTTCCGGTAGGAGAACACCCCGCCGGGTGTTGCGCGCTGCGGCGAGAACGACTTGATCACCTCGCTGGCGCGGTCCCAGCCGTCCGGGGCCTCGCGCAGCGGGTCGAGCGAGCTGGTGAAGAACGCGTCGGTGATCATGTCGCGGACCCGGGCCACGGCCGCGTCCCTGCGCTCCAGCACGGTGCTCGTGTCGTCCTCGGGCACGAACGTGTCGGTGTCGAAGACGACGGCGCGCCGCTCCTCCAGCTTCTCCACCACGTCCTGGATCTGGAGGCTGGTGAACAGCCCCTCCTGGCCGAAGGTCTCGTCCAGGATGTCCTGCGTGCGGTCCCAGTCGATCTGGAGCTTGACGTGGTAGGCCGGGCGCAGCGCGAGGTAGTCCAGGCTGTAGCCGATGCCGATCAGCGTGCTCTCGCCGAGCATCGCCTTGCGCAGCAACGTGACTCCGCGTTCGTCCAGGGACACCGAGAACGCGGCGCGGTTGTCCCCGTACAGCGCGGGTTTCGCCGAGTGCCGGATCGCGCGGACGAAGCCGCCCGGGTCGGAACTGGTGCGCCCGAACAGGGTCAGCGTGATCGATCCGTCGACGACGGGCACCGGGGACAGCCGGGGCCGCTGGCCGAGGTTGGCCAGCGACATCAGCTTGTTCTCCAAGGAGGTCAGCTTCTCCTGCGACATCCCCAGGTGCACGTCGAAGTCGAGGAACCCGCCGGAGGGCCCGGCAGAGCGGTACTCCAGCAACAGCAGCTGCGGGATCTCCAGCGCCCCCTCGCGCCGCGTGACGAACTGCGGTGCGAGCGGCTGGTAGTAGAACTGGAGCGGATCGGCGTGATCCGGCAGCACGGAGACGCCGTCGATGAAGTAGTACGGCGGTTTCTCGGTCAGCACAGCGGATTCCCCTCGCCCGTCAGGCGTTCGGCAGTTCGAGCACGAGCGCTTCGTCGGCGACCCGGCCCGCGGAGTTCGCGACGCGCTTGGTGCCGTCGGCCATGAAGTAGGTCGCCGTCCACTCGTAGGTGTTGAGCGCGCGGTCGCGGATGGCGAAGGTGACCTTGCCCTCCAGCGCCCCCATGCGGAAGGTCCTGCTCTCCCGCTCGTCGATCTGGTTGGCGGGGTCGGCGTAGTGCAGGTCGACCTTGACGAGCTTGACCTGTTGCCACGGAACGAGATCGGGCATCACGGTGACCTCGATCGCGGCGGAGTCCACGCCGAGCACGAGGGTCTTGCCGGTCAGTTCGACCTCGCCGCTCTCCTCCGTGCGACCGTCCTTGAAGGTGGTCACCGTGCGGTAGGTGATCTTCCCGCCGCGCGGGTCGATCGCCGGGAAGCGCCACTGGTCGAACCGCAGGTTCTTCGACAGCGCGTAGGAGGCGGTCTGCTCGTAGCCGTTGGCGGTGTCGGTGTAGGTGAGGTCGAGGAAGATGGTGTCGATCACCCGGTCGAAGTCGCCCCTGGTGCGCAGCAGCACCTCGCGGGTCACCGAGAACGGGTCGTCCACGTAGAAGCGCTGACCCTTGAGGTCGCTGAGCTGCCGGACGAACTCGCGGCCGTCCTTCATGAAGAACTTGACCGAGCCGCCGTAGGGCTTGGCGGGCTCCATCAGGAGTTCCTTGACCTGCAAGGTGGTCGTCTTGTCGTCGATCTGGAACCGGTGCACCGGCGGGGTTCCCGAGGCCACCGCCGGGTGCTCCAGCGTGAGAACCGCGCGGGAGACCTGCTGCCAGTTCATGTCACCGACCTCGACGTCGACCAACCAGAGACCGAGGTCGTCAATGTCGATCTTGAGATCGTCCCCGTCGTGCTCGCGCCAGCCGGAGTCGAACGTGCGGCTCTCGCCGGTGTAGTGCACCACGTAGCGGTACTTGAACTTGGTGCCGCCGCCGTCCATGAACGAGTCGAACTTGCCGATGTCGTCGGCCTTGCGGAAGGTGAAGGTCTTGATGCCGTGCTTGGCGGTGTGCGGCGGGTAGTCGATGTCGACGTCCACGCTGAAGATCGGCAGCCTGCTGAACTCGGCGTTGACCTGGATGGCCAGGTTGAACTGGCGGAAGAACGGGTCGTCGACGTCGGCGAGGATCGAGTAGTCCTCCCACGTGTAGCCCTGGCCGACCAGCGAGGGCATGTTCGCCTGCGGCCGCACGTCCACCGGCAGCGCCTGCTTGCGGTTGTAGGCGATGCGCACGTCGGAGATCTTGTTCACCGTGACCGAGCGGCGGATGTTCTCGAAGTCCTCGTCGCGGATCTTGGAGAAGTCCCGGTTCTCCGGCGGGATCTGCTCGATCAGGTTGCGCTTGACCGCCTCGTCGAGCTGGTGGGCGACGGAGTTCTCCATCACCTCCAGCATCTTCGCCACCGCCGGGTCGCTCGGCGACAGCTCGCCGGTGTCCACGTTGATCACCCGCGACTCGGAGTTGACGAAGAACTCGCTGACCTTCTCGCTGTAGTCGTCCTCGCTCCAGAAGTTCTCCTCGAAGTCGACCTCCTGGACGAAGCTGTAGAACTTGCTGGCGAACCAGGTGCCCACGACCGAGACCGGGGGCATCCGCGCGTTGAACTGGAACTGGTACTCCACCCGGACGCCGCCCGCGCCCTGGCTCTTCATCGCCGCGGCGAAGATCGGCGCGCCGAACTGGGTCAGCTCGGCCGACAGCGCCACCACGTTGTTGCCGTACATCGACGGCACGCCACCGTGGTTGACCCGCTGCACGAGATCACCGCTCGCGGCGAGGATGTCCACGGTCACCGACGCCTTGGTGACCGGGGGCTTGCCCAGCTTGATGTGCTCCGGCTTGACCTTGTTGGAGGGGCCGCGCCTGGTGTTGACCTGCTCGGCGAGCTGGTTGCGCAGCGCCGCCTCGGCCTCCGGCGGCAACGCCAGCTCCACGTCCATGAACACCAGGGCCGCGCCCTGCTTGCCGCTGGGCAGCGGGCGCAGCGAGCGGTACTGGACGAACTTGAACACCGCCTTGCCCTGGGCGTCGCGGCGCAGCAGCGGCACCTTGGGCAGGGCGTAGAACAGCAGGTCGTCCCGATCATCGGGGTAGACGGTGGCGGCGGGCGTGTCGATCGTGCCCTGGAGCTGCAACATGGTCGTGTCCTTCCGGGTGGTTCAGGCCGAGCCGAGGAGATCGGCGAGGTCGGTGGTGGTGTCGACGACGTGCGCCGAGGGCAACGTGAAACGGGCGTGCAGCCGGGCTTTGCCCCGAGTTCCTTCAACGGCGGCCTTGAGCGCGCTCAACCGGTCGGCGCGCAGCGATGCCGACAGCGCCGAGGTCCACGGCGGCACCCCGGAACCGCGACCGTCGGCGATCGTGGTCCACGCCTCCGCCTCGCGCACTTGGAGACCGATCGCTTGCACCGCAACGGGAACCGCCCGAACCTCGGTCGCGTCCACGTGCCGCCGCAGTTCGCTGAGCAGTCGCGCGCGCGTGCCCTCCGGGAGGTCCAGCCGCGCGGTCAGCTGGAGGAAGCCCATTCCCTCAGCCTCCACAATGGACAGTTGAGGCGAGCCGTCCCGCGCCAGCTCGACCGTGGGCCCCACCGGCTCGTAGGACCACCGGCCGGGCGTGCCCGGGTCGGAGCGCAGCTCAACGCCGTCGACCTCGACCACCACGGGCTCGGGATCGCCGGGAATGGCGATCACCAAGCCGTCCTGGGGCGCGACCGGCTCCGACCAGGGACCGTTCGTGCGCCAGAGGATTCCGGGTTCGAACGGCGAGGTGGCCACCCACCGGATGACCGCCCTGGTCGGCTTCGGTCCCAGAGTCACCTGTCGCGCAACGCTTTCCGGAGTTCCTTCCGCGCGCCAGCGGACGGTGACCGGGGCCGCCGCACCCGCGAAGTCCAGTTTCGCCTGGTGCGCCCCGAATCCGGGCAGCGTCGCGGGATCGAGGTCGACGCGAGCTCGTGGCTCAACGGGAATCTCGATGGGGTGACCCGATCCGCTCGGTCGCACGACGAGCTTCGGCGGTGACGCTGGAACCGCGACGGCAGCCGTCGGAGTGCGCGCGTCCAGCGCCGCCAAGCGCGCTCCCTTCGCTGTGACGACGTCGACGGTCGCCTGCGAGGTCAGCCCGGAGGAGAGCCGGATCACCGTGAGCGGCAACGGAAACGCGTCCGGTCCCAGCAGCACGGTGTCCGAGGTGACCGGACGCCACGGCCCGGTGATCTCCTCCACTCCGTCGCCGATGTCGATCAGCGCGCGCAGCCTGGCCTCGCCGCTGATCGCCTCGCCCGGTGCCAGCGACAGCACGACCGAAGCCGTTCCGTCCGGCCGAGCCAGCTCGGCGCTCACCGAAGCGGGCTGCGGGCGCAGTGGCGGCTTCGGCGGCACGCGGACATCGGCGATCAACGTCACGAGCCCCGGAATCGGGAACACGAGATTCGCCCGCAAGGACAGGGGAATTCGGCCGGTCGGCAGCGTCGGGAGGTCGACCCGCCGCACCAACCGATCCGGCCCTGCGGCGGCGATCGCGGCTTCGGCGGCAACAGTGTCCAGGTCGACCACGACGTCGACGAACACCGCCCCTGGCTCGGCGAGGTCGATCCGTTCCGTCCCGGCAGCCAGCGGGCGAAGCCGGTACAGCGGCTCGACCGTCGGCGCCGGTTCCGCCAAGCGGTCCAGCAAACGCAACGCCAGAGCACGACGGCGCTCGGCCGGATCGGTGGCTTCACGATCACCGGTCACGGTGCTCGCGACCGCTTCCACGATCTCCGCGAGGCGCTCCACCGAGAAGTCCGCGCTGCCGAGGCGTTCCGCGAGCACGCGCGAATCGAACTCGTACGCAACGGGATGGCGCGTCGCGACCGCCCGCACCAGCATGCGCAGCGTGGCCTCGATCGCCGACCGCCCGCCCTCGGTGAGCCGCTTCGCCAGGACAGCGGCGGCCGGGCCGAGCTCGGCGTCCAAGTACGCACGCCCTGCCGTCTCCGGCCCGGCGACCGTGGTGACGGCGAACCCCTCCGGCCCGGTCACGCGAAGCACGGCGTGCTCGACGTGCGGCGCGATCAGCCGAGAATCTCCTGCTACAGCGGCAAAATCGGTGTCCACGGTCAGCCCGACGCTCAGGCGCCCACCGGTCGCGGTCGGCGAACCACTGCCCCGGACCAGTGCCACTTGGAGCATCGGAGCGCCGTCGGGCTGCCGGTCGAGAAGCAGCCGGTGCGGTAGCGCCACCGCTTCCGTCGTGCGCTCGAAGGCGCGGAACACGGTACCGGCGGGGCCGGTCACCACGGGCTCAGCGAGGTCCGGAAACCTTTGCAGAGTCACGAATTCCTCCTTCAAGCCGGATTGGTGCGAACGGGAACGAGGATCGTCGCGTCGGTCTCGCGCCACGGGCTGACGCCGATCCCTCCGGAGCGCCAATGCGTTTCCGTGCGGTAGCGGACCGGTGGCAGCGGAGCGCCGGTGAGCAGCGGCTGCACCGGGACTCGAACGGTCGTCTCGGCGCTGGGCTGCGCCTCGGTCAGGCTCGCGCTGCCGCCGTTCTCGACCGTCAGCACGAACGTGAGCACGCGATCGGTCGGCCGGTCCGCGCTGCCGAACATCTCCGCGACGGCCTGCGCGCGCACCTGCCGCGTGAGCCGCCCTTCGGTCCTGCGGTCGAAGACCAGCGCCCAGATCGCCGCGCGGTCCGGATCCACGGTGAGCCTGCTCTGGTCCAGCGCGACGGACTCGACCTGTTGCTGTGCAGAGAATCCGCTGAGGGTCACATCGCAGCTCTCGCCTGGACCGAGCCGACCGGAGGCGGGGAGTCCCGAGATCGTCAGCGGCACAGTGGGATCCACCGGCCGGACAACCGTGCGCATCGTCGGCTGCGGCGTGGTCACCGCGACCGCGCGCAAGGTGCCGAGCGAGGTCACCGCGCTCTCCGTCGGGTTGCTCAGCCGAGCCGGGATGACGCCCTGGGACACCGGTTGTGGTTGCAGCACAAGCATGTCGCCCGTCGTGCGGTCCAACCGCAGCTCCAACGGCACGTCCTCCGGAGCCGATCCGCCCGCGCCGACGCGGATCTCCCCGCGCAGCAGGCTCAGCGATACCCCGAAGAGCGCGTCGTAGACCAGCCGGAAGTCCTCCAGCAGGAACCGTTCCGCGTGCACGACACCGCGTTCGAGGTCGATGTCCGTGTCCGGCCGATCGGTCAACGTGGACGGTGGCGCTCCGTTGACCGGCAACGCCAGGCGCAGCAACGACTGCGCTTCCTGCAACCGCTCCAGCCGCACCGCGCCCGTGCCACCGCGAGCCTTCGCCTCTTCGGTGAGCGTGGCGAGCGCGGCGGTCAACCGCTGGCTGTCCACCACCGGCTTCGCGGAGAACTCCAGCACTGCGGCCAGATCCGCCTCGCTGCTCGCGTTCGCCGCGCTGATCCGCATCAACGGCGGGCGCGTGGGTTCCGCCGAGCGAGCGAGCAGGAATCGGTCAGGCAGGAACAGGAAGCGGTCGGGCTGCGCGGGATCCTGCCAGTACGCGTGGCTCCGACCTTCGTAGGTGATCCGAATGCGGCGCGCGGGCTCGACCCCGCCACCCCCGCCGCCGAGCCGCACGCGCTGTTGTTCGGGCAGCACCAACGGAGTCGGCGGAACTCTCATGTGGAGGGAGCTGGTGTGCACCACCCACATCACCTCGCCGCTCTCGAAGCGCCAGTCGGTTTCGTGGGCGAGCGTGACTTCTCGGTACACGTCGATGGTGACGCTCGCTTCGAGCGATCCGAACGCCGCCAGCAACTGCTGGCGAAGTCCCGGGGTCGTCAACGGCAGTTCGGCGGTCACGGTGCCCGCCGTCGCGTTGACCCGGCTGGTCGGGAACGCGTGCGTCTGGGTGATCGGGGCTCCGCCGAGTACCGGCATGCGCAGCATCAGCCTCACCAGGACGTTGTGCGCCAGCCGCTGGGTGTTCGGGCCGGTTGCCGGTCCGGGGGTTTCCGCCAGGGTGAGCAGGAGCGTGGCCACCCCGGCCCGGTCCACGATCGTGATGCGCGGCTCGTCCACCGACCCGACCCGGTCGTAGGCGAGCGCGTAGCGCGGCAACGCGTGCGGCCGCCCGCCAGCGGGATCGGTGAACAGGGCCGCGTCGTCGTTGTACTGCGGGTACGGGGGAGCGATCGGAACCCCGACCTCGTCCCGCCTGATCGCGTCGTTCGGCGGCCCCGGGTCGTCGACGGGGACGGGCCGCCGGGGAACCCTGATGATCTCGCCGTCGCCGTCCTCCCGGCCCGGCGGCGGCCACGGGTCCTCGGAGATCGGCGGGCGCGCCGCCAGCTCGATGGGACGCAGCACCAGTGCGGGCTGGAAGGGGTGCCGCAGTTCGCTCATGCGGCGAGCTTCTGCGATCTCCCCGCCGGGAATCCAGTGATCGCGCGCCGGGCGCCTCTAGGGCCGCCTCAACGCGCATCCCGCTTCACCAAAGGGAAATCACCAGGCTTGCATCACATCGGATAGGTCACACCGGTCAGCTCCTCCGAGACCGTCCACAGGCGCGCGGCGGTGTCCGGGTCGGTGGCGGCGTGCACGGGCTGCACGCGCTTCGGGTAGCCCCGCATCTCCCCGAGCCCGTCCGGCCCGAAGAAGTCCCCGCCACGCACGTCCCCGGCCGTGGCCGCGTACAGCTGCGGCAGCGCGCCCTGCTCGGCGCTCTGCGCCACCAGCATGTTCGCGGGCTTCAACAGCAGGTTCAGCACGCCGGTCGGCCCGCTGGACTGCAAGTTCGTCGCCGAGTACCCGGGATGCGCGTAGGTGCTCACCAACGACGAGCCCGCGCGCCGGTGGAGTTCGAGTGCGAAGAGCACGTTCGCGAGCTTGGACTGCGCGTAGGCGTCGACCGGCGAGTAGGCGCGCTCCCTGGTGAGGTCGTCGAACTGGATCACGCCACGCCGGTGCAGGCCCGAGGTCACCGTGACCACGCGCTCGCGGATCTGCCCGAGCAACAGGCCGGTCAGCGCGAAGTGACCGAGGTGGTTGGTGGCGAACTGCGACTCGAAGCCCTGCTTGGTCAGCTTGCGCGGCGGCATCATCACGCCCGCGTTGTTGACCAGCACGTCCACCGGCTCGTCGAAGCCGTCCGCGAACGCGCGCACCGAGTCCAGGTCGGCCAGGTCCAGCGAGGCCAGCTCCAGGTCCGCGCCCGGGTACTCCACCCGGATCTTGGCCAGCGCCGCCCCGCCGCGCTCGGCGTTGCGCGCGGTCAGCACCACGCGGGCGCCCTTCGCGGCGAGGGCGCGGGCGGTCTCGAAGCCGAGGCCGCTGTTCGCGCCCGTCACCACGAAGGTCCTGCCCTCCTGGTCCGGGATCTGCTCAGCGGTCCAGCGCGTCTTCGTCATGCCCCAAGCATGCCGAAGCGCGCGGGTCCCGTGCTCACTTGTCCGGCCACTCGCCGGTCGCGCGGTGGTAGGCGACCGCGCTCCCCCGGTCGATCGCGGCCTTGACCACGGCGAACACCGCTCCTTGCAGGGCGGCGGCCGCGATGACCGTGCCCCAGCCGTGGTCGCGGTCGGTGGCGTCGGGCGCCTCCTTGGTCCCGGAGACCAGCTTCCAGATCTGGCCGGACGCGGCGCTGGCGGCAACGCCACCGAGGATTCCCGCGAGCATCCTGGCCGGGGTGAACAGCAGCTTCATGACCGGTTGCACCACTTTCGCGTGGATCGGGTTCTGGCCCCCCAGTGATAACCCGAACCGGCTCGGCTGAACCAAGCGGCGCGCCCGTCCGTAGTGCAAGGTGACCCGAACCGATGGAGGTACCCGTGCCCACCACGCGCCGCAACGTCCTCGCCGCGACCGGCCTCGCCCTGCCCTGCGTCCTCGCCGCGTGCGGCAGCCAGCCCTCCGCGCCCCAGCCCTCGCCCTCCTCTCCCGCCCAGCCCTCCGCCGCCCCCGCCGGGCCGCTGGCCGCGCTCAGCGACCTGCCCGTCGGCGGCGGCAAACTGGTCGACGCGGGCGGGCGCAAAGTGCTGCTCGTGCGCACCAGCCAGACCGAGGTCAAGGCCTACGACCCCGCCTGCCCGCACCAGGGCACCGTCGTCCAGGCCCCCGTCGGCGGCACGATCAAGTGCCCGTCGCACGGCAGCACCTTCGACGCCGCCAGCGGCGCCCGCACCGGCGGCCCCACCCCGACCGGCCTCAAGACCATCCCCGTCAAGGTCGAGAAGGACCAGGTCGTCCTCGCCTGACCCCAGACACGCTGAAACGTGCTGAATGAGTCATTGAGGACGCTCAAGTACCTCAATGACTCATTCAGCGCGTTGAGGTACCTGAATGAGTCATTGAGGGCTTAACCCCGGTCGACGGTCCCACCCCAGGGGGCGCGAGGCGGCGGTGGGCGGGCGGGCTCCGAACGAGGCGAGCACCGCAGCCAATGGCCCGTTTGGTGCGTTGAACGCGCTGAACGGGTCGTTTGGTGCGCTGAAGGAGCTGAACGGGTCGTTTGGTGCGCTCAACGCACCAAACGACCCGTTCAGGGCTTTACGGCGGCCTAGCGGCGGCGTTTCTTGCCGCGGATCATGGCGACGACGGAGCCCATCGCGCGCTGCGCCTCGGAGCCGAAGGGGTTGTCGTGCACCACGTAGGTCCACGTCGAGCTGGGCTTGCGGACTCCGGCGGCTTCGAGGTCGATGCCCTTGTCGTCGGTGACCTCGGCCTTCTCCAGGGTCTCGGCGGCGCGCTCGCGGACTTCGGAGCGCAGCCGGTTGAACGCGGGGACGGCGGCGCGGTGGAACTCGTCGAGCGGGTTCTGCCGGGCCAGCGCGTGCAGGTGGATGCCCTCGCGCAGATCGGTGAGGAACGCGAGGTGCTCGGCCCACCGCTGGTCGAGGTGGTGCAGCTCGACGCGCCGCGCCACCTGGAGCAGGACCTCGTCGGACACCGTCTCGCGCAGCTCCTTGACGCGGTCGGGCGCGCTCTCCTCCAAGCCCTCCAGGGCGATGTCGGAGGTGAGCACCTTCTCGCGGTACTGCTTGAGCAGCGCGCGCTGGTGCTCGATGAGCTGGTGGTAGCGCCACGTGTTGCGGTGGATCTCCATCACGACGCCCTCGGCGACGCGCTGGGCGTGGTCGACGGCCAACTGCGCGCCCGAGTGCTCGACCGCCTCGGCCGAGTCGTCCACCACGGGGATCTCGTCCTTGCCGTAGTGCTGGACGAGCTCGTCCTGAAGGCTCGTGAAGAACACCGAGCCGCCGGGGTCGCCCTGCCGTCCCGCACGTCCGCGCAGCTGGTCGTCGAGGCGGCTGCTGGGGTAGCGGCCCGAGCCGATCACGTAGAGCCCGCCCAGCTCGGCGACGCGCTCGTGGTCGGCGGCGTCGCGCCCACCGAGGCGGATGTCAGTGCCGCGACCGGCCATCTGCGTGGAGACGGTGACCGCGCCGTAGCTGCCGGCCTCGGCGATGATCGCCGCTTCCTCGGCGTCGTTCTTCGCGTTGAGCACCGCGCACGGCACCTCGGCCGCGAGCAGTCGCTTGGCCAGGCGCTCGGACTCGGACACGTCGAGCGTGCCGACCAGGACCGGGCGGCCCTTGGCGTGCTGCTCGACGATCTCGGCGACGAGCGCGTCCTCCTTGCGCTCCACCGTGCTGTACAGGCGGTCCTTCTCGTCCTCGCGCACGCACTCGACGTTCGGCGGGATCGCGGCGATCTCCAGCTTGTAGAACTCCTGGAGCTGCTCGCCGACGGCCACGGCGGTACCGGTCATGCCCGCGAGCACGGGATAGCGGCGGAGGAAGCCCTGCATGGTGATGCTGTCCAGGATCTCGCCGCTCTCGGTGACCGCGACGGTCTCCTTCGCCTCGACCGCGGCCTGCAAGCCGTCCGGCCAGCGCTGCCGCAGGTGCACGCGCCCGCGCGACTCGCTGATCAGCTGGACCTTGCCGTCCCGGACGATGTAGTCGACGTCCTTGTGCAGCAACGCGTGCGCGTGCAGCGAGATGTTCACGGCGGCGAGCGTGGAGAAGTTGTCGGCGTCGTAGAGGTCGATGCCGAGCGCCTTCTCCACGACCTGGCTGCCCAGCTCGGTGAGGTGGACGTTGCGGTCGTCGGAGTCGGTCTCGTAGTGCAGGTCCTTGCGCAGCGACCCGACAACGCGGACGATCTTCGGGTCTCCGGCGCCCTCGGGAGCGACGGTGCCCGCGAGCACGAGCGGCACGCGCGCCTCGTCGACCATGACCGAGTCGGCCTCGTCGACGATGGCCACCTTGGGCTCCGGCTGAACGCGGTCGTCCTCGGAGTCGCACAGCCCGTCGCGCAGGTAGTCGAACCCGGCCTCGTTGACCGCGATGTAGGTGACGTCGCGGGAATAGGCCTCATGGCGCTGCTCGTGCGTGGAGCTCTGGCTCACCCAGCCGACCGTGACGCCCAGCTGCGTGTAGATCGGCTCCATCCACTCCGCGTCGCGGCGGGCGAGGTAGTCGTTCACGGTCAGCACGTGCACCCGGTTCCCGCGCAGCGCGTAGCCCGCGGCGGCGACGGCGGCGGTCAGCGTCTTGCCCTCACCGGTGGCCATCTGGGCGACCCGCCCGGACAGCAGCGCCTGCACGCCCAGCAGCTGCACGTCGAAGAGCCGCTCGCCGAGCCTGCGGTCGGCGATCTCCCTGCCCAGCGCGCACAGCTCGATGACGTCGGCGCGGTCCAGCTCGCGCCCGTCGTCCCGGCGCAGCTCGGCGGCCGCCGCCGTGAGTTCGGTGTCGTCGAGGTCGCGCACCGCGTCCTCGCGCTCCCCGATCGGCCCGAGCAGCCGTCGGTAGGGCGCGAGGTCCAGGGTTCCCGGTCGCTGGAGGAACCGGCGTATCCATGCCCGCATGCCGCACAGCATATCTACGGTTTGTTGAAAAACACGTACTTGCGTACGTTTGGATCGTGGATGACGACGCGCGCTACCTCGACCTGGAGGCCCGCCTCGCCGAGGTCGAAGCACGTCTTGCCAAGATCGAGGAGTTCCCCCGGCCGAGTGACGAGGCCGACGGGAGCCTGGAGGCCGAGGCGTTCTGGGCCCTGCGTGGCCTGCGGGAACGCCTCGCGGAGCAGCCCGCGATGGCCCCGGCCGGCGGTGTGCTGTTCACCGGCGTGGTGTCGCTGCCGGACGGCGAGTACCACGAGTGGCAGCAGGGCGCGTTCACCCATGTGCTGCTCCGGCACGACTGGGCCGAGTTCAGCAACACCTTCAGCGCGCTGGCCCACCCGGTGCGGCTGCGGCTGCTCCAGGAGGTCATCCGCGGCGAGCGGACCGTGGCGCAGCTCCAGGAGCACGAGGACATGGGCACCTCCGGGCAGATCTACCACCACCTGCGCCAGCTCACCGCCTCCGGCTGGCTCCAGTCCAGCGGTCGCGGCCAGTACTCGGTGCCGGAGGTGCGCGTGGTGCCGCTGATGATCGCGTTGTCCGCGATGACCATGCCGGGTTCGGCGGGCACGATCGAGGAATAGACTCCTCACGTGCGTCCCCTGCCTGCCGAAGACCCGCTTGCGGGGTCGAGCATCGACCTCGTGTCCGACTGCGGCAACTGCTTCGGCCTGTGCTGCGTGGCCCTGGCGTTCTCCGCGTCGTCGGACTTCGCGGTGGACAAGCCCATCGGCGAGCCGTGCGCCAACCTCCAGCAGGACTTCCGCTGCGGCATCCACAACCGCTTGCGCGGCAAGGGGTTCTCCGGCTGCACGGTCTACGACTGCTTCGGGGCGGGCCAGAAGGTCTCGCAGTCCACCTTCGACGGTCAGGACTGGCGCGGCTCCGCTGACACCGCGCGGCGCATGTTCGAGGTCTTCCCGATCATGAAGCAGCTGCACGAGCTGCTCTGGTACCTCACCGAGGCGCTGGCCCTGCCCGCCACCGAGCCCGTGCACGCCGACCTGCGCGCGATGCTCGCCACGACCACCGCGCTCACCGAGGACACCGCCGACGCGATCGCGAAGCTCGACGTGGCCGCGCACCGCGCCGAGGTCAACGTGTTGTTGTTGCGCGCCAGCGAGTTCGTGCGCGCGGGCTTCAAGTCCCGCAACCGCCGTGGCGCGGACCTGATCGGCGCGAAGCTGCGTGGCTCCGACCTTCGAGGAGCGAACCTGCGCGGCGCCTACCTGATCGGCGCCGATCTCCGCGACGCGGACCTGCGGTCGGCCGACGTGATCGGGGCGGACCTGCGCGACGCGAACGTGGCCGGGGCGAAGCTCGCCGAGAGCCTGTTCCTGACGCAGACCCAGGTGAACGCCGCGCGCGGGGACGCGCGCACGACCATTCCGGCCAGCCTCGCCCGCCCGACCCACTGGCGCTCGTGAACTGGGCGACGCTCCAGACTGAACGTTGTGTGCTGGTGGTTCTGCACAACATCACCACGCTGACCAGAATGCGCGATGTCCTGCCGATCTTCGCTTCGGACTTCCGCGTGCAGCTCTTCGCCACGTGGAGCGGATCCGATCCGTTCACCCACGGCCTGCGCGAGGAGCTGGACAAACTCGGCATCATTCTCGTTCCGTGGGAGCAGGCCGTCGCGCAGCGCTTCGACCTGGCCGTCTCCGCCAGCCACCACGGCGGACTGCGCGAACTCACGACCCCCGTGGTGATCCTCTCTCACGGAATCGGGTATACGAAGTACGCGCCGGGTGACAGGGAGGTTTTCGGCCTTTCCGAGGAGTGGGTGCTGCGCGACGGCAAGCCGCTCGCCGAAGCCCTTGTCCTCTCGCACAGCGAACAGCTCGACCGGCTGGCTCCAGCCGCCGTGCCGAGCGCGGTCCTGGCGGGAGACCCGTGTTTCGACCGGATGCGCGCCAGCCTCGGGCTTCGCGAGCACTACCGCCAAGCGCTGAACGCCGGTGATCGCAAGGTCATCGCCGTCTCCTCGACCTGGTCCTCCGCGTCGCTGCTCGGTGCTGGTCCGGACCTGATCAGGCGGTTGTTGGCCGAACTGCCGCTGGACGAGTACCGCGTGGTCGCGATCGTGCACCCCAATGTCTGGCACTGGCACGGGCCCTTCCAGGTCCGCCTGTGGTTCGACGAGTGCCTGCGCGCAGGGCTCACGCTCGTACCGGAAATGGAGGGCTGGCGGGCTTCGCTGATCGCGGCGGACTGCGTGATCGGCGACAACGGCTCGGTGACCGCCTACGGCGCGGCGCTCGGGAAACCCGTGCTGCTCAGCGCTTTCCCCGACGTGCCGCCCGGTTCACCCGTCGACGCTCTTGGCAAGCTCGCTCCCCGGCTCGACAGCGCTCGTCCCCTGCGCGCGCAGATCGACCGCGCGATCACCGAGCACTCCCCCGGTCGCTACCAAGCCGTCACGGACCTCGTCACCGACGCGCCGGACGAGTCCGCTGGGCTACTGCGCGAACTCTGCTACCGACTGCTCGATCTTCCTGTTCCACCAAGCGATGTGGTCCTCGAACCGCTCAGCGCCGACGGGCTCGACAGCGGACGGGTCACCGCGTTCACGGCGAGCTGCGAGGTCGGCGAGGTCACCCGCCTCACCCGCTTCGGCCTTGAATCCACAAAGGACGGTCACATCGTCGCGCACGCGCTGCATGCCGGTCGCGGTGTCAGGCGCAACACCGACATCTTGTTCCGCTACGCCGATGAGGCCTTCGCGCTCGAAGAACGCGAGATCGTCGCCGTGATCGGTGATGACCAAGCGCAGGTCACCAGCCGTGACGGGCGAACGTGGGACGTCAGCGGTGACGGCGATCCCACCGGTTTTCCGTCCATTGTGTACTCGTGGATCGCCGCCGGACTTGACCTGCCGTCCACGATCACCGTGCGGACCGGCGCGATCCACTACGACCTGAGTGTCACGGAAAGAAGCCCTCGAACAGCAACGAGCTGATCTTCGACGTCGTCTCGGCGCCGACCTCGAAACCCTTGTCGATCACCTTGGTGTTGCTCATGATCGCGACCGTGTAGCGCTCGGCCGGACCGGCGAAGCCGACCGAGTTCACCACCCACGAGCCGTCGTCGTTGTCGTCCGACCAGCCGTTCTTGTTGCCGGGCATGGCTTTCGGCCCCGCCGCCCACACGCCCCACTGCTGGTTCGGCGCGACCGTGCGCAGTTCGTTGACGAGGTAGGCCCGGTGCTGCGCGGGCAGCATGTTCAGCACGAACGTCATCACGCGATCCAGGTCGTCCGGCGTGGTCAGAATCCAGCCCCAGTGGTGCGGGTGCTCGGCGGTGAACCGCATGTCCGTCATGCCTCGCGAACGCAGTCCCGGTTCGAACGCCGCCTCGCCCCCGAAGCGGTTCCACAGCGCGTGCGCGGCGTCGTTGTCGCTGGTGTGCAGCGCGTCGTGGATGAACTTGCGGTCTTCGTCGGTCAGCCGTACAGCCCCGGAGTCATTGCGCAGCAACAGGTCCACGGCCATCGCGAGCTTCGGCGTCGAGCACGCCCACGCGTGGGTGGCCGCCGCCTGGTTCCGCCACACCGCCCCCGTCTGCCGGTCTCGCACCACGATCCCGGTCACGCCAGGCCGTGTTTCGGCGTACTTCATCGCGTTCGCGACCCGCTCGGCAAAGTCGACCGGAGGTGTCGTCAGTGTTGCTGGGGCGGACTTGACCGGCACCGCGCACGCGGCGAGCACCACGACGATGACCGCCACGAAGAACCACTTCATCGCAGCACGCGCTCAAGATCGTTGACGAGTCCGAGCCGCCGGTAGATGTCCGCCGCCCGCTCCAGGCTCCGCTCGGCGCTCTCGGGCCGCAGCCGCGCGAGCAGCTCAAGCGCTTGTGCCTGCTGACACGGCATTCCCTCGGCTTCGAAGTCTGCGACCGCCCGCTCAACGCCGTCTGGCTCCGCGATCAGCACCAGGACCCGTGCCGCGTTCCCGCGCTCGCCGTGCGCGACGAAGTAGTCCAGGGACTTCCTCAGCTCCGCAAGATCCGCGTCAGCACCGAGCGTACGGCCGATGTGCATGCGCAGCAAGGCTTCCGCACGCGCACGCAGCTCCTCGGGCACGTCGATGTCCCACGCTTCGCGGAACTTGGCGAGCGCCGCCACGAAATCCTCGGCCTGCGCCAGTACGATACCGGTCCACTCCAGAACGCTCTGCCGATCGATCGACTTGGACACCAGCCTGAACGCGTCTTCAAAGCGTTGCAGGGCAAGGGGAAAGTCCCCCACGGCCTCGGCCGCGATCCCCGCGAGCTTGTACGCGTGCCCTGCCACTCCGGAGTCTCCGAGGGCCTCGGCAGCGGTCGCGGCGCGGTCGTGCGCTTCGGCGCGGTCCTCCAGGAATCCGGATTGGTAGTGCCACTGTGCGAGGGCGTCGGTGAGTTCGCAGACCACCCGATGCTCCTGCAACCGGCTCGCCGTCCGGATAGCCGCCCGGAAGTTGAGGCGTTCCGCAGCGAGTTCGGCCAGTGCGTCCTCACGCGACTCGTGAGCGGGCTCGGTGCTCTCCCACAGCTCCTTCGCGAGCATCGGCCGCTCCGGGTGGATCACCTTGCCCAGGGCCAGCGCGCGGCGCAGGTACCAGGACACTCCTCGTCGCAGCGCGCCAAGACGTTCGGATTCCCTTTCAGCGACAGCGGACGCGTGCTGCTTGATGAGGCCGTGGAAGGAGTACCGGCCGTCGGCAACGCCGAGCAGGTTGCTCTTGCCAAGCGCACTCAGCGCTCTGCGAGTGTCCACATCGGACAGTTCGAGCACGGCACGGGCGAGCGGCAGCGTGAAGTCCGACCCGAAATGCCCGCCCAGCAAGCGGTACGCCCGCGCGGGCTGAGGCGCGAGTTCCCGATAGGACACCTCGAAAACGGCTTCGACAAGGCGGTCTTCCTCGATCGACAGCTCCTTGAAGAGCTGCCTGCTGTCGCTGAGCACCGACACGTACTCCGCGACCGAGGCGTAGTCGCCCGTCGAGAGCCGGACCGCCGCGACGTGCAGCGCCAGCGGCAGGCCGTCGCACAGCCGGGTCAGCGCGCGCAGGTGCTCGGGCTCGTCCGCCAGGTCCTCCGCGACCAGCGAGACGAACTCGCGCGCGACCTCGTCGGAGAAGCGCTCGACGACGAGTGGGCTGAAGCCCCGCAACTTGAGTCCGTCGAGTCGGTTGCGGCTCGTGACCACGACGGCGCTGTTGTCCGAGCCGGGCATCAGGTTCTTCACCTGCTGGGCGCTCACCGCGTCGTCGAGCACGATGAGCAGCTTCAACTCGGCGGTGACGGAGCGGAACAGTGCGGCGCGCTCGTCCTCGGTGTCGGGGATGTTCTCCACGTCGAACTGCCGGAGGAAGAAGAGAAGCACGTCGGCGGGCGCGGCCGGACCGCTGTCGCCGGAGCCGTTGAGGCGGTAGAACAGCTGGCCGTCGGGGAACTGCTCCTTGATCAGGTGCCCCCAGTGGACGGCGAGCGTCGTCTTGCCGATCCCGGGCGCGCCGGTCACCGCCACCCGGATCGGACCTTGGCGTTTGCCAAGCACCTCCAGCTCGGCGAAGCGGTTGAGGAAGGACGCCACGTCGCCGGGCAGCATGCGGGGCACGCGGACCTCCACCGGCTTTCCGCCCAGGTAGATGGCGTTGACGTCGCGAGCCTGCACCGCGGCGCCGAGGACGTCACCGGTCAGCTCATTGCGCGTTTCGCCCATGGCGCTCGACCCTACCGACGATCACCTCGGAGCGTGATCAAAGCGACACGATGCGTCGGCTGCCTCGCGCAGTGCCCCGGCCGCGACGACGGGCCCGTTCTGGGCGGTGACGCGCGCCCGCAACGCGTCGACGGACGCGCGCACGGCGGGATCGGTGGTGAGCTTGTGCGCTATGAGCCGCAGCAGTTCGGGCTGGAGCTGTTTGGCGTCCACACGGATACCGGCCCCGAGCTCGGCGACGCGGCGGGCGTTGACCTGCTGGTCGAGGATCCGCGGCACGAGGATCATCGGCACTCCGGCGGCGAGGGCTTCCATGGTGGAGTTCATCCCGGCGTGCGTGAGAAAGACGTCGGCGTGCTCCAACAACGCGGTCTGCGGAATGCTGCGGCGCGCGATCACGTTGGGCGGCAACGGTCCTAGGGCTTGCGGAGCCGTCGGGCCGGTCGCGATCACGACGAGCTGGTCAGCGTCGGCGAACGCCTCGACGATCGTGCGGAAGAACGCCGGCCCCCTGGTGAACACGGTGCCCGGGGACACCAGCAGCACGCGGCGGCGCTCGATCTCCGACCACGGGAGATCGCCGCGCTCAGCACGCGCGGTGGTGAGCGGGCCGACGAAACGGAAGCGCGGCCCGAAGCTGTGCGCGGCGGGCTGGAGCTCGGGCAGCGTATTGATCAACACGAGGCGGTGGTCCCGCGCCGTCTCGACCGCCCACGGGTGCAGGCGCCGCGCCCACGGCTTGCGGAGCAGGTCACCGACGGCGGCGCCGAGGTGCCGTTGGACGGTCGAAGCGATGACGTGCTCGTTCTGCGCGTAGGTGGTGCTGAACAGCACCGTCGGCACACCGCGCGCGCTGGCCATCTGGAAGACCTTCGGGACCATCGGGTCGTAGACCACCAGATCGGGCGACCCCGCACGCAGCTCCACGCGCAGCAGCTCGTAGATCGCCTTGCGGTCGGCGAAGGTCTTGGTCAGCCGCCGCACCTCGTCGACCGGGTCGAACCGCTCCGGGACGATCACGTGGGAGCTGGTCGGCAGCCGGAGCACGTGCGCACCGGTCGCCGCCACGGCGTCGGCGAAGTTCGGCGCGACGACAACGCTCGCCCGGTCCCCGGACGTGGTCAGTTCGCGCAGCACCGGCAGCAGCGGGTTGATGTGCCCGTGCGAGGAGTACGGCACGAAGAGGAAGTCGGCCACGCCCCGACCTTAATGATGTTCGTGGGGCCTCAGGTCTGGTCGGGGACGCGGTGGCGGGCGGAGTTCAGCCGTTCGTGGCGCGAGCGCACCGGTGGCTCGACGAGCGGGATGCCGATCGGTGTCGTGACCTCGTTCGCGTTCTCCGGCGGGGCTTTGCGCGCGGGGCGGCGCGGCAGCGGCTCCGGCGGTTCCTCGGCGATCGGCTCGGGATCGGGTTCCGGCTCGACGACGACAGCGGCCGGGGCAGCGTCGGGCTCCTTCTCCGGCACGGGTTCGCGGACGGCGACCAAGGCGGCGAGCAAGGTGGTCACCGGGACGGCCGCGACCAGGCCGATGCTGCCGACCAGCGTGCGGACGACCTCCTGCGCGACCGCCTGCGCCGTGACCAGGTCGCCGAAGCTCCGCCCGGACAGCGAGTAGGCGAGCATCATCGGCAGCGCCGCCCCGGCGTACGCCATGAACAGCGTGTTCACCGCCGAGCCCACGTGGTCCCGGCCGATGCGCAGACCGGCCGCGTAGAGCTTGCGCCAGCCGAGCGCGGGGTTGGCCAGGCGCAGCTCCCACACCGCGCTGGCCTGCGTCACGGTCACGTCGTCCAGCACGCCGAGCGCGCCGATCACGATCCCGGCCATCAGCAGGCCCCGCGCGTCGATCTCGTGCCCGAGGATGCCGATGAGGTTCGCGGTGTCCTCGTCGAGGCCGGTGAGCTTGGACATCGCGCTGAACAACCACCCGAGCAGGCCGATCAGGCCGAGGCTGCCCAGGATGCCGAGCACCGCGACGGACGTGCGCGCGGTGATGCCGTGCGTCAGGTACATCGCGACGAACATGATCAGCCCGCCGGTGACCACAGCGACCGTCAGCGGGTCCTCGCCGGCCAGCATCGACGGCAGCGCGAAGAACACCAGCAGCAGGAAGCTCAGTGCGAGCGCCCCCAGCGCGGCGAGCCCACGCCAGCGCGCCAGCACGAGCACGGCGAGCGCGAACAGCACCGCGAGCACCGTCAAGGGCAGCCCGCGTTGGAAGTCCACCACCTGGTAGGAGGCACCGGAGAACGGGTCGGAGCCCTTGCCCGCGTAGGCCAGCACGACCTCGTCGCCGACCGCGAAGCGCGGGGTGCTCGGCTCGATCGGCGTGCCGGGGATGGTGATCGTGCGCTCGGAGGCGGGACCGTCCATGAGCTTCACCGACAGCGACAGGCACTGCCCGGCCCCGCACTCCCCCGCTTTGGCCGCGGTGATCACGCCCTGCACCGGCACCTGGTTGAGGCCGACGCGCGTGCCCGTGGCCTGCTCGCGGCCGAACGGGTAGAGCACCAGCGCGCCGATCAGCGTGGCCAGCGCGCACGGGATGAGCAGCACGGCGAGCAGGATGCGCACCTTGCGCGAGGCCGGGGCGACCGGCCCGTGACCGTGGCCGTGCCCGTGTCCGTGGCCCGGGCCGTGGCCGACTTCCGACTCTGCCTTCCGCCTGCGCTTGGGCGCGGTCTTGGCACGGGCCTTGGGCTTGGCCTGCGCGTCGGGGTCGGCCTTGCCAGCGGCGTGCCGACTGGCCGCGCGCCTGCGGCGTGGCGGTTCGCTCGCTTGCACGGCCCAATAGTGCCTTCAGACCAACGCGATCCCCAACTCAGCCGGGTCCGGCGACCCCGCGCAGCACGCGCACCGCCTCCTCCGCGCCGATGCCGAGGTTGCGCGCCGCGGCGAGGTACGCGGCGGCGGCGACCTCCAACTGGGTCTCGGTGTCCGCTCGCACCCGCTCGGTGTCGACCGCGAGGGACTCCGCGACGAACGTGCCGTGCTTGCCCCGGCTGACGATCAGTCCCGAGTGCTCGAGCTCGCGGTAGGCCCTGGCGATCGTGCCGCTGGCCACACCGAGGTCCTTCGCGAGCTGCCTGATGCTGGGCAGGCGCGCGCCGGGGACGAGCGCCCCGGAGGCGAGCATCCGCAGAACCTGCGCCCGGATCTGTTCGTACGGAGCGACGCTGCTGCGCGCGTCGATCGTCAGGTACAGGTTCATCCGACGTCCGCCCGGTTCTCCACCGGCGCGGTCCACTTGATCACGGGCACGACCGCCATGATCAGCCATACCAGCACGCCCGCGAAGGCCAAGGCGCTCGCGACGATCCAGAGACCGCCGTCGCTCTGCGGCAGCGTCGTCCGGTCGCAGCTCATCGCAACCGACCCCAGAGCCTGGGGCACGAGAACGGCCAGCAGGACCAGGTGGACGCCGTTGCCCACGCCGAGCACCCGGCGCGCGGACAGCCGACGCAGGGCGAGGTCCAGCCGCGGAGAATCGATGAGGTCGTCAACGACCGGACGGTGCACGGCGCGGTACAGCCCGGCCACGGTCAGCACGCCTGCCAGTCCGGACAGCAGCAGGACCTGGGTGGCCAGGGCGTCGGACAACACGTCGTAGCCCTTCGCCCAGGGGAAGACGCCAGGCCGCTGAACGCACTGCCCGGTGTCGATCATCAGTCCGTATCGCCAGATCAGGGCGGCCGATCCGGCCAGCGTCACCGCGCCCAGCCCCGCGGCCACCGCGATCTCCTTGGCGGAGAGCACGTCCCGCCAGGACCTCGACGTCAACGAGACCCTTCGGGAGATCGGCGTCCACGTGCGCGCGAGATCGGCGAGCAGGCAGGAGCCGAACGTCGCCAGCAGCGGGGTCAGCAACTGCACGAACTCCTGGTGGCCCCCTGTGAACATCATGATCGCGACGGACACGACCAGTGCGGCGGCGAGCCCGAGCCAGGTACCGCGCGCGCTCCGCAGGAACACCTGCTCCACGACGCGGTCACCGGTCTCGGCGCGCCGGGCCCGGTGGCCGAGCACCAGCACCAGCAGTCCCACCACCAGCAGCACCAGCAGCACGGTCCCGACAGAGCTGTTGATCGCGGACTGGATCTCCAGATCCTCCACGAGGTCACCCCTTCGTCCATGTATCAATGAGTTGACACATTGATACACCGTGCGGCCCGTGGCGCGCACGCCGAGCGCGGACATGTTTCCGGACAAGGCGGGACGAACTTCTTGACAACGATGTCACGCGTCGTTGTGCTGACCCCGGCAGACGGGACACCTCAACGCGGAGGCTTTGGCTCGATGACGCACAGGTGGGCGAGACGATCACGGAGAGCCCTGGCGGGCGCGCTGACCACGGCGCTCGCGCTGTCGGTGGTCGGCACTGGGCAGGCCGCACCCGCGGCCGCCGCGGACTTCCAGTCCTCCTTCGAGGCGGGTGAGCCGCAGCCGAGCTGGACCGACACGGTCGAGACCGACGCGGCGGGCAAGCCGAAGTCGGGCGGGGTCAACGGCAACGACGGGATCAGCATCCCCGGCAACGTGACCGACAAGGTCACCGACGTGCGCGCCAGCGCGGAGAACACGGGCGGCGGTGAGCTCAAGGAGAACCTCATCGACGGCAACACCAGCTCCAAGTGGCTGGCCTTCGCCAACACCGGCTGGCTGGAGTTCACCCTCTCCGAGCCGATCGCGATCACCAGCTACGCCGTCTCCTCGGCCAACGACGCACCGGAGCGCGACCCGAAGAACTGGAAGCTGCAAGGGTCGCAGGACGGCAAGGCTTGGTCCGATGTGGACGTCCGAAGTGGACAGAGCTTCGCCAAGCGCTTCGAGACCAAGAAGTTCGAGCTGACCAACACCGTCGCGCACAAGCACCTGCGCTTCGAGATCACCGCCAACAACGGCGGCGCGGCAACGCAGTTCTCCGAGATCCAGTTCGCGGTGAAGGCCAGCTCCGAGCCCGCGCCGAACATGCGCAGCCGCGTCGGCAAGGGCCCCAACGGCGGCTACGCGGCGAAGTCCAACGCGGGCTACACCGGCACGAAGGCGTTGCAGTTCCTCGGTGAGCACGTCGCGAAGGACCGCGGCTACTCCTACAACAAGGTCTTCGACGTCGATGTCGCGGTGAAGCCGGACACCGAGCTGTCCTACCTGGTGTTCCCGCAGTTCATCCCGGACGACCTCAAGTACCCGAGCACGCACGCCTCGGTGGACCTGGCGTTCTCCGACGGCAGCTACCTGAGCGAGCTGGGCGCGAAGGACCAGTACGGCTTCGAGCTCTCGCCGAAGGGCCAGGGCGCGTCGAAGTCCTTGTACACCAACCAGTGGAACAAGCTGCGCTCGAAGATCGGCACCGTCGCGGCGGGCAAGACGATCAAGCGCGTGCTCGTCGCCTACGACAACCCGTCGGGCCCGGGGAACTTCGCGGGCTGGTTCGACGACTTCCGCATCGGGGCCGAGGTGAAGAAGGCCTACGCCACGCCCGCCGACTACGCGCTCACCACGCGGGGCACCCAGTCCACCGGTGGTTTCTCACGTGGCAACAACTTCCCCGCGACCGCGGTCCCGCACGGCTTCAACTTCTGGACGCCGATGACCAACGCGGGCTCGATCAGCTGGCTCTACGACTACCACAAGGCCAACAACGCTCAGAACCTGCCGACCTTGCAGGCGTTCACCACCAGCCACGAGCCGAGCCCGTGGATGGGTGACCGGCAGACGTTCCAGGTCTTCCCGCAGTCCGGCGCGCCGAACATCGACCGCGTCGCCCGCGCGCTGCCGTTCAAGCACGAGAACGAGATCGCCAAGCCGCACTACTACGGCGTGACGTTCGAGAACGGCATGCGCACAGAGATCGCGCCGACCGACCACGCGGCGCTGTTCCGCTTCACTTTCACCGGCAACGACTCGAACCTGTTGTTCGACAACGCCAACAACAACGGCGGGCTCACGCTGGACATCGCCAAGGGCGTGGTGAGCGGCTACTCCGACGTGAAGAGCGGCCTGTCCACCGGTGCCACGCGGCTGTTCGTCTACGCCACCTTCGACCGCCCCGTCTCCGGCGGCGGCAAGCTCACCGGCGCTGGACGCGACAACGTCACCGGCTACCTGAAGTTCGACACCAGCTCGGCGAAGACCGTCACGATGCGCATCGCCACCTCGCTGATCGGTGTGGAGCAGGCCAAGAAGAACCTGGAGCTGGAGGCCACCGGTTCCTTCGAGTCGGTCCGCGACCGCGCGCAGCAGGCGTGGAACGAGAAGCTGAAGGTGATCGAGGTCGAGGGCGCGAGCGAGGACCAGCTCGTCACCCTGTACTCCAACCTCTACCGCCTGTTCCTGTACCCGAACTCCGGGCACGAGAACGTCGGCACCGCAACGGCTCCGGTGTACAAGCACGCCAGCCCCGTCGCCCCCGCTGCTGGTCAAGACACCGCGACGCAGACCGGCGCGAAGATCGTCGACGGCAAGGTCTACGTCAACAACGGGTTCTGGGACACCTACCGAACCACGTGGCCCGCGTACACGCTGCTGACGCCGGAGAAGGCCGGTGAGATGGTCGAAGGCTTCGTGCAGCAGTACAAGGAGGGCGGCTGGGTGTCGCGCTGGTCCTCCCCCGGCTACGCGAACCTGATGACCGGGACCAGCTCCGACGTGTCCTTCTCCGACGCGTTCCTCAAGGGCGTCACCAACTTCGACGTCCAGGCCGCCTACGACGCCGCCGTGAAGAACGCCACCGTGACCCCGCCCAACGCCAACGTCGGGCGCAAGGGCCTCGACAAGTCGATCTTCCTCGGCTACACCCCGACCACCACCGGCGAGGGCATGTCGTGGGCGATCGAGGGCTACGTCAACGACTTCGGCATCGCCACGATGGCCAAGGCGCTGCACGACAAGGCCGCCCCGAACGACCCGCGCCGCAAGGAGTACGCGGAGAACCACGAGTACTTCCTCAACCGCGCGCAGAACTACGTGAACATGTTCGACAAGTCCGTCGGCTTCTTCCAGGGCCGCACCGAGGACGGCAAGTGGCGCGTCACCCCTGACAAGTACGAGCCGCGCGAGTGGGGCCACGACTACACCGAGACCAACGCGTGGAACATGGCGTTCACCGTGCCGCACGACGGGCAGGGCCTGGCCAACCTCTACGGCGGGCGCGCCGGGCTCGGCAAGAAGCTCGACCAGTTCTTCAGCACTCCGGAGACCGCCGGTTTCCCCGGTTCCTACGGCGGCGTGATCCACGAGATGCTGGAGGCCCGCGACGTCCGCATGGGCCAGTACGGGCACAGCAACCAGCCCTCGCACCACATCCCGTACATGTACAACTACGCGGGTCAGCCGTCGAAGACGCAGGAGAAGGTGCGCGAGATCCTGTCGCGGCTCTACGTCGGCAGCGAGATCGGCCAGGGCTACGCGGGCGATGAGGACAACGGCGAGCTGTCCGCTTGGTACATCTTCAGCGCGCTCGGCTTCTACCCGTTGCAGATGGGCAAGCCCGACTACGCCGTCGGTTCACCGCTGTTCACCAAGGCGACCGTGAACCTCGGCGGCGGCAAGAAGCTCGTCGTGTCCGCGCCGAAGAACAGCGCGAAGAACATCTACGTCCAGGGCCTCAAGGTGAACGGCCAGAAGTGGGACAAGACGTTCCTGCCGCACGACGTGCTCGCGCGCGGCGGCACGCTGGAGTTCGACATGGGCGCCACCCCGTCGGCTTGGGGCACCGGGGAGAACTCCGTCCCCGAGTCCATCACCAAGGGCTCTGAGGTGCCGCGTCCACTGCGCGACACCCCCGGAACCGCGAGCTCCGCTCCGCTGGCCGACAACACCTCGCAGACCCAGGCCGTTGTCGACTCCGTGCAGTTGCAGGCGTCGACCGCCGAGCGCGTGGAGTTCTACACGTTGACCTCCGGCAAGGACGGCGCCGACCCGAAGAGCTGGAAGGTCAAGGGTTCCTACGACGGCAAGACGTGGACCACCGTGGACGAGCGGGACGGCCAGAGCTTCTCCTCGCGCCAGCAGACCAAGGCCTTCAAGCTCGCCAAGCCCGGCCACTACACGTGGTACCGCGTCGAGTTCGGCGGCAAGGTCACGCTGTCCGAGGTCGAGTTCCTCAGCAAGCCGCGCGCCGAGTGCACCACCACCATCACCGGTGAGCGCTCCGGCCCGCAGACGCTGAGCGGCGTGGTGTGCCTCAAGGACGCCACCATCACCGGTCCGGTGACCATCGCCGCGGGCGCGTCCGTGCACGCCTCCGGCGGTCGGATCATCGGCCCCGTCCGTGCGACCGGAGCCGTCGACGTGGTCCTTCTGGGCACCCACGTCACCGGCCCGGTGGACATCTCCGGCAGCACCGGCGTCGTCGGCGTGGAAACCGCTCGCGTCACCGGCCCGCTGTCCCTGGTGAACAACACCGGCTCGGCCGCCGTCGCCGCGAGCACCGTCGTCGGCCCGGTCACCTGTTCCGGCAACACGACCGCTCCGTCGAACAACGGTCTCCCCGTTGGCGGCACCGGTCCCCGCTCCGGCCAGTGCACGGGTTTGTGACCGCGCCCTGACCACGCACTGACCGCGCTCTGATCACGCGAGGCCCCTCGATCCGTCGAGGGGCCTCGTTTCGTCTCCGGGTTTGAGGCGGTCAACGATGATCAACAGCGGGGTTTGCTGGTCTTGAAGACACCCCACCCCCCGGTGGCACACGATGAGCCCGCGGCGGTGTGGTTTGGCGGTCGGCCACCCTCACTTGCCGAAGCTGCCCACGAGCACCTCGGCGCGGTCGCGCGTGGCGTAGAGGTCCCAGAAGTGCTCGGCGAAGACCTCGGGGCTGATGACCTCGGGCTCGAAGTCCAGCGGTGTCGCGGTGAGCGCGCGGTGCGGGACGCTGCCCTCGATGAGCGCGCCGACGTTGACGGCTCCGACGTACACGCCCTTCTCCGCGAGCGCGCCGTTGAGGTTGTGGAAGTAGTTGCGCAGCGCCGCCTGGGCCATGCCCGCGTTGCCGAGGAACGGCGTCGGGTGGACGCCGGACTGCCCTGCGGTGAACAGGATCGCGCCGTCACCGCGCGCCTCCATCGCGGGCAGCACGGCTCGCACGAGCGCGACACCGGAGAGCAGGAAGCGGTCGAGGATCAGCTGGAGGTTCTCCGGCGTGACGTCGAGCGCGGGCGCGATGCCCTCGCCCATGGAGCCGCCGCCGGGGTTGAAGGCCACCACGTCGAGCTGCCCGAACTGCTCGGTGATCGCCGCGACGGCGGAGGCGATCTGCGCGCGGTCGTAGACGTCGGCGGTGAACCCGGCCGCCTCGATGCCCTCCTCGGCCAGTTCGGCGACGAGGCCGTCGAGCGTCCGCGCGGTCCTGGCGACGAGCGCGACGCGGAAGCCCTCGCGGCCGAAGCGGCGGGCCGTGGCCATGCCGAGCACGGGTCCGGCGCCGAAGATCGCGAGCGTCCTGGTCATGGGGTGTCCCTTCGGTCGAAATAAGTTGAGGAATCCCTCAACTACGGCCGAAGGTACACGCAAGTTGAGGACACCTTCAACTTCGTTAGGATGGACGGCGTGACCACGCCGAGGCCGCTGCGCAAGGACGCCCAGCGCAACCGCGAGCAGCTCGTCCGCGCCGCGCGGGAGCTCTTCGCCCAGCACGGGATCGACGTGGCGCTGGAGGAGATCGCGCGCGCGGCCGGGGTGAGCATCGGGACGCTCTACAACCGCTTCCCCGCTCGCCAGGACCTGGTGGACGCGGTGTTCGAGGACCGGGCGGAGACGGTGTCACGGCTCGCGGAGCACGCGCTGTCGCTCGATGACCCGTGGGCGGGGCTCGTGCACTTCCTGGAGCGCGTGTGCGAACTCCAGGCGGCCGATCGCGGCTACAACGACCTGGTGTCGCGGCGCGTCCCGCAGGCTTCGCCCAGCGAGGGCTACCAGCGCGGGTACGAGCTGATGTCGCGGATCGTCGCGCGCGCCAGGGAGAGCGGCCAGCTCCGAGCCGACTTCACCTTGGAGGACATGGCTTTCGTGACCTGGGGAACCACCAGGACCGTGGAGGCCGTCGGCGCTGTGCGGCCCGAGATGTGGCGGCGGCACCTCGCACTGCTGCTCGACGGGATGCGCGCCGACGCGGCGCACCCGCTGCCCGAGCCGCCGTTGCGCCCGGAGGAGCTGGCGCGGGCGATGGGTCAGGGCTGCTGAGCGCCACGCCTAGGATTGGGCCGACCAGGTGATGAGCACGAGAGGACCAAGAGTGACCCGACCGCAGGTAGTGGTGCACAGCTCCCCCGATCTGCTCGCGGCGGCCGCCGCGGCGCGGCTGGTGACCAGGCTCGTCGACGCGCAGACCGCGCGGGGCTCGGCCTCGGTGGTGCTGACCGGCGGCGGTACCGGGATCGCCGTGCTCGAACAGCTGCGCGAGCTGCCCGCGCGGGACGCCGTGGACTGGTCGCGGGTCGACATGTACTGGGGCGACGAGCGATTCCTGCCCGCCGGTGACCCCGAGCGCAACGAGACGCAGGCCCGCGCCGCGCTGCTCGACCACCTCCCGGTCGACCCGGCGCGCGTGCACGTGATGGAGCCCAGCGACGGGCGCTTCGGCAACGACCCCGAAGCCGCTGCGGCGGACTACGCGGAGGTGCTCGCGCGCGCGGCGCGGCCGGAGGACCACGGGCCGGTGCCGACCTTCGACGTGTGCATGCTCGGCATGGGCGGCGAAGGCCATGTGGCGTCGGTGTTCCCGTCCTCGCCCGCCGTCTACGAGACCGAGCGGACCGTTGTCGCGGTGCGCAACTGCCCCAAGCCCCCGCCCACGCGGATTTCCCTGACGCTGCCCGCGATCCGGCACGCCACCGAGGTCTGGCTGCTCACCACCGGCGAGGCCAAGGCCGCCGCGGTGTCCATGGCGCTCGGCGAGACCGGTGAGGTCCAGCTGCCCGCAGCCGGAGCGCGCGGCCAGCTCCGCACGCTGTGGATGCTCGACCGCTCCGCCGCCGCCAAGGTGCCCGGCGTTTTCCTGCCGCGCCTGGTCTGAGGTTGTCGAGAAAGCCCCGGTCCGCTTCCGAGCGAGCCGGGGCTTTGTTTTGCGTTCTGGGCCTCAAGGTGCACATCGAGGTGATCAAGGGGAAGCGGAAATCAGATTCACGCTTCGACGCGTGCGAGGCGGAAGACGGATGCTCCCCGAGGATGCACCTGGACCAAGCGGGCGGCGAGCGTCCGTTTGTCGCAGCCGTGAGCACCCGATCACCTCGCGTCTTGCGCACAGGGTGAAACCGCTGGACCGGCGAGTGATGGCTTCCTAGCTTCACGCGGGCACCATCAACTTCTTCGATCATGAAAGGCCATCATGCGCAGCACACGAGGCAAGGTCGGCACCGTCGCACTCCTCACCCTGTCCACGATGTTCTTGAGCGCGCTCCCGGCGATGGCCTCCTCCGTAACAGAAACGGTGGCTGACGGCTTGGACCGTGCGTACGCCAGCAATCTCTACTCTCCGCAGAACGGTTACGAAGCGGTCATCAAGCTGTGCGACGAGGAACCGGACGGGGATACCGTTTACGGAGAGTTCCGCACGCACAACGGCACGCTCTACACCCTCACCGACGTCGCTTGGGGTGATTGCGCGTGGGGCTACCCCAAGGGGGAAGGAAACCAGATTTACGCTTTCCGGATCCGTGAGGACGGCGACCCGTGGTCCGCGTGGAAATCCATCTCCAAAGCGCCCCGCTGAGCAACACGAGCTGTGCGTTCCGGTCGGGGTGTCGCTGTGGGTCGGGGTGTCTTCAAGACCGCCGAACCCTCCCGTTGATCATCGCTAACCGCCTCTAACCCCTGTGACGACCGGCGATCTGCAGCAGTACCGCAGCGTGGCTGGGTCCCGGCGCGGAGGTCGTGCTCGTCACCGACGCGAGCTGCCTCGACGCCGGACCCGGCTACGCGGACGTGGTGCGTTCGAGCACTGAACGGGCAACCCGCTCGGCGACCACGAGTCACTCCAGGGCGGGGTGCCGCACCCGAAGTTCTTCGGCACCAGGGCTCCGCATCACGACTACTTCCCTCTGGACTACTGGCACACGCTGCTCCACGTGCGTGCAGCCCTGGCGCCACGCCGAGCTGATGTCGCGCGCCAACACCACCTTCTTCACCGAGCTGTGCGTTCGGTGGCACCGGACGCACACCGCGCCCCCGCCGCCGTTTGCCGACGTCGCGGAAACGCCGCGCTGACGAAGTCGGTCTCACCGGGAATCATCGCCGGGTCGTTCCCGCTACCGACTGGAGAACCCATGCTCCGCCGAACCGTCCTCGTCGCGGTGGTCGCCGCGCTGCTCGGCGCGCCCGTTGTCGCCGAGGCCGCCCCGAAGACCACGAACATCGCGCACCGGGGCGCCTCCCACGACGCACCGGAGAACACCCTCGCGGCGATGCGCCTCGGCGTGCGGATGGGGGCCGACCTGGTGGAGACCGACGTGCAGCGCACCAAGGACGGCCACCTGGTGCTGATGCACGACACCACCCTCGCGCGCACCACCGACGTCGAGCAGGTGTTCCCGGCGCGGGCGCCGTGGAAGATCGCGGACTTCACCCTCGCGGAGATCAAGCGGCTCGACGCGGGCTCCTGGAAGAACCCGAAGTTCGCGGGCGAGCGCGTGCCCACGCTGCCGGAGCTCCTGCGCGTGCTGGCCCCGTCCAAGGCCGGCCTGCTCCTGGAGGCGAAGGCGCCCGAGCTCTACCCCGGCATCGAGCGCGAGATCACCAGGCAGCTCGGGGCGTGGCCGGTCCACGCGCAGGTGCAGAGCTTCAACTGGCCGTGGATCAAGGCCTACCGGGCGCTCTCACCCAAGGCGGTGCTCGGCGTGCTCGGCACCCCGAAGGTCGAGGAGCTGGCCGAGATCGCCCGCTACTCCGACCAGGTCAACCCGCCGCACGCCTCCGCCACCGCCGACTACGTGGCCGCCGTGCACAAGCACCGGATGAAGGTCAACGTGTGGACCGTCGACACCGCCGACCTCATGCGCGCCCTCATCGCCCGCAAGGCCGACGGCATCATCACCAACCGCCCCGACGTGCTCAACGCCCTCTGACCCTCACCAAGTCACCGGGAGCGCGTGCAACCCGTAGACGCCCGCGTTGTCCTTGAACGGCAACTCCGCGACGGGAGCGGCCAGCCGGAGCCCGGGAATCCTGGAGAACAGCTCGGTGAACACGATCTCCAGCTCGATCCTGGCCAGGTTCTGCCCGATGCACTGGTGGATGCCGTAGCCGAAGGCCAGGTGCTGGCGACCGCCCCGGCTGATGTCGAGTTCACCGGGGTCGGTGAAGACCGCCTCGTCGTGGTTGCCGGAGGCGCTGAGCCCGATGACGCCCTCGCCCGCGCGGATCAGCACCCCGCCGATCTCCATGTCCGCGAGCACGACCCGCGAGGTCACCTGGTCGCCGATGCTGAAGTGGCGCAACAGTTCCTCGACGGCGGAGGGGACCAGATCGGGGTTCGCGCGGAGCTTGCCGAGCTGGTCGGGGTTCTCCAGCAGTCCCACCACGCCGAGGGCGATCATGTTCGCCGTGGTCTCGTGCCCGCCGACGAGCAGCACGGTGGCCATGCGGACCAGGCCCTCGTCGTCGAGCACCTCGGCGTCGCGGTTCTTCTCCACCAGCCTGCTGAGCAGGTCGTCACCGGGCTCGGCGGTCTTGGCCGCGATCAGCTCGGTGAAGTACTGGTGCAGTTGCTGGTGCGTGCGACCAAGCTCCTCGTAGCCGGTGGAGACCGACAGCAGCTTCGCGGTGCACTCGCCGAAGAACTCGCGATCGGCGTAGGGCACCCCGAGCAGCTCGCAGATCACCATCGACGGCACGGGAAGCGCGAGCGTCGTCATCAGGTCGACGGGCCCGCCGGCGGCGAGCATCGCGGAGAGGTGCTCGTCCACGATCTCCTGGACGCGCGGGCGCAGCTGGAGCATCCGCCGCGCGGTGAACTCGGAGATCACCAGCTTGCGCTGGGCGGTGTGGTCGGGCGGGTCCATCGCGAGCATCACCGGCCGCTGCTGCTCCATCACCTCCTGCGGCACGTCGAAGGACAGCGGGTAGCCGGGGTGGGCCATGTTCGAGCTGACGTCGGGGCTGGCCAGCAGCTGCCGGATGTGCTCGTGCCGGGTGAGCAGCCACGCCTGCCGCCCGGAGCCCAGCGTCACCCTGCTGATCGGCTGCTCGGCGCGCAGGGTGGCGTAGGCCTCCGGCGGGCTGAGCGGGCACGTCCTCGGGTACGGGAAGGAGCCCGTCTGCTGGTCGGTCATCGTCTGTTCCGCCTTCACTGACCGATCGCCTCTTCGAGCCCCCTGCGCACGATGTACGCCACGAGGCCCTCGCTGGCCGGGACCAGTCCGAGACGGTTGTTCGTGGTGTGAATGTAGTTCGAGAGGCAGCTCAGGTACGGCGTGCCGTCGAGGCTGAGCTGCCGCACGTCGGCGTCGGGCGCGGCACCGCACAGCGACCGGGCGCGCGCGGCGGCTCCCGCGCTGATGTCGTGGAAGACGTCCGCAGTCGCGCCCCTCAGCCAGACCGAGGCGCACAGCTGGGTGAGCTGCGCCGAGACCCCCTGGTACAGCTTCGGCCACGCGCGCCGCATCTCCTCGGGCGCCCACTTGCTCCAGTAGTCCTCGTACTGCTGGAGGAACACCTTCGCGGCTTCGGGGTCGAGCCCTGCCCCGTGCAGGAACATCGCCATGATCCTGGCGGCTTCGCCGATGGGCGCGCGCCTGGTGCCGACCGGCGTGTTCTGCGCGACCAGCAAGTCCAGGACAGCGGCGGAGGTCTCCCGGAACAGGATCTCGGCGCTCGCCACTCCGTCCACGCCGCCGTATTTGCCGTACTCCGGCTCGTAGGCGGCCGGATCGAGGGTGCCGACCGCCCGCGCGTCCCCGGTGACCTCGCCTTCCAGGCGCGCGAGTTCCGCCTGGTGCGCCAGCCCCAGCTCGTACTCCTCGCGAGCCTGCTCCGCGAACTCCGGCATTGCCTCGGCCAGTCCCGCGAGGACGCGATCGACGGCCGGGGCGGCGTCGGGGCCGGTGCGCATCCGGAGCCGGATGTGCGGCCCGCCCTGCCAGTAGCGCAGGAAGAAGAAGTGCTCGTACAGCCCCTCGGCGCGCAGCAGCGGAGCGACGACGGCGCGCAGGAAGTGGTCGTGCAGCGAGGGCGACAGGTGCAGGTGCACCGGCCGCCACCGGCTATTTGTCAGTGTGTAGCTCAACGAAGAACTCCTCTGCTGCGGTCCAGCCGGTGTCGGACCCGTAGTCCTCCACCGAGGGCAGGCACTCGCGGACCGACACGAGCACGTCCTCGCGTGAGAGCGCGGACTTCGCGAAACTCCGCACCAGGTAAGGGTTTCGGAAGTCGACGTACATCGGCTTGTGCACACTGGCGCGGCGAAGGTGACCGAAGTCGGCCCACTTGCGCGTCACCTTCCTGCTGCGCCCGGCCATGATGTCGCGCTCCTCGGCCGTCTGGCACAGCACGAAGGCGTGCCGGGGAAGGCCCTGCGAACGACGCCACGCGTCGAAGGCCGTCAGCGCCTCGAACGAGTCGCGGCTGAGGTCCTGGAGCATGGGGATGTCAGCGGCGGCCACGGTCCAGGTCCTGCGGTCGGCGACGACGTCACCGACGACGAGCCTCGGCGCGGTCGCGGTCGGCTCGCCCTGGTCCAGGATGTCCTCCAACGGCTTCCACAGGACGCGGTTGGACGGCGACAGCGCTTCGAGCAGGCGGTAGAGCAGCGGTACGCCGATGGGGGTCAGGAAGTTCATCGGGACCAGGTCGAGCGCCTCATTCGCCTCCGGGTCCCACAGCCGCAACGCGTTCGTGCCGGGTTCCACGCAGACCTCGAGCCGGTCCAGCCGGTAGCGCGTGCGGTCCTCCCCGAGCGATACCCCGCCGGGGTAGTCCACCACCCGCTTCGTCACCGCCGGGTGCAGGTTGAAGTTGAACCCCAGCACGGAGTTGAGGTCGACCTGACCGGGGAACCGGCTGTCCAGGTGCTCCCGCTGCGCGGACTCCAGCGACCAGCTGTCGGTGCCTTTGATGAACGAGCCGAACCGCGAGTAGTAGACGCCGTACCCGGTGAGCAGGCCGTTCACCACAAGCGTGCGGTCGTGGCCGGGCAGCGCGCCCCTGGCGAACTGGGCGCGGAAGGTCACGGACTCGGTGTCGACGAGGTCTTCCACCCCGTCGCAGGCCCGCTGGATGTCGGAGGGGTCCAGGTGCACGACCCCGTCACCGGGCACGAGACGTTCGCGGATGATGCGCAGGGCTTCGGCGCGCTGGGCGCGGAACTTGTCGGCCGCGTCCAGGCCGCGCCCCATCAGCACGTCGACCTGGTCCTGATCGCTCAACGACGAGAACGCGCCGAAGAACTCCAGAAACGGCATGGAGCGTCGCTCGCCGAGCACCCCGGCCGCGAACGCGTGCAGGCCGAGCCGCCGCACCTGGTTGTTGTCCATCAGCGACGCGAGTCGCCACAGCGCGCTCAGCGCGGGACGGCTGCGCTCGACGGTCTCCACGTCCCAGGTCTGCGGCGCGGAGCTGGTGGGGGTGTCCTCGAAGACCGGGGACTTGAGGACCTCCTCCGGCGGCGGTGAGCCCTTGACCAGCTCGGCGATGGCGGTGATCGACCGGTACGCGGAGTCCAGCAGCGCCTGGCGCTCGGCGGCCGGGGCGGCGGCGAAGTCCGTCTCCAGCTTCGCCAGCTCGGCGAAGTGGCCGCGCACGGCCTCGGTTTCCGCCGTGCCGCCCTCGGCGAGCATCTCGGCGACGCGGCTCAGGTAGTCGGGGTCGTGGTCGTCGGCGAGCGGGCGGAAGAACAGCACGCCCGCGCGGCTCAGTCCGTGCACCACGTTGCGGCTCACCGACTCGTCACCGGTGACGGCGGTGAGTGCGGCCAGCACCTCGGTCGCCGGAGCACGACGCTCCGGCATCGCGGTGAGCAGCGCGTCGAAGATCTTCTCGCGGCGCATCTTGAGCACCGCCTCGCGCGGGATGTCGCCGTTGCCCTGCGATCCCGGTGCCACTCCGACGAACTCCACCACCTCGGAGTCGTGGCGCAGCGTGGAGTTCAGCAGCAGCCACCCGGTCTCCAACCCGCCAGGAAGGCGCGGCACCACCGCGAGCACCCAGTTGACCAGCAAGCGGTTCAGCTTCGTGACGGACTCGTCCGGCTCCCGCGCGGCAGCGGGGACGGCGGCGCCAGGGTCGTGCGGCGGGAAGGCGCCGAGCTCGGTGAAACGGCCGAACGGCGAGGGCTTCATGCTCGCCCGGTAGGCGAAGTTGACCAGGGAGGACTCCAGCACCCGCGCCTTGCTCGGCTTGGGCGGCTTGCCGGAGCCGGAGACGAAGTCGCGCAGCGCGCGGTGCAACTGCTCTCCGGAGAGCTGAAGGCTCCTGCCCATCGCGTCGTGCTCGAAGAGCGCGCGGAACCCCTTGGTGGCGGCGGCTTTCTCGTCCTCCAGAGCCCGTTCGGCCGCGTGCTCGCAGCCGTCGGCGCGCTCGCCGAGCCCGGTCCAGCGCTCGATCTCGGCGAGCAGTTCTGTGTCCAGGTGCGCGCGCAACGGCTCCACCCGGGTGCCGACGTGGTCGTGCCTCAGGTTGTGCACGTCGCGCCGGAGCTTGATCAGATCGGCCCGCGCGCCGTCGTCGACGACGGGCACGAGCGCGCCGAGGCGGTCGGACAGGCTCGCGGCGACCGCGGCGATCTCCTGGCGCAGCTCGCCCAGCTCATCGACGCGCGCCCAGGTGGCGCTGAAGGCCATCCCGGCGAGCTCGCTCAGCGGGAGGCGCCCCCGCCGGTAGACGACGTACGGACTGACGCTCACGTTCATCGGAGGTTCCCCAGCTTGCTCGCACGGGCCCGGTACCTAGAAATAATCAAGCCCCTCGGTGTTCTCCACAAAAATGCGCAGCTCTCCACAAAAATGCGCACAAAAAAGCCACCGCCGAGGTGCACCTCGACGGTGGCTTCAGCATGTTCCCCAGATCCTGTTATCAGGAAGAGGACGACGAAGACGTCGAAACGCTGGTGGTGGTGCAGGACGAAGCCATCACCTGCGACAGCGCGTCGTCACCCTCGCTGATGCCGGCCATCAGGTCGGAGATCTCGAGGACGTTGAGGTCCAGTTCCTGCTTGTTCATTTGCTCTCCTTTAATCGGGTGAATCGCTATCGACGCTAATCAGCAAACCGCGCACCGCGCAACGAGGATGCGAGTGACGAGGATCACAATGCATAAAGATGTTTTGACGTTGACGCAGAGGCGATAGCGACGAGATAAGGTCGATACATACGCTGGGGCGGGAACGCTCATGCGAAGGAACACTTACGCGGTCGATCTGAGGGAGCTCAGCCATGCACTTGTTCGCAGTCGTGCCATGGGAAGCTTCTTCACGTCTCAATGAAACCGCTGCTCTGATCGGCACAATTTTCTCGCCGGAGCGGACAGAAAGGCACGGCGCGTACTACTTCGTGCGCACGCGCGACCACCGCACGGGCGCCGAGGCGCTGCAGATCAGCGTCTCGGAGGTCACTGACCCCTCCGACCTGCGAAATCTCCTGCTCAGCGCCGCTCGCGAGCACGGACGCGAGGCCACGGTGGAGGAGGTTCCGCTCCACTCGCTGCCCTCGCCGCTGTGGAACTCCGGCTTCGACGGACCAGGCTTCCCCGAGCTGTCACAACGGCTCTATCAGCGTGCGTCCCCCATTCTTGCCACCTTTCTGAACCGAGTCGAACAGGCGAAAAGCCCTCTTCAGTCGGCACTCGACGCCATCAAGCTGATGGTGGCGCACACCAGGGCGACGCTGCTCGACTCACCCCAGCGGAGCCTCGCGGGCTACGAGTTCCGGGACTTGCTGTCGCTGCGCCTGCTCAGCTACAGGTCCCATTTCGAGGCGATCTACCCCCGCACGAAGGACCCGGCAGCACTCGAGGCGGCCTGTGCGCGTTTTTATGGACAGGTCGGGCCCGATGTGCACAAATTTGTCACCGATTGCGGGGACCCCGATACCGGCCCGACGGAAGATCCGCTGATCCGGCAATGGACAGAATTTGTTATGTCCATTTCAGGACAACTGGCCGAAGAGTTCCGGGACAAAACGGTCATCGACGCCGGGCGGACGCTGGAGGACCTCGTCCGCGAACGGGGTGGCCCCGTGGAACCCACCCGTTTCCACACGCCGCGGATACCAGAGCTGGAACACCTGCTCCACCGCGATTTCGATTTCTTGTCATTCCGGCTGCTGACAAGTCTTCTCTACAGCTGCCTCTACACGCTGGGCTTCAGCCTTCCGGAGCGGTACGTGTACTGCTACGTCGCGGCGCGCGCCAACGAAGAGGTCGCGGGCGGATCGATGCAGACGCTCTCGGCGGACCTCGACGAGTTGGCCAGGCGCGTCGCGGCGGTCTCCGCGACCGGTGCGGAGTAAGGAGACCACCTTGTACCTGGGCACCCATCAGGAGCACGTCTCGGACGAGCTGCGCGCACTCGAGCACCTCGTCTCGCCGTACGGGCTCATCTCGCACACGGCCTCGCTGCCGGTGCGCGAGGGCGAGCCGTCCTTCGCGGTCCACCTCGCCCACATCGGCGACCCCTCGCAGGCCCTCGGCAACCTCGACGGCTGGGCGCACGGTGAGGACATGGGCAACGTCGACGGCGCGGGCTCCGCGCTCACCAGCGAGCGCGCCCGGCTGGTCTCCATCGCCGAGGGGCTCGAGCGGTACTCCACGTGCGCGTGGAGCGAGGACGAGCTGGTCACCGCGGCGGAGAACGACCTCGAAGAGGAGTTCGTCTCGCCCTCCCGCTGGCCGCGCTGCTCCCCCGCCGAGCTGGCGCGCGAGGACTGCAACATGGCCGAGTACGACCCGTCGGTGCCGATCCGCTGGGCGCGCGCGTGGTCGCTCACCAGGCGGGTCCCGGTGCTCGTGCCCGCGATCGCGGCCTACCTGCACATGCCGTACCAGTCGAGGTCCGAGCGCTTCCTGCGCGGGATCACCACGGGCGCGGCCGTGCACTCCGACGTGCGGGCGGCAGTGCTCAACGGCGTGCTGGAGGTCGTCGAGCGCGACGCCATCGCCCTGGTCTGGTTGCAGCGCCTGCGCCTGCCCGAGATCGCCGTGGACCCGGAACGGCTGGACCCCGGCGTCCGCGAGTTCTACCGCGCAGGCACCTCGACGGGCCTGCGGGTGCGCCTCTACGACGCGACAACGGACTTCGGCATCCCGGTGATCTACGCGGTGCAGCTCGCCGACGCTGACGGCACGCTCGCCCAGATCGTTGCCGCCACCTGCGACATCAGCGCGGAGCGGGCGCTCGGCAAGATCTACCGCGAGCTGTCCTCGCTGCGGGTGGCGCTGCGCGGGCACGTGGCCTCCTTCGAGACGCGCGAGCCCGACCGCGACAAGGTCAGTGTGACCGGGGGTGCGGTCTACAACGCCGCGCCCGAGCGGCGGCACATCTTCGACTTCCTGCTGGAGGGCGACCGCCCGACGCGGCGGATCGACGAGATGCCCGCCGTGCCCGAGGGCGCGGACGCACTGGACACGATGGTCTCGCGGCTCGCCGAGCGCGACGCCGAAGTGCTCGTCGTCGACATCACCACCGACGAGGCGCGCCAGGTCGGCATGCGCGCGACGAAGGTGCTGATCCCCGAAGCGATGCCGGTGTCCTTCGTGCACTCCGAGCGCTTCCTCGGCACTCCGCGCCTCTACGACGCGCCGCGTGCGATGGGGCACCCGAGCCACAGCGAGGACGACATCAACCCCGAGCACCAGCCGTTCGCGTGAGCAAGGAGCTGAGCAGCATGTCGCACGACTCGCGTCCACGGTGCCTGTACATCGTTCGCGACGAATTCGGCCGGAAGCTCGCGGACTACCGCGAAGTCCTCCCGGCACAGCAGGTGTCCATTGAGGACTTCCGTGATGACCCCGCGCTCGTCGCGGACGTCGTGGTCCCGGTGCACGCTGGCAGCGACGCGGACCTTCGCGAGGAAGTCGACCGGATCTGCGCTGAGCGCGGCATCGCCTCCGTTGGCGTGCAGTTGCTGCCGACCAGGATCGTCTGCGGCCCCGCAGTGGTCCCCGGCGACACCGCGTGCCACTCGTGCTACCGCAAGCGCACCGCGCAGCACGCGGCCAAGGCGCGCGAGTTCGACGTGGACGCCAGCGTGTCCGGTCTTCCGCTGGGTTTCGGCGCGCAGCACCTGGCCGTGGCCTCCGGGCTGCTGGAGCTGGCACTGACCGAGATCGCCGAGGGCGTCACCGGGATCGGTGGCACCGTGCGCGCCTTCAACCTCATCTCGGGCGGTGTGACCGCGTCCGTGACGGTGGCGGTCGACCGGTGCCCGAGGTGCGGCGGGCGGTTCGCGGCGGCGCGCGCGACCGGCGCGAGCCCGGTACCGGAACTGCTGTGAAGGGGGATTGAGCGATGGGTGCCGAGATGAAGGCCGAGATGATCGGCCAGGCCGCGCGCACGGACATGCAGTTGACGGTTCCGCTCCTGCCCGTGCTGCGCCGAGGCGTGCGGCTGCGGCCGGTCGGGAACGGGGTGCTGCTCGACGGCGCGGACCGGATGCAATCGTTCTCCGGCGCGTTCGCCCGCGAAGGACTGGTGCCGCTCGCCGAGGCGTGCGACGGGACCCGCGACCACGCCGCGCTCGCTGAGCACCTCGGGCTCGACGAAACCGCCGTGTACAAGTGCCTCGCGCTGCTCTGGACGGCGGGCGCGGTCGAAGAAGCCGCATTCGGTGACGAGCCGCAGGTGACCCCTGAGCTGGCGTGTTTCCTGTCCCGCTTGGGAAACTCCACCGGTTCCAACGCGTCGTGGGCGGACGCGGCGGCACGGCTGGCCCGGCGCCCGGTGCGGCTCGAAGGGGACGCCACCCTCGTCGCGGCCGCGCGGCGGGCCCTGGACGGCACGTGCCACGTGGTCACCGAGGCGACCTCCGACGACGAGCTGACGGTGTTCTTCGAGACGGTGTCCTCAACGGCCTCGCTCGCGAGCACCGAGGAGCGGTGCAGGCTCGACAGACGTCCGCTGCTGCGCGTGCGCGCCGACGCGAAGACCGTCGTGCTCGGCCCGTACACCGATCCCGCCATCACTCCGTGCCTGGAGTGCGGCTGCCACGGCGAGGCCGAGCTGTCCGGCGAACCGCCGGAGCACGCCCGTGACCTCGTGGTGGGTCTGGCCTCGCACCACATCACCGCCTTGATCGCGCGGGCAACGACCACGCACCTGCCGATCGACGCGAGCGCGGTCGAGTTGGCGACGCTGGCCACGACCTACTTCCCGGCGACCACCCGCCCCGGTTGCCCCCGGTGCTCGGCGGTCCAGGGGCCGGTCGCCCCCCAGGCCCCCGCCGGAGCCGTGTACGAGGCCGCGGTGGCACTTCCGGTGCGCGAGTTCCTCAACCCGAAGGACCACCAGGCGCACTACTACACCTCGAACATCCGGCTCCAGACGCAGTTCAAGGACTGGCCGAGCCGCCCGCACACGGCGCTGCCCTCCCCCGACCTCGATCTGCTGCGCGGCGAGGCCTCCGGTGACAGCGCGCCGCTCACCCTCGACCGGCTCAGCCTGGTGCTGAAGATCGCCTTCGGCCTCAAGGACTCCGAGACCACGCCGGAGCGCGTGAAGCGGTGGACGGCGGCCGGCGGGAACATCGGCTGCACCACGGCGTACGTGGTGCTGCGCGACGCGAGCCTGCTGCCGCCGGGCGTCTACGCCTACGCCGACAAGGACCACACGCTGGTGGCGCTGTCCACCGCCGTCCCCGAAGGCAACTCCGCCTGCGAGATCGTCGTCACCGGCGACCTCAAGAAGATCATGCGCAAGTACGGCACGTTCGGCTTCCGGCTGACCTTCCTCGACGCCGGGTGCGCCCTGTCCAGTGCCAGGGAGGTCGCGCGGCACCTGGGCCTGGACTTCGCGCCGCGCTCGGACTGGGACGACGACGCGCTGGCCCGGGTGCTCGACGTGGCGCCCACGGAGGAACCTGTCGTCGCCGTCGCGACTCTGGGAGGCACGGCATGAGAACCGACATGGCAGCACTGACGCCCCTGCTCGACGGGCTCACCTCACGGACGAGCAGCTCCGACGGCCGCGCGGCCGACCGGTCGACGCTGCCCTTCCCCGGCGCCGTCCCCGTCGACCCCGACCCGGCCGCGGAGGACCTGCTCCCCGTCCACGACCTGCACGACACGCTCCAGCGCAGGCGCTCGTCACTGGTCTACGGGGACCAACCGGTGCGCACCGAGGTCATCCTCGCGAAGCTGCGCGAGGTGCTCGTGCGCGACCGCGACGAGTGGGGCCTCGACGAGGCAGCGGGCGCGCTGGAGGCGTTCGTGTTCGCCCTCCGCAGCGAAGGCCTCGCGCCCGGCGTCTACCACGTGACCGCCGACGGCTGCTCCCACGTCGCCGGGCTCGACGAGGTCGGACCGGTGGAGAACCTGGGCATCCAGCGCGAGTTCTCCACCGCGGCCGGGATCGCCGCCTTCTACGCCAACCTGGACAAGGCCGACAGCTGGGCCGGGTCGCACGGCTACCGCGTCAGCGCGGTCCGCGCGTCGATGGCCACCTACGACCTCAACCTCCGCTGCCAGGCGATGGGGCTGGTCGGCACGCTGTTCGGCGGTTTCATCCCCGCCTCCGTGCGCACCCTGCTCAACGCCGACGGGGTGGCCCGCCACCCGCTGCTGGCCACCACCTACGCCCACCCCCGCTAGAGCAGGAGAACGCCGTGCACGTCTCGATCGTCATGTGGGACCTGAAGAAGTCCGAGGCCACGGTGGAGAGCCTGCGCGAGTACCTGCGCGACTACGCCGTCGACGCCTACTCCACGCTGGACGGCATGCGGCTCAAGGCGTGGTTCTCCAACGCCGAGCGCCAGGTGTGGGGCGCGGTCTACCTGTGGGACAGCGTCGACCAGATGAGCAGCATCTTCCAGGTCAGCCGCGCCATCGAGCTGATCGGCTACCCACCGACCTCCGTCGGGAACTTCGACCTGGAAGCCGTTTCCGAGGGCAAGAGCGTCAACGACACCCTCGCGGGCCTCGGCCTGGCCCTCCAGCACTAGCGCCACGGCGCGCGAACGGCCCGGAAGCGGAAGGCTTCCGGGCCGTCGTTCGTGCGGTGCTACTCGCCGCGTTGCTGGCGGAGCTTGGCGAGGGCCTCCTCCAGGATGGCCTCACCGTCGGAGTCGGAACGCCGCTCCTTCACGTACGCCAGATGCGTCTTGTACGGCTCGTTCCTCGGCGGGGCGGGGGGCTCGTGCGAGTCCCGTCCCGCGGGAAGACCGCAGCGCGGGCAGTCCCACGTCTCCGGCTCCTCCGCCTCCAACGCGAAGGACGGCTTCACCTCGTGCCCGTTGGAGCAGAAGTACGAGACGCGGCGCCGCGGAGCGGACTCCCCGCGCTCGGACTCGCCCATCGGACCCGCCCCGACCCTGGTGCCGCGGATCGCGTTACCACCAGCCATCGATCCTCACACTCCCGACCCCGTTAGCCCCTCGATCCCCGACAGCGGAGATCGACGCCGTCATGCGCCCGTCTTGAGCAGCAGACCGACCCCGACGATGGAGATCAACCACACCGAACCCACGAAGATCGTGATCCGGTCGAGGTTCTTCTCCACCACGCTGGAGCCGGACAGGCTCGACTGCATGCCACCGCCGAACAGGGAGGACAGACCGCCTCCGCGCCCACGGTGCAGCAGCACGAGCAGAATGAGCACCACGCTCGAAGCGATCAACATGATCTGAAGAAAAAGCTGCATCTCACCCTCGCCGTACAGCGGTTGACATCACAGGGTACCGGGTCGCTCGCGGGCTGATGACCGCCCCCGGGCTCAAATCATTGAAGCGAAAGCCCCAATCACCGCTACGGCAGGGGCCCACCGGCGGCGAGGGCGCAGAGCTTGGCGAACTCCTCGCCGTCCAGGCTCGCCCCGCCGACGAGGGCGCCGTCGACGTCCTCGCCCTTCATCAGCTCGCTGATGTTGCCGGACTTGACCGAGCCACCGTAGAGGACCCGGACCGCCGAGGAGATCTCCGGGCCGTACTTCTCGGCCAGCGCGGCCCGCAGCGCGCCGCAGACCTCCTGGGCGTCGGCGGCCGTGGCCACCTTGCCCGTTCCGATGGCCCACACCGGCTCGTAGGCGATCACCACGTCCTTGACCTGCTCGGCCTTGAGCCCCTTGAGGCCCGCGATGAGCTGGTCGGTGCAGTGCTGGACGTGGGTGCCCGCCTCGCGGACCTCCAGCAGCTCGCCGACGCACAGGATGGGCGCCATCCCGTGCTTGAGGGTGGCGCGCACCTTGCGGTTGACCACCTCGTCGGTCTCGGCGTGGTACTCGCGGCGCTCGGAGTGCCCGACCACCACGTAGGAGCAGCCGAGCTTCGCCAGCATCGGCCCGGACACGTCGCCGGTGTAGGCGCCGGAGTCGTGCGGGGAGATGTCCTGGGCGCCGTAGCGCGAGAGCAGCTTGTCGCCGTCGGTCAGCGTCTGCACGCTGCGGATGTCGGTGAACGGCGGCAGGACGACCACGTCGACCTTGTCGAAGTACTTGGCGGGCAACGAGAACGCGATCTTCTGCGTCAGGGCGATGGCCTCGAAGTGGTTGAGGTTCATCTTCCAGTTGCCTGCGATGAGCGGCTTGCGGGCCATCGGGTCAGTCCTCCAGAACCGAGACGCCGGGCAGGTCCTTGCCCTCCAGGTACTCCAGCGACGCACCACCGCCGGTGGAGATGTGCGAGAAGCCGTCCTCGGGCAGCCCGAGCTGGCGCACGGCCGCGGCGCTGTCGCCACCGCCGACCACGCTGAAGGCCTCGGACTTCACCAGTGCCTCGGCCACCGCGCGGGTCCCGCCGGAGAACGCCTCGAACTCGAAGACGCCCATCGGGCCGTTCCAGAAGACGGTGCGCGCGTCGGCCAGCTTGGCGGCGAACAGCTCGCGGCTCTTCGGACCGATGTCCAGGCCCTGGCGCTCGGCCGGAATGGCGTCGGCCGCGACGATCTGGACCTCGGCGTCGGCGGAGAACTCGGTGGTGGTCAGCACGTCGACCGGGAGCACCAGCTCGACACCGCGCTTCTCCGCCTCGGCGAGGAAGCCGCGGACCTGGTCCAGCTGGTCCTCCTGGAGCAGGGACTTGCCGACCTCGTGGCCCTGGGCCTTGAGGAAGGTGTAGGCCATGCCACCGCCGACGAGCAGCCGGTCGACCTTGGTCAGCAGGTTCGCGATGACGCCTAGCTTGTCGGAGACCTTCGCGCCGCCGAGCACCACGACGTAGGGCCGCTCGGTGTCGGTGGTGAGCTTGCGCAGCACCTCGACCTCGGCCAGCACCAGACCACCCGCGTAGTGCGGCAGCCGCTTGGCGACCTCGTAGACCGAGGCTTGCTTGCGGTGCACCACACCGAAACCGTCGGAGACGTAGGCGCCGTCGGGACCGACCAGCGCGGCCAGCTCGTCGGCGAGCGCGCCGCGCTCGGCCTCGTCCTTGCTGGTCTCGCGCGCGTCGAAGCGGATGTTCTCCAGCAGCGCGACCTGACCGTCCGCCAGACCGTCCACAGTGGACTGGGCGGAGTCGGTGACGAGCGCGACCTCGGAGCCGAGCAGCTCGCCGAGCCGCGCCGCGACCGGGGCGAGCGAGAACTTGGGGTCCGGGGAACCCTTGGGGCGCCCCAGGTGCGCGATGACGACGACTCGCGCTCCCGCTTCGGTGAGCGTGGTCAGGGTGGGCAGCGAAGCCCTCACCCGGCCGTCGTCGGTGATCTTCGAACCGTCGAGGGGAACGTTGAGGTCGGCGCGCACGAGCACGCGCCGACCCGCAACACCCTCGGCCAGCAGGTCAGCCAGGGTCTTCAAGATGGATTCCTCAGAGCTTGGAGGCGACGAGGGAGACGAGGTCCACGAGGCGGTTGGAGTAGCCCCACTCGTTGTCGTACCAGCCGACGACCTTGACCTGGTTGCCGATGACCTTGGTCAGCGGCGCGTCGAAGATGCACGACGCCGGGTCGGTGACGATGTCGGTGGAGACGATCGGGTCGGTGTTGAAGCGCAGGATGCCCTTCAGCGCGCCCTCGGCCGCGGCCTTCACCGCGGCGTTGACCTCCTCGACCGAGGTCTCACGGCCGACGGTGACGGTGAGGTCGGTGGCCGAGCCGGTGGGCACGGGCACGCGCAGCGCGTAGCCGTCCAGCTTGCCCTTGAGCTCCGGGAGCACCAGGCCGATCGCCTTGGCCGCACCGGTGCTGGTCGGCACGATGTTCAGCGCGGCGGCGCGGGAGCGGCGCAGGTCCGCGTGCGGCGCGTCCTGGAGGTTCTGGTCCTGGGTGTAGGCGTGGATCGTGGTCATCAGACCCTTCTCGATGGTGAAGGTGTCGTGCAGGACCTTCGCCATCGGAGCCAGGCAGTTGGTGGTGCAGGAGGCGTTGGAGATCACCGTCTGCGAACCGTCGTACTTGTCCTCGTTCGCGCCGAAGACGACCGTGAGGTCCTCGTTCTTCGCGGGCGCGGAGATGATGACCTTCTTGGCGCCACCCTCGTCGACGTGCTTGCGCGCGGTGTCGGCGTTGGTGAAGAAGCCGGTGGACTCGACGACGACGTCGACGCCCAGGTCCTTCCAGGGCAGCTTGCCCGGGTCGCGCTCGGCCAGCGCGCGGATGGTCTTGCCGTCGACCGAGATGCCCTCGTCGGTGACCGCGACCTCGCCGTCGAGACGGCCCAGGATGCTGTCGTACTTGAGCAGGTGGGCCATGGTGGCGACGTCACCGAGGTCGTTGAAGGCCACGATCTCGATGTCCTGGCCGCTGGCCTGGACCGCACGCCAGAAGTTGCGCCCAATACGGCCGAAGCCGTTCACGCCCACGCGAACCGTCACGGTGCCTCTCCTTGGTATGTCGTACCTGAGGTCGTTCACCGTCACCCTAGCGGTGAGCAGAGGCGCTGGTCACAGCGCCCTTGCTCACAACTTGATCGAGTCAGCCGCACCGCGCGCCACCTGCGCGGGCGCGGCTCACCCGTTTCGCGGGGCACAGCGGTCAGGCGTCGAGCATGTCGGCGGTGACGGCGGACTCGGTGTCAGGGATGGAGAGGTCGCGGGCCTTCTTGTCGGCCATCGCCAGCAGACGCCTTATCCGGCCGGCCACCGCGTCCTTGGTCATCTGCGGTTCGGCCAGCTGGCCCAGCTCCTCCAGGGACGCTTGGCGGTGGGCCAGGCGCAGGCGCCCCGCGGCGACCAGGTGCTCCGGGGCGTCGGGGCCGAGGATGTCCAGCGCGCGCTCCACCCTGGCGGCCGCGGCGACCGCCGCGCGCGCGGAGCGGCGGAGGTTGGCGTCGTCGAAGTTGGCCAGCCGGTTCGCGGTCGCGCGCACCTCGCGCCGCATCCGCCGCTCCTCCCACGCCAGCACGCTGGAGTGCGCGCCGAGGCGGGTGAGCAGCGCGCCGATGGAGTCGCCGTCGCGGACCACGACCCGGTCGGCACCGCGAACCTCGCGGGACTTGGCCTGGATGCCCATCCGCCGCGCCGCGCCGACGAGCGCCAGCGCCGCCTCGGGGCCGGGGCAGGTGACCTCCAGCGCGGAGGAGCGGCCGGGCTCGGTCAGCGACCCGTGCGCCAGGAAAGCCCCGCGCCACGCGGCCTCGGCGTCGCAGACCCCGCCGGAGACCACGGGGGCGGGCAGGCCGCGCACCGGTCGCCCTCGCGGGTCGAGCAGGCCGGTCTGCCGCGCGAGCCCGTCGCCGTCGCGGACCACGCGCACCACGTAGCGGGTGCCCTTGCGCAGCCCGCCGGAGGTGATCACGTGCACGTCGGAGTTGTGGCCGAACAGCTCGTGGACCTCCTTGCGCAGCCTGCGCGCGGCCACGCCGGTGTCCAGCTCGGCCTCCACGACCACGCGCCCGGCCACGATGTGCAGGCCGCCCGCGAAGCGCAGCAGCGAGGAGACCTCGGCCCGCCGACAGCAGGTCTTGGTCACCGACAAGCGGCTCAGCTCGTCCTTGACCGCCGCGGTCATCGCCATGGGGTCTCCTCCTCCCGAACGGGGATCTCCGTGCTGCTGGGGAATTCTGGTCTCTGGGTGTCGCTCGCGCCTAATACGTGCCGGAAGCTGTCGGCGAGCGCGTCCGGGTCGTGCCGGTCGGGGGCTCCCGCGCGGGCTATCCGGCTGAGGCGGGCGGTGCCGCCGAGTGAGGACGCCGCGCGGCGCAGACGATCAGGCGTGGGCACCGAGTCGGTATCGGCGATCACCGCGTCCACCCGTAGGCCTGGCGCGTGTTCGGCGAGCACCTGAAGGTGTTGTTCAGGGGAGAAGCCCTCGGTTTCCCCCGGTTGTGGGACGAGGTTGAGCACCACGACGCGGCGCGCGGTGGTGCGCACGAGCGCGTCGTGCAGCTCGGGCACGAGCAGGTGCGGCAGCACGCTGGTGAACCACGAGCCCGGCCCGAGCAGCACCACGTCCGCGTCCAGCACGGCGTCGACCGCCTCCTGGCACGCGCGCGGAGGCCCGGGCCGGGGACCGGCGGAGCGCAGCCGCACACGCTGCACCCGGCCCGGTGTGCTCGCCACCGCGACCTGGCCGCGGATGCGGCGCACGGCGGCGCGGTCCTCGTCCAGACCGACCACGTCGGCCTCGATGTCCATGGGCTCACGGCACATCGGCAGCACGCGTCCGCGCACGCCGAGCAGCCGCGCGACCTCGTCGAGCACGGCGACCGGATCGCCCATGGTCTCCAGCAGCCCGGCGAGCAGCAGGTTGCCGACCGCGTGCCCGGCGAGCGCCCCGGAGCCGCCGAAGCGGTGGTGGAACGCTTCCGTCCACACCGGAGAGTCCCCGGCGAGCGCCACGAGCGCCTTGCGCAGGTCCCCCGGCGGCAGCAGCCCCAGCTCCCGGCGCAGCCGCCCGGAGGAACCGCCGTCGTCGGCGACGGTCACCACGGCGGTCACGTCCTCGGTGATCCGGCGCAGCGCGGCCAGCGTCACCTGGAGGCCGTGGCCGCCGCCGAGCGCGACCACCCTCGGCGGCCGTTCCTGAGTGTCCACAGTGGACTCTCGCGTCACTCGCGCCCCAGGTCCCGGTGCACGACCTTGACCGTCATCCCGTCCTCGGAGGCGAGCCGTCCCGCCAGCTCCTCGGACATCGCGACGCTGCGGTGCTTGCCGCCGGTGCAGCCGACGGCCAGCGTCAGGTAGCGCTTGCCCTCGCGGTGGTAGCCCGCGCCGATCAGCCGCAGCAGTTCCTGGTAGCGGTCCAGGAAGTCCTCGGCGCCCTCCTGGCTCAGCACGTAGTTGCGCACCTCGGAGTCCAGACCGGTGTTGTCGCGCAGCTCCGGGATCCAGAACGGGTTCGGCAGGAAGCGCACGTCGATCACCAGGTCGGCGTCCATCGGCAGGCCGTACTTGTAGCCGAAGGAGAGCACGGTGACCCTGGTGCGGGCGCTGGACTCGCTGCCGAAGGCGTCCTCGATCTTGCCGCGCAGCTGGTGCACGGACAGGCCGGTGGTGTCCAGCACCAGGTCGGCCTCGTCGCGCAACGGCATCAGCATCCTGCGCTCGGCGGCGATGCCGTCGGAGAGCCTGCCGTCGCCCTGGAGCGGGTGCCCCCTGCGGACCGACTCGAAGCGGCGGATCAGCACCGCGTCGGTGGCTTCGAGGAAGAGCACCTTCGGCTTGTAGCCGCGCGCGTCCAGGTCCTTGATCACCGAGGCCAGGTCGTCGGTGAACGCGCGGCTTCGCACGTCCATCACGACCGCGACCTTGGTGATCACGCCGCGCGCCTGGGCGCCCAGCTCGACCATGGTGGAGACCAGCTCGGGCGGCAGGTTGTCCACCACGAACCAGCCGAGGTCCTCAAGGCACTTGGCCGCGGTGCTGCGGCCCGCCCCGGACAGGCCGCTGACCACCGCGACCTCGACGCCGGACTTCTCGTCGTTCACTTTAAGTGTCCTCCCCGTTGCCCGCGCCCAGCGCGGCGAGTACTGCCTCTGCGGTGCGCCGTCCCACTCCGGGCACCTCGGTGATCTGGTCGACGGTCGCGGCCTTGAGCCGCTTGAGCGAGCCGAAGTGCTTGAGCAGCGCGGCCTTGCGCGCGTCGCCGAGCCCGCTGACCCCGTCCAGCAGCGAGGCGGTCATCCGCTTCGACCGCTTCTGCCGGTGGTAGGAGATGGCGAAGCGGTGAGCCTCGTCGCGGACGCGCTGCAACAGGTAGAGCGCCTCGCTGGTTCGGGGCAGGATCACCGGATCGGGATCGCCCGGCACCCACACCTCTTCGAGGCGCTTGGCCAGCCCGACCACGGCCACGTCGGTGATGCCCAGCTCCGCGAGCACGTCGGCGGCGGCGTTGGCCTGCGGTCCCGCACCGTCCACGACCAGCAGGTTCGGCGGGTACGCGAAGCGCTTGGGCCGCCCGGTCTCCGGATCGATCCCGGGAAGCTCGGGAGTTCCAGCGGATGCCGTTTCTGTGCTGACGCTCGACCCCGCAAGCGGGTCTTCGTCCTTGTAACGGGCAAATCTGCGCCGAACGACCTCGGCGATGGAAGCGACGTCGCCTTCGGTCGCGGCCTCGCGGATGGCGAAGCGCCGGTACTCCGACTTGCGCGCGAGCCCGTCCTCGAAGACCACGAGCGAGGCCACCACGTCACTGCCCTGCACGTGGCTGATGTCGATGCACTCCACGCGCAACAGCGCGGTGTCCAGGTCCAGCGCTTCCTGGAGTTCCTGGAGCGCCGCCGAGCGCGCGGTCAGGTCTCCTGCGCGACGCAGCTTGTGCTGGGTGAACGCCTCGGCGGCGTTGCGCGCCACCGTCTCCGCGAGCGCGCGCTTGTCACCGCGCTGCGGCACACGGAGATCCACCCTGGAACCGCGCAGCTTCGACAGCCAGGCCGCGACCGCGTCGGCGTTCTCCGGCAGCTCGGGCACCAGAACCTCGCGCGGCACCGGGCTCCCGCCCGCGTCGGCCTGCGCGGCGAGATCGGCCTGCTCACCGTAGAACTGCGTGATGAACTGCGAGACCAGCCCGGCGGTGTCGACCTCTTCGACCTTGTCGATCACCCAGCCGCGCTGACCGCGCACGCGCCCGCCGCGCACGTGGAAGACCTGCACGGCGGCGGCCAGCTCGTCCTCGGCGAAGGCCACCACGTCGGCGTCCGTGCCGTCGCCGAACACCACGGCCTGCTTCTCCATGGCCCTGCGCAGCGCGGCCACGTCGTCGCGCAGCCGGGCGGCGCGTTCGAACTCCAGCTCGTCGGAGGCGGCCTGCATGTCCTTCTCCAGCTTGCGCACCATGGCGTCGGTGCGGCCGGAGAGGAAGTCGCAGAAGTCCTCGACGATGTCGCGGTGCTCCTGCTCGGTGACGCGCTCGACGCACGGCGCGGAGCACTTGTCGATGTAGCCGAGCAGGCAGGGGCGCCCCATCTGCGAGTGCCGCTTGAAGACGCCGTTGGAGCAGGTGCGCGCGGGGAAGACGCGCAGCAGCAGGTCCACCGTCTCGCGGATCGCCCACGCGTGCGCGTAGGGGCCGAAGTAGCGGACGCCGCGCTTGCGGGGACCCCGGTAGACGTGCAGCCGGGGGAAGTCCTCGTGCAGCGTCACCGCGAGCACCGGGTAGGACTTGTCGTCGCGGTAGCGGACGTTGAAGCGCGGGTCGAACTCCTTGATCCAGGAGTACTCCAGCTGCAACGCCTCGACCTCGGTGCCGACGACGGTCCACTCCACCGACGTCGCGGTGGTGACCATCTGCCGCGTGCGCGCGTGCAGCGTCGCCAGGTCGGCGAAATAAGAGGAGAGGCGGCTGCGCAGGCTCTTCGCCTTGCCGACGTAGATGACGCGCCCGGTGGAGTCGCGGAACTTGTACACCCCTGGCGCCTCGGGAATCGTTCCCGGGGCGGGGCGGTAAGTCGACGGGTCGGCCACGTCATAAGCCTACGGACAGGTCTGACATCACCCGAGAACGACCCGGTCACCGGCCGCGCGGACGGGCACGGAGGTCAGTCCCCTGGTCGCGGGTCCCTTGCGCAGATCGCCCGTTTCGGCGTCGAAGGTGCTGCCGTGCGTGGGGCAGTCGACGATCCCCTTGGCGGGCGCGCTGATGATCGAGCCGGTGTGCGGGCAGCGCGGGTCGAAGGCGCGCACCTCCCCCGACTTGGTCCGCACGACCAGCAACCGCCCGCCGCCCGGCACGTCGACGAGCTTGCCGCCGCCCTGCGGGATGTCCGCGAGCCCGACGAGCGGGTCACCGGGTTTGGCCGTTCCCGTCCCCGCCGCGGGCTTCGCCGGGGTGCCGCAGCCCGCCACCGCCACTCCCGCCAGTCCACACAGGACGGTGCTCTTGATCGCCGATCGTCTCGTCAGGCCCACTCCCCCAACCTAGCTCCCACGCGGCGGCCGAGTCGCGGATGCTCTCCGGCCTGCTCGCGCCCGGGATGGGGATCACGGTCGGGGACAGCGAGAGCAACCAGGCCAGGCACACGCGCTGCGGGCTCACGCCGAGGTCCCTGGCGACGCGGTGGAACTCGGTGTCCCCGGCCAGTTCCGACGGGCCGTCGAGGGAGCTGCGCGAGATGCCGCCGAGCGGGCTCCACGGGAGGAACGCGATCCCCAGCTCCGCGCAGAGCCTCAGTTCCGGCTCCGACGTGCGAACTCGCGGCGAGAACTCGTTCTGCACGGAAACCACTGTGGGACCGAGCAGTTCGCGGGCGCGAAGGATCTGAGCCGTGTCCACATTGGACAGACCGATGGCACGGATCTTGCCTTCGGCGTGCAGCTCGGCCAGCGCGCCCAAGGAGTCCTCGAAGGGCACGGCGGGGTCCGGCTTGTGCAGTTGGTAGAGGTCGATCACGTCAACGCGGAGGCGGCGCAGCGATCCTTCGCACGCGCGTTTGAGGTGCTCCGGCGAGGCGTCGACCGTCCACGAGCCGTCGCCGGGCCTGCCGCGCCCGCCCTTGGTCGCGATCAGCACGCCCTTGAGGCCCGCGAGCAGCTCTTCGTTGTGCCCGACCTCGTCAGGGTGCCAGTGGTAGGAGTCGGCCGTGTCGATCAACGTCACGCCCGCGTCCAGTGCGGCGTGGATGGTCGCGAGAGCGCGCTCGCGATCCGGTCTGCCCTCGATCGACAACGGCATGGCGCCGAGGCCGATCGCGCTGACCTCGACCTCGCCGAGCTTGCGGGTTCTCACGCGCCGATCACCTCCGGCAGCCAGTTCTTGGTGTGGGAGAAGGAGAATCCGAGTTCGGTCGCGCGGGCGTTGTCCATGCCGTAGTAGTGGCCGAACGCGTACGGCGACACGTCCTCGCCCACTACGAACAGCGGTTCTCCAGGGATGTGCGCGCACAGGTCGTACACGGTCAGCTCGCCGTGCGAGCACGCGTTGACCGGCCCCGTGAAGTCGGCGAAGGCGGCCCAGCCCAGGAACTCCGCGATCTCCCGGTGGTGGATGAACGAGGACGGGTGGTTCTCCTGGTGGACCACGACGGGGCGACCCTCGCGCACCCGGTCGAGGTAGTGCGCGAGCCTGCCGGTGAAGTCGTCCCCGCCCAGGACATGGCCCGAGCGGACGGAGACGAAGTCGAACGGCGCCCTGGCCGCGAAGACGGCTTCGGCCTGGCGTTTTCCCTCGCCGTAACCCTCCGGCGCGGCCACGTGCGGGTCGACCGCCGTCTCAGGCAGCGGCGCCTTCGCCCGGAGGTGCTCGTAGACCTCGATCGTGGAGGTCATCACGTAGCGCCCGGTGCGGTTCGTGAACGCGTCCACAGCCGCTTCCGCGTCGGCCGGGGTGTAGCAGACCTGGTCGACCACCACGTCGAACGTCCGCGATCCCAGAACTCCCGCGAGGTCGGCGCGGTCGGTGACGAGGTGCTCGACACCTGGTGGCGGAGCGACGGAGCCGCGGTTGACGACGGTGACCCCGACGCCCGCGTCCCGCAGGTTGAGCACCAGTTCACGGCCGAAGTAACGGCTGCCCCCGATGACGCACACGGTCTTCATGCCGACCAGCCTCGCGCCGTAGAGTGCTTAGCAGAAGTGATGTCTTGCTTAACAAGCTGTTAGGAATACTGATGATCGACGTCCAGCGGCTGCGGGTGCTGACCGAGGTCGCGCGGCACGGCAGCTTCAGCAAGGCCGCCGCCGCGCTGCTGCTCACGCCGTCCGCCGTGTCGCAGCAGATCGCCGCGCTCGAACGGACCGTGGGCACCGAGGTGGTGCTGCGCGGGGCTCGCGGCGTCACGCTCACCGACGCGGGGCGGCTGCTCGTGGAGGCGGGCGAGACGATCTCGGCGGAGCTGCGGCACACCGAGGCCGCCTTGACCCGCTTGGCCAGCGGCGTCGACACGATCACCGTCGCCACGTTCAGCACCGGCGGTCGGCACCTGCTGCCCCGCGCGCTGGCGCGCCTGGCCGCCGAGCACCCGAACGTCGAGATCACCGTGGTGGAGCGGGAACCCGAGGACAGCATTCCCCTCGTGCGGTCCGGCTCGGCCGACCTGGCGCTGGTCTACGAGTTCGACAAGCCCCTGCCGTTGGAGAAAGTGACGCTCCTGCCCGTGATGAGCGACCCGATGTCGTTGGTGCTGCGCCGTGATCACCCGCTGGCCAAGCGGAAGTCTTTGTCGCTCAACGATGTCGCCGACGATCGCTGGGTCTTCGGGTGCTCGAAGACCTCGGCGTTCCTGCACGGCTACGCGGCGGACAGCGGGTTCTCGCTTCGCGTCTCGGCCAGCACCACGGACTACTTCTTCGCACAGGCGCTCGTCGAAGCCGGAGTCGGGATCGCGCTGATTCCCCTTGTGGCGCTTCGCGAATCGGCCGATCTGGTCGCGATCCCCGTGGAGCGACCCCGGCCGACGCGCAGGATCGGCGTCGTGGTCGCGCCCCGGGCTCGGCGGCGGGCTCCGGTGGTCACGCTCGTCAACGCGCTGCGTTCAGCGACATGAGTTCAGTCACGTGAATCGTTGACGGCAATAGGAAAGGCGTGCACGGTCGAGGGACCGCCCCGGATTGGGAGGCAACGCCGATGTTCCGCTTCACATCCGTGATCACCGCGACCCTGCTGCTGACCGCTCTGCCCGCGCAGGCCGAGCAGGCGTCCGTCGGCACCCCCGCCGAGCTCGTCGCCGCGCTGGCCGCCGCCAAGCCCGGCACCACGATCGAGCTGCGCCCCGGCGTCTACGACGGCGCGTTCTTCGCGACCGCCTCCGGGACCGCGAGCGCGCCCATCACGCTCACCGGGCCGCGCTCCGCCGTCCTCAAGAACACCAAGAAGGCGTGTGACCCGAACGTGCCACCGCCGCGCAAGGCCCAGGGCGTGAGCTACTGCGGCTACGGGCTGCACCTCAACCTCGTGAAGCACTGGGTGCTCAAGGGTTTCAGCGTCGCCGACGCCGCGAAGGGCATCGTGCTCGACGGCTCCGACAACAACGTCATCGACGATGTGGAGGTCAGTCGGATCGGTGACGAGGGCGTGCACTTCCGGGCGAACTCCAACGACAACGTGCTGCGGAACTCGTACGTGCACCACGTCGGCACCGCGCAGCCCGCGTACGGCGAGGGCGTGTACTTCGGCTCCGCGAAGGGCGCGAACTGGGGCAAGTACGGCGACAAGCCCGGCGACCAGAACGTGCCGGACACCAGCGACCGCAACCAGGCGCTGGACAACCGCCTCGGCCCGAACGTCGCCGCCGAGCACGTCGACGTCAAGGAGGGCACCACCGGCGGCAAGGTGCTGCGCAACTCCTTCGACGGCGTCGGCATGACCGGCGAGAACTCCTCGGAGAGCTGGGTCAACGCCAAGGGCAACGACTACGAGATCTCCGACAACAAGGGCGTTCGCAGCTTCGAGCACGGCTTCAAGGTGATCCAGCGGCTCGATGGCTGGGGTTGCGGCAACGTGTTCCGCCGCAACGTGGCCGACGTGCGGGCCGCCGGCTACGGATTCCAGTTCCCGCACAACAAGAAGTGCGCTTCGAAGCCCAACCTGGTGTACCGCGACAACACCGTCACCAACGCCGCCAAGGGTTTCTCCGACGTACCACCGGTCGGCTGACCACCGGGTTGCACAGTCTTCAAGACCCCCAAACCCCCGTCCCAGCGGTCGCCAACCACCCCGAACCCCGGGTTCACCACCGTTGACGACCGCCACAGCCGGGGTTCGGTGGTCTTGAAGACACCCCAACCCCCGTGCACCCCACCTCGGCGCGCGGTGGGGTGCACGGCATGGGTTTACCCGGGTCAGAGGCCTCGGCGGGCCAGTTCGGTGAGCAGTGCGCGGTTGCCGGAGCACTCGCGCTTCAGCTCCTCGACGTAGCGGTGGAACTTCGCGCGCCCGTCGTCGGCGGCCTTCTCCCACGCCATGCCGAGGCTCTCCAGCAGCTCGACCACGTCGGCGGGGTGCTCCGGCCCGCCGACCGCGATCCGCCTGCGCACGAGGCGGCGGTAGACCGGCAGCACCTGCTCGGGGTGCTGCATCACGCGCTCCGCCGCCAGCGCCGCCCACACCTGGTCGGAGCACCCGCGCTCGGCGGCGACAGCCCACGCGGTGTCGATCTCGGAGTCCCACAACAGGATCTGCACGAGCACGGAGTTGCGGCCGGGGTCCTCGCCCTGCGCGCGCAGCCACCGCCGGGCCCACTCGCGCTGCGCGGGCCAGCGGTCGGCCCGGTCGGCGACGGTGCGCACCCTCAGGTAGGTGTCCAGGCCGGGCCAGTCCCGGAAAGCGTTGCGCGCCAACTGCAACGCGCGCGTGGTCTTGCCCAGCCGCAGGCACGCGTCCACCGCCATGTCGACGAGCCGGACCTCCGCGCGGCTGCCCTGCGTCGCGACGAGCCCGCGCTCCACCCACGCCAGCGCCTCGGCCGTGCGCCCGGCGTCCTCCAGCACGGTGGCGATCCGCAGGTACTGCCACGGGGTGGACAGATCCGTCGCCAGCCACTGCACCTCGACGTCGACGTCGCCGGTGAAGCGGGCCAGCTCCTCCATCAGCCGCAGCACCGCCCAGCGCCTGCGGTCGTAGCGCGGCGTCCTGCCGAAGGGCACCGTCGGCAGCTCGCGGCAGGCTCGGCGCGCGGTCCTGCGGTAGGAGGTGATTCCCTCGTGCCCCAACGCGTCCGCGTACTCGCTGAGCGCGACCTCCGGGCCGTCCGGGTAGTTCAACTGGAAGCGGACCAGCCAGCTGGCGAGGCGCTGCGGATCGGGCCTGCTCCTGCGGCACGCCGTCGCGTGCCCGGCCAGCGCCTGCTGCATCAGCTCCGGCAGCTCGCCCGCGTTGCCGGTGACCTGCTGCGCCGCCGAGCACAGCACCTCGATGACCTGTTCCGCGTAGTCCACGGCGTGGTCGGCGCGGCCCGCCTCCGCCTGGTCCCTGAGCCCGCGCACCACTTCGCGCAGGCGCACCCAGTGCTCGGCCTCGCGCTCCCCGTCGAACGGGGGCAGCTCGCCACGCAGGCCCCGCAGAGCCGCCACGCCGTAAGGCTCATCGCCCCCCATGCCGCCCACCTGCTGAATCAAACCGCACGCCACCCGCATCGCGCCCGACTTGACTCCGAACGCACCAGAGCGAACATCCGAACGGCGGCACCCCGCGAGGTGCCGCCGCCCGGACGGTGATCAAGCGGTGATCAGCCGGTGACCCGGCCTCAGCCAACGGCTCCGGCGGGCACCGTGCGCGTGGTGCCCGACAGGGTCCAGATCGTGTGCGCGATCGCGTTGGTGTGCCGCTCCAGCGACTGCGCGTTGATGTTGCTCGTGGTGTCGCAGGACTGGTGGTAGCACCTGTCGAAGGCGACGCCCGCCTGGCCGCCCCACTTCTGCACCTGCGCCGCCGTCTTGCGGACCTCGGCACCGCTGAACGTGCCACCCGTGGGGATGCCAGCGTCCGCGAAGGCCGCGTGGTCGGAGCGCCCGCCGACCTTGACCGTCTCGGTCGGCACGTTGATCGACTTGAAGTAGGACTCCAGCGACGCCTGGAACTTCGCCGATCCCGAGGGCTGGCCCTGCGAGTCGTAGACGAAGTACGCCGGGTTCGGCGAGCCCGTCATGTCGAAGTTCAGATAGCCCTTGATCTTGGACTTCTCGGTCGCGGGCAACGTCCTCACGTAGTTGGTCGAGCCGACGAGCCCCAGTTCCTCAGCGCCCCACCATCCGAAGCGCAGGTGCTGCTTGGGCTTGAGCTGCTGCTTGGAGACCGTCAGCGCGACCTCCAGCAGCCCGGCCGAGCCGGAACCGTTGTCGTTGATGCCCGGCCCGGAGCCGACGCTGTCCAGGTGGCCGCCGGCCATCAGCACGTTGTTCTCGTCGCCGCCCGGCCAGTCGGCGATCAGGTTGTAGCCCTTGGTGCCCCAGTTGGTGAACTCCAGGACCTTGGTCTGGTAGCCGGCCGCGTCCAGCTTCGCCTTGACGTGGTCGACCGACGCCTTGAACCCGGGCCGTCCGTGCGCCCGGTTGCCGCCGTTGGCGGTCGCGATCCGCTGGAACTGGTTCAGGTGCTCCTGCACCGCCGAGACCGGGATGGTCGGCGCCGCCGCCACCTCCACTGTCGCGGCACCGCTCGGCGTGGTGAGCACGCCGAGGACCAGGGTCGAGGCAAGGGCGACCGAACCGACTGTCGCTCGGATCTTCACTGTGTGACCTCCCAGCAGGGTGGACGCCACTCAAGCAAGTGACGCAGAGATCACGGGCAGTGTCTGGGACGGTTCGGGCACCGCGGTAGGGACTTTCGAGGGGTGCCTTTCACATCTCGCCGAGGACCGTAGAACCCGTCCTCCGAACGGAGTCTGGCTCAGGCGGAGGACTCGCGGTGCGTCGTCGCGAAGTTGATCCGCATGCCGCACGCGAGCCTGCCGTCCAGCACCAGTGACCGTGCGGCGTCCAGGAACTCCCGCCGCAGCTCCGCGAGCTGGTCCTCGTCCAGCACAGTGACGTCGTAGAAGACGGACATGTTGGTCTCCCAGACCTTCTCGGGCGTCCCGCCCTGGTCGAGCACGATCGAATCCCAGGACACCGGCGCGAACCCCGCCGGTGTCAGGACCTCGTCCAGCCCCTCCCGCGTGCGGATCGCGCGATTGCCCAGCCTCGGCATCACCCGCTCCGCGGCACGCGCCGCTTCGAAGTACGGGCGGGCGAGCTTCAGGAACAGCTCCATCCCTTCCCCGTCAACGGCTCCGCCACCGAGGGCCACGGCCAGCACCCCGCCCGGAACGAGCACCCGCGCCGCCTCCGCGACGACCTGCTCGACATCCGTCATCAGCATGAGCGCCATGTGCGAGACCACGGCGTCGAACGCGGAGTCCTCGAACGGCAGTTCCTGCGCGCGCCCCACGCGCACGTCCGCCTTCACCAGCGCGGGCCGCTGACGAGCCAGCGCCAGCTCCGCCCCGGAGAGGTCGATTCCCGCCAGGGTCGTGGCTCCGCGCCCGGCAAACACCTCCAGCAGCGCACCGTCGGCACACCCCAGATCGAGGACTCGCTCCGGCGTTCCCACCCGATCGGCGAACTCCTCGTAGCTCGTGCGGCCCTTAGCGGTCGGGCTCGCCGCGACTCCCACTGACTGCAAGCCAGGATTGTTGTCGTGGAAGGCTTTGAGAAATTCTTCGGCGGTCTGCGGCACCGCTGAAGCTTACAAGCGCCCGCCCACGTGGAAGGACGGCGTGAAAGTGGTTGACCGTTGGCAGGAGCGGGCTGAGCGGCTGGTTCGCTTGCTCGTCGAGAAGGGCAAGGTGTCGTCCGCGGCGTGGCAGGCGGCTGTGCGGGCGATCCCGCGCCACGAATTCGTCCCGGTGTTCCACGAACGGCGCGGCGGCGCTTGGGAAGTGGTGGACGAGACGCACGAACGCTGGCTGGAGCTGGTGTACTCCAACACCGCGCTCGTCACGCTGCTGGACGAGGTGCCGATCTCCTCCTCCAGCGAGCCTGGCCTGATGACCCGCATGTTGGAGGCGCTCGACGTGCGCGACGGTGATCGTGTGCTGGAGATCGGCACTGGCACGGGCTACAACGCCGCACTGCTGGCGCATCGGCTGGGCGATGCCAACGTGTTCTCCGTCGACGTGGAGTCCGGACTGGTCGAAGCCGCAGGCCGGCGGTTGGCAGCGCTGGGCTACAACCCGGTGCTGGCCGAGCACGACGGCACCGACGGACTGCCCGAGCACGCGCCCTACGACCGGATCATCGCCACGTGCGCGGTCTCGGAGGTCCCGTGGGCGTGGGTCGAGCAGATCCGCGAGGGCGGACTGATCCTCGCGGACGTCAAACTCGGCCTCTTCGCGGGGAATCTGGCCCTTCTGCGCCGCGCGGGCGATCGAGCCGAAGGGCGGTTCGTGCCGGGGTGGGCCGACTTCATGGACCTGCGCCACCCCGGAAAGACCGAGCCCGCGAAGCATCCGGAGCGCGACCACGCCCGAGCCCGTGTGCGCACGACCGAGCTGCTGACCGAAAGACCTTGGGAGCAGACGCCGCTGTGGTTCCTCGCGCACACCCGGTTCCCGCCAGGTCTGCGCTTCGGCTACGCCATGGACGCCGCGACCGGCGGGCCAGGAGCAGTGTTCCTGTCCACTGTGGATGGATCGTGGTGCGAGATCTCGACGACGGTGGACGGCGGTGTCCGCGAGGTGCGCGAAGCGGGGCCGGTCGCACTGTGGCGAATCGTCGAAGAAGTCACGGACCTTTGGCATGCCAAGGGAAATCCGGACTGGGAGCGCTTCGGGCTCACGGTCACCGAGCATTCCTGGTGGGCGTGGTTGGACGCGCCTGAGAACAAGCTCCTATGAGCGGTGCACAACGGTCAGCGCAACGCCGTCGTCGCGGATGCGGCGTTGCTCGACGGCGGGGAGCCGGTCGTCGACCAGGACGAGGTCGAAGTCCGTCAACGGCGCCAACGTGTACAGGCCCTGGCGCGTGAACTTCGTGTGATCGACAAGCAGCACTCGGCGGGAAGCCGCGGCGAGCAGTGCGCGCTTGACCTGCACGGTCTCCTGCGACTGGTGGTAGCAGCGGCCGTGCGAGATCGCCGTGGTGGACATGAACAGCGTGTCCGCGCGGACCTTGCCGACGCCCTCCGCCGTGTACAGGCCGAGGAACGCGTCGTAGGCGGGGAAGTACTCGCCGCCGAGCGCGATGAGGTTGATGCCGGGCCGACGGGTGAGCAGCTCGATCACCGGCTGGAAGTACGTGATGACGGTGAGCGGGGCACGCTCGGCGAGCAGCTGCGCGAGGTGCAGGCACGTCGTGCTCTCGTCGAGCATGACGGAGCTGCTGGGCGGGATCAGCTCGACCGCGGCGCGCGCGAGCATGCGCTTGGTGTCGGCCATGGCGGCCATGCGCTGGCTGACATCGCCGTGGAACACCGTCGAGGGCGTGGCGGTCGCGCCTCCGCGCACCTTGCGCAACCAGCCCTGCGCTTGGAGCGCGTCGAAGTCGCGGTGCACGGTCATCACGCTGACGCCGAACTCCTCGGCGAGGTCCTGGATGCGCAGGAAACCCTCGGCGGCGACCCGCTCCCGGATGACGCGGCGCCGCTCCGACTGCGAGTCCTCGGCACCCATGGGCCTGAACATAACACCGGCGTATCGCGGCGTCCCGGTCGTTTCGCTGCCAGGCGGCGCCATCGACGGCCGCCTTCGTGTGAACGTAACGCCGACATCACACGGCTTCGGCGGATCTGCCTGGCCGGAGCAGGAGCTCTTCACGCGGCACCCGGGCGGTCCTCGCGTGGTGTTGGGCTCGCGTGTTGCGCCGGGCCCGGCGGCTGCCGTCTTCTCCTCCGCATGGCAGTGACGGGTGCAGTGGAGCGCGCGGGCATTCCCCGCCCCCTCGCGTGGGGCTTCCTCGGTGTGCTGATCTTCATGATCGGTGACGGCGTCGAGGCGGGGTACCTCTCGCCCTACCTGGTGGAGCGGGGCCTGTCGACGCCGCAGGTGGCGTTGCTGTTCACCGTCTACGGCGTCACCGCGGGCATCGCGGCCTGGCTCTCCGGCGCGCTGTCGGACCTGTGGGGGCCGCGCCGGGTGATGGCGCTGGGCCTGCTCGTCTGGGTGGTGTTCCAGGTGCTGTTCCTGGCGATCGCGGTGCCGACGATGAACTTCTCGTTGCTGCTGCTGGGATACGGGCTGCGCGGGTTCGGGTATCCGTTGTTCGCCTTCGGGTTCCTGGTGTGGGTCGCGGCGGCGACCCCGCGCGAGCGGCTGGGCACGGCGGTCGGCTGGTTCTGGTTCGCCTTCACCGGCGGCCTTCCCACGCTGGGCTCCCTGGTGGCCAGCGGGCTGATCCCGGTCATCGGGCCGCTCGCGACGATGTGGGTGGCGCTGGTGCTGATCGTCGTGGGCGGGCTGATCGCACTGCTGCTGGTGCGCGAGCGCAGCGGCTACGCGCGGCTGGCCCCGGAGGGGGAACGCCCGTTGGTGACGTTGCTGGGCAGCGTGAGCATCCTGTGGCGCAACCCCAGGATCGGTGTCGGCTGCCTGGTGCGGGTGGTGAACACCGCGCCGCAGTTCGGTTTCCTGGTGTTCCTGCCGCTGTTCTTCACCGAGACGATCGGCTTCGGCCTCGGCGAGTGGCTGCGGCTGCTGACGGTCATGTTCGCCACGAACATCGTGTTCAACCTGATCTTCGGGATCGTCGGCGACCGGCTGGGCTGGCGCCGCACCGTGGCGTGGTGCGGTGGGGTCGGCTCGGCGGTGACGATCCTGTTGCTGTACCACGTCCCGGTCGCGGCGGGTCCGCAGTACTGGCTGGCGCTGCTGGTCGCGGCGGCCTACGGCGCGACGCTCGCGGGCTACGTGCCGCTGTCGGCGCTGATGCCCTCACTGGCGCCCGAGCACAAGGGGCAGGCGATGGCCGCGCTGAACCTCGGCGCGGGCGCCAGTGCGATGGCAGGTCCGGCCATCGCGGGTCTGTTCCTCGTCCCGTTCGGCGTGCAGGGCGTGATGCTGATCTTCGCGGCCCTGTACCTGGTCAGCGCCGCGCTGACGCTGTTCCTGAAGCTGCCGGACGAGGCGTGATCACTTCTCCCCGTCGGCCGGTTCCGTCGAGCCCGAGGAGATCCGGGGAGAGCCCGTGCTCAGCTCGGGGGTGCCGGTGCCGAGCGGGCCAGGGACCTCCTTGCGCGCGACGGCCTCGGCCTCCTGGACGGCCTTGGCGACGTGCGGGTCGGGCGCGGTGTCGAACCAGCCCGCGGTCTCGTCGTCGTCGGACTCGGGCTTGCTGACGGTGTCGTCAGCGGGCGGCTGGTAGCGGAAGACGCCGTCATCGCCCTTGTCGCCGAACATCTTCGCGAAGCCCTGCAACGCGTCGCCGAACTGGCTGGGCACCATCCACACGGTGTTGGAGTCGCCCTGCGCCATCTGCGGCAGCGTCTGGAGGTACTGGTAGGCCAGCAGTTCCGGCGTCGGCTTGCCCGCCTTCACCGCGGCGAAGACCTTCTCGATCGCCTTGGCCTGCCCCTGCGCCTGGAGGTAACGCGCGGCGCGCTCGCCCTGGGCGCGCAGGATGCGGCTCTGCCGCTCACCCTCCGCGCTGAGGATGGCGGCCTGCTTCTGGCCCTCCGCCGAGAGGATCGACGCCTGCTTCTGGCCCTCAGCGGTCTTGATCGAGGCTTCCCGCTGGCCCTCGGCGGTGAGGATCATGGCGCGCTTCTCGCGGTCGGCGCGCATCTGCTTCTCCATCGAGTCCTGGATCGATGGGGGAGGGTCGATGGCTTTCAGCTCGACGCGGGAAACGCGGATGCCCCAGCGGCCGGTGGCCTCGTCGAGCACGCCGCGCAGCTGGCCGTTGATGGAGTCGCGCGAGGTCAGCGTCTCTTCGAGGCTCATCCCGCCGACCACGTTGCGCAGCGTCGTCGTGGTCAGCTGCTCCACGCCGATGATGTAGTTGGAGATCTCGTAGACCGCCGCGCGGGGGTCGGTGACCTGGAAGTAGACGACGGTGTCGATGGAGACCGTCAGGTTGTCCTGGGTGATCACCGGCTGCGGCGGGAAGGACACGACCTGCTCGCGGAGGTCGATCCGCGCGCGCACCTTGTCCAGGAACGGCAGCAGGAAGTTGAGTCCCGGCGCGGCGACCGCGCGGAAGCGGCCGAGACGTTCGATGACCGCGGCCTGCGCCTGCGGGATGACCAGCACGGCCTTGGCGACGGTGACCAGCACCAGCAACACCAGTACCGCCACCACGACGAGGGTGACGACTCCTGCATCCACCTAGATCTCCTCCGACCAGACGATCGCTGTAGCTCCGGAAATGCTCATCACCGTGACGGTGCTGCCCGCTTCGAGGACCTGGGTCTCGTCGTAGCTGCGCGCGGACCACACCTCGCCGCCGAGCTTCACCTGACCGCCGCTGCTGTCCACAGTGGACAGCACGACGGCCTTGGCTCCGACGAGCGCCTCGGTGTGCATCTTCATGCTGTCGCCCGCGATCAGCCGCCGTTTGATGGCGGGCCGGGCGAGCGCGATCAGGGCGACCGAGGCGATGCCGAACACGATCGCGTCGACGAGCAGGGCGGCCCCCAGCGCGGAGGAACCCGCGGCGGCGAGGGCGGCAAGGCCGATCATCAGCAGGACGAAGTCCCCGGAGAGCACCTCGGCTGCGATCAGCAGCACGCCGGCGATCAGCCACACAAGAGCGGCCATGCCCTCATCGTGGCAGAACAGCGGCTCCCGTGTCCCGCGCAACACCCCACGTGACCCACGCGTGATCTTCGAACTCCGCCAACGCCCCGTTCGGTGCGCTCAACGCACCAAACGACCCGTTCAGCTCCTTCAACGCACCAAACGACCCGTTCAGGGCTCCCAACGCGCTGAACGGGTCGTTCAGGTCCTTTCGAACGCGCTGAACGGGTCGTTCGGGTACTTCAGGAGGGCACGGTGACGAAGTCGATGAGCTGCTCCACCGCGCCGAGCAGCGGCGACTCCAGATCGCGAAAGCCCTTCACGGACGCGAGCACCCTGCGCCAGCCGTCGGCGGGTTCGCCCCAGCCGAGGCGCGCGCAGACGCCCTCCTTCCACGGCGTGCCCTTGGGGATCACCGGCCACTCCGGGATGCCGAGCACCGAGGGCTTCACGGCCTGCCAGACGTCGACGTACGGATGCCCGGTGACCAGCACGTTCGGGTCGGTGACCGCCGCGACGAGCCGGGATTCCTTGCTGCCCGCCACGAGGTGGTCCACCAGCACTCCGAGCCGCCGGTTCGGCGCGGGACCGAACTCCGCGACGAGGCCGGCCAGCTCGTCGACGCCGTGCAGCGGCTCCACCACGATGCCCTCGACGCGCAGGTCGTGGCCCCACACGCGCTCGACCAGCTCGGCGTCGTGGATGCCTTCGACCCAGATGCGGCTGGCCGCGGCGGTGCGGGCGCGCCGGCCCTCCACGCGCACGGAGCCGGAGGCGCTGACGCGCGGGGCGGCCGGAGCCGCGACGGGGCGCACGAGCGTGACGGGCTGGCCGTCGATCAGAAACGCCGCCGGGGTCATCGGGAACAGCCGCCGTCGACCGGCCGCGTCCTCCAGCAGCACCGAGCCGGCCTCGACGCGCACGACCGCGCCGCAGAACCCGCTGTCGGGGTCCTCGGCGACGACGCCGACGTCGGCGGCCACCTCGGGAACCTCGCGCCGCTTGCGCGGTGTGGACAGAATGTCCTTGCCGTAGTTGAAGGAACGCACAGCCAGAACCTACCCGTATCCTTGGGCACCGTGTCTGTTCCCAGCGCTTCCCTGGCCGTGTGGGCCTCCGCGTGGCTGCACGGCGCGGCCGCGGCTGACGACGTGCTCGACGCGCTGTCCGCGTGGGGCGAGCTCCAGGAGTTCGTCGCGGCCGACCAGGAGACGGCCGACCGCACGGGCCTGCCCATCGACGGCGAGCGCGCCGCAGGACCCGCGCTGTGGCTGGGCGCGTTGCGCAAGCTCGGCGCGGACAACGCGGCCCTCGTGCTCCCGATCCCCGGCGACGTCCGAGGGCTCGGCGGCCCCGGCCCGGTCACGCGCCCGGCGCTGGAGCGCGGCGAGGCGGCCGTGTTCGCCTCAGCGGCCCTCGCGGCGGTCCCCGATGACGTCGCCGACGGAGTCCTGCGCTGGACGGTGTTCTCGCTGACCGGCTCCCCCGTCGCGGACCACACGCCGATCGGCGAGGCGGAGCACGGGATGACCGTCGCCGTGCGCGAAGCCGCCGCGACGCTGGTGTCGTTGGACGTCGCACGGCACCGGCCGAACGTCCGCGCGGAGATCGCGGAGTTCATCTCCACGCGTCCCAGGCTGGCGTGGCCGACGGGGATGCCGCCGCGCTCGCTGCGCGTGCTGGAGCGCTCCGTCGAGGTCGAGGCGATCCTGCGCGCCGCAGAGGGAGATGGTGGCGCGGTGTCGGCCTCAGCGGCACGTGCGCGTGCGGATGCGTTGCGGCCCCTGGGCGACGCAGTGCGTTCAGCCCGCTGCGGCGCGATCGCGGAGGCCGTGCGGCAACTCAGCGGCCAGTACCGCAGGAGCTGACCGGGTGCCGCGCACATCGGTCTTCTACCCGTTCGAGGTCACCGACGCGCGCGCCGTGCTGCCGTTCGCAGAGCTGGTGCGGCGGGGGCCACTGGAGCGCCTGTGGCTCGGCCAGTCGACTTCGGTGGAGACGCACCACGTGTTGGCCTATCTCGCGGGCGCGGGCATGACGGTGCCCATGGGGACCGCGGTGACGTTGCTGCCACTGCGCAATCCTTATGAGGCCGCGCTGGAGGCACGGTCACTCGCCGCGCTCACAGAGCACCCGTTCGTCGCTGGGTTCGGGTCGTCCTGGGAACTGTTCGTGACGAGCGTGGAGGGCAAGCCGTACGCGAGCCCGCGCCGCGCCATGCACGAGTACCTGTCCTGCGTCCGCACGCTGATCGACGGTGAAGTCGCCGAGGTGCAGGGCGAGTACGTCAACCTGCGCAGCGTGCTCGGGCCGATGGCGCACCCCGGTGTCGAGGTCGGCGCCGGTGTGCTCAGACCGGCGATGGCGCGAACGGCAGGCGCCGTGGCCGACGTGGCGATCACGACGCTGACCCCGCCCGCGTACGTGCGCGACGTCCTCGTGCCCGCGCTGCGCACCGGTGCTGAAGGCCGCGAGCGCGTGCCCCGGGTCGTCACGCTCGTGCACGCAGCGACGGAACAACCAGGCCGCGATCCGTTGCACCTGGCCAAGACGGGCGCCATCCGGCACATGGGACTGCCGCACTACGGCGCGATGCTGCGCAGTGCCGGGCTGGAGTTCGACGTCGCGGACCAGGACGGCTGCGCGGCGGCGCTGATCGAGGCGGGCCTGTTCCTCACGGGTTCCCCGGAGCACATCGCCGCAGAGTTGCACCGCTACCGCGAAGCCGGAGCGGACGAGGTCGTGCTCAACCCCTGCGGCGTGCTCGTGGCGGAGGGCCAGGACGCCGCGCTACGCGATTTGGAGCTGATCAGCGCGGCACTGTGAGCACTTCTGCTCAGGTCGCTTCAAGGCCCGGTGAAAACGCGCACTCCCCTCACGTCTCCGTGCCACGATCCGGGAACCACCTGATCATGAAAGGTCGTGAGATGGACATCTCCCCTGCTGACCCGTTCGACATCGACGTCCGCGTCGTCACCCCGACCGAGGACGCCCCGGTGAGCGCGTTCTCGACCATGTTCACCTGGGCTCCGTGCCCGCTGCTCAGCAAGGTGGTCTGCCCGAACGGCAACGGCTGACCGGACGGGCTCCGCCGGGCGTCACGCACCGGCGGAGCCCAACTCGGCCGCGACGGCCACGGCCAGCTCGACCGGACCCCTGCCGCCGACTCCGGCGAGCCCGATCGGCGATCGGAGCCTGGCCAGGTCCGCGCGCCCCGCTCCGGCCTCGCGCAACCGCCGCACGCGGTCGCGGTGCGTCGCGGCCGACCCCATGGCCCCGACGTAGGCGCTTCCCGCACTGAACGCGGCCATGATCGCGGGGACGTCCACGGCGGGCTCGTGGCTGAGCACCGCGACCGCGCAGCGCCGGTCCAGCTCGACGCCGCTCATCCGGGGCACGACCTCCGCGCCGAGCACCTGCGCGGCGAAGACCGGCCGGTGCTCGACGACGACGGGCCGCCACCCCAGCTCGGAAGCCAAGCGCACCAACGGGTTCGTGACCGCCGTCGACGAGACGACGACCAGCCGCGGGCGGGGCAGGAACGAGGCGACGAATGCCGAACCCACCAACGAGGCGCCCTCGGCACGAGTGGACCACGACACACCGCGCTCCCCAGTCTCAAGATCAACGCGAAGCACCACCGGTCGATCCGACGCCACCTCCGCCGCGGCGGTGAGCAGCTCCGGGTAGACGGGCTCGACGAGCACCCGCAAACGGCCTCCGCACGTCAGTCCGACGCCGAACGGGGACGGAGGGCCGTACTCGCGCAGTTCCGAGCGCCCGGTGGCGAGCACGCGTTCGGCGACCGCCACCACGTCGGCGTCCACGCAACCACCGCTGATCCAGCCGCGCACGGTGCCGTCCTGCCACACCACCATCGCCGTGCCGATCGGGAGCGGGGCGCTGCCGGTCTTGTCGACGAGAGTGGCGATCGCCGCCGGTTGTCCTTGGCGTGCGAGCAGTTCCGGGAAGGCCGACCTCACAGCAGCCGCTTCGGCGTGATCGGTAGCTCGCGAACGCGCTTGCCCGTCGCGTTGAACACCGCGTTGCCGATCGCCGCCGCGACACCGATCGCGCAGACCTCGCCGAGTCCCTTGGCGCCCAACGCGTTGGAGTTGCGGTCGGCCTTGTTCACGAAGTGCACGTCGATGTCGCCGACGTCGGCGTTGACCGGCACGTGGTAGTCGGTGAACGCCGGAGCGAGCGCGCGCCCGGAGACCGGGTCCTGCCGCATCTCCTCCATCAGCGCGGCGCCCATCGCGTAGATGATGCCGCCCTGCGCCTGATTGCGAGCGGTCTTGGCGTTGAGCACGACACCGCAGTCGAAGACACCCACGTGGCGCACCACGCGGACGCGCGGAAGGTCGCGGTCGATGCGCACCTCGGTGAAGTGCACGCCGAAGGTCGCTGTCTCGTACGGAGACTCCTCGGGCGCGTACTTCCCGTTGCCGCGCAAGGGGTTGACGTTGTTGCGGGACAGCAGCACCGCGTAGGTCTCACCGCGCCGGGGCTCGGACTTGGCGAACAGCCGACCGTTGCGGACGCTCACGGCGTCCTCCGCGAGCCCGTGCAGCGGCGAGCGCTGATCTCCCACCGCGAGGCGGATCGCGGCGCGGCGCGCGTCGAGCGCTGCCAGGTGCACCGCTGTTCCGGTGCTGCCGGAGGTGAGGGAGCCGAAGGTCGGAGCGCCTTGCGGCAGGTCGGAGTCACCGGACTGAATGGTGACCGTGCCAGGAGAAACACCCAGTCCGCCGGCGGCGATCTGCACCATCGTGGTGAGCGTGCCGCCGCCGATCTCCTGCGTCGCGACGCGGACGACGGCGCGTCCGTCCGATCTGATGTCCACAAAGGATTCGGCGGCGCGGTGGTGCTCGACGCGCCGCGCGGTCGCCATGCCGTAGCCGACCAGGTCGTTGCCCTCGCGCCGGGTTCCGGGACGCCGATCCCTCCTGTGCCAACCGAAGCGCTCCGCGCCGATGCGGTAGCACTCCAGGAGGTTCTTGTCGCTCCACGGTTTCCCGCTGTCCGGGTGCACGTCGGCGTGGTTGCGGCGACGCAGCTCGACGGGGTCCATTCCCAGCGAGTGCGCCAGCTCGTCCAGTGCGCACTCCACCGCGAAGCTGCCCGAGTTGTCGCCGGGGGTGCGCATCGGGGTCGATGAGCCGAAGTTGATGCGCGCCAAGCGCACGCGGGTGCGCAGGTTCGGCACCGCGTAGGTCATGGTCGAGGAGTGCGTGGTGCCCTCCGGCCGCTCGCTCAGGAACGACGTGGAGTTGGTGCTGTCGTGGGTGATCACCCGGAGCCTGCCGTCGCGTTCGGCGCCGAGCACGACGCGCTGCACGGTGGGCGGCATGTGCCCGGTGGTGGTGAACATCTGCTTCCTGGTGATCACCGCCTGAACGGGCCTGCCCACCCGGCGGGCCGCGAGCGCGACGAGCAGGGTGTGGCCCCACACGTGCGACTTCGCACCGAACGCGCCGCCGATCAGCGGGCACAGCAACCGGACCTGGTTCTCCGGCAGGCCGAATGACGCCGCGACCGAGCTGCGGTGCAACGTGACGGCCTGGCTGGAGTCGTGGACGGTGAGCTTGTCCCCCTCCCAGCTCGCCGTGGTGACCGAGGGTTCGATCGGCGCGTGGCTGACCATCGCCGTGCGGTACTCGGTGTCCACGCGCACCGGGGACCCGGCCAGAGCGGCGTCGGGATCTCCGCGCAGGCTCTCCTGCGGGAAGTTCACGTAGCCGCCGCGCGCCGCGACGTAGGCCGACGGCAACGCTCTGTCCAAAGTGGACACCGGGTTGACGCGCTCGTACTCCGCCTTGACCAGCGAGGCGGCGTGGGCGGCCTGCTGCCGGGTGGCGGCCACCACGATCGCGATGTGCTGTCCGGCGTGGTGGATGCGGTCGTCGGAGAACGGCATCCTCGGCTCGGCGAAGTACGGGACTGTGGGTACGCGGTGCCACACCGGCCGGTCCAGGTGGCTCAGCACCGCGAGCACGCCAGGGGCCGCCTTGGCCGCCGCCACGTCGAGCGAACGCAGTCGCCCCGCCGAAACACCACTGCCGACGAGCACCGCGTACACCATGCCGGGCAGCAGCGTGTCCGCCGTGTACCGCGCCGCGCCGGTCACCTTGTCGCGCGCCTCGACCCTCGTCAGTGCGGCGCCGATCCCCTGCTCGCTCACGCGTTCCTCAACTCCGTCAACGCCCGCCGGACCACGCGGCGGACGAGCTCGACCTTGTACTCGTTGCCAGGACGGGGTTTCGCACCCTCCGTCGCGGCGTCACCGGCCTTCGCGATGGACGCCTCGGTGAACGGCCCGCCGACCAGTTCCCGCTCCGCCGCACCGCACCGCCACGGCTTGGGCGCCACGCCGCCGAGCACGATCCGCGCGGAGCGGACGACTCCGCCGCTCACCTCGACCGCGACCCCGGCCGACACCAGCGCGAACGCGAAGGACGTCCGGTCGCGGAACTTGAGGTAGTGCGACGGCGGCGCCGGGGGCAGCTCGATCGCGACGACCACCTCGTCCCGGCGCAGCACCGTCTCCCGCTGCGGAGCGTCTCCTGGAAGCACGTGGAACTCCTCGACCGGAATCCGTCGCACTCCGGACGGTCCCTCCACGCGCACGACGGCGTTGAGCGCCACCAGGGCCACCGCGCAGTCCGACGGGTGCACGGCGACGCAGGACGGGCTCGCCCCGAAGAGCGCGGTCTGCGCGCCGTCCCCGGTCAACGCGGCGCAACCGGAGCCGGGTGCGCGCTTGTTGCAGTCGAACTCCGGCAGCCTGAAGTACGCGCACCTGGTGCGCTGCAACAGGTTCCCACCAAAGCTCGCCCGGTTGCGGATCTGCGGCGACGCCCCGGAGCGCAGCGCCAGCACGAGCGCGGGGTAGGCCCGTCGCAACCGGCTGTCGTCAACGGCGTTGCGGCACAGGGCTCCGATGTGGACACCGCCGTCCTGCTGCCACGCGAGGCGGTCGAGGCCGAGGCCGTTGACGTCGACGAGCTGGTTCGGCGCGCGGACCCCGTCCCTCAGCAGCGTCACCAGATCGGTGCCCCCGGCGATCACCTCGGCGTCGGGGTTCGCGCCGAGCACCCGCACCGCCTCGGCGACCGAACCGGGCTTGGCGTAGTGGAAGGGTCGCATCAGCGCTCTCCCCTCGCCGCGTCGATCACAGCGTCAACGATGTTCGAATAGGCGGCGCAACGGCACAGGTTGCCGCTCATCAGCTCGGAGATCTCGGCCCGCGACGGCCTGGGGTTCTCCCGCAGCAGGCCGACCGCGGAAGTGACCTGACCGGAGGTGCAGAACCCGCACTGGAAACCGTCGCGCTCGGCGAACGCCCGTTGCACGGGATGCATTTCCCCCTTGACGACCAAACCTTCGACAGTGGTGATCTCCCTGCCGTCGTGCAGCACGGCGAGGCTGATGCAGGACAGGACGCGCGTGCCGTCGAGCAGCACGGTGCACGCCCCGCACGCGCCCTGGTCGCACCCCTTCTTGGGACCGGTGAGGCCCCACTGGTCGCGCAGCGTGTCCAGCAGGCTCGCACGCGGGTCCACCTGTGCGGACCGGCGGGCGCCGTTGACGGTCAGCGCCACCGGAAGCGCCTCCTGCGCGTCCGGGACCGGCGGTGCGGCGAGCGCGGAAACGGAACCGGAGAGCGCTGTCGCCGCGACCCCGGCCCCGACGGCGCCCGCCGCTCCGGCGAGCACGGTGCGCCGGTTCGGGCCGGACGCTTCCGCCCCTCCGGCAAACGTGAGAGCATTTTCCTGCATTTCTTCACGCCCATCTCACAATGGTGGACATTGATACGGCGAACACCTCGATCTCACCGCCGAAGAATGGACTTGTCCAAGACAGGAAACGAATCGAGCGATACGCGATCGCTATCATCCGAGGTATGGAACTGCGTACGCTGCGGTACTTCGTCGTTGTCGCCGAGGAACTCCACTTCGGCAGGGCCGCCCAGCGGCTGCGACTGTCCCAGCCCGCGCTGAGCCACGCGGTCAAGGCGCTGGAGCGGGGTCTCGGGGTCGCGCTGCTGACCAGGGACTCGCGCCGGGTCGAGCTGACCGAGGCCGGGCGCGAGGTGCTGGGGCGCGCGCGCACCGTGCTGGCAGCGGCCGAGGAGGTCGGCAGAGCGGCGCGGGAGCACCGCGAGGGGTTGCGCGGTCGCGTCCGAGTCGGCTTCCTGTGCAACGACGCGGGTTTCCCCGCGATCGCCGCGCTGCTGCGCCGTTTCCGCGCCGAGGAGCCGGGGATCACCGTGGAGTTCCAGCGCTTCGACTTCCACGAGCAGCCAGAGTTCGTGCTCGACGGCCGCGCCGACGTCGGCCTGCTCTGCCTGCCGGTTCCACCGCACGGGCTGCACGTCGTCCCGGTGGCAGATGAGGGGCGGCGCGCCGTGCTCGCCGCCGACCACCCGTTGGCGCACAAGGACTTCCTCACCTTCGAGGATCTCGCCGACGTGCCCGCGCCGAGCTTCCGCGCCGAGGTTCCCCGGATCTGGCAGGACTTCTGGCGCGTCGACCCGCGCCCCGACGGCCGCAGCCCCGCGCACGGCCCGGTCGCGGACAACCCCGAGACGCTGCTCGCCCACGTCGCGCAGGGCAGCTGCGTCGCCTTCGTCGCCGAGAACTCCTCAGCGCACTACGGCCGCGACGACCTCGTCACCCGCGAGGTGCGCGGGCTCACGCCGAGGACGCTCGCGCTGTGCTGGGCGCGGGACAACGCCAACCCCGCGTTGTCCGCGTTCACCGACCTGCTGCGCCAGAAGGAGATTCACGATTCGGCGAGCCCCGATTAGTCCACTGTGGACCACCGGGTGAAAAAAAGTTCCCACCACGCCCTGACGAGCCACAACGCGCGGTGGAGATCGTCCGGGATTCAACGTCTTCGAAACGTCGCGGGCGCGCCGCCGGGAAGCTCTGCACAGTGGGTGCCGTATTCGCCCCACCGTGAAAGGCAGAGCTCAATGGACCAGTTCGACCTGGACGTCAACGTCACCTCCCCCGCCGAGTTCGGCGACTCGGAGACCCTCGCGAAGACCGCGATCTTCCAGTGCCCCACCTGGCCCTGCTGACCCACCTCCCACGCACGCGGTCACTTCGGCCGAGACGCTAGGAAAGGCTCCACAGCATGAACCCCGACCTGGACCAGTTCGACCTGGACGTCCGCGTGGCCACCCCGCGCGAGCTCGCGGCCGAGCCGCAGGACCTCACCACGCTGCGCACGTGCATCACGTGCAGGAACTGCGGCATTACCACGTCCGCGCCGGTCAACTGAGGTGACGGGCGGGACCCGGGCGCGGTCCGGGTCCCGCCTTCCGCTCAGCAGGAAGCATGGTCCCAGGCTTCGGAAAGAGGATTGCACCACCACGCCTGTGGGGGAGAACGTCGCTGTCCCCCACAGGAATGAGGTGCTCGATGAATCCGGACCAGACAGCGCTGGACCAGTTCGACCTCGACATCCGCGTGAGCGGAACCGGCGAGCGCGTCGACGTCGAGGGCGCCTCGCTCTCGGTCTTCGCGTGCAGTCTCCGCTGCACCATCGTCGGCTGCTGACCCTGCCCGGGCAACAGAAAGGCGCGAGGACGTGACCCCCGACCAGAACGTGCGCGTCGCCAGCCCACACGGCATCCGCTGAGCACCACGACGGGACCGGGTGCCGCACGGCACCCGGTCCCACTCGACCCCGATTTCGTCGTTGTGGAAACACATCGCGTCGCGCGATCACTCTCCTGCACGATGAGTCCCACAGGACACGCCCAGCCACTGAGGAGTGATGCGGTGCACCCGGCCCTGGCTGAGCGCGCGCGGGACACGGCGAAGCTGATCCTGACGCGGCTGGCCGACCCCGTCGTCGTCGAGGAAGCCGTCGCGGCCTCCGAACGGCGGGCCACGCTCCCCTACGGCTGGGGCGGCCCGGGACTCTTCGTCGGGCACGCGGGCAGCGCGCTGGCCTTCCAGGCCGCCCACCGGGCGTTCCCGCACGAGGCGGCGCACTGGCGCGGCCTGGCCCACCAGCACCTGGCCACCGCCGCCAAGGCCAGCTTCGACAGCCCGCTCACCCACGCGGGCGTCTCCTCCGGCACCGCCGGGCTCGCCTTCGCCTTCGCGGACTCCCTGCGCGAGGAGCCGCGCTACGGCGGCACCCTCGACAAGCTCAACGCCCAGCTGGCCGACCAGGTGCTGGACGCGCCGAGCTGGCGGGGCCGGGACGGTGTGCGTGACAGGGACTACGACGCGATCTCCGGAGCGGCCGGAACGCTCGCCCACCTCAGCGCCGTGCGCGATCCCGATCCGCTCGTGCGGCGGGCGATCGGCTCGCTGCTCGACGACCTGAGCTGGCTGTGCCAGGGCAACTGGGTCATCCACCCACGCGACTACCCGCTGCCGGAGTACGCCGACAACTACCCGCACGGCTACGTCAACCTCGGCCTGGCGCACGGCATCCCGGGTCCCATGGCGGCGCTGTCGTTCGCACACCGGGCCGGGCACCGCCGGGACGGCGTCGTCGAGGCGATCCGGCACACCGCCGACTACCTCGCCGAGCAGAGCTGCCGCTGGCCCGTCGGCATCCCTTTGAGTGAATCCGGGACCGAAGTTCGCGATCGTGCCAAGCCCGGCAGACTCGCGTGGTGCTACGGCGCCCCCGGGGTGGCGTGCGCCCTGCTGAACGCCTCGATCACGTTGGACGACAACGATATCCGCCACGTTGCGGTGGAGGGCTTCTCGGCGGCGCTCGACGGCTTCGACGGGCTGCCGGAGGCCACGCTGTGCCACGGCGTCGCGGGCGTTCTGGTCATCAGCACGATTTTCGCGAGTCACAATCGGAGGGGTCCGAGCGACGTGGAGATGCTCACCGAGCACCTGCTTTCCCACTGCGACAAGGACTTTCCCCTTGGAGTGCGGGAGAACGGCCTGGACGACCCCGGTCTGCTCACCGGCTCAGCGGGGGTCGCTCTCGCACTGCTGACCGCGACCGGGGACATCGACCGGCACTGGCAACGCGCACTGCTGTTCACCTAGAAGGCTTGGGAGGCAAGGACATGGCAGGACCGCAACCGCTCTACCGCGCGGCGGGATTCTTCATGGTGCGCACGCCGACCCTGCCCGCGTCCGAATTCCTGTCGATCACCGGCGTCGCTCCGGACGACGCGCGGCGGCGGTTGCGCGAGCTGGCCGAACGGCCACTGGTGCGCCAGGCACTGCACGTCGCGAGCCCCAGCCTCACCTCGGGGCTGGCCCACCTCGGGGCCCACTCCCTCGGGACTCAGTCTCTCGGGACTCAGTCGAAGAAGTCGGCGCGGGCGTACTCCTCGCTGCTGCGCTACCTCACCAGGATGTCCACCCGGCCGACGCCGTACGGGCTGTTCTCCGGCATCGGCGTCGGCAGGTTCGCCGAGCGCACCACGCTCGCGCTCGCCACCGACCCGGTGCTGCGGACCCGCACGCGCGCGGACCTCGGCTGGCTGTTGACCGTGATCAAGCGGCTGGACGAGGACGAGGCCCTCCCCGACGACACCCGCGTCGCGGCGAACCCCGTGCTGTACCAGGTCGGCGGGCGCGCGGTGCTGCCCTACGCCGATGTGCACGGGCAGTCCGACAACCGCAACATCGGCTTCCGGCTGACCACGCCCGTCACGATCGCGCTGCGCATGGCGGCCACGCCCGGCACCACGATCGGCGACATCGTGCACCGCATCCGCGACGAAGTGCCAGGAGCCACCGAGGACAAGGCGCGCACCCTGGTCGGGCAGCTGTGGGGCATGCACGTGCTGACCAGCGACCTGCGCCCGGCGATGACGGTGGCACTTCCGGAGCAGGAACTGCTCAAGCGCCTCGACAACGGCGAGGTGCGCGAGGGCCTCGAACGGACCCGGGCGCTCGCGTCGGCGGTGGACGAGCACCCCGGCCGCGCCGATGTGTCCACTGTGGACGAACTCGTTCGGCACCAGCGGGCGATGGCCCCCGAGCACACCAAGGACACCTTCCAGCTCGACACCGCGCTGGCCGTCACCGGCGCCGAGCTGTCGGAGCGGGTGGCGGCCGACGCGGCGGAGGCCGCCGAACTGCTGATGCGCGTCGGCAGCTCAGCGCGCCGCCAGCCGCACGTCGTCGAGTACCACGCGGCTTTCCTGGAGCGGTACGGCATCGGCGCGGAGATCCCGGTGCTGGACCTGCTCAGCCCGGAGCACGGCCTCGACGCGCCCGCGACCTACACCATGCCGGTGCGCGCCACCCCGCTGCCGCGCGTGGCGACCGAACCCGACGGCTCCCGCGACCGCGTCCTGATGCCGGTGCTCGCCGAGGCGTTGCGGCGCGGGCAGGACGAGATCGAGCTGACCGACGAGCTGCTGGAGCGGCTGACCACGTGGCGGCCCACCGAGGAGAAGGCCCGGCCGCGCCCGTCGCTCGACCTCTACGCGCAGATCGCCGCCACCTCCCGCGAGGCGATCGACTCGGGCGACTACCGGCTGGTGGTGTCCCCCGGAACGATGTCCGACGGCGGGCGCACGTTCGGCCGGTTCTTCGACCTGGTCGAGGAGACCGATCTGGCCGAGCTGCGCGAGTTCGCCCGCGCGGAGGAGGCGCTCTGCCCCGACCTGGTCTTCGCCGACATCAGCTACGCCTCCGCGCGGGGCCGCAACGGGAACGTGGCCGTGCACCCGCAGGTGCGCCGCCACGAGATCTGCGTGAACACCGCGCCCTCGGTGCCCGAGGACCACCGGATTCCCCTGTCCGACATCGTCGTCGGCGCGACCGTCGACCGCTTCTACCTGCGTTCGCGGCGGCTGGACAAGGAACTGCGGGTCACCCAGGGGCACATGCTCAACCCGATGACCGCGCCCAACGTGTGCCGCTTCCTCCTGGAGCTGTCGGAGGACGGGTTCGCACCACTGGCCGCCTTCAACTGGGGCGCGGCGGCCCACTCCCCGCACCTGCCCCGCCTGCGGCGCGGGCGGATCGTCCTCTCCCCCGCGCTCTGGCGACTGCCCGCACACCAGTTCCCCGAGGACGGCGCGGAGTTCGCCGAGGCGCTGACCCGGTGGCGCGAGCAGTGGCGGGTGCCGAGGCACGTCTTCCTCGCGGTGTTCGACAACCGGCTCGCCCTCGACCTGGAGCACCCGCTGTGCGTTGCCGAGCTGCACGCCGAACTGGCACGGGCCGCGCGCGCGAAGGAGGAGCAGCCGGTCGTGCTGCACGAGCTGCTGCCCGACTTCTCCGAGTCGTGGCTGTCCGATGTGGACGGTCGAGGCTACTTCTCCGAGATCGTCGTGCCGATGCTCGCCAGCACCGAGGAGGCCGTGCGACGCAAGCCCGTCACGCTGGCCCCGCTCGCGCACGAGCCGGAGTCCCGGCGGCGCCTGCCCGGGGACGAGTGGATCTACCTGAAGCTCTACTCCGCGCTGTCCCAGCACGACGACATCGTGAGCGGACCGCTTTCGGAGTTCGCCACGGCGCTGCGCACGGAGGGCGTGGTCGACCGGTGGTTCTTCATCCGCTACAGCGACCCCTACCCGCACCTCCGGTTCCGGCTGCACGTACCCGATCCGGCCGCGGTCCCCGGCGTGCTCGCACGCGTGCTGGCCTGGGGCGGGCAGGTCGTGGAGGCCGGGCTGGCCAACGACATCGCGCTGTCGAGCTACGACGTCGAGCTGGAGCGCTACGGCGGCCCCGACGCCTACGACGCGGTGGAGGCCACCTTCGAGGCCAACAGCGCGGTCTGCGCGGCGCTGGTGCGGTACCTGAAGGCCAACCCCGGGCTCTCCCCCGACGTGGTGTGCACGCTGGCCCAGCACTCGCTCTACCGCGACTGGGGCACCACTCCGTCCACTGTGGACAAGGTCTCCGACGCGATGCGCACGCGGTTCAAGGAAGTCCGGACGCTGCTGTGCGACCTGCTCGAACCGTGGGACGCCCACCCCGACCCGCAGGCGCGCGAGCACCTGGACGCGCTGACCGCGATCCTCGCCGGGCAACGGGACAGCGTCCGCGCGGCGGGGGAACGGGTCCGCGAGGTGGCCGCGAGCGGTCGCCTGGTCGGCACGGAGGGCCGGGTGCTCGGCAGCCTCGCGCACATGCAGGCCAACCGGTTGCTGGGCATCGACAACGCGCGGGAGAACGAGTGCTACCAGCTGTGGGCGCTCGCGCTGCGGCTGATCAAGGGACGGCCGTCGTGAAGGAGCGCGGCAACTGGTCGCGCGCGCTGCGGCTGCTGTGGGAGGTCAGCCCCTGGCACGTCGGCAGCGTGATCGCCGTGGCCACGCTCACCTCCCTGGTGCCCGCCGCCACCGTGCAGCTGACCACCCTCGCCGTGCAGGGCATCGCCGACGCCGTGGCCAGCAGGGGCGCTCCGGCGGCGGTGGACGGCGCGTTCACCGCGGTGGTGGCGCTGTGCGGGCTGATGGTGCTCACGCACGTGCTCTCCACCTGCCGGGCCTACCTGGAAACCCTGCTCCAGCTGCGGATGTCCAACACCGTCAACGAGCGGATCATGGCCAAGGCGACGCGGCTGCGGCTGGAGAACTTCGAGGACTCCACCACCTACGACCGCCTCCAGCGCGCCAGCCGCGAGGCCGCCTACCGGCCGTACCAGATCTTCGCGCACCTGATCACCACCGTCTCCAGCGCGGTGTCGCTGATCGCCGTCAGCGTGGTCCTGCTGTCCTGGAACGTCGGCGTCGCGGTGGCGATCCTGCTGGCACCACTGCCCTCCATGGCCAGCAGGGTGTTCTACAGCCGCGTCGGGTGGAAGATCGAGAACGAGCGTTCCGCCGACCGCCGCCGCGCCACCTACCTGCAGTACCTGGTGACCAACGACCGCTCCTTCAAGGAAACGCACCTCTTCGGGCTCGGACCGCTGTTCCTCGGCCGCTACCGAGACCTGATCTCGCGCTTCTACCGGGTGGACCGCGACCTGGAGCGCAAGCAGGCACTGGTGTCCGGAGCGCTGGGGCTGCTCAGCGTCTGCGCTGCGGTGGGCGCGGTGCTCTACGCGCTGAACGTGACCATGGCCTCCGGGCAGGTCGGGCAATTCGCCGGATACCTGGCCGCGATCACGCTCGTGCAGTCCACCGTGCAGGCGCTGTTCGGCGGGATGGCCATGCTCTACGAGCACAACCTGTTCCTGGGCAACCTCTTCGGCTTCCTCGACATCGAGGAGGGCGGCCCGGTCAGCGGCACCCGGCCGTTCCCACCGGTGCTCAGGACGGGCATCGAGTTCCGCGACGTCAGCTTCACCTACCCCGGCACCGGCACTCCGGTGCTCTCCGGACTCGACCTCGTGCTGCCCGCCGGGAAGTGCGTCGCGCTCGTCGGGCAGAACGGCGCGGGCAAGACCACCCTGGTGAAGCTGCTGGCCCGCTTCTACGAGCCGACCGGCGGGCAGATCCTGATCGACGGCGTCGCACTGGCCGAGTACGACCTGGACGACCTGCGCGCCAACATCGGCGTGATCTTCCAGGACTTCGTGCAGTACGAGGCCAGTGCGCGGGAGAACATCGGCTTCGGACGCGCCTGCGCACTGGAGGACACCGCGGCGATCAGGGGCGCCGCGGGGCGCGCCGACGCACTGTCCTTCGTGGAGTGCCTGCCGAAGGGGCTGGACACCCAGCTCGGCCGGTGGTTCGCCGGGGGCAGCCAGCTCTCCGGCGGCCAGTGGCAGAAGGTCGCGCTGTCCAGGGCCTTCCTGAGGGACGCGCCGATCATGGTGCTGGACGAGCCGACCGCGGCGATCGACGCCGCCGCCGAGGCCGAGATCTTCACACGGATGACCGAGATCGCCGGGCGCGCGACGACCCTGCTGATCGCCCACCGCTTCTCCACCGTCCGCACCGCCGACCACATCGTCGTCATCGACAACGGCCGCGTCCTCGAAGAGGGCGCGCACAGCGACCTGATGGCGGCCGATGGCGTCTACGCCAAGCTCTTCCGCCTCCAGGCCGCCGGCTACACCTGAGCGCTACCGCGTGTCCACGCAGACCTTGTCCCTGCTCCACACAGAGCCCTTGGGAAAGGAGCACACCTGGAAGTACGCGCCCTGCAAGTCCACGTAGCTGCCGCGGAAGTCGCCCTTCGGCGTCGGGGTGATGGGTCCGTTGTGGTGACCGGTCTCGGCCAGGAGATAGACCGCGACGTCACGAGTCTTCGACACCTTGTTGGTGATCGTGCCATCGAAGGATCCGTTGTAGCGCTGCACGCCGTACATCACCCTGCCCACGTTGTACGTCCACTCGACGTGCACCTTCGCGAGCAGCTTGCCCTTGCCGTCCTTCAGGTCGAAGTCGCGCTTCGACTTGCCGGCCCAGGCCGGCGTGGCCATCAGGCCGACCGCCGTCACCGCCGCAAGCGCACCGACCGCAGCACGTCTGATCCCTTGCTTCACGAACCACTCCTTTCCGCTGAATCGTTCAACGGCAGTATCGAGAGGAGTCCAGTCAGGCTGCTGGCACGCGGCCCTCAAGGAAACGCGTGCACCGGACGAGCGACTACGGGCGAACTACGGTTTCGCGAGACGCCCCTGTTGATCGCACACGCCCTAGCGCGTGCTCTTGCAGATTCTCTTGTGCGGAGCGGACTTGTCGCGCATGCACGCTTCGAAGTACGCACCGAAGAGGCGGTAGTACGAACCGCTGAAGGAGCCGTTCTTCGGCTTCAAGAAGCCGTAGTTGCCACCCTTGCTGGCTCTGAACTCCACGGTGACGTTGTGGGTATTCGGCACCTTGTTGACGATCGTGCCCTCGTAATCACCGTCGTAGCGGGGGACGCCACCTTCATCTGTGTAGACGTAGTTGTACGTCCACTTGACCTTCACCGTGGCGTAGAGCTTGCCGCTGGCGTTCCTGAGTTCGAGCGTCTGCTTCGACTCATCCGCCGAGGCCGGGGTCGCCACCAGGCCAACCGCCACCACCGCCGCGAGCACGCTGGCCACGGCACGTCTGATCCCTTGCTTCACGAACCACTCCTCTCCGCCGCATCGTTCAACGGCAGTATTGAGAGGAGTCCGGTCACACAACTGACACGCGAAACGCGTGCGCCAAGCGAACAACTACGGGCGAACTACGGTTTCGCGGGACCTGAGCCCTACCGCGTGTCACTGCACACCGCGTCCCAGCCGGTGCCCTTCGGGCTGGAGCACACCCAGAAGTACGCGCCCTGCAGGTCCACGTACTCACCGCTGAAGGAGCCCTTCTTCGTCAGGGTGATGCGTCCGAACTCACCGGTCTCGGCCTCGAGGTTGATCCAGACGTCATGGCTCTTCGGCAGCGTGTTGACGACCGTGCCTTTGAAGGATCCGTTGTAGCGCTGGACGCCGTGCAGCACCCTGCCCTTGTTGTAGGTCCACTCGACGTGCACCTTCGCGTGCACCTTCCTGGTGACGACGCTCTTCACCTCGAAGTCGCGCACCGACTTGCCCGCCCACGCCGGGGTCGCCATCAGGCCGACCGCCATCACCGCCGCGAGCACACTCGCCGCAGCACGTCTCATGACTCGCTTCACGAACCACTCCTCTCCGCCGAATCGATCAACGGCAGTATCGAGAGGAGTCCGGTCAAACAACTGACACGCGACGCCCAGCGAAACGCGAGCACCGGGCGAACAACTACGGGCGAACTACGGTTTCGCGGGACGGCGCTGGGGCTCGCAGCACAGCGGCGCGCACGGAGCGCCGTTCACGGTGCAACCGCCGTGCGGCAGCGCGGACAGCTTGCGCGGCGCAACGCCTTCGACGTGCTCGCGCACGAGTTCCACCACCAGCTCGGCGAAGCGCGGGTCCGGCCCAGCGGTCCCGGCGCGCGCCCACGACATGCCGAGCTTCTCCGCGTGTTCGCGCGCCTCGGTGTCCAGGTCCCAGATGACTTCGAGGTGGTCGCTGACGAAGCCGATCGGGCAGGCCACCACGGCGCTGACGTTCTCCGCGTTGAGCGCGTCGAGGTGGTCGACGATGTCCGGCTCCAGCCACGGCACCTGCGGCGGACCGGAACGCGACTGCCACACCACGTCGTGCTGCGGCATGCCCGCGGCCAGCGACACCAGGCGCGAGGCCTCGGCGATCTGCCGCGAGTAGCGGTGCCCGCCCTCCTCCGGCGGCCCGGACGCACGGTCCGCGCTCGTCGGCACGGAGTGCGCGGTGAAGACGAGCCGCGCGGTGGCGCGCTGAGCCTCCGGCAGCTGCTCGCGCGCGGCGAGGACGGCGTCCGTGCACGCGTCGACGAACAGCGGGTGGTCGTAGAAGTGGCGCAGCTTCACCAGTTCCGGCGCGGACTCCCCGACAGCGGCACGGGCGCGCTCGATGTCCTCGTCGTACTGGCGGCAGGCGGAGTAACCGCCGTAGGCACTGGTGGCGAACACGAGCGCGCGCTTCACGCCGTCCTCGGCCATCTTCGCGACGGTGTCCTCCACCATCGGGTGCCAGTTGCGGTTGCCGAAGTAGACCGGCAGATCGAGGCCCCGGCGCTCCAGCTCGGCGCGCAGGGCGTCGATGATCTCCAGGTTCAGCCGGTTGATCGGCGAGACGCCGCCGAAGTGCTGGTAGTGCTCCTCGACCGCGTCGAGGCGCTCCGGTGGGACTCCACGGCCCCGCACCACGTTCTCCAGGAACGGGCGGACCTCCTCCGGCCCTTCCGGTCCGCCGAAGGACAGCACCAGCACCGCGTCGAAGCCACTCACACCAACCATCCTGCCTCTCCGCGAAGCCCTCCGCTCGCGCGGGGTGCCCAACGCCGACCGCCCCCGACCGGGAGGCTGGGGGCGGCGGCGAACAGCTGGTGCGGGGTCAGTCCTTCGGCGTCGGCTCGAACGGGTCGACGCGGTCACCGATGGCCGAGAATCCGCCGTCGGCCCAGACCATCGTGCCGGTGGTGACCGGCATCCAGTCGGAGAGCATCACGCAGCAGGTCTTCGCGGCACCCGTGCGGTCGGCCGGGTTCCAGCCGAGCGGGGAGCGCGCGTTCCACTGGCTCTCCATCTCGCTGAAGTTCGGGATGGAGCGCGCGGCCGTGGTGCGCAGCGGGCCCGCCGAGACCAGGTTCACCCGGATCCCGTGCAGCCTGCCCATCTCGCGGGCGAGGTAGCGGTTGATCGACTCCAGCGCCGCCTTGGCCGCGCCCATCCAGTTGTAGTTCTGCCACGCGTAGCGCGCGTCGAAGTCGAGGCCGACGATCGAGGCGCCCTCGCCCATCAGCGGCAGGCACGCCTTGGTCAGCGACGCGAAGGAGTACGCCGAGACGTGCATCGCGGTGGCGACGTCCTCCCACGGCGTGTCCAGGTAGTCGCCGAGCATGCAGGACTGCGGCGCGAAACCGATGGAGTGCAGCACCCCGTCGAGCCCGTCCACGTGCTCGCCGACGCGCGCGGCGAGGCTGTCCAGGTGCTCCTGGTTGGTCACGTCCAGTTCGAGCACGACCGGCGGCTCCGGCAGGCGCTTGGCGATGCGCTCCACCAGGCTCATCCGGCCGAAGCCGGTCAGCACGACCGTGGCGCCCTGCTGCTGCGCGATCTTCGCGACGTCGAACGCGATCGAGGACTCCGTGATCACGCCCGTGATCAGCAGTCGTTTACCGGCAAGCAGACCCGACACCTAGCACCCTCCGAAGTGGACAGTCAGAACGAGGAAGAACTTAGTGGCCCATGCCCATGCCGCCGTCGACCGGGAGCACCGCGCCGGTGACGTAGGAGGCTGCGTCCGAGCCGAGGAACACCGCGGCGGCCGCGATCTCCTCGGGCTGGCCCGCGCGCCCGGCGGGCACCCGCGCCATCTCGGCGTCGAGCTTGTCCTTGAGGTGCGCGGTCATGTCGGTCTCGATGAAGCCGGGCGCGATCACGTTCGCGGTGATGTTGCGCGAGCCCAGTTCCCTGGCGACCGAGCGCGCCATGCCGACCAGACCGGCCTTGCTGGCCGCGTAGTTGACCTGGCCGGGGCCACCGGAGAGGCCGACCACCGAGGAGATGAAGATCATCCGCCCCCAGCGCTTGCGCAGCATGCCCATGGACGCGCGCTTGGCCACCCGGTAGGCGGCGGTCAGGTTGGCGTCGATGACGCGGGTGAACTGCTCCTCGGACATCCGCAGCAGCAGCGTGTCGTCGGTGATGCCCGCGTTGGAGACGAGGATCTCGACGGGACCGTGCTGCCGCTCGATCTCGGAGAACGCCTCGTCCACCTGGGCCGCGTCGGTGACGTCGCAGCGGACCCCGAACAGCCCGTCCGGCGCGCCCGAGCCGCGGTGGGTCACCGCGACCTTGTCACCCTGCTCGGCGAAGGCCCTGGCGATCGCCAGTCCGATCCCACGGTTGCCACCAGTGACCAGTACGGACCGAGACACAGAGCACTCCCTCAACAGCCGTGGCGCGAACGCCGGTCAGGCTATCTGGTCAGCGACAAACCCGAATACCCCGCCCCGGCGGCCACGCGCCGCCCTCACACGCGACAGTCAATTTCGCCGCCGATAATCGATTATCCGGGGGACTGGCACGCTGCTGGCCGGGCCGCGTCCGGGATCGGGCTGCGACCACGAGCAGTGGCGCGGCGTCGGCGTCGGCGGCATCCCCCGGCACCCCGGCGGGCTGGCTCCAGGTCAGCTGGCTGCGGACGCAGAGACGCGAGGCCAGGGATCCTGACCCGTTCCGCCAGCTCGTCGGTCAGCCCGGCGACGGCCGCTTGCTCGGACCGCCCCCAGCGCCAAGGGCCCCTGCTCACGCCGCACGTGAGCCTGCCGTCATGAGCTATCGCAGGAGCTTCGTCGAGAAGCACAGCGATGCCATCACCGTGCTGGAAAGAGGTTGGGGCGAACGCCACCCGCTCGCGGTCGACTACCCGAACATGCCCCTGCCCTACGTGTTCTTCTACTCGACGCCTCCGCCGACTACGCCACCAGCGCGCCTCAGCTCTCCGTCTGACAGCCGTCCGTCAGGCCCGCCGCCGTGAGGGTCAGGTGCGCCGCGAGGGCGAGGCTCGCGGCGTCCGCGTCGCGGGCCAGCGCCGCTTCCTCAAGGCCGCGGTGCTCCGCCACCAGGTCCCGCGATGGGTTGCGGTTCAGCGACCAGCGCCTGGCCAACTCGCTCGCCACCCACATGCGGTCGAAGCCGTCCAGCAGCACCGCGTTGCCGCAGCCCTCCAGCAGCGCCCGGTGGAAGTCCCTGTGCGCCACCGACCAGGCTTCGCTGAAGTACTCGCCCTCCTCCGGCACGTGCATCGGCGTCTTCGACAGCCTGTGGTGCGCCGCCCGCACCCGCGCCTCCCAGTCGAGGTCGCCGCGCTCGATCGCCATCCGCAGCACCACCGGCTCCACCGTCCTGCGGGCTTCGGCGATCTCCTGCCACCGCTGGTCGGAGAACGCCGGAACCGCGAACCCCCGGTTCGGCAGGCGGTCCGCCATGCCCTCGCCCACTGCCCGCACCAGCGCCTCGCGCACCACCACCAGGCTCACCCCGTGGCGCGTCGCCAGCTCCTGCGGCTTCAACGCCTGCCCAGGAACGAACTCGCCGCGCATGACCGCGTCCCGGAGCTCGGTGTACACCTGCTCCGTCAGCATCCGCTTCGGCGAACTGTCCCCCCGCTGAGCCATCTCGCGACTCTAAGCGAGCACCCGTCGCCGCCCACGCCGTCGTGCCGAGGTTGAGGTGTCTTCAAGACCACCAAACCCCTCCGTTGATCATCGTCAACCACTCCGACATCACCAGGCATGAGCACATCAGCGCATCGGTCTCCAGGACCGCGAGCGCGACCTCTCGAACGTCACTCCAGCCGACTCGCCGCTCCTGGAACACGCGCGGCAATCACGGCGGAAACATCGATGCAGAGCGTCATCGCATTTCGACGATCATCGCCGTAGCCACAACCTTGGGGCCTTCCATCACGGGCAACTCGCCCCCCACCTTCAGATACGCAGCCGCAAGCTCTCGCACGAGGAAGTCAACCGCGTACAGCCCGTCCCCCATCTCCTGAAGCAGAATGCTCAGGTGCACCGCATCGGCCGATGGCTGCACCCCGCGCTCGACGAACGTCGTCGTCGCCGCGTAGACACTCGCAGTGGGAGGACCGGACTCACGGCCCCCCTCCTCGGCCGACTTCCACCGGACAACCGCCATCGCGACAGGCTCCGAAATCCCTCTCATCGATCACCTCGTGCAGCATTGAGCCATTTCTTCAGGACACGACGAGCGCGATGCCTGACCCGCTGACTCGCCCACCTGGACCTCACGATCGCCACAAACAGTTCTCGCTCTTCATGGCGACAGCCACTCTAATTGTCGCCAACGGATCGACCACGAGAACAAGCGATGCGCTTGACGTTGCCCCGCCGGGTCGTACTGGTAGGTGCGGTCGGTGACCGTGCGGAGACAGCGGGGATGCCGCACGATCTCCCGGTGGACACCGAGGCGGTCATCACGGAGCTGTACGGCTTGGAGCCGGGCGAGTTCACGGCGGCGCGCAACGCGAGGGTCGCGGAGGCGAAACGAGACGGAGACGGCGAAGCGGCGAAGGCGATTTCGTTGCTGCGCAAGCCTTCTACGGCGGCGTGGTTGGTGAACCGGCTCGTCCGCGAGCACTCCGGCGAGATCGACGGACTCCTGGAGCTCGGGGTGGACCTGCGGGCCGCGCACACCACGCTCGACGGGGCGAAGCTGCGCGAGCTGGGGCAGCGACGGCACAGGGCGGTGCGCGAGCTGATCCGCTTGGCGGCCGGGTCGCGCTCGCTCAGCGTGGCGGTGGAACGGGAGTTGGAGCAGACGCTGACGACCGCGCTGAGTGACCCGGACGCGGCGGCGGTGTTGGAGGCGGGGCGGCTGACGACGACGTTGCGGCTTGACGACCGCGCGAGCTGGCCGGAGGTCACCGCGGCCCTGCCGGTGAAGCGCGCCAAGGAAAAGCCCAAGATCGACAGGAAGAAGCTGGCTGAGGCGGAGGCGGAGTTCCGGGCCGCGGAGACCGAGCGGGCACAGGCGCGGCAAGAGCTGGACGCGGCGCGGGAACGCTTGGCAGCAGCGGAGAAACTCCTCGACCAGGCACGCGACAAGGTGGAGCGCCTGAAGCCGCGCGCGTCGTGACCGGTGCCAGTCACGACGCGCGCGGTTTCAGCAGTTCCGTGTCAGCAGGTGCGTCCCATGTAGGACGGCTCGCGCAGGACGTTGGGCCGCTTGGCGATGTAGAACTCCTCGTTGGGCGCGACGCACTTCTGGACGGTCAACGCCATCCCGGCCCAGATGTCAGCGGACACCAGCACGCTCTTGCCGTCGTGCGAACAGTGGCGGTACCAGCTCTCGTCGTCGTTGAGGTCAGAAGTGCCCTTGTCCTTCCAGAACGCCCCTCCGGCACAGGGCACGGGAGCGGCGGCGTTGGCGGCGGGCACCGCGACCAGACCGGTCGCCAGAGCGGCGCCGACGAGGACCGGGAGTGTGCGCGAGCGCAATGACATGCAGTTCTCCTAGCGGCGGGAAATGATCATGAATCATGGCCGGACGCCAGGAGCATCACGCAAACGTTTTCACCACGCGTGAAGCCGGTGATGCTTCACTGGACGGGTGATCACTCCGGAGCACCTGGCCCACCAGTTGACAGAACTCGGCGTGGCCGAGGGTGGTGTGCTGGTCGTCCACTCCTCGTTCCGAGCGCTCCGGCCCGTCGAGGGCGGTCCGCTCGGCGTGATCTCCGCACTGCGCACGGCGCTCGGCGAGTCCGGAACGCTCGTCATGCCGTCGATGAGCGGCAGCGACGTCCGCGCGCCGTACGACGCGCGGACGACCTCGACCAGGCACATGGGCGTCGTCGCCGAGACGTTCTGGCGGTTGCCGGAGGTGCTCCGCGGCGACCACCCGACGTCGACCTTCGCCGCGGTCGGGCCGCACGCGGAGCGGATCGTCGCGCCGCAGCCGCTCTCGCCACCGCACGGCCTCGACAGCCCGGTGGGCAGGGCGTACGAGCTGGGCGGCTCAGTGCTGCTCCTCGGTGTCGGCCACGACGCGAACACCACGATGCACCTCGCCGAGGACGTCGCCGGAGTCCCCTACCGCTCCGAGGACAGGGCTCTCGTGCGCGACGGCACCGGCGTTCGCGAGGTGGCGATCTTCGAGCCCAACCACTGCTGCCAGGGTTTCGCCGTGGCCGATGACTGGCTGCGCGAGCAGGGAGCTCTGCGTGAAGGCCGCGTCGGCAACGCCGAGTCCCGTCTGTTCGCCGCCCAGGACCTCGTGCGGGTCGTCGTCCCTCGGCTTTCCGCCGATCCGACGCGACTGTTGTGCGCGGAGGGCTCCGGGTGCGAGGACTGCGCGGAGGCCTGGCTCTCCGTCCTAAGCGACTGTTAAGTCTGGCTCGGTCGTCTTGCCGAGCCCCGGTCTCCGCCCTGACTGTGATCGCAGTCATGAGGAGGCCAGATGTCAGTTGACTCCCGCCCGTCGGCGCAGCCGGGCGAGCCGCAGCACAACGAACGCCGCGTCGTCGCCAACGTGATGAAGGGGTCGATCGGCAACCTGGTCGAGTGGTACGACTGGTACGCCTACACGGCGTTCGCCATCTACTTCTCGGGCGCGTTCTTCCCCAAGGGCAACACCACCGCTGAGCTGCTGAACACCGCCGCCGTCTTCGCGGTCGGCTTCCTGATGCGCCCGCTCGGCGGGTGGATGCTGGGACGCTACGCCGACCGCTACGGCAGGCGCGCCGCGCTGACGCTGTCCGTCACGCTGATGGCCGCCGGGTCGCTGATGATCGCGCTGACCCCGTCCTACGCCACGATCGGCGTGTTCGCCCCGATCCTGCTGGTCGCGGCCCGCCTGCTGCAGGGCCTGTCCGTCGGCGGCGAGTACGCCACGTCGGCCACCTACCTCTCCGAGGTCGCCTCACCCGGCAAGCGCGGGTTCTACTCCAGCTTCCAGTACGTGACGCTGACCGCCGGTCAGCTGCTCGCGCTCGGCGTGCAGATCGTGCTGCAGCAGGTGTTGACCGAGCAGCAGATGTCCTCGTGGGGCTGGCGGATCGCCTTCGTCATCGGCGCGACCGGCGCCATCGTCGTGATGTGGTTGCGGCGCAGCATGGAGGAGTCCGAGAGCTTCACCAAGGTGGCGGAGGCGGAGGAGGAGGGCGAGCCCAGCTCGCGCGGCACCCTGCGCGCGTTGTTGGCCCACCCCAAGGAGGTCGCCCTCGTCATCGGCCTCACCCTCGGCGGCACCGTGGCGTTCTACACCTACACCACCTACCTCCAGAAGTTCATGATCAACACCGGTGGCATCTCCAAGCCCGACGCCGCGTGGATCAACTTCTTCGCCCTGCTGGTGTTCGTGGTCCTGCAGCCGCTGGCCGGTCGCCTGTCCGACCGCGTCGGCCGCCGTCCGCTGCTGCTGTTCTTCGGCGTGTGCGGCACCCTGTTCACCGTGCCGCTGATGACCGTGCTCGGCGGCACCAGCTCCCCCGTCGCCGCGTTCTTCCTGATGCTCGGCGGCCTGGTGATCGTCACCGGCTACACCTCGATCAACGCCATCGTGAAGGCGGAGCTGTTCCCCACCAACATCCGCGCGCTCGGCGTCGGCCTGCCCTACGCGCTGACGGTGGCGATCTTCGGCGGCACCGCCGAGCTGATCGCGTTCTGGCTCAAGGACATCGGGTACGAGTCTGCGTACTTCTACTACGTCTCGGCCTGCGTCCTCGTGTCGCTGATCGTCTACAGCACCATGCGGGAGACGTCGAAGGACTCCCCGCTCGAGAAGTAGCGATCCGCTGACCGCCCCGGCACCCCCGGTGAGCCGGGGCGGTCAGCGCCCTGCCAGCTCCGCTTCGAAGCACTCCTCGCGCTCCGGCGGGCAGGTCGCGCGCAGCCGCGTGATCACCTCGTCCGCCTTGCTCTTCGGGAAGCCGGAGGGGACCGTGCCCCGGGACAGCAGGACGTTCACCAGGACGCGCAGCCCGGTGTCGCTCAGGCTCCACGCCCCCTCGGTCGCGGCCTCCACCAGGTCCGGATCGGCGAGGTGGTGGGCGACGTCCTCCGCGTGCACCCAGGACAGCTCACCGGAGCGCAGGCACTGCGCCACGACGTCCCGGTCCGGGTGGTGCAGCAGGGCCAGCAGCCAGAACACGGCCATGCCCTCGTCGTCACCGTCGAACGCGGCGGTGAACTCGTCGTTGTCCGGCAGGATCGACGGCACCGGCCGCCGCGCCAGCAACGACTTCACGTCGACCACGGCCGGAACGGTGATCGGCTCTCGGCTCCAGATCTCGGCGGTCCACTCCCCCGTGAGCACCACGGTGTCCGCCGCGCGCCTTCTTCCGAACCATGCCAACGGAACCACTGTCCTCTCGCATCACCGCGCTGGACGGCGAGCGTAGGGCGACAGCGTCGGGACCGGTCCCGCTCGTGTGGCGGCGGAGACGTCGGGGCACCCTGTGGGCATGCGGCTTCTGATGATCTCCGACACGCACGTGCCCCAACGAGGACGAGTGGTGCCCGAGCAGGTGTGGCGGGAGGTCGACGAGGCCGATCTGGTGATCCACGCGGGCGACTGGGTGGAGGAGTCCGTGCTCGACGCCCTGACCGCCCGCGCGAAAGTCCTCGTCGGAGTGCACGGCAACAACGACGACGCGGGCATCCGGACGCGACTGCCCGAGGTCGCGCACGTCGAGATCGGAGCGCTGCGGATCGGCGTGGTGCACGAGACCGGCGCCGCGAAGGGACGCGAGCAACGCTGCGACGCGCACTTCCCCGGCGTGGACGTGCTGGTGTTCGGCCACAGCCACATTCCTTGGGACACAACCACTCCCGGCGGGATCAGGCTGCTCAATCCCGGCTCTCCGACCGACCGCCGAAAGCAGCCCGCGTGCACGTATCTGACCGCGACGATCGACGAACGCGGCTTGGTCGACGTGGAGCTGCACGAGGTCGGTTAGTCCGGCTTGTCCCCCAGCTGCAACTGCAACGTCGTCACCAGGCGCTGACGGGGGTCCGCCAGGTCGATCCCCGTCAGTTCCACCGCCCGCCGCACCCGGTACCGCAGCGTGTTGGGGTGGATGTGCATCTCCGCCGCCGCGCCCGCCACGTCGCCGAACGCGTCGAGGTAGGCGCGCAAGCTCTCCGTGAACCGGCTCCCGTGCTCGGCGTCGTGCGCGGCCAGCACGGTCAGCCGAGGATCGCGGATACCGGGGTGCTCGGCCATCACGTCGATCAGCTCGCTGTAGAGCACCTCCGAACGCAAGTCCTCCAGCGTCGCCACCTCGACCTCCGGATGACGCACAGCAGCGGCCAGCACGCGCTCGGCGACCCGGCGGGACTCTGCGATCTGTTGCGGCCCAAAGGAAACAGCACCGATCGCCGCCTGCACCTGCCCCCTGCGCCGCGCGGCGGTGACGATCTCCCCGGTCAGCGCGAGCACGGTGTCGCGAGCCCCGGACTCGGGCAGCTCCGGCAGCAGCACGTACACCCGCCCACTGCTCGAGGCCACCAGGGCGGCACGCCGATAAGCCGCCGCGTGCACGGAGATCAGGCTCGTCAGCTCGGTCAGCCGCAGCTCCCGCTCGGCACCGCGCGCCGCGAAGATCACCACGGTCGACGGCCGCCGAAGATCAGCACCGACCTGCTCGCCGACCGTCGCCGGATCCACCCGCCCGTCCAGCAAGCCCCGCAACAGGTTCGCGCGCAACCGGACCTCGGCGGAGGACTCGTTGCGCTGGCGGATCAGGTGCAGCGCCGCCACCCGGGCCGCGCCGACGAGCGCCTGCTCCGCACCCGGCGAGAACTCGCGGCCCGCGTGCTGCACCCAGATCGTGCCCAGGTACTGCGAGCCCGCGTGGATGCCCACCGCCAACCGACGCCGAATCCCGAGATCAGCCCGCTCGTCCAAGTGCACGACGTCCTCGCCGGAGCGCAGCCGCTGGTACACACCCCAGCCGCGCAACATCGACAGGTAGGACTCCGGCCCCTCACGGCCGAGGATCGACAGCCGGCGCAGCTCGTCCACCGCGTCGTCCGCGTCGTCGGAGCGCGAGTACGCCAGCACGCGATAGGCCGGATCCTCGATGCTCACGATCCCGCCGGTCAGCTCCGCGATCGTCTGCGCCAGCCCGAACAGGTCGCCGAGCACCTGCCCCTCGCCGGCCGACGCCGCCACCCGCGCGCTGCTGACGACCGCACGCAGCAACGCTTCCAGCTGCTCCCACCGCACGCCGGGCCGCACGCCGAACAACGCCACTCCAGCCTCGCGCGCCGCGTCCTGGAGCGCTTCGGCCGCCGTGTCCCGCTCATCGACCTTGACCGCGACGGCGACGGCACCGTGCCTGGCCGCCGACCGCACGAGGGGCAACGCCGCCCGCCCGCGCGCGCCGATCAGCAGCACCAGGTCGCCAGGCTGCACGCCGGGCTCGTCGTCCGGATCGAGGATCACCACGTCCAGCACCTCGGCGTCGCGCGGCACCACCAAGGGCTCGACCAGCTCGTCGCCGAGGGTCAGCAGCAGCTGCCGGACACCAGCCCCGCGCGGCGCACCCACTTCGTCCGACACACCTACCCCCTTTGTCCGATCGCACAAAGCCCAGGCGAGAACTCTAGCCAAACCGCCACAGAACGGCGGCCCGGCGGAACCTAACGTGCGGGTCAGCAGGACAAGCTCAGCGAGGAGACTTCATGGACGCCGTGACCCAGGTTCCGCTTCCGGTCAACGAGCCGGTGCTCGACTACGCCCCGGGCAAGCCCGAGCGGGCCGAGCTGGAGCGGGAACTGGTCGCGCTGGCCAAGGAGCCGCACGAGCTGACCATGACCATCGGCGGCGAGCAGCGGATGGGCGGGGGCGCGCGCGTCGACGTCGTGCAGCCGCACAACCACCGCTCCGTGCTCGGCAGCACCGCCAACGCCACGACCGCCGACACCACCGCCGCGATCGCCGCCGCCCGCGAGGCCGCTCCCGCGTGGCGGGCGCTGTCCTTCGACGACCGCGCCGCGATCCTGCTGCGCGCGGCGGACCTGCTCGCCGGGCCGTGGCGGCAGAAGCTCAACGCCGCCACCATGCTCGGCCAGTCCAAGACCGCGGTGCAGGCCGAGATCGACGCGGCCTGCGAGCTGATCGACTTCTGGCGCTTCAACGTGCACTTCGGCCGCCAGCTGCTGGCCGAGCAGCCGAAGAGCTCCCCCGGCGTGTGGAACCGCACCGACCACCGCCCCCTCGAGGGCTTCGTCTACGCGATCACGCCGTTCAACTTCACCGCCATCGCGGCCAACCTGCCGACCGCGCCCGCGCTCATGGGCAACGTCGTGCTGTGGAAGCCCTCCCCGACGCAGGCCCTGTCCGCGCACCTGACCATGCGCCTGCTCGAAGAGGCCGGCATGCCGCCCGGTGTGATCAACCTGGTCACCGGCGACGGGCTCGCGGTCTCCGAGGTCGCGCTGGCCGACCGCGACCTGGCTGGCATCCACTTCACCGGCTCCACCGCGACCTTCCAGCACCTGTGGGGCAGCGTCGGCGCGAACATCCGCAACTACCGCGCCTACCCGCGCCTGGTCGGCGAGACCGGCGGCAAGGACTTCATCCTCGCCCACCCCTCCGCCGACCCGGACGTGCTGCGCACCGCCATGGTCCGCGGCGCCTTCGAGTACCAGGGCCAGAAGTGCTCCGCCGCCTCGCGCGCCTACGTGCCGCGCTCGCTGTGGAAGGTCATCCGCGACGACTTCCTCGCCGAGGTCGAGTCGCTGACCGTGGGCGATGTCACCGACCTGTCGAACTTCATGGGCGCGGTGATCGACCGCCGTTCCTTCGACAAGCTCTCCGGAGTGCTCGGCCGCGCGCGCTCGGACTCCTCGCTGGAGGTCGTCGCCGGCGGCACCGCCGACGACTCGCAGGGCTTCTTCGTGCGGCCGACCGTGCTGCTCGGCGAGAACCCCGAGCACGAGGTCTTCACGACCGAGTACTTCGGCCCGATCCTCGCCGTGCACGTGTTCGAGGACGGCGACTTCGACAAGGTCCTCCGCCAGATGGAGAGCGCGGCCCCGTACGGCCTCACCGGGTCGATCATGGCCCGCGACCGCTACGCCGTCGCGAAGGCGACCGAGGAGCTGCGCTTCGCGGCGGGCAACTTCTACGTCAACGACAAGCCCACCGGCGCCGTCGTCGGCCAGCAGCCCTTCGGCGGCGGTCGCGCGTCCGGCACCAACGACAAGGCGGGCTCGGTGCACAACCTGCTCCGCTGGGTCAGCCCGCGTTCGATCAAGGAAACCTTCGTCGCCCCCACCGTTTCCCGCCACCCGCACCAGGGATAGGAGTCACCGTGCTGCGCTCCTCGCTGCTGTTCGCATCGCGTTCCCCGGCCGCTCGCACCCTGGTGGAGACGACCCCGCTGACGAAGCCGGTCGTCGACCGTTTCGTGGCGGGCTCGGCGGTGGACGACGCCATCAGGATCACCCGCGAGCTCGTCCACTCGGGCCGCTACGTCACCCTCGACCACCTCGGCGAGGACACCGTGCGGACCACCGACGCCGACGCCACGGTCGAGGCGTACCTGCGGCTGCTCGGCCTGCTCCAGGAGACCGGGCTCTCCGAGCGCGCCGAGGTGTCGGTGAAGCTGTCCGCCGTCGGGCAGTCCTTGCCGAAGAATGGTCACCGCATCGCGTTGGAGAACGCGCACAAGATCTGTTCGGCGGCCGGGGTCGTCGGCACGACGGTCACCCTCGACATGGAGGACCACACCACCACCGACTCCACTTTGGACATCCTCGCCGAGCTGCGGCTGGACTTCCCGTGGGTCGGGGCGGTGCTCCAGGCCTACCTGAAGCGGACCGAGGGCGACTGCCGCGACCTGGCGACCGCGGGTTCGCGGGTGCGGCTGTGCAAGGGCGCGTACAAGGAGCCGGAGTCGGTCGCCTACCAGGACAAGCACGAGGTCGACCTGTCCTACGTGCGTTGCCTGAAGGCGCTGATGAACGGCAGCGGCTACCCGATGGTGGCCTCGCACGACCCGCGGCTGATCGAGATCGCCGGCGACGTGGCCGCGAAGGCGGGGCGCAAGCCGGGCGAGTTCGAGTACCAGATGCTCTACGGCATCCGTCCGACCGAGCAGCTGCGCCTGTCCGGCGAGGGCCACCGCATGCGCGTCTACGTCCCGTACGGCGACGAGTGGTACGGCTACTTCATGCGGCGGTTGGCCGAGCGCCCGGCGAACATCGCGTTCTTCCTGCGCTCCCTGCTGACGCGAGGGTGAGCGGGATCTGACCGGAGCGGCCCGCCCAACCCGGGGCGGGCCTTTCTCCGGACGCATAGTTTCATTTGACACTGAAGTCATCATCTTCACGAAGTTCTGAGATCCGGCTCAGAGTGCGGCGGGCACGCTCCGATACCCTGTCAGGCCTTCGCTCGCCCTCAGGGAGGATCGCGTTCGTGACCAGCGATTTCGCCGCCGCTCCAGCGGTGGGCCAGGTTCAGGTGGCCGAGCGCGCGGACGCTGCGCGCAACCGCAGGAAGATCTTGGACGCGGCCGGGCTGATCCTGGAGAGCCGGGGAGCCGCGGGGCTGTCCATGGACGAGGTCGCGCAGGTGGCCCGGGTCGGTGTGGGCACGGTGTACCGGCGATTCGGTGATCTTTCCGGTTTGGCGCACGCGTTGCTGGCCGACCAGGAGCAGCGGTTCCAGGAGTCGTTGCTGTCCGGCCCCGCGCCGCTGGGTCCCGGTGCCCCGCCGAAGGACCGGATCGCCGCGCTGCTGTCGGCGTTGGTCGACCGCCTGGAGGAGAACGCCGAGCTGTTGCTGGTCGCTGAGACCTCGGCCCCGTACGCCCGGTTCACCTGCTCCGCCTACGAGGCGCACCACGCGCACCTGGTGAGGTTGATCAACGAGGTGTCGTCGGCCAGCTCCGGCGTGGTGGACGCGGAGTTCCTGGCGGACGCGCTGCTCGCGCCGTTGGCCACGAACCTGTACCTGCACCAGCGGAAGGTCCGGGGGTTGAGCGCGGAGCGCATCCGGCACGGCCTCGCCGCGCTGCTCGCCCCGCTCTGATCGTCGAGTTCTAGACCCGGAAATGCCTGAAGGGGCCCCAGAAATCTGGGGCCCCTTCAGGGAAAAATTGTTCGGCGGCGT
>NZ_BAABAL010000026.1:0-283739 GCF_039537405.1 Allokutzneria multivorans | reverse complement strand
CCCGTGCCCCTGTAAGGCCCAGGGGCACGCGCAAGGGGTTCCCAGGTCAAGCCGACCCCGCCCAACAAACCCAGCGAACCCAACAAAACCGGGAAGCGCAACCGCCCCACGCAGCCAAAGAGCTACAACCCCAAAACCCCAGAAAAAGCATCCCCCACCCCGTCAACCCACCCCACATGCCCATCAGGCCGCACAAGCACCCCATCCCAAGGCAACCCGTCAACCCGAACAACATCCACGCGAGGCCCCAACGCCAACTCCGCTCCGTCCCCAGAACTCAAATAAACAAACCGCCCCTCCCGCAACAGCGAGAAAACCCCGATCCCGCCCACGTCCAAGTCCGGCATCCGCCACCCGTAGGAACCGCAAGAACCGTAAGAAACCCCAAGCCCGGAAACCTGCACGGCCAGTTCGCGGTTCAAGGCGGGCACCTCCGCGATCAGCTCGTTGAACCGCGCGCGCAAGGCCTTGTTCTCCGGCGAGGTCGACACGACGAGCGAGGTCTGCGCGAGGGTGTCGGCCAGGACTCGGGCCCCCACGGGATGCCGTTCCGTTTCGTAGGTGTCCAGCAGGTCCTCGGGCGCCCAGCCCTGGATCACGGCGGCGAGCTTCCAGGCGAGGTTCGTGGCGTCCTGCATGCCGAGGTTCAATCCCTGGCCGCCCAACGGCATGTGGATGTGCGCGGCGTCGCCGGCGAGCAGTATCCGGCCGTTGCGGTAGCGGGCGGCCTGGAGCGTGGCGTTGCCGAAGCGCGCCAGGTACGACGGGTCGTGCATGCCGAAGTCGGTGCCGACGACGCGCCGGGTGCTCTCCTTCAGCTCTTCCAAGGTGAGGGGCTCGTCCTTGGGCACATGCAGCATCGAATGGTCGGTTGGTGAGACTCGGTACCGGCCGTCTCCCAACGAGACCAGGAACAGTGCGCCGTTGTCCCCGTTGACGGTCAGCGACACCGACTCCGGCGGCTCGGCCAGGCGGACATCGCCCAGCGGCACGCTCAGCGTCGACGGGCTCCCGAGGAACTCGATACCGGCCGCCTTGCGCACGGTGCTGGACGGGCCGTCGCAGCCGACAACCCACCGGGACTGGAAGGTTTCGCCGGTCTCGGTCTCAACGAGGACGGAGTCCCCGAAGGAACGGACACCGGTCACCGCGCGGCCGCGCAGCACCTCCACACCGAGGTCCGAGGCGTGCTCGGCGAGCAGCGCCTCGGTCCTCGGCTGCGGGAGGAACAGCACGAACCGGTACTTGGTATCGAGTTCCGCGTAGCTCACCCTGTTGTCCAGCAACGCGAAGTGCGTCGTCGGCAGCTGCTTGCCCTCGGCGAGCCAGCGATCGGCCAGCCCGCGCATGGCGAGCAGTTCCAGGGTGCGGGGGTGCATGGTGAGCGACTTGGCGTGCGGGACGGGCTCGGTCAGCCGTTCGAGAACGGTGACCTCCACCCCGGTCCTGCGCAGCTCCGCGGCCAGCCACAGACCGACCGGACCCGCTCCGACGACAACGACCTCGCGCATCGCACTCCCGCTCATCAGCTACACCGGCTCTTCGCCGCCGGACCAACCACGGACCATGATCGCGGAGTTGTTGCCGCCCATGCCCACGCTGGTGGTGATCGCGGTCGGTACCGAAGCCGGGATCGCCTTGCCGATGACGTGGTTGAGGTCCGCGCAGCGCGGGTCGGGGTTCTCCAGGCCGTAGGTCGGCGGCACCACGTCGCGGTTGCTGGCCAGCAGCGCGGTGATGAACTCGACGCCACCGGTGCCGCCGAGCATGTGCCCGGTCGCGCCCTTGGTGCCGCTCACCATCGGGCTGGTCGCGGGGTCGGAACCGAACACCTTGCGGATCGCGAAGGCCTCCGCCGGGTCGTTCATCTTGGTCCCGGTTCCGTGCACGTTGATGTAGCCGACCTCGGCGGTGCTGACGCCGGCGTCCAGCAGCACCTCCTCCAGGCACGCGCGCATGCCGGGTGCCTCGTCGGGGCGGATGTCGGACATGTCGTAGGCGTCGCCGCGCAGGCCGTAGCCCAGCACCTCGCCGTAGATCCGCGCGCCGCGCGCCCTGGCGTGCTCCAGTTCCTCCAGCACCACGACGCCCGCGCCCTCACCGAGGATCGTGCCGTCGCGCTTGTCGTCGAACGGGCGGCAGACACCGATCCGCGAGCCGGTGCGGTTCTGCGCGAACGCGGCGATGGTGATCTCGTTGACCGCCGACTCCGCGCCGCCGGTCAGCATCAGCTCCGCGCGCCCGTACTTGATCTTGTCGTAGGCGGCGATCAGCGACTCCGCCCCGGAGGCCGACGCGCCGCTGACGGTCACCAGCGGGCCGGTCAGGCCGTGCCGGATGGACACCGCCGAGGTCGGCGAGTTCGGCAGGGTCAGGTTGCACAGCCGCGCCGAGATCGACCGGCTCCCGCCCTGCTCGAGGAGTTTGTACTGGCGCTGCAGGATCTCCGCGTTGGAGTAGGCCACGCCGATGGCCACCCCGAAGCGGTCCAGCTTCTTCGGCGATCTCGTGGTGTCGGAGTGCACCTCGTTTCGCGGCAGGTCCAGCCCGGCGTCGCTGGCGGCGGCCTGCGAGGCGGCGATGGCCAACCACTGGAACCGGGCGGTGACCCGGATGTCGCGCTCGGAGATGCCGTGCTCGGCCGGATCGAAGTCCGTCAGTTCGGCGGCCCGCTTGATGGGACACCGCGAGGTGTCGAAGCGGGTCAGCTCGCCGACCCCGCTCCGGCCGTCGCACAGATTGGTGAAGAAGTCTTCCACCGTGCTGCCGAGCGAACTGACAACACCGATTCCGGTCACCACGACGCGCCTGCCGCCGACAGCGATCACGTTGCTCCTCACGAGCTGTTCGAACTGCATCCGTTATATGGCGGGCAGACCCTAGCGACACATTCTTCCGCTTCCTAGCCGCATCGATTAGCACCGCGCATACGGGCTGCTCACCGACGCGGTTCGCGGGTTCACGTGCTTCGTTGGACCACGTCGCCCGCACCGTGCCGAGTGCACGTTCCACCGATTGGTCCGAACGAACCACGTTCGGCGTGGGCCGAAAGTCCGACAAGGCCCGCCGCGCCTGGCGCCCGGCCCTGATATGCCCAGGTCAAGTCCTGGTCCAGGGCGGGCGTGGATTATTCGGGAAGAGCGGCAAGTGTCCGGGGAGACTTGTCTATGCGGCCTGGTGAACCGGTTCAGAGCACGCATTCGCGTCGTGGAACCGCGCAGATTCTGGTCACTCGTATGGCGGAAGGCGGCAAATAGTTTGCATCGATAGTGGTACTTCGGTACCCGTGCTGTCGTCCGCAATGGTCGCCGCTTTGCCTGGTATAACTCTCGTGGTCATTGCGCCCCCGCCTGAAAGATTATGTGAAAATGTCACGTAGTACCTCTGGACGAAAAGTGCGGGCGCTGCTTGCCGCCCTCTCCCTGCTGCTCGTCGCGTCGGGCTGCGGCCTGCTGGGCGGGGACTCCGGTTCCGGGGCCGCCGACGGCGGCGGTGCCGAGGGCGCCGGGCTGGAGAAAGCCCGGATCAAGATCGGGGCGATGCCGATCATCGACTTCGCGCCGCTGCACATGGCGATCCAGAAGGGATACTTCCGGGAGGCGGGCCTGGAGATCGAGACGGTCGGCATCCCCGGCGGCGCCACCAGCGTGACCGGTCTGCTCGGCGCGAGCTTCGACATCTCCGTCGGCAACTGGATGTCCTTCTTCGAGGCCCAGTCCAAGGGCGTCGCCGATCTCAAGCTGATCGCCGACGGCTACCAGACCCGCCCGAACAACTTCGTCATCGCGGTCCCGCAGGGCTCCTCGATCACCACGCCGCAGGACCTGGCGGGCAAGCGGATCGCGGTGACCGTCCGGGGCGCCATCGCCGAGCTGCTCGCCAAGGCCTCGATGGACGCGCACAGCGTCAACCACGGCGGTGTCAGCTGGGTGGAGATCCCGTTCCCGAGCATGCCCGCCGCGTTGAAGGCCAAGCAGGTCGACGCCGCGGTCATGGTCGAGCCGTTCATCACCCAGGCCGAGCGCAACTTCGGCGCGATCCCGGTGCTGGACGTGGCACAGGGTGCCACCGGGGACTTCCCGATCTCCGGCTACGCGACGACGGCCGCCTTCGCCAAGGACAACCCGAAGACGGTGCGGGCCTTCCGCAGGGCGCTGATGCGCGCGCAGAAGGAGGCAGGCGACCGGGGCAAGGTCGAACAGGTCCTGCCCAGCTACGCCAAGGGCATCGACCAGGTCACCGCGAGCCTGGTGCACCTCGGCGCGTTCCCGACGCGACTGGACGTCGTGCGCATCCAGCGGGTGGCCGACCTGATGGCCGTGCACGACCTGCTGCCGAAGCCGCTCAAGGTCGACACCATGGTGATGGAGAACCTGCCGGACGCCGACTGAGCCGTCCACGGGTATGTTGTCCGGAGGCGGGTTGGGCCGCCTCCGGGTCCGCGGAAAAGGCTGAGCCTGCCCAGCGAGGACCGGTAGTGCCCTGGTCACACCACCTCCTTTCACCCCGTCACGCGGACCACGGGGCCATGGAAGGAGGTCGCGATGCCGACCGTTCCCCTGCCCGAGCGCCCCGATCTCGGCCAGTTGCGCAAGCAGGCCAAGGAGATCCGGAGCGCCTCCGGCAGCACGCTGACCGAAGCGCAACGCGCGCTCGCGCAACGCCACGGCTTCGCGAGCTGGCCGCGACTGGTGCGGCACGTCGAAGCGATCAACGCGCGCTCGTGGATCTACACCGACGCGCCCGCCGACGAAACCCTTGCCGATCGCTTCCTGCGCCTGGCGTGCTTGAACTTCGCCGAGGACGCCCCGGAGCGCCGAGCCGAGGCCGCTCGGTTGCTCGACGAGCACCCCGACCTGTCCGCGCCGAGCATCGGCGTCGCTGCCGCGTGCGCTGATGTTTCCCTTCTGCGCCAACACTTGTCCGCTGGGGTTTCGGCTTCTGAGCCAACTGGGCCGTACGGCTGGCCGCCGCTGATGTACCTCAGCTACGCCCGCCTCGACGTCGGACTCGACGACACGCTCGCCGCCGCGCGGATGTTGCTCGACGCGGGGGCTGATCCCAACGACGGACGGTTCTTCCTAGGGCTGCCAACGCCTTTCACGGTGCTGACCGGCGCGCTCGGTGGGGGAGAAGGCGATCAGCCGCCGCACCCGCACTCCATCGCGCTCGCGCGGGTGCTGCTCGCGGCGGGCGCCGATCCCAACGACGGTCAAACGCTCTACAACCGCATGTTCTCCGAGCGGGAGGACGCCTACGAACTCCTGTTCGCGTTCGGCCTCGGCCGTGGCGACGGCGGTCCGTGGCGGCGGTTGTTACCGGATCTCGTTGACGCGCCTCAGGAATCGCTGCGCAAGCTGCTCGCGTGGGCCGTGCTCCACGACCAGCGGCAGCGGGTGGAGTTGCTGGCCCGCAACGGTGTCGACGTGCTCAGTCCGCTCGGCACGGGAATCACTCCGCTGGAGACCGCGCTGCGCAACGGCCACCGCGAGATGGCGGACCTGCTGCGGCGCTTGGGTGCTGCCGAAACGGAGCTCGATCCGGTGGACGCTTTCATCGCCGCCGCGCTCGCCGGGGACGAAACCGTTGTCCGAGCCGCGCCCGGCCACGTCGTCGAAGCCGCGAGACTAGCCCGCCCGGGACTGCTCGTCTGGGCCGTCGCGCAACGTCGCGCGAACGCGGTGAAACTGTTGCTCAGCAAAGGGTTCGACGTCAACGCCCGCGCGCGGAGCGATCTGCCGATCGAAGAGCCCTGGCAGACCCCGCTGCACGCGGCCGTCGAGGCCGGCGACGTCGAACTGGCCCGGCTCCTGCTGGAGCACGGCGCCGATCCCGGCATCCGTGACCACCGCTTCGACGGTGACGCGAGGAACTGGGCGGAGCACTTCGGGCACACGGACATGATCGCCCTGTTTGGCTGAGGGGAGAACGGGGTCGCCCGCGCGGCGACCCCGTTCGCCGAGCTAGCAGCCGCAGCTGTAGAAGACCACGTCCCAGTGGTTTCCCTCGCGGTAGTAGATGTTGCCCGACGGCGCCTTCCACTTGCTGCCGCCGATGGAGGCGAAGTTCCCCTTCACGTAATTGTCCAGGCAGCTGCTCAGTCCGAAGTCGAGCTTGTAGCCGTTCCAGTGGCTGTAGGTACCCGATGCGTGCCCGGTCTCGGTCCCACCGGTCACGTTGAGCCCGCAGCGCGATGCGTTCTTCAGCGTGATGGCGCCCTGGATGGTGGCCAGGTTGACCTGGGTGAAGGACGTGCAGTTGGGGCGGTTGCGATCGCTGCACCCGCCGCTGGAGGACCACGAGATCCCGGCGGCGCGCAGCCGGTTCGTCGCGTCGGCGTGGGAGATCTTGGTGGCCATCGTGACCGCGTCACCGCTGGCGGGCGCGAGCACCGGGTCCTGACCGGACGGCGTCGCCGCGGCGACACCGGAACCCAGTACCAGTCCGGCGGCCGCGACGAGGGTGGTCAGTCCGAGGGCACGAGTCTTGTTCATGACGGATCCTTCCTGGCACGCGGTGCAGGGGGAACGCGTGCCGGACCCGCGAAGCTAGGTCGCGCCGCCTAAGGAACGGTTAAGCACCGCCGCCCGGAGCAGCCGGGATGGGTAGTTCTGCGCATGCGCACGCATCCGTCCGGCCAGCAAGCTCTCCGCCATGCACGAGATCGCAGTGGTTCTCGCCGGTGCCGCGCTCGCCGCGACCGGGATGTCCTGCACAGCCGTCGCCGCACCCGCGCCGTTCTTCGAGTACGACGCCGCGCCGGGAGCGCACCCCGTGAGCGGCCGTTCGGGCAGCTACGCCCAGGACCGCCTCGCTGACATGTCCGGCAACGCCGGCACCGTCAAGATCTTCACCGATGGCTGGCGCGACGAGTGGACCGTGGTCCTCAAGGCCCCGGCTGGACAGCAGCTGGTACCGGGTACCTATCGGAACGCGAAGCGGTACGAGGAGGGCCACGGACCAACGCCGGGGCTGGAGGTCGTCCACAGCGGCATCGGCTGCGAGGACGTCTTCGGCAGCTTCACCATCGACCGGTACGAGCACGGCGAGGGTGCCGCGGTCACCGCGTTCGACGGCTCGCTCGAACACCGCTGCGGTGCTCCGGACGCCCCTCCGCTGAAGGTCCGGGTGAGCTACCGGGCGCCCACCGGGTGAACACCGGGCCGAGCCGGGTGATCAGCACGGCCAGCCCCAGCCAGCCCGCGCCGACGCCGATCAGGAACCCGGCCTTCCAGCGGCAGGAGCCCGTGCATTTCACTCCATGCCTCGAAGAGACTCCCCGTTTCCGAATCGCGCCGGTTTGCGCCTGCTTGTCGGCACGGTCGGAGACTTTCAGAAGGGGGCAGGTGTTTGGCTCGCGCATCCCAATAAGGTCGGCCAGTCCAGTCTTGCGTTCTGCTTCGCGGGGTCGCTTCGGGAATCCGGGCTCACTTCGTCCGGCGAAGTGAGAACCGAGCAGACGCCGAACGCGTGCGGGTCCCCACCCCCTTCCGAGGAGTCCGGGACGTTCACATGCGGCACCGACGGGTAGCCCTGCGCCATGACGGACAGCTATCGCGACGGCGAGGACATCGACCTGCACGGCTACGCCGCCAGCGCGGCCGTCTTCACGGGGCTGACGGCGGCGGTGGTCCTCGCGGCCCGGCGCGGTGGACGGAGGTTGCCGGAGCGGATCCGCTGGGACGACCTGGCACTGCTCGGGTCGGCGACGCACAAGGCGTCGCGGATGCTCTCCAAGGAGCGGGTGACCAGTTTCCTGCGAGCGCCCTTCACGCGGTACCAAGGTCCGGCAGGGTCGGCGGAGGTGGCAGAGCAGCCGCGCGGCAGGGGTTGGCGCAGGACGGTGGGGGAGCTGCTGACGTGTCCGTTCTGCGTCGGCACGTGGACGGCGGGGGGCTTCGTCGCCGGGCTCGTCCTGGCACCGAGGCCCACGAGGGTCGCGGCGTCGGTTCTGACGGTTCTGACGGTGTCGGACTGGTTGCAGCTGCTGTGGACGATCACCGACGAGAAGGCCCGCGAACAGTAGAACGGGGCCGGTCCGACGTGGACCAGCCCCGGAAGCCGCCGGTGCTCATCCCGCGCCGCGACAACCCGCCTTGACCGCGCCGAGGAACCTGTTCCACGCGGCGGGGCCGAAGGTGAGGGCGGGGCCGTCCGGGTTCTTGGAGTCCCGGATCAGCACCCTGGTGCGCGCGAAGCCGATCTCCACGCACTCGTTGCCGCTGCCGTTGCTACGGCTGCTCTTGCGCCATAACACTCCCGAGGAATCCGGGACGCGCATGTGGGGGCTCCCTCATGAGGATCGAAGTCCGCCCGCGATCTCGGTGATCTTCTGGATCGACCGGTCGGAGTCGAGCGCGGCCTCCTGTAGGCCGGAGAAACTGAGCTTATACCGGTCCACCGAGGCCTGTTCCTCCAGGTAGAAGCCGTAAACCAGGTTCTCGACGTACACCGTGTCCTGGTAGTGGTCCTGGTCGAAGGACAGCACCGTGAACGGCGATCCGATGGCCGGGACGGCGCCCGCCGAGAACGGGAGCACCTGGATCAGCACGGTCTCCAGCTCCGCGAGCTCCAGCAGCCGCTCCAGCTGCCCGAGCATCACCTCGGCGCCACCGACGACCTGGCGCAGCGCCGCCTCGCCGATCACCGCCTCGAAGCGCAGCGGGTTCTCGCCCCGGATGCGGCCCTGCCGCGCGGTGCGGACCTCGGCGCGCCGCTTGGCGACCTCCTCGCTGACCTTCGGCAGATCGGCGAGCGCGAGCGCCTCGGCGTAGCCGTGGGTCTGCAACAGCCCGGGGATCAGGTCCGTCTTGAAGGTCGACAGCCTCGCGGCCTCGGCCTCCTGCTCGACGAAGTCGTAGGCGACCTGCACCAGCGCCTCGGTGCCGTAGTCCTCCCACCACTGCCGCTCCTGCGCGGCCACGGCGTCCTGGAACAGCTGGTCGCGCTCGGGGTCGGAGACGCCGTAGATCAGCGCCAGCGCGATCACGTCGACGGGGGAGATCGGCTGCGCGGCGTTCTCGATCTTGCTGAGCTTCGCGGGCGACCAGCGCAGCTGCGGGGCGATGTCCTGCCCCTTCTTGCCCGCGGCGTCGCGCCACTGCCGCAGCTGGCGGGCCACCCGCCGCAGCCGCACGCTCGCCCGGAAAGCCTCAGCCACGCCCAGCACCCCATCCCCGTGATCGTTCGCGAGCAGCCTACGGGGAAACCGTTGTCCTCTCCGATCACCTGACCAGGCGGGGCGGGGCGTTTCCGATCTGGGGGACGTTATGGTCTGCGCCATGTCCGAGAAGCAGGCCGTGGCGAAGCACAGCGGAGTCGCCGAGATCGACCAGGCCGAGTTCGACGAGGTGGACAGCCCGTTCGACCTCGCCGTGCTGGTGCGCGTGGAACTCACCCACGAGTTCGACGACACCCTCGACGTCGCGGCCGTCGCCGACCACTTCACCGAGCGCGGCTGGGCCGCGGGCCCCGACGAGGTCCGCGCCGCGCTGGCCCGCCTCGCCGACTCCGAGCTGCTGGAGTGGCTGGTCCTGCCCGCCGACCTCTGAGCAGGTCGACCTGCTTGGGTGCTCGACGCTGTGCCACGCCGTTGGCAACATCGTCGGGTGGAGTCGATGACGGGCGACGACCGGACCGTGCCGTTCAGGGCGGCGCTGCACCTGGACGCCTTCGCCTTCGGGGGTGACTACAACCCGGAGCAGTGGCCGGAAGCGGTGTGGGACTCCGACATGGAGCTCATGCGCCGCGCGGGCATCACCCTGGCCACGGTCGGCGTCTTCGGCTGGGCGCAGGTCCAACCCGCTCCGGGGGAGTTCGACTTCGGCTGGTGCGATCGCGCGTTGGACAAGCTCGCCGGCAACGGCGTCGGTGTCTGCCTGGCCACGATGACCGCCTCGCCGCCGCCGTGGCTGGCCCGCCTGCACCCGGAGACGTTGCCCGTCACCGCCGACGGCACCCGGTTGTGGCCGGGAGGACGCCAGCACTACTGCCCGTCCAGCCCGGTCTACCGCGAGCACGCCGTCGCGCTCGTCGAGCGGATCGCCCAGCGCTACGCGGAACACCCGGCGTTGCGTCTCTGGCACATCGGCAACGAGTACGGCTGCCATGTCTCCACCTGCTACTGCGACGTCTCCGCCGAGGCGTTCCGGCAGTGGCTGGCCCGCCGCTACGGCGACATCGGCGGGCTCAACGAGGCGTGGTCGACGGCGTTCTGGTCGCAGCGCTACTCCGGCTTCGACGAGGTCCTGCCGCCGCGCACCGTTCCCGCGATCCCCAATCCCGCGCAGAACCTGGACTTCCAGCGCTTCTCCTCCGACGCGATGCTGGAGTGCTTCCTGCTGGAGAAGGACGTGCTGCGCGCGCACACGCCGAGCGTGCCGGTCACCACGAACCTGCTCGGGCTGGCCAAGTCCGTCGACTTCTTCGAGTGGGCGCGGCACCAGGACGTCATCTCCCACGACTCCTACCCCGACCCGCACCGCGCCGACACCCACGTCGAGGTCGCCTTCAACTACGACCTGATGCGCTCGCTCGGTGATGGCCGTCCGTGGCTGCTGATGGAGCAGGCGCCGAGCGCGGTGAACTGGCGGGATCGCAACGCTCCCAAGGCTCCTGGGCAGATGCGGCTGTGGAGCTACCAGGCGGTGGCTCGTGGTTCGGACGCGGTGCTGTACTTCCAGTTCCGGCAGTCGCGGGGCGGCGCCGAGCGCTTCCACTCCGCCGTCGTGCCGCACGCGGGCCCGGAGACCCGGATCTTCCGCGAGGTCGCCGACCTGGGTGCTGAGCTGGCCGAGCTGCCCGAAGTCCTCGGCTCGCGGGTGGAGGCCGAGGCCGCGCTGCTGATGGACTGGTCCAGCTGGTGGGCGCTGGAGGCCGACTCCCATCCGGCGACCGACCTCAGCCAGGTCGACGCCAACCTCGCGCACTACCGCCCGCTGTGGGAGTCGCGGATCACCACCGACATCGTGCACCCCGCCGCCGACCTCAGCCGCTACCGGCTCGTGGTCGTGCCCAACCTGTACCTGGTCGACGCCGAGGTCGCGGCCAACCTCATCGAGTACGTGCGCGCCGGCGGCCACCTGGTGATGTCGTTCTTCTCCGGCATCGTCGACGGCAACGACCGCGTGCACCTCGGCGGCTACCCGGCGCCGTTCCGCGAGCTGCTCGGCGTGCACGTGGAGGAGTTCTGGCCGCTGCCCCCGCACGGCGCCGTCGGCCTCGCCCTCGCCGACGGCCACCACGGCACCGGAACGCTGTGGTCGGAGTGGATCAACCTGGAGGGTGCTGAGGCCCTTGCCACCTTCGCGGGCGGCGAGCTGTCCGGCCGTCCCGCGATCACCCGCCGCTCCTACGGCGCGGGCGTCGCCTACTACCTCGGCACGAAGCCCGACGCCACCACCATGGGCACCCTGCTCCGCCGAGCCGCCGCGGCCGCGGGTGCCGCCCCCGTCCTGCCAGGCGCTCCCGCCGGCGTCGAGGTCACCGTGCGCAGGACCGAGAACGGCACCCGTTTCCTCTTCCTGCTCAACCACAACGTCTTCGCCGCTCCCGTGCCCCTCCCGCCCGGCGCCACCGACGCGCTCACCGGCCACCATCTCGGCGAGCACGTCACCATCGACCCCCGAGGCGTCCTCATCGCCCGCCTCCCCCACCCGCCCGCTTAACGCATCCACTGCGGACCCTCGTGCAGGCTGAGCGGAGTTCCACCCGCCCACCGCCTCCGCCTGGCATTCCCGCGCCTCCGCCCACGCTCCTTGAAAGCGGGGGATCCTCGGAGCGTACGAAAGCCACCCCCGCCCGCCGAAGTACCTCAATGACTCATTCAGTGCGCTCAAGTAGCTGAATGAGTCATTGAGGGAGTTGAGGTACCTGAATGAGTCATTCAGGGCTTACGGGCGCGGAACTCCTCGGCGGTGATGCCGAAGAGGGCGGCGTCGTGGTGCGTGCCGCCGGCGAACACCTGGCGACGCATCCGCCCTTCCTCGGTGAATCCGAGTTTTCGGTGCAGCGCAAGGGAACCGTCGTTGAACGAGTGCACGCTGACACCGCACTTCTGGTACCTGCGCTCGTCGAACATGTGGCGAAGTCCGCCCAGCCCTGCGGCTCGACGGCGCGCAATCGCACGAGTTCTCCGCGCCACAACGAGGTCATGCCCTGCCGAAGCACGTCAGAACGTCTGTGCGACAACGGTTTTTCGCAACCTCGAGATGATCCACGCCGAGGAGAGCGCGAACACCAGCAGGTACACGTTGCTGGTGACGGCTTCGAGCCACGGCCACGAGCGCAGCGCGAACAGCCCGATCTCCGGCTGGGTCTTCCCGCCGACCGGGGGGAAGCTGACGATCCACGCGAAGGTCACCGCGTAGACGCCGCCGACCACCCACCACCCGGGCCGCCCCGCCGTGCGTGCCACGTGCACCAGGTAGACCAGCAGCGGGACGAACCACACCCAGTGGTGCTCCCAGGAGAACGGCGACACAGCGGTCCCGGTCATGCCGACCACGGTGACCGCGATGAGGTCCTCGCCGCGCCGGTGCGCCCACGCGGCCAGGCCCATTCCCAGCACGCCGACGACGAGCGCGAGCACCAGCCACGTGGTCGAGGTGGCGTTGCCGTCCCCGGTGAGCCGCGCGAGCATGCCGCTGATCGACTGGTTGCTGTACGAAGCGGTGTTGCCGATCCGGTTGGAGGACAAGAAGACCCCACCCCAGTACCGCGCCGAATCGTGCGACAGCACCAGGAATCCGAGCCCGATCGTGCCCGCGAACGTGACCACCGCCGTCGCGGCCGCACGCCATCGCCCGGTGAGCACGAGGTGGCCGACGAAGATCAACGGCGTGAGCTTGATCCCGGCGGCGACACCGATCAGCACGCCCTGCCAGCGCGAGTCGCGCAACCGGCCGAAGTCCAGCAGCACCAGCATCATCAGCACCAGGTTGACCTGGCCGAGCGCCGTGGTCAGCCACACCGGGTCCAGCCACAGCGCCGCCCCGGCCATCAGCACCGAGGTCAGCACGAGCGCGCGGTCCCGCCGGTAGCCCAGCGTCCGCCAGGACAGCATCACGGCGGGGATCACCAGCAGGAAGTGCGCCGGGGTGACCACCGCGGCCAACGGGATGACCGGAACGACGCCGAACGGCACGAACACCAGCGCGGCGAACGGGGTGTAGGTCCACTCCATCTGGAAGGTGATCGGCCCCTCGTACAACGGGCGCCCGGCGAGCACGGTCTCGCCGGCCGCCCGGTACACGTTCAGGTCCACGCCGACCGGGGCGGCCTTGGGCCAGATCAGGAACGTCAGCGCGTGCAGCAGCACCGCCGCCCCGAAAGCGCTCCACGCGATCCGGGGCGTGATCCACGCGCTCAGCGCGCGCTCCTGCTGAAGGCCGGTGCCGGTACTCACCGGCGCAGTATCCCAGCGCCCGCGTTCACCCGGACGGCGGAGGCAGCTCGGCCGTGATCTCCAGCAGCCAGTGCGCGATCTCGGCGGTGTCGTCGAATGTCGTGACGTCCGGCGCGCCCGGGGACCACGAGCCGTCCGCCGCCTGCACAGCGAGCAGGTGTTCCGCGATGTCGGTCGCGAGTTCCACATAGCACCGAGTCCCGGTCGCTCGCGCCAGCAGAGCGGCGCCCCACGCCACCTTGTGGCTGAGCTGGCAGGACCGCAGGTTGTCCCCGCACCGCAGCGCGTAGTCCGCGAAACCTTCCGCCGTGGCGAGGACGTCCGCCGAGCCGGTCGCGTCGTGCAGCTTCGCCAGGAACCCGATCGGATACCCGATCATGAAGTACGGCTGATCCGGCGCTCCGGTACTCAGTACTTCAAGGGGCCCAGTACCGTTCGCGCGCAGCAGGAACTCCCGCCCGCGCTCGGGCCCCGCCGCCAGGAACCGCGACAACCACAGCCCGGCCGCGCGTGCGGTGCCGAGATCGCCGAGCTGGAGCGCGACGAGCCCCAGGTGCGCCGTGCTGAGCACGTCCGGCTCGGTGGCGGCCGAACCGTTCGACCGGAAACCGCCGTCGGGCGCGCGGTAGCCGAGCAGGTGCTCGTAGCTCCCGCGCGCCACCCCGAAGCGCCCGAGCCGCTGCGCCGCGAGGGCGATCCAGCCGTTGGGGTACGACCAGAACTCGTCGAAGATCGCGTTGCGGCTCTTCACGCCCTCCGCCGTGGCGAAGTCACCGTCGGCGGTGCCGAACCGCGCCACGACCTCCTCCAGCGCGGCGCGCGCCTCCCTGGGGTGCCCGGCGAGACCGAGTACCGCGGGGGACTTGTAGTGGCACGCGAGGTCGTCCGGTCGCTGCCGCTCCAGCAACCAGGCGACGGCCCGGTGTGCGGCGTCCTCGTAGCGGCGGGTCATCATGATCGCCATGGTGGACGCTTTCGCAGACCTGTCAACGCCTCTGGTGGCGGACGCGTGCCTTCGGGCAGGTGTCCCGCTGAGGTCCGCCCCTTCGGGCATCCGTGCAGTGGACACCGGGTACCGCTTGGCGGGCCGAGCGCTGCCGGTGCGCCACTACGGCAGCGTCGACGTCTTCCTGGAAGCCTTCGGCTGCGCCGAGCAGGGCGACGTGCTCGTGATCGACAACGGTGGGCGCGAGGACGAGGCGTGCGTCGGCGACCTCGCTGTCCTCGAAGCCGAGGCGGCGGGTGTGTCCGGCCTCGCCGTGTGGGGGCTGCACCGCGACACCCCGGAGCTCGTCGAGATCGGCCTCCCGGTGTTCAGCTACGGCTCCTACCCGCCCGGTCCGGTGCGCCTGGACGAGCAGGAGCCGCACGCGCTGACCACCGCGCGCTTCGGGCCGCACCTGATCTCCAAGGCCGACTACGTCTTCGGCGACGAGGACGGCGTGCTCTTCGTCCCCGCCGAGCGCGTCGACGAGGTCCTCACCGTCGCCGCGCGCATCCGGGCGACCGAACGCGAGCAGGCCGACGGCATCCGCGCGGGCCGGACCCTGCGCCAGCAGACCCGCTTCGAGGACTACCTGGCCCAGCGCGCCCGCGACCCCCACTACACCTTCCGCAAGCACCTCCGCACCGTCGGCGGCGCCATCGAGGAATGACCGCTCAGCCCGACCACTCCTCGGCGAGGGTGAGGAGGAACTCGATGCTCGCCTCCCGGCTCAGCGCCGCGGCCCACAACTGGTCGAAGTCCGCCCTGTTCTCCTTCACGTAGGACTCGGCATCCTCGTAGACGCCGTTGTTGAGCGGTTCCAGGTGGACGTAGTCCCCGACGCCACCGGGAAAGCACACGACGGAATAGCCCAGCGGGAGATCGGCGCGCTCGCGATCCCTGGTGAGGATGCGCACGGTGACGTTCGGGTGGGTCCGCATCCGCGTGAAAATGTGCAGGACCTGCTCGACGGCGATCTCCGCGCCGTAGACCTGGTGCACGCGGCGCAGGGCGTTCTCGTGCAGAACGGCCTCGTACTTCGGCGGGTTCTCCCGGTCGAACAACGACTGCCTACCGAGCCTGGCGGCGGTGAACTCCTCGACATCCTCGGGCTTGTTCTCCTCGGCGAACAGCTCGCGCATGTAGCCCCACGCCTGGAGCAGTCCCGGAATGCTGTTGTCCTGCCACTGGTGGATCGCCTCGGCCCAGATCTCCTGCGAGACGAAGTACTGGAAGTAGGGCGCGACGCCTGCGTGCCCACCCGGCCAGTCGCGCATCGTCGCAGGGGTCTGGCACAGCCGGTCCATCGCCGCCGCCGTTCGGGGATCGACGAGGAAGAACGCCTTGAGGCGCTCGACGTGCTCGGGCAGTTTGTCGTTGTCGACCTCGCCGTTCTCCAGGTCGCTCACGAAGTTCTGGCTCATGTTCTTGGGGAACGCCCTGCGTCCGACGGCCCGCTGGACCAGGTCGCGCTCCTTGCGCAACGCCTTCAGGATCTGGCCGAGCGCGGCGAGGTTCCTCTCGCGCTGAGTAGCTCTGTTCACGTACCTCACGGATCGCTTTCACGGATGGTTCGCCGCCGCCACCCACCCGCGGGGGCCGACGGGTGCTCCGTCGGCCCCCGGTCCTCATCGGGAGAACTCGCCCCTGCCCACGGCGGCGACGAACGCGGTCCACTCGTCGTCGGTGAAGCTCAGGACCGGGCCGTCGGGTCGCTTCGTGTCGCGCACCCCGACCCAGCCCGCGTGTTCCAGGTTCACGGCGACGCAGTCACCGCCCTTGCCGGAGCAGTCGGCGGGAGTTCGCCATCCCGATTCCGGGAAGGCGGCCTCCTCGACTGCGGTTTTTCCGATTGCGTTCATCGCTGGACCCCCGAATCCATCCCTGTGTTCGGATGTCCGCTGTCTGGACACCCGTGTTAATCCTTGGATAGGCTCTTCGAGGGCGCAATGCGCTCGGGGAAGTACTGCGGACAACACGGCGGGTTCTCTAGCGAAATGGCCGGAGTTCGTTCGCCGTGCCGTCACCGGGTCGGGGGATTTCGGGGGAGTCGGAGGTGCTGCGGGTGTGACGGCGGCATGGGTGGAATCTTTTTCTTGTTTTGTTTCTCGCGATAGCTGTTTTTTCGTTCGGTCCTTTCGTCTGCAGGGTGGCAGTGTGGCTCGGGGGCGTCGGGACGGGTCCCATGGCTGAACAGCAGTCCCGGCTTTACGGGCAGCAACGCAGGGAGACGGCCTACGCGCTCGCCGCTCGTTTCCTGAAGAGCCGGAGCCCGATCCAGGAACTGGCCGATGAGGTCAATCGCCGTCCCGCCCAGGTGCGTCAGCTGCTGCTGGAGGCGGGAGTGCGCACGAGTGACGCGACCTGTCTGCGCGAGACGGCGGACGAGACCGCCCACGCCGTGGCGAGCGCGTACGACAGAGGACGGTCCATCCGGGAGCTAGCCCACGAGACCGGCATCGACCGGCGCACGCTGCGGCTGCTGCTGGCCCAGGCGGGGGTGGAGCCGGGTGTCGCCCCCGCCGCCACCTACTCCATCGACGTCGCACCACTGGCAGAGGCCTACCTGGCCGGGGAGACGCTGCGCGCCCTCGCGGCGAGTTCGGGCCTGTCCTACCACGTCATCAGGACCATTCTGCTCGACGCCGGGGTGCCGCTGCGCAAGCGCGGCGGCGCGCAGCGGTGACCGCGTTCCTGGCCAGAGCGAGCGGCCGCGGTGAGAGGTGGGAGTCGCCTGGCAGGGGAAGGTCTCGACGGTCGTGCGGCGGAGCTGCCGCCGACCGTGCGGGTCGAGTTCGACCGTGACCTCGACGAGCACCTGGCTGCCCCGTTGAGGTGACAGCGGCACTCGGATGGGGTGACCTGGTGAAATGTCGCCAGGAGTCTGCGGTACAGTCATGTCGGATTTACGCCTCGATGGTGGTTGGAGCTGCCGGTCGGGGAATGGGCCCCTGTTACAGCAGGGGCCCTCTTTTTTTGTTGCGTCGCTATCGTATTCGTCCGCGACCGTCCAGGCCAACTTCTTGTAGTGGCCGCAAGCGTGAAGTGCCAGGTGATGGATGATGCACCAGGCTCGCTCACTCTCGTAAAACAGCGCCCCAGCTGGTCTTTCGCGTCACCGAAACGGCACTTCATGATCATTTAAACCTGGTGCAGGTTTATTTTCCGTTGCCGGTGCCGCAAAGGGCGCTCGCGTGGGCGATCACTCTGGCGAGTGAAAAGTTACTACCAAGAGTGTCGATGGGAGCGCAAAAGGGCACTATGTCACCTCGTCGGGTGAAAGAGTGTTCTGGTGGGTGGCAAGCTGTCCCGGTCGCAGGGGTGTGGCTAGACCGTCTCGATCATGCCGTCGTAGAAGCCGTCGAGCAGGTCCGCGTAGTGCTGCTCGATCACGCGGCGGCGCATCTTCATGCTCGGCGTCAGCTCACCGCGCTCCACGGTGAAGTCGTCACCGAGGATGGCGAAGGCCTTGATGGTCTCGTGCCTGGCGAGCGTGGCGTTGACGGCGTCGACGCCCTCCTGGACGGCGGCGCGCAGCTCGGGGTTGGGCGTCAGCTCGGCCATGTCGGCGGAGAGCCCGCGCGCGCCCGCCCACTTCGCGACGAGGTCGGGGTCCAGCGTCACCAGTGCCACGCAGAAGTTCCTGCGGTCGCCGTGCACGAGCGCGTTGGCCACGTACGGGCACGCGGTCTTGATCTTGCCCTCGATCGCCTGCGGCGCGACGTACTTGCCGCCGGAGGTCTTGATCAGCTCCTTCTTCCGGTCGGTGATCCGCAGCCGCCCGCGCTCGTCGAACTCGCCGATGTCGCCGGTGCGCAGCCAGCCGTCCTCCAGCGCGGCGGCGGTGGCCTCCGGCAGCCCGCGATAACCGCGCATGACGCCCCTTCCCTTGATCAGCACCTCGCCGTCGTCGGCGATGCGGACCTCGGTGCCGGGCAGCGGCCTGCCGATGACGCCGAAGCGCAGCTCCTCCGGCCGCGCCAGGAACGAGGCGGCGGAGGTCTCGGTGAGGCCGTACCCCTCGCGGATCTGCAGCCCGGCCGCGTCGAAGAACTCGCCGATCTCCGGCGACAGCGGCGCGGAGCCGGAGACGAAGTAGCGCACCCGCCCGCCGAAGCGCGCCCGCAGCTTGGTGAAGACGAGCTTGTCGGCGATCGCGAAGCGCACGCGCAGCCACAGCGGGGAAGACCGGCCCGCGCGGCGGTTGGCGGCGTGGCGCAGGCCGACACCGCGTGCCCAGCGGAACAGCTTGAGCTTCACACCGCCCTCGGCGCGCACGGTGGCCAGGACGGTGTTGTAGATCTTCTCGAAGACGCGCGGGGCGGCACCGAGCACGGTGGGACGCAGTTCCGCCATGTTCGCCGCGATCCGGTCCACGACGCCGTCCACCGCGGTCGGGGTGCCGCCGTTGATCACCGCGATCTCGATGGCCTTGCCGAAGACGTGCGACATGGGCAGCCACAGCAGGTGCAGGTCGTCCGGGCGCATCAGGTCGAGCGGGTCGACGGCCTCGGCGATGTAGAGCCAGTTGTCGTGGGTCAGCTCCACGCCCTTGGGCCTGCCCGTGGTGCCGGAGGTGTAGATCAGCGTCGCCAGCTGGTCGGGGGTGATCGCCGCGACCGCCCGCTCGTAGGCGTCGGGCTCGGACGACCGGCCGAGCGCGATGACGTCGTCGAGGGAGAGGACCCAGTCGTCGTCGGCCGCGACCGCGCCTTCGATGAGGATCACCTTGGCGACACCAGGAACTTGGTCCCGAACGGAACGCAGTTTCGCGACCTGGTCCTGGTCCTCGGCGAAGACCACGGCGCTGCCGGAGTCGGCGAGCACGAACGCGCACTCGTCCGCGGTGTTGGTCGGGTAGATCGTCGTGGTGGCGGCGCCGGTCGCGAGCACGCCGAGGTCGGCGAGCAGCCACTCCACCCTGGTGCCGGACAGGATCGCCGCCGTGCGGCCCGCGCCGACGCCGAGCGCGAGCAGCCCGAGCGCGATCTCGCGCACCTTGGCACCGGTCTCGGCCCACGTCAGCGACTCCCAGCCGGAGCGAGCTCGGTAGCGGAAGGCCTCGGTGTCGGGTGTCCTGGCGATCCTGGCGCGCAGGAGGCCGGGGATCGAGGTGATCCCGGGTTCGCTGATGATCCCCGCCATCGCAACCTCCTCGATCAGGCCCGCACCGGGCTCAGCAAGGACCTAACCCCCCGCGGGCCGCGCAGTCGAGACGTCGACCGGGTGCGAGCTCGTTTCGGACACTGATCGTGGCCGGTCCGTCACCGAGGAGAACCGGGTGCACAAATGTATTGGGGTAATGCCCAGAGGTCGGTACTTCTGTGCACATTGCAGCGCTTTGAGACAGTTAATAACCGGTTGACGGTCGAATGATGGAGTCAGATGCTTTCCTCGGTGGAAGTGAGGTACATCACGTACCTCGCCACATGAGGGGATAGAAGCCATGACGCTCATCTCGGAGCCTCCCGCCTCAGTCCAGCCGCTCGGCCTGACCCTGGGCCCCGCCCCCGGCCCCGCCGAGCTCGTCGTCGGTGACACCGTCGGCGCGATCTCGATGCGCGCCGGGCTCGGCGCCGAGACCAACGCGATGCTCTCCCTCCACCTGCTCACCGGCCCGGTCCTCGGCATCCCCGGACACCCCGAGCGCTGGGTGTTCCTCACCGGCCCGGTCACCCCGGTCCGCGTGGACACGGTGCTGGACCTGGTCCGCATCGACGTCCACCTGCTCGCTCCCGGCACCCGGCTGGCGCTGCCGCCGCTGGCCGCGGGCGAACCGGGCTCGCGCTGGGTGGTCCGCCCGCGCCCCGGCCACGACCTCCCGCCGTGGCAGGCCGTCGTCTCCGCGGCGCGCTCGACGTCCTCGATGTGCCGCAACTGGTCGAATTCCTAAGAAAAGGTCAAACCCTAAGCCGCCCTCAAGCCTGGGCTACGAATTCCGGTACGTGTTTGGGTTCCTCGCGAGTAACGGATTATGTTCCCGCGAACAGCCCGGCCGTGAATCCGACCACGGTGGCTCTCGGTGATCGAAGGGTTTCCCATGGTGCTCGCCGCAACGCCCGCGACCTCCCCGGCCGGGGTCGCCGCGCTGCCCGCCGAGCTGCGCCGGGCCCTGGCGCAGCTGGCCAGGACGCCCAGGCTGCTCGTGGCCTGCGACTACGACGGGACGCTGTCGCCGATCGTCGCCGACCCCGAGCAGGCCCGCCCGCTGCCGGAGTCGGTGAACGCGCTGCGCTCACTGGCCGCGCTGTCCTCGACGACGGTCGCGGTCATTTCCGGCCGTGCGCTGCGAGACCTCGCCACGCTGTCCCGGCTGCCCGCCGAGGTGCACCTGGTCGGCAGCCACGGTTCCGAGTTCGATGTGGGCTTCGTGCACGCGCTCGAAGGCGACACCCGCCAGCTCCTCGCCCGCGTGCGCGCTGAGCTGGAGCAGCTGGCCGCCGGGCTCGAAGGCATCTACCTGGAACACAAGCCCGCAAGCGTCGCGGTGCACGTGCGCCGCGCCGAGCCCGAGGTGGGCGAGCGCCTGCTGGAGGCGGTGCGCGGCGGCCCGTGCACCTGGGACGGCGTGCAGGTGACCGAGGGCAAGGCCGTTGTCGAGCTGGCCGTGGTGCGCACCGACAAGGGCGACGCCCTCAACGTGCTGCGCCGCCAGGTCGGCGCGACCGCCGCGGTCTTCCTCGGCGACGACGTGACCGACGAGAAGGCCTTCGCCACGCTGGCCGGTCCCGACCTGGGCATCAAGGTCGGCGAGGGCGAGACCGTCGCGTCGTTCCGCGTCACCGAGACCGCCGACGTCGCCGCCGTGCTGGCCTTCCTCGTCGAGGTGCGCCGCACGTGGCTGCACGGTGAGCAGGCGGTGCCGATCGAGCGCATCTCCATGCTGGCCAACGAGCGTTCCGTGGCGCTGCTGACGCCGGACGCGAAGCTCACGTGGTTCTGCCACCCGGAGCCGGACTCCGGCGCGGTGTTCGCCGACCTGCTCGGCGGTCCGACGGCGGGTGTTTTCGGCATCAAGCCGGAGCGCAACGGTCTGCCGCTGGGCCAGCGCTACCTGCCGGGCACCATGACGGTGGAGACCCGCTGGTCGAAGCTGCTGGTCACCGACTACCTGGACCACGCGAGCGCGCCGGGCCGCACCGAGCTGGTCCGCGTGATCTCGGGCAACACCCGCGCGGTGATCGACTTCGCGCCGCGCCCGGAGTTCGGCCAGGTCCCCGTGAGCCTGGTAGCCGAGCCCGACGGACTGCGCGTGTCCGGCATGTCCGACCCGATGGTCCTGCGCGCGCCCGGGGTCGAGTGGACGATCACCTCCGACGGCCAGCACGAGTCCGCGCACGCCGTGGTCGAGGTGGCCCCGGACCGGCCGGTCGTGCTCGAACTCCGTTGTGGCAGCGACGATCTCTCCCCAAGTTCGCGGAGCGAGCCTGAGCGCCGCGCCGCCGCCGGGACCTACTGGTCCGACTGGCTGGCGACGCTGCGGCTGCCGGAGGTCCAACGCGACCTCGTGGCTCGCTCCGCCCTTACGTTGAAGGGCCTGCAGCACGACGAGACCGGCGCCTTCCTGGCCGCCGCGACCACGTCACTGCCCGAGGAGATCGGCGGCGTCCGCAACTGGGACTACCGCTACTGCTGGATCCGCGACGCGGCGCTGTCCGCGCAGGCCTTGGTCTCGCTGGGTTCCACGGACGAGGCCGAGAAGTACTTGAAGTGGCTGCACGGCGTGCTCGCCACGCTGCCGGGCCCGGAGCGGCTGCACCCGCTGTACACGCTGCACGGCACGCACCTCGGGCCGGAGGCGGTCATCGACACGCTCCCCGGCTACGCGGGTTCGCGTCCGGTGCGGGTGGGCAACCTGGCCAACCAGCAGGTCCAGCTCGACGTGTTCGGCCCGGTCGTGGACCTCGTGGCACAGCTGGCCGAAGTGCGCGGCGAGCTCACCGATGACGACTGGCGCATGGTCGAGGCGATGGCCGAGGCCGTCACGCGGCGGTGGGACGAGGCCGACCACGGCATCTGGGAGGAGCGGCACGCGCCGCGGCACCGGGTGTACTCGCGCGTCATGGGCTGGGTGACGCTGGACCGCGCGATCAAGCTCGCCGGTACCTACGGCCGCACCGTCGATCCCGGCTTGGCGGTGCTGCGCGACACGATCTCCCAGGACGTGCTGAAGAACGGCTGGAACGTCGAGGCCCAGTCCTTCACCACCGCCTACGACGGCGTCGACCTGGACGCGGCGACCCTCCACATCGGACTCTCCGGCCTGATCGATCCGCAGGACGAGCGCTTCCAAGCCACCGTCACCGCCACCGAAGCCGAACTCCGCTCCGGCGTCACCGTCTACCGCTACCACCGCGACGACGGCCTCCCCGGAACCGAAGGCGGCTGGCACATCTGCGCGGCCTGGATGATCGAGTCCTACCTGCTCACCGGACGCCGCACCGAAGCAGAAGAACTCTTCCAGCAGATGGTCGACTGCGCAGGCCCCACCGGACTCCTGCCCGAGGAGTACGACCCGATCGCCGAACGCTCCCTGGGCAACCACCCCCAGGCCTACTCGCACATCGGACTCATCCGCTGCGCACAACTTCTCTCGAACTAGACAGGCGGGATCAGGCCGGGCAGTGCCCCAACGCCGGAGCATGTGCGACATGCGCGCGTGACGGCGACGGTCGCCCCGGTCTCTCCGTTGAGACGCAGTACCTCACGGGCCGCGTGCTGTGCTCCGGCGCAGTCATGGCACACCGTGGTGCTCTCGCCGACCGCGACGCTTTCGGGCTCGGTCATCGCTCGACCCCGCAGTCGATGTCGTAGAGCTTGAGCGGCTCGCGCGCGTCCAGGCCGACGTACGCGGTGAACTGCTGCGCGGGGCCGCTCCAGCGCGTGGTGACCGTTGCCCAGCCGACGCCGGCGGACTGCGCCGTGGTGACCGCGCCGATGCCGATTCCGGCCGGTTTGTTTTGCGCACACAGCAACAAGTCGTAGTCAGGAGTCGCGGCGGCCTTCTTCTTCAGCTCCGCCGTCACGTGGTGTTCGCGGTCGTGCTGGCTCGGGCCGTGCTTGCCGTAGAACTCGGTCAGGAAGCTCCGTACCTGGTCAGCGCTGTACTGCGGCGGTTGGGCGGTGGCCGTTCCCGCACAGAGGAGGAGTCCGAGCACGCACCCGGCGGCGGTGACCGCGGGGCGCGACGTGATCAGCATGCGGTCGAGGCTGTCGACAGCTGCCGACCTTGGCAAGAAAAGCCACTCGACACAGTGACTCCCTGCCACAGCGTTGAGGACAGGAGTTGTCCGCGAGGGGTGCCAGACTGCGGTCATGTTGCAGACATCGGCCCGCCTGCTCCGCCTGCTGTCGCTGTTGCAGATCCGCCGCGAATGGTCCGGCTCCGACCTCGCGGATCGCCTGGAGGTCGACGTCCGGACCGTGCGCCGCGACGTCGACAAACTGCGCAACCTCGGTTACCCGGTCAACGCGACGACTGGGTCCGCAGGTGGCTACCGGCTCGGCGCGGGTGCCGCGCTGCCACCGTTGTTGCTCGACGACGACGAAGCCGTCGCGGTCGCCGTGAGCCTCCGCACCGCCACCAGTGGACCGATTGCCGGGATCGAGGACACGTCGCTGCGCGCGCTGACCAAGCTCGAACAGGTCCTGCCGTCGCGACTACGCCGCCGTGTGAACGCGTTGCAGTCCTACACCGTGCCGATTCCGCTGCGGCCAGGGCCGACGGTGGATGCCGCCGTGCTCACCACGATCGCGAGCGCGTGCCGCGACAGCGAGCGTCTCCGTTTCGACTACGCCGACCACAACGGTGTCGAAAGCCTGCGCGTGGTGGAACCGCACAGCATGGCCAATTGGGGTCGTCGGTGGTATCTCGTCGCGTGGGACGTCGACCGTGCTGACTGGCGCACGTTCCGCGTGGACCGCGTTTCGCCGCGCACGCCCACTGGCCCTCGTTTCACGCCGCGCGAGCTGCCTAACGGCGTGGACGTCGCGACCTTCGTGTCGTCGCGCATCACCGCAGCGCCGTGGCGGTCCCGCGCACGCATCTTGATGCACGCATCCGCTGAAGCACTGTCAGACCGTTTCGGCGGTTACGGCCGCTTGGAGCCGGTTGACGAGAACACCTGTGTTTTCGAGACCGGAGCCGATTCCTTCGAGTCCTTGGCTCTGTACCTGGGAATGACGGGCGTGGACTTCGAGGTGCAGGAGCCGCCGGAGCTCGTCGAGCACATCCGCGAACTCAGCCGCCGCTACGCGCGCGCGTCAGGTTCCGAGTAGCGCGGGCAGCAACGCGCGACACCGCTCCGGGCTGTCTGTGTGCATCAAGGCGCTCAGCAGCGCGATGCGCGTCTGGCTCGCACGGAGGTGCCCAGCGAGGATCGCGCCCGCCGCGAGCAGATCGCCGCCTGATGCGTAGACCGGAGCGACCGGGCCCGCCGCGCATCGTGAGGTCACCGCGACGACCACGCCTGCGAGGGTCGCTTCGCGCACTGCCTCCGCGATCTCCGGCGTGGCGTTGCCCGTGCCCGCACCCACCAGCACGATCCCGCGCGCGCCTGCTGCGATCGACGCTCGCAGCAGCACCGCGTCACCATCGCTGTGGTGCGTCACGATGTCTACGCGAGGCGCTGTGCCACGCGGCGCGGACAGTGGCGCGCTCCGGCGTTGGACGTCGCGTCGCAACAGCAGCTCTCCGCCGAGAATCCGGCCCAGTGGCTCGTGCGAGGGGTCTCCGAACGCGTGCGCGTCCAAGGTGTGCCGCTTCACCGTGCCCCGCGCGGCGTGTACGTGGCCGTTGAAGACCACCAGCACCCCTAGATCGCGTGCTTGCTGCGCGACGATGAACGCGTCCGAGAGGTTGCGTGGAGCGTCGGAGCCCTCGTGCCCCAACGGCAGCTGCGATCCCGTCAGGACCACCGGGCGCGGGTCGTCGTGGTGCAGGTCGAGCAGGAAAGCCGACTCCTCCAGCGTGTCCGTGCCGTGCGTGACCACGACACCGGTGACGTCGGGGTCGGCCAGCGCGACGCGCACCTGCTCCAGGAGGTCGAGCTGGTGCCGGATCGTCAGGCAGGAGCTGTCGATCGTGCACAGGTCGATCACGTCCACCCGCAAGCCCGCCGTTGGCGGCACCGCGCTGATCACCGAGCGCCCTTGGAGGCTCGCGGCCAGCCCGCTCATCGTCGGCTGGCTGGCGATGGTGCCACCCGTCGCGATCACCACGACCCGCTCCATCGGACCTCCCCGAACACTCCGGCGCGACCCCGGACGAACGATCGCGCGAACGTTCGCCTACTGTCCGACACGCACCCCCTCCTCGTCAATCCCCTCCCGCACGCGCACGGAGGGTGGTCCGTCCTGTGCGCGAACGGCTCCTTTGACGCCTTGAGCGCACTGAACGACCCGTTCAGCGCGCTCAACGCACTAAGCGGGTCGTTCAGGGCTTAAGGGGTGGGGCTCTAGTGGCGGGCGAGGAAGTCGGTGATGCGGGTGTTGACGGCCTCGGGCTGTTCGGTCGCGAGCGCGTGGCCCGCGCCGGGGATGACCGCGACCTCCGCGTTGGGGATGAGCGACGCCCGCCCGGCGGCCCGCTGGACGCGCTGGACGGGACTGGTGGCACCGAGCAGCACCAACGTCGGCACGGAGATCCCGGCGAGCTGCTTCTTGCCGAGCTTGCGCGGCGGCATGAGGCGCTTGCGGAAGCGCATGCTGCCCAGCAGTTGCAGTTCGCGCACGGCGGGCGCGGTGCGCGAGGACCACTCCAAGTACTCGCGCCACAGGCTCTCCGCGCCGATCACGCGGTTCCACACCGTGCGCACGGCGAAGATCGGCCGCAGTTCGGCGAGCACGCGCGAGGGCTCGATCAGCGTGACGGAGGCGAGGCGCTCCGGGGTGTGCAGTGCCTGGTTCGCGGTGATCCAGCCGCCGTAGGACGTGCCGACCAGGTGCACGCGCTGCACACCGAGGCCGTCCAGGACGGCGGTCAGCCACTCCGCGGTGTCCGACGCCTTGACCATCGGCGCGGTCGGGGTGCTCGTGCCGGGCTCGCCGAGCACGTCGACGGCGTGCACCACGCGCCCCTCGGCCAGCGCGGCCACGTTGGGGTGCCAGGTCGCGGGCGTGGTGTTGCCGCCGTGCAGCAGCACCACGGGCGTGCCGTCGCCGTCGCCGTGGCTGTAGACGCGGGTGCTGCCGAACCGAGTGTCCACATCGGACTCGACGCGGTCCTGCGGCCACGCGCTCATCGCCTCGCCGAAGCGGGCGAGGAACTCCTCGCGGGACTCCTCGTCCACGAAGCGGCTGAGCACGGCGGTCTTGGTCATGCGGGTCAACTTACCGCCGCTGGGTGATGCGCTGACCGGCCGGTCCCACCGCGAATCGCCACCCCGTCGCGCGCGTGCTCCCCGCGGCGACCCACGAGCGGTGAGCCGACTCGACCTCGTCCCACAGCCGTCGCGCGCCGAGCTGCCGAACTTCTCCGCCGACCGTGTAGGCCCACGACCGCGATGTCGGATCGACGAGCCACAACCCGTCTGCGGTGGGCAATGCGTGACAGTCCGGCACGAGCACGGCCATCGCGATGTTGACGTCGTAGGTGCCGATCACGTCGTCTGTGCGCAGCGAGGTGCGCGTGACGACCGCGCGGTCCTCGGCGTAGATGTCCGCGTCTACATCTACGGGGCTCACGCGTTGCGCACGCAGGTCCATGAAGGACGCGCGCCCAGCGATGCCACCACGCGCCACGCCGTCCGCGTCGACTGACAGTGAAACCAGTGCGCCGGAGAAGAACGCGGTTCCCCAAGGGCTGACGATGCGCCCGCCGGGCATTGTCTGCTCCACCCACGCATAGGGGATGCGTTGCGCGTTGGCGGTCGCGATGACGCGGTCGAACGGAGCGCGCGCTGGGCAGCCATTAAGACCGTCGTCGCACACCACAGTCACCCCGTCGTAGCCCGCGGCGTCGAGTGCGGCGCGAGCGCGACGAGCTAGCACCGGGTCGACTTCGACCGTCGTGACGTTGTGCGCGCCGAGGCGGTGGGCAAGCAGTGCCGCGTTGTACCCGGTACCAGTTCCGATCTCGCAGACCCGCATGCCGGGCTCCACGTCGAGCAGGTCGAGCATCGTCGCCACGACCCCGGGCATGCTCGCGGAGCTCGTCGCCAGCCCGGGGCCGTTCGGCGCGCCGTCGTCGAGCTGTGTCACCACGCAGTCGTCGGCGTAGGCGGCCGTCAGCCACTCCGTCGGATTCTCGGTGCGTGACAAGCGTTTCAGTGGTTCGGAGTACCAGACGGTATCCGGGAGGAACGCGTGCCTGGGCACCGCGAGAAACGCTTCACACCACTGCGCGGAGAGATCGCCGCTGTCGGTCAGCGCCCGCACCAGATCCTCACGCAGCCCCATGTCCTCAGGGTGCCCGAAAGCGCGGTGCGCCAGTCGTGCGGCACGATGGACGACTCGAAGCCGCTCCAGCGACAGGAGAGACCGTGTCCGCCAGGCCCAGGGTGACCCTGCGCGCGGTCGCAGAGGCGACCAGCCTCCACGTGTCCACTGTGGCCAGAGTGCTCAACGGAACCGCCCAGGTCACCAAGGAGACCGAGGATCGCGTTCGGGCCGCCGCGCGCGAGCTCGGCTACATCCGCAACGAGTACGCGGCCAGCCTGCGCACGCAGCGCACGCGCATCCTCGGCGTGCTCGTGCCGACGCTGACCGACTACGTGCTCGCCGCCGTCTACGAGGGCATCCAGGAGGCCGCGCTGGCCCACGGCTACCGGACCTTCGTCACCAACACCCACGACAACGCCGAGCAGCACGCCGCCGGGCTCGAAGCGCTGCTGTCCTGGGGCGTGGACGGACTGATCATCGGAGACGCGCGGCTCGACGGCAGCGGCCTGGAATCCCTGGTGGCCAACGACATCCCGTTCGTCCTGGTCAGCAGGCGCTCCGGCGAGCACCCCGCGATCACCTGCCACGACGAGCGCGGCGGCGAGCTGGCCGCCGAGCACCTGCTGGGACTGGGGCGCACCAGGATCGCGGTGCTGGCCGGGCAGCCCTACGCGAGCACGTGCGCCGACCGGACCGAGGGGTTCCTGCGCGCCTGCGCGGCGGCGGGGTACCCAGTACCAGAAGAGATGGTGGTCCACAGCGGCTACGACTCGCGCGGTGGCGAGCAGGCGATGAGCGAGGTGCTGGCGCTCGGGCGCGAGCTGGACGCGGTGTTCGCCGTCAACGACGTGGCCGCGATGGGCGCCGCGGGAGTGCTGCGGGCCAACGGCATCGCGGTGGGGGAGGGGATCGCGCTCGTCGGGTTCAACGACATCCCGCTGGCGTCCTCGCTCACGGTGCCGCTGACCACGGTGCGCAGCCCCCTGCGCGCCATGGGCGCCGCCGCCGTCGAGGAGTTGCTGGTCCGCGTCGACGGTGGCGGCGCCCGGTCCCGGCTGCTGCCGCCCGAACTCGTCGTCCGGGCTTCAACGCGTTAGCGCATCGCACGCAGAAAACGTATGAAGCGTGAGAAAGCCAACGGGGTGAATGTGAGGACTGGTCCATTCGGCCGCTTGCTGTCGCGGACAGCCGATTCGAACTCTGTCAAGGACAGTTCCACACAGTTGTTGTCATTTCCGGTATAGCTGCTCTTTCTCCAGGTGCGCGACGGGTTCATCGTCCCTCAAGTGCGTCGACGTGTGCGCGGATCACCGCCGCCGACTCCTCGGGCGTCAGGGTTTCTGCCGAGATGTCGGCGAACATCGCCCGGAACTTCCGAACGTCGCCGTCATTCTCTACCCATTCCCCGCCTCCGGGGTACTCCAAATAGACGGCGTCCGGATAGCCGTCGTCGGCGAAGCCCAGGATCGTTGCCGAGCCGGACATCGTGCCGTAGGCGCCGAAATCGAATGGGATTATCTGAACGGTGACGTTGTCCAGTTCGGCGGCCACCAGCAGGTGCGCCAGCTGCTCCCGCAGCACCCGGAACCCGCCGACCACCCTGCGCAGCACCGTCTCGTCGATCAGCGCGTGCAGGCTCAGCGCCCCCGGGCCGTGCAGCCGCTTCTGTCTGCTCAGCCGCGCCGCGACGGCCCGCTCGACGCCGACGGCCGGGTCGATGAACCTGCGGGCGGCCGCGCGCACCGCCGCCGCGTAATCTGCGGTCTGCAACAATCCCGGAATGCCGGTCGACTCCAACGTTTGTACGGACGTGGCGTCCGCCTCCGCGCGCAGGAACGTGCGGAACTTGGGGGGAACCGCAGAAGAGTGTTCGATACGGGTGGCGTCCTGTTTGGCGTCGTCCCACAGGGCCTCGGCCTCCCTGCGCTGAGCCTCGTTCGCCGCGTAGAGGGCCAGCATGGCGCCCAGTTCGGCGAAGCCGCAGAGGACGTGACCGTTCTCAATCTTCGAAATCGTCGGCTGGGACTTGCGCAACCGCCCGGCGACCTCCTCGGCCCCGATCCCGGCGCGTTCCCGCAGCTCCTTGAGGAAGGCACCGAGTTTGCGCTTGCGGCGGGTCCTGGTGCCCGGCATTCAGGTGCCTCCTCGCGCAGGTTTGCGCTCAGCCTAAGACAGGGTGAATATTCACTCCGGTGGTGTATGGGCAACCGGGAACGGCTGCCCCTACGCTTCGCACCCGCGGATCGCTGCTGACGCTCGACCCCGCAGGCGAGTCGCGGCGCCACCCTCGCACGACTCGCAAGCCCCCAACACGTCGAGGAGGCGTCGTGATCCGCGCGATCCGGGCCGGTGGCGGCCCGCAGTACCCGCAGCCCGCCACCGAGGCCCCCGCCGCCCGACGAACAGTGGTGTTCGTCTGCCCGCAGGGGCACAACGTCGAGCTGACCTTCGCCGCCGACGCGGACACCCCCGAGGTGTGGGAGTGCCCGAAGCACGGCACGGACAGCCGCGTCTGGTACTCCGACACCAGCGCGGGTACTGAGGACAACGCGGTACCGCGTACCGGAAAGACGCACTGGGAGCAGCTGTGCTCCCGCCGCTCCGAACCCGAGCTGGAGCAGTTGCTCGCGGAGCGGCTCAGCGTGCTGCGCGCCGGTCGCGTCTCCGTCAGCTGAACGCCTGGAGTGACATGATCAGCGGTTCCTTCCAGGACGACACGTCCCTGGTGGAGCTCGGTGCCGCCTTGCGCAGGCTGCGGACGGACTCCGGCCTGTCGCTGCGCGGGCTGGCCAGGAGCATCGGCCTCAACGCGCACAGCGCGCTCGCCGACTACGAGCGCGGCCGCCGGATGATCCCGGAGAACCTGCTGCCGCGCTTCGCCGCGGCCGTCGGCGACACCGACGGCGCGATCGCCGCCTCGCTCGCCGCGCTGCGGGAGCGGGCGGCCGCCGACCTGGCGGAGCTGGCCGAGCAGCGCCACGCCGTCGCCGAGCGCGACACCGCTCCGGCGGGACCGGCACCCGTACCGGCGCCCTCGGCCGCAGTGCCCCCGGCGCCCGCGGACTTCGTCGGCAGGCTGGCGGAGCTGGAGCGGCTGCGCGAGGTGCTCACCGGCGGCGCGCTCGTGGTGCTCAGCGGACCACCCGGGGCAGGCAAGTCCAGCCTCGCCGCGCGGGCCGCGACGGAGGCCGCTGCCGACTTCCCCGACGGCGCGATCCTGCTCGACCTGTGCGACCCGAACCCGACCGAGGCGATGCGCAAAGCGTTGCGCGCCTGCGGGATCGCCGACCGCGCCCTGCCGTCCGACGTGGACGAACTCGGGTCTCTGTACCGGGCGGTACTCGCTACGCGGCGGATGCTCGTGGTGATCGACGGCGCCGCGCACGAGGACCAGGCGCTGCCGCTGCTGGCCTCCTCGCCCGGCTCCGCGCTGCTGGTCACCAGCCGAGGTCCGCTGCACGGCCTGGACACCGCGCGCGCCGTGCACCGCTGCCGGATCGGCCCGCTCACCGAGGACGACGCCGTCGACCTGGTCGCCGCCGTGCTCGGCAGGAGCAGGGTCGACGCCGAACCGGCAGCCGCGCGCAGGATGGCCGCGCTGTGCGACCGCTGGCCCCTGGCACTGCGCATCGCCGCCGCCCGCCTCGTCGACTGGCCCGGCGGACTGCTCGCCGACGCCGTCACCGAACTCGAACGCGAGCACGCGCGGCACGCGTGGCTGCCCGTCGACAGCCGTGCCGTGCGCGGCGTGCTGGAGGTGTCCTACCGGCAGCTCGACGAACCCGCCCGCAGGCTGCTGCGCCGTCTGGCCCTCGCGCCCGGCGGCTGCTTCACCGTCGAGACCGCCGCCGTGGCGCTCGGCGAGTCGCTCCGCTCGGTGCGGCGCGAGCTGGATCGGCTTCACAGAGCCGGATTCCTGCGTCCGGCCGCGACGGAGGGGCGTTCGCGGATGCACGTCCTCGTCCGCGGTTTCGCGCGCTCCCGGGCCGAACAGGACGAGCCCGCGCGGCAGGAGGTCGAGCTGCGCCTGCTGCACGCGCTGCTGGAGACCGCCGCCGACGCCGCGGGCTGGCTCGACCCGACCGCCCAGCACGACCGCGAATCGGCCTTCGGCGGGATCCGCGAGGCGGTGCGCTGGCTCGACGCCGAACGGACCGCGATCCTGGCCGCCGCCGAGAAGGGCTGCCACCTCGACCCCGGCTGGGGGCTCGTCGGACTGCTGCGCCAGATCAGCTGGTACTACCGGCTGCGGTGCGCGTGGCCGGACCTGCGCACGCTCGCTCAGCTCGCGCTCGAACAGGCGCAGCTGCAACAGGACACCGAGGACAAGGCGCACGCGTTGGCCGCGCTTTCCTTGGCAGCGGCCAAAACCGGGCAGCCGGACACCGCGCGCGAGCTCGCCGAGACCGCCGCGGGCCTCGCCCACGGCGACACGATCGCCGGTGCCGAGGTCGCCGCGCTGGACTGCCTCGGCCGCGCGCTGCTCGCGCTGAACCGCCCCGACGCGGCCCGGCAAGCGCTCGCGCGCGCCGTGTCGCTGCGCGGCGACTGGTGGCAGCACGCCGTGTGCTCCAGCAGGCTCGGCGTCGTGCTGGCGAAACTGGGCGAACCCGCGCGAGGCCTTGAGCTGCAACGGCACGCGCTGACCCTCTTCGACGGGCACGGTGACGACCGCGGTGCGGCGCGGACCCGCCTGCGCCTAGGGTTCGTGCTGGTCGAACTGGACCGCCACGCCGAAGCCGTCGAGCAGTACGACCGCGCCTGCGTCACCTTCGAGCGCTTCGGCGACACGTGGAGCCAGGCCGGCGCGTTGCGCGAGGTCGGCAACGGCAGGCTCGTGCTCGGCGAGGACGAGCGGGCCGCCGCCGACCTGCGCCGCGCCGACGCGCTGTTCGCCGCGCAGGGTTGCCGGTGACGCCCGCCCCGACCGCTCCGATTAGGCTTTCCGCCATGCGGAAGACCGCGGCGATGACCGCAATCCTGATCAGCACCGTCCTCGCGGTGACGGGCTGCACGCCCAGCGAGCGCCCCTCCGACCTGCCCGACGGCGGCGCGAACGTGAGCCAGTCCGCCCCGTCCTCGGCGGCGCCGGCCACGACCACCGCGGCCACCGTGTCCGTCCCGGCCGGGCCGCCGTGCGCCGTCGACAAGGTCGTCGTGACCGGGGCGGCCGGGCAGAAGCCCACCGTCACCATCCCGGCGGACTGCGCCCCGCCCGCCGAGCTGCTGACCAAGGACCTGATCCCCGGTACCGGCCCCGCGATCAAGCTGGGTGACGAGCTGCAGATGCACTACGCGCTCTACACCTGGTCGACCAAGAGCGAGAACCAGGCCTCCTTCGGCAGCGCCCCGCTCGAGACGCCGCTGGAGAAGGGCGCGCTCATCGACGGTTGGGTCGAGGGTCTTCCCGGGATGAAGCAGGGCGGCCGCCGCCTGCTCGTCGTCCCGCCCGCCAAGGGCTACAAGGCCGCGGGCAAGGGCAACATCAAGGGCAACGAGACCCTCGTGTTCGTCGTCGATGCCATCAAGGTCGGCGCGTAATTCCCACGAGCCCGGCGCCGTCCGTGTGACGGCGCCGGGCTTCGTGCTGCTCGCGCTCCTGCTGGCCGGTTGCGCCCCTCCGGGCGAAAGGCCCTCGGAGCTGCCCGACGGTGGAGCGAGTCTCGGTACGACCCGCCCGGCTCCTGGGCCGACGGTCCCCCTCGCGAAGGCCACGCCGATCACCCCGGCCGGTCCCGTGTGCTCCACGGCGGAGATCTCCGTGCGGCTCAACGGTTCCCAGCGCCCCAGCATCGCGCTGCCCACCGGCTGCGCTCCGCCGGCCGAGCTCGTCACCAAAGACCTCGTTCGCGGCGCGGGCACCTCGGTCGGCCGCGGCACCCCTGTCCGGATGCACTACGCGCTGGCCACCTGGTCCGACCGCCGCGAGGTGGAGAGCACCTTCGGCGGCGAACCCGTGCCCTTCGTCGTCGGCGACGGCACCGGCGTTCCCGGTTGGCACGACGGCGTGACCGGAATGAGCACCGGCGGGTACCGCGTGCTCGTCGTCCCGCCCGCGAAGGGCTTCGGCCAGCGCGGGCAACGGGAGGTCAAGGCCGACGAGACCCTGGTGTTCGTCCTGCACATCGCCCAGGCCGGCTAGACCTGCAGCTCGCTCTCGATGCGCTTGAGGTGGTGCCTGGCCAGCGCGAGGTTCGCCGACTCCCGCTCCAGCACCAGGTACAGGAACAGCGAGGTCCTGGACTTCGCGGTGTCGATCAGCCGGATCAGGTGGTACTGGCGGTGCAGCGTGATCAGGATGTCCTCGATGCTGTCGTTGAGCGCGAGCGTGGACATCACCCGCATCTTCGAGCGGACGACCTCGGTGTTGCCCGCCGCCGCGAGGTCCAGGTTGAGCCAGTCACCGCCACCGCTGGTGCCGAGCGACATCCCGCTGTCGTAGTCGACCAACGCGACACCGACCGCGCCCGCGATGGACATGGCCTCTTTCAACGCCGTATCGATGTTCATCTCGTACCACTTCCTTTGCCTCAACTGGTGGTCTGGGTTCTGCGACGTGCTTTGGGAGTCGGGCTGGGCTGCGCGGTCAGGACCGAGCTGATCCGCGCGATGACGGGCTGGGCCTCGTGGAGCAGGCGACCGAGGTTCAGCCCCTTGTCGCCGAGCACGACCATCAGCGCGGTCCGGCCGACGGCGTACACGGCCATGTAGCCGCCGCTGCTGAACACCACGGTCTGGCTCAGCGCGCCGTGCCCGATCACCTCGACCGCCTGGCGCGCGACGCCGAGGTCGGCGGCGGCGAGCGCGGAGACGTTCGCCGGATCGACTCCTGCCCCGGCGTCGGCGAAGATGGGTATTCCGTCGACACCCGCCAGAACGATGTCGGTGACCCCGGCCACCGTTTCCCGGAGACTGCGCAGTTCGGCGGCCAGTGCCTCATAGTCCACTGTTCTTCCCCTCTGTTCCGGAAAGGTCGAGCACCTCTGGCGGAGCGGGCCACCGCGATGGCCTCGTGCGTTTCCGGGAATCGGCTCCCTCCCTTTCCCGGTGGCGGGCGGGCAGCGGTCCCTGGTCGATGTCCGGAGAGGCGGCGCGCTCCGGTCGCGCACGGGGGCGCAGCGACGTGTGGCCCCAGTTGACCGAGCCGAAGGAGGCCTCGTCGGAGGCGATCTCCAGCAGGCCCTCGGTGAGCATCCGGGAGATCTCGACGGTGATCGGGTAGACGCCCCTGCTGATCACGAAGGCGATGTCGCGCGCGGTGCGCCTGCCGGTGGCGTTGTCGAGGATCCTGCGCCGCTGATCGGTCAGGGCGCGCGCGAGCGCCTCGCTCCCCGGCACCACGCGTTCGCGGAAGGGCGACAACGGGAAGGGCATCGCGGCGAGCGCGTCCAGCCGCCGAGTCGTTTCCAGGACCAGCAGGTCGGGGGCCACCCCGTCGGCGGCGCTCAGCAGCACGTCAAGGGGGCTGTCGACGATGTGGTCCTCGACCTCGCCAGCAGCGGTGGCGAACGCCCCGTCGTGCACGGCCACCGTGATCAGCGCCTGGAGTTCGCGGGCTCCGATGGTGCCACGGGCGATCAGCGTCGCCTGGTGCGACCGCCTTCCGGTGCCCTCGCTCAGCGCCGCGGTCCAGTCCTGTTCGCTGACCCTGCCCGAGCGCAGCAGCAGTGCTTCCGCTCCCGGGGACCCGGGGCTCTCCACCGCGATCACCGCGCCCTCGCGCAGGTGGAAAAGGCCACCGGGGTTGCCGACGACGCGCACCGTCGCGGTGACGCGATCAGCGTGGCACTGCGCCAGGGCACGTGCGAGGACGTCGCACGCGGCTCGGTGGTCGCGTTTCAGGGGGCGCTCCGTGGGGGACTCGGTACCGGAAAAGGCGGTGGGAGAACTTGTCGCTGATTCGAGTTTCTCCCCCTCATCGAAGGCACTGCCGCCCGCGTTACTTCTTGCCGGTCACCGGGTGAGGCCTTGCACGGTCGGGTGAAAGTTTTCTTTTCTGGTAACGAGTTCGCTTTTGTCGGAGATTTCTCGGGTGTCTCCCGAATGTTCGTGAATTTCCGTTGATCGAGCGGGTTGGCGATTTCTTCTGCGGGCGGTGCCGAAGCGGGGGCCGTGACCACAGGCAACCGGCTGGGGTACCGCTCCGAGCCGTGCTGGCGCGGCGGGCTCCGCCGGGTGGTGCTCCTCGCGCCCGGGACGCCGCGCCGAGTTTTGTGGGCTACAAACCAACATGTCGCCGTCGTCGGTCGGCCGCCACGGGTGCGGAGTGTGGATTTTCCTTGCTGTGCAAGCGTTTCCGTGTCCGGCAGCTTCGTTTATCGGATAGCCCCGCGGTCGCGCTCCGAGCGCCTCGCACCAGGCCTGAGCGGCACCGTCGTGCTGCGCCCGGGTCGCGGAAATCCTTTCCCTGGTACGGAAAACGCACTCGGGTCAGGTAACGAAGACGGGACGTGCGGATAACGGCACGTGGTCGAGCGGACACTCCCGGCATAGAGTCTGCCGCCCGTCCGGCCGCTCACGTCGGGGACGGATCGAACCGCGGTCGAACCGGGAAGGAGAACCGTGTGAAGCACGAGGCGCTGACCGCCGAGTTGCGCGCCCTGCGGGAGCAGGTCGCCGGGATCACCGACACGGTGCTCGGCACGGCGGACGGCCTGCTCATCCTGGCGGACACCGCCGACGGGATCGACCCTGGCGGTCTCTCCGCGCTCGCCGCCGCCGGTCTCGGCCTCGCCCGCAGGACCGCCGAAGCGACCCGGCAGGGCTCGCTGCGGCAGACCGTCGTCCACAGCAGCGGTGGCTGCACTGCCGTGTACGCGGTCGGCAGGCGGGCTCTGGTGGTCGTGCTGGGCGATGAGGGACTGGACGTCGAGCGACTGCACCAGCAGGCCCAATCCGCGATCGAGCGCATCGACGCGATCCTCTCCGCCACGCCCCCACCCGAGCACGAGTGAGAAGAAGAGGACTGTGGACACCTCAGGAAAGAACCAGCTCGCCCTGTCCGACCAGGTGATCTCCGTCGCCAGGCGCTTGCGGCAGGAGGTCCCCGACTGCCTGGCCACCGGTGTCGTGGACATGGCGACCGGCATGCTGATGGCCTGCGAGACCACCGACAGCCACCCGTCGGAGGTGCTCGACCTGCTCGCCGGAGCGACGCTGGAGCTGTTCCAGGGCCGCACGGTGACGATGATCGAGGACATCTTCAAGGAGCGCAGGGGCGTCACCAGCGCCGAGCGCTACTTCCAGGAGGTCCTGGTCAACAGCACCAACCTGACGCACCTGTTCATCCGCGACGAGCGCGGTGCCGACCTCGTGGTCGTGGTCGTCTGCCCCAGAGCGGTGAACATCGGCATGCTCTTCGCCGCGACGAGGAGGGTGCTGAAGGGGCACTTCGCGCTGATCTAGTCAGCTCGGCCCAGTTCAGCACGATTGCGGAGCCCTGCTTTCCGCGATAGTCGTCCAGAACTTCGTTGCATTTGCGTAACGGGCACTCTCCGGGGAACGTGGAAATTCTTCATCCCGGTGTGCGACGGGACTTCGCCCGTTTTTCCGGCTCACTTCTTGGGTGTTCTGGCCTCGCTGACCAGCAGCAACTCGGCTCGCGTGATTATTTGCCGATTTCCTGCTCCTTGTTGTTGAATGATTACGGAAAATTGATCATTGCGCCTGGTGATTTGTTCGAGCGTGAAGTGATGGCCGCTGGCGCTGTCGCCACTTACGCTGCGCGCCGCGATTGTTTCTCAGCGAATGTGAGGAGTGTGCGGATGTTTTCCAGAGTTGCGGTGGCCGGACTCGTCGTGGCGGGCTGTGTGCTCGCTGGATCCCCGGCGTCAGCGTCGGTGTCGGCGCAGTACTCGTGCTCGGGGCTCACCCAGAGCAGGTACGGCGTCACCATCAAGTGCGATTACCCCTGGTGGGAACTCGCGATCAACTGCACCCGGCTCGGTCCGGTCGGCGGCGCGGAGATCGTGGTCGTCGACCGGGAGCGCTACTCCAACGTGGCGGCGACCTTCTGCCCGCCCAACTACTTCTATGACATGAGCTGGCCCTCGTGGCGGGTGACTCGGATCTGGTGACCCAGGCCGGGTTCTCCAGCTGACGGACGAGCCAGTCCGCCCGGTGGGATCAGGGGCGCGTTGGCGTGAGGAACCGAAGGCCTCCTCGGGTCGCCGGCGCGGATGTCGTGATCCACGCCGAGCGCGGGAGGCCTTCCCTCGTGCTCGGGCAAGGGCGAACGCCGATCGTTTCCTAGGCCCTGTCCTGTAAGTCATCAGGTTTCCCGGTCTTCAAGACCACCCAACCCGCATCCCCGCCGTCTCCAACGACTGCAAACCCCCGCAAGGCCGCAGGGATTGCGGCGGTTAGCGATGATCAACAGAGGGGTTCGCGGGTCTTGAAGACACCCCAACGCCGGCGGCACCGTGACCGGAACACACAGCGCAACCATTTGCAGGACAGGCTCTAGCCGGGAGCCGCGATCCCGAACGCCCGGAGGAACGTGTCCACCGCGGCGTTGACGACCGCCTCGATGTCCACAGTGGACTCTTTTCGGGACCGCCCCTCCCACGGTCCGGTCAGCAGGGCGAGGAACTGCTCCGCCGCCACGGCCGGATCGCACTGCCGGAGCCGCCCCGTCAAGCACAGCCGCGCGAACCGGTCGGCGAGCGCTTCATCGACCCACGAACATCCCGCCGACCCGGTCAACCGGCGCAGCGCGCGGGAGCGGTCATCCGAGTAGATCCGCAGCAGGCCGAGGCCCACGTCCGCCAGAGCGGCACGGAGCTCGCCGGGCTCACGCAGGCGCTCGACGACGGCGAGGCTGTCGGTTCGCACCGCCTCGGCGACGGTCTCGGTCGCGTGGCGGAACAGGGTTTCCTTGTCGGTGAGGTGGTTGTACACGGTCGGCTTGGCCACACCGGCTTCGTCGGCAATCTCCTGCACGCAGGCCTGGTCGTAGCCGCGGCGCGCGAAGACGGTGAAGGCGGCGTCGAGGATGGCCGCGCGCTTGTCGATCCGTCCGCGCGTGGCGGTGCGCCGGGGTGAACTCACGTCCACAGGGTATTCGGCCCCGATCGGCGCAGTCTGCCAAGAGCTGTGTGAAAGACGTACAGCTTTTGGCGGATGGTCGCCGTGCCGCGCTCCTCAATAGGTTCCGCTGGGGACGGTCCCCGGTGGGAGTGGGTGGTTGGAGTGCGCTCGTCGTTGTCGAGGCTCCTGGTCCTCGCGGTCGCCGCGACGGTGGCCTTCGGCGTGCCGTCAGCGGTCGCGGCACCGGGGAACAACCTGACGCCGATCGACCCGAAGAACTGGGAGAACCCCCAGGACATGACGTGGTCGGACTACCGGAAGGTACCGGGTACCAACTGGGCCGATCCCGCCGGCAAACCGACGAAGCGGACGTTCAAGGGCGCGCTGGTGCTCGCGGACTACTCCGACCAGGACTTCGTGGTGACCAAGCCGCCGCGCTCGGACGTCTTCGGCAACCCCTCGCAGCTGGCCAACAACATCCCCCGGCCGCAGGTCGCGAAGTTCTACCAGGACTTCCTGAACAAGCCGAACACGGTGAACCGGGGGCACACGCTGCACGAGTACTGGATGGAGGCCTCCGGCGGGCGGATCGGCGTCGAGCTGACCGCGTTCGGCGCCTACCGGATGCCGGGCAAGTCCTTCGAGTACGGGATGGAGTTCCAGGGCGCGGGCGCGTGCCCCGAGGGCTCGACGTGCAACCGGGACCTGCGCACGGACGCGGGCAAGGCGTGGCGGACCGAGGTCGGCAACGAGGTGCCCAAGCAGTTCGACTTCGTGTTCTTCCTCAGCGCGGGCCAGGACGAGTCGTCCACCTGGCAGGAGTTCGGCGAGATGCTGTTCCAGCGCAAGGAGGACGTGCCGGACTCCTTCGGCCCGCCGGACCCGAAGCTGCCGAACTGGGCCAAGACCCGCTACGTGGAGTGGACCTCGTGGAAGGCCGCGTCGGCGATCTGGCCGAACGCGGGCGGCGGGTCCTCGACGCAGGCGGAGAGCTCCGGGCACGGCACCTTCGCCCACGAGCTGAGCCACATCCTCGGCATCGGCGACAACTACAACAACCCCTTCGGCAAGCCGCCCGTGCGCGCCTACACCGGGCCGTGGGAGATGATGAGCCGAGGCACGTTCAACGGCCCAGGTGGTACTCATACCCGCTGGAAGATCCCGCCGGACGCCGGGGGCGCGATGGGCTCGCACCACATGCTGCGCACCAAGGCCAAGCTCGGCATGGTCGACCCGGCGCACGTGCTCCAGCTCGAACGGGACGCGCTCGCCAGGTCCGGGATCGTCACCGCCAGGGTCACCGCCCGCGAGGTGCAGCCGGGCAAGGGCGGGCTGATGGGCCTCAACGTCGCGTTGAAGACGGGGGACAAGTCGCCCAGGTGCAGCCAGAGCACCGATCCGTTCTGCGACGGCGGCGGCTACAACAACTACACCGTCGAGGTCGTCGACCGGATGGGCGCGGACTCGTTCACCCCGGACAGCGGCGTGCTGTTCACCAAGACCAAGAACGCCGACGCCGCGCCGTTCGAGTGGATCATCGACGCGAACCCGGCCGACATCGACCTGGTGGACTTCTACCGGCCGGACGGGACCCCGGTGAAGGTCACGATCGGCGACCCGCGCCAGCTCGCCGACGCCCCGTTCCGCGCGGGCACGGGTTCCGGCAGCAAGTACGAGCACGTCGACACCGCGAACCGGCTGCACCTCTACGTCGCCGACATCCACCGCGACCAGCAGGGCGTGCTGTCCTACACCGTCGCGGTGCGCTCGCTCGACGGAGCGGGGCCGCACTCGCGTGGACTGGTACTCGGTCCCTCGGGGGCCTCGCGCCCGGATCGCAACGGTGTCGCGCAGTGCACGTTCCCGCTCTCCAACACCGGGCGGACGCTGCCGGTGACCGGCCAGCCGCAGGACGTCTCGTCCTATGTGGACGGTGACGTGTACCGGCTGAAGGCCACCGCGCCCGCGGGCTACGAGGTGCGGCTGCCGAACGAGCTGGCCGCGGTGAAGGTGGGCGCCAAGGTCGACATCCCGCTGAGCGTCGTGCGCACGGGCAACCCGGCGGGCGTGCTCGCCGAGGCCACGCTGACCGCCACCTCGGAGAGCGACCCGACCAAGACTGCGACGGCGAAGTGCCTCGTTCCCGCTCGCTAGGCGTGCTCGCGCTGCTGCTGCTGCTGGCCGGGTGCGGCGGCGCGAGCACGGAGGTGAAGCTGCTCGTGCGGGACGGCACGGTGCGTTCCGTGGGCTCGGAGTGCTCCGGTACCGGCGCCTATGCCTCGCTGCACCGATCGGCGAAGTTCGTCGTGCGCGGTGTGGGCGGGGAGCAGGTCGCCAGCGGGGTGCTCCCCGCCGGTAAAGCCGTTGCGGCGCTTGAAGAGGATCTCGAGGTTCCGCGCGTGCCGACGTTCTGCGAACTGACGTTCGAGGTGTCGCTGCCCGCCGCCGACGCGTACGACCTCGTCGTCGACGGAGAACCGATCCGCTTGCAGCGCAAGGACAACCAGGCCGTGGGGATGGTGCCGTGAAGCGCCTGCTCGCCGCACTGCTGCTGCTCGTCGCGGCCTGCTCGCCGGAATCGCCGCGCGGTGGGAGGCAGGCGCTTCCCGGGCCGGCGCCCGCCGGGGTGAGCTACCCCGACGTGAAGGGCGCCAGTGCGCCGAAGCTCACCCTGTCCCTCGTGGACGGAACGCGAGTGTCCACAGAGGACTTGTGGCGGGATCGCCCGCTGGTGCTGCTGTTCTTCAGCTCTTGGTGTGGCAAGTGCGCGGAGGCGCAGCCGGACTTCACCGCGCTCGCCGAGAAGCACCGGGACGCGGTCGCCTTCCTCGGTGTCGCGGGACGGGATTCCGACAGGGACCTGCGCCGCTACCTCGACGAGCACAGGGTGAGCTACCCGGTGGCTCGCGACGACGCGGAGCAGAGCGCCGGACGCGCCTTCGCGTTGCGGGAACCGCCTCTGGTCGCGGTGGTGGCCAAGGGGGGCGCGCTGGTGAAGGGCTGGCCCGGCGGGACGAACGCGAACGCCGTCGCGGCGGAGCTGGCCGCACTGTTCCACCAGCGCTGAAGCGGCATTCCTCGATCGGTGAAATCGAGTGCCGCGCAAGGACGACGTGGCTACTGTCGCGCGAGTGGTCAACGACGCGACGGTGAACGGCAAGGCAACGATGGCCGAGAGCTGGGAGGAGCAGGCCCGCAACTGGGTGGCCTGGGTGCGCCGACCGGACTTCGATTCCTACTGGTACTACCGCGACGGCTTCTTCGACCTCGTCGGCGACCCCGGCACCGCGACGCTGGACCTCGGGTGCGGCGAGGGCAGGGTCAGCCGCGACCTCAAGGCGCGCGGGCACCGGGTGACCGGCGTCGACATCGCGCAGACCATGATCGACCACGCCGTCGAGGCCGACCCGGACGGCGACTACCGGGTCTGCGACGCGCGCGAGCTGCCCTTCGACGACGGGGTCTTCGACGTCGTCGTCGCCTACTGCACGTTCATGGACGTGGACGACCTGGCCTCCTCCGTGGCCGAGGCGGCTCGCGTGCTCGCGCCGGGCGGCCGGTTGTGCATCGCCACCACGCACCCGCTCAACGACGCCGGGCACTTCGAGACCGGCCCGGACGGGCGGCGGCGCTTCGTGATCGAGGAGTCCTACTTCGCCCGCCAGCGCGTCGAGGAATCCATCGAGCGCGACGGGATGGTGATGACCTTCCACGGCTGGACCAACCCCCTCAGCGCCTACACGCGGGCGCTGGAGAACGCCGGGCTGGTGATCGAGTCGATGCGCGAGCCGATCTTCGAGATGAAGGGCAGACGGGACGAGCTGATCCCGTACCACCTGTGGACGAGGGCGGTGCGTCCCGCATGAGCCTGCGCATCGCCGGTGACCGCGCGACCCTGCGCGACTGGGCGCCCGAGGACGCGGCCGCACTGCCCGGCCTGCTCGCACCGCACCGGCGATGGCACGACACCAACGGTCCGTACCTGGGCAGGCCCACCGAGGAGCAGGTGGAGATCAAGGTCCGGCTGCTCGCCGAGCGGGCGCGGCTGCTGCCCGACGAGCTGCCGACGCCCCGGACCTCGCTCGCGGTACTCGATACCGGTTCGAACCGGCTCATCGGGGAGGTCAGCTGGTACTGGGAGTCCGAGGCCACGAACTGGCGCCGGATGGGCATCGTGATCTTCGACGAGGTCTACTGGGGCGGCGGTTACGGCACCGAGGCGCTGCGGTTGTGGACCGACTACCTCTTCGCCCGCACCTCCGCGCCCCGGCTGGACTTCGCCACCTACTCCGGGAACCCGGGCATGGCCGCCGTCGGGCGCAAGCTCGGGTTCACGGAGGAGGCGCGCTTCCGCAACGCCCGCGCGTGGAACGGGCAGGTCCACGACGGGCTCGTTTTCGGGGTGCTGCGTGAAGAATGGCTCGCGCGCCGCGACGGTCTCGGCTGAGCCCTATCGCGAGGTCGCCACGGTGAAGTTCGAGAAATAGGCGTGCACCGTGGACTTCGGTCCCCAGCTGGTGTCGTGGCCGCCGAAGAACGTCGAGAAGAAAACGCCTCGGAACGGAATCCCGCCGATTCCGTCGACGGCGTTGGTGGAGAGCACCTGGCGGCCGTCGTACCAGACGGTCACGTTGCCGGTCGAACGCGTGATGGCCTGTTCGATCGTGTGCGTCTGGCCGTCGGCGGCGAAGCGCCAGCTGCCGAGGCCGACGTCCTTGCCGTAGCCGTTCCCGCTGGGCGTGTAGACGTAGACCTCGCCCTTGCCGCCGTCGCGCCACATGAACCTGGTCGACCAGCCGCCGTGGCTGCCGCCGCTCTGGCTTCCCGGGTCACCGCCGTAGAGGCCCGGCAGCTTGCCGCCCCTGCTGAAGTCGAAGTTCGTCGGGAACCGCACGTGATAGCGCAGGTAGAGCGTGTTCGCCGACTGGAGGTCGGAGCGGCCGGCGCGGTTGAGGTCTTGGTAGAACTGCCCGCCCCCGGTGGTCGGGCAGTTGGTGCACGATGGCGCCGAGGAGCCCCTGCCGTAGGTGACATCGAGCGTGCTCCCCGAGGACTTCATGTCGTTGAAGCCCCATTTGCCGCGGGTGTCGATGCCCCAGCTGTTCGACCACGAGGTGGACGGGAAACCGCTGAAGCCCCCGCTCCACGGGGCCGGTGCGGCGGAGGCGGGCAGGCCGGCTGTCATTCCGGCGACCACCGCGAGAGCGAGGAGTGTTCCGCGCAGCCGAGAACCCAGAGACATGGTCGTTCCCTTCGGTCGACGAGCGTCTTTGCCGCGGCGGCCCGAAAGGGACGATAAAGGTCTCGAAGGGATTGTTCAAGAATGTCTTCTGGATTCATGAATGTGAATATCGGCGTTATCCGGAATGCTCCGCCACCGAGCTGGTCAGCTTCCGCAGCAGCGCGCGCAGCTGGTCGAACTCGGCCAGTTCCAGACCCATCGCCGTGCCGATCGCGGGCGGCAGCTCCAGCGCCCGCGCGCGCAGCGCGGCACCCTCCCCGGTGAGCTTCACCAGCACCGAGCGCTCGTCGTCGACCCTGCGCTCCCGGTGCACGAGCCCAGCCTTCTCCAGCCGCTTGAGCAGCGGCGACAGCGTGCCGTAGTCCAGTTGCAGCGCGGCGCCGAGGTCCTTCACCGGGCACGCGCCGTTCTCCCAGAGCGCGAGCATCACCAGGTACTGCGGGTAGGTCAGCCCGAGCTTGTCCAGCAGCGGCCGGTAGAAACCGGTGACCGCCCTCGACGCCGCGTACAGCGCGAAGCAGACCTGGTCGTCGAGGCGCAGCGAGGGCTCGGTCATGGCAGGAGTTTAGTGCGCCGACGATGAGATCGCGGGCAAGCTAAACGTGAGGAATAGGAACCCCGAAGCCGGGGTTACCCCAGAGGGACCGACGAGCGAGGAGCCGGCACATGGCAACTGTCGAACTGACCACCGAGAACTTCGAGCAGGTGGTCGGCGGCGAGGGCACCGTGCTCGTCGACTTCTGGGCGTCGTGGTGCGGGCCGTGCCGGATGTTCGCCCCCGTCTACGAGGCCGCCTCCGAGCGCCACGAGGACATCGTGTTCGGCTCGGTGAACACCGAGGAGCAGGTGCAGATCGCCTCCGCGTTCAACATCTCCTCCATCCCGACGCTGATGGTCTTCCGCGAGGGCGTCGTGCTCTACGCGCAGCCCGGCGCGCTGCCCGAGGCGAGCCTGGAGGAGCTGATCTCCCAGGCCCGTGCCGTCGACATGACCGAGGTCCACCGCCAGGTCGCCGAGCAGGCAGCGAAGAACTCCTAGCCACCGCGAACCCCCTGCACCGCGCGAGGGTTTGTGCTGGTTGACGACCGCTGAGGTGGGGGTTCGCGGGTCTTGAAGACCGGCGGACCCGGGGGCGCGCAGGGCACGGCCCGGCCTGGCGCCCCGGGGCTTAAGTGGTACTCAGTTCCACTTGGGACTCGGCCTCCGCTGGGACTGCGTAGGCTCGTGGAGTGCTGGAACTCGGTTTCACGGCGCAGGACCTCGCGCGGACGCGCTTCGCGTTCTCCCCGCTGTGGGAGGTCGTGGCGAGCGTCCGCGTGCTGAAGGAGCCTGCCGCGCACGCGCTGCACCTTCCGTGGATCTCCGCCGCCACCGAGCGGGTTCGCGGGCTCGACCTGCGGGTGCTCGACGCCCTGGTGCCCGTACCCGCGCTGTGCCTGCCCGCGTTCCTCGCACCGACCCCGACGACCCCGGTCCCGGACCTCGCCGACGAGCTCGACGCCCTGCGCGCGGTCCCCGAAGACGAGGTCCGCGCCGGGGTCGACCTCCTGGGGAACCCTCCGGTGCTCCAAGCGCTCTACGACGATCCGGCCAAGGGCTTGGCGGAGCTGGCCGACACCGTCGCGGCGTACTGGGACACCGCGCTCCTGCCGCACTGGCCGAGGATTCGCGCGTTGCTGGAGGGCGAGGTGCTCTACCGCTCCCGGCGCCTGGCCGAGGGCGGGGCCCAGCGGCTCTTCGTCGACCTGGACCCCGCGGTCAGCTGGACCGGCGACAGCCTGGTGGTGCAACGGAAAACGCCCGCGAAGCTGCAACTGGACGGTCGCGGGCTGGTGCTGGTGCCCTCGGTCTTCGTCTGGCCGAAGGTGTTCTCCAAGATCGTCGACTCGTGGCAGCCGGTGCTGCGCTACCCGCCGCGCGGGATCGCCACCCTGTGGGAGCGCGGGCGGAACCCGGTCCCGGACGCGCTCGCCGCGGTACTCGGTCCCTCACGGGCCCAGATCCTCGCCGAACTGGACGCCCCGGCCTCCACGACGGAACTGGCGCGCCGGACGGGGATCACGGCGGGCGGGGTGTCGCAGCAGCTGTCGTTGCTGCGCGACGCCGGGCTGGTCACCTCGAACCGGACCGGGCGTTTCGTGCTCTACCAGCGGACCCCGGCCGCCGACGCCCTGCTGGGGGCAGGGGCCGGGGTCGACGGGCTCAGCTCGTCGTGAGCAGCAGCTTGCCGGTGGTCCTGCGTCCCTGAAGGTCCTCGTGGGCCCGCCGCGCGTCGTCGAGGGAGTAGCGCCCGCCGATCGCGATGTCGAGCTTGCCCGCCTGGATGGCCTCGAACACCTCACCCGCCCGCCACAGCAGTTCCTCGCGGGTCGCGGTGTGGTGGCCGAGGGACGGGCGGGTGAGGAACACCGACCCGGCCTGGTTGAGGCGCTGCGCGTCGAAGGGCGGCACCGCGCCGCTCGCCGCGCCGTAGAGGGCGAGCAGGCCGCGCGGGCGGAGGCTGGCCAGGCTCGCGTCGAAGGTGTCCTTGCCGACGCCGTCGTAGACCACGTGCGCGCCAACGCCTCCGGTCAGCGCGCGCACCCGTTCCGCGACGTCCTCCTCGGTGTAGCGGATGACCTCGTCGGCACCGGCCGCGCGGGCCAGCTTCTCCTTCTCCTCCGTGGAGACCGTGCCGATCACGCGCCCACCGCGCGCCTTGACCATCTGCGTGAGCAGCAGCCCCATCCCGCCCGCGGCGGCGTGCACGAGCGCCACGTCGCCCTCGGCGACCGGATGGGTCGACGCGGTGAGGTAGTGCGCCGTCATGCCCTGCAGCATCGCGCCCGCGGCGATCTCCAGGTCCACAGTGGACGGAACGGGAACGAGCTGCGCGGCGGGGGCGAGGACCTGCTGCGCGTAGCTGCCGATCGCCGAGGCCCAAGCCACCCTGTCGCCGACCGCGAACTCCGTCACGCCCTCGCCGAGCGCCGCGACGGTGCCCGCGCCCTCGAGTCCGAGCGTGAACGGCAGCGGGATCGGGTAGGCACCGGTGCGGTGGTAGGTGTCGATGTAGTTCACCCCGGCGGCGGCCACGTCCACCAGCACGGTTCCGGGACTCGGTTCCAGCTGGTCCCGCGTTTCGGCGATGAGGACCTCGGGTCCGCCGTGGGATCGAACGACTACCGCCCGCATGTTGCCTCCCTGACTGGGCTTGCCTGACTGCTCAAGGCCAACATGCGGGCGGCGCGGTGTGTTCCCGGCTCACGCGTCCCTGCGGAGCCGGGCCAGCCTGCGCTCGGTCGGCCAGCGCACGTCCCACGCCCAGCCGAGCTTCTCGAAGAACCAGATCACCCGCGCGGAGATGTCGATCTGCCCGCGCAGCACGCCGTGCCGGGCGCAGGTCGGGTCGGAGTGGTGCAGGTTGTGCCAGGACTCGCCGAAGGAGAAGATCGCCAGCGGCCACACGTTGGCGGCCTTGTCCTTGGACTTGAACGGCCGGTCGCCGATGAGGTGGCAGATGGAGTTCACCGACCAGGTCACGTGGTGCAGGAACGCCACCCGGACGAGGCCCGCCCAGAAGAACGCGGTCAGCGCGCCCCACCACGACCACGTCAGCAGCCCGCCCAGCACGCCGGGCAGCAGGAAGCTCGCGGTGGTCAGGTACGGCAGTAGCTTGTCGATGCGCTGAATGTTCTTGTCCGCCAACAGGTCCGGGGCGAAGCGCTGCGCGTTGGTGACCTCGTTGCCGAACATCCAGCCCATGTGCGCGTGCCAGAACCCCTTGGCCAGCGCGGCGGGCGTGGTGCCGTAGGCCCACGGCGAGTGCGGGTCGCCCTCCTTGTCGGAGAACGCGTGGTGCCTGCGGTGGTCGGCCACCCACGCGGTGACCTCGCCCTGCACCGCGAGGTGCCCGCACAGCGCCAACGCGATCTTGAGGCCGCGCTTGGCCTTGAACGAACCGTGGGTGAAGTGCCGGTGGTAGCCGACCGTGACGCCGAGCCCGGCGATCACGAAGAACAGCGCGAACAGCGCCACGTCCACCCACCCGAGGCCCCAGCCCCACGCCAGCGGCGCGGCGACCAGGAAGGCCAGCGTCGGCGGGATCAGCACGAACAACCGCACCGCGAGGTGCGCGGCTGGTGTGCCCTCCAGCAGCGGTTTCGGGCCGGAGGAGGTCTCGACCGGGGTCATCGTCATGCCTCAGGACACTGCCCGGCCGGGGGCGCCCGAACACTGGTGCTGACCCCCGGACCACGACTGCGGTTTTCCCGTTAAGGTCACCGAGTGGGTCGGCTGGACGCTTCGCAACGACGCGAGCAGATCGTGGCCGCGGCGCACCGGGTGCTCGTGGAGCAGGGCGTGCGGGCCGCGACGACGCGCCGCGTCGCGGCCGAGGCCGGGGTCACCGTCGGCCTGATCCACTACCACTTCGCCACCAAGGACGAGCTCTTCGCCGAGGTGCTCGCGCGCTCGACGGAGTCGCTGGTGCGGGCCGTCCGCACCGCCTCGCCCGAGGGCAGCACGCTCCAGGAGTGCGTGCGAGGGCTGATCGCCCGCGTGGTGGCGCGCTCGGACGTGCTGCTCGGGCAGCTCCAGTTGACCATCGCGGTGATGCGCGGAGCGGAGCTGGCCCAGCTGGCCACGGCGAAGTACCGGGCGGTCGTGGCCGCGCTCGCCGAGCGGTTCCGGGAAACACCCGATCCGCCCGCCGATCCCGAGGCGCTGGCGCTGGTGTTCCTCACCGTCGCCGACGGTCTCGTGGTGATCGCTTCGGCGCTGCCGGAAGCGCGCGGAGCGGCCGAGGCGGCCGAGCGAACGATTCTCTCCGGCATCGCCCTGAGCACGCCGACCAGCCCCGGGACCCCCAGGAATTAACTCGAACGGGTTAGTGGAATCCCGGCTCCTTGCGTTTGCCACGCCCATATTTGACGATTCCTGCAGTGACACCCCTGCACCACGTTGATCATCCCTGTGAAAACCGAAAGCTGCGTGCGATGGCTCAATCTCTGGAGTCGTGGATCGAATCCGACGTCCGGCCGTTCGAGGACAAATCGCTGTCGTATTTGTCTCAATATCATTTCTTTCGCGATCCGACAAGGGCGGCGTCCTGTGACCCCGGCCTGTTCTTCGCCCCCGCCGACGGCATCCTGCTCTACCAGGGCGTGGTCAAGGCGGACGAGCCGGTCGTGGAGATCAAGGGCGTGCCGTACACGCCGAGGGACGCGTTACGCGATCCCGATTTCGACCGGCCCAGCCTGGTCATCGGGATCTTCATGACCTTTTTCGACGTCCACGTCAACAGGATTCCCTATTCTGGAAGGCTTTCCTGGCGCACGGTCGAGCCGATCGACACCCTCAACCATCCGATGCTGGCGATGGAGCAGGACCTGTTGACGGAGTTGCGCATCGATCCCGACCGCGCCGGATACCTGCACCACAACCAGCGCGTGGTGAACCGGATCGACGTTCCCGCGCTGCGCCAGTCCTACTACGTGCTGCAGATCGCCGACCACGACGTCGACGCGATCACCCCGTTCGCCCTGCGCCAGAACCGGCCGGTGTTCCAGGGACGGCGGTTCTCCCAGATCCGCTACGGCTCCCAGGTGGAGCTGGTCATCCCGCTGTCCGACCACGCCGAGTTCGTGCCGCTGCAGCGGACCGGGACGCACGTGCAGGCCGGGGTCGACCCCCTGGTCCGCGTGCACTTCCCCGGCCAGGAGCAGGAAGGAGAAACAGCGGCATGATCGCCGTTGTCCCGCAGCAGCCCTCGCTCGACCCGTGGGAGCCTGCGGCGCTCCCGGCCAACCCCAGCCAGCTCACCCGCCCGGCCTTCCTGATGAACGCTCCCTTCTCCGCACCGGTGGTGCGGGCGCGTCCGACGGAGCGCGTGCCCCGGCCGCGCAAGGCCTTCGCCCAGTTCTTCGACCTCTACCACCTGGTCGCGGCCGAGGCACTGGTGACGGTGCTGCCGACGCCCTGCCTGAACGGCTTGCCCGAGCTGGTCTACACCGCGAACCTCGGCGTGGTGCTCGAGCACGCCGGTGACCGCGACACGGTGGTGATCTCCAACCACCCCGACGCACCGCGCCGCGCCGAAGCCGAGGTGGGGGCGGGGTTCTTCCACGCGATGGGCTATCGCACGCACGTGCCGGAAGGGCGCTTCGGCGGCGAGGCGGACCTGAAGCACTTGCGCGACAACGTCTACGTCGGCGGGTGCGGCTCGTTCTCCGACGCCGAGACCTACGACTGGATGGAACGCGCCTTCGACATGCGCGTGCTCCGGCTGGCGCTGACCGACCCGGAGCTGGCACGCCTGGACCGCGTGGTCTTCCCGCTCACCAAGGAGAAAACCCTGGTGTGCGCCGAACTCTTCGAGCGGGCGGAGCTCGCGGAGCTGGAGCGGCACACCGAGATCGTCCCCGTGTCCATCGAGGACTGCTACGCGGGCGCGTGCGGCTCGGTCCGGCTGCACAACGTGTGGCTGAACTCCTCGCACGTGCACGACCTGCGCGCGGGAACCGAGGAGTACCAACGGGAAGTCGCCAAGAACCGGCGCATCGAGGACATCGCCTCGGCGCTGGCGTTCGAGGTGAACTACGTGAACCTCTCCGAGTACCGCCAGGACGGCGCACAGCTCTCGGCGATGCTGTTGCACCTCAACAGGTTCTCGTACGCGTTCCAGATGCTGTGAGGAAGCGGGGCGTCGGCGGCCACCGACGCCCCTCCTGCCTCAGCTCTCCAGCGCGACCCTGCGGGCCAGGCCCAGCGGCAGCGCGCCGGAGCCCGCGATGGTGGCGTTGAACGACCGCACGTCACCGCGCCCGGCCGCGAGGTAGTCCTCCCGGATCTTCTCGATCTCCAGGCTGCCGGTCAGGTACGACGGCGCCTGCGTCGGCCACGCGCAGTACCGGTTGACCTCGCCGACCGCGGTGCCGGGCGTGAGCGAAGCCTTGGTGGCCATGTGCTTCTCGGCCTCCTCGATGCTCATCTCGCCGCAGTGCAGCGCGGTGTCGACCACGATCCGCGCCGCGCGGAAGATCCGCGCCTCCAGGTGCGCCAGCTCGTGCGCGGGATCGGCGAAGTACCCGTTCTCGCTGAGCAGCCGCTCGGCGTAGAGCGCCCAGCCCTCGGAGAAGTACGGGGTGCGGAACAGCTTGCGCACCGTGCGGTCGCTGCCCGCCATCCACGACAGGTGCCAGTGGTGACCGGGGTAGGCCTCGTGCACGGCGATGGTCGGCATCTGCGCCCGCGAGTTGGTGGCCAGCCGCTGGCGCACCTGCTCCTCGGTGAAGTCCTCCGGCGTGAACGGCACGAAGAAGTGGCCCAGCCGCGAGGAGGTCAGCGGCGGCGGGGCGATGTAGAAGGCCACCGACAGGATCGGCCGCTGGAAACCGGGCGAGGGAACCACACGGCACTGCTCGCCCTCGGCGAAGGGCACCAGGTCGTTGTCGATCAGGAACCGCCGCGCGCGCTCGGTCTCCGCCGCGTACTCCGCGCGCATCGCCTCCAGCGTCGGCGGGTGGTCGTTCTGCAACGCGGTCATCACGGCGTGCCAGTCCGGCGAGCCGCCGGGCACCTTCGTGGCCAGCTCCCGCATCTGCGCGTCCAGTTCGGCGTAGACGAGTTCGCCGCGCTCGTGCAGCTCGGTCGCGCCGTAGCCCAGCAGCTCCCGCTCCCGCAGCAGCGCCGAGTACTTGCGCTCGCCCATCCGCCAGTCGCCGTTCGCGCGCTCGGCGAACTCGGCCAGCCAGGTCGCGAACTCGTCGAAGGCGTCGGCGGCGGGGCCGGCGGCCTCGGCGAGGGTGCGGCGCAGCGACTCGTCGGCCACCTCGCCCGGCAGCGCCGTGGTGAGGAACGCGCGAGCGCTGCGCGTCTGCCCGAGCGCGCGCTTCACGATCAGCGCGGGGGAGATCGAGGCGTCCAGGTTCGCCTTGGCCGCCGCGAGCACGCCGGGGACCTCGCGCAGCCGCGCCACGGCGGAGGCGACCAGCTCCGGCTCGGGTCGCAGCCGGTGCAGGAACAGGGTGAACAGGCCGGACAGGATCGGGCCGACGTAGAGACCGGGGTCGCGGCGCCAGTCGGGCTCGTCGGCCAGGATCGCCTCCCCGCGCAGCGTCGCGAGCACGAGGTCGCGGTCGACGGAGTCGTCGAGGGACAGGCCGGAGGCGTCGACGGCGGCGAAGCGGTCCAGCCACTCGCGGGTCTCGGCGTCACGGCGGGTCCACGCGGCGGCGGTCTGGTCGCCGAGGGTGTCCTCGCGACCCGTGGCGCCCAGCAGCGTGGCGCGGACCGGGTGGGCGTCCAGGTGCCACTCGACGAAGGAGTCAAGGAGGGTTCGCAGATCGGTCACCCCCAGGAACTTAGCCGTTCTAACGAGTTGTGTCGCGGCTCGTCTGCCGCCGAGGCACAACCGGAGGGCGGTTTTGTTGTACTTCAAGACACCTCTGCCGAAGCGATCACGGCTCTAGGCTCATCGAGATGAGCGAGCAGACCGCCACCGCCACGCCCTCCACCCCCTCCGCTCCGGCCGCCCCGGCCAGGACGGTCGCGGTGGTCAACGCCTTCGTCGCCGAGCACGGTGACCCCACCCGCGCCGTGATCCAGTACATCGGCAACGCCGGTGTCCGGCTGACCCTCGTCGGCTCCGACGGCGCGCTCGGTGACGTGGTCGTCCCCGACATCGCCACCGCCGAGGCCGTCTGCGCCGCTGTCGACGGCGTCCAGGTCTCGGAGTGGGACCGCGAGACCGTCGCCGCCACCGTGATCGGCCCCGCCCACCGCCGCAGGATGGCGGGCCCGCGAGCGCGGAAGTGAGCCCTCGCGTCCTGCTGGCCTCCTGTGCCGAGCTGCCGGAGAGCGATGGCGACGACACGCCGTTGCCCGCCGTGCTGGCCGAGGTCGGCATCGAGGCGGAGTGGCGGCCCTGGGACTCCCTTCGCGACGCTGAGCGCGCGGATCTCGTGGTACTCCGGTCCACGTGGGACTACCCGCTGCGGCGTACCGAGTTCCTGGAGTGGTGCGACGGCGTCCCCGCGCTGGCCAACCGCGCTGACCTGGTGCGGTGGAACACCGACAAGGCGTACATGGCGGATCTCGCCGCGACGGGCTTGCCCGTGGTGCCGACGCAGTTGCTACCGCCTGGTGCGGACCTGGGCCCATATGACACTGAGATCGCGTTGAAGCCCGCGGTCGGAGCGGGCTCGCAGGGCGCCGGGCGATTCCTGCCTTCCGAGCGACAGCGCGCGGAGGCGCACATGGCCGCTCTGCACGCTCAGGGCCGCACGGTGGTTCTCCAGCCCTATCAGCCCGCGGTGGACGTCGAAGGGGAGACGGCGCTCGTCTTCTTCGGCGGCCGGTACTCGCACGGGTTCGTGAAGGGCCCGATGCTGCCGCGCGGCGAGGTCGAGATGTCGGCGCTGTTCGTCGACGAGCGACTGAAGCCTGCGGTGCCGGACGCGGCCAGGCGCACGCTCGCCGAGGACGCGCTGGACGCCGCTTGCGGGATTCACGGCATCGAGCGCTCGGACCTGCTGTACGCGCGGGTCGATGTGCTGAGCGGGACCGACGGCGCTCCGCTGCTGCTCGAACTGGAGCTGGCGGAGCCCTCGCTGGGCTTCCGCCAGGCCGATCCGGGTGCTCCGCTGCGCTTCGCCTCTGCCGTGCGCGCGGAGCTGGCGCGCCGCTGACCCCACTTCCGAAGTTCCGATACCATCGTGGCTTCAGTACTCACTGAAGCTGGGAACTCACTGAAGCTGGGGGCGCGCGGTGTCGGACACGAGTCGGGTGGGCGGACGGCAGCCGTCGGACTGGATCGAGTCGTTCGCGGCCCGGTTCGAGGCGCAGGAGGGCATGCCGCTGATCGCGGGCCGCATCCTGGCGTTCCTGCTGATCTGCGATCCCGTCGAGCGCACCGCGGCGGAGCTGGGCGCCGCGCTGTCCGCGAGCAGCGGCTCGATCAGCACGAACGTCCGCCTGCTGCTGGCGCGCGGCCTGATCAGCAAGACCACCCGCCGCGGCCGCGAGGCGGCGGTCTACCAGGTCCGCGAGGACGCGTGGGCCAACGTGATGCTGCGCCGCCTGGAGGCGGTCGCCGAGGTGAGCGAGCTGACCACGGGCGGTCTGCGGATGCTCAGCGGTCAGGGCGATCGCGCCGACCGCATCCGCAAGGTCGACGAGTTCTACTCCTGGCTCTCCGGCGAGCTGTCGCAGCTGCGCGGCCGCTGGGAAACCCATTCACGGCGCCGGTGAGCGCCCCGCAGGACTCGGCCCGTTCCTACGTCGCGGCGCACCACCCGACGGCGCTCGCGGCGATCTTGGGCGGTGGCGCCACGTCGGCGCATCGGACGCCCACATCCGACCTGGACATCGTGGTGTTCGTGTCCGACCCGCCGCCGCCGTTCCGCGTGACCGCCGAGCACGACGGCTGGCCGGTCGAGCTGTTCGCGCACACTCGCGAGACCTTCGTGTCCTTTGTGGACCGTGAGATCGCACAGCGCGGGTCGCCCCTGTTGCACATGTGCGCCAAGGGAACCCTGCTCTTCGACCACTCCGGGATCGGCGAGTGGGCGTGCTCGACCTCGCGGGAGCGCTTCGACGCTGGGCCACCACCGTTGACCCCGGTGGAGCTGGAGGACGCTCGGTACCGCGTGACGGACCTGCTCGACGATCTCGCGGGCGCGACCGATCCCGACGAACGGCTGTTGACCGCCAACCGCCTGCTGACCACGGTCGCGGAGCTGGTGCTCAGCGCGCACGGCAGTTGGCTGGGCACCGGCAAGTGGCTGCTGCGAAGGCTCCGCGAGACCGACCCCGTCGTGTGCGCGTCGCTGCTCTCCACCTACCGAGCGCTAGTGGTCGGCGATGCGCCCGAACCGTTCCACCGCACGGTCTCCGATGTCCTCGACACCGTCGGTGGCCGCCTCCTCGTCGGCTATCGACGTCCCCCGGTGTCAGGGGGAGAGCCGGGTCAGCCAGTCGCGTAGCAGCGCGGTTTCCGCGTCGCTGAGCGCGGCGGGGGAGTCGGCCAGGAGCGCGTTGAGGTGGGCGGCCACCGGGGCGACCGCCGAGGGCGTCGGCGCGGGGTCGGACAGGATGCGCGCGTGCACGGCGTCGCGAACCTGGTGGGACAGCCCGGGATCGTCGAACTGCTCCGGACGCGTGATCATCATCAGCGCCACGCCGACGTTCGCCGACATCACCATGCGCGCCGCGACGACCGGGCTCACGCGCAGGCGCCCGGCAGCCGCGCAGCGCTCCAACGTCGCCACCAGCAGGCGGAACGCCTCGGCCCCCGCAGTGGGGGAGGCGGTCGTCGACGTGGAGTACATCAAGCGATAGAAGCTCTTGTGCGCCAACGCAAAACTGGTGTGCGCGTCCCATCCCTCGCGGAGGTCGCGCACCGGGTCCTCGGAGGGTACGCGGGCTCGCTTGGACTCCAGGTACTGCTCGAAGCCGTAGTCGACCACGGCGGCGAGCAGCCCGCCCTTGTCGCCGAACTGGCGGTACAGCACCGGCTGTCCGACCCCGGCTGCCTGGCAGATCGCGCGCGTGGACACCTCACCGGTCGGCGAGTTCGCCAGCAACTCCGCAGTCACTTCCAGAATGCGTGCGCGTGTGCTCACGGTCGCCGCCCCACCACGCGCTCGAAAGCGGCTTCGACCTCGCTGACCAGCCTGGACGGGTTCCCGTCGGCGAGTCGTCGGCCCGCCTGGAAACAGCCGAGCGACAGCTGCGCCGCGAGCACCGCGATCTCTCTCGGCGTGCCCCGTTCCACTAGGACGTCTTCGAGGGCCTGGGTGAAGCGCTGGACCTTGCGAATGCTGCGGTCCACCAGCTCGGGGTTCTCCTCCAGCAGCCGCTCGTGCACCAGGTAGCGCTTCCTGTCCTTGGTGATCGCCTCGCACAGTGCGAGAACCGTCCCGCGCAGTTGCCGCATCGCGGGACAGACGCTCCTCGCGGTAACGGGATCGAACGCGCGCTGGTGCTCGGTCATCTGCTCCAGCAGGCCCTGCTCGTCGGAGAAGACGACCTCCTGCTTGTCGCCGAAGTAGCGGAAGAACGTCGTCCGCCCCACCTCGGCCCGCTCGGCGATCTCGGTGACTGTCACGTCGTGGAAGCCCCGCTTCGCGAACAGCGCGAAGGCGGCGTCCACGATCTGGTCCCGCGCTCGCTGGCGCTTGCGATCTCTCAGGTCGGCCACACGGGCAGCGTAACGACCGGTACTAAGTTCTTTACGGTACCGAGTACCAAAAGAAACTGAGTATCCACCGGTTCGAGCGTAGGAGGCCGATCTGAGCCGCACCTGCGCCTGCTGACCCGCGACGAGTGTGACCACGCCTCGATCGGGCAGGTCAGGGCCGCTGCCAAGCGGATCAACGAGCGCGTCGTCAACGGAGATCCCGCCCCCGCAAGGGTTCCTTGGCAACGCGGGCCTGCAGACGGCCACGGTCGACGCTGCGACCGCCGACAGCGTCGAGACCATCTTTGCGGTGAACGTGCTCGCCATCGACACACTGATCATGATCACGGGCAACGACCAGTGGGACACCGTCAAGCGACTCGCCGCGCCTGGGACGCAGGACAGCGACCGGCCCGCAGCCGGGTGAGTCCGGGAACTACGTCGACCGCGGCACGCTCACGCCGTCGTCGCTGGAGCCTTATGACGAGGCTCGCTCGGAAGCTCTGGTTCACCAGCTCCAGGAGTGGGCACGCGCTCCCCACACACCGTCCACAGCCCGGCCATCACGGCAGTGACGGCGGCGGCACCGAGGACGTGGAAGGACACCAGCGACTCCGGCACGCCCGTCCAGTACTGGACCATGCCCAGTGAGCCCTGGGCGAGCACGGTCGCGACGAGAACCCAGTACCACCGCCGCATCAGCCGGGTCCAGTTCACCGCGCGCAGCGCGAAACCGAGCGCGATCAGCATGCCCAGGAACAGGAACAGCGCGTCCGCGTGGAACTGGGCGAGCTGGGCGATCGGCAGGTTCAGCCGAGGCGTCTCCGGGTCGCCCGCGTGCGGGCCCGCGCCGGTGACCATGGTGCCCAGCACCAGGACCACGGCCAGCGCGACCGTGGTGACGATCAGCAGCTGGCGCAGCGGGCGCGGCACGAGCGAGCGGTACTCGCCCTCCACGCCCTCGGCCACCGAGTGCAGGAACAGCACCGAGGCCCACACCAGCGCCATCGAGACGAGCAGGTGGAAGGCGACCGTCCACCACACCAGGCCGAGCAGCACCACGATGCCGCCGACGACGCCCTGGGCTAGCACCCCGACGAGGATGATCGCGGCGAGCCGCACCTGCCTGGAGCCGCGCGGCGTGCGCTTCCACGCCAGGTAGAGGCAGACCAGCGCCACCACGCCGACCAGGCCGGAGAGCAGCCGGTTGCCGAACTCGATCCACTGCTGCACCTGGTCGAACTCGGGGTGCGGTACCGGGACGAGGCTGCCGGGCTGACAGTTGGGCCAGGTCGGGCAGCCGAGGCCGGAGCCGGTCACCCGGACCACCGAACCGGTCACCGCGATGATCGACTGCATCACCACGTTGACGATCGCGGCGACGCGGAGCAGGGACGATGCGGGCACCCACCGATCGTAGGTCGGCCTCCCTGAGACGGACCGCCCACCCCGGCGACGTGCAACGTGCAGTCGATCTGAGTGCATATCAGAGGTCGCCGCCCAACGTTTGCCCTTTCATCTGGGTCTGATTGTGACCACTCCCGTTGGGGTGATTCCCTATCCTGTTTCCGACCCCCTCTGCGCTGCGGGTTCGATGGGAAAGGCGGTGAGCGCGAATGTGGAACATGATTCGTAAAAAGTCCTCGGTTCGTGGCGGCAGGCGCGACGAGGAAGCATTCCTGCTGCGCTACCCGGCATATTCCGACACCGCCGCCCTCGACCGGCTTCGCGGTACCGAGTACCGGCACCTGGACGCCGAGGAGCACTGCTACCTCGACTACACCGGCTCCGGCCTGGTCTCCGACGCGCAGTTGCGGGCGCAGCTGGCCCGCCTGCGCTCCAGCGTCTACGGCAACCCGCACTCCGACAGCCCCTCGTCCGTGCGCTCCACCGAGCTGGTCGAGGCCGTGCGCGGCGACGTGCTGCGGTTCTTCAACGCCGACCCGGACGAGTACGTGGTGATCTTCACCTCGAACGCCACCGGCGCGTGCCGTCTGGTCGGCGAAGCGTTCCCGTTCGGCCCCCAGGGGCGGCTGCTGCTCACCCAGGACAACCACAACTCCGTCGTGGGCATCCGCGAGTACGCCCGCAACCGCGGCTCCTCCATCGGCCTCGCGCACATCAGCGGACCGGACATGCGCGTCCCCGAGGAGGCCCTGCTCGCCGAGCTCGACCGCGAGCGGACCGGGCCCCGGCTGTTCGCCTACCCCGCGCAGAGCAACTTCACCGGCGTGCAGCACCCGCTCGAATGGGTCCAGCTGGCGCAGCGCCTCGGCTGGCGCGTGCTGCTGGACGCCGCCGCCTTCGCGCCGAGCAACTCACTCGACCTGTCGGTGCACAAGCCGGACTTCGTCCCGGTCAGCTGGTACAAGGTCTTCGGCTACCCCACGGGCGTCGGCGCGCTGGTCGCCCGCAGGGACGCGGTGGAGGAGCTGACCCGCCCCTGGTTCTCCGGCGGCACCATCTGGGGCGCGAGCGCGCTCGGCGACTGGCACCGGCTCGACCCGGCACCCGGTGCCTTCGAGGACGGCACGCTGAACTTCCTGCAGCTGCCCGACGTCTCGGTCGGACTGCGGTGGATCAGCCAGATCGGCATGCCGACCATCCACACCCGCGTGCGCTGCCTGACCGCGTGGCTGCTGGAGGAGCTCTGCGAACTCCGGCACGGCAACGGCGAGCCGATGGTGCTCGTCTACGGCCCCCGCACGACCGAGGGGCGCGGCGGCACGATCGCCTTCAACTTCCTCACCCCCGACGGCGACCTCGTCGACGAGCGCCTGGTCAGCCGCGAGTCGGCGGCGGCGGGGATCTCCCTGCGCACCGGGTGCTTCTGCAACCCGGGCGCGGGCGAGGCGGCGCTGTCGCTCGGGGTGACCCAGCTCGCGACCCCGACCGACGGCACCATGATCACCCTGGACGACTACCTCGGCGCGATGGGCGTGCCCAACGGCGGCGGCGTGCGGGTCTCCCTCGGACTGGCGAGCACCTTCGCCGACGTCCACCGCTTCGTCGACTGGTCCGTGCGCACCTATCGGGACCGAGTACCGGACAGGACCGGGTTGCCGCCAAGGTTGCACTGCTGATCACGCCGGTCCGGGTGCAGTATCGGGTGATGACAGCCGACCCGCTGCCGCAGCTGCGCAAGCTGTGCCTCGCCCTGCCCGAGACCACCGAGCGCCTCAGCCACGGCGAGCCGACGTGGTTCGTCCGCGACCGCAAGACCTTCGTCACCTACGCGCACCACCACCACGACGACCGGCTCGGCTTCTGGTGCGCGGCCCCGCCGGGAGTGCAGGAGGAGCTGGCGGCCGAGGAACCGGCGCGCTTCTTCCGGCCGCCCTACGTCGGGCACCGGGGCTGGCTCGGCGTCTACCTCGACGTGGAGCTGGAGTGGGCGGAGATCGGCGAGATCGTCGAGGAGGCCTACCGGATGGTGGCCCCCAAGACCCTCCTCGCCCAGCTCGACACCGCCCCCGCGCCGCCGCACGAGTGAAACCAATGCGGCGGTGGGCCAGGGGCGGTGTGGGGCGGGACGGGGCTAGGCCCTGTCCTGCAAGTGGTTGCGCTGTGCGTTCCGGTCACGGTGTCGCCGAGGTTGGGGTGTCTTCAAGACCAGCAAACCCCGCTGTTGATCATCGCTAACCGCCGCAAACCCTGCGGTCTTGCGGGGTTTGCTGTCGTTGAAGACGGCCGGGGCGGGGGTTGGGTGGTCTTCAAGACCGGCAAACCTGATGACTTACCGGACAGGGCCTAGGCGAGCTTGGTGGTGCGGGCGGCGAGCAGTCCCGCTCCTGCTCCCCAGGCCACGAGTACCACGAGGGACTGCCACCCGGGCCAGCCGCCCAGCGTCAGCACCGAGTCCAAGCCCTGGGCGAGCGCGCCGGAGGGCAGCCAGCCCACCACGGCGGCCAAGCCGTCGGGCAGCTGGTCCAACGGCACGATGATGCCCCCGGCCAGCAGGAGCGCGAACCACACCACGTTGGCCAGCGCCAGCACGACCTCCGCGCGCAGCGCGCCACCGAGCAGCACGCCCAGCGCGCCGAAGGCCAGGGTGCCCAGCACCACCAGCACCACGGCCGCGAGCAGGCCGGACGCGGCGGGCTGCCACCCGAGCAGCGCCGCGAGCACGCCGAGCACCACCAGCTGCGCGGCGACGACGATCAACGCCGCCGAGACCCGGCCCACCACGAGCAGCCAGCGCGGCAGCGCGGTCGCGGCGAGGCGCTTGATCACGCCGTAGCGCCGGTCGAAGCCGAGCGCGATCGCCTGTCCGGTGAACGCCGAGGACATCACGGCCAGCGCGAGGATGCGCGGGGTCACCGAGTCGACCCTGGGTTCGGGCAGCGACAGCAGCGGCAGCAGACTCAGTCCCACCAGCAGTGCCATCGGGATCAGCAGGTTGAGCAGCAGCTGCTCCGGGTGACGCAGTACCAAACGGGTCTCAGCACGGGTCTGTGCCAGCAGCATCGACCCCAGCGGCGCGCGTCCGGGAGCGGGGCGGAACGCGCCCTCGGCGAACCTGGTCATGACCGCAGCTCCCGTCCGGTCAGTTCGAGGAACACGTCCTCCAGGCCGCGCCTGCCCACGCGCAGCTCGTCGGCGAGCACGCCCTGCTGCGCGCACCACGAGGTCACCGTGGACACCACCTGCGGGTCGATCTCGCCCTCGACGAGGTAGTTCCCGGGACTCGGTTCCACCGCGGTGCACGACTCGGGAAGCGCGCCGGAGAGCAGGTCCAGGCTGAGCCCGGCGCGGGAGCGGAAGGTCAGCGTCCGGCAGCTGGCGTCGCGGCTGGTCAGCTCGTCGGGGCTGCCCTCGGTCAGCACGCGGCCGTTGTCGATGATCATGACCCGGTCGGCGAGCTGCTCGGCCTCGTCCATCAGGTGCGTGGTCAGCACCACCGTCACGCCGTCGGAGCGCAGCGCGCCGACCAGCTCCCAGACCAGGCGGCGGGCCTGCGGGTCCATCCCCGCGGTCGGCTCGTCGAGGAACACCAGCTCCGGGCGGCCGACCAGCGCGCAGGCCAGCGACAACCGCTGCTGCTGGCCGCCGGAGAGCCGCTTGAAGATCGTCCGCCGGACCTCCCACAGGCCCAGCTCGTGCAGCAGCCAGTCCACGCCGAGCGGGCTGGCGGCGTAGGAGGCGGCCAGCTCCAGCATCTCCCGCGCGCGCACTCCCGGGTAGGCGCCGCCGCCCTGCGGCATCACGCCGATCCTGGGGCGCAGCCTCGCCGAGTCGGCGATCGGGTCGAGCCCGAGCACCCGCACGGTTCCGGAGTCGGGGCGCTGGAAGCCCTCGCAGATCTCCACGGTCGTCGTCTTGCCCGCGCCGTTCGGGCCGAGCAGGGCGAAAACGGTACCGCGTGCCACTCGGAGGTCGAGCCCGTCGACGGCGGTGGTCGAACCGAAGCGCTTGACCAGCCCGCTGACGTCCAGCGCGGCGGAGTCGGCTCTGGGGTCCACGGGAGCAGAGCCTAAGCGGGTGAGCTGGCGCACTCGTTACTGGGAGGCCGATCGCGGCGCCCGCACCCGCCCCGGCATCCGCTTGCGCACGGCCAGCACCAGCGGCCCCGCGATGGCCAGCCCGGCGAGGATCGCCCACGGCACCACGAACTCGCGGCCGCCGTAGTTCGCGCCCGGCGGGGTGTCCACGACCGACATCGCGATGCTCAGCACGACCGCGACCACCCGGAACCGCAGCGAGTTCGTCGACGCGGCCAGCGGGACCACGGCCCACACCAGGTACCACGGGTGCACGATGGGACCGAGTACCACCATGGTGCCCAGCGCGATGCCCACGCCGGTGATCGGGTGCAGGTAGCGCTCACCGCGGCGGAAGCACGTCCACAGCAGCCACCCCAGCACCGCCACCGCGCCGATCCCGCCCGCGACGCGCCACGCCGCGGTCACCGACGCGGTGTGGTCGCCGAAGCCCAGCAGCACGCCGAGCGAACCGCCGAGCCCGCCGAGCCACGTCATCGGCGACTTCCACGACTGGATCTTCTCCAGCGCGACGAGCGAGTCCTCCCAGCCCAGCGACAGACCGCTGCCGAGGACGATCACCGCCAGCACCCCGGCGAACACCGCGATCAGCAACCCGGCCGCGCGGAAGAGGTCCTTGAACGTGCCGCCCCAGCGCAGCGCGAGCGCCACGCCGAGGAAGCCGAGCGCGGGCGCCGCGCTGACCTTCACGGCCGCGGCGCAGGTCATCACCGTGGCGCCGATCAGGATCCAGCGCATCCCGGGGCGCAGCGCGATCTCCAGCCCGGCCAGCATCAGCCCGACCATCAGCGCCTCGTTGTGCACGCCGCTGACCAGGTGGAACAGCACGAGCGGGTTGGCGGGGCCGAGCCACAGCGCGGTCACCGGCCGCACGCCGCACCTGCGGGCCAGGCGGGGGACCGCCCAGAGCATCATCGCGATGCCCGCGAGCGCGATGACCCGGTGCAGCAGCACGCTGGTCACCACGTGGTCCCCGGCGATCCAGCTGACCAGCTTGCCCAGCGTGAGGAAGAACGGGCCGTACGGGGCAGGGGTGTCCCGCCAGACGTTGGGAACGCCCCTGGTCAGCGGGTCGTCGACGCCGAGCGCCTGCGCGGGGCCGACCTCGTACGGGTCGAGGCCGAGGAAGGCGATCTTGCTCTGCGCCAGGTAGCTGTAGACGTCGCGGGAGAACATCGGCGGGGCGATGGCCAGCGGGATCATCCACATGACCAGCGTGCGGTCCATCTGCGAGCGCGAGATCACCCTCGGCCTGCCCGAGGCGGTCAGCCTGCCCAGCCACAGCCAGGAGGAGATCACCAGGAACATGCCGGTGTAGACGATCGCCATCGAGACGGTCGGCACCCTCGGCAGCAGGCCGATCAGCGGCACCCTCGGCACCGGGTTGAACACCGGCGCCGCGCCCGCGCCCGCCGCGCCCACCGCCATCAGCAGCGCGCCCAGCGTGCCCAGACGCCGGACCCAGTCGAGCTGGCGGAGCTCGACGGAGTTCAGCGACACGGCACCCGGGCCCGCCTGGGACCCGGTGTCCGCAGGTGGTGTCTTCTCGCCCGCCCTCACGCCGCTGAACACTATCGATCCCGGATCGAGTGAGCCCGCTCCGGGCGGGAAAGCCTCGCTGACCGGCGCCGGGGGTGAGTCGGGTCACGCTGGGAGGGGGCGCTTTGCCCCGCCGGAGGAAATAAGCAAGACTTGTGTTGTGAAAAACGTCGGGCCCCCGTCACCGGCTGCGCAGCCAGCGCAGCGGGAGCACGCCGACGGCCGCACCCGCCAGGGCGTGGCCAGGCTGCTGCTGGAGCGGGGACCGCTGACCGCCGCGGTGATCGCCGACGAGCTGGGTCTGAGCCCGGCCGCCGTGCGGCGCCACCTCGACGCGCTGCTCGCCGACGGCGAGGTCCGCACCCGCGAGGCCTCCACCAAGGTGCAGCGGGGACGGGGCCGCCCGGCGAAGCTGTTCCTGCTCACCGAGACCGGCCGCGGCCGGTTCGGGCACGCCTACGACGACCTCGCGGTCGCCGCGCTGCGCTTCCTCGCCGACGCTGGTGGGGAGCAGGCGGTGCGCGCCTTCGCCGAGCAGCGGATGGCCACGCTGGTGGAGCGGCACCGCGCCTCGGTGCTGGCCAATCCCGACCCCAACGCCAGGGCGAGGGCGCTCGCGCTGGCGCTGACCCACGAGGGATACGCTGCCTCGACCCGCCAGGTCGGCGCCGGCGAGCAGCTGTGCCAGCACCACTGCCCGGTCGCCCACGTGGCCGCGGAGTTCCCGCAACTCTGCGAGGCCGAGACGGCGGCGTTCGCCGACCTGCTCGGCACCCACGTGCAGCGACTGGCCACGATCGCCAGGGGCGACGCGGCGTGCACCACCCACCTTCCCGCCTCCACGCGGGAGAAGCACCAGAAGAGCCAGGGTCCGGAAGCCGCACCGGACGCGGATGAGACCTGCCCCGATTCCTTCAGGGAGCCCGTATGACTGCCGCTGCCGAACAGCGCACACCCACCACGGTGACCGAGCCGCTCACGCAGGAAGAGACGATCGCCAGCCTCGGTCGTTACGAGTACGGCTGGGCGGATGCCACCGACGCCGGAGCGAGCGCGCGCCGCGGCCTCAGCGAGGAGGTCGTGCGCGACATCTCCGCGAAGAAGGACGAGCCGGAGTGGATGCTGGAGTCGCGGCTGAAGGGCCTGCGGCTGTTCGACCGCAAGCCGATGCCGAGCTGGGGCTCCGACCTGAGCGGGATCGACTTCGACTCGATCAAGTACTTCGTGCGTTCCACCGAGCGGCAGGCCCAGAGCTGGGAGGACCTGCCCGAGGACATCAAGAACACCTACGACCGGCTCGGCATCCCCGAGGCGGAGAAGCAGCGCCTGGTCGCCGGTGTCGCCGCGCAGTACGAGTCCGAGGTGGTCTACCACCAGATCAACAAGGAGCTCGAGGCCCAGGGCGTCATCTTCCTGGACACCGACACCGCGCTGAAGGAGCACCCGGAGCTCTTCCGCGAGTACTACGGCTCGGTCATCCCGCACGGTGACAACAAGTTCTCCGCGCTCAACGGCGCCGTGTGGTCCGGCGGCTCGTTCATCTACGTGCCCAAGGGCGTGCACGTGGAGATCCCGCTGCAGGCCTACTTCCGGATCAACACCGAGAACATGGGCCAGTTCGAGCGGACGCTGATCATCGTCGACGAGGACGCCTACGTCCACTACGTCGAGGGCTGCACCGCCCCGATCTACTCCTCGGACTCGCTGCACTCCGCGGTCGTGGAGATCGTGGTGAAGAAGGGCGGCCGCTGCCGCTACACCACGATCCAGAACTGGTCGAACAACGTCTACAACCTGGTCACCAAGCGCGCCAAGGCCGAAGAGGGCGCGACCATGGAGTGGGTCGACGGCAACATCGGCTCCAAGGTGACCATGAAGTACCCGGCCGTCATGCTGATGGGCCCGCACGCCAAGGGCGAGGTGCTCTCCATCGCCTTCGCAGGCGAGGGCCAGCACCAGGACGCGGGCGCCAAGATGACCCACCTCGCGCCGCACACCTCCTCGACGATCATCTCCAAGTCGGTGGCGCGCGGCGGCGGCCGCACCTCCTACCGCGGTCTCGTCCGGGTGAACAAGGGCGCCCACCACTCGAAGTCGACGGTGAAGTGCGACGCGCTGCTGGTGGACACCATCAGCCGCTCCGACACCTACCCGTACGTGGACATCCGCGAGGACGACGTCGCGATGGGCCACGAGGCCACCGTCTCGAAGGTCAGCGAGGACCAGCTCTTCTACCTGATGTCCCGCGGCCTGACCGAGGACGAGGCCATGGCGATGATCGTGCGCGGCTTCGTCGAGCCGATCGCCCGCGAACTGCCGATGGAATACGCGCTCGAGCTGAACCGGCTCATCGAGCTTCAGATGGAAGGGGCCGTCGGCTGACATGGCCGTTTCGACCGACACCAACAGCACCACCCCGGCCAGCCGGATCGCCCCCGGCATGACCCGGTCGGAGTGGTTCACCTCCTTCGACGTCGACGCCTTCGAGGTGCCCGGCGGCCGCGAGGAGAACTGGCGCTTCACCCCGCTCAAGCGCATCGCGGGCCTGCACCTCGGTGAGGCCGCGACCACGGGCAAGACGACCGTCGAGGTCGTCGCGGGCGAGGGCGTCGCGGTGGAGACCGTCGAGCGCGGCGACGCCCGCCTCGGCGTCGCGGGCACCCCGGGTGACCGGGTCGCCGCGCAGGCGTGGAACTCCTTCACCGGAGCCACCCTGGTCACCGTCGGCAAGGAGATCGTCGCGACCGAGCCGGTGCTGGTGACGATCACCGGCGCGGGCGAGGGCGTGACCGCCTACGGCCACGTGCAGCTGCGCGCGGAGCAGTTCTCCGAAGCCGTTGTCGTCCTGGACTACCGGGGCAGCGGCGTGCTCGCGGACAACGTCGAGGTCGTCGTGGGCGACGGCGCGAAGCTCACCGTCGTCACCGTGATCGACTGGGCCGACGACGCGGTCCACGTGACCTCCCACCACGCCAAGGTCGGCCGCGACGCGACGCTGCGGCACACCGTGGTGACCCTCGGCGGGAACCTGGTGCGCATCAGCCCGACCGTGGCCTACGACGGTCCCGGCGGCGACGCGGAGCTGCTCGGCGTGTACTTCGCCGACGCCGGCCAGCACCTGGAGCACCGCCTGTTCGTCGACCACGGCGTGCCGAACTGCCGCAGCAACGTGGTCTACAAGGGCGCGCTGCAGGGCGAGGACGCGCACACCGTGTGGATCGGCGACGTGCTGATCCGCGCGGCGGCCGAGGCCACGAACACCTTCGAGCTCAACCGCAACCTGCTGCTGACCGACGGGGCGCGCGCGGACTCGGTGCCGAACCTGGAGATCGAGACCGGCGAGATCGAGGGCGCGGGCCACGCCAGCGCCACCGGCCGCTTCGACGACGAGCAGCTGTTCTACCTGCAGGCCAGGGGAATCCCGGTGGAGCAGGCGCGACGGCTGGTCGTGCGCGGCTTCTTCCACGAGATCATCGCCAAGATCACCGTGCCCGAGGTCCGCGAGCGGCTCGAAGCCGCCATCGAGGCCGAGCTGGAAGCCGTGGGCGTCTGATGACCACCCGGGTCTGCCCGCTGGCCGAGCTGACCGACGGCAAGCCCGTCGGCTTCGAGGTCGCGGGCACCCCCGTGGTCCTCGTCCGCAAGGGCGAGAAGGTGCACGCGCTGCGCGATGAGTGCTCGCACGCCGAGGTCGCGCTGAGCGAGGGCGAGGTGGGGCGCGAGGGCATCGAGTGCTGGCTGCACGGCGCCTGCTTCGACCTGGAGACCGGTGAGCCGCTCAGCCCGCCCGCCTTCGACCCCGTGGACGTCTACGCGACCTCCGTGCACGACGGCGATGTCCACGTGGACGTCACCACCCCGACCAACCGCTGACTGCTTTCTCGCCACATCAGGAGAACGAAGAACAATGGCCACGCTGGAGATCAAGGACCTGCACGTCACGGTCGCGACCGAGGACGGCGCCAAGGAGATCCTCAAGGGCGTCGACCTGACCATCAGGGCGGGCGAGACCCACGCGATCATGGGCCCCAACGGCTCGGGCAAGTCCACCCTGGCCTACGCGATCGCCGGGCACCCCAAGTACGACGTCACCGGCGGTTCCGTGCTGCTGGACGGCGAGGACGTGCTGGAGATGAGCGTGGACGAGCGCGCTCGCGCGGGCCTGTTCCTCGCCATGCAGTACCCGGTCGAGGTTCCGGGCGTGTCGATGTCGAACTTCCTGCGCACCGCGGCCACCGCCGTGCGCGAGGAGGCTCCCGCGCTGCGCCACTGGGTCAAGGAGGTCAAGCAGGCCATGGCCGAGCTGGACATCGACCCGGCCTTCGCCGAGCGCAGCGTCAACGAGGGCTTCTCCGGCGGTGAGAAGAAGCGCCACGAGATCCTCCAGCTGGCGCTGCTCAAGCCGAAGTTCGCCGTCCTCGACGAGACCGACTCCGGCCTGGACGTCGACGCGCTGCGCGTGGTGTCCGAGGGCGTGAACCGCTACAAGGCCAACGGTGAGACCGGTGTCCTGCTGATCACGCACTACACGCGCATCCTCAAGCACATCACCCCGGACTTCGTGCACGTCTTCGCGGGCGGGCGCATCGTGGAGTCCGGCGGCGCCGAGCTGGCCGAGGTGCTGGAGCGCGACGGTTACGTGCGCTACACGGCTTCTGCCTGATCCTGACTGCTTCCACCACCACGAGCGTTCGTTGATTCGTTGAGAGGAGGGCCGACATGACTGTCGCAGCTGGCCCGCTCCCGCTTGACGTGGCGGCGATCCGCGGGGATTTCGCGATCCTCGGCAGGACCGTGCGCGACGGAAAGCCCTTGGTCTACCTGGACTCCGGAGCGACCTCGCAACGCCCGCGCCAAGTTCTGGACGCGGAGCGGACGTTCCTGGAGACCTCCAACGCGGCCGTGCACCGAGGTGCGCACCAGCTGTCGGAGGAGGCCACCGACGCCTACGAGAGCGCGCGTGCTCGCATCGCGGCCTTCGTCGGCGTCGACCAGGAGGAGGTGGTGTTCACCAAGAACGCCACCGAGGGCGTCAACCTGGTCGCCTACGCGATGAGCAACGCCTCCGTCGCCGGTGCCCCAGCCGAGCGTTTCCGGCTCGGGCCCGGTGACGAGGTCGTCATCACCGAGATCGAGCACCATGCGAACCTCGTTCCGTGGCAACAGGTCTGCGAGCGGACCGGGGCCACGCTGAAGTGGTTCGGGGTGACCGAGGACGGTCGTGTCGATCTGTCCGATATGGACAGTGTGATCACCGAGCGGACCAAGGTCGTCGCGTTCACCCACCAGTCCAACGTGACCGGTGCGATCACCCCCGTCGAGCGGATCGTCAAGCGCGCCAAGGAAGTCGGCGCGCTGACGGTGCTCGACGCGTGCCAGTCGGTCCCGCACATGCCGGTCGACTTCCGCGCGCTCGACGTGGACTTCGCGGTGTTCTCCGGGCACAAGATGCTCGGGCCGTCGGGGATCGGCGTGCTCTACGGGCGCTACGACCTGCTCGCGGCGATGCCGCCGTTCCTCACCGGCGGCTCGATGATCGAGCTGGTCCGCATGGAGGGCTCCACCTTCGCGCCGCCGCCGCAGCGGTTCGAGGCGGGCGTTCCGATGACCTCGCAGGCGATCGGGCTCGGCGCCGCGGTGGACTACCTGTCCGTGGTGGGCATGGAGCGGGTGCACGCGCACGAGCTCGCGCTCACCGAGGCCGCACTGCGCGGACTGTCCGAAGTGGACGGTGTGCGGATCGTCGGCCCGACCGACCTCGTGCTGCGCGGTGGCGCGGTGGCCTTCGACATCGACGGGGTGCACGCGCACGACGCGGGCCAGGTGCTGGACAGCCTCGGCGTGGAGATCAGGGTCGGTCACCACTGCGCGTGGCCGCTGCACCGCAAGCTCGGTGTCGCGGCGTCGGTGCGCGCCTCGTTCTACCTGTACAACACCCTCGAAGAGGTCGACGCGCTGGTCGCGGCCGTCCGCGAGGCGAAGCGCTTCTTCGGCGTGGTGTGAGGGGAAAGCGCTGATGCAACTGGAACAGATGTACCAGGAGATCATCCTGGACCACTACAAGAACCCGCACCGCCGCGGCCTGCGCGACCCGTTCGACGCCGAGGTGCACCACGTGAACCCCACGTGCGGCGACGAGGTCACGCTGCGGGTCAAGCTGGAGGGCTCCGGCGCCGAGGCCAAGGTCGTCGACGTCTCCTACGACGCGCAGGGCTGCTCGATCAGCCAGGCGTCGACGTCGGTGCTGACCGACCTCGTGGTCGACGGCACCGTCGGTGACTCCTTCGCCAAGCACGAGGAGTTCCTGCGCCTGATGCAGGGGCGCGGCAAGATCGAGCCGGACGAGGACGTCCTGGAGGACGGGATCGCCTTCGCCGGTGTCGCGAAGTACCCGGCGCGCGTGAAGTGCGCGCTGCTGGGCTGGATGGCTTTCAAGGACGCGGTTGCGCGGGTCGAAGGGACTGGGACATGACCGAGGACGTGATCCGGGGAGCCGCCGGGATGCCGGACACCGCGCCCAAGGCGGACCAGCCGGAGCTGGCTGACCTGGAAGAGGCCATGCGCGACGTGGTCGACCCCGAACTGGGCATCAACGTCGTCGACCTCGGCCTGGTCTACGACATCCGCGTCGAGTCGGAGGAGTCCGGCGAGATCGCGATCGTCGACATGACGTTGACCTCGGCGGCCTGCCCGCTGACCGACGTGATCGAGGACCAGACCCGCGCGGCCCTGGTGGGCGGCCCGGGCGGCGGTCTCGTCAGCGACGTCCGCATCAACTGGGTGTGGATGCCGCCGTGGGGTCCCGACAAGATCACCGACGACGGCCGCGAGCAGCTCCGCGCCCTGGGCTTCACCGTCTGACCCACCCCGTTCTTATGAACCCAATGTGGCATTTGTTACGCCAGACGCAACAAATGCCACATTGGGTTCGTTGGGGTTTTGACAGCGGCGCCGGGTCAGGCTAGGAGTGCCGCCACTGCCAGGTCCTGCCACGCCATGCCGACGGACTTGAAGACCTTCGGCGTGCTCGGGTCGAGGCGTTTTTCCCCGCGCGCCAAGGAAGTCAGGGGGATGAGGTCGTCGGGGCGGAGTGCGCCCTCGCCGATCGGCAGGACCACATCGCCCGCTTCTCGGAGAGCGGTGGGGATGTCCTCGACGATCACTTCGCCGCGGGTGACGGTGGCGGTGTCGACCTCGCGCGAGTCGGGTTCGTGCGACCCGATCGCGAGCACGGTGGCGTGCGGCGCGAGCTTGCCGCCGTCGAACAGCGGGGTGCGCGCGGTCGTGCAGCACGCGACGAGGTCCGCGTCCGCGACGGCGTCGGGGCTTCCCGCCGTGGCCCGCAGGCCCGCCGCGACGCACCGGCCCACCAGCTCGGCGACCCGATTTCCGTTGCGCCCCACCACTGTCACGTCGCTGACCGGGCGGACGACGCGGAGCGCCTCGATGTGACCCCACGCCTGCGGTCCGGTACCGAACACCACCAGGCGGGACGCCTCGTTCACCGCGATGAGGTCGGCGGCCGCCGCGCTGACCGCCGGAGTGCGGATCGCGGTCAGCGCCGCGCCGTCGAGCACCAGGTGCGGTGTCAGGGTCAGCGCGTCCAGCAACAGGTACACGCCCTGGACGCGGGGCAGGCCGCGCTCCGGGTTGTCCGGGGTGACCGTGATCAGCTTGACCCCCGCGTGGGCCGGGGTGAGCGAGGGCATCACCAGGATCTGCCCGTGGTCGGCGGGCACCACCGTGCGCGCCGGATCGGCCGAGGGGTCGAGACCGGAACGCAGTGCCAGGTGGATAGCCTCGATCGCCGCGCCCATCGGGAGCCGAGCGCGCAGGCCGTCCCCGTCCAGCACCGGCAAGCGGCTCATCGCGTTCCTTCCCCGAGCCCGACGACCACGCCGATCCTGCCACGCACGACGGCCGCGTGGCAGGGACCGGCGCTCGGCGGTCTCACACGGTCACGGGCACGGCTTCGGACCTGGTGCCGCCGCGCCGGGCGAGCCAGGAGTCGAGCGCGTACCTCCCGGGACCGAGTACCGCGATGAGCAGGAAGAACCAGCAGTACAGCGCCGAGGGCACCCCGCCGTTCTCGATCGGGAACAGGCCCTTGGGCTGGTGGGACACGAAGTAGGCGTATGCCATGGAGCCGGAGCAGAGGATCGCGGCGGGCCTGGTGAACAGGCCGACCAGCACGAGCAGGCCGCCCGCGAACTGGATGACCGCCGCGAACCAGCCCGGCCACACCGCGAAGGCCACGGTTCCACCCTTGCCCCCCGCGCCGCCGAGCACGCCGAACAGCGACGCCGCGCCGTGGCAGGCGAAGAGCAGGCCGACGACCGCCCTGGACAGGGACAGGACCACGGTATTGATCGACTTTGACACTGGAGGATCCCCTCGTTCTCGCCGTCACCGTTTGCGCCCCGTGGTTAACCAGGAAACTAACGGCAATCGGACACGTACGAACCGTCCATACGTCTCAAGCCGTCCGGGGGTTCACATCCGTGGTTTACGGATTAACGCTCGGCATTCGGGCTAATGTGCTCCTCCGCCCGTTGACGGCGGGCCCGCTGCCTTGTCAAATGGGGGTCCGCCGCCTTCATGGGAGCGCTCTCTCGCGCTCGTGACGAATGGAGTCGAGCGTGTCATCACGTCGAGTTCTGCTCGTTCTCGCCGCCGTTCTGACAGCACTGCCACTCGCCCCCGCCTCGGCCTCGGCGGCCGTGGTCTGGTCGGATGAGTTCAACGGTCCCGCAGGCGGAGCCCCCGACCAGAGCAAGTGGTCCTACGAACCCGGCAACGGCAGCAACGGCTGGGGAAACCACGAGCTCCAGGCGTACACGACCCGTCGAGAAAACGTTTCCACAAATGGTGCCGGACAGCTCGTCATCACCGCGCGCAGGGAGAACTCCGGTGTGCAGTGCTGGAATGGCCAGCCCTGTCAGTACACCTCCGGCAAGCTCATCACCAAGAACACCCGCACCTTCACCTACGGCAAGATCGAGGCGCGGATGAAGCTGCCGACGGGCAAGGGGATCTGGCCCGCGTTCTGGATGCTCGGAACCGATATCGGCCAGGTCGGATGGCCGCAGTGCGGCGAGATCGACATCATGGAGAACATCGGCAGCGTGCCCAACACGGTGCACGGCACCCTGCACGGACCCGGCTACTCCGGTGCGGGCGGGATCGGTGCCACGGTGCAGAACGGGCGCCCGTTCCACGAGGAATTCCACACCTTCTCCGTGGACTGGTCGCCCAACCGGATCGTCTGGTCCATGGACGGCCGCGTCTACCAGACCCGCACGCCCGCCGACCTCGGCGGTCGCCAGTGGGTCTTCAACCACCCCTTCTACATGATCCTCAACCTCGCGGTCGGCGGTGACTGGCCGGGCAGCCCCGACGGCTCCACCCAGTTCCCGCAGCAACTGCTCGTCGACTGGGTCCGCGTCCACCAGGGCTGAACAGGATTCCCTCTACTGTTGAGCGATGGAGAACGCGGTCGATCGCCTGGCGGACATCATCGCGCCGCCCGCACCTGCCGGGACCGAGGTGAACTGGGAGGAGACCGTCCGCCGCCTGCGGACGGCTCTGCCCACCGACTACGTCCAGCTGATCGAGCGCTACGGGGGCGGTCAGTTCGACGGCTACCTCTGGTTGCTGGAACCCGGTTCCAGCAGCGACTACGACCTCGCGGAGATCACGGAGGAGCGAGAGGAAGCGCTGGAGTACCTCTGGAACGAGGGCGAGGCCAAGCCTGCGGTGCTCGACGCGCCCGGGGTCCGTGCGATCGCCTGGGGTTCGACCGACAACGGGGAGTACCTCTACTGGCTGGCGCGGCCGGGCGATGATCCGGACGCGTGGACGGTCCTGGTCAACGAAGCGCGCGGTGAGAGGTGGGAGCACTTCGCGATGGGGTGCGCCGAGTTCCTCGTCACGACGCTGACCGGCGAAGTGCGCTCGGATCTGCTCTGGTCGCTCTACCCGGCCTCCCCGCACGAGTTCTTTCCGAGCGCACTGATCGACCACGAGGACTGAACCGCGATCAGAGGCAGTTCAGGGCTGCTTCGCGGAGGGCTGCTTCGCGGGGGTCGTTCCACAGACGCCTGCCGAGGCGGTTCGGGACGTAGCCGAAGCCGGTTCGTGTCGCCGGGTCGGCCATGCCGAAGGAGCCGCCCGCGCCAGGAGTGCCGTAGGCGCGCGAGTCGGTGCCGAACCGCCACGCGGGGAACGGTTTCCAGAAGCCGAGGGAGAAGCGGGCCTCGGCGAGGTGCATGACTCGGTCCCGGGTGGAACCGCCGAGCGGAGCGGGCTCGGCCTCGATCGCCAGCAGCGTGGCGCGGTCGACGCCGAGCCGGTTCCCGCCGGTGGCGAACTCGCCGTAGAGCGCGGAGAGCGCGCGGGCGGTGCCGACCCCGTTGCCCGCAGGCAGGTCCAAGTCCCGCCAGGGACTCCGTCCCAGGTTGGTGATGTCGCCGATCCTGGGGTTGCTGAAGGACTTCGCGGTGAGCGTCCACGGCAGCAGGAACTCCAGCATCATCCGCGCGGGAACACCGCCCGCCGTGGTGAAGTCGCGCAACGAGGGCTTGGCGGGCACCAGCTCCGCGATCCGCCGCTCCGGCACGCTCGCCGGGGTGCCGATGTAGAACTCCTCGCCGAGGCCGGGCACGACCTCCTCGGCCAGGAAGCGCCCGACGAGCCTGCCCTCCGGGTCGACGCGGCGCAGCAGCTGGCTCACGTAGAGCCCGCCCACCAGCGGGTGGTAGCCCTGTGCGGTACCGGGTTCCCACGCGGGCGCCTGCCTGGCGAGCACCTCGCCGAGCCGGTCGGCGTCGGCGAGCAGCTCCGGGGTCAGTGGAGTGTCCACTGTGGGCAGTCCGGCCTGGAAGCCCAGCAGTTGCCGGACGGTCACGTTCTCCTTGCCCGCCTGAGCGAACTCGGGCCAGTACTTCGCGACCGGCGCGTCGTAGTCGAACAGCCCGCGCGAGTGCGCGACGGCCATCGCCATCGCCGCGACACCCTTCGTCGAGGAGTACACCGTGGCGAGCGTGTCCCGTTGCCAGGGAAGGGTTCCAGAACGGTCGCGGTACCCGCCCCACAGATCGACGACCAGTTCGCCGTCGACGTGGACCGCGCACGCCGCACCGAGTTCCCCGCGCTCGGCGAAGTTGCGCGCGAACTCCTCGCGCACCGGTTCGAAGCCCGCCGCGACCGTTCCCTCGATCATGCCGTGCTCTCCTGCTTGTACGCGGCCTCGACCTTCTCGGTGAGCCAGCGCATGTACGGTTCCAGACGCGCGCCGTCGCTGAGCAGAACGTCGGTTCCCTTGTGCGCCAAGGTTGTGCGGCCACGCTTGTCGATCGCGATGCGGTGGCGGCTGTAGTCGGTGAACGGCAGGCCCAGCGCGTCGGCCAGGGCGAGCGCGTCGTGCTGCATCGTCGCGTGGTGGAAGCGCTCGTACCACTGGTCGAGGTGCGCGGCGACCAGCCTCGCCCACGGCGGTCCGCTGGGGTCGCTCAGCAGCAGGTGCAGCGGGGAGCCCTTCCCGACCTCCACCGCCGGGGTGAAGGTGAGCTCGGAGAGCTGGAGCCGGGGGACCCGTGCCTTGGCCACCAGCACGCTCGCGGCCTTGATGTCGGTGCGGAAGTTGTGGTCGGCGCGTTCTGGGTCTCGGTACTGCAAGGCACCGCCGACCTGGGACACCAGCAACCGGTCGGCCAGCTTGTACCGCCTGGCCAGCAGTGGGGCGAGGTTCGACGCGGTGCCGATGCCCACCCAGCGCACCAGACCGTCCGTGGACGAGCACACGGCGGTGACGGCCGCGAGCACGTCGGTCGGCTGGTGTGGGACCTCGGGCGGTACCAGGTCCTCGATGCAGTTGAGGCGCGTGTTGCCGAGATCGGCCCCGGCGACCACCGGCACCTCGGGGCGACCGAGGAGGTCGAGCAGGTGCCGAACGAAACGGGCGCGCTCGCCGCCGAGCTCGTCACTGGTGACCACGAGGGCCAGCGTCGGCTCGGCCGCGGCGACGATGAGCGCGAAGGCGTCGTCGGGGTCTCCGCCCGCGTCCGTGTCGATGATCATGGGGGCTGACATCAGGGACGTGGGGTACGGCTCGTCGACCTTCACGATCCAGAAGTTACCGCGTTCAAGCAGGTCCCGGGTCCAAACGGTGCACGCGGTCCACGATCTGGGTGAGTCGCGCCTCGTCGTGACTGACCACGACGAGTGCGCAGCCGGAGTCCGTCACCGCGCGCAGCGTTCGCGCGACACTGGCCGCGACGGTCGGATCGAGCGAGGCTGTCGGCTCGTCGGCCACGATCACCGCCGGAGAACCCGCGAGCGCCCGGGCGATCGCGACGCGCTGGCGCTGCCCACCGGAGAGCTGAGCGGGCTTGCGGTCCAGCTCCACGCCGGTCAGCCCGACCCGGTCCATCAGCTCGCGCGGGTCGGCGTTCCTGTTGGGCTCCACGATGGTTCGCCCCACCGGCCAGCGCGGGTTGAGGCTCGCCGTCGCGTCCTGGAAGATCGGCATCGCTCTGCCACTGCGCCAGATCTCGCCCCGCATCGGCTGGACCAGCCCGGCGATCGCGTGCAGCAGCGTGGTCTTCCCGGAGCCGGACGGGCCGCAGATGCCGACCGCATCGCCGGCGCGGATCTCCCAGTCCAGCCCGGTGATCAGCTCCGTCTCCCCGTAGCCGAGCGTGACGTTCTCCAGGCGCACCACCACGTCACCGGGTTCGTGCGCCCGGCTGGTCCTTCCGGTGGGCAGGGCGTCGATCAGGGCGCGCGTGCGCGGGTGCTGCGCGAGCTGTTTCATGCGAGTGACGCCACCGCGCTCCACGGCGATGTCCTCGACGAGTTCTCCCTTGTGCAGCAACAGAACTCGGTCGGCGTGACGGCAGACCAGCGCGAGGTCGTGGCTGGCGACGAGCAGTGACCTGGTCTGCGCGACGAGGGTCGCGAGCGCGGTGTCGGCGCTCGAGGCGTCCAGTGCCGAGGTCGGTTCGTCGGCGAGCACGACGCTGGGGGTGTGCGCGGTCGCCGCGATGATGTCGGCTCGTTGCAGCATTCCGCCGGACCACGCGTTCGGGCGATGCCCGAGCCACTTCTCCGCCACGCCGAGACCTTCCAGTCTCGGTGCCACGTCCGTCGGGCGTTCGCCGTGCACGCGCCAGGCTTCTCGGAGGTGGTGTCCCACCGTCCACAGTGGATCAGCGGAGCCGAAGGGGTCTTGGGCGACGTAGCCGATCTCGCGGCCTCGGATCGCGCGGAGTTCCTTCTCCGACAGGCCGATCAGGTTCCGGCCAGCCAGCTCGATCGCGCCTTCGACGGCAGTGGAGCGCGGGAGAGTGCCCAGAACGGCGCGGATGAGCGTGCTCTTCCCGGAGCCGGACTCGCCGACCAGGGCAACGACCTCGCCGTCCGCGACGGTGAACGACACCCCGCGCGGTCCATAGGAGACGGTCAGATCGCGAATGGCCAGGGTCATCGCTTCCCCCTGTCCTGCAAGGCATCTCCGAGCAGCGAGGCCGCCGCCACGCTGACCAGCACCGCGACCGCTGGTGCGAGCACGAGCCAGGGGGCGCGGTCCACATAACCGCGAGCTTCGGCCACCATCTGACCCCATTCGGCGGTGGGTGGGGACACGCCGAGGCCGAGGAAGGACAGGCCCGCGAGGCTCAGCACGATCTCGCCGATGTGCAGCGTGGCCACCGCGAGCACCCCGGTCGCGGTGGCGGGCATGACGTGCCGCGCCGCGCTCCGCCACCTGCCGACCCCGGACATCCGTGAGGCGATCACGAACGGCCTTTCCGTTTGCTGGGAAGCGAAAGCCCGCGCGAAACGAGCGAGGTGCGCCCAGCCCGCGACGGACATCGCCAGCACCAGGTTCGCGTGCCCGGGACCGAGCACTCCGACGATCGCCAGCGCGAGCACGAGCTGCGGAACGGCCAGCGTCACGTCGATGACGCGCGAGATCACCGTGTCGACGACGCCACCGGCCAACGCCGCGAGCATGCCGACCGCCAGCCCGACCGCGAACGTGATCACCGCGACCAGCAACGCCGTACCAAGTGAGACCCAGGTCCCCGCGGCGATCCTGGCGAGCACGTCGCGCCCGGCCTGGTCCGTGCCGAGCAGATGCGCCCAGCTCGGCGCCGCGAGCTTGGCGCCGTACTCCGTCCCGTTCGGGTCGGGAGTCAGGAACGGCACCACGAACGCCAGCACGCCGAGCAGCGCGGCGAGGACGATTCCCAGGAGCCGGTTCACCGCTTCACCTTCCCGGTGATCGCGATCGTGACACCGTCCACAACGGTACTGACGACCACATAGCCGAGAACGCCGAGCAGGACCGTCGCCTGGACAACTGGCACGTCACGCGCGCCAATGGCTTCGATGAGGTAGCGGCCGATTCCAGGCCACGTGAACACCGTCTCCACCACGGCGGCACCTGCGAGCAGCGAACCAACCGTGAGCCCGATCGCGGCGAGCAGTGCGGGCAGCGCGCTCGGCATGGCGTGGACGAGCAGGCGCCGCAGTGGAGTGGCTCCGCGTGCTTGGGAGATTTGGATGAACGGCGCATCGGAGACTTCGACCAACGAGGTTCTCAGTACCCGTGCCCAGCCTGCTCCCGCCCCGAGCGCCAACGGGATCGCGGGCAGCACGGCGCCGCCCCACGAGCCGTCCGCGAGCACCCGGCCGATGCCTCCGCGCAGCACGATCAGCTCCAGAACCACGGTCCCCACGACGAAGCTCGGAGTGGCCGCGCCGAGGAACATCACTGCGCGCGCTCCGACATCGGGGGCTCGACCTCGCCACCGCGCGGCAACCAGGGCGAGCGGAACCGCGACCAGGAGCGCGAGGAGCAGCGCCACGACCGCGAGCCGCAGCGTCGCCGGGAGTCGTTCGACCAGCTCTCCGGTGACCGGGCGGCCCGTGCGCCACGAGGTGCCGAAGTCGCCGGTCACCGCGTTGAGCAGCCACTGGAGAAGCCGTTGCGGCGCAGACACATCGAGGCCCAGTTCACGGCGCGTCGACGCGATCTGCTCGTCGGTCGGATTGCTGAAACCGAGTGCTCCGAGCACGCGTCGTGCCGGATCGCCGGGCGCCACGAGTTGCAGTGACCACACCACGACCGCGGCGATGAACAACGTGAGCAGGGCCTGGCCCGCTCGCCGCAGCAGAGCTTGAAGCACTTAGCCTGCCTGGGTTGTGGCGGTGACGTGGTGCAGCACCGACGAGGGGCGGTAGCTGGCAAACGCGCTGCCCACTACGGCCGCCGAGCTGCGCTGGGCCACGACCGGCAGATAACCGCGCTCGGCGATCAAGCGCTGGATCTGGTGCAGAACAGGGGTTCGGGCGCTCACGTCAGCGGTCTTGCCGAGGTCGGAGACGAGGGTGTCCAGCTCGGGGTCGGCGATGCCACCGAAGTTCTTCGAGCCCTGGGAGGTCAGGAAGTCCCGCAGCGGAACGATCGGATCGTAGTTGTAGCCGAGAGTTCCGTCGAAGGACAGCCCGACGTCCCACGCGTCGCCCTTGAGCGCCTCGTAGTTGTCCTGGACCTCGGTGACCTGCACGCCGATGCCCGCCGCGGCGAGCTGCGCCTGCATCGCGACGGCGATGGCCTTCGTGTCCGGCTGCTGTGGGTAGGTGATCACGTTGAGCCGCAATAGCTTGCCGTCCTTCACCCGTGCACCGGCGGAACTGGGCGTCCACCCCGCGTCATCCAGCAGGCGCTTGGCCTCGGCGACGTCGGTGCGCTGCGTCCCCAGTGCGAAGGCAGCGACGTCGGGGTAGATCCCCTTCGGCGTGCGGTAGAGCCCGTCCAGCACCTGCTTGGCGATCTGGTCGTAGTCGATCGCGAGCGCGAACGCCTTGCGCACCGCCAGATCGTTCATCGGCGCGCGCCGAAGGTTCGGAATGGCGCGAAGTTGTTGCAACGTCTGGGAAGCGGTCGCCATGCGCGGCCCGGACGTCGCACCCTTCACCGCGCCCAGCGCGTCGGTCGGCGGGTACAGGGCGATGTCGGCCTCCCCCGTGCGGACGGCGAGCAGGCGTGCTTGCCCGTCCGGGACGAAGCGCACGCGCACTTCGGAGAGCTTCGCCGGGCCGCCCCAGTACTTGGGGTTCCTGGCGAGCACCATCTCGTTGTCGTCCAGTTTGGACACCGTGAACGGTCCCGTGTAGACGCCTTGGGCCTGCGGGTCGAACACGGTCACGGACTGCTCGTCGGCGAGCAGGCTCGGCATGTTCACCACGGGCGTGCTCGTGCTCAGCAGCACCGTGGTCGCGTCCGGCGTCTCGATCGTCGCGCCCGGCAGGTTCGCCTTGACGAGCGGGTTCTCCGCGAGATGCCGTTCCAGCACGGTCCTGAGCACGGCCGAGTCGAGCGCGCGGCCGTTGGAGAACGTCACGCCGGGACGCAGTACCAACCGCCACTGAGTGCCGGTCACGGGCTGAAGGCTCTGCAGCACCCACGGCTCGACGTCGCCGTTCTCCGTGCTGCGCATCAGCAACTCGCCGTAGCCCCATTCCGGCGACCACAGCCCCTGCTTGACCGGGTCGAGGCTCTTGACCTTGTACGGCGTGACGATCCGCAGCGTGTCCGGCGCGGCCGTCGGCGCGCTCGCGCACCCGGTGAGCAGTGCGGCACTGAGTACCAGCGCGAACGGAGTCCTCACGCGCGCCGCCCCAGTCCGACCAGGGCATCCGCCCTGACCTCGGTGATACCGCGTGCCACGAGGAACTCCAGGTACCGAGTGTGGACGCGCTCCCGCTCGCCCTCGTCCAGGTCGATGACCAACGCGTGCAGGCCCGTCCCGAGCACGAACGACCACGCCTCCTCGGCGGGCAACGGCACCCGTAGCGGGATCTTGGTGACCTCGACGTCCGTCAGGCCCAGCACGCCGAGCCACGCGCGCAGCTTCTCCTCGGTGTTCAGGCTCTTCGCGGACTCCGACACCGGCGAGGACGTCGGCAGGTTCGGGCGCAGCTCACGCACGGCGTCGAAGATCGCCCCGCCGACCTCGTCGATCGAGCCCTCGGCCCACACCGTGGCGGCGAACCGGCCGCCGGGGCGCAGCAGTCCGAGCAGCCGCGAGACCGCGCCGTTCATGTCCGGCTGGAGGAAGAAGACGCCGAACACCGACTGCACGACGTCGTACGGCTCGTCGGCGGTCCGGTAAGCGGCGTACTGGCAGACATCGGCCTCGATGAACCTGGCGCTGGTCAGACCCTCCTGCGCCGCAACGGTTCTGGCGTGGTCGAGCAGCTCGGTCGAGAGGTCGATCCCGTCAACCGCGCCTGCCGGGCCGACCTTGACGGCGGCCGTCAAGGCGGAGGAGCCCGCTCCACAGCACACGTCGAGCACGCGTTCCCCGGGGCGCGGGGCGGAGATCTCGGTGGTGGCGGCACCGAGCGGTCCCCACAGCGGCGGGGTCCACCGGAGGAAGTGCTGCCTGGTGGCGTCGAAGACCGGGCCGAACCCGGGAGGCTGCGTGCTCACCACCGGCAAGTTAATGGAAACGGTTGTCAGTCACAATCCGTTCGAGTGACATCCCGGCCGAGAGGCCGGCCGAGGCGATGCCCACCCGCGCCGTTGAGGGTGGGCACCGGGCGCTCACGCCACGGTCTGCGCGGAGAGCAGATCCACCACGTCGACCAGGTTGCCGCGCTCGGCGAAGGCGACCCGCTGCCGGTACGCGCCGGAGCGGCTGGACCGCAGCCGCGCCACCAGATCGAGCACCATGTCGAGGTCACCGCTGTCGGCCAGCTCGCCGCGCACCTGCTGGACGAGCCGCTCCACCAGGGAGAACGCCCGCACGGTGCGGCCGTTGAACACGTCGACGCCGCGACCCTCCAGGCCGTCGTGCGCGGCCCGCCACAACGCGGCCCGCAGCTCGCACTGCGACACCACGCGACGCGGACGGCCGCCGAGAAGTGCTTGTGCGCCAAGGGCTCTGGTCAGCGCGGCGATGAGAACGGCGTCGTCGACGGTTGCCGCGACATCGCACACGCGCAGTTCGACCGTGGGATGGCGGCACGAGCGCCGGACGTCCCAATAGATCATGCCGCGGTCGAGCGCGGCCCCGGACCGCAGCAGCGTGCGCACCGCGGCGTCGTAGTCGTCGACGGAGTCGAAGTGCGGCGGCGGCCCGGCGGTCGGCCAGCGCCCGAAGATCAGGTAGCGCCAGCTGGCGTGCCGGGTGTCCCTGCCGTGCCAGAACGGGGAGTTGGCGCTCATCGCCAGCAGTGTCGGCAGCCACGGCCGGAGGTGGTTCATCACCCGCAGCGCGCTCTCCGCGTCGGAGACGCCGAGGTGCACGTGGCAGCCGCAGATGCTCTGCCCGTCGATGAGCGAGCCGAAGCGCTCCGCGATCCGGCGGTAGCGCGGGGCGTCGGTGATGGGCGGGGTCGGTGGGTGCCCGAGCACGGCCGTGCCCGTCGCGTTGATGCGCATGCCGTTGCGCCTGGCCATCCCGTCGACGGTGCGGCGCAGCGCGGTCAGCTCGTCGTGCAGCGCGCCCATCGTGGAGCACACCGACGAGGTCGTCTCGACCTGGAACAACGTCATCTCCTGCTGCACCGTCGTCCCGAGATGGGCCGCTCCGGCGAGCACCGCGGCGGCCCTGGGGACCACGCTCCGGCTGAGCTCGTCCACCAGCAGGAACTCCTCCTCCACGCCCACGGTCACCAGACCGCCCGCGACCACCGTCGCGGTGCGGGTCCTGGCCTGACCGTCGGGAGCGTGGGGAACTTCGACCTGGGTCACATTGCCCTCCCCAAGGTTGTCCGCCCGCCCTCGGGTGCGAGTGCGGTGCGTGACCAATCCGAGGCTAGGAGTGACGAGTTGATCGTGGCGAGGCTCGATGGACGGAACCGGGCCGGTGAATGTTTAGATATCCCAGCACTTTCCTCGCCGGGCACTTGAGGAGATCACGATCGACCCCCGTTCGGCGGTTGCGTCGTGATAAGCATTCCGGGTGCTAGCAGAGATCTTCGCCCGCGCTGCCCGTGGCGAGTACCCCGCGGCCGACGGTTCCTTCCGGGTCGTGGTTCCGGAACAGGACGGCCTGTCGGCGGTGATCGCCTTCAGCGCGCACCACGTGATCGTCACCGATGCCGATCCGGACTGGGTGGCCTCGGTCCTCCCGGCCGACGACCTGTCCGCGCCGCTGAACCCACCGTTCCTCACCGAGCTGTGCGCGAAGACCGGCCGCGTGGTCAACAACACCGACCAGGTGCTGGTCGCCGACCACCTCGACGGTTCACCGGAGCTGGAACTGACACCCGACTTCGACTCCGAGCACGAGCGCGCGATCCGCGCGCACGGCCTGCGCACCGATGTGCGCGTGTGGACGTGCGCGGGCGGAATGGTGCTGGTCGGTCGCGGGCTCGGCGGCCGGTGGGAGGTCGCGGCCGAGGTCGACGAGCGCGCCAGGGTGAAGGGGCTCGGGCGGGCGTTGTTCACCGCCGCTCGCACGCTCGTGCCGCCGGGTGAGCCGGTGTGGGCCCAGGTCGCGCCCGGCAACGCGGCGTCGGCGCGCGCGGTGCTCGCCGCCGGCTACCGCCCGGTGGGCGCGGAGGCGTTGCTCCTGCGCGGCTGAGTGACCGTGCCGCGCAGCACGTCCACGCGGTCGGAGCCGGGGCGGCCGAGCACCCAGCTCGACCCGCTCAGCGCCTTCGCCTGCCGCTTCAACGGCGCGAGCAGCCGGGACACCTCGCGGTAGCTCGGCACCGTGCCGCCCGCGCAGACCAGCGTCGCCAGCGAGACCGTCACCGCGCGGCCCTCCGCCTGGTAGTGCCCGTCCAGCACCGCCCGCGCGAAGGTGACCAGGTCGTCCACGTCGACCACCGCGAGGAAGTCGTCCCCGCCGACATGGCCGACGTAGGTCGAGCGCACCGCCGCCGCCGCCGAGTCCGCCAAACGCCTGCCCACCAAGCGGATCAGGTCATCGCCCGCCGCGAAGCCGACGCTGTCGTTGACGGTCTTGAAGCCGTCCACGTCCAGCCAGCACATCGCGAAGAGCTGCCCCGCGGCGATCCGGCGGCCGACCTCGCGCGCCACCGCGTCGCTGCCGGGCAGCCGGGTCAGCGGGCTCAGCGCGGCGGCTTCCTCGACCTTCATCTCCGCCAAGCCCCGGAACAGGTCCGACAACCGCACGATTCCCATGCAGCGCAACCCGTTGTCCACCACGACGACGTCGTCGTACCGCCGTTCCGCGCCGCCGAGGCTCAGGTGCAGCGCGTCCATCGCCGTGCTGTTGGTCGCCACCAGCACGGGCTGGTCGGCCAGCCGCGACGCGTGCCGCTTGGCGTGCAGCGCGTGCCCGTACGGCCCGGTCACCGCGAGCAGGAAGCGGTTCCGGTCGATGCTCCACTGTGGACAGTGCAGGTCGTCGACCAGCACGACACTGGTCACCTCGGGCCGGTTGACCAGCACCGAGCGCACCTCGTCCGCCGTCGCCTCGACGGAGAGCATCGTCGCCGGGTGCAGGAACTCGGTCACCATCGGCCCGGCCGCGATCGGCAGCTCGGCCACGTCCGAGGCTTCCGCCGCGAGCGACACCCGCGTCGTCGGCCGCCAGGCCGGTGGCGCGACGAGATCGCCCTGGACGAGCTGAATCCTGTTGCTCCGCAAGGCGTTCAGCTGTGCCTTCGTATGCACGCCCGTGGCCGCGAGCGTTGTGCGCGTCCGGCGGCAGAACAGCGCCACCGCCTCCATGAACGCGTGGCCTCGCTCATCGGGAAGTCCCGCGACCGCGCGTGGATCGAGCTTGACGATGTCCACCTCGGCGGCCAGCAGCAGCGCCAGCGACACGTCGCCGCCGTCCCACGCGATGCGGTACCCGGCTGCCCGCAGGCGGCGAAGTTCGTCGAGCAGTTCGCCGTAGTCCGATTCACGCAGCTGTCCGCCGACCTCGATCACCACCTCGTGTGGTCGCCGCCCGAGCTCGCACAGCGCGTGGTGCAACCGCTCCACCCCGGCCGAGCACGTCGCGACGGTGCTCGCGAGGAGGTTGATGTGCAGGGGGAGCAACGTTTCGTGCTCCGCGCTCGCGCGCGCCGCGAACACGGCGAGGTCCACGTCCAGCTCGGCGGGCCGGTCATCGGGGGCCGCTTGGACCAGCACCTCGATGGCGACCACGCCGCCGGTGTTGAGGTTGACCAAGGGCTGGAAGGCACACCGCAGGTTCTCCAGCGACGCAGGCACGTCGCCGATGATGCCGCGCACCGCCGCGAGCCACGAGGTCCTTCATCGCTTGTTCACGCAGACGTCACCCCCAAGGCCAGTGCCGTCACCCGCGCCCGCAGCCCCGGCGGAGCCGCGCCGATCACCGCCGCCATCGCGCGGAACGTGCCGGGAAGATCACAACGCCCTGCGAGATAACGGTTCTGGAGATGGGTCGGAGTGCTGAAGAACGCCTCGAAGAACCCGGGCACCTCGGCGGGCGGCAGTCCCAGCAGCACGCGCAGTCCCACGCGGCGCAGGCCGTGCACCGCCAAGGCCTGCGGGGGCCACACCGTCCGCCAGCCCGCTCGCGCCGCGCTTCCCTCGTCCAGTCCCTGTGCGAGTGCTTTCGCCAAGCGGGGAGCGAGCGTCAGCGAGCCCGCGACGCTGTACCCCGTCGCCGGGTGCACGAGAGGCGCGGCAGCGCCGAAGGGCACGACGCGTTGCCTGCGAGGGAGGGGGTCGTCCATGGGGAAGCGGACTCGCTCCCACCGCTCGTTCCCGCGCAGGGTGGTTCCGTTGTCTCGCAAGCGTTGTGTGAGCCTGTCGCGGAGTTCTCGGTGGCTCATCGCCGGCCTGTCGGCCAGGGACGTCTCTTCGAGGAGCACTTCGGTGTCGTTGAGCGGCAGCGCGTACAGGAAGCTCGGCGGGCCGGTGTGCTTTTCGCGCCAATCCATGAAGAGTGCTTCGTGCCGTTCGACGAACCCCTGTTCTCGCAGGGGAACCACCACTCCAACGGCTGATTGTTCGGCTGGCGGGGTGTGCCGTGTCGTGCGCAGGAGTGCCTGTTGGGTCCCCGTCGCATCGACGACGACCCTGGCCCTGAGTCGGTTTCCGTTGTCCAGCAACACCGTTGACGCTTCGGTGTCGTGGTGCGCGCGGAGTGCTCGTGCCTGGTGGATGGCGATGGCCTCGTCGTCCAGGCGCGCGCGGAGCGCTTCGTTGTCGATCACCGCGTAGGGGCGGTCGAGGACGTGTTCGGTGAGGGCTGCGGCGCGGGTTTGCTTGCTGCGGAAAGAAAGTGGGGTGTCGTGGGGGAGTTCGTCCGCCCAGGACGCGTACGTGGCTCGCCACGGTTTTCCGGCTGCCGGGTCGACGAGCGCCGTGCGAAGTCCCAGGCGCGCCGTCGCGTTGGCGAGGGCGCTTCCGGCAGGGCCTGCGCCTGCGATGAGGACGTCGAGCACGCTGTGAGCAGAGCACGAGTTTCGTGTGGTGGCAAATTGCCGGGGTGGTTCGGGTTGGGGGCGGCTGGGATTGCGGTGGGGGTACGGCTGGGGTTCCGGGTCGGGGACGGCTGGCTTCCAGCTGGGGAAAGGCTGGAGCTTTTAGCTCTTTCCAGCGGGGTACGGCTGCGCTTCCAGGTCGGGGACGGCTGGGGGTTTCAGGTGGCACCGGGTGTCAGTGGTGGTGGGGTGCGTGTGGGGCGTGGTGGTTCCAGCGTGGGGGTCGGCTTGACCTGGGGCCCCTTGCGCGTGCCGTAGTGGGCCGGACGGGCACGGGATGAATCCCGGCCACGCTGACAAGCGTATGGCACGCGCACCCCAGGTAAAGCCAACCCCAGTATCGCCGACGGCTGACAGTTCCGTTTCTCCTTAGCCTGCAACGGATTTGACGCTGTCGGAGGAGTTGCTAAAATTAGAGGTAGCCAACGAGTGAGGGGGTGAATCATGTTGGATATCAAGGCCGTGAAGACGCTTTTGGTAGATCATCTCGAAGCGCATGACGTCTACACGTTGTCGGAGAAGGAGCATCTGGCGTTCCTGGTGGAGTTGGAGACGCTCACGAATTTGGTGACGGCAGTGAAGGTTGATGCCGCTGAGTATGCGGAGGATCGTGGTCTGCACACCGCGCAAGGGTGCCGGAATTTGGCGACGCTGTTGCGGTCACACTTGAAGATTTCTCCGGCGGAAGCGAAGCGACGCTCGCTGCTCGTAGAAGACCTGCCCGGCGTGCCTTCCACGAAGGACGCCCTGTACGCAGGGACGATCAGCGGTGATCACGCTGCGGTCATCGCCGATGTCATCAAGAACATTCCCGCTGATGCGGCCGACGAAGCCGAAGACATCCTGTTGAGCTACGCACCCGAGCTGACCTCGCGCGAGTTGGCGCAAGCGGGGAAGCGGGTTCGGTCGCACTTCGATCAGGCGGGTGCCTTCGCGGACGAGCAGAAAGCCGTGGAGTCTCGGTCGTTCCGGATGGGCAAGGACCAACACGGGTCACTGTTCTTCAACGGATGCCTGCCGCCGATCGAGGGCGCGATCTTCGAAGAAGCGCTGCACGCGGTGTCGAAACCCCGGCCGACCAACGGCGAGCAAGACCCGCGCACGGTTGAGCAGCGGTACGCCGACGGACTCTGCGAGTTGGTCACGGTCGCGATGGCCACCCACGACCTCCCGGCTAGCGGAGGCGTTCGACCGCAAATGGTCGTCACGATGCGCTTGGACTACCTGGAAGAGAAACTCCGGACCGGGTACACCGACTGGGACGGCGAAGCCACCGCCTCGCTGATTCGGCAACTCGCTTGCGACGCTGAACTGATCCCGGTGGTGTTGAACGGGGAGAGCATCCCCCTGGACTACGGGCGCTCCGCCCGGACCGCGCCTGCTCCCCTACGCAGGGCGTTGGCGTTGCGGGACAAGGGATGCGCCTTCCCCGGATGTGATCGGCCACCGGCGTGGACGGAGGCTCATCATGTGTTGCATTGGGTTGAGCATCGCGGGCCGACCGACCTCAACAACATGACGTTGTTGTGCTCGCACCACCATCACGTGATCCACCAAGAAGACTGGAAGATCGTCTTCGCTGAGGACGGACGGCCGGACTTCATTCCACCGACGTGGGTGGACCCCGAGCAGAAACCGATGCGCAACATCAGGGTTGATCCACGGCTGGCGGCGTAACAGAGGAGGGGAGGTGTATTCGACATGCGCGCGACACGAACGACGCACAGGGACAGCGGCCGGGCATCAGGCTCATTTGGTCGCGACCGACGAACGGCACTCGGCGGCATCTCGAAACGGACAGACGCCGCACAGGACGACGTCCGTCTCCTCAGTCACAGAAGGGGCTGGAAGGCAAGGCGCACAACGAAACGGAGGCTTTACCTGGGGTGCGCGTGCCATACGCTTCCCATGCGGGGCCGGAAGCCCTTCCGTGCCCCTGTGCGAGGCCCCGGCACGCGCGAGGGGCCCCAGGTCAAGCCGGACCCGCGCTGGAAACAGCGTCAGGGGTGCAGGGACAAACCCTTCAACGCCTTGTCCACGGCGTTGCGCGGACCGTGCACGGCGAAGCCGACGAGGTTCAGGTCAGCGGTGGTGACGGCACGGACCTGGGCGCGGTTGTCCTCGTCGTTACCGGTCGAGAACAGCTCCTCTGTGTACACGGCGATCGACAGATCCTTCGCGAGCGCGCGCTCGTGGGCCTGCTTGATCTCCGGGGCGGAAGCGGCGTAGACGAGCACGGGCAGGCCGAACATGGGCAGGTACTTCACTCCGGAGGCGTCCTCGTAGGGCTCGCCGACAGTCTCCGGGCAGCCGACGGCGACACCACTGGTGAGGAACGCGGTGACATTCAGCTTCTGCCAGACGGCGAGGTCCTCCCGCACGACGACGGCGATCTTGGTCTTCGTTGCCATGCGTCCATCCTCCGTGCGCGGTCTTGAACGCTGGCGCGCACAATGAGAGGCGTGCCCGGGGAGTGGAGCTGTTACTGGCGCGCGCAGGACCGGCCGATCGAGGTGATGCGAGCCCGGTTCGACCAGCACGTCTACCACCGGCACAGCCACGACGCCTACTCCTTCGGGATCACCGAGCGCGGCGCGCAGACCTTCACCTGCCGGGGCGGCGGGCACACCAGCGCCGAAGGCATGGTGATGGCCTTCAACCCCGACGACCCGCACGACGGGCGCTCGGCGACCGAACCGGGGTTCACCTACCGGATCGTCCACATTGGACCGGAGTTGGTCGAGGACGTGCTGGCGGACGCGACGGGACACCAGCGAGCGCCGTTGTTCGCGGCACCGGTGCTGGAGGACCCCGTGCTCGCCGAAGCACTGCGCGGGCTGAGCGCGGCGCTGGTGGAGAACGAGGGGCGACTGGCACAGGACGAGGCGCTGACGGCGGCGGTGCTGGCGATGGCGAGGCGGGGCAGCACCAAGCCGCCGGTGATCCGCTCGGAGTCGGCGCCGGTGGAGCGCGCGCGGGAACTGCTGCACGAGGAGTTCCACCGCAACATCGGCGCGGCGGAACTCGCGGCGGTCGCGGGGTGCAGCAGGCACGCGTTGCACCGCGGATTCCTTGCGGCATTCGGGATGGCGGCCAGCGACTACCACCGTCAGGTGCGACTGCGGGAAGCCCGGCGCCTGCTGGAGCTGGGCCGCCCGCTCGCGGAGATCGCGGCCGAGGTGGGCTTCGCCGACCAACCGCACCTCACCCGCTGGTTCAGCCGCTACTACGGCATCACCCCCGCCGCCTACCGGGCAGCGGGGATTTCGGTGGGGGCCGCAAGGTTTTCGCGTCGAGCGGCGAGCGCGGCCATGCTCGGCCCATGACGATCCGGATCATGACCGCCGTCCTCGCCTCGTTCGGTCTGCTGCTGGCCGCCACCCCGGCGAACGCGGCAGGCAGGCTCAGCTGCGTGAAGACCTGGGACGAGGACGAGACCCTCGGCGGGCGGGCGCACGCCACCAACAACTGCGCGAAGAAGGTCGAGGTGAAGTTCGTGATCAACAACGACTTCGACTCGGGCTGGCACGGTGTGGAGAAGGGCAGGAGCACGTCCTACGGCTACGGGCCGTTCGGTTCCCACCTGGACCGCGTGCTGATCAAGTACAACGGCGAGGAGTACGTGAACGAGCACTGAAACCGAAGCTCCTTCGCGTGCGTCACGGTGAGGTACAAGAAGGACACCCACCGGAACCCTCCCGTCTGAGGGCCGGTGCGCGCCGCCCGGGATACCGTGGCGGCATGCACGATCCACTCCTGGACCCGAGGGAACTGCGCCGCTCCGAGGCGGAGGGCGAGAAACCGCCCGCCGTCGACCTGGCGGCCAGCCCGTTCCGCGCCGACCGGGACCGGGTGGCCAGCTCCCCGTTCTTCAGCAGGCTCGGCGGGGTCACCCAGGTGATCAGCCCCTCGGGCTCCGGGCTGCTCGTGCACAACCGGCTCACCCACAGCATCAAGGTCGCCCAGGTCGCCCGCGCGGTCGCGGAACGCCTCGTCGCCGACCCCGCGCACGCCGAGCTGATCACCCAGCTCGGCGGCTGCGACCCGGACGTCGTCGAGGCCGCGGCGCTCGCGCACGACCTGGGGCACCCGCCCTTCGGGCACCTCGGCGAGCAGGTGCTCGACCGGGTCGCGCGGCACCGCTTCGGCCTTCCGGACGGCTTCGAGGGCAACGCGCAGTCCTTCCGCATCGTCACCACCACCGACGTCCGCGGCCCCTCCGCCGTCGGACTGGACCTGACCGTGGCGGTGCGCGCGGCCATGCTCAAGTACCCGTGGACCCGCCTGTCGCACCCGAGGGAGCACCCGCGACTGATGCCGGTGCCGCCGCGCGGAGCCGCGGAACCCGGTGACGCCAAGGGCAGCGGCTCGGCGAAGTTCTCCGTCTACGTCACCGAGCTCGACGACATGGCGCAGTCCCGGATGCCGTTCTCCGGGCGCATCGACGCCTGGCAGCAGACCGTCGAGGCGTCGGTGATGGACAACGCCGACGACATCGCCTACGCCATCCACGACGTCGAGGACTTCCACCGGGTCGGAGTGCTCCAGCACGCCACGGTGTCGGCGGAACTGAGTACCTGGTTGAACCAAGCACCGGAACTCGCGGCGCTGACCCCGGCGGAGCTGGCGGCCGAGATCCGCAAACCCGGGCGGTCGCTGGAGAAGCTGCGGCGCAGGCTGCACCTGAAGGACGCGTGGATCTACGACGACGAGGCGTTCATGCTCGCCGTCGCGCGGGTGCGGCACGAGCTGGTGGACGGTTTGCTCGCGGTGCCCTTCGACGGCTCGGCGGAGGCGGAGCAGAACGTCGCCGAGTTCTCCGCGCGCTGGACCGGGCGGCTGGTCGACGGGCTGACCGTGCTCGCCGATCCGCCCGCCCGCTCGGCGCACGTGGCGCTCGCGCCGCAGCAGTGGCACGAGGTCCAGGTGCTCAAGTTCGTGCACCACCGCTTCGTGCTGGAGCGGCCGGATCTCGCGTTGCACCAACGAGGTCAGGCACGCCTGCTGACCACATTGGTCGAAGCGCTCGACCAGTGGCTGACCGATCGGCACGAGGCCGCGCGGCTGCCGAGGCGGCTGCACGACCTGGTGGAGCTGGCCGACGCTGAGTACACCGCGCTGTCCCACCACGTGCCCGACGCGCTGGTCGGCGCCACCGGTGAGCAGCCGACCGGCCGCGACGCGATCCGCGCGCTGGCACGAGGCCGGGCCATTGTGGACTTCGTCTGCTCGCTCACCGACACCCAGGCCGTTGCCATGCTGGACGCGCTTTCCGGACGAACCGGTCAACTGTGGACGGACGCGTTCGTCCTCTAGGGCCATTCGGTGTCATTCCCTTTCCGGCGTTCCCCGGAAAAGCGTGGCGAATGGCGTCAACTGGGCTTGTCAATACTTGACTGTTCACTGTCTCGGTTCGTGGCATGTCACCCGAAAGGCCGCTGACCTGCGGTTGTCGTGTGCTTAGTTTTAGCCCTCGGCCGGATCACCGGCCCGCTTGGATTCGCGTGAGTCGGGGCACGCACGACACGGGGGAGGGCCCGTGGCACGAGCTTTACGACCGTCACGTTCCATCGGAATGATGACGGCCGGTGCGACCGCGCTCTTGTTGGCGATGGGCGTGGTGAGTCCCGCACAGGCGCAGGGGAAGGCCGATCCGGGCCGCCTGAACGACACCAGCGCCGCGCAGATCGCCGAGCTCCAGCGGATCAAGGGCTCCCTGTCCAAAGCGGAGTCCAAAGTGGACAGTCGCCTGGTGGTGGAGAACCGCATCCGCAGGGGCGCGCTCACCGCGAACCTGCCGCGCCTGAACACCGGCGTCACCGTGACCGACGCCGACACGGTGCTCGTGGACATCCGCGCCGACAAGGTCACCGACCTGCTCACCGGCGCGATCCGCAAGGCGGGCGGTGCGATCCGGCACACCTCCTCGCAGACCAGGACCGTGCGGGCGGAGCTGCCGCTCGGCGCGGTCAACGGCATCGCCGCGCGCGAGGACGTCGTGCTGATCGACGCGGCCAGCGACGCGATGACCTCGCGCGCGACCTCGCCGGGCGAGTTGAAGACCAGCACCGCCAAGGGCGAGTCCAAGGAAGCGCGGGCGAACCGGCTCGCGGAGCAGGCGAAGGCGGCGGTCCGCAGCCGCTCCGCCGCGCTGACCTCGCAGGGCGACCGCGCGCACGCCTCGGACACGGCGCGCTCGCAGTTCAAGATCAGCGGCCTCGGCGTGAAGCTCTGCGCGCTCTCCGACGGCATCGACTCCCTCGCGGCACTCCAGGCCGCCGGTGAGCTGCCGCAGGTCGACGTGCTCGCCGGGCAGGAGGGCAGCGGCGACGAGGGCTCGGCGATGCTGGAGATCCTGCACGACGTGGCCCCCGGCGCCGAGCTGGGCTTCGCCACCGCGTTCAACGGTGACGCCAGCTTCGCCGACAACATCCGCGCGCTGCGCTTCGAGAAGAAGTGCGACGTGATCGTGGACGACGTCCTGTACTTCAACGAGTCGCCGTTCCAGGACGGCATCATCGCCCAGGCCGTCAACGACGTCACCAAGGACGGCGGGCTGTTCTTCTCCTCCGCGGGCAACGAGGGCAACGTCGCCGACGGCAGCGCGGGTCACTGGGAGGGCAACTTCGTCGACTCGGGCAAGAGCGTCGGCCGCTACGCCGGCTCCGCCCACGACTTCGACGCGACCGCCGCGGGCACGCAGATCGTCAACCCGCTGTCGGCGAACTCGCGCAACATCCCGGTGCTGCTGTGGTGGAACGACGCGCTCGGCCGCTCCACCAACGACTACGACCTGTACCTGCTGGACGGTTCCGGCAACGTGGTCGGCTTCAGCCAGAACGTGCAGACCGGCCAGGCCGACCCGTACGAGCGGGTCAACCCCTCCGCCGGTGGGCTCAACGTGGCGGTCGTGAAGTTCCGCGGTGACGACAAGTACCTGTCGTTGTCCGCGCTGCGCGGGCGTTTCCGCGACAGCGGCGACCTCAAGGGCTTCAACACCCCCGGTGTGACCCGTGGCCACTCCGCAGCCAAGGACGCCTTCAGCGTGGCCGCCACCCCGGCGGCCGGCGCGTGGACCGGATCGCAGGAGCCGGGCGACCCGGCCAACCCGGCGGGCCCGTACCCCGACACCTTCAGCGGTGCCTCGAAGTTGGAGCGCTTCAGCTCCGACGGCCCGCGCCGCGTGTTCTTCAACGCCGACGGCACCCCGGTCGCCTCGCCGGCCGGTGAGGTGCGCCAGAAGCCGGACATCACCGCGGCCGACGGCGTCGCCACCAAGACGCCCGGATTCTCGCCGTTCTTCGGCACCTCCGCAGCCGCGCCGCACGCCGCCGCGATCGCGGGCCTGGTGCTCTCCGGCAACCCGGGCATGAGCACCGCCGATGTGCGGGACGCGCTCACCAAGACCGCGCTGGACATCGCGGCTCCCGGCGTGGACAACCGCGCCGGCGCCGGGATCGTCATGGCGGACAAGGTGCTGGCCTACACCGGCGCCAGCCCGCAGCCGCTGGCCAAGGCCGAGTCGCCGACCGTGGTGCCCACCACCGGCAGCCCGTACCTGAAGCCGGGCAACACCGCCGAGGTCAAGCTGCCCGTGCGCAACGGCGGCGACGGCACGGCCTCCTCGGTCAGCGTCGTGCTGACCAGCCCCACCCCCGGCGTCACCGTGGGACCGCGTTCCAAGTCGTACGGCACCGTCGAGCCGGGCCAGACCGCGCTGAACTCCTTCACCCTGACCGTGCCCGCCAGCCACCAGGTCGGCGTCCCGGTCACCCTGGAGGCCAAGGTCAGCTTCGCCGGATCGCTGTCCCCGACCACGCAGAAGTTCGCCGTCCCGGTCGGCCAGCCCTCCAGCGAGACCAAGACCTTCAGCTACGCCGGCGCCCCGGTGGCGATCCCGGACGGCAACTCCGAGGGCGTCAGCGTGCAGCTGCCGGTCTCGGGGGTGGGCCTGCCGTCGAAGCTGGCGTTCTCGGTGGACGGCGCGACCTGCTCGGCGACCGAGGGCTCCACGACCGTCGGCATCGACCACACCTACGCGAGTGACCTGGTCGGCACGCTGACCTCACCCGGTGGGGTGACGGCGACGCTGTTCCAGCGCAACGGTGGCAACGGCAACAACCTGTGCCAGGTGGTCTTCGACGACACGGCCGCGCAGCCGTTCTCCTCGGTGTCCCAGACCCAGGCTCCGTTCACCGGGACGTGGCGGCCGACCACCGCGCTGTCGGCTCTGGCGAAGTCCTCCGCCGACGGCACGTGGACCTTCAAGGCGGTGGACGCGGTGTCCTCCGACAAGGGCTCGATCCGCTCGATCTCCTTGAAGCTCAACGGTTACGTGAACTAGCTCCACCCGCTCCCCGCGACCCCGTCCGCCCACCCGGGCGGGCGGGGTCGTTCGGCGTGCCGCAATCGGTTGCCACAACCCGAGGGCGGGCTGGGCAGCGGGGGCTCGTGGCCCTACTCTTTGCCCGTGACCAGCGTTCGTGACGGACTCGCGTTCCAGACCGGCGCGACCGAGGTGTTCGCCGAGGTCGCCGCGGCGGTACTCGGTCCCGGCAGGCACCGCACCGTCGATCTGGTGGACCTGCTCGACGGCATCGTGGCCGTCCCGGTCGACGTGGTGCGCTCCGGTGACGACCTGCTGCCGAGGCTCGCCCACGACAACGCCCTCACCGCCGCGCTGACCAGGGCCTGCCGCTCGCTCGCGCCGGGCGGGCTGCTCATCGCCGCCGTGCCCGAGCTGGACAGGCTCGGCCCGTTGCGGCCGACCGCGCCGCCGCCGAGGGTCACCGGCCACGGCCAGGACCGCCAGGTCACCGTGCAGCTGTGGGACTGGGCCGACGACGGCTCCAACTACGGCCTCGAGGTCGTGCAGCTGGTGCGCGGGCAGGCCGGCTGGGAGGTCGCCAGCTCCGTCTCCACGCGGCACCAGGTGCTCGGTGCCGAGGACATGGAGCGCGCGCTCGCCGAAGCGGGTTTCGTCGCGGTGCAACGCTTGGCGCCCAAGGACACCGGCCATCCGCTGCCGCTGTGGGTGGCGGCGGCTCCTCGATGAACACGGTCCCTCGATGAGGGCCCGGGAGGTCGCCGGTGGCGGCAGGGCCGTCGAGATCCCGCCGGAGCGCCTCGCGGGGTGGTTCGCGCGCTTCGGGGACCGGCACGGGGGCGTGACCCGTTCTGAACTGAGTACCACCAGGGTCGTTGTCACCGCGGTCGACGGCGCGCGGGCGGAGGTCGAGGTCGGCTACGGCGGGCTCGCCCTGCCGGAGCCGGTGCGCCGCGAGGGGCTGGCCGTCGACGAGCTGCTGGAGCACGCGTCGCGGCCGAGGCGGATCGCGCTGGTGCTGGTGCGCCTCGGCGGGCACAGCGTCGGGATAGCGGAGAACGGCCACGTCCTGTCCTCCAGCACCGACCGCAGGCAGGTGCACGGAAGGAACAAGGCGGGCGGCTGGTCGCAGCAGCGCTTCGCCCGGCGCCGCGAGGGCCAGGCCCGGTTGTCGCTCTCCGACGCCGCCGACACGGTGGCCAGGGTGCTGCTTCCCGAGCTGGCGTCGGTGGAGGCCGTCGTGCTGGGTGGGGACCGCCAGGCGCTGGAGGCTCTGCGGGCCGATCGGCGGCTCGGCGAGCTGTTCGCCAGGGCCGAGCCGAGGGTGCTCCCGGTCGCCGAACCACGCAGACGGGTGCTCGACGAGGCCGCGGAGTCCGCGCGCGCGGTGGAGATCGTCCTGTTCGACCGGTAGGTGCTTTGAGATCTCTGCGAGAGATCCTTCACGGTTTGTCCAGAGAGCGGTTGTCAATCGCACATCAGAAAAACCAAAGCGCGCTGACCACTATTGCCAAGATCGTCGTGGGCCGAACGGACCAGTCGCGGCGTTCGCAGGAATCACTTGGTCAACTGCCAAAGAGATTCGCCATTATACGGAGCCCGAGCGCCCCCATGCCCCTCCGCCGGCTCAAGAATGCGGAAGCGGGTGGTTTTGAACGAGCCTGAACAGTCATTACAACTGGAAGGGCGACAGGGCCGACGCAGTGGGTGGGGGAGCGATGAGTTCGTATGTCCGCGTGTCCGAGAGGCTTCCCCTGCCACAGGACCCGGACGCCGTGGTGATCGGCGCCGCCGACCGGCGCGATGAGTACCCGGTGCACGTCTGCCGCTCCGAGGCCGACGCCCTCGCCAGGCTGATCGCCGAGCTGGACGGCAGGCGCGTCGCGATGATCACCGACGACGACGTCGCCGAGCTGCACACGCGGCGGCTGGCCGAGGGGCTGCGCGCGGCCGGGCTGGAGGTCGTGCTGACCTCCTTCCCCGCCGGTGAGGCCAACAAGAGCGTGGCCACCGCGACCGCGCTGCTGGACTGGCTGGCCGCGACCGAGCTCGTGCGCAGGGACGTCGTGGTCGCCGTCGGCGGCGGCGTGGTGATCGACACCGTCGGCTGGGTGGCCAGCGCGTACATGCGCGGGGTGCCCTACATCAACGTGCCGACCACGCTGCTGGCCGACGTGGACGCCGCCCTCGGCGGCAAGGTCGCCGTCGACCACCCGAGCGCGAAGAACCTCATCGGCGCCTTCTACCAGCCCAAGGCCGTGATCACCAACGTCGGCTACCTGGCGACGCTGGACCGCAGGCAGCTGCGCGCAGGCCTGGCCGAAGCGATCAAGAAGGGCGTCATCGCCTCGCCCGAGCTGTTCGAGCTGATCGAGCTGAAGCAGACCGACATCCTGGCCGCCGACCCCGACACCGTGGCCCGTCTGGTACACGGTGCCAGCGCCATCAAGTGCAGCCTGATCGCCAAGGACCCCTACGAGCAGGACCTGCGGCGGCCGCTCAACTTCGGCCACACCATCGGCCACGCGGTCGAGACGGTCACCGGCTACGGCCCGGTGCTGCACGGCGAGGCGGTGGCCTTCGGCATGGCCTGCGCCTCGCGGATCGCCGAGCGCCGCGGCCTGCTCGACGCGGGCGTGCGCGACCGGATCGTCGGCCTGCTGAGCGCGGTCGGGCTGCCGACCACCCTCGCCGAGCTGCCCGCCGAGCTCGACGCCGAGCGCACGATCGACGCGATGGGGCAGATCCGCAAGATCCGCGACGGGCTGATCCGCTTCGTGCTGCCCGTGGAACTGGGCGAGACGGTGATCGCCGACGACGTCACCGACGAGGAGATCTGCGCGTCGCTGACCGCCTTCCCGAACTGATCCCGGTCATCCCTGCGACCTTGGAGGACTCGGTGGCGACCGCCCCCATCCGGTTCCGGCACGGCCGGCCGGTCTTCGACGGCCACCAGGAGCTGACCGCGCTCGGAGTGTCCTATGTGGACGTCACGGGCGGGGAACCCGCGCTGCACAAGGAGATGGTCGCCGCCGTCGAGCACGCGCGCTGGCTGGGCACGGTCGTCGTGGTCTCCGGACAGACGGTGGACGAACTGGACGAGGTCGTCGCCTTCGCGCAGGGGCAACGGGTCGGCGTCCGCCTCTCGCCGATGTTCAGCTCCTTCTCCGCGCAGAGCGAGGTGTGCCCGGCGGTGCCCTCGCCGAGGCAAACGTTGGCCTCCTCGGCCGACTTCCTGAAAGGGTCTTCGTGAATGTCGTTGAGTGCCACTACGAGTTCGGCGGGTTCGACCACCGGCTCGTCAAGGGTGGCATCTCCGTCTACCTGTGGAACCTGAGCCAGGCGCTGTCCGCGCGGGGTGTCGGGGTGAGCGGTCTGACGGCGGCGCACGGCGCGTTGCCCCTGCTGCGCGAGCACTACGACATGACCGACCTGGACTACGTGGACGAACTGCTCGTCGACGTGCCGCTGGACCCCTTGGTGTGGAAGGACTACGGCGAATCGGCGAAGATCTCGGCCCGCATCACCGCGCACCGGGTCAGCGTCCACGGCGTCGACGTGGTGGTCCTCGCGGGTGGCCTGCTCGACGCCCACCCGGAGACCTTCTACCCGCCGTACGAGAGCGAGGGCCGTGACCTCGCCTTCGTCAAGCCGCTGGTCTTCCAGCTCGCGGCGACCAGGTACCTCGTCCACACCATGGCCCCGCGCACGGTCGTGCACCTGCACGAGCCGCACTACCATTACCTGATGCCGCAACCGCTTCGCGCGGCCGGTGCCGAGGTCGTGTGCACCGTGCGGAGCACCATGCCGGTGAACAAGAAGGTCTACGGGCGCGAGGTTCGCGAGCTGATCACCTTCCTGGGCGGCGACGCTTCGGTGGCCGACGGCCTGGGGGACCCGGCGCTGGACAGCGCGGTGGAGCGCGAAATGCGCGCCTACCTGCCGACGACGCACCTGTACGACGATTACCCCGAGCGCCCGGGCCACGACTACGTCAGCGGTCTCGCGCTCGTGGCGAGGACCGCGTCCGCACTGGACTTCCTCTCGCCCGGGCAGCTCGAACACGTTGTGACGCAAGGGGACACGCCTGCCGAGACGTTGTTCCAGCGCTTGGCCGTTCGTCGTGAACTGCGGGCGGCGGCGGACAAGCTCGTGGTCGGCGGGTGCGCCGTCGGGGAGACGTGGCGTTCGGTCGATCGATCCACAGTGGACAGAGAAGCCGTGCTGCGCGCGCGTGGTCTCGACCCCGCACTGCCGACGATCTTCCACAACGCCCGGTACGCGGTCCACCACAAGGGGCAGCGCGAACTCGCGCGTGCTCTCCACGAGCTGCTGGACGAGGGGCTGCGGTTCAACGCCGTCCTGCACGTGCTGTCGCCGACCCCGATGGACGACCCCGAGCTGAACCCGCTCGCGGCCGCGCACCCCGAGCGGGTGTGGCTGGAGACCGGGCCGATGCCCGAGCCGGAGCTGATCGAGCTGGCCTGCGCCTCCGACCTCTGCCTGTTCCCGTCGAAGTTCGAGAGGGACACGTTCCTGCTCGCGATGGGCGAGGCGATGGCCTGCGGTGCCGTCCCCCTCGCCACCGCGCAGCGCGGCATGGAGCACTTCGAACACGTACTCGGTACTACAGGAGCCTCAGTACCGCGATCCTTCCGCGCGGACGACCGGGCGCTGGTCGACGAGATCAAGGCTCAGCTGCGCCGTTTGCTGGTCGCCGACCTGACCGCGCTGCGGGCCAACGCCATGCGGGTCGCGCGCTCGTTCACCTGGGAGAAGGTCGCTGCCGATGTCCACGCGACCTTCGACACGATCCTCCACAAGGGACTGAGTGCCGATCCGGTCGCGGTACTGCGCCGGGGCTGGGGCGACCTGCTCGACGACGAAGCGCTCGCGCGGCACGCCGTCGAGGCCCGTGACCAAGCGCTGAGCACCGGCGACGTCGAGCTGGCACGACGGCTGGGCATCGCCGACGACCGCGCCCTGTTCGAGGCGGCGCGAGAGCGCGGCGACGTGGCCGCGTGCGCGCTTTTCCCCGAGTACCAACACGAAGTGGCTTCACGTGGTTCGGTGGCCGACGAGATGGGACCGTGGCGGGTGAGCTACCGCTTCGGTCCCGTCCGCACCGCCGACGTCGTGCGCGAGGGCCGGACGTGGCCGCTGTACCCGACCGGGGACGGCGGCTTCGGCGGCACGGTGCCCGCCGCGGCCGAGCGCTCCGCGGTGCTGCTGCTCACCCTGGCCAGCGGCCGAGTCGTCTGGGACGAACTGGAAGTGAAGGAGAGCAATGCCTGAACTCGACGTCCTCGTCGTCGGCGGCGTCGGAGTGGACACGATCGTGCGCGTGCCGGAGCTGCCGCTGCCGATGCGCGAGTCGATCATGGTGCCGCCGATCGAGCAGTTCCTGGCGCACACGGGCAACGGAGTCGCCCTGGGCTGTCACACGCTCGGGCTGCGCACGCACTTCGCCGACGTGATCGGCGAGGACGCCGAGGGCGAGCGGGTCCTCGCCGCCTACGCCTCGGCCGGGCTCTCCTTCGCCCATCGCACAGATCCCAGCGGAACTCGCCGCAGCGTGAATCTCGTTGACAAGCAAGGGAACCGGCTCTCACTGTACGACGGACGGCACCCGTTCGACATGGAGGTCGACCCTGAGCTGTACCGACCCGAGATCGGCCGTGCCCGGCACGTGCACGTCTCGATCATGAACTGGGCGCGGCACGCGCTGGCCGACGCCGTCGCCGCCGGGGTCCCCACGTCGACCGACCTGCACGACTGGGACGGCGGTTCCGAGTACCACCTGGACTTCGCTCACGGCGCGGACGTGGTGTTCGTGTCCACCTCCGCGCTCGGCGACCGGGTCGAGGCGGTGACGGCGGACATCATCGAGAAGGGGCGCGCCAGCGCGGTGATCGCGATGGCCGGGGGCGAGGGCAGCTACCTCCGCCTTCCCGGCCAGCCGCTCGTGCACGTGCCGCCGGTGCCGCTCGCGCCGGAGGAGGTCGTGGACACCAATGGCGCCGGGGACAGTTACGTGGCCGGATTCCTCTACGCACGCCTGGCCGGGCGATCGTGGGAGGACGCGGCCCGCGCGGGCTCGCACGCCGGTGCGCACGCCGTCCGCACCGCGGGCACCCACACCTCGTTCATCACCGGCACCGACCTGGACGCGGTGCTCTCGGCCTGACCCGCGCCAATGCCGCGTTTGGTGCGTCGAGCGTCCTGAATGACTCATTCAGGACGCTCAAGTACCTCAATGAGTCATTCAGGGCAAAAACAACTGGGGGAAGTTCGTGCATGTTGACGTGGTGATCGTCGGCGGGGGCGGGGCGGGCTGCGTCATGGCCGCCAGGCTCAGCGAGGACGAGCGGATCACGGTGGGTCTGCTCGAAGCCGGGCCGGACTACGGGCCCTTTGATCCGCGGCGCTGGCCCGCCGAGCTGCTCAACGCCCGCTCGGCCGCGCGCGGTCACGACTGGGACCTGCAAGCCCCGCCGTGCTGCGCGCGAGCGAGGGTGATCGGCGGCTCGTCGGCGCACAACGGTTGCTGGGCGACGCTCGGAGCGTCGGCGGACTACGACGCGTGGAGCAAGCACTCCAACGGCGTCTGGGACCACGAGAAGCTCCGCCCGTACCTGACGAGCGCGATCGAGACGCTCAAGGTGCGGCCGGTGCCCGAGCAGGACCAGACCCGGTGGCACCACGCGGTCATCGACGCCGCCGGTGAGCTGGGCATGCGGTTCCTCGACGACATCAACGCCGAGGACGCCAACGAGGGCATCGGGTGGGTGCCGCTCAACGCGGTCGGCGCGACGCGGTGGCACACCGGCTTCGCCTACCTCGACCCGGCGCGCGGCAGGCCGAACCTGCGGATCCTGCCGGATTCGTTGGCAGCGCGCCTGATCATCGAGGGTGACCGCGCCACGGGCGTCGTCGCCGTCCGCGACGGCCAGGAGTACACGGTCACCGCGGACCACGTGATTCTCGCGTCCGGCACCTACGGCACGCCGCCGTTGTTGATGCGCAGCGGGATCGGGCCGGAACGGGTGCTGGCGGAGCTGGGCGCCGCGGTCACGCTCCGGTTGGACGGTGTCGGGGAGAACCTGGTCGACCACAGCTCGCTCGGCCTGATGCTCAACCCGTTGGACAGCCTCACCCAGGAGCTGCCCAACGCGGCGGAGTCCTACTTCGCGCAGACCGTGGTGAAGGCGCGCTCCAGCGAGGCCGACGAGTTCTGGGACATCCACATCGTGCCCTCCGCCGGTCCCGCCGAGGACGCGCAGGGCTTCTACACCGGCCCGCTCTCCGCCGGGCTGTACGTGTTCGTGATGTCGCCGCGCTCCAGGGGAACCGTGCGCGCGGCCTCGCTCGACCCCTCGGCCTCGCCCAAGATCGACCACGGCTTCTTCACCGACGCCGAGGGCTACGACACCAAGATCATCCTGGAGGGCGTCGAGCTGGCGCACGACTTCGCCCGCACGGCGCGGCTGTCCGGGCTGACGGGACTGACTCCCTGGACGGAGGAACAGCGTTCCACGCCGGAGATCCTGGCTGCCGCCAGCGGGTACTGGCACCCGGTTGGTACCTGCGCCATGGGCTCGGCCGACGACCCGATGGCGGTCGCCGGTGCCGACGGCAAGGTGCACGGTCTGTCCAACGTGTACATCGGGGATGCCTCGCTGATGCCGGTGATCCCGCGCGCCAACACGCACCTGACAACGGTCGCCGTCGCCGACCGGCTGTCCGCGCTGCTGCTGGAAGGAGCACTGAGATGAGGATCGGACTGCTCTCGCCGAGCATGCCGCCGTTCACCGCGCCCGAGGCCGCCAAGACCCTGGCCCGGCTCGCCGACACCAACGGCGTGGACTCGCTGTGGGTGCCGGAGCACGTCGTGCTGCCGGAGAACTACGAGACCCGCTACCCGTACTCCGACGACGGCCGGATGCCGGTTCCCGCCGACTGGCCCTACCCGGACCCGTTGGCGTGGCTGAGCTTCGTCGCCGGAGTGACCTCGTCGGTCCGCCTCGTGACCGGGATGCTCGTGCTGCCGCAACGCAATCCGGTGGTGCTCGCCAAGGAGGCCGCGACGATCGACCACCTCTCCGGTGGGCGGCTCGAACTGGGACTCGGTCTCGGATGGTTCCGCGAGGAGTTCGCGGCGATCGGGGTGGACTTCGCCGACCGCGCCGCGCGCTTCGAGGAGTACGTCAGCGTGCTGCGCGCGCTGTGGAGCGGTACCGAGTCCCATTCGGGCCTCTACCACTCGTTCACCGAGGCCCGCTGCCACCCGAAGCCGGTCGGTTCGATCCCGCTGATCATGGGCGGTCACAGCGTCGCGGCGGCGCGGCGTGCGGGCCGCTTGGCCGACGGCTTCTTCCCGGCGGTCGGCGATCCCGTTCCGCTGTTCGAGGAGTGCCGCGCGGCAGCGGTGGCGGCCGGTCGCGATCCCTCCGCGATCGACCTCATCGCGGAGGCTTCGCCGGTGACGCCTTCGCGGGTCGAGCAGTTGCGCGCCATCGGTGTCACGCGCGTCCTCGTGTACCCGCCGCAGGTGCCGCTCGACGAGCTGCCCGACGCGTTCGAGGCGTTCGCGGCGGACTTCCTGCGCCCCGTTCGGCAGCTGTAGCCGCGCCGCCACCGTGCGAACATGAACGCATGGCGGATGTGGATCTTGACGTGGTCGTGGTCGGCGGGGTCGGCGTGGACACGATCGTGCGAGTGGGCGAACTGCCCCTGCCGGTCGAGGACACCATCAAGGTCCCGCCGATCCGCCGCTACGTCGGCCACACCGGCAACGGCGTCGCCATGGGCTGCCACACCCTCGGCCTGCGCACCCACTTCGCCGACGTCATCGGCGAGGACCCCGACGGCGAGTTCGTGCTGGAGCACTACCGCCGAGCCGGGCTGCCGTTCTCCCACCGCACGGATCCAAGTGGTACTCGGTGCGCGGTGAACCTCGTGGACGGCGACGGGCAACGGACCTCGCTCTACGACGGCCGCCACCCGGAGGGCATGGTCGTCGACCCCGCGCTGTACGAGCCGTTGCTGCGCAGGACCCGGCACGCCCATCTGTCCATTGTGGACTGGGCGCGCGGGGCGTTGGCGTCAGCCGTCGCGCTCGGCGTCTCGACGTCGACGGACCTGCACAACTGGGACGGTGTCGGCGAGTTCCGGCAGGCGTTCGCCTACGGGGCAGATCTGGTTTTTCTGTCCGCTGGCAAGATTCGCGAGCGGATTGGGTCGGTGGCGGACGATATCTTTTCTCGGGGGCGGGCGAAGGTGGTCGTGGTGATGGACGGGGGCGCCGGGAGTTATCTGTGCCTGCCTGATCGATTGGTTGAGGTTCCCGCGGTTTCGGTGGAGCGGGTTGTTGATACCAACGGGGCGGGGGACAGTTATGTGGCCGGGTTTGTTTACGGGTATTTGGAGGGGTGGGGGTGGGAGGCGTGTGCGCGGGCCGGGGCGATGGCTGGGGCGCACGCTGTGCGGTCTGCTGGGACGCACACGTCTTTCATTTCCGCGGATGAGTTGGTTCGCTGATTCGTTGGTGTGGGGTTTTAGCTGGGGTTCCTGGCCGGGTGCGGCTGGGGTTCCGGGTGGCGCCGGCTGGGGGACGGCTGGGCTTCCAGCTGGCGCCGGTTCCAGCGTGGGGGTCGGCTTGACCTGGGGGCCCCTTGCGCGTGCCGTCATGGGCCGGACGGGCACGGTGAAGGATCACCGGCCCACGCCAGCAAGCGTATGGCACGCGCACCCCAGGTAAAGCCGACCCGGTTTTGTTTCGCGGCTCGCCTAAGCCTGGGGTTGCGTTTTCGGGCGGTGGGGCGCCTGGGAATTCATCCGTTAGAGCCATGATCCACTATTCTATTCGTATAAAATAGGAGGTATGGACGAAGCTGACGTAAAAACAGCCTACGCGGCCATTGCTCAAGCCATCGCGACATTCTCCGGTGTGCTGGTGGACTACCTGGCTGGGCTTGATTCTCGTGATCGTGAGTTCGCGGAGAACTTCATCGCCCCGGTCCTGAAGGTGTCGCCGGTCAAGGGCGCCCGGTTGATCGACCGTGCGACGGAGCTTGTGGAGCATCGGGTGGTGTTCAAGGCGATGGCCGAAGGTCGAATTGATGAGGGCAAGTCACTCATGATCCTCGATCTCCTCCGCACTCTCCCGGTTGCTCAGGCGTTGATCGTGGAGAAAGTCTTGGTGGCTCATGCGGAGAACAACACCTACTCCGCGACCCGTCAGTACGGGGTCCGCTACATCCACCGTATCGACCCTGAAGCCGCTGAGCGTCGTCACAAGGCCAAGCACAAGGCGCGGTTGGTGGAGAAGTTCAACCTGGAGGACGGCATGTCCTCACTCCGGTTGACCATGACCGCCCACGACGCAGCCCTCTCCTACGACCGGATCGACAGGATCGCGAAGGCCCTGCCGAAGGACCGCCGGACCCTGGACCAGAAGCGCTCCGACGTCGCGAAGGACCTCCTGCACGGCAGGGAAACCGCCGCCCCGCAAGGCCAGACCATGGTGTACCTGACGATGCCTGTCACCTCAGCCCTCGGCTTGACTGACGAGCCGGGGATGCTCAGCGGCTACGGACCGCTCCCCGCACCCGTGGCGAGGGACATCGCAGCAGGCGGCGTCTGGAAGCGCATCCTCACCGACCCGAAGACCGGCATGGCTGAGGAGATCAGCAACATCTACCGGCCCACCGACAAACAACGTGAACTCATCGCAGCCCGCTACCCCACCTGCACCGCCATCGGATGCAGACAACCCGCACACCGCTGCGACCTCGACCACTGCTGCCCCTACAACGGCACCAACACCACCATCAAGAACCTGCGACCCAAATGCAGGCGTCACCACCGCATGAAGACCCACACCAACTGGACCTGCGAAAGCCGTGAAGACGGTACGCACGCGTGGACCACGCCTCGGGGCCACACCTACGAGACCGCGCCTGAGCCCATCGCCGAACCCGCACCCTTCTAGGAGATCAGCAGCTCAGCATGAAGCTCTGCACTCTGGCGTTGGAAGGCGCTGGCCTTCGGGCTGTACAGCGTGAGCTTGCACGCGGCCCCCGACGCGCCGTTCTGGCTGACGTAGCGGAACCCGCGTAATTGGCGGCGCACTTCGGCGCGGCCTCGGCGGGACGGGACGACGAGCCTGGACAGGACTACGCGATGCCACAGCCGCAGAGTCAGGCGCCGGGTCAGCACCTGACGGTGAAGCTCTCCGCGTCGTCGTTGGCGCCCCACACTTTCAGATCGGGCTGGTCGTCGTAAGGCAGGAACACCCAATGGCGCGTGCTCGACTGCGGAGAATCGTTGTCGTGAAGGGTGATGGTGCAGTTGCTCGTGTTGCTCAGCGAGCTGATCTCGTTGTCACCGTCCCACATGCCGATGTCGAAGACACCCGACACGGCCAGCCGGTTGACGTACTTGCTGCCGAAGTAGGCGGAGTGCTCCCACATGCACACGTGGTTGGGGTGGCAGAAGCTGGACAACGCTCCAGCGGGCGTGGCGCCGGAGACCATCAGGAGCACGGTGGAACTGAGAGCGAGAACGGTCCTGAACACAGTGTCGAAATCCTTCGTTGAGCCGCGAAGCCTGTCGCACGGTGAGACCAGCGAGTGACCCGGAGGCGCCCGGCGTCGTTGTTGGCGTTGACACCGTCCTCGTGCCAGCGGTCGATGTCGTAGATACCGGACTCTCTGGACCGTCGTAGGCGGTAACTGAGCGTCGGCAAGCTACTGCCGTGCGCCGGTCCTCGGCACGTCCCCTATTGCTGGTACCCAACGGGAAGAATTGTCGGAAAAGAGAGGGTCGCTCGTGATGGGCAGCGGATGGCGAAGCTCTCCGCGTCGTCGTCGCCGGTCGTTGACCAGGCGGCGTCCTCCCGCATGCAGGCGTAGCCCTCTTCGTAGGTGCGCGGCTTGCGCATTGTGAACAACACTCCGCAATGACACGGGAACGAGGGGAGTGGGACGCCTCCCCTCGTTCCCGTCCTCGAACGCTGACACTCGCGATCAGCAGGTGATCTCGTAGCTCTCCACGTCGTCGTTGGCGTCAGTGCCGGAGGCGTCCTTCAAGTGCTTGAGATTTGAGATGTAGTCCATGGGTTTGACCGTCCACACGTGATCGCTCTCCTTGGGGGTGTCGCCGCTGTAGAGCTTGATCGTGCACGTGGAGTTGTTGATCACCGAGCTGATCTCGTTGTCGCCGTCCCATTCGTCGATGTTGTGCCAGCCGGTCTCGGCTTTGGCGTTGACGTTGACGTAGGTGTCACTGCGGTACCCCGCGTCCTCCCACATGCATACGTGACCCTCTGCGGTGCACCTGGGAGGTCGATCCTGGTCGGTGGGTGCCCCGGTCACCGTCAGCAGGCTTGCGAGACCGATGGCGTGGATGTTTTTGAGCATTGTGGACAGTGCTCCGTCGGTGGTGTGAAAGGGGCGTCGAAATCCTGTTCAGCGTCGCTCTTCGTTGGTGGGCTTCGTTGACCGTCATGGAGCTGGTCAGCAGACGATCTCGAAGCTCTGCGCCCGGTCGTTGGCGTCGTAACCGTCGCCGTCCTTGAGGTTCTTGAGGTTCGAGTAGAAGTCCATGGGGGCGATTTGCCACCAGCGGTAGCTCGTGTCGGGATCGTCCTGGCTGAAGAGCACGATCGTGCAGTTCGAGTTGTTGATCACCGAGCTGATCTCTTTGTCGCCGTCCCAATCGTCGATGCCGTACCTGCCAGGAACGGCCTTCTGGAAGACGTAGCGGGTGCCCTCCCACAGCGAGTCCTCCCACATGCACACATGACCTTCTTGGCACTTGCTGGGAGGCATGGCGTCGGCGGGAGCCGCCCAGGTGAGCGTTAGCAGGCTTGCGAGACCGAGGGCGTGAATGGTTTTGGACATTGTTCGATGCTTTCGTCGGATTGGTGGGACCTTGCCCACGTGAGGGATGAGAGGGCGGGATCAGCAGGTGATCGTGAAGCTCTCCGCCTCGTCGTTGGCGTTGCGCTTGGGGTGGCCGGTGAGGAGGTCGGTCGGCAGATACGGCAAAGCCACGTCCTGCAAGTTCGGGATGTCCTGCTCGGATCGGACGGTCCACTTGAGGAAGCTCGTCTCGCGGGTGTCGTTGCTGTACATCGTGAGCGAGCAGGCGCTGTTGTTGATCACCGAGCTGATCTCGTTGTCGCCGTCCCAGTTGTCGATGTCGTAGAAGCCGGTAACGGCTTTCTGGTGGACATAGCGGGAGCCCTTGTGGTCGGCGTCCTCCCACATGCAGACGTGACCTTGCTGGCAGTTGTGGGGTGCGGCATGGGCGGGGTGGCCCCGCTGATCGTCACCAGGGTTGCGAGACCGACCACATGAATTGTCTTGTGCATTTTGACCACACTCCGGCGGGCGATGTGAGCTGGGCGCCGAAATGTTATTGGAATTCACCGCGTCTCCATGAGGGGTGTTTGCCCCTCATGGGGGAGAATCAGTTTCAGGATGCGGGGTCGTCGTCGGGAGACGTTGTGCGACTCGCGCCGCGATGTGCCACGGAAGGGTGGCTATGAAGATCACGATCAGCAGGTGATCCCGAAGCTCTTCGCCGCGTCGTTGGCGGGAGTGGAGTCGGGCGTCGAAATGCTATTGAAATTGACTTCCCTGCAATGATGGGTGTTTCCCCTCATTGGTGAGGACATTTCAGAATGCGAGACCGTCGCGGTCGGAGCGCAGGTGCTCGTTCTCCAGGACGATGGTGTCGCGGACGGTGACACCGGCGGGAACGACGGCACCGGGCAGCACCACGGAACGCAGTACCTTCGCGCCGGGTTCGATCACGCAGCCGGGGTGCAGGACGCTGGACTCGACCACCGCGCCGGGCGGGATCGGAGCGCCGGAGAGACTGTCCACATCGGACAGGAGCTCGGGGGGCGACGAGGACAGCGTGCGGGGCAGCAGCGACGGGTCCATGACGCCGGACAACAGCTTCAGCTGCTCGGAGTGGTAGCGGTCGACGGTGCCGATGTCCGCCCAGTAGCCCTCGATCGGGAACGCGGAGACGGGGCGGCCCTGGCGGATCATCTCCGGGAGGACGTCGCGGCTGATGTCGTGCTGCCAGCCGTCCTCGCCGCGCGCGAGGAGGGAAGCGAGCACTTCTTGGAGCGCGTCGACGCGGAACAGGCAGAACGCGGTGAAGATCAGGTCGGAAGTGGGGTTCTGCGGCTTCTCCACGAGCGCGCGCACGCGCAGGTCGGAGTCGACGTCGACCATGCCGAAGAGCTTCACGTACTTCAGCTCGATGCGTTGCACGCCGATCGTGCAGTGCGCCCCCGAAGCGCGGTGCGCGGCGACCATGGGCGCGTAGTCGAAGAGGTAGACGTGATCAGCGTGCTGCACGAGGACATCCGTGGCACCCGGTGCGAAAAGGTACTCGGCGTTGGACAGCAGCGCGTCGGCGGTGCCGCGCTCGGCGGGGCGCTCCGGCAGCAGGTCGAGGTCGGAGGTCCTGACGAAGGAGTCGTGCGGTCCGAAGTGGACACGGGTCGGCGTGCCATCCCAGTGCTCAACGAGGTGCCGGACCAGATCGGCCTCGCGGTGCAGCGACAGCAACACCACCTCGGGGATGCCGGAGCGCACCGAGTTGACCATGCTGAAGTCCACCAGGCGACACGAAGCGGCATACGGCACAAGGGGTTTGCAGACCCGCGAGGTCATCGGACCCATCCGCTCCCCGAGCCCGCCCGCGAGCAACCCGGCGCGCACACCGTCGAGAGTCACCAGGTCCTCCCCTGAGCACTGGCCGAGGGCAGCAGCCTGCGCAGGGCCGCGAGCGAGTTCGCCGCCCCCTGGTCGGTCGGCAGCAACGCGTCCTCGTGCTCCACGTAGATCACTCCCCGGTAGTCCTCGTCGAGCAGCGCCGCCACGATCTCCGGCCACGGCAGCGAGCCGGAACCCAAGGCGCGGAAGCGGATCGCCGGACCCGGGCCGTAGCGCGACCAACCGGCCCCGCGCGGCTCGAACGGCTCCTGCCACACCTGGAGGTCCTTGGCGTGCACGGCGGCGAGGTCGCTTCCCCAGCCGCGCACGGCGTTCACCGGGTCGTGCCCGACGGCGGCGAGGTTCGCCGGATCGACGCACAGTCCGACGCCCTCGGCCGCCGCGAGCAACGCGCGAGCGCTCGCCGGGTCGTAGGCCACCTGCTTCGGATGTGGCTCGACCACGACGCGAACACCCAGCTCCGCCGCCAGCTCCAGCGCGGGCTTGGCCGCCGAGCACCACGCCGCGACGTTGTCGGACCAGCTCACGTCGCTGCCCCACCACGACAACCACCGGCCGAGGTCGGGTACGCCGAGCATCAACCGCACCAGCGGCGCGCCGAGTCCTGCCGCGAGCCGCACGGTGCCGAGCGCGGCGCGCGTGCCGTACTCGCGCTTCTCCTCGGCGGTGCCCGCGAGCACGGGATCGGTGTGCGGTCCGTGCGGTCCGAGCACGAGCTGGGTGTCCCTGCTGTTGCTCACGCACCCGACGCGGACGTGCGCAGCCCCCAGGGAAGCACGCAGTTCCGCGTGGTACTCGGTGTCGTCGAGCCGCCGCGCGTCGACGAGCCCGAACGTGCTGTCCGCCGGCAGGTCCACCACGTCCACACCGGCCTGCCCGGCCGCGCGCAGCGCACCGTCGAGCCCGGCGGGCGCGAACGCCGCCAAGCACAGGCCGAGCCGGATCGGTCCGTGCGCCATCAGCCGTTCCCTCCCAGAGTCCGCGTCCACGCCCAGCCGGTCAGCGACGGCGGGATCGCGGAGTCGTGCTCCCGCAACGCCGCCAGCACCATCGCGGTCGGATCGGTGACCAGGGTCGGCTCCGCAGAACCCAGCTCTCCGACCAGGCGGGCACTCAGTTCCTTCGCGTACTCAGGACATCCCTGGAACACGCCTCCGGTCAACGTCGCCGACCACGAGCCGCTCAGCCCCGCGCGGTCCCGTGCCGCACGCACAGCGTCGACCATGTCGGTGAGCGCGCCGGTCACGATCTCGCCCGCGACCGCGTCTCCCTCCAGCCAACACCGGCAGACCGCGGAGGACAATGCGGCAACAGTGGATTTGGGAAACGGCTGAGCCGCGAGCGAGCGCGCGAGGTCCTGGACGGAACCGCTGCCTAGCGCCGTGCTCAGCGCCGTGGCCGGACCGCGCCCGTCGGTGGCCCTGACGCCTGCCCGTAGACCGGAAAGGCCCATGGCGAAAGCACTTCCCTCGTCGCTGCCGAGGTACTCGCAGCCGCCGACCGAGATCGGTTCGCGTTCTCCGTCGGAAGCGAGGAACCCGGAGCCGGTCCCGCAGACCACGGCCACTCCGCGCCCGCGCAGCGGCGGTGCCACCAGCAGCGGGAGCACGTCGCGGGAGATCACCATCGTCCCGCCCAGCCCGGCCTCGCGGGCGAGCCTGGTCAGCCGGTCCAGCTCGCGGCCGGGGGCGTTGGCGTCCACGGTGGCCGTGGCCAGCCATCCGGTTGTCATCCGATCGCCGGACCCCGCGCGGATCGCCCGGAACAGTTCCCGCAGGTCGTCGTCGGCGGCCCTCGCGCCGACCGAGGCCGGGTTCACCGAGCCCCGCCGCCAGCGGGTCCCGTTGTCCAGCAGGGCGGTCGTGCTGCTGCCGCCCGCGTCGATCGCCCAGTACGCCACCGCACCCCCGAGACATGCCGATCTCCGGAGAACCACGCTACCGGAGGAGCGCGGGGCGGTCCGCCGACGTTTGCGCAGTATCGTGGGGCGAGCTGGATCACATCCCGTCCCAGAGTGCGGGATTGAGCAAGACTGGAGCGCTTGTGCGGCAACCGAAGACCCGCTCGCGGGGTCGAGCATCGGTGCGTGGTGGAGTCCTTGGTTTGCTTGCTGTGGCTGCGAGTTGGGGCCTTTTCTGGGGCGGCTGGGCCGCGCTCATCCCGGAGATCAAGGCGGACCTCGCGCTGACCGACCAGCAGCTGGGACTGGCGCTGTTCGCCGTCCCCGTCGCCGCGGTGCCGTCGATGGTGCTCACGGGCAGACTCGCGCAGCGGCTCGCCCAGCACACGCTGCCGGTGGTGACCGGTGTCTTCGCGCTGGGCGTGCTGCTCGTCGGTTTCTCCGGCTCCTACGTCACCTTCGCGGCTTCGCTGCTGGTCGTCGGCGCGGCCAGCGGTGCGATCGAGGTCGCGCTGAACGCCACGATGGCCGCGCGCGAAGCCAGGGACGGCGAGCGGCTGTTCAACAAGGTCCACGCCGCGACACCGATGGCGATGGTCGTGGCCGCACCGTGCGTCGGGCTCGCGAGGCAGCTCGGCGCGTCCGCGCTGGCCGTGCTCGTGGTGATCGCCGTGCTGGTCGCGCTGAGCGCGGTCGTCGCGATCGACCCGAACGGGTGGGTCGACAAGGCCGAAAGCACCAGTGCGGAAGCTAGTCCCAGGCGGTACTACGTGCCATTGGTGGTGGTCGGGGCCGTTGCCGCGACCGTGCTGCTGATGGAGAACGCCGTCGAGCAGTGGGGCGCGATCCATCTTGAGACCGAGCTCGCCGCGGGACCGCTGCTGGCGAGCTTCGCGCCCGCCGCGTACATGGCGGGGCTCTCCGCCGGGCGTCTGTTGGCGCAGTGGCAGGGCGCGGCGCTCGGCGACCGCGCGCTGGTCGTGGCGGGCGGCGCGCTCGGCCTGGTCGGCATGGTGGTCGGCGCGGCGGCGTGGAGCCCGGCGACGACGCTGATCGGCTTCGCGGTCGCGGGCATCGGGCTCGCCCCGGTGGTGCCGACGCTCATGGGCGCGGTGGGCCGCGCGGTCGCGAACGACCAGCGCTCCAAGGCGATCTCCCTGGTCACGACCATCGGCTACGCGGGATTCCTGTCGAGCCCGCCACTCGTGGGCACACTGGCGGGGTGGCTCGGTCTTCCGGTAGTGCTGATGGTGGTGGCGATGTTCGGCCTCGTCGTCATGGCCGGAGCGGCGGCGCTGCGGCTGCTGCCGACGCCGGCGCGCGCCACCTGACCGGGGGAGGAACCGTGGAACGCGTTCTGATCGTCGGGGCGGGCTACCTCGCGGGGCACGTCGGCCAGCGCTTACGGGCACTGGGGCACACCGCCGTGCTCAGCTCGCGGCGGCGGCCCGCCACGCCCGAGGCGCGAGAGCTGGACTGGCTGCCGCTGGACGTCGCCGAGCCGCAGTCCATCCGCGCCGCGCTCACCGAGGCCCGGCCGGACTCCGTGGTCACCGTGCACGGCCCCTCCGACATCACCTGGTGCGAGGCCAATCCCGGGCAAGCCATGGCCGCGCACCAAGGGGGAGCGGAGCACCTCGCGGACGCGCTCGGCGGACGGCGCGCGCTCATGATCTCCACCGACAACGTCTTCCCCGGCATCAAGGACAGCTGCGCGGAGTCCGAGCCGACCGAGCCCGCCAACGTCTACGGCCGGGTGAAGCTCGCCGCCGAGGACACGTTGCTGGCCACCGGGAACGCGGTCGCGCTGCGCGTCAGCCTGGTCTACGGCTGGGACCGGGCGGGGCTGCGGCCGAACTTCTTCACCACCTGCGCGCAGAAACTCGGTGCGGGACAACCGGTCGAGGTGCCGGGCGATCACTGGAACAGCCCGGTGCTCGTCGACGACGTCGCCGCGTGGACGGCCGCCCTGCTGCACTCCGGGCACACCGGCGTCGTGCACCTCGGCGGCCCGCGCAGGCTGACCAGGGTCGAGTGGGCCAGGCACATCGCCACCGGCTACGGCGTGGACCCCGACCTGGTCAGCGCCGCGCCGCAGAGCAGCACCGCCTACGCGTGCCGCCCGCGAAACGCTTGCCTGCACAGCGAAAGAGCGGCGGGCATCGCGGAACTGAAGGGACTCGAACCGGTCGACGTCTTCGAGGCCAGCTCCAAGCTCATCGCTCTAGGGGAGGAATCGCAGTGACCCATCTGTTCCTGGCCAGCAAGCGAGCCGCCGTCACCTACGCGCCGGACCCCGAGACCGGGGAGCTGCGGCCGTGGCTGGCCCCCGGTGGCACGGGCAACGTGGTCGCGGAGCAGGCCGGGGTGCTGAACGTGTCCTGGATCGCCAGCGCGGACACCGACGACGACCGCAGGGCCGCGCAGGAGAACCCCGACGGCCTCACGCTGAGCCTGCACTCCGGCCGTGACATCACCGTCCGGCTGATCCAGCACGACCGCACGACCTTCGACGTCGTGCAGAACTTCCTGACGGCGGAACTGTTGTGGGCGGCCAACAACTACGGTTGGGACCGCTGGACGAACCCGACCTTCGGCGAGGAGACCTACGAGGCGCTGCGCCGCTTCGGCGAGTTCACCGACGACTTCGCCGACGCCATGCTGAAGAGCTCGGCGGGCGTGGACGACCCGGTGTACCTGGTGCACGACTACCAGCTGGTCGGTGTGCCCGCGAAGCTGCGCGCGCAGCGCCCGGACGCGCCGGTGCTGCTGTTCGTGCACATCCCGTGGCCCTCGCCGGACTACTGGCGCATCCTGCCGAAGGACGTGCGCGTCGGGCTGCTCGAAGGCATGCTGCCCGCGACCACGATCGGTTTCTTCGCTGACCGGTGGACGCGCAACTTCCTCGACTGCGTGGCGGATCTGCTGCCCGAGGCCAAGGTCGACCGCGATGCCGGTGTCGTGCACTGGCGGGGTCGCCGCTGCCGCGTGCGCACGATGCCTTTGGGCTACAGCCCTTTGACGCTGCACGGCCGCAATCCTCGGCTGCCGGAGGGCATCGCGGAATGGGCCGGTGACGGCCAGCTCGTCGTCCACAGTGGACGGACCGATCCGATGAAGAACGCCGAGCGCGCCGTGCGGGCGTTCGTGCTCGCGGTGAAGTCCGACGAGCGGCTGCGCGGCGTGAAGATGCTGGTGCGGATGAACCCCAACCGGCTCTACGTCGAGGCCAACGCGGAGTACGTGCGCCGGGTGGAGGCCGCCGTCGCGGAGGCCAACGCCGAGCTGGGCCCTGACACCGTGCGCACGCACTGCGACAACGAGGTCGACCACAGCGTCGCGTGCTTCCAACGCGCGGACCTGCTCATGTTCAATTCCACTGTGGACGGTCAGAACCTGAGCACCTTCGAGGCTCCGCTGGTCAACACCCGCAACGCCCCGGTGATCCTTTCCGAGATGTGCGGGGCCGCCGAAGTGCTTGCGCCCGTGTGCAGCACGGTGAACCCGTTCGACCTCGTGGAGCAGGCACAGGCCATTGTGGACGGTCTGACCGCGCCAGAGGAGGAGCGCGAGACGGCCGCCAAGCGCCGTCGCGAGGTGGCCGAGCCGTGGACCCTTGAGGCGTGGGTGCGCATGCAGCTCGACGGTCTCACAGCCGATCACGAGGCTCGCGATGAGTGACCCGCACCAGGTAGCGCAGTACGCGATCGGTGACGCGAAGCTCGTGCGCGGCGAGGGCGTGCGGTCGTGGGACAGTGACGGCCGCGAGTACCTGGACTGCGTTTCCGGCACCTTCAACCTGATCCTGGGGCACAACCACCCCGAGGTGATGGCGGCGGTGCGGGAACAGACGGAGAGCCTGGTGTTCGCCAGCTCCTCGTTCCAGACCGAGCCGACGAACGTGGTCATGCAGGAGCTGGTCAAGATCAGCCCGGCCAACCTGACCCGGGTGAACCTGCGCAGCTCCGGCGGCTCGACGGCGAACGAGGGCGCGATCAAGATCGCCCAGCTTCAGACGGGCAAGCGCGACGTGATCGTGCCCTTCCGGGGGCAGGTCGGCCAGTCCATGGCGGCGACCAGCTTCAACGGCAGCAGTCGGATGCGGGCCCCGTTCCCGTACCAGTTCCCCGGCGTCACGCACGTGCCCGACGCGTACTGCTACCGCTGCTTCTACGCGCAGAAACCCGACAGCTGCGCCAAGTTGTGCGTCGACCGGATCGCGGACTTCATCACCTACTCCAGCTCCGGCAGCGTCGCCTGCGTGCTCATCGAGCCGATCAGCGGGGTGGGCGGCAACATCGTCCCGCCGCCCGGCTACTTCGAGGACCTGAAGGCCTTCTGCGAGGAACGGGACATCGTCCTGATCTTCGACGAGAACCAGACCTCCTTCGGCCGCACCGGCGAGATGTTCGCCGCGGATCATTTCGGCGTCCAGCCGCACATGATGACCGTCTCAAAAGGACTGACGGGCAGCGGCCTCCCGCTCGCGGCGATCCTCACCGAGGAGCGGATGGCGAACTTCGACCGCTCGCTGCACGGCTTCACCTACGGCGGCCACACGCTGTCCTCGGCGGCGGCGGTCAAGACCCTGGAGATCGTGCAGCGGCCCGGCTTCCTGGAGAACGTCCGGGCGTCGGGCAAGGTCCTCAAGGACCGCCTGCTCGACCTCCAGAAGGACAACCCGGTGATCGGCGACGTGCGCGGCGTCGGGCTGATGCTCGGCGTCGAACTGGTTGAGCCCGACGGCGGCAAGGCCACCAAGAAGACGCACGAGTTCCAGCGCGCGCTGCACGAGCGCGGCGCGATCACGCGGGTTTCCGAGCACGGCCTCGGCAACGTCATCGAGCTGCGCCCGCCGCTCGTGCTCTCGCCGGAGGACGCCCACCTGATCGCCGACCGCTTCGGCGAGGCCCTGGAAGCGGTGTCGTGAGGGTCGAACTCGGACCGGACGGCCCGGTCCTCGTGCGCTCGGAACCGTTGTGCCCCAAGGGGGAGCACTCGGTCCGAGTGCGCGTGGAGCTAGCCGGGCTGTGCCGCTCCGACCTCAAGGAGGTGGCGGGCAACCGGCACGGCGTCAGCCAGTTCGGGCACGAGCTGGTCGGCGTCGTCGAAGAGTCCACTGTGGACGGACTCGCACCGGGTGACCGCGTCACCCTCGACCCGAACGTGCCGCTGGAGCGGAGCACCGGCTTCGCCGAGGTGATGTGGGCGGCCGGTCCGGCCGATCGCCTGCGCGCGGCGCTGCCCGTGGTGCCCGCCGACGTCGACGCGCGCCGCCTGGTCTTCACCGAGCCGCTGGCCTGCGCGCAGCACTGCCTCGGCTCAGCGGCTCGGCACACCGGTGAAGACCTTGCGGCGCAACGCATTGGAGTCCTCGGCGCGGGCACCGCGGGCGCGTTGATCGCCGGGCTCGCGCACGCGCTCGGCGCCGAGGTCACCCTGGGCAACCGCAGCCAGGACCGCACGGACTTCCTCCGCTCGCGCGAAGTCCTGGCGGCCCCCGTCGGCCCGCTCGACGGAATGCCGTCCGACGGCTTGGACATCGCCGTCGTGGCAACGAGTTTCGTGCTGCCCGAAGTGCTGCGCGAAGCCCTGCGCACGGTCGTCCCCGGTGGGCTCGTCCTGCTCTACGGCGGGACCGCGCCCGGCGACGCGCTGCCCGGACTGGACTGCGACCTCGACGGCGTGCGTCGGGGCGAGCTGGTCGCGGAAACGTCCTGGGACGGCAAACCGGTGCGCGTCGGCGGGAGCTACGGCACCGTCCAGGACGACTTCGGCGCCGCGATCCGCGCCCTCGTCGAGCTGGACCCGTCGGCGCTGCCGGTGGAGCGGATGATCACCGAGGAGATCCCGCTGATCGCGCTCCCCGGCACCATCCACGCCCACCTGGCGACCCGCCCGCTCGGCAAGACCCTGGTGCACCCCTAGCGGGTGGTGAAGGCGCCGCCGTTGACGTGCAGGGTCTGGCCGGTGATGTGGCGAGCCCCTGCGGAGGCCAGGAAGTACGCGGTCTCCGCGATGTCGTCGGGGTGTCCGGCGCGTCCGTTGTGCGTCGCCTCGATCAGCGCCGCGCGCCGCTGGTCGCTGAGCTGTCCCTTGAAGAACTCGGTCTCGGCGATGTAGCCGGGGGAGATCAGGTTCGCGGTCAGCCCCTTCGGGCCGACCTCCGAGGACAGCCCGGCCGACCACGAGGCGAGTGCCGCTTTCGACGCCCCGTAAGAGGATGAGGCGAACTCGGCGCCGATCGAACCGACGTTGATCACGGTTCCGCCGGGCCGCATCCGGTCGAGCACGGCCGCGGTGGTGAGCACCGCGCTGAGCAGGTTGGCGTCGAGGTTCGCCCGCCATGCGGCGGCCACCGCGTCGAGAGGGGAGAGCCCTGCGCGGGGCGGGTCCAGGTCGGTGTTGCCGCCCGCCATGTTGACCAGGACGTCCAGCTCCGGCCCGAGGTCGTCGGCCAGGCGAGCCACCTGTCCGGGATCGGTCGCGTCGCAGGTGATCGCGCGGACGTCGAGCTCGGCGGCGGTCGCGGCGAGCTTCCCGGCGTCGCGCGCGGTGATGACCACGGTGTCCCCGGCGGCGCGGAAGCGGGCTGCCACAGCCTTGCCCAGCCCGGTCGAACCGCCGGTGACCAGCACGGTGCGTGTCATGCGAGTGCTCCTCTGCTATGTTTAGGTCTAAACGTTTAGATCTAAACGTAACAGGAGTCGTGGATGGCTGGCGAGGGATATCCGCTCGAACAGGTCGCTTCGTGGCCCGCTGCCGACATCGCCTCGGCGTGGCAACGCGAGCTGCCCGGTGTGCGCACGGGCTCGATCGAGATCATCACGCCGCTGTGGCGGATCGCGAAGGTCCTCGCCGACGACCGCCGCCGCACGCTGACCGAACTGGGCGTCGACCCGTCCACGCTCGACCTGCTCAGCGTGATCAGGCGCGCCGGCCCGCCCTACGAGCTGACCACGCGCGAGATCGCCCGCCGGACCATGGTCACCGCGGGCGCGGTCTCGCAACGCGTGGCGCGCGCCGAACAGGCCGGGCTCGTGGAGAGATCGTCGTCGTCGGCATCACGCCGCGCGGTCGCGGTGCGGCTCACCGAAGCGGGCCACGAACTCATCGAACCCGTTGTGCGCCAACTGCTCGAACACGAAGCCGACTTGATCGACTCGTTGAGCGAGGACGAGCGCGCGACGCTCACCGGCATCCTCGCGCGGCTGGAGCGGGCGCTGGTCTCAGGCGGCGAGGGCTTCGGCGGTCAGTGAGAGCACGGCGTCCAGGCCGCGCGGGCGGTCGCGGTGCCGGGTGTGCGGCAGGACGTAGACCGCGAGTCCCACTCGGGCCGCAGCACCGTCCTTGACCGGGTCGTCGCCGACGAACAGCGTGCGCGACGGCTCGACGCCCAGCTCCTCGCAGGCGATCCGGAACAGATCCGGCTCGGGCTTCACGGAGTCGTGCTCGCAGGAGAGCACGAAGGAGTCGATCAGGTCGGTGACGCCCAGCTCGGCGAAGGAGGGCCGGATGTCCCAGCCGATGTTGCTCACGACGCCGATCTTCACCCCGTCGGCGTGCAAGGTCTTCAGCACCGAAGCGGTGTCGGGGTAAGCGGGCCAGGAGCCCGGGTCGGCCAGGCACGCGTAGAGCGACTCGCCGAGCAGCTCGGGGTCGGCGTCGGCGCGGAAACCGTCGGCGGACTCGGTCATCATGCGCGTCCACACGGCGCGGTGGCGCTCGGCGGACCGGTCGCAGCCTTCACGTTCGACGAGCCCGCTCGGCCCGTCGACCCGCTGCCTGGTGCGCTGGATCAGCTCGGCTGCCTCATCCAAGTCCACTAAGACCCCGCGCTCGGCGGCCTGCGTCTGCACGCCGCACGGCGTCAGCACGTTGCCGTCGTCGAACAGGGTCCCCGAGAAGTCGAAGAGCACAGCGTCGAACCGTCGAGACACGCACACCCCCTGGCTTGTGGCCTCTCGATCGAGGCTACCCAGAGAGCAGTCCGCTCCGACCCGTCAAGTCTTTGTGGTGGCGGACGGCGCCGCCGCCCGGGCTACGCCGATCCGCCGAACGGCGGAGACGAACTCCCTGGCCAGGGCGGTGAGCCCGGCCGGGATGTACTCCTCGGTGATCTCCGCCACCACCCGTGCCCCGGTGGCCTGCCCGCTCAGCCCAGCGTTCCGGTGGCCAGCAGTCCGCCGTCGACGCGCACGGTCTCGCCGCTGATCCAGGCCGCCGCGTCCGAGGCCAGGAACGCCACCAGGCCCGCCACGTCCTCCGGGGTGCCGAGTCGCTTCAGCGGGTACGCCGCCGCGGCGTCGTCCTCGCGGCCGGTGTAGAGGTGCTCGGCGAACTTCGTCTTCACCACGGCCGGGGCGACCGCGTTGACCCTGACCTTCGGGCCGAGCTGCCACGCCAGCTCCTCGGTGAGCCGGATCAGCGCCGCCTTGCTCGCGCCGTATGCCGCGATCACGCCGCTGGAGCGCAGCCCGGCGACCGAGGCGACGTTGACGACCGCGCCGCCGTGCTCACCCATCCACGCCTTCCACGCCTGCTGCACGAAGCCCAGCGCGCCGACGACGTTGGTGTCGAAGATCTTGCGGACCGCGTTCAGGTCGGCGTCCATCAAGGAACCGAACACCGGGTTGATCCCGGTGTTGTTCACCAGCACGTCCAGCGAGCCGAAGCGCTCCACGGTCCTGCCGACGGCCTCGGCGCGCGCCTCGTCGGAACCTGTGTTGGCCACCACTGCGAGAACCCGGCCGGTCCCACCGGTGACCGAGGCCGCGAGCTTGTCGGCGGCGGCGTTCAGCTCGTCGGGCTTGCGCGCGGTGATGGTCACCGAAGCGCCCCTGGACAGCAGTTCCTCGGCGATGGAGAACCCGATGCCCCTGCTGCCGCTGGTGATCAGCGCGGTGCGTCCGGCGAAGTCGTTCAGCGTGGTCATGGGTGCACTCTAGGGCTGGTTACCGGCGAGTAGCCAGGGCGTGCGGCAAAACCGGTCGAACGCATCGCGTAAACTACGGGCGTGGTCTTGATGGATTAGCGGCGCGCGTGGCCTGCCTCCGGTTCTGATCGGGGAGGCGGGCAGATGCCCCCTGTCTTCCGCCACGCGATTCGTCTGGAGTTCTTCCCTTGATCACTGTCACGGACCTTGAGCTGCGCGCGGGCTCCCGCATCCTGCTGTCCGGCACCACCCTCCGCGTCCAGCCCGGCGACCGGATCGGCCTCGTCGGCCGCAACGGCGCGGGCAAGACCACCACGCTGCGCGTGCTCGCGGGCGAGGGCGAGCCCTACGCGGGCACCGTCCTGCGCTCCGGCGAGCTGGGCTACCTCCCGCAGGACCCGCGCGAGGGCGACCTGTCGATGACCGCGAAGGACCGCGTGCTGTCGGCGCGCGGCCTCGACGAGATCCTCCGCGAGATGGAGAAGTCCCAGGCGATCATGGCCGAGCTGGTCGACGAGAAGGCCCGCGACGCCGCCGTGCGCAAGTACGGCCGCCTGGAAGACCGCTTCGCCGCGCTCGGGGGCTACGCCGCCGAGAGCGAGGCCGCCCGCATCTGCGCCAACCTCGGCCTCGCCGACCGCGTGCTCGCGCAGGAGACCGGCACGCTCTCCGGTGGTCAGCGCCGCCGCGTCGAGCTGGCCCGCATCCTGTTCGCCGCGACCGAGGCCGGCTCCGGCAAGTCCGACACGATCCTGCTGCTGGACGAGCCGACCAACCACCTCGACGCCGACTCGATCACCTGGCTGCGCGGCTTCCTCAAGGGGCACAGCGGCGGCCTGATCGTGATCAGCCACGACGTCGACCTGCTCGCCGACGTGGTGAACAAGGTGTGGTTCCTGGACGCCGTGCGCGCCGAGGTCGACATCTACAACATGGAGTGGAAGCGCTACCAGGAGGCGCGCGCCGCCGACGAGAAGCGCCGCAAGCGCGAGCGCGCCAACGCCGAGAAGAAGGCGGGCGTGCTCAAGGCGCAGGCCGACAAGATGCGCGCCAAGGCCACCAAGGCCGTCGCCGCGCAGAACATGGCGCGCCGCGCGGACAAGCTGCTCGCCGGGCTGGACGAGGTCCGCGTCTCGGACAAGGTCGCCAAGATCCGCTTCCCGCAGCCCGCCGCGTGCGGCAAGACCCCGCTCACGGCAGAGGGCCTGTCCAAGTCCTACGGCTCGCTGGAGATCTTCGCCGGGGTGGACCTGGCGATCGACAAGGGCTCGCGCGTGGTGGTGCTCGGCCTCAACGGGGCGGGCAAGACCACGCTGCTGCGCCTGCTCGGCGGCTCGGAGTCCTCCGACGCGGGCTCGGTCGTGCCCGGTCACGGCCTGCGGCTCGGCTACTACGCGCAGGAGCACGAGACGCTGGACCACGACGCCTCGGTCTGGGAGAACATCCGGCACGCCGCCCCGGACACCGACGCGCAGCAGCTGCGCTCGCTGCTGGGCGCGTTCCTGTTCACCGGCGAGCAGCTGGACCAGCCCGCGGGCACGCTCTCCGGTGGGGAGAAGACCCGGCTGGCGCTGGCCGGCCTGGTCTCCAGCGCGGCGAACGTGCTGCTGCTGGACGAGCCGACGAACAACCTCGACCCGGCCAGCCGCGAGCAGGTGCTCGACGCGCTGCGCAGCTACCAGGGCGCGGTTGTGCTGGTCACGCACGACCCGGGCGCGGTGGAGGCGCTGGAGCCCGAGCGGGTGATCCTGCTGCCCGACGGCACCGAGGACCACTGGTCGGCCGATTACCTAGAGCTGGTGCAGTTGGCCTGACCGGCCACCACGGCGGGGCTGCGGCCCCGCCTTTAGCGCGCCCGGATGATCCACAGGGCGTGACTCGCCGATCACGTGGCGATGATTTTTCATGATCGCCTGGCGTTTGCGGCTTCCGTGTTCGATCATTGCGGCGACAGGGGCCATGATCGGCCCCATTGGTCAAAACGGAAGGCGGGACAAGGTGGCTGACCTGAAGAAGGGCGCCCGGATCACGGGGACGGCCCGGGACAAGCTTGCCGCTGACCTCAAGAAGAAGTACGAGAAGGGGGCCAGCATTCGCTCCCTCGCCGAATCTACCGGGCGCTCGTACGGCTTCGTGCACCGGGTCCTCAGCGAATCGGGGGTGACTCTCCGCGGCCGTGGCGGCGCCACGCGGAGCAAGAAGAAGTAGACCCGGCGCGAGGCAGCGCAACACTCTCTCTCATCGTCACGGACAGGAGCCCGAGTGTCGATCGTCGACGCTGGCCTGCTCGACGCCGGGGGCGTCCAGCTCGCGCTGGACGGCCCACTGGCAACCATCACCCTGCACCGTCCGGAGGTGCTCAACGCGCAGACCCCCGCGACGTGGGCGGCGCTGCGCGGGATCGGGGAGGCGCTCTCCCCGGAGGTGCGGGTGGTCGTGGTGCGCGGGTCCGGCCGGGCTTTCTCGGCCGGGCTCGACCGCAGCCTGTTCACGGCGGATGACGGTGAGGGCGGCCCGGGGCTCATGTCGATCGCGACGATGCCCGCCGAGCGGGCCGATGCGGTCATCGCGGAGTTCCAGGCGGCTTTCAGCTGGCTGCGCGATCCGGCGCGGGTGACCGTCGCCGGGGTGCAGGGCCACGCGATCGGGGCCGGGTTCCAGCTCGCGCTGGCCTGCGACCTGCGGATCGCCGCCTCCGACGCCAAGTTCGCCATGGCCGAGACCGGTCTCGGCCTCGTCCCTGACCTCGGCGGCACGCTGCCGCTGGTGCGCTGCGTGGGCTACTCCCGCGCGGTGGAGATCTGCCTGACCGGCAGGCGGGTCGGCGCAGAGGAGGCCGAGCGCATCGGCCTCGTCACCTCCGTCACCGGAGTCGACGAGCTCGACGACGCGGTGAACAACCTCGTCAGGGCGCTGCTCGTGCCGCAGCCCGGCGCTACGCGGGAAACGTTGGCGCTGCTGCACTCCGCGGCCGACAACCCCGTCCCCGAACACCAGCTCTCCGCCGAGCGCGCCGCGCAGATCCGCCGCCTCGCCGACCTCAACGCCCTCCTGAACCCCTGACGCGCTGAATGACTCATTGAGGTACTTGAGCGTCCCGAATGAGTCATTCAGGACGTTGAGCGCGACGAACGGGGCATTGGTGGTGGCTCGCCGGTAGGGCGGCGCGCGAAGATGTCTCGGGCGGGAAGATATCGGGACCTCCTGATGTTGTGCTGGGCGCGACAAGGGGAGAGGACCGCCGCCGTGGACGGAACGTGGATGCTGATGCGCAGCGCGATGGAAGGCGCTGACGTACCGAACAAGATTCGCAAGGGCACGCTGAAACGCGTGTTCTCCTTCGCGAGACCGCACCGGCGCACGCTCATCGCGTTCCTGGCGATCACCGTGGTCACGGCCGTGCTCGCGGTCGCGACGCCGGTGCTCGCGGGCCGGGTGGTCAACGAGATCAGCGGCGGCGGGAGCTCCGGCGTCGTCGTCGGCATCGCGTTGCTGATCGCCGGGCTGGCCGTGGTGGAGGCGGGCGTCGGGCTCGTCGAGCGGTGGTTGTCCTCGCGCATCGGCGAAGGCCTGATCTACGACCTGCGCCGCGCGGTCGTGGGCCACGTGCAGAAGATGCCGATCGCGTTTTTCTCCCGCACTCGCACGGGCGCGCTGGTCAGCCGCCTCAACAACGACGTGATCGGCGCGCAGCGGGCGTTCACCTCCACGCTCTCCGGCGTCGTCGCCAACGTCATCCAGCTCGCACTGGCGCTGGCCGTGATGCTGACGTTGTCCTGGCAGGTCACCGTGATCGCGCTGGCGCTGCTGCCGGTGTTCGTGCTGCCCGCGCGGCGCATGGGGCGCAGGATGGCCGCGCTGCAACGGGAAGCGGCCGGGCACAACGCGACGATGACCACGCAGATGACCGAGCGGTTCTCCGCGCCGGGCGCCACGCTCGTGAAGTTGTTCGGGCGCCCCAAGGACGAGGCCGACGAGTTCGGCGCGCGGGCGGCGCGGGTGCGCGACATCGGTATCCGCACCGCCATGAACACGCGCGTGTTCATCACCGCGCTGACACTGGTGTCGAGCTTGGCGCTGGCCCTGGTCTACGGCCTCGGCGGCTGGCTCGCGCTGGAGGGCCAGCTCGCGGCGGGCACGGTCGTCTCGCTCGCGCTGCTGCTAACCCGGCTCTACACGCCGCTGACCGCGCTGGCCAACGCGCGGGTCGACGTGATGAGCGCGCTGGTCTCCTTCGAGCGGGTGTTCGAGGTGCTCGACCTGCCGCCCACGATCACCGAGAAGCCTGACGCCGCACAGGTTCCGGACGGGCCGGTCGCGGTGGAGTTCGACGACGTGCGCTTCGCCTACCCGTCGGCCGACAAGGTCTCCCTCGCCTCTCTCGAAGAAGTGAAGACGCTGGACACGCGTGGTGGCGAAGAGGTGTTGCACGGCTTGAGCTTCCGGGCCGAGGCGGGCCAGCTCGTCGCGCTCGTCGGCTCCTCCGGCGCGGGCAAGTCGACCATCGCCAGCCTGGTGCCCCGGCTCTACGACGTGGACTCCGGAGCCGTTCGACTGTCCGACGTGGACGTTCGCGAGCTGTCCTTCGACTCGATCAGGCAGACGGTGGGCGTGGTGACCCAGGACGGGCACCTCTTCCACGACACGATCGGCGCGAACCTGCGCTACGCGCGCCCCGGCGCCACCGAGGAGGAGATCTGGGACGCGCTGCGCGGAGCCCGGCTCGCCGACCTGGTGCGCTCGCTGCCCGACGGCCTGGAAACCGTTGTGGGCGAACGGGGTTACCGGCTCTCCGGCGGTGAGCGGCAGCGCCTGACCATCGCCCGGCTGCTGCTGGCGCGGCAGCGCGTGGTGATCCTGGACGAGGCCACCGCGCACCTGGACTCCGAATCCGAGGCGGCCGTGCAGGAAGCCCTCGCCGAGGCGCTCGCGGGCCGGACCGCGCTGGTGATCGCGCACCGGCTGTCCACGATCCGCGCGGCCGACCAGATCCTGGTCGTGGAGGCGGGCGAGATCGTCGAGCGCGGCACGCACGACGAACTCCTTGCGGCACAGGGGCGCTACGCCGATCTGTACCGCACGCAGTTCCGCCAGGCCGAACCTGCGGTGCCGGTGGCGCTGCCGCACGCGCTCGACGACTTCGGCGCTCTGTGGAGGCAGAGCCTCATCGAGGTGCGGCGGCTGTTCCCGACGCGACTGCGCCTGGTGCTCGACGGCGACAAGGGCACCGAGGCTCGGCTGCGCGAACTGGTCCGCGCGGAGGAGGCGTGCTGCCCGTTCTTCGCCTTCACGGTGACGCGCGAGGGCGAGCGGCTCGTGCTGGACACCGACGTGCCGGAGGCCGCGGCCGTCGTGCTCGACGAGATGGCGACCGCGGCCCTGAAGTCACGCGAGTCGGGGGACCCGCTTGCCGTAGTGGGCGAGTAGGTCCTTGTTCGCCTGGTCGCCGCCCTCGGTGTTGGCGCTGCGCCACAGCGGCAGGTCGACGCCGTCGCGCTCGGCCCGCGCGTGCAGCGAGACCAGCAGCAGGTTCCACACGAACATCGTGGCCAGCGAGGACAGCGGGGCGGTGACCGGGGCGCCCGCCGGGTGCGCGGCGTCACCCGGCGGGACCAGGGTGTCCAGCACGATGCTGGACTCGGCGGCCAGCGTGGTGCCCGAGCGCTTCGGCGCCGCCGAGCTGGCAGGGCCGGAGGTCACCCCGATCACCGGCAGTCCGGCCGCGCGCCCCGCCTTGGCCAGCTCGACCGGGTAGGGGTTCACGCCGGAGGTCGAGAAGACGATCAGCACGTCGTTCGGCCCCAGCGGGTCGGCCGCCAGCACCTCGGCGGCCAGCCCGGTGCGCCGCTCGGCGTCGGTGCTGGACTTCGCGCCGCGCATCGGCAGCAGGTCGGGGTGGTACAGCGGCCGCACGCAGGACAGCCCGCCCGCGCGGTAGAAGGTCTCGGCGACCGCTGCCAGCGAGTGGCCCGCCCCCGCCGTGACGATCAGCCCGTCCTTGGTGATTGCCGTGGTCAGCGCGTCCACCGCCCGTTCGACGGCCTCGGAGTTGTGCCGCTCCAGCCTGTCCAGGTGTTCGTGCACCGTCGCCGCGTATCCCATGCATGTGGTCTAAACCACTGCGTGGACGGTGTCAACCCGGTGCCGTGCGGGCCGACGCCGCACATCCGGATGCCGAACGGGGCGGCGAAGCGGAGACCGGCGCACTGCGCGCCCAGAGACGTCGAGAGGGCCCTCTTCGGCGGTGGCGCCGGTCAGGGCCGGGCGCCGGAATGCTGACTGTCGCCTTCGCAGGTGGCAGACGTGAGCAACCGTGAGTGTCAGGGGTCGCTCGTACCGTCAGTGCCATGCGGGAATTGCGGATCCGCCCGGCGCGGGCGGCGGACGCGGAGGCGATCACCGAATTGGTGCACGCGTCATCGGCCTACCAGGGCCGTTACGAGTCCATTTTGGACGGTTACGCGGTGACAGGAGCGCAGGTGGAGTCGACGGTGACCTTCCTGGCCGAGGACGGGGGCGGGCGGGTTCTCGGGTGCTACAGCCTTGTCCCCGGCGGCTCGAACCCGGGTGGCGCTGAGCTGGACCTGCTGTTCGTGGCCGACGAGGCGCAGGGCGGCGGGCTGGGCGCGCGGTTGGTGCGGCACATGCTGGAGCGGGCGGGGGAGCTGGGGCTGGCGTCGGTGCGCGTGGTCTCGCACCCGCCCGCCGAGGGCTTCTACCTGCGCACGGGCGCGCGCCGGGTCGGGACCGTGCGGCCGAAGCCGCCGAAGGTGCCCTACGCGCGGCCCGAGCTCCGGTGGGATCTTGCGGATCGAACAGGAGGTGTGTTCGTATGAACATGTGGAAAGTTCGGAACGGTATGACCTGATCGCGGGCGCGCTGCGCGAGCGGGACCGCGTGGAGGTCTCCGAGCTGGCCGAGCTGACCGGCTGCTCGGAGATGACCGTCCGGCGCGACCTCGACGTGCTGGAGCGCGACGGGCTGCTGCGCCGGGTGCGCGGAGGCGCGGTCAGCACGCTCAGCGGCGAGGGCGCTCCGTACGGCGTGCGCGCCCGGCAGCAGCTGGAGGTGAAGCAGCGCGTCGGCAAGGTCGCGGCCGAGCTGCTCGACGACGGCGAGAGCGTGGTGATCGACGCGGGCACCACCACGCTGGAGGTCGCGCGCGCGATCCTGGGCCGCAGGCTCACCGTGCTGCCGTTGTCCCTGCACGTGGCCAACGTCCTCGCCGAGGGTGCGGGGATGCGGCTGGTACTGCCGGGCGGTGAGGTGAGCCCGCGCGAGCTGGCGTTCCACGGCGCGCTGACCAGGAGCGCCTTCGAACGGATGCGCTTCGACACCGTCGTGCTCGGCGTGTGCGGGCTGACCGCCGCCGACGGGGTCAGCGCGTTCGACCTGTGCGACGCCGAGACCAAGCAGGCGGCGATCCGCGCCTCCGCGAGGGTGGTCGCGGTGACCGACTCGGCCAAGCTCGGCCGCGTCGCCTTCGGCCGGGTCTGCCCGATCACCGACCTCGACGTCCTGGTCACCGACCGGGACGCGCCAGCAGAGCAACTCGACCGGTTCCGCGAGGCCGGTGTGGAGGTTCACCTTGCCTGACGCCCCCGGATCTCCCGTCGCGGCCGCGCCGCCGAGGACCGCGCGGCGGGCGACCTCGCTCGTCTTCGGCGTGCACGCGGGCCTGTTCGCCGCGTGGACCCCGCACATCCCGCTGGTCAAGGAACGGCTCGGCGTGGGTGACGGCATGCTCGGCCTGCTTCTGCTCGGCGCTCCCGTCGGCGCGCTGCTGGCGATCCTGGTGGCCGGTCCGATGATCGCCAGGTGGGGCAGCCGGCCGATGATGATGGTCACCGCGCTGGGCTACGGCGGGGTGTCGTTCCTTCTCGGCATCGCGGACTCGGGCGTGGCGCTGTTCCTCGCGCTGATGGTGTGGGGTGCGTTCCAGAGCGCGCTCGACGTGGCGATGAACGCACAGGCCGTGCTCGTCGAGCGGCACTACGACCGTCCGGTCATGTCCAGCTTCCACGGTTTCTGGAGCCTCGGCGGTTTCGTCGGGGCCGGCGTGGGAGCGCTTGCAGTGGGTGCAAACGTCGGCTTGACCGTGCAGATGCTCGTGTTGGGCGCGGTGCTCATCGCCGTGGTGTTCGGGGTGAACCGCGTGCTGCTCGGCGGCGACCACGTCGGAGAGGCCGACGCTCACGCGAAGGTCCGCACCCGCGACGTTCTGCGCGACGGGCGGCTGCTTGCCTTGGGAGCGCTCATGTTCGCGGCGCTGCTGTGCGAGGGTGCTGCGGCGGACTGGGCGGCGATCTACCTCCGCGACTGGCTCGACACCTCGGCATCCTTCGCCGGTGCCGGCTACTCGGTGTTCGCGGTCGCGATGTTCGTCGGACGCGGGCTCGGTGACCGGTGGGTCGCTCGACATGGCCCGCGCATGGTCGTCGGTGGACTCTCGGTGCTGGCCGCCGTCGTGTTCTCCGTCGGCCTCGCGGTGGCTCAGCCGTGGGCGGCGCTGCTCGGCTTCGCCGCGCTCGGCCTTGGCGTGGCGTGCGCGGTGCCGGTGGTGTTCTCCAGCTCGGCGGAGCTGCCGGAGCGCCACCCGGCGCAGTCCATCGCGGCGGTCTCGGCGATCGCGTGGCCCGGCTTCCTGTTGGGGCCCACGGTGATCGGCGGCTTGTCGGAGGTGGTCACGCTGCCCTTCGCGCTCATCCTGCTGCCCGTGCTGTGCGCGGCGATCGGCCTCGGTGCCCGCCTCGTCCTCCGCCCCCGCTAGAGGCCGTCCTGCAAGTCGCTGGGTTTGCCGTCGTTAGCGATCGTGGCAGCCGGGGTTTGCCGGTCTTGAAGACTGCGGAACCCCGGGCGGGGGTCAGGTGCGGCGGCGGGCGCGGTGGTCGGCCACGTAGATCCGGTTGGCGCACTGGGTCGAGCAGAAGCGCCTGCGGCCGTTGCGCGAGGTGTCGATGAACACGGTGGTGCAGCCGTCTCGGGCGCAGCAGCCGAGCCGACCGCCGCCGGAGGCGCACACCACGTGCGCGAGGCCGGTGGCGGTGCGGGCCTTCACCCGTTTCACGGTGCTGTCGGTGTCGAGCGAATAGTGCAGGTGCGGCGTCATCTCGCCTTCGTGGCGCGCGATGGTCGGCTGAATGGCGGCCTCGCCGAGCAGCAGGTTGAGCGTCTCGATGCGCTCGTCGAGGTCGGTCGCCTCGAAGACGACGCGCAGTTTTGCCGCCCACGCAAGGAGTTCAGCGGTCTCCTGGGCGTCGACCTCGGGCCTGGTCGTCTTGTAGTGCCGCAGCAGCTCACCCATCGCGGGCGGGTCGGTGAAGGGGTCGGCGTTGACCAGCCCGACCGCGAGCGACGCCTTGTCACTGCCGTAAGGGTTGATGTGCACTAGCCCATGACAGCAGGCTGGGGGCATGCAGCGCAATGAGATCCCGGACGCGGTGACCTGCCCGAACTGCGGATGGCCTGCCGACGGAGCCGGTCCCGCCGTCGCCTCCTCGCACCACACCTCGACCGGCGCGGTCCGCTACGTGCGGTGCGTGTGCGGACTGCGCCTGGTGCTGCTCGGAAACTCCCTCGTCGGCACGGCGGGCGCCCCGGACGTGGCAATGACCGGCTGACCGTTCACCAACTGTCCACTAACTGTCTACAAAGGACGCTTTGAGGAGGCGGAGCTGGCCGATCTCGGCGACGTTCTTCATCAGCTCCGCGTTCACCCACGCGACCATGTGCGCGACGCGGTGCTCGGGGTCGCTCGGCCACGGAAACGGTGCCACGGCGTCAAGATCTTCCTCGGTGAGGTCGTCGAGCACGCTCAGCCACTCCGTGCGCAGCTCGCGCAGCCACGCCACGGCCGCCGCGCCGTCACCGGGCCACGTCACGTCGACGCGCTCGCGCGGGGTGCGGCCGCGCGCGTGGTCGATCGCGGTGCTCCACCACCAGCCGATGTGCCAGGTGAGCCAGGCGATCGTGGGCACGGGGATCGGGTCCAGCTCGCTCTCGTCCCAGTCCGGCCGCCAGACGCCGTCCTCGCCCTCGCGCACTGTCCAGCAGACTTTTCCGGGCTCCCACAGGAAATCCGTGTCGTCGAGGAGGCCGAGGTGGAACTCGAACAGTGACCAGGTGAGGTCGAACTGCCAGCGCGACAGGGTGTTCGGGGAGGCGGACATGGCGCAGACCCTGGCACATCGACGGCGCGCGCACGACCCGGTTTCCGAGTCGGCGAGATCACTTCGAGTGGCCGCGCAGGTCACACCACAGTTAGGGTACCGCTGTTGTGGTGGTCGGGTCGGGGACGGACATGGCTTCTGGAGCACGCGCACACTCACGCCGCGAACTGCTCGCGGACGCGGCGATCGATGTGCTGGCAAGGGAAGGCGGCCGTGGCCTCACCCACCGCGCGGTGGACCGCGAGGCCCAGGTTCCCCTTGGCACCACCAAGAACTACTACCCCACGCGCAACGCGCTGCTCATTGCGGCCGCGCGTCGGATGGCCGACGAGCACAGCGCCGCGGTGCAGGTGCTGCGCGACACCACACCCGCCGGAGTCCGCCCGGACCAGGTTCGCGAGCTGTACCCGGCGATGCTGACGCGCGCCGTGCACGGCGACCGCACCCAGACGCTGGCGCTCTTCGAGCTGTACCTGGAAGGTGTGCGCCGCCCCGAGGTGCGCGAGGCGCTCGGCGACATGGTCCGGGCCAACGCCGAGGGCGTCATCGCCGTGCACCGTTCGGCCGGGCTCGACACCACCCCGCGCGACGCTGCGTTGCTGGACGCCTACTTCCTGGGTGTGTCGATCTCCATGCTCGCCCTGCCGGAGGACGCGCTCGGCAAGCTCGGCCTCGACGACTCCCGGGACCTCGGCCGCGGCCTGTTCGACGCCGCTGTCCCCAGTGCCGCTGTCCCCAGTGCGTCAGAACAGCGCGATGAGCATGGCCGGGGGAGCGTTGACGAGCCCGTGCGCCAGGATCAGCATCCAGGGGTTGCGGTGCCGCGACCAGAGGTAGCCGAGCAGGAGCCCGGTGACCCCCTGGTTGGCCACGACTGAGGCGAGGTCCAGCGGCAGCCCGCCGCCGCCCTGGATTCCCACGTGCCAGACCGCCCACAGCAGCGACGCGACGACGATCGCGGGCCACCGTCCGTACAGGGACTCCAGCCTGGTTTGCAGCCAGAACCGGTAGAACACCTCTTCCAGCACTGCGTTCACCAGGAACACCACTGCCAGCACGGCGATCGGCGCCGCGCTCCCGCTCCACGGCGTCAGCACCGTGATCAGTCCGATGTAGACGGTCACGACCAGCAGCGGGCGCAGCCACCGGCCTTGAAGGTCCACAGTGGACCACTCCCGCCAGGTGACCCGGACGACGGCGAGCGGGATCACCAGCAGCAGGGCCACCTTCAGGCCCAGGAACCACAGATCACCGCGCGGGGACACGTAGTAGCCCGCCGCGAACGCGGCACCCAGTACCACCAGGCTCCACGTCCGCACGGCGAGCGTGCGCGGGTCTGTCCCTGTGAACGGATCGACCGCCGGTTTTTTCGGCGCCAGCAGCACCGCTACCAGCAGCGCGACCGTGACCGGCGCCCACAGCTGCCAGAGCGCCCGCGTCCGGTCGTGATCGGCGGAGTACCGCAGAACCGAGTGCCCGCTGAGCACCAGTCCCAGCACCGCCGCCACGAACACCGCGATCCCGCCGACGAGCAGCGCTCTGCCGGTCCTCGTCATCGCGCCCCCTGCTCAGCCGGAGACGAGCTCCAAGCCGGAACAGGAGAAGGCCGAGCCCGCCGTGGCCATCTTGCCGCAGCTGTTCGGCCACGCGGGCAGCTCTGTGACGATCATCCGAACCCGCCACCGCCGGCCGTCGACGTGCTCGACGGTCACCGAGTCCGCCGACTCCGCCGCGACGGAGAGCGAGTTCGCCGTGACATCACCGATCGCGGAGCGGACGGCCAGCTCGGCGGCCTGGCCGATCGGGCTCCACGTCGCCCGGCCCCGGCAGCCCTGCACCACCATCTCCCCGGCGGCGGTCGCTTTCAGGAGGTCGCGAGCCTGCGTGGCGTCGAGCCTGCCGTGCACGTAGCCGGTCGGCAGAGCGACCATCGCTGGCGCGAAGCGGTGACCGCCGGTGTGCGTGCTCTCCCAGACGGACTCGCCGTACTCGGCCGCCAGGTCCGCCGCGATCGGACGACCGAGCAACGCACAGCAGCGGTCACGCTTGCCGTTGGTGCACACCAGCAGCAACGGCTCGGTGATCCGCTCGCCGAAGGGCCGGGTGAGATCGAGTTCCAGCAGGTCCTCCGGACCTTCGACCGTGTGCTTGAACAGCCACATCGCGTCGGGCCTTGTCGAGGCCAGGTACACCCGGCGTGGGCGCGGGCGGTGCATGTCGGGATGGCGTCCCGGACGGCGGATCAGCACGACGCGGTGACCGGCCTCGTTGGCACGGCGTACCAGTTGGGCTCCGATCCCGGGGTCGAGATGGCTGTCCACCAGCGCGTCAGCACCCCACGGGCCGGGTTGCTCCACGCAGAGCCAGCTCGCCGCGACCGGGGCGGTCCCGGCGAGCGGTTCGGCGGAGGCGAGCGCGGCGCAGCCGCTGGCGTTGTGCATGCTCCGCCCATCATCACCCGGTTGGTCCTTGATTGACACCCCGGGGTTGCCCGCGAACCTCGCCGGGAACGCACGTGGTCGCGGACTGGCCGGGCGTGGCAGCCTGGGACAGGGAGGTGGCCATGGCTGAGCCCGGTAGCTACCGGTACGGAGCGTGGGACGGTGGGCGCGACCCACTCGCGCCCCCGCCGGACCTGCGCGCGGCGCTGGCGGAGATCAGCCGCGAGGTGATGGCGGGGTCCTCGCCGGAGTCCGCGCTGCGCGAGCTGCTGCGCCAGGGCGTGCCCGGCACTCGCGGACTGGACGAACTGACCCGGCAGGTGTGGCAGCGACGTGCGGCGTTGCAGCGCAGGCACCGGCTCGACGGGACCGTGCAGGAGGCCAAGCGGCTGCTCGACCGGGCGTTGCAGGCGGAGCGCCGCGCGCTGGACGCCGACAGCGGAGAGGACGCGCGGTTCCGGCAGATGCGCTTGGACATGGTGTCCGACAACGTCGGCGGGGCCGTGCGCGAACTGGCCGACTACGACTGGCGTTCGGCGGATGCCGCTGAGGCCTACCAGGAGATCCAGCAGCTGCTCGGCCAGCAGATGGTGGAGCAGCGCTTCAAGGGTATGAGTGAGGCGCTGAAGCAGGCACGGGCGGGTGGGGATTCCAGCACTGTCTCCGAGCGCGTCCGCGAGATGCTGGCCGACCTCGACCTCCTGCTGAGCGCGCATGCGCAGGGGCGTGCCGATACGCCGTCGCGCTTCCAGGAGTTCATGCGCGAGCACGGGGAGTTCTTCCCGGAGAACCCGCGCACGGTGGACGAGCTGATCGACCTGCTCGCGGCGCGCTCGGCGGCGGCACAACGGCTGCTGAACTCGATGACGCCGCAGCAGCGCGCCGAGCTGGCCGAGCTGTCGCGGCAGGCCTTCGGCGACCCTCGGCTGGCCGAAGCACTGTCCAAAGTGGACGACAAACTGCGCGCACTGCGCCCCGGCGAGGACTGGTCGGGACGCGGGCGTTTCCGCGGCGACCAGGCGATGGGGCTCTCCGAGGCCACGGAGGCGTTGCAGGAGCTGGGAGAACTCGACCAGCTCGCCGAGCAGCTCGCGCAGGCGCACCCGGGCGCGCGCATGGAGGACATCGACTCCGAGCTGCTGGAGCGGCATCTGGGCGAACAGTCCACTGTGGACGCTAAGGCGCTCGCCGAGCTGGAGCGGCAGTTGCGCGCGCAGGGAATGCTGGAGCGCGGCCCCGACGGGGACCTCCGGTTGAGCCCCAAGGCGTTGCGCCGTCTGGGCGAAGACACGTTGCGTGATGTGCTCGGCCAGCTGCGCGGAGCGCGCGGCGAACGCGACGCCAACCGCGCGGGCGCGGCAGGGGAGCGGACCGGTTCCACCAGGCCATGGCGCTTCGGCGACACCGAACCGTGGGATGCGTCGCGCACGGTGGGAAACGCCGTCCTGCGCACGGCGGGAACCGGTGAGGCGCTGACGATCGACGTCGCGGACGTGGAGATCGCCGAGACGGAGCAGCGTTCACGGGCGGTCGTGGCACTGTGCGTGGACACGTCGTGGTCGATGGTCCAGGACGGCCGGTGGGTGCCGATGAAGCGCACCGCGCTCGCGTTGCACCACCTGGTGCGCACGCGTTTTCGCACCGACGAGCTCCAGCTGATCACCTTCGGCAGGCACGCGATGAGCGTGGACATCGGAGAACTCACGGCGCTGGAAGGAACTCACGAGCAGGGGACCAACCTGCACCACGCGCTGATGCTGGCAGGACGCCACCTTCGGCGGCATCCCGACGCGCATCCGGTCGTACTCGTTGTGACGGACGGCGAACCCACCGCGCACCTCGAACCCGACGGCGAAGCCGTTTTCGACTACCCGCCACGGCCCGAGACCATCGCCAAGACCATGGTCGAGGTGGACGCGCTCGCCAGGCGCGGCGCGGGGATCACCGTGTTCATGCTGGGGGAGAACCCCAGGCTGGAGGCGTTCGTGGACACCGTGGCGCGCCGCACCGGGGGCCGCGTACTCGCGCCCACGACGGACGGTCTCGGTGCCGCGGTGGTGTCGGACTACCTGAGAAACCGGCGACTGTCCACGTAGGACAACTCGAAAGGTCGCCGTGTCATTGCGCGGAACAGTTGATCACACGGCATGATGGGCGTCCGGAGACACTCGTGGCGCACCGGAGGGGAGGACTTCCCCCGTGGAGGTCGAAAAGCAGCGAAGACCGCGATGGCGGTGGGTGCTGCCCACGCTGATGGTCCTCGCCTGGTTGGTCTTCGGCGCGTTCAGCGGCCAGTTCCAGAGCCGTCTCGCCGAAGTGCAGAAGAACGACAACGCCTCCTTCCTGCCCGCGAGCGCGGAGTCCACCGAGGCGACCGATCTCCAGGCCGCGTTCTCCGACAAGCGCGTGCTGCCCGCGGTGCTGGTCTTCGAGCGCCCGGCCGGGCTGACGATGACCGACCAGAACGCGGTGCAGGAGCGGCTCGTCCAGCTCGCCGCGCTGCCCGGCATCAACGGCCAGATCTCCCCGCCCGACCTGGCCAAGGACGGCAAGGCGGTGCAGGCCGTCGCCGCGCTGGACGCCCAGGACGGCGCGAAGCTGGCCAGGGCCATCGGTGAGCTGCGCGAGATCGTCGGCAAGAACCTGCCCGCCGGGCTCAACGCCTACATCACCGGTCCCGCCGGTCTGCTGGGCGATCTCGCCGACATCTTCAAGGGCATCGACGAACTGCTGCTCGGGGTGACCGCCGCCGTGGTCGCGCTGATCCTCGTGGTCGTCTACCGCAGCCCCCTGCTGCCGCTGCTGGTGCTGGCCTCCGCCGGGCTCGCGCTGGCCAGCTCCACCTTCGTGGTCTACGAGCTGGCCGCCAACGAGGTGCTCACGCTCTCCGGCTCCAGCCAGGGCATCCTGTTCATCCTGGTATTCGGTGCCGCGACGGACTACGCCCTGCTGCTGGTCGCCCGCTACCGCGAGGAGCTGCGCAGGCACGCCTCGCCCTACACCGCGATGGGCAAGGCCTACCGCGCGTCCTTCGAGCCGATCCTGGCCTCCGCGGGCACCGTGGTGCTCGGCCTGCTGTGCCTGCTGCTGTCGGAACTGAATTCCAATCGGGGCTTGGGCCCGGTCGCGGCCACCGGCATCGTGATGTCGCTGCTGGCCTCGCTGACCTTCCTGCCCGCGGTGCTGGTGATCTTCGGCCGGGTCGCGTTCTGGCCGTTCCGGCCGATGGCGGTCACCGGCAAGCACGCCAAGGTGCCCACCGACGTCGAGCAGCACGGCTCCTGGGCGCGCGTGGCCGCCGCCGTCGGCAACCGGCCCCGGCTCACCTGGATGATCACCGCGCTCGTGCTGCTCGGCGGGGCCGCGCTGCTGCCGCAGTTCAAGGCGGCGGGCACCTCGCAGACCGACCTCTTCCTCACCAAGGTCGAGTCCGTGGCCGGTCAGAAGGCGCTCTCGGCGCACTTCCCCGGCGGCATCGGCAGCCCGGCCGCGATCATCGCCAACGCCCAGACGGCTCCGGCGGTGATGGCGGCGGCCAAGGTGCCCGGCATCGCCGACGTCACCCTCGGTTTCGACCTGCCGCCCGGCGCCCCGCCGCCCGCCGACGTGACCGCGCTCAAGCCCAAGGTGGTCAACGGGAAGGTGCAGATCTTCGCCACCTTCTCCGCGCCCGCCGACTCGCCGGAGTCCGTCGCGGCCGTGCAGGCGCTGCGCGAGGCGGTGCACAGGGTCCCGGGTGCCGATGCCAAGGTCGGCGGCTTCACGGCGTTGCAGTACGACGTGCAGGAGGCGTCCTCGCGGGACCGGTGGGTGATCATCCCGGCGGTGCTCGTGGTGATCGTCATCGTGCTCGCGCTGCTGCTGCGCTCGCTGCTGGCGCCGCTGCTGCTGACCGCGACGGTGGTGCTGTCCTTCGCCGCCACGCTCGGCGTCGGCGGGCTGATCTTCGAGCACCTGCTCGGCTGGCGCGGCGCCGATCCGAGCGTGCCGCTGTTCGCCTTCGTGTTCCTCGTCGCGCTCGGCATCGACTACAACATCTTCCTGATGACGCGGGTGCGCGAGGAGACGATCAAGCACGGCACCGTCACCGGCGCGCTGCGCGGGCTCACCGTGACCGGCGGTGTGATCACCTCGGCCGGTGTGGTGCTCGCGGCGACCTTCGCGGCGCTGGCCGTGCTCCCGCTGCTGTTCCTGGCGCAGCTGGCGTTCCTGGTGGCCTTCGGTGTGCTGCTCGACACCCTGGTCGTGCGGTCGCTGCTCGTGCCCGCGCTGACCATCCACATCGGGCGGGCCGTGTGGTGGCCAGGGAAGCTGTGGCGCGCGGAACCGGCTCGGCGGCGGCGCTCGGACGACGAGCCGGGCGGCTTGAGTGGTTAATGAGCCAGGTACTTGAGTGGTTAATGAGCCAGGTAACTGTCTAGGGTCGTAATCATGCAACCCTGGTCATCCGTCCCGGTTCCGCGCGTGCCTGGCACGCCCCGCCCGCTTCGGCTCTACGACACCGCGTCCGCCGAGGTCAGGCCGACCTCGCCGGGGCAGGTGGCCAAGCTCTACGTCTGCGGGATCACCCCGTACGACGCCACCCACCTCGGGCACGCGGCGACCTACCTCGCCTTCGACCTGGTGCACCGCGTCTGGCTGGACAACGGCCACGAGGTCCACTACGTGCAGAACGTCACCGACATCGACGATCCGCTGCTGGAGCGGGCGAAGCGGGACAAACAGGACTGGGTGGTGCTCGGGCTGCGCGAGACCGCGCTGTTCCGCGAGGACATGGAGGCGCTGCGGGTGGTGCCGCCGCGCGAGTACGTCGGCGCCGTCGCGGCCATCCCGGAGATCGTCGAGGCCGTCGCCAAGCTCCTCGCCTCCGGCGCGGCCTACCGGCTGGACGACGAGCACCCGGACATCTACTTCGACCACACCGCCACCGGGCGTTTCGGCTCCGAGTCCAACTACGACGAGCCGACCATGCTCAAGTACTTCGCCGAGCGCGGGGGCGACCCCGACCGGCCCGGCAAGCGGCACCCGCTCGACGCGCTGCTGTGGCGTTGCGCGCGCGAGGGCGAGCCCTCGTGGGACGGCGAGCTCGGCCCCGGCCGCCCCGGCTGGCACATCGAGTGCACCGCGATCGCCGTCAACCGCCTCGGCGCGACCGTGGACGTGCAGGGCGGCGGCTCCGACCTGATCTTCCCGCACCACGAGTTCAGCGCCGCGCACGCCGAGCAGCTGACCGGCCAGGCGCCGTTCGCGCGGCACTACAGCCACAGCGGCATGATCGGTCTCGACGGCGAGAAGATGTCCAAGTCCAAGGGCAACCTCGTCTTCGTGTCCAAGCTGCGCGCCGACGAGGTCGACTCGATGGCGGTGCGCCTGGCGCTGTTGGCTGATCACTACCGCTCAGATCGCTCGTGGAGCGCCGAGCTGCTGTCCTCCGCCGAGGAGCGCCTGATCCGGTGGCGCGAGGCCGTGTCGCTGCCTGAGGGCCCGTCCGCCGAGTCTCTCGTGCAGCGCCTGCGCGACCACCTCGGCGACGACCTCGACACCCCGCGCGCCCTCGCCGCCGTCGACGGCTGGGTGGCCGAGGCGCTGACCCGGCGCGGTACCGACGCGGGCGCCCCCGCTCTCGTCCGCGACGCCGTCGACGCGCTGCTCGGCATCGCGCTGTAGTTCTCGCCCGTTCGGCGCCCGTCGCGTTTCCTCGCGGCGGGCGCCGTTTCGGTTGCGAGGTGGGTTGCGTGCGGCAACGATCTTGTTACGAGACGCTTGACACGCAACCGTCCTGGGTAAGACCACGTCTTGAGAGTGATCACTTGATGGGGTTTCCAGGGGGAGGACACGCGATGAGCGCTCCGGTGCACGCTTACCGATACGGCCCCGCCGCCCGCGTCCCGCAGCGTCGTAGGCCGCCCGCGCGTCCCGCGCACATCACGCGTCCGGCGGAGAGCTGCTACTGCCCCGAGTGCTACCGCCCCACCAGTGCGGGTGATGTGCTCTTCGGCATCGTGGGCGGCCTGCTGCTGGCTGGCCTGATCGTGGGCTCCGGGTGGCTGTTCGGCTTCTACAACCTCTTCGCCTGAGTTCTTCAGTCCCGGCTTTCGCGAGCGGTTCTCCCTTTCATCAGGATTTCAGGGCCGCTGCTTACGTTGCGCTGCATGAAGATTCGAGCGACAGCCGCGGCTGCTCTCTCCCTGGCCGCGATGACCCTCGTGGCCCCGGGGACGGCCGCCGCCGAGCCGTGCGGCTACTACGAGTCCGGTTACGGCTTCCACTACAACCACTGCGCCTCGGGCCACGTGAAGGTCCACGTCGACGTCTTCCACGACTTCGACTACGACATCTGCGCCCACCCCGGGCTCAACCTTCTCGGGCTTAAGGTCCATGAGCGCAAGATCCGCAACGCCTGGTACGTCGGGGGGTGCTGAGCGTGCGACTCCTCACCGCGCTCGCGATCGTCGCGGCGGGCCTCGTGGCTCCCACGGCCACCGCTGCCGCCGAGCCGTGCGGCTACTGGTACGACGAGACCTACGCGTACTACTCGCACTGCGGCCCGACCAAGGTCAAGATCGACGTCGATGTGGCGTGGGGCAGGGATTACACAGCCTGCGTCAAGCCCGGGCGCTCCGTCCTCGGCACCTGGCCGCAGGTCACCAACGCCTGGTACATCGGCCTCTGCTGAGCACTGCTCGGCCATCACGTGCCACCCCGCGAGCGGCCCGATTGGTGCGTTGAGCGCGCTGAACGGGTCGTTTAGTGCGCTCAAGTACCCAAACGGGTCGTTCAGGGCTTCTGACGCACCAAAGGGGGCGTTCGTGCCGGGAGGGTTACGGCGGTCAGCAGGAGTGCGGCGTTGGTGGCGACGAGTTGGACCCGTTGGACGATGCCCGCCCAGGGGCCGCCGACGAGGATCGCGGACAGGAGGCCGCTGACGACCAGGACGGCGAAGCACGCCCACAGGATGAAACGTGCTTGGGGGCCAAGGGTTTTTCGGAGGGCCAGCAGGCCGATCACGGCGGTGACGATGCCGAAGAACACGAGCACGCTCGACGCCTGGTGGATCTCGTGGGACAGCGAGACGGTGTTGTCGATCTCGCGCTGGCGGCACGCGCGGTCGATGCTCGGCGCGCAGTCCAGGGGTACGAGCGCGTCGAGCACCGTCACCCCGCCGAACACCGCGAGCCCCACGCGAAGGAGCTTGTGCCGCAACGAGAACGCGGCGGCCACGAACAGAGTGCCCGCGATGACGTCGGTGGTGCGGAACAGGAAGCGGTACGGCTGCCCGCCCGCCATGTGCTCGGACACATAACTGTGCAGCAGGCTCAAGTCGTTGGGCAGCACGAACTCCAGCAGCCATGCCGAGTACACGAGCGTGCCGAGCAGGAGCAACCACCGCGTCATACCGACGAGCCTTCTGGGCGCACGAACGGGAACAGCACGGTCTGCCGGATCGTGCCGCCGCACAACATCATCAGCAGCCGGTCGACGCCGAGCCCGAGCCCGCCGGTGGGCGGCATGCCGTACTCCAGCGCCCGCAGGAAGTCCTCGTCCAGCTCCATGGCCTCGACGTCACCGCTGGCCGCCTTCATCGACTGCGACTGCAGCCGGTCGCGCTGCTCGACGGGGTCGGTCAGCTCGGAGTACGCGGTGGCGATCTCCGCGCCGAACGCGATGAGGTCCCACCGCTCGGCCAGCCGGGGGTCCTCGCGGTGCTGGCGGGTCAGCGGCGACACGTCGGTGGGGTAGTCGCGGTAGAACGTCGGCCGCACGGTCTGCCCCTCGACGAGGTGCTCGAAGGCCTCCACCACGTACTTGCCGCGGCTCCACCCGTCCTGGAACGGCACGCCCGCCGCGTCGAAGTGCTTGCGCAGGTCCTCGAACGGGGTGTCCGGCGTAATGTCCTCGCCCAACCGCCGCGCGAGCGCCTCGTGCACGCCGATCACCGGCCACTCACCGCTGATGTCGTGCTCGGTGACGGTGCCGTCGGGGTTGACGTGCCGCGCCACCTGAGCCCCGTGCGCGGCGACGGCCGCCTCCTGGATCAGCTCGCGGACGGTGTGCAGCATGGTGTTGTAGTCGGCGTAGGACTGGTACGCCTCCAGCATCGTGAACTCGGGGTTGTGCGTGGCGTCCGCGCCCTCGTTGCGGAAGTTGCGGTTCAGCTCGAAGACCCGGTCCACCCCGGCGACGCACAGCCGCTTCAGGTAGAGCTCCGGCGCGATCCGCAGGTACATCCGCATGTCGTAGGCGTTGATGTGGGTGACGAAGGGCCGTGCGGTCGCCCCGCCGTGCACGGCCTGCAACATCGGCGTCTCGACTTCGAGGAAACCCCTGGTGTGCAAGGAATCCCGCAGCGTTCTGACCACTGTGGACCGTGCGCGCAACATGGTCCGCGCCTCGTCGTTGACCACCAGGTCCAGGTAGCGCCTGCGCACCCGCGCCTCGGCGTCGGCGAGCCCCTTGCGCCTGTCCGGCAACGGGTGCAGGCACTTCGCGGTGATCATCCACTCGGTCACCGAGACCGACAGCTCACCGCGCTTGGAGGTGATCACCTCGCCCTCGACGCCGACCTGGTCGCCGAGGTCGATCGCGGCCTTCCACGCCGTCAGCCGGTCCGCGCCGAGCTGGTCCTCGGAGAGCATCAGCTGCAACTCGCCGGTGAAGTCGCGCAGCACCGCGAAGCACAGCCTGCCGACCTCGCGCTTGGCCACGACCCGGCCCGCGACGCTGACCCGCGTGCCGGTCCTGGTGTCCGGAGCCAGCTCGCCGGCGCGTTCGCGCACCTCGCCCAGCGAACAGCCGCGCGTGAAGCCGACCGGGTAGGCGTCGACGCCCTCCGCCCGCAGCCGGTCGAGCTTGTCCCGCCGCACACGGACCTGCTCCGGCAGGCGCCGCGAGGACTTCGGCTCGCGAACGCGCTCCTCGATCGCGTGCACCTGCTGCACGAAGGCTTCGGCCACCTCGGGCGTGTGCAGCTCGCGCCGCGCGATGCTCGGCCGCAGCAGCGCGCGCCTGCTCGGCACGAAGCCCTCCGCGACGCCGGCGATGAGGCTGACCCGCGCGAGCTGCCGTGCGCTGCGGTAGCACAGGAAACGCGGGTCCCACTTCGGCCCGTACTTCGCGTTGGACCGGTACAGCGACTCCAGCTGGAAGAACCGGGACGCGAAGCTCAGCGCCCACCGCCACAGCCGCAGCACGGGTCCGGCGCCGATGCGCGCGCCCTCCTCGAAGACCGCGCGGAACATCGCGAAGTTCAGCGAGATGTGCTGCACGCCGAGCCGTCCACCAGCCTCGACCAGCTCGCAGATCATGAACTCGTTGAGCCCGTTCTCGGCGGCGCGGTCGCGGCGCATGAGGTCCATCGACAGGCCCGTGCGGCCCCACGGCACGAACGAGAGCAGCCCGCGCAGGGCGCCGTCGGCGTCGTAGGCCTCGATCATCACGCAGCGCGCGTCGGAGGGATCGCCGAGCCTGCCCAGTGCCATCGAGAAACCGCGCTCGGTCGCCTCGCCGCGCCACGCCCGCGCCGCCGCGATCAGCTGGTCCATCTCCTCGTCCGGGATCTCGCCGTGCCTGCGCACGCGGGAGGTGTACCCGGCGCGTTCCACGCGGCTGACCGCCTGCCGCACGCCTCGGCGCTCCCGGCCGGTGAGGGTGAAGTCGCGGACGTCCAGGATCGCCTCGTCGCCGATCTCCAGCGCCTTGAGCCCGGCCTCGGTGTAGGCGTGCGCGCCCTCCTCGCTCGCGCCGAGCACGCCGGGAACCCAGCCGTAGCTGTAGGCCTCGGCCAGCCACGCGTTGATCGCCGCGGGCCACGCGTCCTCGTCGCCGATGGGATCGCCGCTGGCCAGGCAGGTGCCGCCGATCACGCGGTAGGTCACGGCGGCGCGGCCGGAGGGCGCGAACACCACGGACTTGTCCCTGCGCGTGGCGAAGTAGCCGAGCGAGTCGCCGTCGCCGTGCTCGGCCAGCAGCTCGCGCAGCGCCAGCTCTTCTTCCTGGGACAGCAGTCGTTTGCTGCGCGCGGAGCGGAGGAAGCGGGCCAACGCGTAGGCGCCGACCAGGGTTCCGCCGAGGTCCAGCAGGAAGGTCAGCCAGGACGAGGACGCCTGGTCGATGCCGATCTGGTCGATCGGGATCCAGTTGCCTGTGACCTGGCTGAAGGACCAGAGCAGCTGCTCCAACGTGCCCGGGGGCGTGGAGGCCGCGAACGGCGCGAGGCCCCAGCCGATCAGCGTCACCAGGACCATGCCGATGGCCAGCGAGCCCAGCGCCCGCCAGCCCGCGCCCTCGTTGAGCCGCGCGGGGAACGCGGGGCGCAGCACCATCAGCAGCACGATGATCCCGATGCTGACCAGGTTGGCCATCACCAGGTCCCAGAGCGTGTCCGAGACGGCCAGCTCCTGGAGGTCCTCCTCCGACACCGTGGCATCGCCGATGGCCAGCAGGTACAGCCAGATCAGCGCCACGATCGCGTTGTAGACGACCACGTAGAGGACCTGGAACAGCACCAGCACCCACAGCGCGGCCCGCTTGCGCCTGCGCAGTGCGGCGCCGAGCACGACCAGCACGAGGACGATGAAGATGTTGGCGTCCACCGGGAGCCCGGTGTAGTCGAAGACGCTGCGGATGGCGTCGCCGACGTCGGAGTAGTCGTCGCCGAGCAGCAGGAGCACCAGCGAGCAGAGCGCGCCCAGCTCCACGACCGTCGCGATGATCGTGGCCGCCGTGTGCTTCCACGCGGGCACCTCGTGGCGCGGCGGCCTGCTGCCGCGCTGGGGCTTCTCCGCCGTTGTCACGGCCGCCCGATTTCCGGTCGCGGCGGAGTTGTCGGCGGATTCTCGGCCCATGTTCGGACTTCTCCAGCTCGTTGAACGGTCACTTCGTGGGCGAGACTAGCGGAATGGGAAGCAGCGCCCGCTCACATTCCGAGGAACTCGGTCGCTTCGGGGACCGAGTCCTCGACCGCGTCGACGTCACCGGCGAGCCCGTGCGTGCGGCCGTCGCGCTGTGCTCCGGGCTCGGCGGACTCGCTTCCGACTGGAACCCGGTCTCACGGCTGCTGGAACCCGGTGTCGCGGGCGTCGCCTTCGAGTTCACCCCCGGCGGCCTCCCGCTCCGCGAGTGCGTCGCCGCGCTCGAACGGCTCCGCCTCCGCCATGCGCCCGAAGTGCCGTTCGTGCTGGTAGGGCACTCGATGGCGGGCATGACCGTCGAGGCGTACGCGCGGGCGCACCCCGAGCTGACGGCAGGTGTGGTGCTCGTCGACCCGAGCCCTGAGCCGCCCGGCAGCACCGCCGTCGACGACTCCTTCACCAAGGCTGTGCGCGGGTGGGTGCGACGCGACACGGTGCGGCGGCACCCCGGCCTGGCGCGGCGGCTCGGCCCGGCGCTGCGCGCGCTGATGATGACCTTCGGCACCCTCTCCGCTCCCGATCCCGATCCCGTGGCCGCGCGCGCCCGTTTCGCCGATTCCGGTCTCCTCACTGATTTTCTCGCTGAGTTCGCCAGTTATCCCTCGCGGATTCGTGAACTGGAAAAGATGCGCGCGTCATCAAGTACTCCGCTCGCGATTCCGTGGACCGTGCTGACCGCCGCCTCCGCTATCGGAACCGGGCGCGCCGCCGCTCGGTTGCTCGCCGCGCACGCCGACCTCGCCGCCGTGAGCACGCTCGGCAGGCACGAGGTCGTCGGCGGCGCTGATCACCTGCTCGGCCTCGACCGCCCCGAGGTGGTCGCCGCCGCCGTGCACGAGATCATCCGGTCAGCGCCGTCATCCTGTTAGCGCCGTCATCCGGTTAGCGTCGCGACCGCCGCGGTGACCGCAGCTTCGCGGAGCTGCTCCCTGGGCACGTCCGGGAACTGGATCGTGCAGTCCTGGAGCCCGCCGAGCGCCATGACCGCCCTGGTCGACTGGGCCAGGTCCGGCGTCGGCGGGAACAGCAGCTCCGCCAGTCGGTGACGCCAGGTCAGCACGATCTCGATCATGCCGAGCTCGGCCAGCGTGGGCATCTCGCTGAGCACCAGCACGATCAGGTCGCGGTGCTCGAAGTGGAAGTCGAAGTAGCCCTCCAGCAGCGCGCGCTGGTCCACCTCGGTCCGCTTCTCCTGCTCGCGCAGGAACGCCTCGCCGTCCTCGATCAGCGGCTGCACGATGCTGCGCACCAGCTCCTCGCGCGAGGCGAAGTGGTAGTACAGCGCGGGTTTGGTGATGCCCAGTTCGGCGGCGATGGCCTGGAGGCTGGTCTTCTGCACGCCGTTGCGGCGGAAGAGATCGCGCGCGACCGCCTGGATGCGCTGTCTGGTGTCCGAGCCCCTCGCCACCCGCCAAGCCTACTTTCGCCACGGCTTGGTGACCGTCAAGGACTGTCGGAGCGCGGCAGCACGGCGGGGGCGCTGATCGCGAGCACCACGGCGGGCAGCACGAACGCCGCGCCGTGACTCAGCTGGTAGACCGGGACGAGCGCGGCGGGGGAGAGGGCTCCGCCGAGGAAGCGCAACGACTGCAACACCGAGATCGCTCCGCCCCGGTTGCCGCCGTGCGAGGTCAGCACGATCGCGTTGAGGCCGACCAACATCAGCTGCGTGGCCGTGCCCGCGAACGCCCACGCGAGCGCGACCGTCGGCAGCCACGGCAGCACTCCGACGGCCACCACGAGCACGCCGCCGACGAGCGCGCCCACCAGAACGCACCGCGTCGAGCCGAAGCGGTCGACCGCCCGGCCGACCGCGCGCGCCGTCAGCAACCCGCAGACGCCGAAACCGGTCAGCAGCGCGCCCCGGGCTCCCGCGCTCAGCTCGAAGGTGTCCACGAGCCGCAGCGAGACCAAGAAGGACAGTCCGCCGAGGCAGCCCCAGCACACCATCGCGACGAAACCGGAGCGCAGCACCCGAGGCCGCCACGCGCTGCGCAGGCTCGGTCGGCTCGTCGATTCCCCTTGCGGCACACCGAGAACGGCCAGCACCGCCGCTACGACAGCGACTCCGACGAAGGCAAAGCGCCACGACAGCTCCGCCGCGAGCCCGCCCACCAACGGCGAGAACGTCTGCCCCGCCGCCTGCATCGAGGCGAACCACCCCAACGCCCGGCCGAGCCGCTCCGGCGCGGTGACCGCGGCGACCGCCGACAGCAACAACGGTGTGGTGAACGCGTTCGCCGCGCCCTGCACCGCGCGCCCCGCGAGGAACAACGCCTCGGATTGGGCGAGCGCGCAACACACCGACGCCGCCGTGTACACGACGTACGCCAGCACCACGGTGCGCCGGGCGCCCCAGCGCTCGCCGTAGGTGCCCGACACCAGCATGAGCGCGGCGAACGGGATCATGTAGACCGTCAGCGACGCCGAAGCCGCTCCGGCCGAGACGCCGAACGCCTCGCCCAGCTCGGGCAGCATCGCGGTGACCACGCCGCCGCCGAAGGGGCCCAGGAACCCGCCCGCGTACAGCCCGGCCGTGAGCCAGGACGACCTCACAGACCCGGTCGTGGAGGCCCGTCCCCGCCCCACCGCCTGCGCAGGTAGCGCTCGAACTCGGCGGCGATCGCGTCCCCGCTGGCCTCGCTCAGCTCGGTGAGCTTGGTGTCCTCGTCACCGCGCTCCTCCAGGGACCGGACGTAGTCGCGCACGTCCTCGTCCTCCTCGGCCATCTCGCTGACCGTCTGCTCCCACTCCTCCGCCTGCTCCGGCAGCGCGCCGAGCGGGACCTCCACGTCCAGCACGTCCTCGACGCGGTGCAGCAGCGCCAACGTGGTCTTGGGCGCGGGCGGCTGCGAGACGTAGTGCGGGACCGCGGCCCAGAAGGAGATCGCGGGCACCCCGGACTGCACGCACGCGTCCTGGAACACCCCGACGATGCCGGTCGGCCCCTCGTAGCGGGAGCGCTCCAGCGAGTACCTGGCCGCCGACTCCGCGTCGTAGGCCGTTCCGGTCACCGGGACCGGGCGCGTGTGCGGGTTGTCCATCAGCAGCGCGCCGAGGGTGATCACCGTGGTGATCTCCAGCTCGTTGACGTAGTGCAGCAGCTCCGCGCAGAAGGCGCGCCAGCGCATGTTCGGCTCGATGCCGTGCACGAGCACGATGTCGCGGTCGGAGCCGGGCGGGCGGCACACCGACAACCGCGTCGTCGGCCACTCGATCCGCCTGGTCACCCCGTCGACGTTCTTCACCGACGGCCTGCTGACCTGGAAGTCGTAGTACTCGTCGGGGTCGATCTCGGCGAGCGGGGACGCGTCCCAGATCAGCAGCAGGTGCTCGATCGCGGTGCTCGCCGCGTCGCCGGCGTCGTTCCACCCCTCGAACGCCGCCACCATCACCGGGTTGTTCAGCTTCGGCAGCCCGCCCGGGTCGCCGGTGGCCCCGTGTGCGCCGGTCGTGAGGTCTGGATCTGTCACCGCGCCAGCCTACGACCCCGCACCGACGACTTCCGCCACCGCCGCCACAACCCGTCTCGCGTTCTGCGCTGAATGACTCATTGAGGTACCTCAACGCACTGAATGAGTCATTGAGGGCGCTCAAGTACCCGAATGACTCATTCAGCGCGTTCTGTCCCAGCCAGCGGACGCCGGTGTTGTCGGCGTGGGCCTAGGCGGAGCGCTCCCACTACGCTCGGGGTATGGCCGATCGTGTCGCATCGCCGTTCCTCGACGTCCTTGACCAGCGCGTTCTGGTCGGCGACGGGGCGATGGGCACCATGTTGCAGTCGTGGCCGCTGACCCTGGAGGACTTCCAGGGGCTGGAGGGCTGCAACGAGGTGCTCAACGTGACCCGGCCCGAGGTCGTGGCCTCGGTGCACCGCGCCTACTTCGAGGCCGGGGCCGACGCCGTCGAGACCAACACCTTCGGGGCGAACTGGGCGAACCTGGCCGAGTACGACTGCCCGGAGCGGATCTTCGAGCTGGCCGAGGCAGGCGCCAGGATCGCGCGGGGTGTCGCCGACGAGTTCGCCACCGCCGAGCGGCCCAGGTTCGTGCTCGGCTCGATCGGGCCCGGCACCAAGCTGCCCACCCTCGGCCACGTGCGCTTCGCCAAGCTCCGCGACGCCTACCAGGAGCAGGCCAAGGGCATGCTGGTCGGCGGCGTCGACGTGATGCTGGTGGAGACCTGCCAGGACCTGTTGCAGGCCAAAGCGGCGATCATCGGCTGCAAGCGCGCCATGGCCGAGGAAGGGCGCGCCGTCCCGGTCATCGCCCACGTCACCGTGGAGACCACCGGCACGATGCTGGTCGGCAGCGAGATCGGCGCCGCGCTCAACGCCCTCGAACCGCTCGGCATCGACCTCATCGGCCTCAACTGCGCCACCGGGCCCGCCGAGATGAGCGAGCACCTGCGCCAGTTGTCCAAGCACTCCCGCGTCCCGCTGTCGGTGATGCCCAACGCGGGCCTGCCGCAGCTCGGCCCCGAGGGCGCGGTGTACCCGCTCGGCGCGGACGATCTGGCCGAGGCGCTCGCGGGCTTCGCGACGGAGTTCGGCGTCCGCCTGCTCGGCGGCTGTTGCGGCACCACCCCCGAGCACGTGCGCGCGATCGCGGAGATCGCCGAGGACCTCACTCCCGCGCGTCGCCGCCCCCGTCCCGAGCCGGGCGCGTCCTCGGTCTACCAGGCGGTGCCCTTCCAGCAGGACTCCTCCGTGCTGATGATCGGCGAGCGGACGAACGCCAACGGCTCCAAGGCTTTCCGCGAGGCGATGCTCTCCGGCAAGATCGAGGACTGCGTGGAGATCGCGCGCGGGCAGACCCGCGACGGCGCGCACATGCTGGACCTCTGCGTGGACTACGTCGGCCGCGACGGCACCGAGGACATGTCGGAGCTGGCGGGGCGGCTGGCCACCGCGTCGACGTTGCCGATCATGCTCGACTCGACCGAGCCGGACGTGCTGCGCGCGGGCCTGGAACGGCTCGGCGGGCGCAGCATCGTCAACTCCGTGAACTACGAGGACGGCGCCGGTCCCGACTCGCGCTTCCAACGGATCATGCGGCACGTTCGCGAGCACGGGGCCGCCGTCGTCGCGCTGTGCATCGACGAGGAGGGGCAGGCCCGCACCGCTGAGTGGAAGGTCCGGGTGGCCGCGCGGCTGATCGAGGACCTCACCACGAACTGGGGCATGCGCGTCAGCGACATCGTGGTGGACACGCTGACCTTCCCGATCTCGACCGGCCAGGAGGAGGTCCGGCGCGACGGCGTCGAGACCATCGAGGCGATCCGCGAGCTGAACCGCCGCTTCCCCGAGGTGCAGACCACCCTCGGCCTGTCCAACATCTCCTTCGGCCTCAACCCGGCCGCGCGCCAGGTGCTCAACTCCGTGTTCCTGCACGAGTGCGTCCAGGCCGGGCTCACCACCGCCATCGCGCACTCCTCGAAGATCCTTCCGATGGCGCGCATCCCCGACGAGCAGCGCGCGGTCGCGCTCGACCTCGTCTACGACCGCCGCCGCGAGGGTTACGACCCGTTGCAGCGCTTCATGGAACTCTTCGAGGGCGTGACCGCCTCCTCCTCCAAGGAGACCCGCGCGCAGGAGCTGGCCGCGCTGCCGTTGTTCGAACGGCTGGAGCGGCGCATCGTCGACGGCGAGCGCAAGGGTCTCGAAGCCGACCTCGACGCGGCCTTGGAGCAGCGTCCGGCGTTGCAGATCATCAACGACACGCTGCTCGGCGGCATGAAGACCGTCGGCGAGCTGTTCGGCTCCGGGCAGATGCAGCTACCGTTCGTGCTCCAGTCCGCCGAGGTGATGAAGACCTCGGTCGCGTACTTGGAACCGCACATGGAGCGCACCGACGACGACGGCAAGGGCAGGCTGCTGCTGGCCACCGTCAAGGGCGACGTGCACGACATCGGCAAGAACCTGGTGGACATCATCCTGTCCAACAACGGCTACGACGTCGTGAACATCGGCATCAAGCAGCCGATCAGCACCATCCTGGACGCTGCCGCCGAGCACCGGGCCGACGTGATCGGCATGTCCGGGCTGCTGGTCAAGTCCACGGTGATCATGAAGGAGAACCTCCAGGAGATGAACTCCCGAGGGGTGTCCGTGCGGTGGCCCGTGCTGCTCGGCGGCGCCGCGCTGACCCGCTCCTACGTGGAGAACGACCTGTCGGAGGTCTACGAGGGCGACGTCCGCTACGCCAGGGACGCCTTCGAAGGGTTGCGGCTGATGGACGCGCTCATGGCGACCAAGCGCGGCGGCGCCGATCCCGTTCTCTCCCAAGAAGAACTGGCCAAGGCCGCCGAGCGCAAGGCCCGGCACGAGCGCTCGCGCCGCATCGCCGAGCAGCGCAAGGCCGCGGCACCTGAGCCTTCGGCCGACCTCGGGCGCTCCGACGTGGCGGTCGACCTGCCGCTGCCGACCCCGCCGTTCTGGGGAACCCGTGTGGTCAAAGGCGTTCCGCTCGCCGACTACTCGGCGCTGCTGGACGAGCGCGCCACCTTCCTCGGCCAGTGGGGCCTGCGCGGCAGCCGCGGCGGTGACGGCCCGAGCTACGAGGAACTGGTGGAGACCGAGGGCCGCCCGCGACTGCGGTACTGGCTGGAGCGCTTGGCAACGGAGAACATCCTCCAGCACGCCGCGGTCGTCTACGGCTACTTCCCCGCTGTGGCAGAGGGAAACTCCGTGCACGTGCTGACCGAACCGCGTCCTGACGCGCCCGTGCGGCACATCTTCGAGTTCCCCCGTCAGCGCCGCGACCGCAGGCTCTGCATCGCCGACTTCATCCGCCCGCGTGAGCTGGCCGTCGCCGCCGGTGAGGTGGACGTGCTGCCGTTCCACCTCGTCACCATGGGGCAGCCGATCGCCGACTTCGCCAACGAGCTGTTCGCCAAGGACGCCTACCGCGACTACCTCGAAGTGCACGGGCTGGGCGTGCAGCTGACCGAGGCGCTCGCGGAGTACTGGCACAAGCGCATCCGCGAGGAGCTCGTCTGGCCCGACGGCGGCACGGTCGCTGGGGAGGACCCCGACAGCGTCGAGGAGTTCTTCAAGCTCGGCTACCGGGGCGCCCGCTACTCCCTCGGCTACGGCGCGTGCCCCGACCTGGAGGACCGCGTCAAGCTCGTCGACCTGCTGGAGCCCGGCCGGATCGGCGTCGCGCTGTCCGAGGAGCTCCAGCTGCACCCCGAGCAGTCCACCGACGCCTTCGTGCTGCACCACCGCGAAGCCAAGTACTTCAACGCGTAGAGGAGAACCCCGTGACCAGACCGTCCTTTGTGGACGGCCCGGCGGCCGTGCTGTGGGACATGGACGGCACGCTCGTGGACTCGGAGAAGATCTGGGACATCCCGCTTGCCGAGCTGGCGGTCCGCCTCGGCGGCGAACTGTCCGCCGAGACCAGGGCGGAGATGGTCGGCTCCAACCAGGAACGCACCCTGCGCCTGCTCTTCGCCGCCCTCGGCCTCCCACCCGAGCCCGCCGCGCTCGCCGAGGCCGGTGACTGGCTCGTCGCGCGCACCGGCGAGCTGTTCGCCGCCGGGCTGCCGTGGCGCCCCGGCGCCCCCGAGGCGCTGCGCGCGATCCGCTCCAGCGGCGTGCCCACCGCGCTGGTCACCTCCACCGTCCGCGAGCTGACCGAGATCGCGCTCGACACCATCGGCCGCGAGCACTTCGACCTCACCGTGTGCGGCGACGAGGTCACCAACCCCAAGCCCGATCCGGAGCCCTACCGCGCCGCCGCCGCCCGCCTCGGCGTCGACATCACCCGCTGCGTCGTCGTCGAGGACTCCCCGACCGGAGTCACCGCCGGAGTCGCTTCAGGAGCCACCGTTCTGGTGATTCCCTGCGACGTCCCCGTGAATTCAGGCGAACGCCGGATATTCCGCGAATCGCTTGTCGGAGTGGACCTCGCCGAATTGTCCGCGCTCCTGTCCCGCTGATTCTCCCGATCTGCTTTCCTGTTTGCGGGGAGCGCACAGGGGGAGGGCTGGACGATGTCCGGATCAGGGACGCCGCCGGGGGCCGAGCACGGCGGCCCGTACGTCGAGTCGACGGAGATACCGCAGGTCAGCATCGGTGGTGTGGGGCCGGGTGGCGGCTACACCGTCGACCCCGACGGCGCCCCGCGTCTCATTCGAGCCTTGCGCGAGGCGCGAGACAAGCTGCTGGAACTCCGCGACCTAGAAGGCCGATTTGGGCATGTGCCTATGCCTGAGGACCCGTACAGCGTCGCTGCGGTGGAGGCGATCAAACGGAGACTGGGGCGCGAGCCTGGTGGCTACGCTTGGGCCAATCAGGGCGGAATCGACCAGCTGGACCGGCTGATCGAGAAGCTGGAGGCTTCTCTGAAGATCTATCGGGACGCTGAGGAGCGGAATCGTCGCAAGTTCGGTCGGGGGGTGTGATGCGGCGCTGGATGGTGTGCTGTGTTCTGGTGCTGGCCGGATGCGGCCAGGTCACGCCGGGAGAACCGGCGGAGGTCGTCCGAGGCCCCGACGGAAGGTTCCCGCCACCGATCCCGAATCCCTCGCTGTCCTACGACAAGTACCTCACCAGGCCCTGTGAACTGCTCTCACGGGAGCAACTGATGTCGATAGGGATCATCACGGATCTGGGCAGGCCGGGCGAGCACCCTCTTCTAGGACCTGAGTGCAGGTGGACCGCCGACAGGGTGGCGGACACCGGTTTCTCAGTGTTGCTCATGTCCAAGGGCGACGGCCTGCGCCCCGCTTACAAGAGTCGGAACTTCGGATACTTCGCGGAGACCACGATCGGCGGCTATCCGGCGCTCAACACAGACAACAAGACGCCGACCGGAAAGCCGACACCGGTCGGTACCTGCGATACAGCGGTGGGGATCGGCGACTCTGTGGCTTTCACCGTCGCTGCTCACGGTCACAAGCCGCATCCGGACTACGAGGAGCCGTGCAAGGCGTCGGACAAGGTGGCGTTGTGGGTGTTGGAGAAGCTGAAGGCGGGGAGCTGAGCGGTGTTCACCAAGACCATCGTGGGTGAGGCGAGGCCCGCTGGCTACGACTCGCAGACGATCTACAACTGGTTCCACGGCGGTCCAGGGCCGCAGGCAGCGTGCTCGGTCGCGGAGGAGACGCTGAAGCAGATCACCAAGATCCACGCGGAGGTCCACGCCATCCTCAAGAACGGGATCGAGGAGTCGCGGGCGTTCTGGACGGGCGGGGCGGCGGAGTCGGCCAGGGGCGGGATGAGCCCGATGGTGGCGTGGGCCGACGGGATCAAGCAGGTCGCGGACGGCGCGCAGCAGCAGGTGAACCTGGTGCGGGACGCGTTCTTCCGCGCCAAGAACAGCGTTGAGCCGCCGAGCCCGGTCCCGGACACGAAGCAGATCACGGGCGGCCTCATCGGCGTTCCCGACGCGTCGCAGTTCGTGAAGACGATGCAGCGGTGGGTGGCGAACCTGGAGCACAACGTCCGCGTGGCGGAGGGCTACGGGACGAGTTCCACCACGGCGGTCCACGCGATGCCGGAGTTCAGCCAGCCCAACGGCGCGGGCGGTGAGGTGAAGCCGCCGGAAGCACCGCCGCGCGACCCCGGCCCACCGCGCCTCCCACCCGAGGGACGCGGCCCACGCGGCGGCGGCGATCTCGGTGGAGGCGCCTGGCAAGGCGGAGTCGGACAAGGCGGCGCGGGCCAAGGCGGAACGGGGCAGGTCGGCGGGTCGGAGAGCGCGTCGTTCGTGCCACCCCCGCCGCAGCACGGCCAAGCCGGTCCGCAGCCGTGGCGGCCGGAAGGAAACCAGAGCGCGGACCAGGGCCTCGGCGGAGCGATCGGCGGCCTGGGGGCGATGGGCGGGCTCGCATTGGGGGCCGGAGGGGCCGGAGACAGCGCCGGAGGTGCGGGAAGGCCGGGCGCGGGCCAAGCGGGCCAAGCAGGGCGAGGAGCAGGACAGGGCGGTGGGCGAGGCGCGCCGGGCGAAGCGGGACGCGGTGTCGCGGGGATGACTCCGGCGGCCCGCAGCGGTGGAGCGAGGCCTGGGACGCCGATGGCGGGGCCGATGGGCGGGCAGGCGGGTGGCGCGGAGGACGAGGAGCACCAGCGGCCGTCGTGGCTGGTGGAGGTCGACGACGTGTTCACCAACGACATGCAGAAGGTCGCTCCGCCCGTGATCGGTGAGGAGCCCTGACCATGCGGGTGAAGATCTCCGCGCTGGCCTTCGACGTGCTGTGGCAGTGGCACGGCCTCGGCACGAAGCCGCCCGCGCTGGCCGCGGTGCCCTCGCCGGGAAGGACCGCGCGGGAGCGGCACGAGCTGGAACGGCTGGCCTGGCGGGAGCTGGAGCCGCACGGCGACCTGGCGGCGGAGATGGCGTTGCTGCGCGCGCCGTCGGTGGAGTACTTCGGGTGGTTCGGCGGTGTCGAGCGGAGCTGTTCGGCGCACGTCGCCGCTGGTCAGCGGGCCGCGCTGCGCGTGGTGGTGGAGCTGGGGCACGTCACGCTGGAGACGGCTCCCGCGGAGCGGGCGGCGGAGGCGCTGGTCTCCGCGCTGCCGCCGATGCCACCGGGACGCGGCGGGGTGGTCTCGGTGCCCGAACGACCTCCCGCGCGGGACTCGCTGCTCGTCCGGGCGCACCCCGAGGAGCCGGAGCTGCGGCGCTGCCGATCACTGCTGGAGAGCCCGAGGACCGGGGGAGGCCTGATGCTCTGCGCCACCCGCGACGGCATCGGGGCGACGGTGCACTACTTCGACACCGGCGGCGGGCGGTACCTGTGCGTGCGGCGGGCCGACGCCGCAGGGGACCCCTGGCTGGTCGTCGGTCCCGCCGCCGCGAGCGACCTGGTCAGCCGCCTGCGCGCCGCATGATCTCCTGGATCACCTCGGTCTTGGCGTCGGCGTAGTTCTGCACGTACTTCCACGTGCGCTGGGCCAGTTCGCGCTTGGTCCGCTCGTACAGCTCCCGGTCGGAGTCGTTGGAGCGGAGGTGGTCGCGGAAGCGCGTCATCCGCTCGATCTCCGAGCACCCGGCGGTGAACACGTGCAGGTTGATGTTGGTGTCAGGGCCCTTGAACATGCGGTGCTCGAACCACTCCGGCTCGCGCACCCGCAGCACGTAGCCCGCGGCCTCCATCTGCGGCACGTAGGCGGCCTCGTCGGTGGAGTCGACCACCGCGACGGTCATGTCGATGATCGGCTTCGCGGCCAGGCCGGGCACGGAGGTGGAGCCGGTGTGCTCAGCGCCGACGAGCGTGTCGCCGAGCAGCGAACGCAGGCGTTTCGCCTCCCGCTCGAAGAGCGCGGGCCACTCGGGGTCGTACTCGGCGAGGGTGATCGCCGAGTTGTGCGTGGGGTCGAAGTCCACGTTGACGGCGATGATCTCGGCGTCGTCCATCGGAGTCGTCATGATCGTTCCTTCCTGAGGGCAGTCGACCAGAATAACCCAGGTGAGGCCGACCACCCGGGGCATCCGTTCGGAACGGTGAGATGAAAGGATTCAGGGCGTGAAGACGTTCGACGGGTTGTTCGCCGAGCTGACCGAACGGGCAGCCACCAGGCCGGAGGGTTCCGGCACGGTGGCCGCGCTGGACGCCGGTGTGCACGCGCAGGGCAAGAAGGTGCTGGAGGAGGCGGGCGAGGTCTGGATCGCCGCCGAGTACCAGTCCGACGAGCAGCTCTCCGAGGAGATCTCGCAGCTGCTCTACCGCCTGCAGGTGCTGATGATCGGCCGCGGCATCAGCCTCGAAGACGTCTACCGCTACCTCTGACGCTCAAGCTAGGAGAACCAACGATGTTGCGTGTCGCTGTGCCCAACAAGGGCACACTGGCCGGTGCCGCCTCCGAGATGCTCACCGAGGCTGGCTACCGGCAGCGGCATGAGCAGCGCGACCTGACCGTGCTGGACCCGGTCAACGAGGTCGAGTTCTTCTTCCTGCGCCCCAAGGACATCGCCATCTACGTCGGCTCCGGCGAGCTGGACCTGGGCATCACCGGCCGCGATCTCGCGCAGGAGTCCGGCGCGCCGGTCGCCGAGGCGCTCTCGCTCGGCTTCGGCTTCTCCACCTTCCGCTACGCGGCGCCGAGCGGGCGCGAGTGGAAGGTCGGCGACCTGGAGGGCAAGCGGATCGCCACCGCCTACCCCCGCCTGGTGCGCACCGATCTCGCCCGGCACGGCGTCACCGCCGCCGAGGTGATCCGCCTCGACGGCGCGGTGGAGATCTCCATCCAGCTCGGTGTCGCCGACGCGGTCGCGGACGTGGTCGGCTCCGGCCGCACGCTGCGCCAGCACGGCCTCGTCGCGTTCGGGGACGAGATCTGCCGCTCCGAGGGAGTGCTCATCGAGCGCGCGAACTCGCCGGAGTCGCCGGAGAAGTCGCAGCTGGCCGGTCGGTTGCAGGGCGTGGTGTTCGCCCAGCAGTACATGATGCTGGACTACAACTGCCCGCAGGACCTGCTCGACGCGGCGGTGGAGATCACCCCCGGCCTGGACTCGCCGACGATGTCCCCGCTCGCCGACCCGCAGTGGGTCGCGGTGCGCGCCATGGTCGCCCGCAAGGAGGCGAACCTGGTGATGGACCGGCTGATCGCGTTGGGAGCCAAGGCGATCCTGGTCTCCGACATCCGCTCCTGCCGGCTGTAGACCGCTAGCCGAGCCGCCACACCGCCGGGGTGCGCACCCCCGGCCTGATCTCGCCACTGACCACCACGGGGTGCCCGTTCCAGAGCACCGCCGGGGTGGTCGCGGGCGGCGGGCCGGGGAAGTGCCCCTTGGCGCGCCAGGAGTTCCGCGCCGCGTCGTAGTGCAGCACCTCCGGGGTGAACCCGGTGTGGTGGTCGTGGATCCAGGTGATCACGTCGTTGTGCTCGTGCCAGCGCGGGGAGTCCTTCGGCTCGCGGTCGCGCAGCGCGGTCTGGTGCTGGATCAGGTTCCACCGCGCCAGATCGCGATCACCGCCGAGCACGAGCAGGCCGTCCTCGCCAGGGAAAGCCATTCCCGCCGTCACGCACCACGGCAGGTCGGCGATGCGCCGCCAGCTCCGTTGGCGCGGCGAGTACGCGTAGGCGTCGCGGTAGAACTGCCAGCCGGTCGACGTCTGCGCTCGCCCGCTGAGCAGGTAGAACCGTCCGTCGTGGGCCCCGCCCACCGCGACTGAGCGCGGATCGCCCGGCCAGGTCGGCAGCCTCCGCCACCCGTCGCCGGGGCGGGCCAGGTCGAGTGCGTAGAAGTCCGCACCCTCAGCCACGTGCACGACGTCGTCGACGATCCCGGCCACGCCGTAGGACATCGCGCGCGGCAACGGTGGCAGCTGCTCCTGCTCGATCGCGCGCCGCTGCGGGTTGTAGCGGAGGGAGAAGACCTCGGCGAACTTCCGCACCGGTGCGAGCGCGGAACCGCTTGGGCCACCGAGGAATCCTTCGCCGCCGATGACCAGGACGCCGCGCCCGGTGCTCAGGCACGCGGAGTAGGCGAGGCTGTTGGGCAAGCTGAACGTCGTTGGCAGCCAGGAACCGTTGGGCGCCATGACGAACACGTCGTTCCAGTAGACCTTGCCGAGCTCGTTGCGCCGGTTGGCGGTCTTCGCGGGCTCCGGGAAGTTCGCGCCGCCCGCGACGATCAGGTGCCCCGCGTGCACTCCGGCGAGCGGACCGGCGAGGCCGAGCTGGCGCCAGTGCGGCGTGCCCACGGGGATCGCCGGATGCCACGCGGTCGGGTTCGGCGGCAGCGGGGCCAGTCGCGTCCAGCCATCACGTGAGGCCGGGTCGGCGGCCGCGATGCCCGGGGTGAGGGGCAGCAGGGAGGCCATCGTCGCGAACGCGCGCCTGCTGAGCTCGACCATGCCGCCTCCAGACATAGGACGTGGGATGTCCAGCGCGCACGCTAGGCCCCGCACACCGTCCCGGGCAACCCCCCGGCTCAGCAGGAGGGGGCGTCGCGGCCCTCGCCGAGCGCGGTGAGCGCGGAGACGGCCTCGGTCAGCGTGCTCACCTTGACCAGGCGCAGGCCGTCCGGAACGGTCTGCAACGCCTCCTCGCAGTTCGCGGCGGGGGACAGGAAGGCGGTCGCGCCGATCTCCTTGGCGGCGATCATCTTCATCCGGATGCCGCCGATCCCGCCGACCGCGCCGTCCGGCGCGATCTCGCCGGTGCCCGCGACGGACTTCCCCTTGAGCAGGTCGCCGGGGGTCAGCTTGGCCACGACGGTCAACGCGAAGATCAACCCGGCCGAGGGGCCGCCGATGTCCTTGATCCCCACGGAGACCTTGATCGGCGAAGCGGGCTTCAGGAAGGTGCGCGCCGCGTCCTCGGCGACCGACTGCGACCCGGTGAACGCCTTGGTGTTGTCCTGCTGGACCTGCTGGACGGTCTTGTCCGGCGGGAAGATCTGCTCGCGCGGGGCGAGCGCGAAGCGCGAGGAGGCCCACATCCGCGCCGCGTCGTAGAGGGTCAGGTCGTCGGTGACCGAGACCGTCGGCAGGTACAGCGAGCCCGTCGTGGGGTAGGTGGGCGCTCCGGTGACCTCAACGACCGCTCTGCCGTCCACCGAGGCCAGGGTGTCCCGGATCTCGCCGGGCCCGAGCGCCACGTACGGCACGGTCACGGCCGTCGAGCCGAGGGCCAGCCCCGCGGCCAGCAACGCACTCAACACCAAGGTCACGACGCGGCGGCTCACGGTCCACACGCTACAAGCACCGAAGGTGAAGTCCCTGTCGAGGTCGGGCGCGGGAGCCGTCCCCGAGTCCACAGTGGAGCTGAAGGGCGGGGGCCCGTGGACCCCCGCCCTTCAGCTCAGGGCATCGGGCCGGGAGGAACGGTCGGGCTGGCCTGCGGGGTGCTGGTCAGCGTCGCCGATCCGGCCGGTGCCGCCGCCGTGCGCACCAGGCTCGGGCTGGTGTGGTCACCGATGGTCGCTGAGCCGATGGAGGTCAGCAGCGACAGCACGGCCGCCAGTCCCGCCGCCGACGCCGCGGCTCCCCACGGCGCGTCCAGCAATCCCACGGAATTGGCCGCGAGCACCGCGACCGCCGCTTGCGCGAAGGTCTTGATCGCGCGCTCGACCGCGCCGAGCCAGAACAGTTTCGTCCACATAGGAGTGTCCTTTCTCCCTTTGTGCCGTTACCGTTTTTTACTGTGCGGTCAGCTGGTCGAGCTCGACCATGCACAGGTTCAGGTCGACGGGGCCGTCGATTCCCGGCAGCCGTCCGGTGTCGCTGTACTGGTGCGCGCACACCTTGTCGGTGAGGTAGCCGGGTTGACCGGGCGGGCGCCCGTAGTGGGCGACCCAGAGCCGCACGCCGTCGTCGAGCCAGTGGTCGGGGTTGAGCTTGTCGCGGAACCAGCTGGTGCTGGCGTAGACCATGATCTGGTTGCGGCCGGTGATCCTGCGGGTCTCGGCGATGAAGACGCGCACCCACTCGGCGAGGTCGCCGCCGTTGTCGCGCTCGATGTCCAGGCAGGGCGGCAGGTTTCCCTCGCCGCCGAGGCCGCGCGCGTTCAGCTCGGTGGCGAAGTGCTCGGCGTCGGCCTCCGGCGGGTTGGTGTCCGGCCGGGCGAAGTGGTAGCCGCCGACGGTGAAGCCGACCGAGCGGGCCGCGTTCAGATGTGCGTCGAAAACCGGGTCCACATAACCGATTCCCTCGGTCGCCTTGATGTAGGCCCACTCGTACCCGGCGTCGCGGACGCCGTACCAGTTCACGTCCTGATGTCGTGAGACGTCGATTCCAGAGCTCATTTGCCCCTCCCCCGAGACAGCGATTGGGGTGCCATTTATGGATACCTTGGCACCACCCCCGCCGAATACCGCCTACCGAGGGGAAAGCCCGCACTTTCGCGCGGTCGTCACTCTGCCCGATCGGCCATCGTCTCGGTTCCGGCGTCGGGTTCCGGCCATCCGGGGTACGGCGGGGGAGTGCCGCCGAAGGACGGGCACAGCGCCTGGTGGTCGCAGAAAGCGCACAGCTTTCCGGGATTCGGCCGGAAATCGCCGGTGCGCCCGGCGCGCAGGATCGCCTGCCAGATCGCGTCGAGGGTGCGCTCGAACCGAAGCAGTTCCCCTTCGTCGGGGGTGTAGGCCAGCTTCTGCCGGTCGGCCAGGTACATCAGCAGCAGCTGCCGGGGAACGACTCCGCGCAGCCGCCAGAGCACCAACGCGTAGAACTTCATCTGGAACAGCGCCTTGGCCTCGCCGATCTCGCGGGGCGCGGCGCCGGTCTTGTAGTCCACGACGCGGATCTCACCGGTGGGCGCCACGTCGACGCGGTCGACGTAGCCGCGCAGCAGCACCCCCGACGGCAGCTCGGTCTCCACCAGCTGTTCGCACGCGTCGGGTTCGAGCCTGCGCGGGTCCTCCAACAGGAAGTAACCGTCCACAAGGGACTTCGCCGACTCCAGCCACTCCGCGAGTTCGGGGTCCTCGGAGCTCTCGAACATCTCCGCCAGCAGCTCGGGGCGCTCTGTCAGCAGGTCGGCCCAGGACGGTTCCACGAGGCCCTTTGCGGTGTCCGGCACGCGCTGCTGGGCGGGCATGCCGAAGAGCCGCTCCAGCACGGAGTGCACGACGGTGCCGCGAACCTGTGCCCTGGTCGCCTTCTCCGGCAACCGGTCCACCGCGCGGAAGCGGTAGAGCAACGGGCACTGCTTGAAGTCGCTCGCCCGCGACGGCGACAGCGCGGGCCGTCGGACCGGCCGCCGCGCCCCGCGCTCGTCCGCCGGACTCGCGGTCTCCGCAGGAGCGGTCACCGCCGGAGCCGGAGCGGCAGGCTCCTCCGGCGCGGAACCGGCTGGGGGGTCGTTCGCGATCTCCGCCACGCCCCGCACCCTAGGCCAGAACCCCGACAAGATCACCGACCCGCCCCGGAGCGGCCGCCGCCGACCCGGCGGGCGATACGGCGAGCGAACACGGTGACCCCTACGCTGCTGTGCGTGACGGCCGAGGGACGGTGGGACGGGCACGGCGGAGGAGGGTTGCTCCTCGGTCGTGTGTCGGGCGTTCCCGTGGTGCTCGCACCGTCGTGGTGGCTCTTCGCGGTCCTGGTCGTGCTGTTCTACACACCGCTGGTCGGCCTGTTGCTGCCGGGAAGTCCGGTGTGGGTCGCGGCGCTGCTCGCGGGTGCGTTCGCGATCCTGCTGGCGATCTCGGTGTTGCTGCACGAGATGGGGCACTGCGTCGCGGCGTTGCGCCTGGGACTGCCGGTGCGCCGGGTGCGGTTGCAGATGCTGGGCGGGGTCTCAGAAGTCGTCCGCACGCCGTCCACCCCCGCGCACGAGGGCGTGGTCGCGGCGGCGGGGCCGGTGGTGTCACTGCTGCTGACGGGCGTCTTCGGCCTGGCGTTGCTGATGGCGGAGCACGAGACGGTGGCGTGGGTGCTGCTGCTCCAGGCCACGATCGCCAACGGAGCCGTCGCGCTGTTCAACCTGCTGCCGGGGCTGCCGTTGGACGGTGGGCGCATCGTGCGCGCGGTGGTCTGGGGCGCGACGGGTCGCCGGGGCGCGGGCACCAGGGCCGCGGTGGTCGGAGCGGGTCTCGTCGCCGCGGGGCTGGTGGTGTGGGCGGTGAGCGGGCTCGTCGAAGGCGGGGCGGACCAGTGGTTGCGGCTGGCGGTGTGCGTGCTCATGGCGGCCTTCGTGGTGACGGGTGCCAGCGCGGAGTTCGCGGCGGAGCGCCGCACGGCCTGGCCGGAGGGGCTGACCCTGGCCGAGCTGCTGCGCCCGGTGCTGCAACTGCCCGCGGAGAGCCCGGTCGCCGACGCGCTCGCGGCCGCGGCGGGCCGGGGCGTGGTGCTGGTCAGGGCGGACGGGATCGCGGTCGGCCTGCTGGACACGGCGGTGGCGGAGCGCTTGGCGGCCACCCAGCCGAACACCCCGGCGGAGCGCGCGGCCGAGCCGATCACGGCGGACACGGTGCTGCTGGACTCCGAACCGGGCGAGGAGATCGCCGAGCGGGTCCGCACGGGCGCGGCATGGCAGTTCCTGGTGGTGGACGAGGACGGCAAGCCGAGCGGGGTGCTGCGCAGGGAGGACCTGCGGGCCGCGCTGACCGCCGCGCGTGGCCGCTGACCGCCGCCCCGCGCGAGGATGCGACGATCGTGCGCCCAACACCACGCACGCATCGCCCTCGGAGGTAGTCAGCAGTGAGCAGGACCAGCGGCCCGTTCCAACCCGGTGATCGGGTCCAGCTCACCGACCCGAAGGGCCGCAAGTACACCGTGGTGCTGGAGGCGGGCAAGGACTACCACACCCACCGCGGCGCCATCGCGCACGACGACCTGATCGGCAAGCCCGAGGGCAGCGTGGTCACCTCCGTCGGCAACACGCTGTTCCTGGCGCTGCGCCCGCTGCTGCCCGACTACGTGCTCTCGATGCCGCGCGGCGCCCAGGTGATCTACCCCAAGGACGCGGCGCAGATCGTCATGTGGGGCGACATCTTCCCCGGGGCGAGGGTGCTGGAGGCCGGAGCCGGCTCGGGCGCGCTGACCTGCTCGCTGCTGCGCGCGGTCGGGGAGAAGGGCCAGGTCACCTCCTACGAGGTGCGCGAGGACCACCTGGAGCACGCCGAGCGCAACGTGCAGCGCTTCTTCGGCGAGCACCCGCCGAACTGGGACCTGCACCTGGGCGACGCCGCCGAGTACGCGGGCCCGCAGCTGGACCGCGTGGTGCTGGACATGCTCTCGCCGTGGGACATGCTGCCGATGATCAGGCAGAACCTGGTGCCCGGCGGCGTGCTCACCGTCTACGTCGCCACCACCACGCAGCTGTCGCGGATCACCGAGGCGCTGCGCGAGCAGACCTGCTGGACCGAGCCGGAGTCCTGGGAGACGCTGATGCGCCCGTGGCACTCGGTGGGCCTCGCGGTGCGGCCGGAGCACCGGATGGTCGCGCACACCGCGTTCCTGCTCACCGCGCGCCTGCTGGCCGAGGGCGTGACGGCGCCGAAACCGCAGCGCCGCCCCAGCAAGGGCTAGAGCCCGTCCTGCAAGTGCCGTCCGGGGTTGGGGTGTCTTCAAGACCCGCAAACCCCTCTGTTGATCATCGTTAACCGCCGCAAACCCTGCGGTCTTGCGGGGTTTGCTGTCGTTGGAGACGGCCGGGGTGGGGGTTGGGTGGTCTTGAAGACCGGCGAACCCGATGACGTGCAGGACAGGGCCTAGGGCCACTCCGAAGACGACCGAAGGGCGCCTCCCGTGACGGGAGGCGCCCTTCGTGGTGTCACGCCCGATCAGCTGGTGGGCACCGGGAACGACGGCATCGAGAAGGACGGCATGGAGAACGAGGGCATGGAGAAGGACGGCATCGAGAACGACGGGCGCGAGGTCGGCGAGGACGGCCGCGAGCTCGGCGCGGTGGGCACCGGCGGCGGGGTGTCGCTGGCCTTGAAGATCCCGCAGATCTTCCAGTCACCGTTCTCGGTGAGCAGGTCGTAGTTGAAGTCCTGCTTCTTGTCCTCGCTGCCCTCCCTGGACAGCGTCCGCTCGATGACGACCTTGCCCGTCTCACCCTCCGCCGTGACGCTCTTGACGACGAACTTCGCGGTCGAAGCCGTGGTGCTGCGCGGCGTGGTGGTGCGGGTGTTGGTCTGCTGGCGCTTCTGCTCCTTCTCCAGCGACTCCGTGAGGACCTGCATGTCCTTGGCGCAGAGGCCCTCGCGGAACTGGTCGATCGGGTACTCGGTGACGTTCTTGCCGAAGCTCTCCGACATCAGCTGCGCGGCGCGCTCGGCGATCGCGTTGGGGCTGCTGCCGGAGAACAGGAAGTACGCGCCGACGCCGCCGCCGGCCAGCACCACGACCGCGATGATGATGCCCACGATCAGGCCGGTCTTCTTCTTCGGGCCGCCGGGCGGGGTGCCGTAGCCGTCGTAGCCGGGCGGAGGGCCGTAGGGACCCTGCGGGCCGCCGGGACCGGGCTGGCCCTGGGGCGGGTAGCCGTAGGGACCGGGCTGACCCGGGCCGGGCTGGCCGGGGAAGCCGCCGGTGTTGGGCGGGCCGCCGGGACCACCGGGGAAGCCGCCCGGCTGCTGGCCGTAGGGGTCCTGGGGCTGGTTGAAGCCACCGGTGTTGGGCGGCGGCTGCTGGCCGTAGGGCTGCTGCCCCTGCCCGCCCTGGTTGTAGGGGTCTGGCTGGCCACCGTAGGGCTGCTGGGGTGGGTAGGTCATCACCGTTCCTGTTTCACTCGTCGATCACTGCCGGACATCAACGGCCAACCACTCAACGGCCACCACATCAACGGCCACCGCCCAGGCCACCCAGCTTGCCGAGCAGGCCGAGCCCCCTGGTCACACCGCAGATCCGCCAGCCCCCGTCCTCCGTGACGAGGTCGTACGTCTCGGTCACCGGCCGGGAGGAGCCGCTGACCCTCATTTCCAGCGTCGCCGTCACCGTGTCCCCGTTGGCGGTCACGGAGGTCACGGCGGCGCTCTCCGGGGTGGGAGCGAGGCCGCCGAGCCCGAGGCTCTTCGTCAGCTCGCCCAACCCCTTCGTCACCTCATCCAGCGCGCCGAGAGCGGTCTTGTCCTTGGCGCACAGCAGCGATCTGTCACTGCCGTCCGCCTTGGACAGTGCGGCGGCGTAGGCCTCCGCGACCGTCCTCGGATCGTCCTTTTCGGAGCCATTGAGCACGAACACCCAGGTCACCGCCACTCCAACGGCGAGAAGAGCACCGCCGACGACGATCCACGGCCAGGTCCGGCGATCACCACCGCCAGGGTCCCGCTGTCGCGCTGCGTGATCAACTCCATTCATCCCCGCCGTCGGAAACCCTTGCCGCGACCGGGGTTGCCAGCGCATCCCGACGGAGCCCGGCCGTCCGTGATCGCCCAGCTCGGGCGGGGTCCCGGACGGCTGTCCGGGGTGCTCACCCTGCCAAGGCGGTGTGGACATCGGGTCTCCTGAAGGCCTCTGTCTGGAAAACGCCCGATCGGACGCTGTCGCACGGCTACTGGACGCACGGTAGTGGGTACCTGGTTCCCGCCGTGACCGAGATGGAGCAGTTCATCCCGCCGAGCGGGCGTTTATCGGCTTCGTTACGCCCAAGTGGCCTGGCGGACATCTCGGTTGTCGGTGATCGCCGGTACCGTGGTCACACGAGTGCGGGAGGAGGGTGCCGACATGCAGCACGACCATCCCGGCAGCCGCCCTGAGCAGGGCGGCGAGCGGAAGAGTGGCGGCAGCGCGGCCGAGTTGAGCGCGCAGATCCGATTTCTTGAGGACGAAGTGGCGCTGTTGCGCCGCAAACTGACCGAATCGCCCCGGCACGTCCGGCTGCTGGAGCAGCGGCTGGCCGAGGCGTCCAACCGGGTGAGTCAGCTCACCGAGCGCAACACCAAGCTCGTGGAGACGCTCAAGGAGGCCCGGGGTCAGCTCCTCGCCCTGCGAGAGGAGGTGGACCGGCTCGCCCAGCCGCCCAGCGGCTACGGCGTGTTCCTGGCCAGGCATCCCGACAACACCGTGGACGTGTTCACCTCGGGGCGGCGCATGCGCGTCGCGGTGTCCCCCGCGGTCGAGACCGAATCGCTCCAGCAGGGGCAGTCGGTCCGGCTCAACGAGGCGCTGACCGTGGTCGAGGGCGGCGACTTCGAGCGCATCGGCGAGGTCTGCACCCTGCGCGAGCTGCTCAACACCGAGTCCGACGTGCAAGGCGTCACCAGGGCACTGGTGGTCGGGCACGCCGACGAGGAGCGGGTGGTGCTGCTGGCGCACCCGCTGCTGGACGCTCCGCTCAAGCCCGGTGACTCCCTGCTCGTGGACAGCAAGGCGGGCTACGCCTACGAGCGGGTGCCCAAGGCCGAGGTCGAGGACCTGGTGCTGGAGGAGGTGCCCGACGTCCGGTACGAGGACATCGGTGGCCTGTTCCGGCAGATCGAGCAGATCCGCGACGCGGTGGAGCTGCCGTTCCTGCACGGGGACCTGTTCCGCGAGTACGAGCTGCGGCCCCCCAAGGGCGTGCTGCTCTACGGCCCGCCCGGCTGCGGCAAGACGCTCATCGCCAAGGCCGTGGCCAACTCCCTGGCGAAGAAGGTCGCCAAGGCGCGCGGTGACACCAACCACGACCAGGCGAAGTCGTTCTTCCTCAACATCAAGGGCCCCGAGCTGCTCAACAAGTTCGTCGGCGAGACCGAGCGGCACATCAGGCTGATCTTCCAGCGGGCTCGGGAGAAGGCCTCCGAGGGCACCCCGGTGATCGTGTTCTTCGACGAGATGGACTCGATCTTCCGGACCAGGGGCAGCGGCGTCAGCTCGGACGTGGAGACCACGATCGTGCCGCAGCTGCTCAGCGAGATCGACGGTGTCGAGGGCCTGGAGAACGTCATCGTCATCGGCGCCTCCAACCGCGAGGACATGATCGACCCGGCGATCCTGCGACCCGGCAGGCTCGACGTGAAGATCAAGATCGAGCGGCCGGACGCCGAGGCGGCCACCGACATCTTCTCCAAGTACCTGACCGACAACCTGCCCATCCACGAGGACGACCTCGCCGAGTTCCACGGGGACAAGCGCGCCTGCATCGACGCCATGGTGCAGCGCACGGTGGAGCGGATGTACGAGGAGTCCGAGGACAATCGTTTCCTGGAGGTCACCTACGCCAACGGTGACAAGGAGGTCCTGTTCTTCCGGGACTTCAACTCCGGCGCGATGATCCAGAACATCGTGGACCGGGCGAAGAAGTACGCGATCAAGTCGGTGCTCGACCACCAGCAGTCGGGTCTGCGGGTGCAGCACCTGCTGGATGCGATCGTGGACGAGTTCGCCGAGAACGAGGACCTGCCCAACACGACCAACCCGGACGACTGGGCCAGGATCTCCGGCAAGAAGGGCGAGCGCATCGTCTACATCCGGACCCTGATCACGGGCAAGAACCAGGAGACGGGCCGGGCGATCGACAACGCCAACAACACCGGTCAGTACCTGTAGCCGGATCTGGAGAACGGTCAGCGCGGCGCAGTTGCGCGAACGGCCCCCCGACCCCTCGGTCGGGGGGCCGTTCGGTTACCGTGGCCTCCCCTGAATTGCTGAACTACGGGGTGATCGCTTCGCTGCGGCGAGAGCGCACAGTGTCCGGAATGGACTCTTTCGCGTTGTCCGGTGAATTCCACAGCGCGAATTCCCGTTCACCGTGGTGTTCTTCTCGTGTGTCCCCAGTCAGCGGCGCTCACCCCGAGGAAGGGTGACGCGGAGGTGGCCACCACCGGGGTGATCCGCGCGCGGCGGTCGACGATCGCCACGTTCGCGCTCGTGGGGTTCGTCTTCGGCATCTGGACCGTGCGCATTCCGGCGCTGGCCGATCGGCTCGGCCTCGGTGAGGGCGCTGTCGGGCTCACGGTCTTCGCGTGGGGGACCGGCGCGCTGGTGTGCATGCAGCTCTCCCGGACCGTGCTGTCCACTGTGGGCAGTCGCACCGTGCTCCGGCTGGCCGCCCCGGCGGTCGGGCTGGGCGTGCTCGCGGTGTCGGTCGCGGGCTCCTACCCGGTGCTGCTCGCCGCCGTCGTGGTGTTCGGGATGGCCTTCGGGCTCACCGACATCGCGATGAACGCGCAAGCGTCCACCGTGGAGCTGGCGATGGGCAGGCCGGTGATGAGCGGGATGCACGCGGGCTGGAGCGCGGGCGCCGTCTCGGGTGGACTCTGCGGTGCCGGAGCCGCCGCGCTGGAGCTGGGTTTCACGCCGACGCTCGCGCTCGCCGGGGCGCTGAGCGTGCCGGTCGCCCTGGTGCTCGGCCGCGACTACCTGTGCGACCCGACCGCCTCCGAAGGTGCTGAGCCCGCGCCGGGCGGAGTTCGGCTGCCGCGAGTGGTCTACCTCGTCGGAGCGCTGTGCTTCGTGGCCTTCCTGATCGAGGGTTCGGTGGCCGACTGGAGCGGGCTGTACCTGCGCGACGCGCTCGGCGCGGGGGATTGCCTTGCCGCGCTGGGATATCCGGCCTTCGAGGTGGCGATGCTCGCCGGGCGGCTCGTGGGCGATCGGGCCAGCGCCCGGTTCGGCGCGCGGCGACTGCTGGTGTGGTCGGGGATCGCCACGGCGGCGGCGTTCGTGCTCGTGGTGCTCGCGGAGTCGGCCGTGCTGGTGCTGCTGGGCTTCGCCGTGGTCGGGGCGGCGGTGTGCGTCGCGGTGCCGCTGACGTTCTCCCTCGCCGGGTCCCTGGTGCCGCAGCGGCTCTCCGGAGCGGCCATCGCCCAGGTCGGCGCGCTCGGCTACACGGGCCTGCTGCTCGGTCCGGTGCTCATCGGCGTCGTCGCCGAGGCCAGCGACCTCAGGGTCGGGTTGACAGGGGTCGGCGCGCTGGCGCTGGCCATGTCCGCGGGCGCGCTGCTGCTGCGCTCCGGGCGCGCCCGCGACGGAGTTGTCAGGGGGCAGCGCGGGCGAACTCCGGGTCTGTCTCGGGGAAGCACCTGAGGACCCGCTCAGCTACCGTCCGGAGACTGTGCATCGGACCTGCGCCGATGCTTCGGCCTGGTCCGAAGTGGACGGTCGAACACGGTGTCAACGCAAGGAGAACCCCAGTGACTTCAGCTCCGCCGGTCGCCGGCCGGACCGAGCTCCGCGTCGCGGCGCGCACGGTCGGCCTCGTCAAGGTCTACGGCAGCGGCGAGGCCGCGGTGCGGGCGCTGGACGGGGTCGACCTGGACATCCACGCGGGCAAGTTCACCGCGATCATGGGGCCGTCGGGCTCCGGCAAGTCGACGATGATGCACTGCCTCGCCGGGCTCGACGCGGCCAGCGGGGGCGGGGTGTTCCTCGGCACGACCGACCTGACCAGGCTCTCCGACCGGGACCTGACCACGCTGCGCCGGGACCGGATCGGCTTCGTCTTCCAGTCCTTCAACCTGCTGCCGCAGCTGACCGCGCTGCAGAACATCCTGCTGCCGCTGGAGCTGGCGGGCAGACAGCCGGACAAGCAGTGGCTGGACATGCTCGTCGGCGTGCTCGGGCTCGGCCAGCGGCTCGGGCACCGGCCCTCGGAGCTCTCCGGCGGCCAGCAGCAGCGCGTCGCGGTGGCGCGCGCCCTGGTCACCCGGCCCGAGGTGGTCTTCGCCGACGAGCCGACCGGCAACCTGGACTCGCGCAGCGGGCACGAGCTGCTGAACCTGCTGCGCCGCTCGGTGCACGAGTTCGGCCAGACCGTGGTGATGGTCACCCACGACCCGGTCGCGGCGACCTTCGCCGACCGCGTGGTGCTGCTGGCCGACGGCAAGCTCGCGGGGGAGATCTTCCGCCCGACCCAGGACAGCGTGCTCGACGCGCTGCGCCGCCTGGGAGTGTGAGGCGGCGGTGGCTCGTTCCCCACTCACCTCCGCCGTGCTCGCCGAAGCACGGCAACGCCCGACCCGCCTGCTGCTGACCGGACTCGCGGTCGTCGTGGCGACCCTGTTCACGGCGGGCACGTTCATGTTCGCCGACACCATGCGCAAGGGCCTCGAACTCCAGGCCGCCGTGACGCCGCAGGGCGCCTCCGTGGTCGTGGAGGGCCGGAGCAACCCGATCGACGACACCGTGCTCGCCACGATCCGCGCGGTCCCCGGGGTCACCGAGGCGGCTCCGGTGACCAGGCGCTCGGTCACCGTGGCGAAGACCGGTGGCACGGCCGAACCCGGCTACTGGGACATCAACGCCGACGGCGGCAAGGGCTCGCTCTCGCGCTACTCCGTCGTCTCCGGCGCGGCCCCGTCCGGCCCCGGTCAGGTCGCGGTCACCGAGAACACCGCGAAGTCAACCGGGCTGGCCGTCGGCGCGAAGCTGTCGCTCTCCGCGTGGGGGCAGAAGAAGTCCGCCGACGTCACCGTGAGCGGCGTCGTCAAGGGCAAGGGGGACCGCGGTTCCACGCTCGTCGGCACGCCTGACGCGGTGCGGGCGGTCCTCGGCCAGCAGGTCACCTGGGAGCAGGTCGACGTCGCCGCCTCCGGCTCGGAGAGCGCCGTGCTCAGCGCCCTGCGCTCCGCACTGGGTGCCGGGAGCACGGTGAGCACCGGCGTCGAGCGGCGCGCCGCCGAGGTGAGGTCGGCGCTCAGCGTGGTCGACGTGCTCTTCGCGATCCTGTCGGTGTTCACCGGTGTCGCGCTGGTCGCGGCGGCGCTCGTGGTGGCCTCGACGTTCCGGATCGTGGTGGCCCAGCGCCGCCGCCGCACCGCGCTGATGCGCTGCGTCGGCGCGACCAGGGGACAGGTGCTGCGCTCGCTGCTGTTCGAAGCCGGGTTGTCCGGGATCGCGGCCGGTGTGGTCGGCGTGCTGGCGGCGGTCGGCCTCGGCTACGCGGGCCTCGCCGTCGCCGGGAACTTCACCGAGGAGCCGTTGCCGCCGTTGCAGGTCTCGGTGACCTCGCTGCTGCTGTGCGTGCTGCTCGCGACGGTGGTCACGGTGATCGCCGCGCTGGCCCCCGCCGTCGGCGGGACCAGGGTGCCGCCGATCGCCGCGCTCGGTGCCGCCAAGGTCACCGACGCCGGTCAGGCGAAGTTCACCCGGCGGATGATCTTCGCGGCGCTGTTCACGGCCGCCGCGGTCGGCCTGCTGCTGCTCCCGGTGGGCAAGGCGCCGATGATCGCGCTCGTCGCCGTGGCGGGCTCCGGCCTGATGGCGTTCTTCGCGCTCATCGCGGCCGGGCCGGTGATCATGCCGCTGTTGGCGAAGCTGCTCGGCGGCCTGGTCCGGCTGGTCGGCGGAACGCCGGGGCGCCTCGCCGTCGGCAACGCGCTGCGGGTCCCCAAGCGCACCGCGAACACCACCACGGTGCTCACCCTCGGCGTGGTGCTGGTCAGCGCCGTGCTGGTCGGGATGAGCTCGATCCAGGCCAGCAGCACCGACCGGTTGGCCTCGCGCTACCCGGCCGTGGTGCAGGTCAGCTCCTCCGGCTCCTCCGCGAGCGGGTCGGGGATCGATCCGAAGCTGGCGGAGAAGGTCCGCACGCTCCCCGAGACCGGCACGTTCTCCCTGGTCTCCCGGGGCGAGGTGAAGATCGGCAGCTCGGAGGTCTACGTCGCGGGCATGGACGTGGCCGCCTACCCACCGGTCGCGCGGACCAACGCCGACGAGGGCTCGCTGAAGGACCTGGCCCCCGGCACGATCGCGGTCTCGCGGACCTACGCGGAGAAGTTCGGCGTGAAGTTCGGCCAGACCGTCGCGGTCACCGCAACCGGCGGACAACCGTTGCAGGCCAAGGTGATCGCGGTCTACCGGGGCAACGCCGCGCTGGGCTCGGCCGTGCTGCACCCCGGCGACTTCGCCAAGGTGCGGCCCTCGGACAAGCCCCAGATCATGCTCGTGGACCCGGCGCCCGGGGTGGACAAGGACAAGCTCAAGTCGGCCGTGAGCACGGCGCTCGGCAACGACACGACCCTGTCGGTGATGGTGCCGGGGGACGAGAAGGCCGCGATGGAGAAGATGTTCACCACGATGACGCTGATCGCGCTCGGCCTGGTCGGGATGACCGTGCTGGTCGCGGTGGTCGGCGTCGCCGTCACGCTGTCGCTGTCGGTGGTGGAGCGGACCCAGGAGAACGGCCTGCTCCGCGCGCTCGGCCTGACCAGGGGCGGCATGCGGGCGACGCTCGCGTGGGAGGCGGTGGTCTTCGGAGCCTGCGCGGCGGTGCTCGGGCTCGTGCTCGGCTCGCTCTACGGCTCGATCGGGGTCCGCTCGCTCGGCGAGTTCGACATCATCAGCATCCCCTACGGCCAGCTTGCCCTGGTCGGCGGCGGCCTGCTGCTGCTGACCATGGTCGCGGCCGTCGGACCGGCGCGGCGTTCGGCGCGGACCAGCCCGTTGCAGGCGCTGGCCACGGACTGACCCGATGACGAGGGCGCCCATCATCCACTGTGGACGGTGGGCGCCCTCGTCGTTCCGCCACGGCCGCTGTGAACGTGTGTCCACAGTGGTCACTGATGACACCGGCCGACGCTGATCGGATGACTCCTGTGGCGAGCGGGGCCCGCTTTTGGTTCGCTGCGCGCGGGCCCCGCCCGTTGCGCTACGATCGCGTAGCGAAACAATCCTGACTCATGAAGGAGGCTGCCCCGATGCAGCTCCTGGCGAACATCCTGGTCGGCGTCCTCGCCGTCCTGCACGCCTACATCCTGGTGCTGGAGATGTTCCTCTGGCAGACACCGCGCGCGCGGGCCGCCTTCGGCACCGACCCGGAGTTCGCCGCCGCCTCCGCCCCGCTCGCCGCCAACCAGGGCCTCTACAACGGCTTCCTCGCGGCAGGCCTGGCGTGGGGCCTCATCGCCGGCGGCGACGTCGGCTTCCAGTTCAAGGTCTTCTTCACCGTCTGCGTCATCGTCGCCGGCATCTACGGCGCGGCCACCGCCACCAAGCGCATCCTGTTCGTCCAGGTCATCCCCGGCGCGCTCACCCTCGCCGCCCTCCTCCTCGCCACCTGACCGCCGCCCGCGAACGCCCCCTTTGGTGCGTTGAATGCACTAAACGACCCGTTCAGGGCTCCCAACGCACCAAACGACCCGTTCAGGGCTCCCAACGCACTAAACGACCCGTTCAGGGCTCCCAACGCGCTGAACGGGTCGTTCAGGGTTTAAACGTCGGTGGAGAGGTGGTGGGTCAGCCAGTGGGTGATGAGTTGGCGGCCGTCGGGGACGAAGGGCCAGGTGGGGTCGGCGAGGCGCTGCCGGAGTTCGGGCAGGCCCATCCAGTCGCCCGCGACCACCTCCTCCGGCTGCCACACCACGGGCCCGTCCCACCGCGCCTCGAAGGCGAACATGTGGGCGCGCACGGGCGGCTGGAGGTAGGTGGCGGTGAACAGGGGCTCCACGGGCACCCCGGAGATGCCCAGCTCCTCGGCCAGTTCGCGCTCCGCGCACGAGGCCGGGTCCTCGTCGGCGCCGAGGACGCCGCCCGCCCAGCAGTCGTACATCCCCGGCGCGAAGTCCTTGGTGTCGCTGCGCTTGTGCACGTACACCCGCGTGCCGTCGCCGGAGCGCACCAGGACCGCGGTCGACGCGTGCCACAGGCCCTGCGCGCGCATCACCGAACGCGGCCGCGAACCGGTCCTGTTACCGCGTGCGTCGAAGATCGCAACCAACTCGTCGATCACCGCCACCCCCTGATCGTCACACGGAGGCCGTAAGGTGCACCACATGCGGCGGATCATGGGAACCGAGGTGGAGTACGGCATCTCCGTGCCGGGCGACCCTGCGGCCAACCCGGTGCTCACTTCCACCCAGGTCGTCCTCGCCTACGCGGCGGCGGCCGAGATCCCCAGGGCGCGACGCGCGCGCTGGGACTACGAGGTGGAGTCACCGTTGCGGGACGCGCGGGGCTTCGACCTGGGCGCGCCCGGTCTGCCCCCGACCGACCCGGACGTCGAGGACCTCGGCGCGGCCAACGTCATCCTCACCAACGGCGCGCGCCTGTACGTCGACCACGCGCACCCGGAGTACTCCACCCCCGAGCTGACCAACGCCAGGGACGTGGTGATCTGGGACAAGGCCGGTGAGCGGATCATGGAGGAGGCCGCGCTGCGCTCGGCGAGCGTGCCCGGCCAGCCCAGGATCCAGCTCTACAAGAACAACATCGACGGCAAGGGCGCCAGCTACGGCACCCACGAGAACTACCTGATGTCGCGCTCCACCCCGTTCACCGCGGTGATCGCGGGCCTGACGCCGTTCTTCGCCTCCCGCCAGGTGGTCGTCGGCTCCGGCAGGGTTGGCCTCGGCACCGCCAGCGAGGACGCGGGCTACCAGCTCTCCCAGCGCTCGGACTACATCGAGGTCGAGGTCGGCCTGGAGACCACGCTCAAGCGCGGCATCATCAACACCCGCGACGAGCCGCACGCCGACGCGGACAAGTACCGCAGGCTGCACGTGATCATCGGTGACGCCAACCTCGCCGAGTACTCCACCTACCTCAAGGTGGGCACCGCCGCGATCGTGCTCGACATGATCGAGTCCGGTATGCGCTTCGACGACCTGCGGCTGTCCGACCCGGTCCGCGCGGTGCACACGATCAGCCGCGACCCCTCGCTCAAGGTCAGGGTCGACCTCGTCGGCGGGCGCAAGTACACCGGCCTGGACATCCAGCGCGCCTACCACGACCGCGCCGTGGAGTTCTACCACCGGCACGGCGCCGAACAGCCCACGCTGGACGTGCTGCGGATCTGGGGCGAGGTGCTCGACGCGCTGGCCAGGGACCCGATGGAGTGCGCCGACCGCCTGGACTGGCCCGCGAAGCTGCGCCTGCTGGAGGGCTACCGCGCCCGCGACGGCCTGACCTGGGCCTCGCCCCGGCTGCAGCTGGTCGACCTCCAGTACTCCGACGTGCGGCTGGACAAGGGCCTCTACAACCGCCTGGTGGCGCGCGGCTCGATGCGCAGGCTGGTCACCGAGGAGGAGATCCGCGAGGCGATCAAGGAGCCGCCGCAGGACACCAGGGCCTACTTCCGCGGCCGCTGCCTGTCCCGCTACCCCGGCGAGGTGGCCGCGGCGTCCTGGGACTCGGTCATCTTCGACCTGGGCCGGGAGTCGCTGGTGCGCATCCCCACGCTGGAGCCGCTGCGCGGGACCAAGGCGCACGTGGAACAGCTGCTCCAGGACTCCGAAACCGCCGAACAGCTGGTGGCGACCCTGACCCGACGCTGATCCGTAACAAGATCGATCAGACGGAGCAACGCCCGGTGCGGGACGAGTGTCGGTCCCGATCGGTACTGTTTGGACACAGGCGCCTATCGAACCGGAGGGCGAGATGGCACAGGAGCAGAAGCAGCGTCAGGGCGGCGGCGACGGCGACGACGGGTCGGACGACGCGGCGGCGGCCGGACAGGAACGCCGGGAGAAGATGGGCGAGGACGTCGACTCGATCCTCGACGAGATCGACGACGTCCTGGAGGAGAACGCCGAGGACTTCGTCCGGGCCTACGTGCAGAAGGGCGGCGAGTAGCCGCAGCGGGTCCGCCCCGCTCCCGTCCCAGCCGAGAAACCCTTGGAGACAAAGCCGATGGACAACCCCTCGGCCCGGTCCTACCCGGGCGCAGCCCTGCCGTCCGCCTTCTTCACCCCGGGCGTGTCGTCGTTCAGCGAGTTCTTGCAGGCCGCCGCGCCCGAGCTGCTGCCGGGGCGCAGACACGCCCCCGGCGGCGCACTCCACGGGAGCCACGGCGGGGGTCGCGGGAGCGAGGCGCACGCCCCGCACGGCACCACGATCGTCGCGCTGGTCTACGACGGCGGTGTGCTGATCGCCGGTGACCGCAGGGCCACCATGGGCAACGTGATCGCCCAGCGCGACATGGAGAAGGTCTTCCTCACCGACGAGTACTCCGCGGTCGGCATCGCCGGTGCGGCGGGGCTCGCGGTGGAGATGGTCCGGCTGTTCACCGTCGAGCTGCGGCACTACGAGAAGCTCGAAGGCGTGCCGCTGTCGCTGGACGGCAAGGCGAACAAGCTGGCCACGATGCTGCGCGGCAACCTCGACGCGGCCATGGCGGGCCTGGCGGTGCTGCCGCTGTTCGTCGGCTACGACCTCGACGAGCGCAGGGGCCGGATCGTCTCCTACGACGTCACCGGCGGCCGCTACGACGAGCACGGCGGCTACCACGCGGTGGGCTCGGGCTCGGTGTTCGCCAAGGGCGCGCTGAAGAAGCGGCACGAGGTGAGCGCGGACCGCGACACGGCCGTGCGCAACGCCGTCGAGGCGCTCTACGACGCCGCCGACGACGACTCCGCCACCAGCGGTCCCGACCTGACCAGGCGGATCTACCCGATCGTGGCCACGGTCGAGGAGAGCGGTTCGGTCCGGCTCGGCGCGGACGAGGTGGCCGAGGTCGCCGAGGCCGTGGTGCGCGGGCGCCACGAACGCCCCGGCGGCTGAGCCCGACCGACACCCTGGCCCCTGACCGCACTTCTCACGCCTGGAGCTCGCCATGACCATGCCGTTGTACGCATCCGCCGAGCAGGTGATGCGGGACCGCTCGGAGCTGGCCCGCAAGGGCATCGCCAAGGGCCGCAGCGTCGTCGTGCTCACCTACGCCGGCGGTGTGCTCTTCGTCGCCGAGAACATGTCCACCACGCTGCACAAGGTCTCCGAGATCTACGACCGGATCGGCTTCGCCGCCGTCGGCCGCTACAGCGAGTTCGAGAACCTGCGCACTGCGGGCATCCGCTGGGTGGACGTGCGCGGGTACTCCTACCACCCGCGCGATGTCAACGCCCGCGCGCTGGCAAACGTTTTCGCGCAGAGCCTGGGTTCGATCTTCACCGAGCAGCTCAAGCCCTTCGAGGTGGAGATCTGCATCGCCGAGGTCGGTGCCTCCTCCGCCGAGGACCAGCTCTACCGGCTCACCTACGACGGTTCGATCTTCGACGAGCCGCAGTTCGTGGTCATGGGCGGGCACGCGGAGGCGATCACCAACGCGCTCAAGGAGTCCTACCGGGAGAACATGGAGCTCTCCGACGCCGTCCAGGTCGCTGCCGCGGCACTGGCGGCGGGCACTCCGACCCCTCCCGCGGCGGCGAAGCAGGCGGCGGCCCCCGCCGCTCCCGCGGCCAAGGGCGGCGGTGGCTCCGGCGGCAAGCTGGAGGTCGCGATCCTGGACCGCACCCGTCCGCAGCGGGCCTTCCGCCGCATCGACGGTGCCGCGCTGGAAGAACTCTTCCCGGCCCCCGCAGAGGAAGCCCCCGCCGACAAGGCTGACAAGGCCGACAAGGACAAGGACACGGCCGAGGACGCTCCCGGGGAGTCCTGACGCGAAGCTCTCCGGCCGCCCCCATCCCCTCAGGGCTGGGGGCGGTCGCGCGTCACCAGGTGACCATCAGCCGGGTGGGGCGCATGTGGGCGGAGCCGCGCTGGAACGGGATGCGCTCCGGGCTGGTGGCCAGGCGCAGCCCGGGGAAGCGCTCGAACAGCTTCGAGAACGTCACCTCCAGTTCGAGCCGGGACAGTCCCGCGCCGATGCAGTAGTGCGCTCCGTGCCCGAAGTGGATGGGCGAGGCGTTGTCGCGGTGGATGTCGAAGCGGTGCGGGTCCGGGAACACCGCCGGGTCGTAGGCCGCCGCGAGCACCGGGGCGCACACCGAGGCACCCTGCGGGATCACCGTGCCGGACAGCTCGACCGGCTCGCGGGTGACGCGCAGCGCGCTCAGGTCGAAGCCGGGGCGGTAGCGCATGACCTCCTCGACAGCGGTCTTCCACAGCCGGGGGTTGGCGGTGCAAGCCGCGAGCTGCTCGGGGTGGTTGAGCAGCGCCTGCACGCCGAGGCCGACCACCGAGGACACCGTCTCGGTGCCGCCGACCAGCAGCACCGCCGCCGTGGCCAGCAGTTCGTCGTCGCTGAGCCGGTCCTCCTCGTCGCGGGCGGCGAGCATCATCGACAGCACACCGGTCCCCGGCCGCGCGCGTTGCTCGGCGACCAGCCGCTCCAGCAGCGCCCGCAGCATCCGGTACTGCCGCCGCAGGTCACCGGGCGCGGTCGTGGTGGTGTTGAAGCCCGATGCCAGCATCGCCGCCTCGGCCCAGTCCTTCGCCGCGATGCCGAACAGGTCGCAGTTCACCGAGATCGGCAGCGGGATCGCCAGCTGCGTCATCAGGTCCACCGGCGGCGTCAGCTGGGCGAGGTGCTCGATCAGCGCGCCGATCGAGCGCTCGATGAACGGCCGCAGGCCGCGCACGGCCCCCGGGGCGAAGACGGGGGCCAGGATGCGGCGCAGCCTGGTGTGGTCGGGCGCGTCCATGTTGAACATGTTCGCCGGGTCCCCGAACACCCCGACGCGCAGCAGCTTCGCGTCTCCGGTGCAGGTCAGAGCCCGGGAGAAGCGGGGGTCGGAGAGCACGGTGGCCACATCGCGGTAGCGGGTGACCAGCCAGACCAGCTCGCCGTCGGGCATCCGCATCGGGCACACCGGCCACCGCTCGCGCAGCTCGTCGAAGACCGGTGGCGGTCCGCCGTGCGGGTCCCTGGCGAACGGGTAGTCCACCCTCGGCCACGCCGGTGGGGACGACGGGGCGGCCGAAGCGGCGGTCATCGCACCGAGAGCCCCTCCCGGGCGTGGTCGTCGGCGGCGGCGCGCGGCGCGGGCACGATCGGCTCGGACTCGATCGAGACGACGACGTGGCCCTGGTCCGGGCTGATCCTGGGGGAGAAGGAGCTGCGCGAGAGCAGCTCGACCAGCGGGCTCTCCCGGTGGTAGCAGAAGACCGAGTTGGGCACGCCGAGGATGCGCGGGGTGTCCACCAGGAACGGCAGCTCGGCGAAGAGGTAGCCGATCAGGGACTCCCGGGTCCACGGGTCGGGGTTGGCCGAGCCGAAGTTCGTCTGCAGGACGCGCGTGGAGATCGACTCGCACGCCTCGCGGAACTCCTCGTTGTCCTGGTAGCCGGCCCACGCCTGCTCCAGGATTCGGTCGTAGTGGGCGTTGTCGGCCACCTCGGTCCAGGTGAAGGTGACCGCGTCCGGGTCGTCGACGCCGAGGTCCTCCAACGTCCGCTGCACCCTCCTGCGCAGCCGCGCCACCTCCTGCCGCGCCCGCTTCTTGGCCCGGCCGGGGTCGGCGCCGCGCATGCTGGGGATCCAGCTCGCCTCGGCACCCGGCAGCAGCACGTTGACGCGGGAGAACTCGCAGAAGGCCCAGCTCAGCAGCTGATCGACGCGCTCGTCGGTGTAGTAGCTGTTGAACGAGCTGATTCCCAGCAGAGCGTGCTCGCCGCTGCTGAGCAGGTCGGCGCAGCGCTCCGTGTAGGGACGGACGATCGGATCGGAACAACGGGAGACAACTCCGGGATTCATCGCCACCCGCTCAACGTAGATCGGTGACCCCGGTCACGGTATTGCCCGTGCGCGTGACGGCATTTCCCTCGTCTCGGCCGAACATCACCCTGCGAACACGTGAACGCCCGGCCGCAATCCACTGAACGGGGGGTGCGGCGGCGCGGCCGGGTTCACCGGTGCTCACGCCGCCGCACGAGTACCTCAGGTGAGGTTGTTGCGGCCGTGCTCCTCGCGGTAGGCGTGCAGCGCCGCCTCGTGCGCGGCGAAGCGGAACCGGTTGCCCTCCGGGCCGACCTCGCCGTCGGTGGCGATGGCCACGGCCGGGCCGAGCACCTCGACCACCAGGTTCGGCCGCTCCTGCTGCACGTAGGTGCGGCTGCGGTGCAGCGCCCCGGCCAGCGCGGAGGCCACGAACCGCATCCGCGACCACTTGATGTCGGCGCGGACGTAGCGGATGTCCAGCAGGCCGTCGTCCAGGCGCGGCCTGCGCGTGGGCGCGAACCCGCGCGGCCGGTAGGGGCCGTTGCCGACGAAGAGCAGCCACACCTTGTGCTTCTTGCCGTTGATCCGCACCTCCAGCGGCTGGGCCTGGTGCAGCACGCGGACCAGCGCGACGGCCGCCGCGGGCCACTTGCCCCACTTGCCCTGCCACTTCTCGCGCAGCGACACCATGTCCGGGTAGCCGCCGAGGCTGGCGGTGTTGATGAACCAGCGCTTGGGCTGGCCGTCGACCTTCACCGTGGCCAGGTCGACGCCGACCGCGTGGCCCTCGCGCACCGCGTCGTCGACGTCGAGGATGCCCTCGACGCCGATGTCGCGGGCGAAGTGGTTGAGCGTGCCCGCCGGGATCACCGCGAGCGGCAGCTTCTTGCGCGCGGCCACCGAGGCCATCGCGGCGACCGAGCCGTCCCCGCCCGCGACGCCGAGCGCCTTGACCTCGTCGACGGAGTCGGAGATCTCCTTGTCGATCTGCTCGATGAGGTCCATCCCCTCCTTCGGGTTGACGATCCGCGCGTTCGGCCAGACGCTGCGCACCTGCTCCGAGGGGTCCTCGCCGTCGATCCCGGAGTTCGGGTTGACCAGCACGAGCAGGCCCCTGCCCTCGTCTAGCGCGGCGGCCTCCACGTCGGGGCGGACCTCGGCGGGCTCGTCCGGGTGCACCGGCCACCAGCGGCGGGTCGCCAGCGCGATGCCCGTGCCGACGGCGGCGCCCGCGACCACGTCGCTGCCCCAGTGCACGCCGGTGTGCACCCGCGAGTACGCCACGGCGGCGGCCAGCGGCGCGATCGCGGCGCCGACCAGCGGCGACTCCATGGCGACCGCGGTGGTGAACGCGGCGGCGGAGGCGGCGTGGCCGGAGGGGAAGGAGGAGGAGGTCGGCGGGCTGGAGAGCCTGCGCCTCGGCGGCATCAGCTCGGCGGCCGGGCGCCTGCGCGGCAGCAGCAGCTTCATCGCCAGGTTGACGGTGGGACTGGTGCCCGCGATCGCCACGACACCCCGCGCGGCGGCTCGACGGGTCGGTCCCTTGCGGACGGCGAGCAGGCCCGCGACGGCGAACCAGAGCACGCCGTGGTTGGCGGCCCGGGACAGCGACTTCAGCGCGCGGTCGGCCTTGCTGCGCGGCAGGCTCGCACTGCGCCGGACCAGTGCCTGGTCGAGCTCGATGACGGCTTCTGTGGCCGCGTGCAGCTTCTCGATCACACCACGACGCTATGCAATGTCACATGTGCGCGCACACCGGCCCCGGTTGTGTGCCGTGGTGATGACGTTTGGGACACGCGGATCTTCATTCCCCGATCGGCGCACAGGTGATCGCCCGAAGACCCCCTACTGTGGAGAGATGCAGCGGCGGATCTTCGGCATCGAGACTGAGTTCGGGGTGACCTGCACCTTCCACGGGCAGCGCAGGCTCTCGCCGGATGAGGTGGCGCGCTACCTCTTCCGTCGTGTGGTGTCCTGGGGCAGATCGTCCAACGTGTTCCTGCGCAACGGCTCCCGGCTGTACCTGGATGTGGGTTCGCATCCGGAGTACGCCACGGCCGAGTGCGACGACCTGGCCCAGCTGGTCACCCACGACAAGGCGGGGGAGCGGATCCTGGAGGACCTGCTCATCGACGCCGAGCGGCGCCTGGCCGACGAGGGCATCGGCGGGGACATCTTCCTGTTCAAGAACAACACCGACTCCGCGGGCAACTCCTACGGCTGTCACGAGAACTACCTCGTGGCGCGCGCCGGGGAGTTCTCCAGGATCGCGGACGTGCTGCTGCCGTTCCTGGTGACGCGGCAGCTGATCTGCGGCGCGGGCAAGGTCCTGCAGACCCCGCGCGGCGCGGTCTACTGCCTGTCTCAGCGGGCCGAGCACATCTGGGAGGGCGTCTCCAGCGCCACCACGCGCTCGCGCCCGATCATCAACACCCGCGACGAGCCGCACGCCGACGCCGAGCGCTACCGGCGCCTGCACGTGATCGTCGGCGACTCGAACATGTCCGAGGTGACCACGCTGCTCAAGGTGGGCAGCGCGAACCTCGTGCTGGAGATGATCGAGGCGGGGGTGCAGTTCAAGGACTTCACCCTGGACAACCCGATACGGGCCATCCGCGAGATCAGCCACGACCTCACCGGCACCCGCCTGGTGCGGCTGGCGGGCGGGCGCGAGGCCTCCGCGCTGGACATCCAGCGGGAGTACTACAGCAAGGCGGTCGAGCACGTCGCCCAGCGGCAGCCCGACCCGATGGCCGACAAGGTCATCGAGCTGTGGGGCCGCACGCTGGACGCGGTGGAGCGCCAGGACCTGACGCTGATCGACCGCGAGATCGACTGGGCGATCAAGCACCGGCTGATCGAGCGGTACCGGGCCAAGCACGACATGGAGCTCTCCAGCCCCCGCGTCGCGCAGCTGGACCTGGCCTACCACGACATCCGGCGCGGGCGCGGCATCTTCGACCTGTTGCAGCGCAAGGACCAGGTGCTGCGGGTGACCGACGACAGCGAGATCGAGGCCGCCAAGGACACGCCCCCGCAGACCACGCGGGCCAAGCTGCGCGGGGACTTCATCGCCGCCGCGCAGGAGGCGGGCCGCGACTTCACCGTCGACTGGGTGCACCTCAAGCTCAACGACCAGGCCCAGCGGACCGTGCTCTGCAAGGACCCCTTCCGCGCGGTCGACGAACGCGTCGAACGCCTCATCGCCTCCCTCTAGAACCGCGTTCCGAAAGGGCGCCGCGCTCCCGCGCGGCGCCCTTCTCCGCGTGGGAAGGAGCTGGGTCAGGTGAGGGCGGCCAGGAGCTTGTCCAGGGCCGCGCGGGCGGTGGCGGAGGAGTACGGACCGACGGCGACGACGGCCGCGACGAGGGCGGCGATCTCGCCGGGGGTGAGGGGCACCGGGGCGACGGTGTGGCGGGTGGTGAAGGCGTAGCCGCCACACGGGCCTCGGCGGACGCTGATGGGCACACCGGCACCGACCAGGCGCGCCACGTCGCGCTCGACCGTGCGCACGCTGACGCCGAGGCGGGCGGCCAGGGTCTCGCCGGAGAGCCGCTGGGCGGCGCTCGCGCGCAGCTCCTCGATCAGCCGGTGCTGCCGCTCGACCAGCGGAGCACCCAGGTGCACCTGTTCGTAGGTCATCCCGATTCCCGTCACAGCCCTGTCGGGAATCGACCATACGCTCAGATCATGGGAACCACGTGGCACGACCAGCTGCACGAACAGCTCGACTGGTACTGGACGACCATGTTCCGGCCCAGGCTCGACGGGTTGACCGACGAGGAGTTCTTCTGGGAGCCGGTGCCGGGGTGCTGGTCGGTGCGACCGGGGCCGGACGGGCGGATGACCTGCGACTGGGCCTTCCCCGCGCCGGAGCCGCCGCCGTTCACCACGATCGCCTGGCGGCTGGCGCACATCGGCAGCGTCGTGCTCGCGATGCGGGCGTCCAACCACTTCGGCGACGGCTCGTTCAGCATGGACACGATCACCTGGCCGGGGAGTGCCTCGGCCGCGCTGGAGTACCTGGACGAGGGCTACCTGGCGTGGTCGCGCGGGGTCGCCGCGCTCGACGAGGAGGCTCTGGCCAGGCCCTGCGGGCCCCAGGAGGGGCCGTACGGGCACCTGCCGTTCGCCGCGCTCGTGCTGCACATCAACCGGGAGGTGGTGCACCACGGGGCCGAGGTGGCCACGCTGCGCGACCTCTACCGGGCGAGCGCGGGCGGCCGGACCTGGGGCGGAGATCGTTAGCACAGGTGTTCGACACACGTAGGGTGATGAGGGGCTAAGGTTCGCGGGTGCCGACCGTACGTGCCGAACGCCTGGTGAACCTGGTGCTGTGCCTGCTGGCCACGCGCCAGTACCTCACCGCTGAACGGATCAGGGGGATCGTCCCCGGCTACACCGACGCGCCCAGCGACGACGCGTTCTTCCGCATGTTCGAGCGGGACAAGGCGGAACTGCGCGATCTGGGCATCCCGCTGGAGACCGGGCGCAACTCCGTGTTCGACGCCGTGGACGGCTACCGGATCGCGCGCCGCGACTACGAGCTGGGCGAGATCGACCTGGAGCCGGACGAGGCCGCCGCGGTGGCGCTGGCCGTGCGGCTGTGGGACTCCCCCGACCTGACCGGGGCCGCGCACGGGGCGTTGATCAAGCTGCGCGCGGCCGGGGTGGAGGTGGACCCGGACGCCCCCGCCGTCGTCGAGCCCAAGGTCCGCACCTCGGAGCCCGCGTTCGCGCCGCTGCTCACGGCGGTGAACCGGGGTCGCGTGGTGGAGTTCGACTACCGCAAGCAGTCCTCGCCGCGACCGGCCCGCCGCACGGTGGAGCCCTGGGGCGTGGTGTCCTGGCGCGGCCGGTGGTACCTGGTCGGCCAGGACCGGATGCGGGAGGCGCCGCGCTGCTTCCGGCTGTCCCGGATCGTCGGAGCGGTCCGCGCGAGCGGCAAGGACGGCGTGGTGCACCGCCCGCCGGAGGTGGACCTGCTGGGCATGGTGGCCAAGCAGAACGACGCCCCGCCCGCCTCGTCCACCGCGCGGGTGTGGGTGGCGGCCGGCCGGGCGCAGGGGCTGCGCAGGCGGGCCAAGCCGATCGAGGACCTGGCACTGGACGGCGAACCGGGCGAGGTCGTGGAGATCGACCTGATCTACCCGGACTCGGCGGCCAGCTGGCTCGCCGGGTACGGCCCCGACGTGGTGGTGCTGGAGCCGGACTCGCTGCGCGCGCACGTCCAGATGCTGATGTCCGGGTTCGCGAAGGGAGCGGTGTAGTGGACTCCGCGCAGAACCGGCTGCCGAGGCTGCTGGCGCTGGTGCCGTACCTGCTGGCCAGGCCGGGCATCCTCGTCGCGGACGCGGCGGCCGACTTCGGCGTCACCGAGAAGCAGCTGCGGCGCGACCTGGAGCTGCTGTGGATGTGCGGGCTGCCGGGCTACGGGCCGGGCGACCTGATCGACATCTCCTTCGAGGGCGAGACCATCACCGTCGCCTTCGACGCGGGCATGCGGCGTCCGCTGCGGCTGACCGCCGAGGAGGCGACCGCGCTGCTGGTGGCCCTGCGCGCGGTGGGGGAGACCCCGGGCGTCGCCGACACCGACGCGGTGCAGCGGGCACTGGCCAAGGTCGAGTCGGCGGTGGGCAACGCCAAGCCCGCCGGGGTCGCGGTCGGCCTCGCCGGGCGGGAGAACCAGGCAACGGCGGAGATGCGCGAGCCGATCCAGGAGGCGCTGCACCGGGGCGTGGCGATCCGCATCCGCTACTACACGGTCTCCCGCGACGAGATCACCGAGCGCGTCGTCGACCCGATGCGGCTGCTGCTGGTGGACGGGCGCAGCTACCTGGAGGCGTGGTGCCGCCGGGCCGAAGGTGTCCGGCTGTTCCGGCTGGACCGCGTCGACGAGGTGACCGCGCTGACGGAGCGCGCCGCACCGCCGCCGCACGCCCGGCCCACCGACCTCTCCGAAGGCGTGTTCCGCGCCAGGGACGGCCAGGGGACGGCGGTGCTGCTGCTCGACCCGGACGCGCGCTGGATCGCGGAGTACTACCCCGTCGAGGAGGTCGCCGACCTGCCGGACGGGCGGATGCGGGTCGTGATGCGCTACGGCGACGAGTCGTGGATGGTGCGCCTGCTGCTCGGTCAGGGCGGTCGCGTGAGCGTGGAGGAACCCGCCTCGCTGGCCCGCCTGGTGGCCGAGCGGGCCGCCACCGCGCTGCGCAGGGCGGCCGCCGCGCAGGCCCGCGTGTGAGGTGCTGGTGAAGATCAGCTGGAGAATTCCGGCAGGCCGGACAACCTGGGACGAACCTTGGGCCAACCGGGTAGGACCGGTGTTCTCTCCGGGGCTCGTGACGGTTACGGTGTGCCAGTGCCGTACCTGCTGAGCCTGCTGCTGGTCCTCGCCGGACTGGTGGTCCTGCTGTTCGTCGCGGTCCGGGTCTTCCGCTCGCTGAGCCGCTTCGGCGCGGCGGCGGCGGCCGTCGGCGGGCACGTGGACGACCGCGCCGGCCTGCTCCGCGCCCGGACCGCCGCCCTGAAGGTGGCCATCGCGGAGCGCAGGTCCGACAAGACGAGCAACGACAGCGACGACTCCCTCGCACGTAGTATCTAGCGGGGGAGACGAGGAGGACACCGTGCCCAATCTCGGAGGCTTCGAGATCATCATCATCGCGCTCGTGGTGGTGCTGCTCTTCGGCGCTGCCAAGCTGCCGACGATGGCGCGATCCATCGGGCAGTCGATGCGCATCTTCAAGGCCGAGACCAAGGCCATGAACAAGGACGGCCAGGCCGAGGAGCAGGCCCCCGCCCAGCAGGCGCCGCAGCAGCAGTACCAGCAGCCCGCCCCGCTGCCCCCGGCGCAGCCGGTCCAGCAGCAGCCCGCCCCGCAGGTGGCGCCGCCGCTGGAGCAGCAGCCGCGCACCGACAACCGCTGAGAGAGGCCGGGACCACGAGGTGGCGAGCAATCCGCTGCGCCGCCTGATCCCGAGCGGGCGCAAGCGCAAGCCGTGGAGCCGGAAGCACAATCCCGACGGCACCATGACGCTGCTGGAGCACCTCCGTGAGCTGAAGCACCGGGTCGCGATCATCTCGCTGGCGCTCACCGTCGGCGGCGTCATCGGCTGGATCTGGTTCGAGACCAAGATCGGTCCCCTGCCCGCGCTGGAGACGCTGCTCAGGGAGCCCTACTGCGGGATTCCCGCCGCGCAGCGCTTCCCCAGTGACCAGTGCGTGCTGATCCAGCAGCAGCCCTTCGAGGCGTTCATCATCCGGATGAAGGTCGGACTCGGCGCGGGTGCCGCGCTGGTCAGCCCGGTGTGGCTGTACCAGCTGTGGGCGTTCATCACCCCGGGCCTGTACGCCAGGGAACGCAAGTTCGCGCGGATCTTCGTCTTCTCCGCGAGCTTCCTGTTCATCGTCGGCACCATCCTCGCCTACGTGGTGATCCCGGCGGGGCTGTCGGTGCTGGTCGGCTTCGCGGGGCAGTTCTACGTGACGGCGCTCAGCGGATCGTCCTACGTGAGCTTCGTGCTGACGATGCTGATCGTGTTCGGCGTCAGCTTCGAGATGCCGTTGATCATCGTGATGCTCAACCGGATCGGCGTGGTCAGCTACGAGAAGCTGAAGAAGTGGCGCCGGGGCATCATCTTCGGCCTCTTCGTCTTCGCGGCCGTCGCCACACCGGGCACCGACCCGGTCGGCATGGTGGTGCTGGCGCTCGCGCTGACGGTGCTCTTCGAGTTCGCGTTGCAGCTGTGCCGCGTGCACGACAAGCGCAAGGCCAAGCGGGACGAGACCTCGAAGTGGGCGAACATCTCGCCGGACGAGGCCGCGCCGCTGGACCTCACCCCGAGTGCGCCGGAGACCGCGACGCCGGAGCCCGTTGCTTCTGCGGAGCTTCCGCGCAACCGGTACGACGACGCCACGTGAGCAGCGGGCCGAAGGTCGCCTTAGTCGTCAGCCCCGCTTCTGGGGCTGGCGCGGCGGCCCGGGTCGCCGGGAGCGTCGCCTCGCGGATCAGGCCCGCTGTCGGAGAACTCGTGCAGTCCGTCGCGCGCAGCGGTGAGCACGCGATCGAGCTGGCCCACCGCGCGGTGGAGTCCGGTGTGGACGTTCTGGCGATGCTCGGCGGTGACGGGGCCGCGCATGCGGGCTTGCAGGCCTGCGCGGAGTCGGCGACGGCGTTCGCGGTGATCCCGGCGGGCACGGGCAACGACCTGGCCACGGCGCTGGGCTGGCCGAAGACCTCGCTGGCTGCGGCGGACGCCTTCGCGTCCGCGCTGGTCAGTGGCTCGTGGGGGCGCTTGGACCTGGGGCGGGTCGAGGGCGGCGCGTGGTTCGCCACGGTGCTCTGCGCGGGTTTCGACTCGGCGGTCAACGAGCGTGCCAACCGGATGCGCTGGCCGCGCGGGCCCAAGCGCTACGACCTGGCGATCCTGGCTGAGCTGGCGCACCTGCGCGCTCGACCGCTCGTCGTGGAGACCGAGCACGAGCGCCTAGAACTCGACGCCACGCTCGTCGCTGTCGGCAACACCCGTTGCTACGGCGGCGGAATCCCCGTCTGCCCGGACGCGGACGCCGGTGACGGGCTGTTCGATCTGACGGTGGTCACGGCCGCCCCGCGCGCGCTGATGGTGAAGATGCTGCCCCGCCTGCGTTCCGGCAGGCACGTCGAGCTGCCCGAGGTGCTGACGCTGCGCGCGCGGTCGGTGCGGCTGGGCGGGGACAACGACTGGGTGGCCTACGCGGACGGCGAGCGCCAGGCGGAGCTGCCGCTGACCGTGACCTCGGTGCCCGGGGCGCTGCGCGTGCTGGTGCCGGAATGATCAAGTTTGCGCGGCGTTGCGGCTGTCGCCGCCGCGCTGTCGGGGGTGTGTGACAACCTGGTCGGGTGTCAGCAAGCGGCTCCTCCCCGTCTGGTCCTCCTCCAGCAGCGGCCTACTCGGCGGCGAAGCGGCGTGCCGCCTTCCCCCGGCTCGCCGACTTCGAGCAGTTGGTCTCCTTCGAGCTCGACCCGTTCCAGCGCTCCTCCTGCGAGGCGCTGGAGGACGGCCACGGCGTGCTCGTGTGCGCGCCGACCGGCGCGGGCAAGACGGTCGTCGGCGAGTTCGCCGTGCACATGGCGCTCGGCGAGGGCCGCAAGTGCTTCTACACCACGCCGATCAAGGCGCTGTCCAACCAGAAGCACGCCGACCTGGTCGCCCGCTACGGCGCGGAGAACGTCGGCCTGCTGACCGGGGACACCTCCGTCAACGGCGGCGCGCCCGTGGTGGTGATGACCACCGAGGTGCTGCGCAACATGATCTACGCGGGTTCGTCCACTGTGGACAACCTGGGCTACGTGGTGATGGACGAGGTGCACTACCTCGCCGACCGCTTCCGCGGCGCGGTGTGGGAGGAGGTCATCCTCAGCCTCCCCGACCACGTGCGGCTGGTCAGCCTGTCGGCCACGGTCAGCAACGCCGAGGAGTTCGGCGAGTGGCTCAAGACCGTGCGCGGGGACACCACCATCGTCGTCGACGAGGTCCGCCCGGTGCCGCTGTGGCAGCACATGCTGGTGGGCAACCGGATGTACGACCTGTTCGCGGCCGAGGACGCGGCGAACTCCGGTGACACGCGGATCAACCCGGAGCTGGCCCGTCAGGTCGGCGAGCTGGACCGGCACTACACCCCGTTCTCCCGGGCGCGCGGGCCGCGCGGAGGTGGGCGCGGTCAGCGCTACCGCCCGCCGTCGCGCCCCGACGTCGTGCAGCGGCTGGACGGGGCCGGGCTGCTACCCGCGATCCTGTTCATCTTCAGCCGCGCGGGCTGCGACGACTCGGTCCGCCAGTGCCTGCGTGCCGGGGTGCGGCTGACGGTGGAGTCCGAGGTCGAGCAGATCCGCGAGATCATCAAGGAGAAGACCGCAGACCTGCCCGAGGGCGACCTGACGGTGCTCGGCTTCTGGGAGTGGCGCGAGGCGCTGGAGCGCGGCGTGGCCGCCCACCACGCCGGGATGCTGCCCGCGTTCAAGGAGACCGTGGAGGAGCTGTTCGTCCGCGGCCTGTGCAAGGCGGTCTTCGCCACCGAGACACTGGCGCTGGGCATCAACATGCCCGCGCGCACGGTGGTGCTGGAGAAGCTGGTGAAGTACAACGGCGAGGCCCACGTGGACCTCACGCCGGGGGAGTACACGCAGCTCACCGGGCGCGCGGGACGGCGGGGCATCGACATCGAGGGCCACGCGGTCGTGGTGTGGCAGCCGGGCATCGACCCCAAGCAGGTCGGCGGCCTGGCCTCCACCCGCACCTACCCGCTGCGCTCGTCCTTCCGGCCCGCCTACAACATGGCCGTGAACCTGGTGCAGCGCCTGGGCGTCGTGCAGTCCAGGGAGATGCTGGAGCAGTCCTTCGCGCAGTTCCAGGCCGACCGCTCGGTGGTGGGCGTCGCGCGCAAGATCGAGCGCAACCGCGAGGCGCTGGCGGGCTACTCCGAGTCGATGGCCTGCCACCTCGGCGACTTCGGCGAGTACGCGGGCCTGCGCAAGCAGATCTCCACCAGGGAGAAGGCGCTGGCCAAGCAGAACAGCTCGGCCAAGCGCGCCGAGGTGGAGACCTCGCTGGAGCGGTTGCACAAGGGTGACGTGATCGCCGTGCCGACCGGGCGGCGCAGCGGGCTGGCCATCGTCATCGACCCCGGGCTGGACCAGCGCGGCGAGACCCGGCCGCTGGTGGTCAACGAGGACCGCTGGGCGGGACGGCTCTCCGCCGCCGACTTCCCCGGCCCGGTCGAGCCGCTCGGCCAGGTGCGGCTGCCCAAGCAGGTCGACGTGCGCTCGCCCAAGTCCCGCCGCGACCTCGCCTCCACGCTGCGCGCCAGCGGGATCAGCGTGCCGGCGCGCGGCGGGCGCAAGCGCTCCGGCGTCGACGAGGACGGCGAGCTGGCGGCGCTGCGCAGGGCCCTGCGCGCGCACCCCTGCCACGGCTGCGACAAGCGCGAGGACCACGCCCGCTGGGGCGAGCGGTACTCGCGCCTGGAGGCCGAGACCGAGCAGCTGGAGCGCAAGGTCGCCGGGACGACGCACTCGCTGGCGCGGGCCTTCGACCGGATCAGGGCGCTGCTGCGCGAGCGCGGCTACCTCGACGGCGAGGGCCAGGACGAGCAGGTCACCGAGCACGGCCGCAGGCTGACCCGGCTCTACAGCGAGTGCGACCTGCTCGCTGCGGAGTGCCTGCGGCACGGCGTGTGGCGCGGACTGGACGCCCCCGAGCTGGCCGCGGTCATCTCCGCGCTGGTCTTCGAGGCGCGGCGGGACCCGCTCGGCGCGCCGAGGGTGCCCGCGGGCCCCGTCACCGAGGCGCTGGCCGCGACCGTGCGGCTGTGGGTCGACCTGGAGGACGACGAGCGCCGGTTCCGGCTGCAGAACCGCACCAGGGAGCCCGACATCGGCTTCGCCTGGCCGATCTTCCGCTGGGCCAGGGGCGAGTCGCTGGAGAAGGTGCTCACCGCCGCGGAGGTCAACGGCCAGGAGCTCTCCGCCGGTGACTTCGTCCGGTGGTGCCGCCAGGTGATCGACCTGCTCGACCAGGTCAGGGACGTCGTCGGCCGGGCCGATCCGGTCGGCGCGACCGCAGCCAAGGCGGCCAGCTCCCTGCGGCGCGGCGTGGTGGCGATGGGCACGTTGTGAGCGGTCAGGGGACACCAATGCGCGCCAATTCGCCGGTCCGCTGCGAAAGACGGCCGAAGCTGTGGTTGGATCGCGCGCAGCGACGCTCAGCCGACCAGACGTACCACCACCAGCAGTGCCGGGCGCGCGAAGTCGTCCATGGCGCGACCTCGATTCCGGAGGCGAACAGAGAATGACCAGCCCCTACGGCCCGCCCGGAGGGAACGACCCCAACCAGCAGCAGTGGGGTCAGCAGCCCTACGGCGGGGGGTACGGCCAGCAGGGCACCCCGTCCGGTGGTTTCCCCCAGCAGCCAGGCCAGCAGCCCCCGTACGACCCGAACCAGGGCCAGTTCGGCCAGCAGCCGGGCCAGCCCGGACAGTTCGGGCAGCCGCAGCAGCCCGGTGGCTACCCGCCGCCCGGCTACCAGCAGCAGCCCGGCCAGCAGGGCCAGCCCGGCCAGTTCGGCCAGCAGCCCGGCCAGCCCGGTCAGCAGCAGCCCGGTCAGTACCCGGGGCAGCAGCAGGCCGGCCAGCAGGGCTACCCCGGCCAGCAGGGCCAGCAGCCCGGCCAGCAGGGGCAGTTCGGCCAGAACCCCTACGGCGCGCAGCCGGAGAAGAAGAAGTCCAAGATGCCGCTGATCATCGGCATCGTGGCGATCGTGGTGCTGGCGGCCGTCGGCGTCACCGGGTTCATCACCCCGGGCTTCTTCGTGAGCAAGGTCTTCGACAACACGGCGATGCAGAACGACGTGAAGAAGATGCTCACCGAGCGCTACGGCCAGACCAAGACCGAATCGGTCACCTGCCCGGCAGGCCAGAAGGTCGCGCTCAACGCCACCTTCGAGTGCAAGGCCAAGATCGACGGCAAGGACAAGGCCATCCCGATCACGGTGAAGACCGCGGAGGGCCGCTACGAGGTCGGCTACCCCAAGTAGCACGGCAGAGCTGACAGGCGCGGGGCGATCGGATATCCGGTCGCCCCGTTCGCCTTTTCTGGAGAGGATCGCCGCGTGAGCGACTACCAGATCCGCCTGCTGGAGGAGTCCGAGACGCGCGCCGCGCACACGGTGTTCCTCGGCAGCATGCACAACGCCCCCGCCTCCGACGAGTCGTGGGAGCTGGGCTCGCGGGGTTATCCGACGCAGCGCTGTTTCGGCGCCTTCCGCGCGGGCCGGATCGTGGGCAGCGCCCAGTCCTTCCCCTCGACCATGGCCGTGCCCGGCGGCGCGGTGCTGCCGCTGGCCGCCGTGAGCCGGGTGGGCGTGCGCGCCGACCACACGCGGCGCGGCGTGCTGACCGAGCTGATGCGCGCGCAGCTGCGGCAGATCCGCGAGCTGGGCGAGCCGTTGGCCTCGCTGCACGCGTCCGAGTCGGTGATCTACGGCCGCTTCGGCTACGGCGTCGCCTGCCGGGGCCGCACGGTGGAGGTGGAGGCGAGCAGGGGGCGCCCGGTGCCGCCGCTGCCCGGCGTCGGCGAGGTCCGGATCCTGGACACCGAGGAGCTGGCCACCGAGCTGCCCAGGATCTACGAGCGGATCGGCCTGCACCGGCCCGGGATGATGAGCCGTCCGCGCGGCTGGTGGCTGATGCAGCTGGAGCGCAGGCTCGCGTTGAAGGAGCGCATCATCGCCATCGTCCACAGTGGACCGGATGGCGACGACGGGTACGCGCTCTACGAGACCACCATGGTGGACGCCGCGCCGGACCGCCAGGACCGCCGCATCGACGTGTTCGACATGCACGGGGTCTCGCTCGGTGTCGTGCTCGGCCTGTGGCGCTTCCTGCTGGGTGCCGATCTGGTCCGCAGCGTGCGGGCGTGGCTGAGACCGTTGGACGAGCCCGTCGAGCTGATCCTGCCGAACCGGGGCGACTGCCGGACCGCGAACCTGGAGGACGAGACCTGGCTGCGGCTGGTCGACGTGCCGACGGCGCTGGCCGCGCGGACCTACGGCGTGGCCGAGCCGGTGGTCCTTGAGGTGCACGACAGGTTCCTGCCGGAGAACTCCGGGCGCTACCGCGTCGGCAAGGACGGCGTGGAGCGCACCGACGCGCCCGCCGACCTGGAGCTGCCGGTGGACGCGCTGGCCATGCTCTTCCTCGGCGACCTGCCCGCGTCGCAGTTGGCCGCCACGGGCAAGCTCGTCCCGCACGAGCCCGCCGCGCTGGAGCGGGCCGACCGGCTCTTCAGCACCGCCCGCTCGCCCCACTCCGGGACCTTCTTCTGACACCCGAGGGCGACCACACTCCGGTGGCCGCCGCTCGGCGGGCGTAGTCGGCGAAGTCCCGTGGCTCGTGTCCGGTGGCTCGCAGCACCCCGTCGCTGAGGAATCCGGTGTTCCCGCGATGCAACCACTGGAACGGGCCCGCGTGCGTCCGCGCCGAGTCCCGGTCGTAGCCCCGGTCCATCAGGTGCCGCACGTACTCGGGCACGTCCACCGGCACGTACTCGATCTCCCGGCCGGTGGCCGTCGCGATCTCGGCCACCGCCTCGGCGAAGGTCATCGCCCTCGGTCCGGACAGCTCGTAGACCTGGTCCTGGTGGCCGTCCTCGGTGAGCGCGGCGACGGCAACCGAGGCGATGTCGACGGCGTCCACGAACGGCACGGTGCCCTCGCCGACGGGGATCAGCACCTCACCGTCGCGCACGGCGGACAGTTTCGGGTCCTCCTCGAAGGTCTGCGCGAACCAGCACGGTCGCACGATCGTCCACTCCACGCCGCTGTCCTGGGCGGCCCGCTCGCCGTCGACGACGGCCTTGGCCCAGGGGCCGTACGGGGTGTTCAGCAGGAAGTCCTCGCCGCCGTCGCCCCGCCCCGACAACGCCACGATCCGCCGCACCCCCGACCGCGCCGCCAGCTCGGTGAACTCCGAGGGGTCCGCGACTCCGACCACGCCCCACACGTTGAGGTATATCGTGTCCACAGTGGACAGTGCGGGTCGCCAGGTGTCCCTGTCCGCCCAGTCGAAGCGATCCGGGCTCGACCGGGACACCGCGCGCACGTGATGCCCTCGCTCGCGCAGCTGGACGACCACGTGGCGGCCGACCTTCCCGGTCGCGCCCATCACCAGGACGGTGGTCATGCTCGACACCTCACGCTCGTTTTTAGGTAAGGCTCACCTTGCCTGTTGAAGCGTGGTTGAGGTCAACTGTCGCCATGGACCAGATCTCGATCACCGCGACTTCGATCAGCAGAGCCGCGGAGCACTTCGGCCTGCCGCTGTCCACGTTGCGCTTCTGGGAGCACGAGGGCCTGCTCAGTTCGCACCGCCGTGCCAACCGGCGCTGCTACGACGTGGAGCAGCTGTACCGGATCGCGGTCGTCAAGCGCTGGCGGGACACGGCGTTGTTCGGCATCGACCAGATCCGCGAACTGCTCACCGCTGGGCGTGACGCGGTGACCTGGCACGGCGTGATCACCAGGGCCATCGAGGCCGTGGACGCCAAGATCGTTCGGTTGGAGGAGGCCCGCGACTACCTCCGCCACCTCCGCGACTGCGCCCACCACGGAGAAGACGACTGCCCCGGTTTCCGTGCGACGGTCACCCTGCCGCCCACCTAGCCGGTACGAGAAAGCGGCCCGCCTCCGGTGAAGGCGGGCCGCTTTCGTTGGTACCTCAGCGCTTCTCGGTGATCGTCTTGTCCGCGGGCGGCGCGGTGAGCTCGACCGGCTTGCCCCAGTCCTGGAAGGTGGTCGTGGAGGACAGCGGCTTCTTGTCCGGCCCGGGCGCCGTGGTCCGCCAGCGCAGCGGGACGTTGCCCGCCTGCACCCACACCTCGTGCTTGACGCTGGTCTTGCCGCTGTTGATGTCGTGCTCCAGCTGGGCCTTGAGCTGGAGGTTGTTGGCCGAGGCCACGCTCTTGAGGACCTTGGCGAGGTCCACGGTGATCGTGTACCGGATCGTGGGCACCCCGTCCACGACCTCCTCAGCCGCCCCCTCCAGCGTGCCGGAGGTGCGGAGCCAGTCGATCCGCAGCGTCGGGTGCGTCTCCTCCGCGGCGGTCGTCGCCAGCACCAGGTCCGCACTCGTTTCGCCGTACTTGCCCGGCGGGGCGAGCCGCTTCCAGGGCTTGTCCGGGTTCTGCTTGGCGGTGTTCGGGCTCTGGATGAAGTTCTCCCCGGCCAGCAGGAGGATCGTCGCGCGTCCCTCGGGGGTGGCGCTGATCGTCGAGGTGGACACCCGGTCGTCGCCGTCGAAGCGCACCTGCCCGGTGGCCTTCGTCGGGGTGATGCCCTCGCCGCTCTGCAGCTCGGCGGTGATGGCGGCGGTCTTCTTCGACCTCATGCCTTCGTTGACGGCGGTGACGAACTCGGTGGCGCTGCCCAGCTTCGCGGGCGCGGGCGGCGCCGTGGTGGTCGGGACCGAGCTGGCAGGCGCGGGTGGTGCGGGCGGCGGTGCGGTCGTGCAGGCGGCCAACGCCGCCAGCACGGTGGTGCTCATGACAACGAGCGAGATCCTGCGCATGGCGTCCCCCAGGATGCGTGGTGCTGCTTCGATCGGTCCTCTCGGACCTCGTCGGCAGTGACTGCCGACCCCCTTGATCTGGCAGCGTATCGACATCGTGTCCGAGCTGAATATGCCTTTCGGCAGTTGCGCTAGCCGAGCGCGGCCACCAGGCGGTCCACCGAGCGGCTGAGTCCCCACTGCTCCTGTAGCGCGCGCACGCGGTCCAGGTCGACCGGAGCGCTCGGCAGCACGTCGTCGCGGTCCAGGCTGACCGGGGCGTCCACGGCGACGCGGACCACCTTCGGCGCCACGGCGAGGTACTCGCGGGCGGCCTCCAGCTTCCCGCGCGAGCGCGTCGGGATGCGGGTGTCGGCCGGGTCGTCGAGCGCGGCGAGCAGGTCCTCCACCGAGCCCACGGCGGTGATCAGGCCCGCCGCGGTCTTCTCGCCGATCCCCGCGACGCCGGGCAGGCCGTCGGAGGGATCTCCGCGCAGCGCCGCCATGTCCGCGTACGCGGCGCCCGCGCGGTCGACCGGCAGGCCGTAGCGCGCGGCCAGCTCCTCCGGGCCGAAGAACTCGGCCTTGGCGATGCCCTTGCCGGTGTACATGACGCGCACCGGGGTCGGCTCCTCGCGCACGAGCTGGAAGAGGTCGCGGTCGCCGGTGACCACCTCGACCGGATCGCGGTCCTCGGCCGTGGCCAGCGCGCCGATCACGTCGTCGGCCTCGTAGCCCGCCGCCTCGGCCGTGGCGATGCCGAGCGCGTCGAGCAGCTCCAGGATCACCGGGACCTGCGGGGTGAGGGTGTCCGGCACTTCCTCGGCGTCGGCTCCTGGGCCCGATGTCACAGCTTCGGCGACGCGGTGCGCCTTGTAGGAGGGCAGCGCCTCCACGCGGAACGCGGGCCGCCAGTCGGCGTCCAGGCACGCGACGAACCGGGACGGCCGCCGGTCGGTGATGATCTTGGCGATCATGTCGGCGAAGCCGCGCACGGCGTTGACCGGGGTGCCGTCCGGCGCCGTCATCGACTCGGGCAGCGCGTAGAAGGCACGGAACCACAGGCTCGCGGAGTCGAGCAGCACCAGGGGAGTCCTCACCCGGCACAGCCTGCCACCGCCCCCCGACAACCGCCGGAGGACCTCCTTGCGCGTTTTGCAATATGTTCATATTGTAAAAACATGCCCAAGGTGATCGACCACGAGCTCCGGCGCGCACAGGTGGTGCACGCCCTGCTGCGGCTCACCGCCGAGCGCGGGCTGGACGAGGTCAGCGTGGCCAAGGTGGCCGCGGCGGCCGGGGTCTCGGTCGGACTGGTGCAGCACTACTTCGCCACCAAGGACGAGATGCTGCTGCTGGCCTTCCACACCATCGACGAGCGCTTCGACGAACGCCTGCGCCGGTGGCTGGAGGACGGCGGCCGGGACCTGGCCGAGGTCCCCGCGCGCTCGCTGGTGCGCGAGGCGCTGTCGCAGCTGATGCCGCTGGACGACGAGCGCGCCGACGAGGTGCGGGTCTGGCTGGCCTTCTGCGCGCGCGGCGTGGCGACCCCGCAGCTGGCCAAGGTCTACGAGACCGCGCTGCTGCGCCGGGTCGAGCAGATGACCGACGCGCTGCGGCGCGGGCAGGCGGCGGGGGAGATCCCGGCGGGGCTCGACATCGAGGCCGAGGCGCTGCACCTGCTCGCCTTCGCCGAAGGCTTGGCCCAGCAGGCGTTGCTCGCCTCGGGGCACATCACCGCGGAGCGGGTCGTCGACGCCGTCGACGCGCGGCTCGGGCGCGTGTTCACGTCACCAGGAACAGGGTCACCAGGAACAGGGGAGAACGCATGATCTACTGGGCCATCATCGGAGCCGAGGTCGGGTTCTGGTTGTTCATCGCGCTGGGGCTCTTCTCGCGCTACGTCCTGAAGATGCCCAAGCTCGGCGTCGTCTTCCTGATCTGCACCCCGCTCACCGACGTGTTCCTGCTCGCGGTCGCCGGCTACGACCTCTCCGTCGGCGGCAAGGCGGAGTTCCACCACGCGGTCGCCGCCCTCTACCTCGGCATCTCCGTGGTGTGGGGGCACAAGATGATCAACTGGGCCGACCAGCGGATGAACCACCGCTTCGCCGGGGGCCCGCCGCCGGTGCGCAAGCCCGAGCACGGCCGCGCGCACGCCCGGCACCTGCGCTCCGGGTGGTTCCGGCACGTCGCGTCGTGGGCGCTGGGCGTCAGCCTGCTCGCCGGGGGCCTGTGGCTGGCCGACTGGGACCTGAGCCGGGCCGAGGCGCTGGCCGACGTGGCGATGATCTGGACCGCCGTGCTGGTCGTCGACGGCGTCTACTCGCTGTCGTTCACCGTCAAGCCCAAGCCCGAGCCCCGTCAGCGCGAGGTCTCGCTCTCCGGCTCCTGAGACAGGTTCCCGCCGCCCCCGGTCGCTGTCGGCCGGGGCGGTTGCGCTCTGCGCACTGAACGACTCAGCGCACTGGGCCACTCGGTCGTGTTCGCGCGTCCGCTCTCCGTAATCGAAACGTGAGCATGGTTCGCCTGGTGGGTTCGCAACTACTCTGATCGGATTACTTCGGTTACGACTACCGATCGCTTTCGGTAACTGATCTGCCAAGAACGCATTGCAAAGGCTCCTTGGCGAACTACCTTTCCGCGCGTGCCGACAACGACCGACTCCACGCGGCGGGGGCAGCCACTGGACGCCCGCAGCCTCCGGGGCCTGGCGCACCCGCTGCGCCTGCGCATCCTCGGGCTGCTCCGCGCGGACGGCCCGGCGACCGCCTCCGGGCTCGCCGCCCTTCTCGGCGAGAGCTCCGGCAGCACCAGCTGGCACCTGCGCCAGCTCGCCGAGTACGGGTTCATCGAAGAGGACCCCGACCGCGGCAACCGGCGCGACCGGTGGTGGCGGGCCCGTCACGAGGTGACCGCTTTCGACACGGCGCGGTTCCTGGACGACCCCGACTCATCGGGCGCGTTGCAGGTGCTGATGCACGAGGGGGTCAACCGCGACTTCGGCCACGCCGCCGCGTTCGTCGCCGCCGTGGAGTCCTGGCGCCGCGAATGGGTGTGCGCCGCGACCCTGTCCGACTGGGACCTGCGGCTCACCGCACCGGAGCTGGCCCGGCTCGTCGAGGAGCTGGGCACCGTCGTCGAGCGCTACCGCCGTGCGGGCGCCGAGGGCGATGAGGCGGTCCGGGTGCAGTTGCAGGCCTTCCCCCGCACCCGCCACGAGGAGCAGCAGCCTTGACCCTTGCCGAACCCGCCCCGCTACCGCGCGCAGGAGTCGGGTCGTTCCCGGCGCGGGCACCCGAGCGCGCGCGAGGGCCGCTCGCTTCGGTGCTCGTCGCGAACGCGGTCTCCGGGTGCGGGACGACCATGACCCTGATGGCCATCCCGTGGTTCGTGCTCCAGACCACCGGCAGCGCCACCCAGACCGGCCTCGTCGCGGCCATCGAAGCGGTCGGCCTCGTGCTGTCCTCGGTGCTGGGCGGGCCGCTCGTCGGCCGCTTCGGCGCCAAGCGCGTCAGCATGGCCTCCGACCTCGTCGCCGCCGTCGCCGTCGGGCTGATCCCGTTGCTGCACGCGGCGAACGGCCTGCCGATCTGGCAGCTGGTCGTGCTGGCCATGGTGCTCGGCCTCAGCCGCGCGCCCGGTGACACCGCGCGCTACAGCATGCTGCCCGGGCTGACCGAGCTGGCCGGGACCACCATGGAGCGCGCGGCCAGCGGCTACGACGGCGCGGGCCGGGCGACCAGGATGCTCGGCGGACCGCTGGCCGGTTCGCTGATCGCGCTCACCGGGCCGCCGCAGGTGCTGGTGCTCGACGCGGTGACGTTCCTGTTCTCCGCCATGGTGATCGCCGTCGGAGTGCGCGGTCTCGACACCGAGCGCCCCGAGCGCAGGCACTACTTCGCCGAGCTGCGCGAGGGCCTGGCGTACCTGCGCTCCGACCGGCTGATCGCGGCCATCGCCGGGATGATCGCCGTGACCAACGCGCTGGACAGCGCCACGATCACCGTGCTCATGCCCTCCTACGCCCGCGACGTGCTGCACAGCAGCGTCGCGCTCGGCATGATCATCGGCGTCTTCGGCGCGTGCGCGCTGACCGGAACGCTCGTCTACGGCTGGCTCGGCCACCGCATCCACCAGCGCAGGCTGCTGTTCACCACGGCCTTCATCCTGGTCGGCCCCGTGCGGCTGCTGATCTACACCGTCGACCCCGGCCTGCCCGCGATCCTGTTGGTGGTCGCCGTCGCCGGGTTCGCCGCGGGCTCGATCAACCCGCTGCTCGCCGTGGTGGAGTACGGCCGCATCCCCGTGCACATCCGCAGCACCGTGATCGGCGCGATCGGCGCGTGCGCGCTCGTCGGCATGCCGCTGGGCGCACTGCTCGGCGGGCTGGCCGTGGAGACCTGGGAGGTGCACCTGACCTTCGCGGCGGGCGGCCTCATCTACCTCTGCGCCACCCTCTGCCCCCTGGTCTTCCCCATCTGGCGCCAGATGGACGCCCGCTGACCGCCCACCCCTTAAGCCCTGAACGACCCGTTTGGTGCGTTGAGCGCACTGAACGGGTCGTTCAGTGCGTTAGACGCACCAAACGGGGCTTTCGTGGTGGGCGGAGTGCGGCCTTGCCCGAGGGGGATGCGAGTGTCTACAGAGGACGGTGGTCAGCCGCGTTTGGTGAAGCGGCTGCCGCCGTACTTCTTGTGCACGGCCTGTTTGGACACGCCGAGCGCCTCGGCGATCAGCGCCCACGGCAGGCCCCTGGTGCGGGCGCGCCGCACCTGGACGGCCTCGATGCGCTCGGCCTCGTGCCGGATCTCGGCGGCGGCGTGCAGTGCCTTGAGCGGGTCGTCGTCGCCCGCCTGCCCGACCAGCGTTGCCAACCTGTCGACCTCCATCCGCTCAACCTACGTGCTCGCTCCACGTCAATCTAGGTTGACTTGACGGGCACGTCAACTTTGGTTGACTTCGACTAGTCTGGTACGCATGTCCACGAACACCGGGACGCTCGACGTCCCAGCGCTTCGCGCCCGTCTGGGCCGTGCCGCGGAGGCCACCGGGAAGGCCGGGGCGGACGCCCTGGTGATCGCTCCCGGATCGGATCTGCGGTACCTGCTCGGCGTCGGCGGCGGCTCGCACGAGCGGCTGAGCTGCCTGCTGCTGCCAGCCGACGGCGTGCCGGTGCTGCTGCTGCCCGCGCTGGAGGCTCCGGGGTACGCGCACCTGCCGCTGGCCGAGCTCGGCGTCCAGCAGCGCACGTGGGTGGACGGCGAGGACCCGTTCCGGATGGCGGCCGACCACCTCTCCGGGGCGGCGGTGTTCGCGGTGTCGGACATGATGCCCGCACTGCACGCGTTGCAGCTGCGCGACGCGCTCGGCGACGCGCGCCAGGACCTGGCCGGGCCGATCGTGCGGGAACTGCGGATGCGCAAGGACGCGGCGGAGATCGAGGCGCTGGCGGAAGCGGGCGCGGCGATCGACCGCGTGCACGCGCGGATGGGCGAGTGGCTGCGCGCGGGGCGCACCGAGGCGGAGGTGCGCGCGGACATCGCGGCCGCGATCGTCGAGGAGGGGCACCTCACCGCCGAGTTCGTGATCGTCGGCTCCGGCCCCAACGGCGCCAGCCCGCACCACGAGGTCTCCGACCGGGTCATCGAGCGGGGCGACGTCGTGGTGATCGACATCGGTGGGCCGATGCCGAGCGGCTACAACTCCGACTGCACGAGGACGTACTCGATCGGCCGGCCCTCGGGCGCGGGCGTCGCCGACGCCTACGAGATCCTGCGGATCGCCCAGGACGCCGCCGTCCGCGCGGTGCACCCCGGTGCCACCGCCGAGTCCATCGACGCGGCGGCCCGCTCCCCGATCGCCGCCGCGGGCTTCGGCGAGTACTTCGTGCACCGCACCGGCCACGGCATCGGGCTCGACGTGCACGAGGAGCCGTACGTGGTGGCGGGCAACGAGATCCCGCTGGAGCCGGGCATGGCCTTCAGCGTGGAGCCGGGGATCTACCTGCCGGGCCGGTGGGGCGCGCGGATCGAGGACATCGTGGTGGTCACCGAGGAAGGCCACCGGTCGCTGAACAACCAGCCGCATGAACTGGTGGTGCTGTGAACACCTCGTTGGAGGCCATCGACCGGGCGATCCTGCGCGAGCTCAGCGAGGACGGGCGGTGCAGTTTCACCGACCTCGCCGAGCGCGTGGGCCTGAGCGTCTCCGCCGTGCACCAGCGCGTGCGGCGGCTGGAGCAGCGCGGGGTGCTGCGCGGCTACCAGGGGCAGCTGGACTACGAGCAGGTCGGGCTGCCGCTGACGGCGTTCATCTCCGTCACACCGATCGACCCCTCGGCGCCGGATGACTACCCGCAGCGGCTGGAGCACCTCCGCGAGATCGAGGCCTGCTACTCCGTCGCCGGGGACTACTCCTACATCCTGCTCGTGCGCGTCGCCCGCGCCACCGCGCTGGAGGACCTGCTGCGCCGCATCCGCGAGTCGGCCAACGTGTCCACGAAGACCACCGTGGTCCTCTCCACCCCGTACGAGGCGCGCCCCCCGGCGGTCTAGCTCAACTGGTCTCGGAGCAGGGCGGGGACCTCGGCGAGGGCGACCTGGCCCGCGTGGGCGGCGCGCAGCACCTGGAAAGCCTTCTCGTACAGGAGATGTGGCAAGCCCTCACCGCGTACCAAGCGCTCGTGGCACACGTCGTTGAAGTCCATCAGGTGCGCGCGCAGCACCTCGATCGGCGAGCCCTTCGGCACCGGCCACCGCTGCGTCAGCGCCGGGTAGCCGTGGCGGTAGCGGTCGTGCCCGGCGACGATCTGCGTCGAGTCGACGGTGTCGCTGCGCTGGTCGGCCACGCGGTGGTAGACCACGGTGTGCCGCCCGGTCGTCGCGGCCCGCCAACCGTGGCCGTGCACCAAGCGCAGCAACAGCTCCCAGTCCACGAGCACCGGGATCGACGGGTCGAAGCGCGCCGCGCGGTCGTTGCGGCACACGATCGTCGAAGTCGGGATGTAGTTGGCGACGAGGAGCAGGCTCGGATCGAACTCCACGTCGAAGAAAGCCTTGGCGTGCAAGGGTTCCTCGCCCGGTTCGAGGCGGCGCTCGCTGGTGAGGCAGTGCGCGTGGACGAGATCGCTGTGCCGCAGCGCTGCGACCGCGGACTCCAAGTGGTCCGGCAGGTGGAGATCGTAGTCGTCCAGGAAGGCCAGGTAGCGGCCGTTGGCGGCCTCGATGCCGGTGTTGCGCGCGCTAGCGTGCCCTTGCGAGAGGGGTGACTCGATCAGCGTGACGTCGTCGAGCCCGGCGTTCTCGACGACGTCCTTGACGCTCGCCCCGCCGTCGTTGACCACCACGACCTCGACCCGGTGCGCCGAGCCCGGATCGCAGAGTGTCTGTGCCGCAACGCTTTCCAGGGCTGCGGCAAGTGAATCCGGGCGGTCCTTCGTCGGCACCACGACGCTCACCAGGGGCTCCATGATCATGACCGTAGTGGCGCCCGCGGCCCGCAAGAACCCGTGCGCGAGCCCTCCCCTGAGGCAAACGCAGGGGCCTCGCCGTTGCTGGGTGGGGCTCAGCCGGGGGTGCGGTTGAGGGCGGCTTCGCCGATGAGGAGGTCGAGGTCCCCTGCGGCGGTGGGCACGCACGCGCCGAAGCGCTCCGGCGTCCTGAGGAAGCGGCCCAGGCACCTGCCGATCTGCTGGTGGCCGTCGCCGTTGGGGTGGAAGGACTCCTGCATCGCGTGCCGCGCGCGGTCGTCGTGCCGCAGATCGCCCCAGTTCACCGTCAACCGGGTGAACCACTCCGAGCGGCCCTCCACCGCCGACGTGCACGCCTCGTGGCCGATGCCCGCTCCGGCGAGGTCGAGGAAGCGCGCACCCGCGCTGTCGGCGGCTCGGCGCAGGCCGTCGGAGAGCTGGTGGACGGCCTTGGTGCGCACCCACTTCAGGTCTTCGAGGCGGAACGGGCAGCCCGCCAGGCTCTGGAGGTTCGTCTGCACGTCAGGGCCAACGGGCGCGGCGTAGGACTGCACGACCAGCGAGTAAGCGGAGTCCCGGTAGCCTGCCCCGCGCATCACGGCGCGGATGTCGGCGAGCGCGGCGCTGACCTTGGGCACCATGCGCTCGACCCGCTTGGGCCACTCCTCGGTGAGGTTCGCCGCGCACCCGGCCGTGCGCCCGAGCAGCCACGCCCCGGCGCAGTCGGTCACGGTGCGGGCGAAACCGGGGTCGTCGTTGGCGCCCATCTGCACGACCACGGTGGTGACCCGGAACAGCCGTGCCAGCTCGGCGAGCCGCCGCGCCTGCGAGCGCTCGGTGTTGTGGGTGGCCTCGGTCAGGCCGACATCGCGCGCGACCGCGCCGGAACAGGCGAGGTTGACGGTGGTGATCGCCCTGGTCATCGCGGTGTGGTGGACCAGCGCCCGGCTGGAGCGGTGGCACCAGTTGCCGTTCTCGCCGTTGGTGCCCAGCTCGTAGTCGCCGACGCCCTCGCCGGACATCGAGCTGTCGCCGAGGGCCACCACGGCGTGCGGGGCCTCGGCGGGTGGACCGGGGGCGGTGGGGGCGCGGCCGTCGGCCAGCAGCACGCTCACCCCGATGATCGGCACCGCGAGCGTGAACAGGACCAGCCGCAGCGGGCGGAAGCGGTCTCGGGCGCGCATCGCGTCGAGTCTATCGAGGCGTGCGGCGCGGAGACTGGGCGTTTCGAGTACTTCTCAGGCCGCCTCGGAAGGAGCGGGCGGAGAGGGCCGGGTCAGGACGCTTCGCGGTGGCGGTGCCCGGACGCCTCGGCCTCGGCCTCGGTGGCGGTCTCCTCGGCGGTGTCGGTGGCGACCGACTCGGTGATGCCCTTGAAGATCTCGTCGACCAGCTCGTCGTAGATCGGTGTGGCGGCTGCCTGATCCATGGGGTCCCCCTATTGGTCTAACCGGAACCTGGGAAGGCTAACGCAGAGTTCCGGCGATCGCATGTCCTTGATGTCGATGCGATCTTCGTCACGAATGCGCGTTGGCGGGCCGTGACCGCTTCGCCACGCCGTGTGTGTCCCCCGTTCCGGGCAATCACGTCGGGAAACGTTTCGATTCCTTTTCCGTGGTTCGCGCCCCCTTTCGGATAAGGCCGTTATCCCGGTCACAGTGGGGAACCGGCCCCGGTCGAAGTGCGAGCGTGAGCCCTGTTCACGTTGCTTGACGAAAGGGAACGGCGCGGCGCGGAGAGGGGGGTGCTCGATTTTCCCGACGTCGCCGGAGCTGTTCGAGTGAGGCTGCGCGGAAAGGCTTTCCGGGCGCGGGGCAATGTGCGGATCGCATTCGGGCGGTGCTCACGCACAGTGATCGTCGCGGAGTCCCTCGCAGTGGGGACGGCCGGGGCGGTCGGAGCGTCCACTGTGGACGGATGTGCCCGCGTTCTCACGCGGCCCGGACGCGCCCCTCGACCAGGCGCAGCCGGCGGTGCGCCGCTTCGTGGACCTCGTTGTCGTGGGTGGCCACCAGCACCGCGGTGCCCTCGTCGGCCGCGCGCTTGAGCAGGCCGAGCACCACGGGCACGGTCGCGTGGTCGAGGTGCGCGGTCGGCTCGTCGGCCAGCAACAGGCGCGGGCGCGGCGCGAGGGCTCGGGCGAGCGCGGCGCGCTGCCGCTGCCCGAAGGACAGTTCTGTCGGGTAGCGATCGCCCAGCGCGCCGATGCCGAGCTCGTCGAGCAGCTCCTGGACGCGCGCGGTCGGCTCCTCGCCGCGCAGGCGCAGCGGCAGCGCGACGTTCTCCGCGACGGTCAGCTCGTCGGCCAGGCCCATCACCTGCGGCAGCACGGCGCAGTCCTGCCACGCCGGGTGGGCGGACATCCGTTCGCCGAGCAGCAGCACCTCGCCGGAGTCCGCGCTGTCGAAGCCGCTCAGCACGGCGAACAGCGCGCTCTTGCCGGAGCCGGAGGGACCGGCCAGCGTCACGAACTCGCCGGCGCAGACCTCCAAGTCCACGCCGGTCAGCACCTCGACCTGGCCGAAGGACCGACGGACCGCCTGCGCACTGAGAATCGGGCTCATCGTTGGACCCTTCCGTCGCGCAGGCGCACTACCGGCTCGCCCAGCTCGATCAGGCGGTCGTCGTGCGAGGCGGCCACCACGGTCACGTCCCAAGTTGCCAGCTCGGCAAGGGTTTCCAGCACCAGCGTCGCCGAGCGCGCGTCCAGCTGCGAGGTCGGCTCGTCGGCGAGCACCACCTCCGCGCCGGCCGCCAGCGCGCACGCGAACGCCAGCCGCTGTTGCTGGCCGCCGGAGAGCGCGCTGGTCCGCCAGTCCTCGGTGCCCGGCAGACCCAAGCGCTCCAGCAGCTCCGGCGGTGCCGAGGTGCGCCCGGCCAGCTGGGCGGCTGCGCGCAGGTTCTCGCCGACCGTCAGGTAGTCGAACAGGTTGTCCGGCGGGTTCTGGAAGATCATCACGACGCGGTCGCGGCGCAGCCGGCGCAGCCTGCGGTGGGCCAGGCCGGTCACGGGCTCGCCGCCGAAGAACACCGTGCCCTCGGTCGGCTGCTCCACCAGGCCGAGCAGCCGCAGCAACGTGGACTTGCCCGACCCGGACGGCCCGGCGAGCACGGTCAGCCCGCGCTTGGGCACCGCGAGGTCGACATCGGCCACGGCGGTCACCGGGCCGGACGCGGTCGGGTAGTCCACGCGGACCCCGCTCAGTTCCAGAACTGTCTCAGCCACGCAGCAGCTCCCCGGCTCGTGCGGTTCGGGCCGCCCGCACCGCGACCGCGCCCGCCAGCCCCACGACCACCAGGGCGGCGAGCGTGGTCAGCAGCACGAACGACGTCGGGTTCGGGACGGCGGGGAAGGGCGCCAGCCGGGGAGCGGGGTCCAGCCGCGCCGCAGACAGGGCCGCGCTGACCACTCCCGCCGCCGTGCCCACGACCGTGGCCAGCGCCGCGATCACGCCCAGCTCCACGAGATGGCTGGACACCAGGGTTCGCCGCCGCAGCCCCATGCGCGTCGCCAACGCGCTGAACAAGGCGTTCTGCCGTCGCCGCACCTCGACGGAGAGCAGCAGCGAGCAGGCCGCGAGCACCGCGAGGACGGCTCCGAGCGCGGTGATGAAGGAGAACGTCCAGCTGACGACGTAGAACGGCAGCGCGTCGATCGCCTTGGAGCGGCTCTGCGGGTTGAAGTAGCTGACCCCGCCCGCCGTGAGCTGCCCGGTGAGCTGGTTGATGTCGGTGGACGTGCTCCACAACCGCCATGCTGTCGCGTCGTAGGCGTTCGGCAGGGCCTCGCGCGCGATCACGTAGCCCCGGTCGACGCCGAACCCCGGGAACTGCGGCACGGACGTGACGGTGCGCAGCTTCACGCCGTTGATCGGCTCCCACTGACCGTCGGGTGTCTTGCCGACGCGGATCGCGGGTGCTGTGCCGGAGGCGTCGCGCGGGCCGAGCGCGGCGAGGGCCGCACCGGTGTCGATCGAGGACAACGACCACGCGACGCGGTCGAAGCTCGCGCGGTCGACCACGAGGATCTTCACCTGGTCGCCGTTGACCAGGCCGGGCGCGTCACCGACGAGCGTGGTCGTTGCGCTCAGCTCGGCGGGCAAGGTGATCTTGCCCTCCGCGACCCCGAGCGGCAGCTGCACGGCGGTGTTCGCGCCGACGATCATGCCGGACTTGTCGTCGAGGGCGTTCTGCTGCGCGCTCGCGACGCCGTAGCCGACCGCGACCGTGCCGACGGCCAGCGCGGCGACGGTGAGCACTCCGGTCGCGGTCGTCCTGGAGATCGCGAGCCGCCGCACCGCGAGCTGCACGGCCGGCCAGGACCACACGTCGAGCCGGTGCGAAGCGCCGAGGGACGCGCCGAGCACCCGCGAGATCAGCCCGGCCGCCGTCAGCACCACGAGCAGCGGGAAGGCCAGCGCGATCGGGTCGATGCGCGGCAGCACCTCGCCTCGCTGCACGGTCAGCGCGCCGTCGAGCAGTCGCGTCCACGACCACACCGCGAGCGCGGACGTGCCCAGCTCCCAAGGAATCCAGCGCAGCACGCGGCGTTCTCGCGGCTTGGACTGGAAGGTGTGGCGCACGTGGACGGCCGTCGTCGCGCCGACCACCAGCAGCGCGACCGCGAGCACCGCCGTGACGACCGTCGCGACGAGGCCGAACGTGCCGGGCTCCAACGCGGTGCTCGGCGCGAACAGCGGCAGCGCGAGCCTGCCGAGCCCGACCCCGGCCGCTCCGCCGAGCACGAACGGCACGACCAGCTCCAGCACTGCCTTGCCGCCCAAGGCGGCGGGGGAGACGCCGCGCACCCACAGCAGGCGCACTTCGGCGCGGCGGCGCTGACACCACTGGAGGGCGACCGCGCCGACCGCGACCAAGCCGACGAGCACGGTGACGGCCGTCAGCGGGAGCACCGCGAGCAGCACGCTGGTCCTCGCCTGCTCGGCCAGCTCGATGCCTCGGCGCAGCAGATCGGTCTTGGTGAACTTGCCACCCAGCGCGGTGAGGTCCTCCAGCAGCGCGGTCGAGCGCGCCGACAGCTCGTGCGCTTCGGTCAGCGTTGTCGGCAGCTGGTGCGGGAAGCGCAGCGTGAGCGTGTAGCTGGTGGAGAGCCTGGCCATGATCCGGTCGAACTCCGCGCGGTCGGGCAGCAAGCCCAGCGGGGCCGTCGACCCCTCGGCCGCGAGCGGATTGGCGACGACGTAGCGCTCCTCGCCGCACCACCAGTCCCCGCTCGGCGTCGTGATGTCCTCGAAGATCGTCGTCACCGGGGGCAGCAGTCCGCCTTGCCCGCGGTCGCCGAGCTTCACCGAACCCGCCTCCGCGACGCTCCTCGGCAGCCACAGTCCGGAGCGCTCGCCCCCGGCGATGACCTTGACGTGGTCGGCGGCGCCCTCGCGGTGACCGAGTCGCAGCAACGGCGTCCTGCCGTTGAAGTCCGTCCGCCCCACCGCCGCGTAGCGACCCGCCAGTGCACTGCCGAAACCGTTGCGGGCAGCGGCTTCCGAGCCGGTGCGCACCGCCTGCTCGACCTCGGCGGGGCGCAACCGGGTGCCGTCGACGGTGGGCGTGACGATCGCCGGGCAGCCCCGCCCGGTCTGGTAGGCGACCGCCGCCGAGCCGCTCGCGACGGTGTGGCTGATCGCCGCCGTCACCACGAACGAGAGCACGAGTCCGGCGAGCGCAGCCACCAGCACGGTGGAGGCGCTGGCGAGCGCGGCGCGAGGCGCACGGGTCCAGGGGAGGCGCACATGCGGACGGTACCTGCGAAAACGCTCTCCTGGGCCAGATCCGCCAACTCGGGCCGTCCGTCGCAACCCCCGCTGCGCCACCCGGAGTGCGGCGGTCGGAGCAGCGCCCGGTATTCATAGTGGATCACCACGGCGAACGCGCTGAACGGGTCCTTCAGGTACTTGAACGCACTGAACGGGCCGTTCGGGTACTTCAACGCACTGAACGACCCGTTCAGTGCGTTGAGCGCACCAAACGGGTCGTTCAGGGCTAAAGCGGGAGTGGGGGGCGTGGGCGGTCACGGCGGGGTGGCGGGCGGGTACGCGGTGCTGGACGTGGAGACCACGGGGTTGTCCTCGGGGTGGCACGACCGGGTCGTGGAGATCGGCGTGGTGCTGCTCGACCGGGACGGCGCGGTGGTGGGGGACTGGTGCACGCTGGTGAACCCCGGTCGCGACCTGGGGCCGCAACACATCCACGGCATCCTCGCGGCTGACGTGCGCCGGGCGCCGACGTTCCCGGAGATCGCCGCGGAGCTGGCCGGAGTGCTGGCGGGACGGGTGATCGTGGCGCACAACCTGGCCTTCGACGCGCGCTTCATCGCCGCGGAGTTCGCGAGGGCGGGCATGGCGGTCCCGGTCCGCTCGGACCTCGGCCTGTGCACGATGGAGCTGTCCAGGAGCTACCTGACGACCTCCTCGCGCTCGCTCGCGGCCTGCTGCGCGGTGGCCGGGATTCCCTTGCAGCGCGCGCACTCCGCGCTCGACGACGCCTACGCGGCGGCCGGGCTGATGGTGACCTACCTCGGCATGGCGGAGGGGAGGGAGCCGTGGAGGGAGCTGGTGGAGGACGCGCTGAACCGCCCTTGGCCGGTGAGTCCGGCCGGTCCGCAAGGGGAGACCGTGCGCAGGGGAGTGTCGGACACCGGGCTCTTCGTCGAGCGCATCCCGCACTCGGCAGGGCCATTGTCTACAGTGGACGGTTACCTCGAGGTGCTCGACAGGACGCTGATCGACCGCGTGCTCAGCGCGAGCGAGCAGGACGAGCTGGTGGAAGCCGCCGCACAGCGCGGGATCGACCGTGCGACGGCCGAAGTGCTGCACCGCAAGTACCTCGCCGAGTTCGCGCCGCCCAGCCCAGCGGACCGCGCGGCCGTCGCGGACCTGCTGGGCCTGCCCGCCGAACTGGCGGACCGGCCAGCCGTCCGAGCGGTGTGGGGGACCTTCGCGCTCTGCCCGGGCGACCGGATCACCTTCACCGGCGAGACCGTCAAGCCGCGCGAGCTGTGGCAGGACGAGGCGCGCGCCCGCAGGCTGGTGGTGTCCCCGCCGAACATCTGCAAGTGGACCCGAGTGCTCGTCGCCGCCGACCCGGACTCGTTGTCCACCAAGGCCCGCAAGGCGCGGGACTACGGTGTGCCCGTCGTCGTGGAGGACGGGTTCGCGCGGCTGCTGGCCGAGATGCCGGTCCGGGAGGGGTCCCGGGTCTAGCGGTCATCCTCCAACACCGACAGGCTCGACCTGGTGAGGCTGGGGGTGCGAACGATCAGCTCGGTGAGCAGGTGGTGGCTGAGCAGGTTGCCGATCGGCTGCGGCAGATCGGTCTCGACCAGCCCGAACACGCCCTTCTCCGACAGGCGCAGGCGCACGGCCTCCACCACCCGGTCCATCTTGCGCACGTTCCAGTCGTCGGCGGGGAACAGCTCGGCCAGCTGGGTGGCGGCCTGGCCCCTGGCCAACGGCTGGGCGCGCGGGTTGTCGCGCAGGTACTCCTGGCCGAGCACGGTCAGCACGAGCCGTTCCTTCTCCGACAGCTCCCACGTGTGCCCCGGCGTGGTGTGCTGGCCGAACAGCGGCCTCGGCAGCGTGCCGTCGCCCGCGTTCACGTACAGCTCCACCACGTGGTGGCGGCCTGCGGGCGTGGTGATCAGCGCCGAGGTCACGCCCGGCCGCAGCGGCACCGTCTCGCCGTCGTCGCGCAGCGTGTACTCGCCCACCCCGATGGGGAGCTTGCCGGTGTTGCCGAGGTGCCACCATCCTTGGCGGTGCACGAGCAGGCCGTGCTGCCTGCTGACCTTGGTGTCGTCCTCGCCGATCGTGACGTCGGCGGGCTTGTCCCTGTCCTGGGGGCGTCCTCGGCCGAAGCGCACGCGGGCGCCCTCCACCGGAGCCGCCGCCGCCGCGCCCGCGACCGTCCTGACGATGAGCGCGCCGGGCGTGGTCCACGGCTTCGTCCGGGGCAGCCCACCCGGCCCCTCGATGCGTGCGACGTTCACCCCGAGATCCTACGAACCCAGGGACACCTTGTGACCATGCGTTTGCCCGCTCTGTCGTTGCTGCTGCTCAGCGTCGTGGCGTGCGCGTCGCCGCCGCCTCCCGCCCCGCAGGCGCCGCCGGTCGTCACGACCACCGCGGCCGCCGTCACCACCACCCAGCAGGTGCCGGACCGCCAGCCGCACACGCTGGTGCTCAACGCGACCGGCAGCGGCGACATGATGCTGAACAAGGTCAAGTACACCCTCGACGGCCAGGTCCAGGAAGAGGGCGACATCCCGCTGCCCTGGCGCAAGTCGCTCACCGTGCCCGCCGACGGGCTCCCGCACTCCTGGGAACTGAAGATCACCTACACCGCCGGGCGCAGCGCCAAGCTCGATGTCTTCGTGCTCTACGACGGCAAGGAGGTCAGCCGCACCGGCGGCGGAGGCGGTGGCACGGGCAACACGAAGATGACCGGCGGCTCCTCCATCGGCGGCAGCGTCAGCGGCTGAGCCGTCCGCGCAGTGGGCGTGTTGTCGAACCAATGTGGCATTGGTTACGCGAGACGTAACCAATGCCGCATTGGTTACGTCAGTCCGCGCTGAAGAGGTTGAGGTGGGGCGGCGTCAGGGGTGGATGGGCGAACCAGATGAAGTTGAGGCAGGGCGGGTCGGGCTAGCCCGGTGGCTGCGCGGACGGCGGGGTCGTGCCAGAGGAGCGGACGGCGGGGTCGCGTCAGAGGAGCGGACGGTAGGGGCGCGTCAGACAGCAGCGGTGCCGGGCGAAGACAGCGTGAGGCAGGAGCAGCCTCAGACGGGGCCCGCGTCGTGGGTCCACCAGTCGATCATGGCGAGCGGTGAGGTGCCCCGGTGAGCGACGACGCGGATGGCGAAACGCTCGTCGGTCCACGCCATGCCGCGCTCACCGGTCTCCTTGTAGGTGTAGCAGCGCAGGTTTCCCGTGCCGCCGCCGCGCGAGTAGTCGCTGCCGCCGTTGAAACCCTCGGGGAGGTTCCGGCAGTCGTTGTCCTGCCCGCCGACGGGACCGTGCACGGTACGCATGGTCGTGACGTCGGAGAACTGGTAGTACGCAACGAGTTCCGCGCCGCTGGTGCGCCCGCACGCGACGCCGACGGCGGGGAGCGCGCCGACGTCCCGCCACTTCAGGCTGGGCGCGGCGCGCACGCAGTGGTTGCGCGACACGGGCGGGATGTGGTCGAGCAGCTTGCGCTCGTCGGCGGTGGGGAAGGGCGGGTCGGCCTGGGCGTTGGTCGCCTCGACGATGCGGTTCAGCGGCGAGAGGTGCCACTGCGACCACCAGCCGTGCACGGCGCGCGGATCGGAGCCGGTGACCACACCGATGATCGACAGCGGCTCCATCGTCCACGAGATGCTGAGCGCGCCGTCGGCACCGGTGCGGCACATCAGCTGGCCGATGTCCGTGCCGAGCCAGTCATGTCGTTGTGTGCCAAGGAATCCCGGAGCGTTCGCGCACGAGACGCCGACGGGGGCCTTGGCTTCGGCGACCATGCCGGTGAACTGGTCGCGCAGCGGCGGCAGCGACGCGAAGCGGTAGTAGCTGACCTGCTGCGCGCCGATGCCGAGCGGAGTGCAGGTGACACCGGCAAGAGCCGTGGGGAACGCGTCGAGGTCGGCTCGCACGCAGTTCGCGCCTGAGCTGACCGAGATCGTGGCGCGCTCGTCCTCGGTCGGGAACGCTGCCGTGCCACCGGTCCACGATGTCCACGCTTGGCGCAGCGGCGCGTCCTGCGGAGCTTCGGCGCGAGTCAAGGTGCGCGCGGCGATGTCGGTCCAGACGACATGGGCGACGCCGTCCCTGGCGTAGCAGAGAACGCGGCCCTTGGCGGGACCCGTCAAGGGGTAGCGGTGCTCGCCGCCGTTCGCGCTCGCGCAGTCACCGTTCTTGGCCACGCCCGCCGAGCGCACCGCGCGCCCGTAGGCCTCGTCGACCCCGGCTTGGTCGGCGAGCAGCTCCGTCGAGGTCTCCTGGCCCTCCCGCGTGCGACACGTGATCGTCGCCGGGGTCGCAGCTGAGCAGTCTCCACGCAGCGCCTCGGGAACGCGGTCCAGAGCGAGCGGAATGTTGTTGCCGCTCAACAGGATTGTTGTCGTCGCGAGCACTGCGACCACGCCGAGCGCGGTGAGGCTCAGCTTCAGCGTGCGGCGCGACTTCGCGGTGGCGAGCGCGTGGACGAACTCCGCGCAGGAGCCGAAGCGGTCGGCGGGATCGGGTGCGAGCGCCTTCGCCAGGACGCGGTGGACCGCCGGAGCGGTGCTGAGCCGGGTTGACGGCGAGCCGGTGAGGCAGTGCTGCACCACCACCGCGAGCGAGTACACGTCCGTGCGGCGGTCGATCATGCCGCCGCGAACCTGTTCCGGTGACGAGTAGTCCGGAGTGCCGACGAACACCCCGGTCGCCGTGAGCCCGGTCGTGGAGATGTCCTTCGCGATGCCGAAGTCGCACAGGTACACGTGCCCGGTGCCGTCCTCGATCATGATGTTCGCGGGCTTCACGTCGCGGTGCACCAGGCCGAGCGCGTGCGTGCTGTCGAGCGCGGCGGCGACCTGGCCGACGATGCGCAGCGTCTCCTGGAAGCCGAGCACACCGTTGCGCTCGTTCAGCACCTGGCGCAGGTTGTGGCCCTGGACGTAGTGCATCGCCAGGTAGCGCGAGCGCCCGACCTCGCCCGCCGCGTACACCGGGACCACGTTGGGGTGCTCGATGGTCAGCGCGATGCGGGACTCCCGCTCGAAGCGCTCGCTCAGCCCGGGCGAGGACTCCTGGACCTTCAGCGCGACCAAGCGGTTGTGGTGGGTCAGGTCCTCGGCGAGGTAGACCGTGCTCATGTTCGTGCGCGAGAGCGCGGTGCGACGGCGGTAGGCGGGCAGCAGGTCCCAGGCGACGTCGTCGAGGTACCCGTCTTCTGTCTCTTGCACCGCCGTCCTCAGGGTTGGAGGTCAGCGCAGTTTACCGGCTGGGCGGGCTCGGCCTGGAGGAACCGAGCCCACCCACGCCGGGTCAGGCCAGTGCTTCCGCCAACGACTCGGGCAGCGGCGCGGAGTGCACGACGCCGAGGCGCTGCGTCGCGCGGGTCAACGCGACGTACAGGTCGTTGACGCCCTTCACGGACTCTTCGCGGATCATCGCGGGCTCGACCACGATCACGCCGTCGAACTCCAGGCCCTTGGCCTCGCGCACGGTGAGCACGCTGACTCGCTCGGACGGGCGAAGCACCTCGCGCAGCGACGCCGGGACGAGCACGCCGAGCGTGCCCTCGCCGACCTCGGCCAGCTCCTTGCCCGCCAGTTCCGCGAGGCGCGCGGGCAGGTCCTCGGCGGGCACGGCGAGGCTCCACGGCGCGACACCGGTGCTGCGCACGGACTTCGTCTCGGTGATCGACGTGCCGAGTTCGCGCAGGACCGCGCTCGCCACGCTCATGATCTCGGCCGGAGTGCGGTAGTTGACCGTCAGCTCCTCCATCCGCCAGCGGTCGGCCATGTGCGGGGCGAGGACCTGCTCCCAGGACTCCGCGCCCGCGAGGTCGCCGGTCTGGGCGACGTCACCCACGAGGGTCATCGACCGCGACGGCGCGCGCCGCATCAGCAGCCGCCACGCCATCGCCGACAGCTCCTGGGCCTCGTCCACGATCACGTGCCCGAAGGTCCAGGTGCGGTCCTGCGCGGCGCGCTCAGCGGTGGTCAGGGTGCTGGAGCGCTCGTGCCGCTCGGCCAGGTGGTCGGCGGTGATCATGTTCATCGCCATGAGCACGTCGTCGTCGGCGACCTCCTCGTCGATGCGCATGATGTCGACGACGCCCTCGGCGAACTCCAGTCGCTCCTGGCGCTTCTTCGCCGCCAGCGCCTTGGCCGCCCGGTCGTCCTCGCCGAGCAGCTCCATCGCCTCGTCCAGCAGCGGCACGTCGGCGGGCGTCCAGCCGTAATGCTCCGGCCGGTGCAACAGCGCGCGCTCATCTGCGGACAGGTGCGGCAGGGCCGACTCCAGCAGGTCAGGCGAGGCGTACAGCTCCTTGAGCAGCCGCTGCGGCGAGAGCACCGGCCACAGCCAGTCCAGCGCCTCGATGACGTCGCGCTCCTCGCGCAGCTCCCTGGCGATGTCGGCCAGATCGCCCGCCTCCAGCAGGTCGGCGCCCAGGTTGTCCGCGACGATCCGGGTCAGTTCCCGCACGATCGCGGCGCTGAAGGTCGGCTCCGCGCGGTTGTGCAGCGTGCCCAGCCGCAGCGCCGCCGCCTTGGCCCGCTCCACCGCCTCCGGCTGGAGCAGCAGCGTCTCGCGCTCGAAGACGATCTCCATGGGCGCGTCGGGCACGCGCTGCCGGTCGGCGACCGCCTTGGCCAGCACCTCGACCATGTCGGGGCGGCCCTTGATCGCGGCGGCCTCGTCGGGCTCGGTCAGCTTCGGCCGCACATCGGGGAAGAGGTCGCCGACCGTGGCCATCAGCACCCCGGTCTCGCCCAGCGAGGGCAGCACCTGGGAGATGTAGTTGAGGAACTCCGTGTTCGGGCCGACCACGAGCACGCCGCGCTTGGCCAGCTGCTCGCGGTGGGTGTACAGCAGGTACGCGGCGCGGTGCAGCGCGACGGCCGTCTTGCCGGTGCCCGGCCCGCCCTGCACGACCAGCACGCCGTGCAGCGGGGAGCGGATGATGTTGTCCTGCTCGGCCTGGATGGTGCGGACGATGTCGGTCATCCGGCCCGTGCGCTTGGCGTTGAGCGCGGCCAGCAACGCCGTCTCGCCGGTGACCGCGTCGGCGTCCTCCACCCCGGACAGGTCCAGCAGCTCGTCGTCGACGCCGATCACCGTGCGCTTGCGGATGCGCAGGTGCCTGCGCAGGCGAACGCCCTCGGTGGTCGCGCCGGTCGCCACGTAGAACGGCCGCGCGGCGGGCGCCCGCCAGTCCACCAGCAGCGGCTCGTAGTCGTTGTCCTCGTCGAGAATGCCGATCAGCCCGATATAGCGGTCGGTGTCGTCGGTGAATTCCAGCTTGCCGAAGCACAGGCCCGTCTCAGCGGCGGCGTACTGCGCCAGTTGTTCGGTGTGCATCCTGGTCGCGGCATTTCTCTCCGTGTGCGCCTGCTCGGAGTCAGGGATCTGCCGCAGTGCCGAGGAGAGGAACTGTTGTGCCTGCTCACGCAGGATGTCGAAGCGGTCGTAGAGCCGTGTGACGTAGTCCTGCTCCTCCGCGAGCACGGTGCTGTCGCTCGTTTCCGGCGCATTCGATACGGTTGACAACCGGCCCCCTCTTACTTTACAATCGGGAGAGATATTCACTCCTGATTCCATTTTGCGCATGCGGAGTCGACTATAGCGTTCGATTCCCCTCTCGCGCTAATCGCTCTTTTCGGGCCGGCGCTCTCGCCACTTCGCGAGCAGCGAGGGCATCTCGGCCTCCATGAACCGGAAGAACGCCAGCGTCTCCGCCATGCGCGTGCCCGCCGGAGTGTCCTCGCCGAGCACCTCGATGCCCTCGGCCAGCGCGTCCGCCCAGCGCTTCATCAGCTGCTGGCGGCTGAGCATCGTCTGCTGCCACATCGGGCCCGACGCCTGGTAGTGGTCGCGGCGGGTGCCGGGCTCGCGGTCGCGCACGGCGATCTGCGTGTCGCTGAGGTAGCGCACCGCGCCGGAGATCGCGGCGGGGGACACCTGCAACGTCTCGGCCAGCTCCGCCGCCGTGAGCTTCCCGGAGTCGCTGACCAGCAGCGCGATGAACACGCGCGCGGGCATCCTCGGCCAGCCCACGTCGGAGAGCATCGCCGCAGAGCGCTCGATGAACGAGGCCAGTCCCTCGTCGGGCACGGCGGTCATCTCGCCTCCAGGGTCAACGGGTGAGGTGAGGAGTTTACCCATGTCACTATGTTCACTAAATTGTGAAGACCATGTAGGTTGAGCGCCATGGCAACGGCGATCTCGGTGTCCGGGCTGGTCAAGAGCTTCGGCAAGACGCGTGCGCTGGACGGGCTCGACCTGGAGGTGCGGACCGGCGAGGTGCACGGCTTCCTCGGCCCGAACGGCGCGGGCAAGTCGACGACGATCCGCGTGCTGCTGGGGCTGCTGCGCAAGGACGCGGGCGAGGTCGCTCTGCTCGGCGGCGATCCCTGGCGCGACTCCACCGAGCTGCACCGGCGGCTGGCGTACGTGCCGGGCGATGTGACGCTGTGGCCGAACCTGACCGGCGGCGAGGTGATCGACCTGCTCGGGCGGCTGCGCGGCAAGCTCGATCCGCGGCGCCGCGACGACCTGCTCGACCGCTTCGCCCTGGACCCGCGCAAGGCCGGGCGCGCCTACTCGAAGGGCAACCGGCAGAAGGTCGCCCTCGTCGCGGCGCTGGCCTCGGACGTGGAACTGCTCCTCCTCGACGAGCCCACCTCCGGGCTGGACCCGTTGATGGAGGAGGTCTTCCGCGAGTGCGTCGCGGAGGAGCGCCGAGCCGGGCGGACCGTGCTCCTCTCCAGTCACGTGCTCGCCGAGGTCGAGGCGTTGTGCGACCGCGTGAGCATCGTCAGGGACGGTCGAACGGTCGAGTCCGGCACGCTCGCCGAGCTGCGGCACCTGACCCGGACCTCGGTGACCGCCGAGCTGGACCGGCCGGTGGATCTGTCCACTGTGGAGGGTGTGCACGGGCTCGTCGTCGAAGGTGATCGGCTTCGTTGTCAGGTCGACACGGCCGCGCTCGGCGTGGTGCTCGGCTTGTTGTCCGGAGCGGGTGTGCGGGCGTTGACGAGTCAGCCGCCGACGCTGGAGGAGCTGTTCCTGCGCCACTACTCCACGGATCAGCTCGCCCAGTCCAGCAGCGTGTGATGCCGCTGGGGATCGCGCAGCCGCCGCATCGCTTCCTTCTCCAGCTGGCGGATGCGTTCCCTGGTCAGCCCCAGGCGCTCGGCGATCTCCTGGAGCGTGCGCTGGTGGCCGTCGTTGAGGCCGTACCGCAGCGTGATGATCAGCGCCTCGCGCGGCGGTAGCTGGTCGATGACGGCGCGCAGCTCGTTGGCCAGCGCGCGGTACTCCAGCACGTCCGGCGCGGAGAGCACCTCGGTGTCCTGGATGAGATCACCCACCCGGGTTTCGCCGTCGGTGCCCACCAGGCTGTCCAGGCTCAGCGACTCACGGCCGACGCGCCGCAGCTCGATCACCTTGTGCACGGGCACCTCGGCCGCGATCGCGACCTCCTGGGCGGTGGGTTCGCGGTCCAGGCTCGACTGGAGGGCGCGCTCGACCTTCGCCAGCTTCGACAGCGTTTCGATCACGTGCACGGGGAGCCGGATCGTGCGGCCCTGCTCGGCCAAGCCCCTGTCGATGGCCTGGCGGATCCACCACGTGCCGTAGGTGGAGAACTTGAAACCCTTGGTGTAGTCGAACTTCTCCACCGCGCGGATCAGGCCGAGGTTGCCTTCCTGAACCACGTCCAGCACGGGTACGCCGCGTCGTGCGTACTTCTTCGCGGTGGCGACCACGAGCCGCAGGTTCGCGCGGATCATGTGCGCCTTTGCCTCTGCCCCGTCCCTCGCGACCAGCTCCAGCTCGGGCGCGCGGCCCCGGTGCGCGCCCTCGTCGAGCAGGTGTCTCGCGTAGACGCCGGCTTCGATCCTCCGGGCCAACCACACCTCCTGCTCGGCGGTGAGCAGTGGTGTAGCGGCGATCTGGTTGAGGTACTGCCGCATCAGGTCTGGCTCTTCGCCTGCGAGGCGAGGTTCCTGGCGCCGAGCGGACACCTCGTTCACGACGGTCACCTCCGGCTGCTGCTGTGGAGAACGATCTCCACTTCGGCTACCCGGTTCGGGCGGAGGCAACCAGCTGGCTCCCGATCAGTGCGATCGGGGTCAGTCCGATCCGCGCACGATGTGCGGTTCGGTCTCCCTGGGCTCGTCGCCGAGCCAGGACCAGCGCGCCCAGACCGCGGTGTTGTGCGTGTCGGCCGGGGCCTCCGCGCTGCGCGGGAACGGCACGACGCTCTGCCTTCGTGCGGTTGTGCTTCCCATGGTTGTTCCTCCTTCCCCGCCGTCGCCGGCGTGGGCTGTGAGTGTCCCTACACAGTGGTGATCGCCACCAGAGTCGTCATCGTTTCGATGTACCACTCGTTGGGAAACAACTTGACTTCGCAGGGGAATCCCTACTTGCCAAGAGGGTGTGCCCGGTAGTTGTCCGCGATGAACTTCGCCACCACGACCGGGGCGGGTGAAGGCTGTGCGGGCGAGGCGCTCAGGTACTGGTGGCCGGTGGGTTCCGCGTCCACGTCGAAGGACGAGCGGACCGCGACCGACCACCCGGCGCGCGCGGTCCAGCAGGCGGCGACGGAGCTTCCCGCGAGGTCCATCCGGACGGCGTCCGCGCGGTGGTCGGCCCCGAGGTCGAGTCGCTCCACCAGGATCGCGTGGTCCAGTACGGCGCGCTCCACTTGGAGGAAGTAGTCGATGGAGGCCGCCGTGGCGTGTTGTGACATGTGCTCACGGTAAGCGCCAGAACGCCGCCGCGCCATCGTCGGTCTCAGTGACCGCACGGGGCAGCCGTGTGCCGCAGTGCGCGCGAGATCGCTTGCGGGACAGGGGCAGTCGCTCGATTCGTCCATTGTGGACGCTCCTGTATCGATGCCTTGATCGATGCTGTAATCGATTTAGCGGCTCGGGCAAATCGATTGCGCAGAGTGACTGCGACGGGAAGGCTTCCCCCATGCGACTGGTGCACTCCGAGGTGCTGGCCGGGCTCGCGGCCAACCCCGCGCTCCCGCGCGCGCTGCTGGCGCGCTTCGTGGCCGACGCCGACGAGGAGCTGAGCGCGGAGCTTGCCCGCCGCACCGACCTCACGGCTGATCAGGAGCGCGTTCTCGCTGGTAGAGCGTCTGCCGAAGATCCTGCGGCAATGCTCGTCGATCCCGATCCGCTGGTCCGTGTGCGACTGGCGTGCTGGCCCGCCATCGGCGCTGCCGCCGTCGAGGTGCTGGCCCGCGATCCGGACATCGACGTGCTCACCTCGGCCGCCACGTGTCAGCCGCTGTCCGGCGCGCTGGTGGACGAACTGATGCGGGACGAGCGCCCGGAGGTCCGCAAGGCCTTGGCGCGCAACCACCACCTGCCCGCTTCCGTGCTCGCGGTCCTGGCGGAGGACAGCGACGAAGCTACGCACATCGCGCTCGCGGAGAATCCGCGCGCGCCTGTCGAGGTGCTGCTGCCGTGGCTGGGGCACACCGGCGTCCACGTCCGGTGGGCGCTCGCGCGCCGGACCGATCTGCCCGTGGACGCCTATGAGCGGCTCGCTGAGGACCCCTTGCCCGGCGCGCAGTGGGACGTCGCGGCCAACCCGGCGCTCGCCGACACCGAACGTGGCCGTGCTCTGGTGGCTCGGCTGGCGTTGAGCGAGGACCGCTGGCTGCTGCAACGCCTCGTGCACAATCCGGGCATCGAGTTGGGAGCACTTGAACGCCTCGTGCCGAACGTGCGCGTCGGGCCGGTGCTGCTGCCCAGAATCGCGCGGGCGACTTCGGCTGAGCTGCGCGTGCTCGCCGCGTCGTCGGCGCCACAGGTCCGGGCGCTCCTGGCGTATCGGCCGGACCTGCCCGCGGACCTCGTGGTGCCGTTGCTCAAGGGCGCGAAGCTGAAGGTGCGGCGTGCTTTGGCGGCGCAGCGCAACCTGCCCGTTGAGTCCATTGTGGACTTTCTGGGCGGCTCCGATGCCCGGGCCGCTCGTGCGGCGGCGGCCAACCCCTCGCTGCCCGTCGCGGAGATGGAGCGGCTGCTCTCCTAGGGTGGTTGTCATGTTCACTGTCGAGGAACGAGACCGCTTGCGGGACAGCCTGATCGAGGCCGCTCGGGCGGACGCGCGGATCATCGGCGCGGCACTGACCGGCTCGGCGTCGGTGGGGGCGGAGGACCAGTGGTCCGACGTAGACCTCGCGTTCGGGGTTTCCGGTGACCAGCGTGAAGTGCTCGCCGACTGGAGCGAGCTGATGTATCGCGAGCACGGCGCGGTGCACCACACCGATGTGCGGTTCCGCTCGACGATCTACCGGGTTTTCTTGCTGGACAACACTTTGCAGGTGGACATCGCGTTCGCCCCTGCGGAGGAGTTCGGCGCGCTCGCACCCACGTTCCGGCTCGTTTTCGGTGAGGCACGTGAACAACCGCAGTCCGCGCCCGCCGATCCGGTGTCGCTGGTGGGCATGGGCTGGCTGTATGCGCTGCACGCCCGGTCGAGCATCCAGCGCGGCCGAGTGTGGCAGGCGGAGTACATGATCAGCGGCGTGCGCGACCACGCGCTGGCGCTGGCGTGCCTGCGCCACGGGCTGCCCGCGAGCCAGGGGCGGGGCATGGACCGCCTGCCCGGCACCGTGACCGAGGTCGTGACCGGCGCGCTCGTGCGGTCGCTGGAGATTTCCGAGCTGTGGCGGGCTTTCGGTGTCGCCACCGACGCGCTGCTGATCGAGGTGGAGCTTGTCGATGCCGCCCTCGCGGAGCGGATCGCCGGGCCGTTGGAGCGGCTCAGCCGGTCGGCACGGTGAGGCCGACCTTCACCCGGTCCAGCACGACGTTGGTGGTGAAGCGCCGTACGGTGGGGTTGTCGAAGAGCACGCGGCGCGTCACCGCGTCGAACTCGGCCATGTCCCGCGCGCTGATCACCAGCACGAAGTCGATCTGGCCGGTGACGCAGTAGCACTGCTGCACGTGCTCGTCCTCCAGGAAGCGCCGCCGCAGCTCTTCGAGCAGGTGGGCGCGCTCGCGCTCCAGCTCGACCAGCACGACGAAGGTCATCTCCTGGCCGAGCGCGCGCGGGTCCAGCACCGCGACCTCGCGGTTGATCGTGCCGTTCTCGCGCAGCCGCTTGATCCGGCGCTGCACGGCCGCCGCGGACAGGCCGACCTCGGCGCCGATGTCCTCGGCGATGGTCCTGCTGTTGCGCTGGAGGATGGCCAGGATCGCCCGGTCCACGTCGTCGATCTGCATGACCGCACGATAGGCGCTCAGCACGCGGTTTGGCCGCGTCGTTTGTGCAGCTGACGCGCCCGAACCGCGTGCGCGGTCTCTAGGATTTCCAGTCATGCGGCTCGACGGGGTGTATCGGTATCCGGTGAAGGGTTTCGCCGGGCAGGAGGTGCCTGAGGCGGCGCTGCTGCCTGGGCGCGGAGTGCCCTTCGATCGGCAGCTCGCCGTGGCGCACGGCGGCCAGGACGTGGCCGACGGCGGAGCGTGGACCTCGTGCCACGCGTTCGTGCGCACCGGGCCGTATCGGGGGCTCCCGCTGTTCGGCGTGGACTTCGACGGCACGGCGCTCTCGATGAGCCGCCCCGGTGGCACGCCGGTGGCCTTCCCGTTGGACGACCTCGCGCGCGCCTCCCTTGAACTGGCGGAGTGGTTTCCCGGCACGACGCCGCGCCTGGTGCGCGCGGGTAACGGGTACTGGGACTACTCCGACGCCTCGGTTTCGTTGATCAACACCGCGACGATCGCGGCGTTGGGGCACGGCATCGACCCGCTGTCCTTCCGCGCCAACTTCTACCTGTCCGACCTGGAGCCGTGGGCGGAGTTCGGCCTCGTCGGCAGGCGCATCCGGATCGGGGAGGCCGAGCTGGAGGTGCTGCGGCCGATCGACCGCTGCTCGACCACGTCTGTCCACCCCACCACGGGCGAGGAGATCACCAACGTTCCCGCCTTGCTGGCGCGGGACTTTGGGCACATCTACTGCGGCGTCTACGCGCGCGTCGTCGTCGGCGGACGTGTTGCGCCGGGTGACTCGGTCGTCGATCTCGGACCTGCCCCTGAAGCCGCTCGCGCGGGCACCGAGCCGTACAACGCGCCGCCCACCGCGCAGTGGCCTCGGCCGGCTCGCGTGGCGCGGCGAGTGGTGGAGAGCCCGTCGGTGACGAGCTTGTGGCTGACCGATCCGCTCGCCGCCCTTCGGCCGGAACCGCTTGCCGGGCAGCACATTCGCATCCACCACAGTGGACGGTGGAGGGCTTACACGATCTCCGCCGTCGACGGTGATCAGCTCCGGATCAGCGTGAAGCGCGACGGGGTGATGTCCACGCTGTTGCAGTCCGCCGTTGAGGAGCTGGTGATCACCGGGCCGTTCGGGCACGTGGTCCTGGACTCCGACCCTTCGCCGTTGTTGTTGGTGAGCGCGGGGATCGGGATCACGCAGATGCTGCCGATGCTCCGCGCGGCGGGGGATCGGCCGGTGACGTTGCTGCACGCGGCGCGCGAGGAGTCCCCGGCGTTGTGGGCCGAGGCTCGGTCGCTGCTTCCCGCTGCCCGGTTGTTCCGGAGCCCGAACCGTTTGGACGCGGAAACCGTTGCGGCTGCGGCTGATCCGTCGAGTTCGGTGTACCTGTGCGGACCGGTCGAGTTCATGCGCGCGATGCGTGAAGCCCTTGTGGCGTCAGGTGTTCCGGACTCGCGCGTGCGCCAGGAGGTGTTCGTCTCGCCGCTGGCGTCCTCGGGTGAACGGACGCCGCCGCCCTCGCCCGGGCCGTTCCGCGTGCTGTTCGCCGGGAGCGGGGTCGAGGCGCAATGGAAAGCGGAGTGCGGCACCTTGCTGGAACTCGCTGAGCAGGCCGGGGTCGCCGTGCCGTCCAGCTGCCGCGCGGGCGCGTGTGACACGTGCGTACAGCGGCTGAGCGGGGGTTCGACCGCGTACCTCGCCGAGCCGGTGCTCAGGCCCGCGCCCGATCGGGTCCTATTGTGTTGCTCCGTTCCGACCAGTGATGTGACTATCGACGCGTGACGGTGGATGACTCGATTCGGCGCAAGTTCACGGTCCGGTTCGGACCAGCCGTGGGGGAGTGGCTCGACGCGCTGCCCGCGCTCGTCGAATCGCTGTGCGCGCGGTGGAACCTCACCGTTGAGCACGCCATCGCGGTGGGTGGCACGTCGCGCGTGTTCCGGTGCCGCCGCGAGGACGGCTCGCGCGCGTTCCTGAAGCTCACCCCCGACCGCGAGGTCGCCACGACCGAGCTGACCGCTCTGCGTGCTTGGCGGCGATCACCGCACATGGTGGACGTTCTCGTTGCCGACGTCGACGCGGGCGCGCTGCTGCTGCCCGCCATCGCGCCGGGGACCATGATCGAGGACGAGCCCGAGCTGATCCCGTTCGAGGTGCTGCGCTCGTTGCGCGAGGACGTCGACCTGCCCGCCGGGCTACCGCACCTCTCGGACCGCGTGCGGTTCATGGCGGAGCTGACCGTGCGTCGCGCTCCCGAGCTGGAGTCCTTGACCGGCAAGGGGATCGAGCTGACCGAAGGCGGCGTTCAGGGGCTCGTGCACGGCGACCTGCACGGGCGCAACGTGCTGCGCGGACCGCACGGGCTCGTCGCCATCGACCCGCGCCCGACCATCGGCGACCTCACCTTCGACCTCGTCGACTGGGCGCTGGCCCCCGGTGTCGCCACGCGGGAGGAGTTGGAGCGGCGCATCACCAGGATCACCGCAGGACTGTCCTATGTGGACGGTGAGCGGCTGCTGGCGTGGTGCTCCGCCGTCGCCGTCATCATCGCCGCGACCCTGCGGCCCGGCGCGCAGCGCGACTTCCTGGTGGAACTGGCGCAGCGGTAGGTAGTTCCACGGATGTCGTGCGTCCGGGGTGTGTCCGACGCTCAGCGCATGTCGAGAGAGGGCCGAGCGGCCGCGTACGCGTTACTGGCGGTTGTCGCGCTGAGCGTCCCCGTCGTCCTGGTTCTGCTGCTCCAGGAAGTCTTCATGCTGACGATCGCCTACTGGCTGGCTCCGTTGCTCAACCTGTTGAGCCGTCGGTGAGCTCGCGGGAGATGTCGAGGTGCCCGGCGTGCCGCGCGTACTCCTGGAGCACGTGGAACAAGATCCAGCCCAGGGTGGGGCGGTCGTCCTCGGAGAACCGGCCGCCCGCCCGCGCCACCTCGGTCAGCTCCGCGCTCGCGGCGATCTCCCGGGAGTGCGCGCACTGCTCGTGGAAGAACGCCAGCACCTCGGCGGTCGGCCGCTCCGGCGTCCAGTTCCCGCTGTCACCCCACGGGCTGTCCACCTGCTCGGCGCGGAAACCCCAGCGCAGCCACCGCCGCTCCATGTGCGCGAGGTGGTTGACCAGGCCGATCGGCGTCCAGCCCGACGGCACGCGCGAGGACCGCAGCTCGGCCTCGCCCAGCCCGTCGATCTTGCGCAGCACCTCGGAGCGGTAGAAGTCGAGGTACCCCGCCAGCAGCTCGGCGGGGTCCCCCAACGTGATCTCGGGCTCGTCGTCCATGCCCCGAAGACTACGACGCGGCGAAGGCGGCGGTGACCGTCTGCTCCAGCAGCAGCGCGATCGTGGTCGGACCGACCCCGCCCGGCACCGGAGTGATCAGCGACGCGTGCGGCAGCGCCTCGGCGTAAGCCACGTCACCCACGTTGCCCTCGTTGTAGCCCGCGTCGATCACCACCGCGCCCGGCTTGATCCAGTCGCCCTTGACGAACTCCGGCTTGCCGACCGCCGCCACCACGATGTCCGCCGTGCGCACGATCGACGGCAGGTCCCGCGTGCGCGAATGGCACACCGTGACCGTGGCGTCCTTGGCCAGCAACAACATCGCGGCCGGCTTGCCCAGGATCGGGCTGCGGCCGATCACCACCGCGTGCTTGCCGCTCGGCTCGACGCCGTAGTCCTCCAGCAACCGCATGATCCCGCCCGGCGTGCACGAGGCGAACCCCGGCTCACCGAAGGACATCGCCGCGAACGAGTGCATCGTCACGCCGTCCACGTCCTTGCCCGGCGCGATCGCCTCGAACGCCGCCCGCTCGTCGATGTGCGCCGGAACGGGGTGCTGCAACAGGATCCCGTGCACCGACGGGTCCTCGGAGAGCTCCCGCACCGCCGCGACGAGCTGCTCCGTCGTGGTCTCCTCCGGCAACGGCACGTGGCGCGAGGTGATCCCCGCCTTCGCGCAGCGGTTGCGCTTCATCTTCACGTAGGTCACCGACGCCGGGTCGTCACCGACGATCACCGTCGCCAGGCACGGCTTGGTACCGGTGAGCCGTTCGAACTCGGCTGCGCGCTCGGCGGTGGCCTTCACGATCGTCGCGGCGAGATCGGTGCCGGGCATGGAACGACTGGTCACGGGGGCTCCCTGGGGTGGCGTGGTCGTGGTCTGCTCACCCAGGCGCGCGGCTGGGACCGGTGTGGCCGGTCGGGCCGCTCCCCGGTGGTGACCCACCTTCAGCGCCAGTCACGGCCCGGACGGGAGTTTACGCGGTGGTGTGGTCGGGCTTTGGGGTTGGGGTTCCTGGTCGCGCCGGTATCAGCTGGGGGTGCGGTTGGGTGTGTGGGGCGCGCCGGTGCCTGCGGGGGTCGGCTTGACCTGGGGGCCCTTGCGCGTGCCCCTGGGCCTTACAGGGGCACGGGATGAAGCACCCGGCCCTCGCGCGAGCGTATGGCACGCGCACCCCAGGTAAAGCCGACGGTTCCAGCCGCGTGTCGCGTTTTGTTTGGGGCGCCTGGGCTGGGTGTCGCTGAGAGTTAGTCCACTGTGGACAGTGCTCGAATGTGCTCGGTTTTGTGCTGGTGGTATTACGGGTTGGAACCGTTGGCAGACAGGGGAATCACCCGCTGGTACTTCGCCATTTCCGTCTCCTCTTTCTACTATTGAAGGAGGAGGGGAACATATGGAGATCACTGATTTTATAGATCATCTCACAGGGTTGCAGCCGTATCAGCTGCCGGAGGAAGAGATCCTGCCGACGTTGCAGGAACTGGAGACGGTGCAGCGGATGGTGGTCGCGGTCATGGCCGACCTGGCGGCCGAAGCCGAGACCCGGAGTCTGCATGTGGTGCACGGGTGCCGGAGCTTGGCGGTGTTGTTACGGGACACTCTGGTGTTGTCGCCGTATGAGGCCCGGCGGCGGGCGCGGTTGGTGAAAGAACTGCCGTCGCTGCCTGAGACGGCGAGGGCGTTGCGGGACGGCGACATCCAGGCGGAGCATGTGTTCGTCATCTCTGACACCCTCCGTGCCTTGCCCGCTGAACACCGTGAGGACGCTGAGCGGGAGTTGGCCAAGCATGCCCGCACGTTGAACCACAAGGAGTTGGAGAAGGCCGGGAAGTATGTGCGGGCGTTGCTGGATCCCGACGGTGTCTTCACAGAGGAGCAGGACAGCATCACCAAACGGGGCTTGAAGGCGCATCAGGACGCCAACGGGAACACGGTCATCCGGGGCGTGCTGGACCCCGAGGCGGGTGAGGCGTTCATGACCGCGATGCAGTCCCTGGCCAAACCTCGCAAGGATGATGATCGGACACCGGAGCAGCGCAACGCCGATGCCCTGGTCGAGTTGGTGCGGGTGGCGATGGCTTCTCAGGGGTTGCCGATGCAGGGCGGGGAGCGACCGCAGGTGATCATCACGATCTCCTACGAAGCCCTCCTCGCTGGGCTCTCGGTCGGGTGGACATCGTGGAGCGGGCCGCTGTCGGCGCAGTTGGTGCGCAAGATTGCCTGCGACGCCACCGCCATCCCCATCGTCCTCGACGGCAACGGGGTGCCCTTGGACTACGGGCGGGAGAAACGCGCCGCGCCGAAAGCGCTCCGGAAGGCACTGGCGGTGCGGGACAAGGGGTGTGCCTTCCCGGGCTGCGACCGGCCTCCGGCATGGACGGAAGCCCATCATGTCGTGCATTGGATCAATGGGGGCGAGACGAGCCTGGGCAACATGGTCCTGCTGTGCTCACATCACCACCACGTCATCCACCAGCAAGAGTGGGAGATCGTCTTCGACGCGGGGTTGCCGGTGTTCCTGCCGCCCGCCTGGATCGACCCGGCACGGGAGCCACGCAGGAACATCCGGCTCGCGGGCTAGGTGGTCAGCAGGTCGGCAAGGCTCGCTCGGTGGGTGTCGGCGACCTCGGCGGCGCCGCGCGGCGGGGTCACGCCCAGCTCGGCGAGGCGGTCGGTGCGGAGGGTGGCGCGCAGCGGGCGGGTCGGCCAGTGGGGGCGTGGGGTGGGGCGGATCAGCTCGGTGGGGGCGCCGACGGCCTCGGCCAGCAGGCGGGACCAGGCTAGCTTGGTGTGCTGCTCCTGCGGGGCGATGTGGACGATTCCCTTGGCGCCCAACGTGATCAGGTCGGCGAAGCAGCGGGCGACGTCGTCGACGAACGCGGGTTGGCGGATCTCCTCGTCGTCGGTGCGGACCTCCTCGCCGCGCGCGAGCTTGGTCAGGACCTGGGCGGGCCAGGTGGGGCGCGGCTGGGAGCCGAGGCCGTAGAGGAGGGGGACTCGGACGATGAGCGCTGAACCTGCGGCCTGCTCGGCGGCGAGTTTGGAGCGGCCGTACTCCTGAGCGGGGGTGGGGGAATCGGTTTCGCGGTAGCCGCCGTCGCCGTCGCCCGCGAAGACCCAGTCGGTTGACACGTGGAGGAGGCGAGCGCCGATGCGCGTTGCCTGAGTGGCGACCAGCTCGGTGCCGTCGACGTTGACCAGCCGTGCCAGGTCGGGGTCCTTCTCGCACTGGGCGACGTCGGGGATGGCGGCGCAGTGCACGACGACCTCGGGCTCCGTGCGGGCGAAGACCTCGGCGACGGACTCGGCGCTGGTGATGTCCAGGCGCTCGCCGCCGGAGTTCTTGTTGTGGTGGCACGGGATCACGGTGTGTCCGGTGCCTTCGAGCCGCTGCCGCACTGCCGTGCCGAGGAGTCCGCTGGCGCCGGTGATCAGAACTCGGGTCATGCGCTCAGCTTAAGGACTCGACACGGTCTGCTAGCGTTTTCCTCGTGTCGAGCCCCGAGGCCTCCAGAGCCTAGCCACCGGTAGTCCGGTGGCTGCTTTCTGACACCCACCGGATCGCCGCGTCGTGGACCGCGGTCGACCTCCTTTCCTTTTCTGTCTGTGCTCCCGCGGTCCTTTTCCGGGTTTGAATCCGCAAAAGCAGGGAGTCGCTTCGTCATGCCCTTCGCCGTCTACGTGCTGGGGGTGGCGGTCTTCGCCATCAGCACGTCCGAATTCATGCTGTCGGGCCTCGTGCCCGCCATCGCAACGGACCTCGTGGTCTCCATCCCGGACGCGGGGATGCTGACCTCGGCGTTCGCCATCGGCATGGTCGTCGGCGGTCCGCCGCTGGCCGTGCTGACGATGCGCTGGGAGCGCCGCCGCGCGCTCGGCGCGTTCCTCGTCGTCTTCGCCGTCGTGCACGTGGTCGGGGCGCTGTCCTCCGACTACGCGGTGCTGATGGTGACCCGCGTGCTCGGAGCGCTCGCGTGCGCCGGGTTCTGGGCGGTTGCGGCCGTCGCCGCGATCAGCATGGCCGGGGAGAACGCCAAAGCCCGCGCGATGTCGGTCGTGGTCGGCGGAACCACGCTCGCGTGCGTCGCGGGCGTGCCCGGAGGAGCCTTCCTCGGGCAGCACCTCGGCTGGCGCGCAGCCTTCTGGGCGGTCGCGGTCCTGTCGGCGCTGTCGGTGATCGCTGTGCTGGCCACGCTGCCGAAGAGCGCGCCGGAGCCCGTCGGGCGCATCGAACTGAGGCCGTTGTTCAGCAAGCCGCTGCTCGTCGCGTACGCGCTCAACGCGTTGGTCCAGGGCGCGACGTTCTGCACCTTCACGTACCTGGCGCCGCTGGTCACAGAGGTCGCGGGGCTCGGAGAAGGATGGGTTCCGGGCACGTTGGTGCTCTTCGGCCTCGGGGCGTTCATCGGCATCACGGTGGGCGGGCGCATCGCCGACGCGAGGCCGATGACCGTGCTCGGAGCCGGGATGGTCGCGCTCGCGCTCGGGTGGGCCGTGCTGGCGCTGACCGCGGGCAACCCCGTGGTGGCGGTGGGGCTGGTGTTCCTCCAGGGACTGCTCGCCTTCGGCATCGCACCCGTGCTGACCTCGCGGGTCTTCTACCTGGCCGGGTTCGCGCCGACCCTGGCGGGCGGGTTCAGCACGGCCGCTTTCAACGTCGGCAACACCGTGGGGCCGTGGTTCGGCGGGTTGGCCATCGACGCCGGCCTCGGCTTCCGGGCCCCGGTGTGGGTCAGCGCGGCGATGATGATCTTGGCATTGGGCGTGTTCGCGCTCGGCCGGACAAAGTCCACCAAGAAAGTCCGGGGCGGTGTCGATCCGCGCCCGGCCCGTTCGACGCACTAGTAGAAGCGAGGACACGAACCAGGAGGACACGTCATGGCTGCGAACACCACCACCCAGGTCAACGCCCCACTGATCAGCAAGGCGAAGCTGGAAGCGGGGGTGCTGGCGGGCGTGCGGCTCGTGGTGTCCTTCCTGTTCATCAGCCACGGCGGCCAGGGCACCTTCGGGTGGTTCGGCGGCGTCGACGGAGCCGGCGGCGCGACGCCGTTCGGCGTGTGGCCGGGCTACTACGCCGGGGTGATCGAGATGGTCGGCGGCGCGCTGATCCTGATCGGGCTGTTCACCAGGTACGCGGCGGTGCTCTGCTCCGGGGTGATGGCCTACGCCTACTTCGTCGTGCACCAGCCGATGGGCCTGCACCCGCTGTCGAACATGGGTGAGCTGGCCGCGATCTACAGCTGGGTGTTCCTGCTGATCGCGGTGTTCGGGCCGGGCGCGCTGGCCCTGGACAACCTGCGGCGCTCGCGGCGCTGAGCCGAGCTGGGGTGGGAGGGCCCGAGGCGACACCGCCTCGGGCCCTCCGCCGTGCCCCCGCCGGGATTCGAACCTGGACTGGCCGCGTCCTGAACGCGGTGCCTCTGCCGTTGGGCTACGGGGGCTTGGCACAAAGAAAAACCGCCCTGACCGGGATTCCGGTGGGCGGCTTCCGCGAGCTGGCGCAGTGGTCAGGTCGAGGAGGCCGCCGAGGGCAGCAGAACGAGCGACAGAAGGTGCTTGATGTTCATGACTGTCTCCTTCTCGCTCGGTGTGTGCGGCCATCATCACCGGGGCGCGCCCTGGACCGCAACGGGTTTTCCCGGTGTACCCTCCGAGCATGCTTCGCAGCGCGTGTCTCGGCTGGTGGCGCTCCACTTAGGAGCGGCACCCCTTTCGCGCACGACACGGGCCGTTCGGATGAGCGGCCCTTTTTCGTTCCCTGGCAGGGGTGCGGCCGTCATCTCGCGGCCCCACCACCGACAGGAGAACACCATGACCAGCGCACTGCTGGAACAGTCCGTCGTCGAGACGCCGTCGAGCTTCCGCGTGCTCACCGGGGACCGGCCGACCGGGCGGCTGCACCTCGGGCACTACTTCGGCACGCTGCACAACCGCATCCGGCTGCAACGCCTCGGGGTCGAGGTGATGCTGATCATCGCCGACTACCAGGTGCTGACCGATCGGGACCTCGCCGAGCGGCTGCCCGAGCACGTCGAGGACCTGGTGCTGGACTACCTCGCGGCCGGCTTCGACCCCGGGCGCGGCACCGTGTTCGCGCACAGCGCCGTGCCCGCGCTCAACCAGTTGCTGCTGCCGTTCCTGAGCCTCGTCTCGACCGCCGAGCTGAGCCGCAACCCCACGGTCAAGGACGAGATCGCGCACTCGCGGCAGGCCGCCGTGAGCGGGCTGATGTTCACCTACCCCGCGCACCAGGCGGCGGACATCCTGTTCTGCAAGGCCAATCTCGTGCCCGTGGGCCAGGACCAGCTGCCGCACCTGGAACTGACGCGGACCATCGCCAGGCGCTTCAACGACCGCTACGGCAAGGTCTTCCCCGAGCCCGCGCCGATGCTGTCGGCCGCGCCGCTGCTGCTGGGCACAGACGGCACGAAGATGAGCAAGAGCCGGGGCAACGCGATCTCCCTGTCCGCCACCGCTGACGAGACCGCGCGGCTGATCAAGGGTGCGAAGACCGATGTCGAGCGGCACATCACCTACGAGCCGCAGCGTCGCCCCGAGGTCTCCAGCCTCGTGCTCCTGGCTTCGCTGTGCCAGGACCGCGATCCGCACGAGGTTGCCGAGGAGATCGGCTCCGGCGGGGCGGCGGCGTTGAAGCGGACCGTCACGTCGGCGGTGAACGAGTTCCTCGCGCCGATCAGAGCCCGACGTACCGAGCTGGCAAGGGATCGCCGCTATCTCCGACAGGTGCTGCGCGTGGGCAACGCGCGCGCCAACGAGATCGCGGACTCCACGCTCGCCGAGGTGAGGCGGGCGATGCGCACGGTGTACTAGTCCCTGTCCTGTAGCGACAGCAAGCCCCCGCAAGGCCGCTGGGTTTGCGGCGGTTAACGATGATCAGCAGCGGGGTTTGGTGGTCTTGAAGACGCCCCAACCCCCGCTGGCACCGTGACCGGGATGCACGGCGCAACCACTTACGGGACAAGCTCTAGTCGCTAGCCGAGCAGGGGGTGGACGCCGGGCGGGAGGGTGCCCGCGGTGGCGGTGAAGTGGTCCAGCAGCGTCGCGCGGAACGCCCGGCCCGCGTTGGTCGGGGCGGTGTCGGCGCGCTGGGCCAGCGCGATGGTGCGGCTCATTCCCGGTGGCGCCAAAGGGGTTCCGCGCAGCAAGGGGCGGGCGGCGAGCACCATGCTCGGCACGATCGCCAGGCCGAGACCGGCCTCGACGAAGCGCAGCACGGCGTCCATCTCACCGCCCTCCACCGCGAACACCGGCTCGAAACCCTCGCGGTGGCACGCCTCCAGGGTGACCTGGCGCAGGTCGTAGCCCTGGCGGAACATCACCAGCGGGCGCTCGCGCAGCTCGGCCAGGCGCAGGTGGCGGCGGCGGGTCGGCGGGGGCGCGGATGCGGGGGAGGCCACCACGAGGTCCTCGCGCAGGATCGGCGTGGTGGCGAGCGGACCGGGCGCGCGGGGCTCGGCGGCGATCACCAGCGCCAGGTCCAGCTCGCCCCGGTTCAGCGCGCCGACGAGGTCCTGCGAGCCGCCCTCCTCGACGATCAGCCGGATGCCGGGGTAGCTGTCGTGGAAGCGGCGCAGCACGTCGGCGAAGATGCTCGCGCACAGGCTCGGCGGCGCGCCGACCCGCACCCGCCCGCGCCGCAGCCCGGCCAGCTCGCCGACTTCGAGGCTCGCGGTGTCCACATCGGACAGGATGCGCTCGGCGATCGGCAGCAGCGCCTCACCCGCCGCCGTGAGCGCGATGTTGCCGCGCAGCCGGGTGAACAGCTCCGCGCCGAGCTCCTCCTCCAGGGCGCGGACCTGCTTGCTGAGTGAGGGTTGCGCCACACCGGCCTCCTCGGCGGCCCTGGTGAAGTGCCGGGTCCTGGCCACCGCGAGGAAGTACCTGAGCTGCTGCAACGTCATGACGATAGTTTAGGGCTATCGAGATGAGTCTGACGATGTATTGGACTTATCGAACGGGGCGCTCCTAGCGTCGGGGCGTGTCCCGAACCACCACCACCGCATCCCGAGGCACCGCATCCCGAGGTGTCGCAGCCCTGTGGCGATCAACGGTCGGCAAGAAGGCCGTGATGGCCGTCTCCGGCGTGGCACTGCTGGGTTTCGTCGTCGCCCACATGATCGGCAACCTCAAGGTCTTCCTCGGCCCCGAGTCGATCGACGGCTACGGTCGCTGGCTGCGCGCCATCGGCTCCGCCTTGCTGGGCAACGAAGGCGTGCTGTGGGTGCTGCGCATCGGCCTGGTCGTGATGATCGTGCTGCACATGACCGCCGCCGTCCAGCTCGCCCGTCGTGCTCGCGCCGCCCGCCCGGAGCACTACCGCTCCCGCAGGCCGGTACAGGGCAGCTACGCCGCGCGGACCATGCGCTGGGGTGGCGTGATCATCGTGCTGTTCGTGGTCTACCACCTGCTGGACCTGACGGCCGGCGTGCTCAACCCGCACGGTGTGCACGGCGAGATCTACCGCAACGTCACGGCTGATTTCCAGCTCTGGTATGTGACGCTGGCCTACACGGTCGCGGTTCTGGCTCTGGGGCTGCACATCCGGCACGGCATCTGGAGCGCTTTGCAAACGCTCGGTGTGACCAGCGCGCGCGTCGTGCAGACCGCCGCGCTCGGCTTCGCCGTGGTGATCTGCGTCGGGTACCTGTCGGTTCCGTTCGCCGTTCTCTTTGGGCTGGTGAGGTAAATGCACTTCTACACCGAGGGATCGCCGATCCGCGACGAGAAGGCTCCCGATGGACCGATCGAAACGCGTTGGGACAGAAGGAGATTCGGTGCGAAGCTGGTCAACCCCGCCAACAAGCGCAAGCTGACGGTGATCGTCGTCGGCACCGGGCTCGCCGGGGGATCGGCCGCCGCGACGCTCGGCGAGCTGGGCTACAACGTGAAGTCCTTCTGCTACCAGGACAGCCCGCGCCGCGCGCACAGCATCGCCGCGCAGGGCGGCATCAACGCGGCGAAGAACTACCGCAACGACGGCGACAGCGTCTACCGGTTGTTCTACGACACGGTGAAGGGCGGTGACTTCCGCGCTCGCGAGTCCAATGTGTACAGACTCGCGCAGATCAGCGTGGAGATCATCGACCAGTGCGTCGCGCAGGGCGTTCCGTTCGCTCGCGAGTACGGCGGCCTGCTCGACACGCGATCCTTCGGCGGAGCCCAAGTCTCGCGGACGTTCTACGCGCGCGGACAAACCGGCCAGCAGCTGCTGCTCGGCGCTTACCAGGCGTTGGCGCGCCAGATCGCCGCTGGGCGGGTGGAGATGCACCCGCGCACGGAGATGCTGGACCTGATCGTCGTCGACGGCCGAGCGCGCGGAGTTGTCGTACGGGACATGGTCACCGGTGAGGTCTCCACGCACTTCGCCGACGCCGTCGTGCTCGCGACGGGCGGCTACGGCAATGCCTTCTACCTGTCGACGAATGCCAAGGGCTGCAACACAACCGCGATCTGGCGGGCGCACCGGCGCGGGGCGCTGATGGCGAACCCGTGCTACACGCAGATCCACCCGACGTGCATCCCGGTCAGCGGTGAGCACCAGTCGAAGCTGACCCTGATGAGTGAGTCGCTGCGCAACGACGGCCGCGTGTGGGTGCCCACGGTCAGCGGGGATGCTCGCGCCGCCAACGACATTCCTGAGGCCGAGCGGGACTACTACCTCGAAAGGATCTACCCGAGCTTCGGCAACCTGGTCCCGCGCGACATCGCCTCCCGCGCCGCGAAGCACGTGTGCGACGAGGGGCGCGGCGTCGGGCCTGGCGGGCTCGGCGTGTACCTGGACTTCGCCGACGCGATCAGGCGACTCGGGCGCGCGGCCGTGGAAGCCAAGTACGGCAACCTCTTCGAGATGTACCAACGCATCACCGGTGAGGACCCGTACGAGGTGCCGATGCGGATCTACCCCGCCGTGCACTACACGATGGGCGGGCTGTGGGTGGACTACGACCTGCGCAGCACCATCCCCGGGCTGTTCGTGATCGGCGAGGCGAACTTCTCCGACCACGGCGCGAACCGGCTCGGCGCGAGCGCGCTGATGCAGGGCTTGGCCGACGGGTACTTCGTGCTGCCCAACACGATCGGCGACTACCTCGCTGACGGTCCGTTCGAGACGGTCGACGCCGCGCACCCCGAGGTCGCCGCAGCCGTGTCGGAGGTGGTGGACCGGATCACCGCGCTGCTGCTGGTGAACGGTGACCGCACGGTCGACTCCTTCCACCGCGAACTGGGCCACATCATGTGGGAGCACTGCGGGATGGAGCGCACCGAGGAGGGGCTGCGCAAGGCGCTGGAGCTGATCCTCGCGCTGCGCGAGGAGTTCTGGCGCCGCGTCAAGGTGCCAGGCAGCGGGGAGGGGCTGAACCAGTCGCTGGAGAAGGCGGGCCGCGTTGCGGACTTCTTCGAGCTGGCCGAGCTGATGTGCGTGGACGCGTTGCACCGCACCGAGTCCTGCGGCGGGCACTTCCGCGCCGAGAGCCAGACCCCCGACGGGGAGGCCATGCGCGATGACGCGGACTTCTCCTACGTGGCCGCGTGGGAGTACGCGACGCCGCCGGTGCTGCACCGCGAACAGCTGACCTTCGACCACGTCGAGCCCACCCAACGGAGCTACAAGTGAGACTGACACTGCGCATCTGGCGACAGTCCACACAGGACGACGGCCACCTGGTCGACTACCGGCTCGACGACGTCTCCGAGGACATGTCGTTCCTGGAGATGCTGGACGTGCTCAACGAGGAGCTGATCCTCGCAGGGGACGAGCCGGTGGCCTTCGACCACGACTGCCGCGAGGGCATCTGCGGCATGTGCGGCATGATGATCAACGGCGTCGCGCACGGGCCGGAGCGGGCCACCACCGCCTGCCAGCTGCACATGCGGCACTTCGCCGACGGCGCCACGATCACCATCGAACCCTGGCGCGCCAAGCCCTTCCCGGTCGTCAAGGACCTCGTGGTGGACCGCTCGGCCTTCGACCGGATCATCGAGGCCGGCGGCTACGTCAGCGCTCCGACCGGCAGCGCCCCGGACGCGCACGCCGTCTCCGTGCCCAAGCCGGATGCCGACACCGCCTTCGAGTCCGCCGCGTGCATCGGCTGCGGAGCCTGCGTCGCGGCCTGCCCCAACGGCTCCGCGATGCTGTTCACCGCCGCGAAGATCACCCACCTCGGCGTGCTCCCGCAGGGCCAGCCGGAGCGCGACTCCCGCGTGCTCGACATGGTCCAGGCGCACGACGACCTCGGCTTCGGCGGCTGCACCAACACCGGCGAGTGCACGGCCGTGTGCCCCAAGGGCATCCCGCTCGCCTCGATCGGGCGGCTCAACCGGGACCTGCTGCGCGCGTCGTTGCGCCCCCGGCGTTAGATGGGCGCATGAGCATCCGCGAGGTGGAGATCTCCGACGAGTCCATCCGGCTCGGCCAGTTCCTGAAGCTGGCAGGGCTGGCCGAGGACGGGGTGCACGCGCGGTCGCTGATCGAGGACGGCGAGATCACCGTCAACGGTCGCGAGGAACTGCGGCGTGGCAAGCAGTTGGTGCACGGCGACGTGGTCGAGGTGCTCGTCCAGGGCGAGAAGGCCCGCCTGGTCTCGCGCGCGCCCTAGCCTGCGGGGATGTTGCCGAGCACGACCTCGGCGGCCTTGCGGCCCAGCGCGCACGCTCCCTCGGGCTTGTTGTTCGCCACGATCTGGAAGACGAGGTAGTGGTCGTCGGCGGGCGCCAGGTAGTAGCGGCAGGACTTGGTGTTGATCTCCAACTCGCCTGCCGGGTAGCCCCTCACCCTGCCGTCCTTGTCGCCCTCCCGGAGCACGGTCTTGACGGCCTCGTCGTCCTTGTGCAACTGGAGGTCGAACGTGGTGCCCTCGCTGTCGGCCCAGTAGCAGGTGGTCGGTGACTGGGCGCGGCCCTCGCGGGGGAAGCCGGAGGCGTCCGACCTGGCCGACACCAGGCCGAGTTCACCCGCCTGCTGCGCGGTGAGCATCGAGCACGGCTTGGTGGTGGCGACGGCCAGCGGCCTCTCACCGAGCTCGGACCGCGCTCCGCAGCCGGTGAGCAGCGTCAACGCCGCCAGTGACACCCACAGCCGTCCCCGCACAGCGCGTTCCTCTCGCCGGTGATCTCGCGGGGGCGAGGCTACCGGTCAGCAGAAGCGCGCGCCGAGCTCCTCGAAGATCGCGGTGTTCAGCTCGAAGGCCAGCCGGGACTCGGCGGCGATGCGGTGCTGCTCCTCGGCGCTCCACGGCGCCTCGTCCAGCAGCCTGCGGTAGTGCGCCTTGAACACCGGCGCCTTGGGGATGCCGGGGAAGCGGTAGAAGCTCAGCCCGGTCTCCTCGGTCAGCCCGAGGTGGCGGCCCAGCAGCGTGCGCAGGATCTGCCCGCCGGAGAGATCGCCGAGGTAGCGGGTGTAGTGGTGGGCGACGAACCCGCCCGCCCAGTCGAAGCACACCTCGTGGATGCGCTCGCAGTAGCGCAGCGTCGCCTCGCCGGGGGTGATCCGCTCGCGCCAGTCCGGGCCGATCAACGCGGTGAGGTCCCTGACCAGCGAGGGCAGCCGGGTCAGCTCGTCGTGCACGAAGGGACCCGCGACCGGGTCGGTCCGCATGAGCTCGGCGGCCTGCTCCAGCGCCTCGTAGAAGAAGTAGTGCTGGGAGACCATCGCCGTGTAGCCCTCGACCGGCAGCGTGCCGTTCGCGAGCGCGCCGATCACCGGGGTGCGCTCGGCCCGCCGGTGCGCCTCGTCGGTGGCTTCCTTGATCAGCTCGGCGAAGCCCGTCGCTTCCGTGGTCGCCATGCCGCCTCCTCAGCTTGTTCTGACAGTATGTCACATCATTCTGACGAGGCGTCAGGAAAAGACCTACTTAGGTGAACCTAACCTGAGAGGTGGAGGGGTGGCAAGGCCCCGAACGGTGGCGCTCAGCGCCTGCGCGGCAGTTTGCGCGCCGACCCGTCCTCGGCCAGCCGCGCGCCCACCGCGCGCAGCACGAACAGCGTGGTCAGCTCGGCGTTCTCGGCGCCGCCGGAGAGGCAGGCGTTGACCAGCGGGATCAGGCCGTCGACATCGGCCTCCGGCAGGTAGCCCTGGTCGATCCCGGCGCGCAGCACCGCGCGCAGCTCCTGCTCCAGATCGCGCACGTGCCCGATCACCTGGCCGTAGGCCGACTGCGGCAGCAGCGAGCGCAGCGCGGGCCCCGGCGGGATGTGGTGCGCGGCGACCTCGCGCAGCTGGAAGCGGACGTAGGTGGCCAGCCTGCGCACCGGATCGTCCACTTCGGACAGTGCGGCGCGCAGGCGCACCACGTAGCTCTCGGTCTCCGCCGCCGCGTAGGCGACGAGCAGGGCTTCCTTGTCCGGGAAGTGGTTGTACATGGCCGTGCGCCCGACCCCCGCCGCCGAGGCGATGTCCGCCAGGGTGATCCGGTCGAACCCGCGCTCGTACATCAACCCCGCGAACGCCTCGAAGATCCGCTGCCGGGTCTGTTCCCGGTGCGCGGCGAGGGAGCCCCCGATGATCTTCGGCACGTGTTCAGCGTACCGCTCAGAACCGGCACAGCCCGCCGATCTCCTCGGCGTGCTCGGGATAGGCCGCCGACAGCTCCTCGGCCCTGCCGAAGTCCACCGAGTCCTCGGAGTACGGCGGCGACATGAACGTGCCCAGCAGGCTCCACTCGCCCGTGCTGCGGCTGCCCTGCCAGACCCCCGGCGGCACCACGACCTGAGGGCGCTGCCCGGCGGCCAGGTCCGGCCCGAGCACCGGTCGTTCCACGCGGCCGTCCGGGTGCAGCAACACCATCTGCGCCGGGTCGCCCGCGTGGTAGCTGAAGATCTCCAGGTGCTTCAGCCGGTGCATGCCGGAGAAGTCCTGCGCGGTCATCAGGTAGTAGATGCCCGAGCAGTCCTCGCTGAGCCAGGTCTGCGCCCAGAAACCGCCCTCCACCGGCAACGGCTGGAGCCCGAGCGCTTCGACGATCTCGTGGTACGTCACGTTGTCCCTACCAGGTCGGGTGTGTGGACACTCCACCGTCCACGACGAGATTCTGCCCCGTGATCCACTCGGCGAGCGGCGAGGCCAGGAACACGCACGCGTTGCCCACGTCCTCCGGAGTGCCGAGCCGGTGCAGCGGGGCCGCCGCGTGCCAGCGCGCCACACCCTCCGGCCACTGCTCCTCGATCCCCTCGCGGCCGATGAGCCCCGGCGAGACCGCGTTGCACCGAATGCCGAGACGCCCGTACTCCAACGCCGCGGCCTTGGTGTGCATGATGACCGCCGCTTTGGTGGTCGCGTAGGCGGCGTGGCCCTCCGCGGGGTGCGTGCCCTCGATCGAGGCGATCGTGATGACCGCGCCGCGCTTCATGGTCGTGACCGCGGCTTGGGTCAAGGCGAACACCGCGTTGAGGTTCGTGTCGACGATCGCGTTCCACTCTTCGGTGGTTGTTTCTTTGAGCGGGCGGACCGTTTGCACGGCGGCGTTGTTGACGAGGACGTCGATGCGGCCGACACGGTCGAGCATGGCTTGTCGTTGAGCGGGGTTCGTGAGGTCCGCTTGTGCTGTCGTGGCACCGATTTCTTCGGCGAGCGCTTGAGTTGTGCTCGCGCTGCGGTGGTAGTGCGCGATCACCTCGGCTCCCGCGGCGGCGAAGCACCTGGCGATGCCCGCGCCGATGTTGCCGCCCGCGCCGGTGATGAGGACGCGTTGTCCGTCGAGGTTGATCACGGTGGTCATTATGGCTGCTTTGGTGGGGGTTCGGCTGGGGTGGCTGGGTTTCCGCGTGGCTGGGCTTCCGGCTTGGGAGGGCTGGGGTTCCGGTTTGGGGACGGGTGGTTTCCAGCGTGGGGATGGCTGGGGTTCCAGGCCGGGGACGGCTGAACTTCCGGGTCGGGGACGGCTGGACTTCCGGGTCGGGGACGGCTGGACTTCCGGGTCGGGGACGGCTGGACTTCCAGCTTGCACCGGCTGGGCTTCCAGCGGGGGTACGGCTGGGGTTCCGGCTTGCACCGGCTGGGCTTCCGGGTCGGGGACGGCTGGACTTCCAGCTTGGGAAAGGCTGGAGCCTTTAGCTCTTTCCAGCGGGGTACGGCTGCGCTTCCAGGTCGGGGACGGCTGGGGGTTTCAGGTGGCACCGGATGTCAGTGGCGGTGGGGTGCGTGGGGCGTGGTGGTTCCAGCGTGGGGGTCGGCTTGACCTGGGGCCCCTTGCGCGTGCCGTAGTGGGCCGGACGGGCACGGGATGAATCCCGGCCACGCTGGCAAGCGTATGGCACGCGCTCCCCAGGTAAAGCCGACTCGGTTTCGCTGACGGCTGAACGTTGGTTTTTCCCTTGGCCTGCAACGGATTTGACGCTGTTGGAGGAGTTGCTAAAATTAGGGGTATCCAGCACAGGGGAGGTGAATCATGTTGGATATCACGGCTGTGAAGTCTCTTTTGGTAGATCATCTCGAATCACACGACGTCCACACGCTCTCCGAGAAGGAGCATCTGGCGTTCCTGGTGGAGTTGGAGACGCTCACGAATCTGGTGACGGCAGTGAAGGTTGACGCCGCTGAGTATGCGGAGGATCGTGGTCTGCACACCGCGCAAGGGTGCCGGAACCTCGCGACGCTGTTGCGGTCGCACTTGAAGATTTCTCCGGCGGAAGCGAAGCGACGCTCGCTGCTCGTAGAAGACCTCCCCGGCGTGCCTTCCACGAAGGACGCCCTGTACGCGGGTGAGATCAGTGGTGATCACGCGGCGGTCATCGCCGATGTCATCAAGAACATTCCCGCTGATGCGGCTGATGAGGCTGAAGAGATCCTGCTTGAGTACGCGCCTGAGTTGACCTCGCGCGAGTTGGCGCAAGCGGGGAAGCGGGTCCGGTCGCACTTCGATCAGGCGGGTGCCTTCGCGGACGAGCAGAAGGCCGTGGAGGCGCGGTCGTTCAGGATGGGTAAGGATCAGCACGGGTCTTTGTTCTTCAACGGATGCCTGCCGCCGATCGAGGGCGCGATCTTCGAAGAAGCCCTGCACGCGGTGTCGAAACCCCGCCCCAGCAACGGGGAAGAAGATCCTCGGACGGTGGAGCAACGCTATGCCGACGGGTTGTGTGAGTTGGTCGCGGTCGCGATGGCCACCCATGACCTCCCGGCCAGTGGCGGGGTGCGGCCGCAGATGGTCGTGACGATGCGCTTGGATTATCTGGAGGAGAAGCTTCGGTCGGGGTACACCGACTGGGACGGTGAAGCCACCGCCTCGCTGATCCGGCAACTTGCTTGCGACGCTGAGCTGATCCCCGTCGTCCTCAACGGGGAGAGCGTCCCCCTCGACTACGGGCGTTCTGCTCGGACCGCGCCTGCTCCTCTGCGACGGGCGTTGGCGGTGCGGGACAAGGGATGCGCGTTCCCCGGGTGTGATCGGCCACCGGCGTGGACGGAGGCTCATCATGTGTTGCATTGGGTTGAGCATCGTGGGCCGACGGATTTGAACAACATGACGTTGTTGTGCTCGCACCACCATCACGTGATCCACCAAGAAGACTGGAAGATCGTCTTCGCCGACGACGGACGACCCGACTTCATCCCACCGACGTGGGTGGATCCCGAGCAGAAACCGATGCGCAACATCAGAGTCGACCCACGGTTGGCGGCGTAACCGAGGCAGGGAGGTGTATTCGACATGCGCGCAGCAAGCTGGAAGGTAAGGGGCGCAACGAGGTGCGCGTGTCCTACGCCTCCCGGCGCGGGCCGGTTCACTGGCCGTACCCGTATGAAGCCCGATGGGGGTCCAGGTCGAGTCGGATCCGGGCTGGAAACCTCAGTCGGTGTGGCGGACCTGACCTCGACCGCGCTTCACGTCGGAGCGCTGACGCTTGGCGGCGAGACGGCGCTCGCGGGCGCCACGGCTGGGCTTGGTGGCGCGGCGGGGCGGGGGAGGCGGAGCGATGGCCTCGCGCAGCAGGGCGACCAAGCGGTCGCGGGCGGCCTGGCGGTTCTGGAGCTGGCTGCGCTGCTCGGACGCGGCGATGGTGAGCACGCCGTCGACCACACGCGTGGCGAGGCGCTCCAGGGCGCGCTCGCGCTGGCGCTCGGAAGTGAACGCCGACGACGCGGCGACGTCGAAGGACAGCTCGACGCGGCTGTCGGTGGTGTTGACCGACTGGCCGCCAGGGCCGGACGAGCGGGAGAACCGCTCAGCCAGCTCGACGCCGGGGATCACCAGCGACGCAGTGACGGTCAGATCGGTTGCCATGCCCCCAGGATGCCTCACCACGGCCACCGCGCACAGTCGGATTTACCTGGTCGCGATCAACTCCTGGACCGGGGCGCGCTCCTTCGCCATGGGGACGCGGTAGCGCTGCGCCAGGTAGTCGGCCATCTCGCGGAACAGGCGGGCGGGTGCCTCAGCCCCAGCAGAGCCAGTCCCAGCAGGGCCAGCCGCAGCAGTGTCAGCCGCGTCGACGAGGGTGGCGATGACGAAGCGCGGAGACTCGGCGGGGAACATCCCGGCGAAGCAGTTCCACACGCGCTGGCCGCTCGGCTGCTCACGGGTCCCGGACTTGCCCGCCACCTGGTAGCCGGGGAGCGCGGCGGCGGGAGAAGTTCCCTTCTGGCCGGGCGAATCCTGGACAACGGCGCGCAGCAGGCCTCGGACGGTGGCGGCGGTCTGCGGGCTGACGACGCGGACACCGGCGGGCCGAGGCAGCTCCGCGCGCTGGCCGTTCTGGCGGGTCTCGGCGCGGATGAGACGGGGCGGGACGCGGACACCGTCGTTGGCGATCGCCTGGTAGGCGCTGGCGAGCTGGGGCAAGGTGACAGCCACGTCGTGGCCGATGGGCAACCGCGCCAGGGTGGAGGCGGACCAGTGCTCGCGCGGCGGCACCTGGCCGGAGTTCTCGCCGGGCAGACCCAGTTCGACGCGCTCGCCGAAACCGAAGCGGGCGGTGAGCTCGGCGAAGCGGTCCTCGCCGAGCTTGCGCGCGGTCTGCACGGTGCCGACGTCGGAAGAACGGGCGAGCACACCGGCGAGGGTGAAGTCCTGGGTGGCGTGGCCGGTCCGATCACGGACCTCGACGCCGTCGACGCGGACGCGCTCGGGAACGGTCACGGTCCGCTCAGGGCCGAGCGCGCCGTCCTCGACCGCGCCCGCGGCGGTGACCACGGCGGCGGCACCACCGGGCTCGAAGGGGATCGAGACGGCGGTGTTGATCTTCTGCTCGGTGGCCAGCGCGAGCACCTCGGCGGTCTTCGCGTCGAGGACCACCAGGGAGACGTCGTGGGCCGAGGAGCGCTTGGCGTGCTCGGAGACCAACTGCTGCGCCATGAACTGCACGTCCACGTCGAGCGTCAGCTCCAGGCTCGCACCGGGCGTCGCGGGTTCGAGAACGCGCTCGGTCCCGGGGATCACGACGTCGTCGCGGCCCTGCTCGGTGTCCACGATCCGCCGCCCGCTCCGCCCGGCGAGCGCCTGGTCGCGGGAGCTCTCCAAGCCGCTGACTCCCCTGGTACCAGCGGGTTTCTGGTCCTTGCGCCAGACCGTCGTGCCGATCACGTTCGCGCCGAGCGAGCCGTTGGGGTAGACGCGCACGGCCCGGTACTCCGAGCCGATGTCGGGGTGCGCGGTGGTGATCTCCCACGCCGTCGCGGGGCCGATGTTCTCGGCCAGCTCCTCGCGCTGGCCGTCGCCGCGCAGCTTCGCCAGCACCTGGTCGCGGTCCGTGCCCTCGCCGGCCGCGCGCACCACGGTGTCGGCGATCCGCGCGGTGTAGGTCTCGAAGTCCGGGGTCCGCTCGGGGCGCTTGTCCTTGGCCTTCTGCCAGTTCGCGCGCAGCAGCCGGGGCACGACGTAGAGCACCCGCGAGTCCACGCTGAACGCCAGCGGACGACCCGCTCTGTCCACAATGGAGCCCCGTTGCGCCGGGATGTCGAACGGGGTCGCGCGCTGCTTCGCCGCCCTCGCCGAGAGCGCCTCGGCCTGGAAGACCTGGACGTGCACCAGCTTCACCGCCGCCACCAGCAACATCAGCACCAGCGCCATGCGGCCGAGCACCATTCGTGGCCGATGCGTTCCGCTTCCCCTCACCGGGTGACGGCTTGAGTCGGCGGTACGGGTGAGCCTGGGCGGGGGGAGATCACGCGCACAAGATCCACGGTACCGATCGAGGGGCTTCCCGTTGGGGTGATTCGCGAACGATGTTTGCGAAGCGGCCCGACGTGGCCCGCGCCCTAGACTCCGCTCGTGGATCTGCTAGCGGAGGTCTTCGTCGGCCTCGCCGTGTTCGTCATGGTGCTGTTGTTCGCCGCGGCCGTGCGCCGCCTGCTCGGGACGGCCTTCGGCACGCTGCGCACGCTCGCGGCCGGGCTGCTGGCCTACCTGCTGGCGATGCCGATCGCGCAGGCCATGCGCGGCGCCGTCGCCCCGGACGACAACCAGAACTCCATCTTCTGGTTCCTCATCCTGGCGATCGGCTGCGCGGTGCTCGCGGGCATGACGTTCCTGGCGGTGTCGGAGGCGCTGGTGCCGACCGGCTCGCTGCCGACACCGCTGGAGTGGGTGCGCGGTCTGGGCGGCCGAGTTCGCCGGGCGCGCCGCTACTCGCAGATCACCCGCATCGCGTTCCGCCACGGCCTCGGCCCTTACCTGCGCGGACGCGACCGCGCGGAGCAGAGCCGCACCAAGCTCGCGCGTTCGCTGCGCGGAGCGCTCGAAGACGGTGGCGTCACCTTCGTCAAGCTCGGGCAGATCCTGTCCACGCGCCGAGACCTGCTGCCGGAGGAGTTCGTCACCGAGCTGAGCCACCTGCGCGACAAGGTCCCGCCCGCCGAGTGGACCGAAGTGGAGGCCGTGCTCATCGAGGAACTGGGCGCGCCGGTGGACGAGGTCTTCGCGGCCTTCGACCGCACTCCGCTCGCGGCGGCGTCGATCGCGCAGGTGCACGTGGCGCGACTGCACTCCGGCGAGGAAGTCGTGGTCAAGGTGCAGCGGCCGGGCATCCGCGACCTGGTGGACCGCGACATCGACATCGTCAACCGCCTCGCCAGGACGCTGGAGCTGCGCACGAAGTGGGGGCGCTCGCTCGGCCTGCGCGAGCTGGCCTCCGGCTTCGCCGATGCCGTGCGCGAGGAGTTGGACTTTCGCGTCGAGGCCGCGAACATGGGCGCGGTCGCGGCGAACGCCAGCGGCACGGTGACCTATCCAGTCCCGCACGAGCCCCTGTGCGGCGAGCGCGTGCTGGTGATGCAGCGCTTGGACGGCGTGCAGCTCGGCGCGGCCGACGCGGAGATCGCCGAAGCGGGGCTGGACCGGCGAGAACTGGCGAAGACGCTGCTGGAGTGCCTGCTGCGGCAGATCATGGTCGACGGCGTCTTCCACGCGGACCCGCACCCGGGCAACGTGATGCTGCTGAGCGACGGACGGCTGGGGATGCTGGACTTCGGCTCCGTCGGCAGGCTCGACGCGTCGCTGCGCGCGGCGTTGCAGCGGTTGCTGCTGGCCATGGACCGGGGCGATCCGCTCGCGGCGGGCGACGCGCTGCTGGAGATCGCGCCCCGGCCGGACGAGATCGACGAGCAGCGGCTGGAGCGCGCGCTCGGCCAGTTCATGGCGCGTCACCTGTGCGGGGGCTCGGTGCGCAGCGTCCGGATGTTCACCGACCTGTTCCGGATCATCACCGACCACCGCCTGTCGATCCCGCCGGAGGTGGCGGCGGTGTTCCGCGCGCTGGCCACGGTGGAGGGCGCGTTGGCCCAGCTCGCGCCCGGCTTCGACCTGGTCGCGGAAGCGCGGTCGTTCGCGCGCGGCTACGTGGTGGAGAACCTGGATTCGGGGACGCTGAAGGAGGCGGTGATCCAGGAGGCCGCGGCCGTGCTGCCGATGTTGCGGCGGCTGCCCAGACGTGTCGAGCGCATCGCCGGAGCGATCGAGAACGGCCGCCTCACGGTCAACATCCGGTTGTTCGCCGATGAGCGCGACCGCACGCACGTCACTTCGCTGCTGCACCAAGTGCTTTTCACGGTGCTCGGCGCGACGGCCGGGGTCATGGCGGTGATGCTGCTCGGCACGACGGGCGGGCCGATGGTGACCTCCACGGTCAGCCTGTACGCGTTGTTCGGCTACAACCTGCTGTTGATCAGCGTCGTCCTGGTGCTGCGCGTCCTGGTGCTGATGTTTCGGCGATAGCGCGTGTTCACCGCGCCCGAGCGCGACCGCCTGGTTAGGGTGCGAGCCGTCCACCAGCGGCGGAGCAGGGCGGGGAGCACGTGAGCACTTGGTACCGGCCGATGACGGCACGTGGGGCGGATGAGGCGCACCGCGCGGCGACTCCGCTGGAGCTGCTGTTCGACCTGTGTTTCGTCGTCGCGGTCGCCCAAGCCGCCGCGGGCCTGCACCACGCCATCGCGGCGCACCACGTCGGCCAGGGCGTGCTCGGCTTCGCGATGGTGTTCTTCGCGATCTGGTGGGCGTGGATGAACTTCACCTGGTTCGCCTCGGCCTACGACACCGACGACACGGCCTACCGGGTGACGACGCTCGTGCAGATCGCGGGCGCGCTCGTGGTCGCGGCGGGTGTCGGGCGGGCGCTGGACCACGGCGACTTCGCGGTGATCACCTACGGCTACGTGCTGATGCGGCTGGCCATGGTGACGCAGTGGCTGCGCGCGGCCAAGGCCGATCCGGAGCGCAGGCGGACGGCGTTGCGCTACGCGGGCGGGATCGCGGTGGTGCAGGTCGGTTGGCTGGTTCGGCTGGCGCTGCCGCAGGAGTGGTTGCTGCCCGCGTTCTTCGCGCTTGCCCTCGCCGAGATCGCGGTGCCGCCGTTCGCCGAGCGCGGCGCGACCACGCCGTGGCACCCGGGCCACATCGCCGAGCGCTACGGGCTGTTCACGCTGATCGTGCTGGGCGAGTCGATCCTCGCGGCGACCAACGCGGTGCGGTCGGCGGTGGACTCCGGTCACGCTTCGGCGAGCCTGTTCGGAGTGGCGGGGGCCGGGCTGGTGATCGTGTTCTCGCTGTGGTGGCTGTACTTCGACAAGCCCGCCGAGCACCTGCTGACCACGCTCAGCGCCTCGCTGAAGTGGGGCTACGGGCACCTGTTGATCTTCGCGTCGGCGGCCGCGGTCGGCGCGGGGCTGGAGGTCGCGGTCGACTTCGGCACGGGCGAGGGCGAGGTGTCGGAGCTGGTCGCGGGCCTGTCGACGGCGGTCCCGGTCGCGTTGTACCTGCTCGCGGTGTGGGTGCTGCACATCCTGCCGCGCGGGCGTTCCCCGCTGGCGTTCGCGTTTCCGGTGGTCGCAGTGCTCGTAGCGGCCAGCCCGTTCGCCGGGGCCTCGCTGTACGTGACGGCGGTGCTCGTCGCGCTGCTGGTGCTGGTGGGCCTTCCGGACCCGTCACGCCGTCGTGCGGCAAAAGGCTGAGATTGGGCAAATGCGCTGGAACGGACCCATAACAACGCTGGACCCCCTGGTGGCGAAGCGCAAAACTCTTCGTGATCACTTGGGGGACGGCGATGGAGATCGACCTGCTCGGTCCGGTCCGGGTCCGCGACGGCGATCGTGCGGTCCAGGTCGGGCCAGCGCGTCAGCAGTGCGTGCTGGCGATCCTGGCGGCTGAGGCGGGCCGCGTCGTCGGTGTGCCCGCGCTGGTCGAACGGGTCTGGGCGGACCGCGCGCCCGCCGGAGCCCGCAACCTCGTGCAGACCTACGTCGCCCGGCTGCGGCGAGTCCTCGTCGCGGCCGGAGCGGACGGCGCTTCGGTCCTGGTGTTCCAGAACGACGGCTACCGCCTCGCGGTCGACCCGGAGTCGGTGGACCTCGTGCGCTTCCGTGCGCTCGTCGCCGCCGGGGACCCGGACGCGGCGCTCGCGCTCCGGCGCGGCACCCCGCTCGCCGGGATCGAGGGGGAGTGGGCGCGGCGGACCCGGGAGGCCCTCGAAGAGCAGTGCCTCGACCTCGTGCGCGAGCGCGAGTGGGCGGTCCGCAACGACCTGCCGCACGGTCCCGTTGACTTCACCGGCCGCGATGGCGAGCTGAAGTGGTTATCCGACAAGATCTCCGGCGGCGCGAGCGTGCTCACCTTCGACGGGAGCGCCGGGGTCGGCAAGACCGCGCTCGTGCTGTGCGCGGCGCGCATGCTCACCGCCGCGTATCCGGACGGCCAGCTCTTCCTCGACCTGCAAGGGCACGCGCCGAGCCAGCGGAGCTTGTCGGCCGCCTGTGCGCTGGAGTCGTTGCTGCGCGCGGTGGGGACCGCGCAGGAGGACATCCCCGACGGGATCGGTGAGCGCGCTTCTGCCTGGCGGACAAAGCTTTCCGGTCGTCGAGTGTTGCTCGTGCTGGACGACGTGGCCGACGCCGAGCAGGCCCGGGCGGTGCTGCCTGGTGCTCCCGGCTGCCTGACGTTGATCACGTCGCGGCAGCGGCTCTCCGGGCTGGCGGGTGCGCCGTCGCGCACGGTGGACGTCCTGCCCGCGCCGGAAGCTGTCGCGCTGGTGGAGCGAGCGGCCGGTCGTCGTGCTCCGCCCGGCGCGGCGGACCTGTGCGGTCGCCTCCCGCTCGCACTGCGCCTCGTGGGAGCGCGGATGCGGCACAGTCCACAGTGGACATTTGGTGGGGGTGAGGCGGTCACGGCCGCCTACGAGGCGCTGGAGCCCTTGCTGCGCCGTGCTTTTCGGCTGCTCGGACGGCATCCCGGGATCGACATCACTCCGCACGCCGCCGCCGCGCTGCTGGGCTGCTCAGTTGATGACGCCGAGGACACCCTGGACACGTTGTTCGACGTTCACCTTGTGCGGCAACACACCCCGGGCCGCTACCGGATGCACGACCTGCTCCGCCAGTACGCCGTCGACCTCGAAGAGCCCGATGAGCGCGACGCGATCACGCGCGTGCTCGACCACTACCTGTACTCCGCCAACGAGGCCGATCGGCAGATCGCCGGGCGGGCGCGGTTCACCCCGGCGGAGAACGCCGTGATCGCCTTCGTCGGCACCGGGATGAGCTGGTTCGACCGCGAGCTGTCCAATCTGCGCGCGGTGATCGAGTTCGCCTGCCGGGAGAAGTACGACCGCCACGCGTGGCAGATCGCGCTGACGCTGTTCGGCTACTACGGCGTGAAGGGCATGCACACGTCCGCGGTGGCTGTGCACGACCGCGTGCTGCCCATCGCGGGTGACGTGAAGCTGTTGTCCGCCAACGTGAAGCTCCACGTCGCCGTGCTGGAATGGCGAGCAGGGGAGTACTCTCGCGCGGCGGCCCGGCTCGACGACGCACTGCCAGTGCTGCGTTCCCTGGGCGAACACCGCTCGGTGGGAATCGCCTTGAACAGCAAGGGGATCATCCACCTGGCGCTGGGCAGGCAGGAGGAGGCGCTCGCCTGCTTCGAGGAATCCCTGCAAGCCCGCCACGCCGCCGCCGACACGCGTGGCGAAGCCGCCAGCCACCTCAGCATCGGCGACCTGCTCCTGCGCAAGGGACACCGCGCCGACGCCGTCGAGTCCTTCCGGCACGCGCTGGAGCTGGCGGTCGACGTCGCGGACCGGGCGGTGGAGAGCCGCGCGCTGACCAGCATCGGCCTCGCGCTCACCGGAGCGGAAGCCGCCGAGTACCTCGAACGCGGTGCCGCCGTGGCCGAGGAACTGCGTCGCCTCGGCTCAGCGGCGGCCCCGGCTCACGGCACGTTCGGGTTGTAGCAGCTGGCGAAACCCGCGGGCTTCGGCCTGCCGCTGGCCAGCAGCGCGACCGCGTCGGCGTAGCGCAGGTTCTCCGGGTACTCGGGCCAGTCCGGCTCCTGCCCGTTCACGTGCAGCTCGTCCAGCCAGTAGCCGGAACTGTCGGCGGCCTTGGCGAACTCCAGGTCGCAGCCCTTCACGCGCACGGTGATCTCGAAGATCTTCTGCGAGGACTTCACCGTGCGCTTGCCGACCTTCTTGGTCTTCTTCTCGACGTCCGTCCTCGGCTCGCCGACAGCGGTGAAACCGGCTGTCTTCAGCTCCTTGGCGAACTGGCTCTGACCGCTGCCGCACCCCGTCGTGGCGAGGGTGAGCGGGAGGAGCACCACGAGGGCGCGGCCGAACTTGAGGCTCATGGCGTGCATCTAACACTCCTGAGCCCCGTCGTGGTGCGAGACCGCGGAAAGTATTGTCTACCTGCGGTGGACCCGCACGTGGTCGATCTCCATGGAGCCCTCGGCGACCTCGGGCGGGATCTGCGAGTAGACGAACATGTTCAGCACGAGCGCCCCGTCACCGGTGAACGGTCCCTGGCGGCAGACCTCCTTGCCGTCGAGGAACCACACCGTCTCGTTCGGGCCGAGGACCTGGCCGATGGTGTGCCAGTCCTGGGTGAGGTCCACCTCCGAGGTGACGACGCACTGCCCGCCGGTGCCCTGGTGGTTGGTGAGGTAGAGCCGGAACGGGTTGTCGCTGAAGTACTCGTAGGTGTCCTGCTCGTTGCTGCCCGAGCCGTTCCAGGTCCACGTGGAGGGCCAGAAACCCTTGTCCTTGGGGAGCTTCAGGCGCGTCTCGACGTAGTCCCCTTCGCGCACCTGGAATTCCTGCGCGGGTCCCTGGCCGCAGCCGTGCGCGGTGGTGATCAGCGCGCCGGACCACTCGTAGCCCGGCTGCGGGTTGTCCTTGCGCGCGGTCATCACCAGCTTGCCGTCGCGCACCGAGAGCGCGTTCCAGGTGTGCCACTCCAACTGCTGGTTCCCCTTGTTGCCAAGGCAGTTGTCGGCCTCGGCGTTGGAGTGGATCGTCCAGCGCCCGCGATCGACCTCGGTGCCGTCGAACTCGTCCGCGAACGCGATCGGCCAGCTCGTCGGGGGTTCGTCCTGGGCGGCCGCGTGCGGTGCGGCGACGGTCGCGCCCGCGATGAGGACGGCGGCGAGCAGGGCGGTTCTTGACATCTGCGAACTCCGAAACGACGAGCCGGTGGGATGGGTGCCCATGCTCTGCACCGATCCGCCGCGAGGGAACCCGGCTTCGGAATCGCTTATGCGCCAACGACGAACGACGTGGACGATTCGGTCTGCTCCGAAAACGATCAGCCCGGAACGTGCGCGTACACCCTGACCCCGGCCGTCGTGGGCGGCGCGACCCGGGAGAGGACGCGTCCCTGCGGGCTGAGCAGGACGAGTTCCGGCTTGCCTGCCGAGGGCATCGCGAGCACGCTCCCGTCGTCGTTGAACACCGCCGAGAACACTGGCCCGGTGTCGAGCGGAACCGACTTCCCGGTCGTGGTGTCCACGAGCACCCCGGAGGACGCCAGGCCTGAGCCGGGGCCGTCGCCGCACGCGTGCCGATCGAAGGAGGTCTCGTCGATGATTGCCCGCTCACCACCCGGCGAGAGCGCGACCACGGAGTTGAAGCAGGGATCGGGCTTGCCGTCGATGGGCGGGACGAAGCGGCTGTTCGAGCCGTCGGCGTCGGTGATGCGAACCCTCGCGCTCGTCGCTGGAGCGCTCTGGTCGTACCAGGCGATCGACCCGCCGTCCGGTGAGATGACCGGATAGCACCCCGTCGGGCCGCTCAGCGGCGTCGTCCGTCCACTGTCGACATCGATCACCGCCCACCGGTCCTGCTTCTCGTGGAACAGGATCGAGCGCGAGTCCGGGGTCCACGCGGGCGTGTAGCACAGGCCGTGCAGGTCGACGCCGCTCGCGAGCGCGCGGGCCTGCTGACCCACGGCGGCCACCATCAGCCGACTGCCGTCCATCCACGCCTGCTTGCTCCCGTCCGGGGAGACGGCGCCGCGCACCTCCCCGAGCCTCTTCGCCGGTTGGTCACCGGACTTCGAGTACAGGACGTTGCGGTAGGTGCTCGCGTCGTACTGGCCGTAGAAAACCGTGCCGATCTTGGAGACCGGAGCGGGTGGCTTGCGGAAGGACGCGGTGTCGTTGGTCTGCCACACCGGCCACTTCCGCTCGATGGAGGCGATCTTCATCTTCCGCTTCCAGTCCTTGAAGCGGGCGTCCAGCTCGACCTCCCCGTTGAGCGCCAACCCGAACAGCAGGTTGGCCTCCGCCGAGGTCGAGCCGATCGCCAGCTCCGGCCCCATCGAGGCCTCCAGCGTCAGCCCCAGCCACGCGGTGCCACTGGGATCTCCGCCGTAGAGACCGATCTCCAGGCCCAGCTTGCCCTGGAAGGACATCTTCGCGTCCACGCCCTTGACCACCCGCTGGACCGGCGTGTAGCCGTGCGGATCGGACATGGTCAGCGTCTCGTCGGAGTTCTTGATCCCCGCGTGCAGGGTGGCGTCGAAGCCCATCTTCGTGCCGGTCGACGCACGCACCTCGGCGCCGACGAACGGCTTCACCTTGCACTTCAGCGACACCGGCCCGACCTTGACCAGGCGTCCGACCACCTTGCCGCACAGGTTGTTCAGCCACTTCAGGCCCGCGCTGTTCTCGACCTTGACCTGGCACTCCACCGCCGCGGCCACTTCGGCCTGGAAGGTGACCTTCGGGTTCAGCGTCGCGGTGACGTCGATCTTGGCTTTGGGCGGGAACAGGCCCCAGTCGAAGTCACCGCCGAACTTCGGGCGCAGGTTGTGCACGTCCATGACGCCCCGCGCGCCCCCGGCCGAGCACCGGCCGGTTCCCTTGGCCGCCAGCATCTCGCCGAAGTTCACCGACAACATCGGTGACTCGGCGATCGGACGGAACCCCAGGCTCTCGCCGTTGTCCGCCAAGCGGAACCGGCCGGCGGGCAGCGCCTCCGAGATCGGCACCGGTGTCGTCTCCACGACCGTCCCGTTGACCGAGAGCACGCGCCGGGCCAGCGGATCGGGCGTCTGCGGGCCTTCGGCGACGATGAACACCGAGCCCGGCTTCAGCCGCGCGAGCGCTGGTGCTCCGGCAGCGAAGGTGACCGTCGTGCCCGCAGTGCCGACGATGCCGGGATTGGTGTGGTCGAGCACCGTGGTGCTGTTCGGGATCACCGTGACGTACTCGGCGTTGGCGGTCGCCGTCTCGCCGGTGGTCACCGTGACGGCGAAGGTCTCGGCGTCCGGGTGCGCGTCCCCCAGTTCGGTCAACACCGGGTCGATCCGCACGACGTAGGTCCCGGCGGGCACGTTGCGCTCGTCCGCGTGCCCGGCCACCGTGTAGGACACCGGCCCGACGACGGTCACCGCTCCGCTGATGCCCTCGGGCAGGCCGGTCACCGCGACGCGCAGCCGGGTCGCCGCGCCGCCGAACCAGTCCGTCGCCCAGATCGCGACGATCACCGCCACCACACCGATCGCGATCCCGACCGTCACCCGCCACCGGCGCACGCGTTGCTCCCCTTCGGCCGACTCCGAAGATCATCGGAGCACCTCGCGCCCGCGCGCGGAACCCCGTTCGCCGTCGCCGTACCGAACAGCGGCTCGAACGCAGGTCAGGGGGTGTGCGGGCCGTCACCCTCGACGGTGGGCGGTGTCGCTGAATAGGGTCTTCCGATGCCCGAGAAAGTCCTTGCAGCACAACGGACGGACCGGCGGTCGTTCTTCTCCGACGCCTCGCTGTCGTCCTTCGTCGCCGCCCTGATCGCCGTCGTGGTGTCCTACTCCGGACCCATGGTGATCGTGCTGACCGCGGCGCAGGCGGGCAAGCTCACCCCGGCGCAGACCACCTCGTGGCTGTGGGCGATCTCCCTCGGCAGCGGGCTCACCTGCCTCGTGCTCAGCCTGTGGACCAAGGTCCCGGTGATCACCGCGTGGTCGACGCCGGGCGCGGCGCTGCTCGTCACCAGCATGGGCTCCTACTCCTACGCCTCGGCGATCGGCGCGTTCCTCGTCTCCGCGCTCGCGATCACCCTCGTCGGCTTCTCCGGCGTCTTCGGCAAGCTCATGGCGCTCGTGCCCGACGCGCTCGTCTCCGCGATGCTCGCGGGCATCCTGTTCTCCTTCGGCGTCGAGGCCTTCCGCGCGCTCGGCCAGGGCCCGCTCGTCGCGGCGGCCGTGCTCGTCGGCTACGTGCTCGCCAAGCGCTTCAGCGCCCGCTACGCCGTCCCGGTCGCCCTGCTGCTCGGCGTGCTCACCGCGGCGGTCAGCGGCGGACTGAACTTCCGAGGCGTCTCGCTCGACCTCGCCAGTCCACTGTGGACGACCCCGGTGTTCGACGTCGCCGCGATCATCGGCGTCGGCGTGCCGCTGTTCGTGGTCACCATGGCCTCGCAGAACGCCCCCGGCCTCGCCGTGCTCCAGGCCAGCGGCTACCGCCCCGCCGACCGGCCGCTGGTCGGCGGCACCGGGCTCGCCTCGCTCGCGCTCGCGCCGTTCGGGTGCCACGCCGTCAACCTCGCCGCGATCACCGCCGCCATCTGCACCGGTCCGGAGGCGCACCCCGACCCGCGCAGGCGCTACCCCGCCGGAGTGTTCTGCGGCCTGCTCTACCTCGCCGTCGGCACCTTCGGCGGCGCGCTCATCGGCGTCTTCACCGGCCTGCCCAAGGAACTCGTCGCCGCCATCGCCGGTGTCGCGCTGCTCGGCGCCTTCATCTCCGGCCTCAGCGGCGCGATGGCCAGCCCCCGCGACCGCGAGCCCGCCGCCGTCACGTTCCTGGTCACCGCCTCCGGCCTCTCCCTGTTCGGCATCGGTTCCGCATTCTGGGGCCTGGTGTTCGGCTTGGTCGCCCACGTCGTGCTCAGCGTGCGGCGCAAGACTCCCTGATTTGGGGGAATCTCGGGGAATTTCCCTTTCGCCCCAACGGATGCAGGCGTTTGCCCTTGTCTGGATACCCCACCGCGTTTGCATTAGCTATGGTCGGGTTTCGCGGTTTTCCTCGGGGTGGGAGGCTGGAATGAGCGGCTACGACCAGGCTGTGCAGAACCTCTCCGCCGCTCGTGAGGCCCTGCCGGGCGCGCTCGTCCAGGAAGTGCTCTCCGCGTTGCGCACCGTCGCCGGACATCTCGCCGCCGCGGGTGTCGTGCGCTACGACGGCCTGCTCAGCCAGGCCGACTCCGACGCGGGCACCGCGCTGAGCGCGTGCGAGGAGATCGCCAGGGGCCTCGACGAGGACATCGCCCGGACCCAACAGCTCATGAGCGGCTGAAAGTTAGGCCATCCGGGTGGCGGTTTGCCTTGGTGGCAACAGGCTTTTCTCTGCGATTGTGCACGGCGATCCAGGGGGTGAGCATGAGTTCCTACGCCGAGGTGGCCGCCGCGCTGACCGCCGCGCGCGGTGCGCTGCCGGACTCCGCGGCCGACCGGGCCCGCGATGCGGTCGAGTCCGTCGCCGCGCTGCTGGCCGAGGCGGGCTCGCGCGCGCACTCCGCGTTCGTGGCGGCGGTCGACGACCGGATGTCCTCCGTGCTGGAGGTCTGCGCGGAGGTGCGGTGCGGCCTTGAGGGCGATCTCGCCGAGGTCGAGGAGCTGCGCAGCCCGCAGTGGCGCGCGACCGCGCTCAAGGAGAAGTGGATCGCCGAGCGGGACAGGCCGCCGAGCCCCGTCTTCGGCCGCCGCGTCGGGCCCCAGGTGAAGGAGCCGTTCACCGCGCGGACGCTGTGGGTGGACAAGCACAAGCAAACCGCTGACGGCCACTACCGCGCCAACAACGCGGCGCAGGCTGCGCACCTCGACGGCACCGATGAGGAGGGGAAGAGCGTCTTCCTGCCGGGGCTCGACGCCAACCGGATCGCCCTCGACGCGGCGCAGCGGGCGGATGAGGCCGGGCTCTGGGCGGAGACGAAGGCTGTCGTCGAGTTCGACTCCGTGGTCGGGGTCCACGCAAAGACGGGGCGACCCACGACCATCGTGAACGTCTACCGCCGCGAGACGAAAACCATCCACGCCTGCCCAGGGAGCCCGAAATGATCGACCTCGATCCCGCGCTGTCCCAGTGGCGCGACGCTCGCCCGTGGGAACGCGCCCTCTACGGCTGGGGCGAGGCGAGCGCCTACGCCGCGTCCACGGCCGTCGCCCAACGGTGGGATCTGCTCAACCGGTGGGAGCCGGGGGACGAGGAGTGGATCATGCTCAGTGACGGCGAGGCGTACCGCTCGATGTGCTCGCTGTACTTCCCGCTCTTCCTCGCCGTGCCCGACGTGGCGGCGAGCATTTCGGCCCTGGTCGCCGATCCCGTGGTGGTCGTGCCGATCACCGGCTTCGACGTCGAGGACCTCCGCTGTGCCCCCGACCTGCTGCGCGCGACCCTGCTGCACCGGGGCTGGAACCACGACTTCGACCCGGAGGCCTTCTGCGCGTCCGACCTCTTCGTCGAGAGCGTCTGACCGGTTTCACGGCAGCGACAGTGCGCGGAGTCGGGTGAGCGCGCAGGCGCGGCGGGGGTCGGCGGGGGACAGGGTGCGCGCGAGCACCTCGTGCACCTCGATGTCGTCGGAGCCGTGGGGCTGCTGGGCGAAGTCCCACACCACATCGGGGCATCCGGAGTGTAGTGCGGCGGAGCGGACGGCGGCGTGCAGTTCCTCGCGCTCGGCCCGCACGAGTGGAGCCTCGGAGCGGGGGAGCAGCGGACCGCGATAGGACCGCACGGCGAGCGCGGCATCGCCGGAGCGCACGGCGGCGCGCACGCGGAGGAAGTCGGCGTCGACGGCGGCGAGGAGGCGGTAGGGCTTGCGCCCCAGGACGATCCCGAGCTGAGTGCGCAGCCGGTGCACCTCGGCGCGGACGGTCACGGCGTTGCCGTCCTCGCCGTGGGTGGCAAGGGCGAGCGCCTCGCCGCTGAGGCCGTCGGGGCGAAGTGCCAGTGCGGCAAGGATCTCGGCGTGGCGCAAGCTCAACGGGTGCTGGCGGCCGTTGAGCGTCACGACGGGATCTTCCAGCAGCGACAACGACAACAGCGGCGCCGAAGAGGACGTCGGCACGCGCAGCAGGAAGCCCTCGTGCAGCGGCTCCAGCAGCCCGGTGCGCCCGTCGGTGAAGCGGATCTCCGGGCCGGACACGTCGACGCGGGTCGGTAAGCCGCTGATGCCGGACACGAGGACGCGGCCGGTCGGAGTGAGCAGCGCTCCGGGCTCGCCGCGCAAACCCAGCAGGTGCGGCATGTTCCGTTCGCGCAGAAGCTCTTCGCGCGCGGTCAGCGAAGCGTGCAGTTGCGCTTCGGCGAGCTTCGCGGCGGCCTCGACGAGCGCGGCGACGGCGGGGTGCGCGGTGTGCACAGGGCCGCTGACGTCGACCACGCCGAGCACGGCGCCGGTGTCGGGGTCGCGCACGGGGCTCGCCGCGCAGGTCCACGAGTGGTAGCTGCGCACGAGGTGCTCACCGGAGTGGATGCGCACCGAACGGCCGAGCGCGAGCGCGGTGCCCATCGCGTTGGTGCCGATGACGTCCTCCGACCACCGCGTGCCCTCGGCGAGCGCGGCGCGTTCGGCGGCGTGCCGGACGGCGTTGTCCCCTTCGCACCACAGGATGTGGCCCGTCGCGTCGGTGACGATCATGATCTGACCGGACTCCTCGGCGAGCCCGCGCAGCGTCGCGCGCAGTGCGGGCAGCGTCGAGGCGAGCGGGTGCGCGGCGCGCAGTTCGGAGACCTCGCGCTGGGCGTAGACCGTCGGCGCCTCGGTGCGGTCGGGGTCCACGTGGGCGTCGAGGGAACGCCGCCACGACTCCGCGATCACCGTGCGGGGAGCCTGTGGCGCGCGGCTCCCACCGAGCACCGCCTCGTGCACGCGGACCAGAACCCGGGCGCTCTCCAACGGATCCGCGGGCGGGGTGGCCATCTCCTCGATGATTGACCGCCGACGACACCCGGCGCAAGTGCAACGTGGGTGCAACGTTGCCCTTCGTAACCTGCGAGCCACTCACCCCCGAAGACGTGGGAGGCAGCAGATGGCGACCTACGCCGCTCCAGGCTCCGAAGGCAGCATCGTGTCCTACCGCTCGCGGTACGACCACTTCATCGGCGGCGAGTACGTGCCGCCCGCGAAGGGCCGGTACTTCGAGAACCCCAGCCCGGTGACCGGCGAGGTGTTCACCGAGATCGCCAGGGGCACCGCCGAGGACGTGGACCGCGCGCTGGACGCCGCGCACGGGGCCGCCGCGAGCTGGGGGAGGGCCTCGCTGGCCGAGCGTTCCGGCGTGCTGCTCAAGATCGCCGACCGGATCGAGCAGAACCTGGAGCAGCTCGCCGTCGCGGAGAGCTGGGAGAACGGCAAGCCCGTCCGCGAGACCCTGGCGGCCGACCTGCCGCTGGCCGTGGACCACTGGCGCTACTTCGCCGGGGTCCTGCGCGCGCAGGAGGGCGGGATCTCGCAGATCGACGCCGACACCGTCGCCTACCACTTCCAGGAGCCGCTGGGTGTGGTCGGCCAGATCATCCCGTGGAACTTCCCGTTGCTGATGGCCACGTGGAAGCTCGCCCCCGCGCTCGCGGCGGGCAACGCGGTGGTGCTCAAGCCCGCCGAGCAGACCCCGGCCTCGATCCACGTGCTGCTGGAGCTGATCGCGGACCTGCTCCCGGCCGGAGTGCTCAACGTGGTCAACGGTTTCGGTGTGGAGGCGGGCAAACCGCTCGCCTCCAGCAGCCGCATCGCGAAGATCGCCTTCACCGGCGAGACCACCACCGGGCGGCTGATCATGCAGTACGCCAGCGAGAACATCATCCCGGTGACCCTGGAGCTGGGCGGCAAGAGCCCGAACCTGTTCTTCGCCGACGTCGCCGCCGCCCAGGACGCCTTCTACGACAAGGCCCTCGAAGGGTTCGCGATGTTCGCGCTGAACCAGGGCGAGGTCTGCACGTGCCCGTCGCGCGCGCTGATCCAGAGCTCCATCTACGACCGGTTCCTGGGCGACGCGGTGGAGCGCACGAAGAAGATCAAGCAGGGCAACCCGTTGGACACCGACACCATGGTCGGCGCGCAGGCCAGCAACGACCAGCTGGAGAAGATCCTGTCCTACATCGACATCGGCAGGCAGGAGGGCGCGAAGGTCGCCACCGGCGGCGAGCGGGCCGAGCTCGGCGGGGCGCTGTCGGGCGGGTACTACGTGCAGCCGACGATCTTCGAGGGCGACAACAAGATGCGGATCTTCCAGGAGGAGATCTTCGGCCCGGTGGTCTCGGTGACGCGCTTCGACGACTTCGACGACGCGATCAAGACCGCCAACGACACGCTCTACGGCCTCGGCGCGGGCGTGTGGTCCCGCGACACCAACACCGCTTACAGGGCGGGGCGCGCGATCCAGGCCGGGCGCGTGTGGACCAACTGCTACCACGCCTATCCCGCGCACGCGGCCTTCGGCGGCTACAAGCAGTCGGGGATCGGGCGCGAGAACCACCGCGCGATGCTGGAGCACTACCAGCAGACGAAGAACCTGCTGGTCAGCTATTCGGAGTCCGCGCAGGGCTTCTTCTGATGCCCGCCGCACGAGTCGCGGTGACCCCGGCGGCGGCGGAGCTGCTCCGCGGCCTCCGGGAGTCCCACGGCGCGCTGATGTTCCACCAGTCCGGCGGGTGCTGCGACGGCAGCGCCCCCATGTGCTACCTCGCGGGGGAGTTCCGCACCGGTGGCTCGGACGTGCACCTCGCCGACCTGGAGATCGACGGCGTGCCCGAGGCGGTGCCGTTCTGGATGTCGGCCGCGCAGTTCGAGTACTGGCGGCACACGCACCTCACCGTCGACGTGGTGCCGGGCCGGGGCAGCGGGTTCTCCCTCGAAGCTCCGGAGGGCGTGCGCTTCCTGATCCGTTCGCGGCTGTTCACCGACGCGGAGGTCGCCGAACTCGACGGGCGGTGACCCCGGGGCTACGGTCGTCGGAGATCCACATGCGTCGAGACGAATCTGGAGGCCGGTCGTGGCACAACAGGTCAGGGGCGTCATCGCCAAGGGGCGTGGTGAGCCGGTCACGGTGGAGACGATCGTCGTCCCCGATCCGGGCCCCGGCGAGGCCGTGGTGAAGGTCCAGGCGTGCGGGGTCTGCCACACCGACCTGCACTACCGCGAGGGCGGGATCAACGACGAGTTCCCGTTCCTGCTCGGGCACGAGGCCGCGGGCGTCGTGGAGTCCGTCGGCGAGGGGGTCAGCGGCCTCGAACCCGGTGACTTCGTGGTGCTGAACTGGCGCGCCGTGTGCGGGGACTGCCGGGCCTGCAAGCGCGGGCGCCCGTGGTACTGCTTCAGCACGCACAACGCCGCGCAGCCGATGACGCTGCTCGACGGCACGAAGCTCAGCCCGGCGCTGGGCATCGGCGCGTTCGCCGAGAAGACGCTCGTCCACAGTGGACAGTGCACCAAGGTCGACCCCGACGCTCGGGCGGCCGCGGTCGGCCTGCTCGGCTGCGGTGTCATGGCGGGCATCGGCGCGGCGATCAACACCGGCGGCGTCGGCAGGGGCGACTCGGTCGCGGTGATCGGCTGCGGCGGGGTCGGCGACGGCGCGGTGGCCGGGGCCAGGCTCGCGGGTGCCGCGAAGATCATCGCGGTGGACACCGACCCCAGGAAACTGGAGTGGGCGCGTGGTTTCGGCGCCACGCACACCATCGACGCGCGCTCGGTGGAGGACGTGGTGACCGCGATCCAGGAGCTGACCGACGGCAACGGCGCGGACGTGGTGATCGACGCGGTCGGCCGCCCGGAGACCTGGAAGCAGGCCTTCTACGCCCGCGACCTCGCCGGGACGGCGGTCCTGGTCGGGGTGCCGACGCCGGACATGCGCATCGACATGCCGCTGATCGACTTCTTCAGCCGGGGCGGTGCGCTGAAGTCCAGTTGGTACGGCGACTGCCTGCCGACGCGGGACTTCCCGATGCTGGTCGACCTCTACCGGCAGGGGCGCCTGGACCTGGACGCCTTCGTGTCCGAGGAGATCGCGCTCGACGACGTGGAGGCCGCCTTCGGGAAGATGCACCACGGCGACGTCCTCCGCTCGGTGGTGATCTTCTGATGACCGACGTGATCTTCCCAGCGGAGGGAACAATCTGATGGTTCGAATCGATCACGCGATCACCTCCGGCACGTTCTCGTTGGACGGCGAGACCTTCGACGTGGACAACAACGTCTGGGTACTCGGCGATGACTCCGAGTGCGTCGTCTTCGACGCCCCGCACGACGTCGCCGCGATCCTGGAGGTGATCGGCGGCCGCACGGTCAAGGCGATCATCGCGACGCACGCGCACGACGACCACGTGCGCTACGCGCCGGAGCTGGCCGAGGCCACCGGTGCGCCGATCCTGTTGCACCCGGCCGATCTCGTGCTGTGGGAGCTGACGCATCCCGACGTGCGCCCCGGCGGTGAGTTGGCCGACGGGCAGGTGATCGAGGTCGCGGGCACCGAGGTGCACGTGCTGCACACGCCGGGCCACGCGCCCGGGGCGTGCTGCTTCCACGTGCCTGAGCTGGGAGTGGTGTTCACCGGCGACACTCTGTTCCAGGGCGGACCCGGTGCCACGGGGCGGTCGTACTCCGACCACGGCACGATCGTGGATTCGATCACCAAGCGGTTGCTGGAGCTCCCGCCGGAGACGATCGTGCACACCGGTCACGGTGACAGCACCACGATCGCGGCCGAAGCGCCCGGCATTCGCGGCTAGCACGTGTCCCGCGAGGTGCACAGGCGCCTCGCGGGACAGCTAGTCCTGCCAGAAGAACAGCAGGCTGTCGACGGTGAGCGGTGTGCGGGCGCCGAAGTAGTAGACGTAGAGGCCCGTGACCTTGACCGCGCCGTAGAAATCGATCCACCGGAATCCCGCTGCCTCCAAGGAAGAGCGGGCCTCGTCGTCGCCCATGGCGAAGCGCCCGAGCGTGCTGATCCAGACCTCGCGCTCGGAGTCGCCGAGGAAGATCACGTGGTAGGTGTCGTCGCCGCTGCCGTGGTGCTCGCCCGCCCGGATCGGCTCCTTCGGCGCCAGGCCCGCCTCGGTGAGCGCGGCAACGGCTCGCTGGACATGATCTACGACGGCCGGGTGTTCCATGCACAGGTACTCCAGCCGCCACCTCGGGTCGCTCTGGCGTTGGCACGTGGGCACGTGGTTGTGCACGATCACCGCGCGGATTTCCTCGTCCAGGCCGTCGACCTCCACCCGTGGGCGGCCGAGCGCGTCGTAGATCGACCGGGTCTCCGCCAGGTCACCGGTCTGCTCGTGCAGTGCGCAGGCGGCCCACACCTTCGCCTCGGTCGTGGGGGCTTCGGCGATGTACTCGCGCAGCCGCTGCGGAGCGAACTCCAGCTCGTGAGCGAAGTGCGCGACAGTGCGGTCAGGATCGGCGAGCGCGTCCGTCACGTCCTCGTCCGCGCGGTAGCGCATCCGCACGCGGAAAAGCCGTTCCTGCGGTAGTTCGCTGCCGACCTCGGCCAGGAGCGCCTCGGCTCCGTGACGCTCGATGAGCCCCTCAAGCCCTTCCAACCCGGCCAACTGCCGATGCGTCCACGGATCGGCCGCGAGCAGCACCAGCTCGTGCAGCGCGGTCCGATCACCGAGGCGACCGCGTGCCTTGAGGAAGGCCTCGGCCATGCCGTAGGACGTGTCGCGCTGCCGCTCTTCGCTCTGAAGCCACGGCAGCAGCTCCGCGCGGTCTGCCAGCACGTCCAGGAGTGCGCGGCGAACTTCTGCCGTCTCGCCGAGGTCCCGCACGCGGGCGATCAACGCCTCGGTCCACCGCTGCGGCACCCGCCCGGCCAACGCCTCGGCGCAGAGCCGACGCCGCCACCAGTCGTTCGCCGGATCGGCGACGTAGCCGGCCAGCAGCTCAGCGTCGACCTCACGCAGACCAGCGAGGTCGTGCGCGCCGCGCGGCGGAAGCAGCTCTTCGATGACGTCGTGCACGCGAAGACCCTATGCGTGATCTGCCGGGTTCTGGGTAGAGACTGGGGATGCAGACGTTCCTGCCGTATGCCGACTTCGCCGCGAGCGCTCAGGTGCTCGACGATCGCCGCCTCGGCAAGCAACGGGTCGAGAACGTGCAGGTCCTGCGCGCGCTGGTGTGGCCCGAGTACGGATGGAAGCACCACCCGGCGGTCACGATGTGGCGGGGCTTCACGCGGGCGCTCGTCGCCTACGGCGTCCAGGTGTGCCGCGAGTGGACCGCGCGCGGGCACTCGGACTCGACGGCGCACTCGTTGCTGGAATTCACCGGCGGCGTGGTGCCTGACCAGGGTGAGCTGATCGACGCGGGAGCCGTGCCGCCGTGGCTCGGGGACGAGGCGGTGCACCTGTCGCACCGGTCGGCGTTGGTGCGCAAGGACCCCGAGCACTACCGCCGCTTCTTTCCCGACGTGCCGGACGACCTGCCTTACACCTGGCCGAAGCCCGTGTTCCCGAGATGGCCGGTGCGCGGTCACATGTCGGTGGAGGACGCGACCGAGCTCTTGGGCGTCCACCAGCTCACCGAAGCCGAACGCGAGGCGGTCGAGGACGTCCGCCGGGGTCGCAGCGTCGAGCTGCACAGTGACCGCGCGGGGCAGATCGGCCTGCTCGCCGGGTTGTGCACCGAGGGCCGCACGCTGTGGTTGCTGCCGGGAGAGCCCTTGGCGGTCGAGACGGGCGAGCATCCCGAACTGCCCGCGCGGACGCCGGGGAAGCGGCCGAGCACTGCCCGCACCGCAGGACCTCGCGAGGTCGCGGCGACGCGGGACGAGTGGGCCAACGACCCGGAGTTCCTCTTCCACCGGGGTGAGGTCGCGGCCGGCCCCGACGTGGGCCTGGTCGTGCTGGACGGAGTGGAGGCCGCTCCGGCCACGAAGGGCCCCGTCCTCCAGCTGCGCTGATTAGCGGGCCGGTCGGCGGGAAACTCCAGGACCATGCGAATCGCGGTGACCGGGGCCAGCGGGAACGTCGGCACGGCCCTGCTCAGGCGTCTCCCACCGGGGTGGACGGTCGCCGCCCTCGCGCGCAGGCGCCCTGACCAGGTCGAACCGTACGCGCGCGCCGACTGGACGACCTGCGACGTGGGCACGGACGAGGCGGCGCTGCGCGAGGCATTCAGCGGGGCCGACGCGGTGGTGCACCTGGCCTGGGCGATCCACCCGCGCACCGATGACCCCGAGATGCGGCGCACCAACATCGTCGGCACGCAGAACGTCCTCGTCGCCGCGCGCGACGCCGAAGTCCCGCACGTGGTGTTCGGCTCCTCGGTCGCCGCCTACGAGCCCGCCGGCCGCTGGGCCTTGGTGGACGAGGACTGGCCGCTCGGCGGTATCGAGGGCAGCGCGTACAGCAGGCAGAAGGCCGCAGCCGAAGCTCTGGTCGCCGATTCGGGCTTGCGCAACGCGTGCGTGCGCCCGGCCTCGGTGGTGCAGCGCGCCTCCGGGGCGGAGATGCGACGTTGGCTGCTGAGTTCGCTGTTTCCCTTGTCGCTGCTGAAAAAACGGTGGTTGCCGCTGCCGTTGTGGCCGGGGTTGCGGCTTCAGCTCGTGCACGCCGACGACGTCGCCTCGGCCCTCGTGCGGATCTTGGAGCGCCGTGCGACCGGCGCGTTCAACCTCGCCGCCGATCCGTTGCTCACGGCAAACGACATCGGCCGGGTGCTCGGTGGAGTCCGGGTTCCCGTGCCTCTGTCGCCGTTGAGCGGCCTCGCCTGGACGGCGTGGCGGCTGGGCCTGCAACCGCTGCACCCCGGCTGGCTCGCGTTGGCTGACCAGGCGTGCCTCGTGCGCTGCGAGCGGGCGCGCGCCGAGCTGGACTGGCGTCCGGAGCACGACAGCGCCGACGCGCTCGCCGAGGTGATCGGCGGAATGGCGACCGGTTCCGGAGAGCAGAGCCCACCTCTGAAACCTGATCAAGGCCCCGCGCGGCGCATCCGCGATCTACGGTGGGGCAGGCCGACCCACCAGTCCCAAGGAGAAGCGTGACGCACCCAGGTGACACCGCCGACGCCGTGGTGATCGGCGCGGGCCCGAACGGGCTGGTCGCGGCCAATCTGCTGGCCGACGCCGGGTGGAGCGTCGTGGTGCTCGAAGCCGCGGACGAGCCGGGCGGGTCGGTGCGCAGCGGCGAGGTCACCGCGCCGGGCTTCACCACCGACTTCTGCAGCGCGTTCTACCCGATGAGCGCGGTCTCCCCGTTCATGCTCGGCCTCGACCTGGAGCGCCACGGGCTGGCGTGGCGGCACGCCCCCGACGTCCTCGCGCACGTTCTGCCCGACGACCGCGTCGCCGTGCTGTCCCGCGACATCGAGCGCACTGCGGAGTCGGTCGCGCAGTTCGCTGAGCGCGACGGCGACGCTTGGCGCGAAGAATTCCTTGCGTGGCAACACATCCGTGACGACCTGGTCGAAGCGCTGTTCCGGCCTTTCCCGCCGGTCCGAGCCGCCGCGCGCCTGTTCCGCCGCATGGGCGCCGGCGACGCGCTGCGGTTCGCGAGGCGTGCTGTGATGCCGGTGCGCACGCTCGCGGAGGAGCAGTTCTCGGGCGAGGGCGCTCAGCTGCTGTACGCGGGCAACGCCCTGCACACCGACCTCGGCCCGGACGCGGCGGGCGGCGCGATCTTCGGGTGGCTGCTGGCGATGCTCGGCCAGGACGTCGGCTTCCCCGCCCCGGTCGGTGGAGCCGGAGAGATCACCTCAGCACTGGTGCGGCGCCTGGAATCCCTTGGCGGACGGGTGGACTGCGGTCGCCGAGTGGACCGCGTGCTCATCGCGAAGGGCACGGCCGTCGGGGTCCGCGACGCGAGCGGGGAGCTGGTCCGCGCTCGCCGGGCGGTCCTCGCCGACGTCCCCGCGCCGAGCCTCTACCTGGAGCTGGTCGGCGCCGAGCACCTGCCCTCGCGCATGGTCGACGACCTCAGCCGCTTCCACTGGGACGACTCGACGGTCAAGGTCGACTGGGCGCTGTCCGGGCCGGTGCCGTGGACCGCGAAGGAGGTGGCGGGCGCGGGCACCGTGCACCTCGGCGGCGACCTCAACGGCCTGGCGCGGTTCAGCTCGCAGCTCGCGTGCGGGCAGACGCCGAAGGTGCCGTTCCTGTTGCTGGGCCAGATGACCACGACCGACCCGAGCCGTTCGCCGCGCGGCACGGAGTCGGTCTGGGCCTACACGCACGTGCCGCGCGGTCAGAAGTGGGACGAGACGCGCCTGCGCCGCGCCGCCGAGCGCGTCGAGCAGACCATCGAGAAGCACGCGCCCGGCTTCACCTCGAAGGTGCTCGCCCGGCACATCGCGGGCCCGAACGAGTTGGGGCGGCACAACATCAGCCTCGTCGACGGCGCGGTCAACGGGGGCACCGCCGCGATCCACCAGCAGCTGATCTTCCGGCCGACCCCGGGCCTCGCCCGCCCCGACACCCCGGTCGACCGCCTCTACCTGGCGAGCGCCTCCGCGCATCCGGGAGGAGCCGTGCACGGCGGCCCCGGCGGCACAGCGGCGCACGTCGCCTTGCGCCGCAACGGTTTCGGCGGAGACGCCTATCGGGCCGTCATCTCCGCCGTCCTCAACCGCCTCACCGCCTAGCCCCTGTCCTGTAGGTCGTCAGGTTCGCCAGTCTTCAACGACAGCACACCCCGCAAGGACGCTGGGTTTGCGGCGGTTGACGATGATCAACAGGTGGGTTTGCTGGTCTTGAAGACACCCCAACCCCGGCGGCACCGACCGGAACACGCAGCGCAACCGCCTCACTGCCCAGCCCTCCGCCGCGAAGCCACGAGCAGCCCCGCTCCGGCGAGCAGCAGCACGGCAGCGGCGAGCGACAACGGCACCACGCCCTCGGTCCCGGTGGACGCGAGGTGCTCGGGCTTCGGAGTCGGGCTCGGCGCCGGAGCGCCCGTGATGACAGCCGTGGTCGGAACAGGAACGGGAGCAGGAGACGAAGCTCCGGTGGTGAAGGTGATGGGCACGATGACGTCCTGCGAGCGGTCGCCGCTGCGGGTGTGGTCGTTGCGGCTGACCACCGCGCACCGCTGCGTGAGGCAGTCCGCGTTGGTGTCCTTGGCCTTCGTGATCAGCTCGACGCTGAACGAACCGCCGGGCCCATACGGCTTCGCCAGGTCTTTGCCGTACGGCGGCGGATTGGACGAGATCCACACCGATCCGCCCTGCCCACCGGACATGTCCGCGCCGCCGAGGCACGGCGACGGGGCCTTGCCGGGCCCGTTGTCCACGCAGATCGCCACGTAGATGCCCTTGTTCACGTCGTAGCCCTCGCCGCGCACGGTGATCTTCTCGCCGTTCTGCGCGAGCCCGGTGGTCTTCGACGCTGTCAGCTTCGGCGTGCCAGCAGCCGCCAGCACCGCCGCGCGCCCGGCCGGAGCCGCAGGTGCGGCTGGAACGGGCGTCGTGGTGACAGGGGGAGTTGAGGTCGGCGCGGTGACAGGCACGGCCAGGGCAGCCGTGCCGTCGGCACCCACCGCGCGGATCTCGTAGCGCGGCGCCACGGCGAAGTCCGTCCGCACCTCCAGTTCGGCCGCGAAGGTGCCCTTCGTACTGGTCGTGATCGTCCGCGCCCGCTCGGCGTCCGAGGAACCCGGGACCGCCCACGTGCCGAGCGTGATCCGCTCCGTGGACTGGAAACCCTTGCCGCGCACGATGATCCGCTCACCTGCGGCAACGGGGGAGTCGGCGCTGATCTCCGGAGCCGGTGCCGCCGAGGCTGCGGGAGCGAGGCCGAGCAGCGCCACCGGCAGCACGAGCAGCAGACGGGAAAGACGGTCACCCAGAAGCATGATGCTTAGGTTAGCCTAACCGAATACGGTGACGGAAGTGAGGGAAATTCGCATGAGGTGGGTCGCGATACTGGTGGCGTTCGGGCTGCTCACGGGGTGTGCGAGCGCCCCTCTGCCGGGAGCGCCGGGGACTTCGGCACCCGCCGCGCCCGGAGTCGGTGTGGACGCGAAGCGACTCCGCCCGCTGCCCGGGACCCCGGCGCCGAAGCTGCCGGTCACCGTGCGCTCCGACGACGGCCGCGACGTCACGGTCACCGACGTGAGCCGGATCGTGCCGCTCTCCGGCGGGCTCTCCGAGCTGGTGTTCAGCCTCGGTCTCGGCCGCAACGTCGTCGCCAAGGACCGCGCGACGACCTTCCAGGAGGCGGACGGCCTGCCCTCGGTCAGCGGCACCGGCCACGACATCGCCACCGAGGGCGTGTTCTCCGTGCGCCCCACCGTGATCCTCGCGCAGGAGGACACCGGCCCGCCGGAGGTCCTCGCGCAGCTCAAGGGCTCCGGCATTCCCGTCGTGGTGATCAACGCCGCGTGGAACCTCGGCGACGTCGCGCCCCGGATGACCAAGGTCGCCGCCGCGCTGGGCGTCGCGGACGCGGGCAGGGACCTCCTCGCGCGCACGGCCGCGGAGATCAAGACCGCGCAGTCCCGAGTGCCCGCAGGGGCCGCCAAGCCCAAGGTCGCCTTCCTCTACCTGCGCGGCACGGCGGGCGTGTACCTGTTGGGCGGCAAGGGGTCCGGAGCCGATTCGCTGATCGAGGCCGCGGGCGCGGTCGACGTCGGCACCTCGCTGGGCAAGGGCACGTTCACCCCGATCACCTCGGAGGCGATGATCACCGCGCGGCCGGAGGTGCTGCTGGTGATGGGCGGGGGACTGCGCTCGGTCGGCGGGATCGACGGTCTGGTCGGCATCGCGGGCATCGCGCAGACCCCGGCGGGCGAGCGCAAGCGCGTGATCGAGGTCGAGGACGGCGTGCTGCTGAACTTCGGCCCGCGCACCGCGCAGGTGCTCGACCTGCTCGTCGACCGGATCCACCGGCGGTGAGGGGCAGGCCCGCCCCGCTGCTGCTCGTCCTCGCGATCGCCCTCGTCGTCGTGGCCCTGCTCGCCACGGGCGTGGGGGCGTACCAGATCCCGGTCGGGCAGATCCTCGGCTCCGTGCTGCACAAGATCGGCATCGACACCGGCCACCTGCCCGACCACCTCGGCGAGCGCACCCTCTGGGAGGTCCGCTTCCCGCGCGTCGTGCTCGGCGCCGTGGTCGGCGCGTCGCTCGGCTGCGCGGGAGCCCTGATGCAGGGCGTCTTCGGCAACCCGCTCGCCGAGCCCGGCGTGATCGGGGTGTCCTCCGGAGCCGCGGTCGGCGCTGCGGCCGTGGTCGTCTCCGGGGTGTCGTTCCTGGGCAGCTGGACCGTGGTCGCGGCGGCGTTCTTCGGCGGCCTCATCGCGGTCGCGGTGGTCTACGCGCTCTCCCGCTCGGGTGGGCGCACGGAGGTCGTGACGCTCGTGCTGACCGGCGTGGCGGTGAACGCCTTGTGCGGAGCCATGATCGGCCTGCTGATGTTCTACTCCAACGACGCCCAGCTCCGCGCGATCACGTTCTGGAACCTCGGCAGCGTGGGCTCGGCGACCTGGGGCGCGGTCGCGGCGGTGGCGCCCTGCGCGGTGGTGGGGCTGGCCGTCGCACCGTTCTACGCGCGGCGGCTGGACCTGCTCGCGCTCGGTGAGCGTTCCGCACGGCACCTCGGCGTCGACGTGGAGGGCATGCGCCGCGTGCTGATCGTGGTGGTGGCGCTGCTGACCTCGGCGGCGGTGGCGTTCTCCGGGGTGATCGGCTTCGTCGGACTCGTCGTGCCGCACCTGATTCGCATGATCGCCGGGCCCGGCCACCGCACCTTGATCGCGGCGAGCACGCTGGGCGGAGCGGTTCTGCTCGTCGGCGCCGACCTCGTCGCCCGCACGGTCGCCGCGCCCGCCGAAGTGCCGCTGGGCGTGCTGACCGCGCTGATCGGCGCGCCGTTCTTCTTCTGGTTGCTGCGCAAGACCCGTGCCAGGCAAGGAGGCTGGGCGTGAAGGTCGAGGACCTGCGCGTGAGGATCGCCGGTAAGTCCATTGTGGACGGAGTAGATCTCCTTGCGCGCCAGGGAGAAGTGCTCGCCCTGGTCGGCCCCAACGGCGCGGGCAAGTCCACGCTGCTCGCGGCGGTCGCCGGTGACCTCCCGTACCGGGGCAGCGTGCTGATCGACGGGCGCGAGCCGTCGAGCTACCCGGCGGTCGAGCTGGCCCGGCTGCGATCCGTTCTGCCGCAACACACAACGCTGTCCTTCCCGTTCCGGGTGCGCGAGATCGTCGAGATGGGACGCGCTCCCTGGGCGGGAACTGCCGAGGAGAAGCACGACGAGGACGTCATCCGGGACAGCATGGAGCGCGCGGGGGTCGTCGAGTTCGCCGACCGACGTTTCCCCTCGCTGTCCGGCGGTGAACGAGCGCGGGTGTCCCTGGCGCGCGTGCTCGCGCAGCGAACACCGTTGCTGCTGCTGGACGAACCCACGGCGGCCCTGGATCTCAAGCACCAGGAACTCGTGCTCGCAGTCGCGCGGCGCCGCGCGGCGGAGGGCTGCGCGGTCGTGGTGGTGCTGCACGACCTCGGCCTCGCGGCGGCGCACGCCGACCAAGCCGTCGTGTTGCGCGAAGGACGCGTCGCGGCGTCGGGGCGACCGGTCGAGGTGTTCACGCCGGAGCTGCTGAGCGAGGTCTACGAACACCCGGTCGATGTGATCCCGCACCCGGAAACCGGTGTGCCCCTTGTGGTTCCCGCACGCGCTGTTTAAGTTAGGCATGCCTAAGTAAAGGTAGGGGGAGTGATGCGGCGGTTGGCACTCATCGTGCTGCTCGTGCTCGGCCTCGCGCCGGTGGCACACGCGGCGAACGGGGAGAAAACGGTGAGTGCCAACGGTCGTACGCTCACGGTCGCCCCGGCCCACGACCTCGATCCGGCCGGGCAGGCCATCAAGGTCACCGGGCGCGGGTACGACGACGGCACGGAAAGCCGTCGCGCGCAAGGGATCTACCTCGCGCTGTGCGTGGACAACGGTCCCGGCAAAGCTCCTTCGCCCTGCGTCGGCGGCGTCGACATGACCGGTGGCGCCGGCTCGTCGGTCTGGATCTCCAACAACCCGCCGGACTACGGCAAGGACCTCGTGAAGCCGTACGGGCCCGGCGGCTCGTTCTCCTTCACGATCACGGTGAAGCGCAAGGACGAGTTCGCCGACTGCGCGATCCTGACCTGCGCGGTGTTCACCCGCAGCGACCACACCGCCAGCGGCGACCGCACGCAGGACGTCGGCGTTCCGGTCGCCTGGAGCGGAGGTGGCGGTGGTCCGGGACCTGGCGATCCGGGCGGCGTCACCAAGCACAAGCTCAAGACCTCCGTGCCCGCCAACGGACTCGCCGGTCTTGCGGCGTCGGACGACATCTACTTCAGCAGCGCCCGCGCCGACGCCGTGTCGGTGATCAGCGGCGGCACCAATGAGATCATCGGCACTCCGATCAAGCTCGGTAACACCACGTCCCAGTTGGCCTTGCGCGGAAAGCTGCTCTACGCCGTCAACAGGGACGCGATCGGCGGAAAACCCACGGTGTCCGTTGTGGACACTGAGTCCCGAACGGTACTCGCGACCGTCCCAGTGGGACTCGGTCCCAACGGGGTCGCGGTCGACCAGAAGCGGGGAACCGTGTTCGTCACCAGCGGACTCGGCAATTCCGTCACGGTGATCGACGCGCAGCACAAGGTTGTCGCGACCGTGCCGGTGGGACTCGAACCCGATGGGGTCGCGGTCGACTCCGACAGCGGGAACGCCTATGTGGCCAACGCCTCCGGCAACTCCGTCTCCGTGATCGGCGCCGCCGACAACAAGGTCACTGCGACCATTCCGATCGCCGGAGAACCGCGTTCGGTGGCGATCGCCGACGGCAAGGCCTACGTGGCGGGCAGGATCTCCGGCGCGGTGTCCACAGTGGACATCAAGTCCGGCAAGGTGGCCGGGCAGCCGATCGGCGTCGGAGTGGCGCCGACGAGGATCACCGCGCACGGCGGGCTGCTCTACGTCAGCCAGGCGGAGATCGGCCAGGTCAGCGTGATCGCCGACGGCAAGGTCGTCGAGCGCGTCGACATCGGCAAGCCCGGCCCGGTCGTGGTCGGCCGCAACGGGCTCGTGTACGTGGCCAACACCAAGGACAACCGCGTCGACGTGCTGACGCGGTCGGTCTCGCCCAAGATCACCGCGCAGCCGCAGAGCCAGACCGTCGAACCCGGCACCGCGACGCTGACCGCGACGGCGATCGGCACGCCGAAGCCGCAATCCCTGTGGCAGCACAGCATCGACGGCGGCGAGAGCTGGGCCGACCTCGGCGCCGGCACGACGAGCGGCCAGGGCGAGGCCGTGACCAGCACGCTCCGCCTGCCCGCGCGCAACGGCCACTACCGCGTGGCCTTCAGCAACGAGGCCGGGCAGACCGCGAGCGCCAGCGCCGTGCTCACCATCCGCACGCCGACCACGACAACTCCGACGACGACCACGCAGCCAACGACCACAACTGTGCCAACGACTGTGTCTTCAACAAGCGTCGAAACAACGACGCAGCAACAAGAAGAGCAGCCTCCTCAGCAAGTTCAGCAGCAGCGCCTCGCCAACACCGGAGCCGACGGCATCGTCCCGCTGACCGTTCTCGGCGCCGCGCTCCTGCTGCTCGGCGGACTCCTGCTCCGCCCGCGCGCTTCCCGCTGACGCACAAGCCACCACACCCTTCACCGAAAGCCGAAAGAGGGCAGCACTGTGCGCAAGACCCTGCTCGTCACCCTGTTCACCGTCGTGGGCCTCACCGGCGTGGTCGGATCGGCCGTCGCCGCACCGGGCTCGGCCACCCGCAACGGCCACACCCTGAGCGCGGACAACGCCACCGGCCTGGACCCGGCGGGCGCGACCGTGACGATCACCGGCTCCGGCTACGACGACCCGAACGGCTACTACCTGGCGCTGTGCCAGGTGCCCGACGACTACAGCTACGGCGCGCGCCCGGCCCCGTGCCTCGGTGGCAACGGCCAAGGCTCCGAGCAGATCGGGCCCTCGTCCTGGGTGACCAACGCCTTCCCCGCCAACGGGAAGTCCGTCTTCTCGATCTCCGGCGGCTCGTTCACCGCGAAGATCCGCGTCACCGAGGCGGGCCCCGGCCTGGACTGCTCGCAGGTGACCTGCGCGATCATCAGCCGCCGCGACCACAACGCCTCGGCCGACCGCTTCTACGACGTCTTCATCCCGGTGTCCTTCGGCTGATCCCCTGCCGCCGGGGGCCGGTGCTCAGGTCCGGCCCCTGGCGATGTCGGCGAGCCGCCGCAGCGCTTCGGCGTTGCGGGGCTTGAGCAACACGTCCGGGACCACCCGCGCGGGGCCTCGGGTGATCTCCTCCTCCATCACCGCGTCGGTGGCCCCCGGCCCGGCCGGGGTGAGCGTGATCCGGACCTTCGCGCTGCCGACCGGCCACATCCGGGCCTCCAGCTCGATCAGCTCGCCGTGCACCACGCGGACCACCTTCGTCACGTCCTCCACCTGGAGCGGCCACGGCCCGACGCTGTGGTGGATGCGGGTGCCCTCGGCGGGCCAGCCCTCGTCGACCTCGCGGATGTGCGAGGCGCCGACCACCCACCCCGCGTACGACCAGCCGTCGGCGAGGACGTCGAACACGTCCTGCGCGCTGGCCGTGATCCGCATCTCCGTCTTCGCCATGGCGCCCGGGTACCCGAGCGGCCCTGCGGTCAACCGGGGCGGTCGTACAGTACGAGGATGAACCTCCGGGAGCGGATCCTCGCCGAGCTTGCCGTCAAACCGACCGTCGTGCCCAAGGTCGAGGTGCGCGATCGCGTCGACTTCCTCAAGGACTTCCTGCGCTCCACCCCCGCGAAGGGCTTCGTGCTCGGGATCAGCGGCGGCCAGGACAGCACGCTGACCGGCAGGCTCTGCCAGCTCGCGAGCGAGGAGCTGCGCGAGGAGGGCCACGAGGCGGGCTTCGTGGCCGTTCGCCTGCCCCACGGGGTTCAGGCCGACGAGGCCGACGCGCAGGCCGCGCTGGAGTTCATCAAGCCCGACCGCGTCGTCACCGCCAACGTCAAGCCGGGAGCCGAGGCCGTCGGAGCCGAGGTCGCTCGTGCGCTCGGCGAGCCCAAGCTGCGCGATTTCGTGCACGGCAACGTGAAGGCCCGCGAGCGCATGGTGATCCAGTACGCCATCGCCGGGCAGCTCACCATGCTCGTCGTCGGCACCGACCACGCCGCCGAGGCCGTGACCGGTTTCTTCACCAAGTACGGCGACGGCGGCGTCGACATCACCCCGCTCACCGGGCTGACCAAGCGCCAGGGCGCCGCGCTGCTGCAGGAGCTCGGCGCTCCGCCCAGCGTCTGGCAGAAGGTGCCCACCGCCGACCTGGAGGAGGACCGCCCCGCGCTGCCCGACGAGGTCGCGCTCGGCCTCACCTACGAGCAGATCGACGACTACCTGGAAGGCCTCGACGTGAGCCCCGAGGTCTCCTCGAAGCTCGAACGCATGTACCTGGCGACCCGCCACAAGCGCACCGTCCCCGTCACCCCCGCCGACACCTGGTGGCGCTAGAACCCCAGTCTTCAAGACCCACAAACCCCCCTCCGCCACATCGTCAACCACCCCAAACCCTCGTCCACCCCACCTCAACCTCTTCAGCGCCGACTGATGAACCCAATGTGGCATCGGTTACGCCAGACGTAACAAATGCCACATTGGGTACGAGGGCGGCCGAGCTGACGCGGGGGTTTGCGGTGGTTGAAGACCTCTGCGACGGGGGTTCGGTGTACTTGAAGACCGTCGACCCCCCCGGGCCCACTACGGCCTGGAAACCGCAGGCCGCCAACGAAACCGGGCCGCTTCACACACGCATGCGCAAGGGCCCCAGACCAAGCCGAACCGCGCGCACCGCAAGGGGTTTGCCGTCGTTGGAGACCGCCGAAGTGGGGGTTTGCGGGTCTTGAAGACCGGCAAACCCCGGCCCACTACGGCCTGGAACCGCAGGCCGCGGGCCCGCGACGGGTCACATCCCGGCGACCAGGCGGAGCACAGCGGCCGAGCCGTCCTCGGCGCGCACCTTCTCCGCCAGCGCCCGCGCACGAGCGCGATAGCCCGGATCGGTGACCGCCTGGGACACCAGGGGAGCCAGCAGCCCGGCGCAGAGCTTGGTGAAGGGCACCGAGCCCGGGCTGACGCCGATCTTCGCGAGCCGGGAGGCCCAGAACGGTTGGTCGGCGAGCACCGGGGTGGGCACGACGGGCACACCCGCGCGCACGCCCGCCCCGGTGGTCCCGGCGCCGCAGTGGTGCACCACGGCGGCCATGCGCGGGAACAACCAGTCGTGCGGGACGCTCTCCACGCACAGCACGTCGTCGCCGGTCGCGGTGAGCCCCGACCATCCCGCCTGCACCACGGCGCGGACCTTGGCGCGCCGCACGGTCTCGGTCACGATCTCCGACAGCCGAGCCCCTTCGCCCGGCGCCATGCTGCCGAAACCGAGGAACACCGGCGGGGGACCGGCCTGGATGAAGTCCACCAGCTCGGCGGGCGCGGTCCAGCCGGGCGGGCGCTCCGGCCACCAGTACCCCACCACGTCGGTGCCGCGCGGCCAGTCCGCCGGGCGTGGCACCACGTGCCTGCTGAAACCGTGCAGCACCGGGTGGTCCTGGTCGGCGAGCATCATCCGGCGCACGCGCGTGCCTCCCATCGGCGGCAACCCGACACGGCGGCAGAACTCCTTCACCGAGGCGTCCAACGGCGACGGCATGCGCAGCGCCAGGCGCGGCAGCCACCGGTTCAGCACGCGGCCCAGGTCCTTGCCGCCCATCCCGGCGAGGCCGAACTCCGCGGTGGGCACGCCGGGGAACAGCTCCAGCGCGGCGGTCGGGATACCGAGGGCCTTGCCGGCCAGGTAGCCGTGGAGCAGCGCTCCTCGTTGCAGCAGAAGGACATCAGCGCCCTCGGCCGCCGCGACCACACCCTCGGCGACGGAGTCCATCAGCTGCTTGGCGATCTCCACCTGGGTCATCACCCCGCGCAGCCCACCGCCCTTGGACGCCCAGGCCCGCCCCTGCTCGGACTCCAGCAGGGCGCGCGTGTCACCGGGCATCGGCCGGTGGTCCAGCCCCAGCTCGCCGATCATGTCGGCGAAGGCGGACTGCGCGGCGATCACGACCTCGTGCCCGGCCTCCCTGAGCCGCAGCGCGGGGCCGGTGTACGGCGCGACGTCCCCGCGCGAGCCCACGGTCACGATCACGATCCTCATGCCGTCAAGCTACACACTTTTCACAAAGTCGTGAAGCGTCTGAAGTGGCTAGCCTGAACCCCGTGGACGGAGTGGGTGGTCCCGGCGGTGACGCCACGGCCCTGCGCAGGCTCAACACGGCCAGGGTGCTGCGCGTCCTGCACCGCGCGGTGGCGCTCACGCTGACCGAGCTGACCAGGGCGACCGAGCTCTCCCGCTCCGCCGTCGAGGGCGCGGTGGAGGAGCTGATCTCCGCCGGAGTGGTCGCCGAGGCCCGGCCCGGCTCCGCCGGCACCCGCCCGCTCGGCCGGCCCGCGCGCCGCTTCCGCTTCCGCGCCGACGCCGGGCACGTGCTCGGCCTGCACATCGGCCCGCACAAGGTCTACGCGGTGATCAGCGACCTGCACGGCGAGGTCGTCGGCGCCAAGCGCGTCGAGCTGAGCCCCGACGTGCCCGGCCCCGAACGCCTCATCAGGGCCCGCCGCGCCGTGCAGCAGTGCCTCCAAGCCGCCGGGGTCGCCAGGGACGAGCTCTGGGCGGTCGCCGTCGGAACGCCCGGCCTCGTCGACCGCGACGGCAGGATCTCGCTCTGCTCGGTGCTCGACGGCTGGACCGGGCTCGACCTCGCGGGCGAGCTGGGCGCGCACTTCGCCTGCCCCGTGCGGGTGGAGAACGACGCCAACACCGCCGCGCTGGGGGAGCGTTGGCGCGGAGCCGCGCGCGAGGTCGACGACGTGGTCTCCGTGCTCGCGGACCACAAGCTCGGCGTCGGCGTGGTCATCAACGGCCGCGTGCACCGGGGAAACCACGGCGCGGCGGGCGAACTGGGCGCGTTGCCGCACTCGCCGTGGGCCTCCGCCAACGACTTCCTCGTGCAGTCCAAGCACGACCTCGCGCGCGCCTTCACCGATCTGGGCGCCGAGTCCGAAGCGGACGGGTTCCTCGACGACCTCGCGCAGGGCATCGCGACCATGGCCCTCGCCGTAGACCCAGAACTGGTGGTACTGGGCGGTTTCCTGACGCAGTGCGGCCCCGTGCTGCTCGAAAAGCTCTCCGCGAGGGTCCCCGAACTGTGCCTCACGCCGCCGCGCCTGGTGCTCTCGGAGCTGCCTGACGAAGCGGTCGCGCTCGGCGCGTTACGGGTCGCGCTCGACGAAGCCGAGAAGCGACTATTCGCGATCTAGCACGCGCTTGGGATCCTCCAGCAGCGGTTGCAGGGCCAGCTCCGCCGCACCGAGCAGCACGCTGTCCGGCAAAGCTCCTGGCACCACGGGGATTTCGCCCACCTCGGTGAGGAACGAGCGGCTGGCCACGCCCTCGTCCACGATGCGCGGGCGCAGGTCGTAGAGGCGGCCGAGCGTGCCACCGAGCACGATGCGGTCGGCGTCGGTCAGGTTGAGCAGGCTCGCCAGGCCGCTGCCCAGATGCCGCGTCGCCTGCTCGACGGCCGCACCGCACCGCGCGTCACCGGCGACGGCCGCGGCGAGGACTTCCTCAACCGCCGCAGGCACTTCGTGCAACGGATGATCACCGCGACCGGCCGCGCGCAGCAGTCCCCGATGATCGGCTTCGACCTCGAGGCAGCCGGTGGAGCCGCACGGGCACGAGGCTCCGGCCGGGTCGACGGTGATGTGCCCGGGCTCGATCGCGTAGCCGCGCGCGCCGAGGAAGAGCCGCCCCTCGCTGACCACCGCGCCGCCGAGCCCGACGTGGCCGGTCATCAGGTAGAGCAGCTGCTCCGCGCCCTTGCCCGCGCCGTGCCGGTACTCCGCCATCGCCGCCAGGTTCGCGTCGTTGCCCAGCGCCAACGGCATTCCCAGGCGCTCCAGCAACAACTCGCGCAGCGGCACCCCGCGCCAGCCCAGGTGCAGCGCAGCCGCCGCGAACCCGTCGGTTCGACGCACGGGTGAGGGCACCGCGAGCCCGACGCCGAGCACGCCGGGCCCGGCGAACTCCGTGATCAGCTCGCTCAGCATGTCCAGCGCGTCGGTCGTGTCGCGAGTGCGCAGCGACCGTTCCACGCGGGCGTGCACCTTCCCGCCGAGCCCGACCCGCGCAACGGCAACGGACTCGGCGGACAGCTGCGCGGCGACCACCGTCGGCGCGCCATCGGCGACGAGCACCGCGTGCGAGGGCCGCCCGCCGTCCGTCGAGGGAGCCGGTCCGCCCGTGGGGTCGATGGAGATCAAGCCGCGCGAGGTCAGCTCGCCAAGCAGGTAGCCCATCGCGCTGCGCCCGCACCCGAGCACCTCGGTCAGCTCCGCCCGGCTCGCGATCCCGCCCCGCATGTGCAGCTGGAGCACCAGCGCGCCCAGCGAATCGCGCGAGCGTTCTTGTGCGAGGGGGCTCATGACCTCTAGTCTAAGTTTGTACAGCCACTGCACAAACTAGGGAGTGGTGTGACGGTCTTCGGCTTGGTCGCGGGAGCGCTGACGATGCTCAGCTTCCTGCCGCAGGTGCTCCGCACGGCCCGTACCCGCAGCGCTGGCGACCTCTCCTGGGGGTGGTTGCTGCTCTTCGGCGGCGGCGTGGGCATGTGGGCGGTCTACGGGATCGCCACCGGCGACGTCCCGGTCGCCGTGACGAACGTGATCACCCTGGGCCTGGTCTCGGTCCTGGTGGTGTTGAAGGTGAGAACCCGCGAGGTGGAGGTGTGATGCGACAGGACTGGTGGGCAGGCGCGGTCGGCTACGAGGTGTACCTGCCGTCGTTCTGCGACAGCGACGGCGACGGGTGGGGCGATCTGCCCGGCGTGATCAGCAAGCTCGACTACCTGGAGTGGCTCGGCGTCGACCTGCTGTGGATCACGCCGTTCTACCGCTCGCCCATGCACGACCACGGCTACGACATCTCCGACTACCGCGACGTCGACCCGCGCTTCGGCACGCTCGACGACCTGGACCGGCTCATCGAGCAGGCCCACGCGCGCGGCATGCGGGTGATCAGCGATCTCGTGGTGAACCACACCTCCAACGAGCACCCGTGGTTCCTGATGTCCAAGTCCGCCAAGGACAACCCGTACCGCGACCACTACCTGTGGCGGCCGGGTCGCGGTCCGGGGCAGCCGCCGAACAACTGGGTCGCGACCTTCGGCGGCCCGGCGTGGACCTACGACGCGCACACCGACGAGTGGTACGCGCACCTGTTCACCCCCGAGCAGCCCGACCTCGACTGGGGAAACCCGAAGGTCGCCGACGAGGTCGAGTCGATCATGCGGTTCTGGCTCGACCGGGGCATGGACGGCTTCCGCGTGGACACCGCGCACTACCTGGCCAAGCACCCGGAACTGCCCGACAACCCGCGCCTGCCCGACGACCGCGTGCGGCTCATCGGCGGAGCGGTGGCGGACTGGTACCACTACGACCACCAGCACGACATCGGCCAGCCCGCGCTGCACGACATCCACCGTCGCTGGCGCATGATCGCCGACGACCACGGCGCTTTCCTGGTGGGGGAGACGCACATGACCGACCCCGGCGCGCTCGCGGGCTACCTGGGCCGCGACGGGCTGCACTCCTACTTCTACTTCGGCCTCATCCAGTCCACAGTGGACGTTGGCGGGACCGAAGCCGACCTGCTGCGCGCGGCGTCCTCGGCCAGCCCCGCCCTGTCCTGGGCGCAGAGCAGCCACGACTGGAGCCGCGCGGCCACGCGCTACGGCGCCGCCCGTTCGCTCGCACTGACGACGCTGACCATGGGCCTGCCCGGCACACCGTTCCTCTACCAGGGCGACGAACTCGGCCTGGTCAACGGCGTCGTGCCCGCTGAGCTGGCCCAAGATCCGCTCGCCAAGCGTGGCGGCAACCACGAGCACAACCGCGACGCCTCGCGCACGCCGATGCCCTGGCGCGCCGAGGAGAACCTGGGCTTCACCAGCGCTTCCTCGGCGTGGCTGCCCTTCGGCGACCGCACGCCGGCCGACACCGTCGAAGTGCAGCAGCAAGACCCGCACTCGATCCTGAACGCCCACCGGCGCCTGCTGCACGTGCGCCGCGAGCTACCGGATCTCCGCAGCACGGAACCGATCTGGCTGGACACCGCTCCCGGCCTGGTCGCCTACCAGTGCGGAAACACCGTGGTAGCGGCCAACTTCGGCAGCACAGCCGCCGAGCTCGACGGCGACTGGCGGCTTCGATACTCCACAGTGGACAGAGCAGGGCCGGGCCCGCTCGCACCCGACGAGGCGGTCATCCTGGAACGTGCCGCGCGACCTTCTCCGCCAGCTTCGTGACGTCCGCGCACAGATCAGCGGTGTCGTCGTTGCGCACCTGGAGCGTCACGACACCGGAACCGTCCTTCATCGCCGCACGGCACTCGATCGCGCGCTCGTCCGCCGACCGCAGGTCATAACCGGACTTGTGCACGAAGACCTCACGCCCGCCCAGCGACTTCGCGGGCTCCTTGAGGTTCCAGGACTTCCGCATCGACTCCAGCGGAACGCCCGGCATCCGCTTCAACGCGACGCTGTAGCCCGCCGCCGACCACGAGCAGGTCAGCCCCAGCGAGTCCTGCTCGCGCTTGGCGGTGGGCTCGCCCGGCCACGGGAAGTCGGCCTTCCCGATCACCCCGCACAGGTCCTTCGCAGCGGGTTCACCACCGCCGCAACCAGCGCAGACGACGGTTGCGGCTGCCAAGATCGACACGAGTCCCCTCACCACCGCACCCTCTCAAAACGAAAGCTGGGCTGCTCTGAGAACAGCCCAGCTTCCAGTGCGTTTCGGATCAGGCCGGATTCTCCTCGCGCTTGCCGGACCAGTCGACGTGGAAGCTGCCCTCGCGGTCCACGCGCCGGTAGGTGTGCGCGCCGAAGAAGTCGCGCTGCCCCTGGATCAACGCCGCGGGCAGCCGCTCGCGCCGCAGACCGTCGTAGTAGGCCAGCGACGAGGCGAAGCCCGGGGTTGGAACGCCCAGCTCCACCGCCGTGGTCACCACACGGCGCCACGCCTGCTGAGCCTGCTCCAGCGCCTTCGCGAAGAACGGCGCCACCAGCAGCGACGGCAGGTCACCGGACTCGTCGTAGGCCTCGCGGATGCGGTCCAGGAACCGCGCCCGGATGATGCAGCCGCCGCGCCAGATCGTCGCCGTCGAGCCGAGGTCGACGTCCCAGCCGTACTCCTTGCTGGCCGCGATGATCTGGTCGAAGCCCTGCGCGTAAGCCACCATCTTCGAGGCGTACAGCGCCAGCCGCACGTCCTCCACCAGCGTCTCCGCGCGCGCTCCTGTGACGGTCCCACCGGAGGGGCCGGGCAGGTTCACCGCCGCCGCGCGCTGGTCCGCGTGCCCGGACAGCGACCGCGCGAACACCGCCTCGGCGATCCCGCTGATCGGCACGCCCAGCTCCAGCGCGGTCTGCACCGTCCAGCGCCCGGTGCCCTTCTGCTCCGCCTGGTCGAGCACGATGTCCACGAACGCCTTGCCGGTGGCCGCGTCGACCTGGTCGAGCACCTCGGCGGTGATCTCGATCAGGTACGAGTCCAGCTCACCGGTGTTCCAGCCGCGGAAGACCTCGGCCAGCTCCTTCGCGCCCAGCCCGAGGCCCTGGCGCAGCAGGTCGTAGGACTCCGCGATCAGCTGCATGTCGGCGTACTCGATGCCGTTGTGCACCATCTTCACGAAGTGACCCGCGCCGTCCGGGCCCACGTGCACGCAGCACGGCGTCCCGTCGACCTTCGCGGCCACCTTCTCCAGCAGCGGCCCGAGCGCCGCGTAGGACTCCTTCGAGCCACCGGGCATGATGCTCGGCCCGAGCAGCGCGCCCTCCTCACCACCGGAGATGCCGACCCCGGCGAAGTGGATGCCCTTCTCCTTCAACGCGGCCTCGCGCCGGCGCGTGTCGGCGAAGTGCGCGTTGCCGCCGTCCACCAGGATGTCGCCCGGCTCCAGCAGCGGCGTCAGCTCGTCGATCACCGCGTCGGTCGGCCCACCGGCCTTCACCATGATCACGATCTTGCGCGGGGTGGACAGCGAGGCGACGAACTCCTCGGCGGTCGCGCTGCCCACGAACTCGCCCTCGTGCCCGAACTCGGACACCAGCGCGTCGGTCTTGGCCCGCGAGCGGTTGTGCACCGCGACCGAGAAGCCGTTGCGGGCGAAGTTGCGCGCCAGGTTGCGGCCCATCACCGCGAGTCCGGTCACGCCGATATCGGCAGCCATGCACTCTCCCCATCATGTTCTGGTCTTGACAACGTATCGACTTCCGGGATCAACGCACCGGCAGGTCGAAATAGGTCCCAGGATGTGGTTCACCTCGCAGGGTGAAGTGCCACCACTCCTGCGCGTAGTTGGTGAAACCGTGCTTGTCCATCAAGGACTTCAGCAGCGCCCGGTTGCCCTTCGCGGGCTGCGCTATCGCCGGGTTCGCGGTGTGCGCCAGCTTGTCGAAGCAGTCGAAGCCGGTACCCATGTCGACGCTGTTGTCGGCGAACCGCCGCTCCTGTGGCGCCGTGCAGTTCGCGAGCCCCTCACCGGCGCGGTACTGCGCCTGCGGTCGCGCGGGCACGTCGATGAGCGTGAGGTCCACCGTGCTCCCACGGCTGTGCCCGGAGCGCTCGGCGATGTAGCCGTCGGGGAACAGGCGGTCCTTGCCGAGCGTCGGGTAGAACTCCGCCTTCATCCGCGTGTCCGAGGTCTTCGCCCAGCGCACGAAGTGGTTCACCGCGCGCTGCGGGCGGTAGCAGTCGTACACCTTCAGGCTCAGCGACTTCGGTCGCAGTTCCTCCTGCACGCGCCGGAGGCCCTCAGCGGCCTGCGGTGTCACCAGGCACTTGTTCGCCTCGTAGCCGTCGATGCGCTCGCCGACGAAGTTGTGGTCGGTGAAGTAGCGCGCCTCGACGACGATGCTCGGGTCCACGTCCTGAACGGACACCAGGGGACCCGTGTTCGCCGGGGTTGTCGTCGTGGTCGCTGCGGCAGTGCTTGTCACGGGGGCAGGCGGTGCTGGTGGCGGCGGAGTGTCCGCACACGCCACGAGCACCCCCGCGAGCACCAGGGTGCCGAGCACGACGGGGCGCGTAGTCATCCCACAGGGGGTACTTCACGCGCTCCCGTCGTGCAAGTCGGCTGATCAGCCAGTCGTCTCGGCCAGCTCGTTGCAGCGGTCCATCGCGCGCGCCGCCTGATCAGCATTCCGCCGACCCAGACCGCACGCGCACGCGATGTCCACGTCGCTCTTCACGAGTCGTTCGACCAGCGCGAGCAACCGCCGCTGCGTCTCCAGGTCCTGGCCCTCGTGCGCGAGCCCCGCGATGAACCGGCACCCTGCGGGAAGCACGAGTCCGCTCAGCGCGCGGTAGAAGGACTCGTCCGTCGCGGGCGGCAGGTCGGCCATCGCGAGCGGCGCGTGCACGTACTCCAACTTCCGCCCCGCGGGCCACGCGGCCACGATCGCGTTCGACAGCGTCACCAGCGGCGCGGCGCTCTTCAACTTGCCGAGCGCCTTGTTGTTCAGATCGCCGAGGCACAGGTGCACGCCGAAGCTCGTGCCCTCGGGCGCGTCCGCCGCGACTGCGGCCACCTTCTTCGCCAGCCAGCGCGAGAGCACCCCGTGCAGCAGCTTCGGCGCCTTGGTCATGAACACCAGCTCGACCGGCACCTCGATCTGGAACAGCACGTCGTCGCCGGCCTCGGCGTGAATCTCGCGCAGCTCGCGCGTTGTCGCGTCGTGGAACGGCTTGACGTGCTTAAAGGGACCGATCGGCCCGAAAACGAACATCGCGAGGTCCAGGGGACCAGGCACGCCGACCTGGTAGCGCAGCCCCTCGTTCCCCTGCTTCTCCCGCAGCTTCTTGAAGACCGGGTAGCTGCGCCGGAACTCGTCGACGTAGCCGAGGTTCAGCGCGCCGCCGGTCAGCTCGCGCCCCTTGCGGATGCGGTACTTCGGAATGTCGGTGTAGCTGGACCACGCGCCCCTGGCCACCGTGTCCAGGTCAGGGTGTCCGTCGAGGCTGTCGACGAAGTTCACGATCCAGCGGTCGCGCTCACCCGTCTCGCCGTCCGCGAGCGTCCGCAGGCGGGACCCGGATTTCGCCAGCGCCCCCGACATCGCGGACTCGGCGTCCTCGCCCGGCAGGCTTCCGACGTAGTGAACAGCGCGGACAGAACGATCAGCCATCACGGCCTCCCCAGAGAACTACGAAAGTCCGTAGATCCTTGTAGGGCTGAACGGCCTAGTCACTCACCCATTCGTTTGGCGTTTGCCCGGACCGCGGCGCAGATGAACTCCGCCAGTCCGGGCCGCTGCTGGTCAGGGCGCACTAGAAAGTTCAACTGCTCCGGCTCGCTCACGTACATCCGCGCGATCCCCACGTGCTGCGCGGGCGAGCAGTCGTAGAGCAGGCCGACCAGCTGCCGGTGCCGCTCCGCCAGGTCCATCGCGCGTTCGCTGTCCGCGGCCGACCCCTCGTCCACCGCCGCGAGCAGCTCCTTCACCCACTCCGCTTGCGCGGCCTGCATGCGCGCGAAGTCCTCCTTGTCGAAGGAACCCATGCGGTCCTGCGCCTGGCGCCACTGCTCCGTCTGTCCCCACCGCCGCTCGGCCTCCTCGCCGTAGCCGGGGACGGGCTCCCAGTCGCCGAACACCTCGAAGCGCTCTTCAGGTGTCAGCGTGATCCCCATGCGCCGCGACTCGATCTCGCGGTCCACGGCCGCGACCATGCCGCGCAGTCGCTCTACCTTGGACATCAGCAGGTCGCGTTGCCTGCGCAGGTGTCCCATGGTGTCGGTGTCCGGGTCGGAGACGATGGCCATGATCTCCTCGAGAGGGAAACCGAGCTCCCTATAAGCGAGCACGCGGTGCAGGTGGTCCAGGTCCGCCGCCCCGTAGGTGCGGTACCCGGCGGGAGTGCGCCCGCTCGGAGACAGCAGTCCGATCTCGTCGTAGTGGTGAAGAGTGCGCACGGTCACATTCGCGAGTGCGGCCACTTGTCCGACCGTGTAGTCCACCCAGGTTCCCTTCCGGTTCGACGCGGTCACCCTGCCGCCTCACGTGGCGTCAGGGTCAACCCCTTCGGTCCGCTCCGCTCGCCAGCAGGCCGCTGACCTGCGAGATCACGGTTGGAGGGGGGTGGGTGAAAACGCCCCGTGAACGCCCTGCTAACTTTTGTTCCACACCGAGCGGGTCACCGCGAAGTGGAACTGCCGGGACACGGACCGACAGTGGGACCCCCACTGAAAGCCCCGAAAACGGACCGGGTACAGTACGAAACACATCAACAGAATATCTGCTGAAGCGGAAAACAGACCGGGTTCACCCCCGATTTGACACCGGAAAAACGAACCGGATAAGCTTCCAGCAGAACAGAACGAGAGCCCCGGACAGGGAATCGCTAAGATTCTTGTGGATGGTGTGCGTGTGTTCT
>NZ_BAABAL010000025.1:0-6122 GCF_039537405.1 Allokutzneria multivorans | reverse complement strand
AACGTCGACAAGCTCCTACATCCTTGCGAGGTGTGCAGACCACGCTCCTCCGCATGGGTAGCGGCATCAGTTTTGACCGCTGTCACCAGATTCGAGAGCTTCTCCAGATCCGCAAGGAACTTCAGGTGCTGTTTCTCGGAGAGCGTGTAGACGTCGTGTGCTTGTAGATGATCTAGCAAATGTGTCTGGAGTTCTGAGATATCCAACATGTTTACACCTCCCCTCGTTGGCTATCTCCAATTTTACAACGTTCTCTGACAGCGTCAAATCCGTTGCAGGCTAAGGGAAAAGCCAACTTTCAGCCGCGAGCGAAACTGGGTCGGTTTTACCTGGGGTGCGCGTGCCATACGCTTGTCCGCGAGGGCCGGGATCCATCCCGTGCCCGCCCGGCCTACCACGGCACGCGCAAGGGGCCCCAGGTCAAACCGACCCCCACGCAGCCAACCGACACGCCCCACGCACCCAGCCGCACCCGCCACTGAAACCGGCACCCGCTGGAACCCCACCCGACCTAAGCACCAGACGACAACCCCGCAGCACCGATGTTCCTGCGGGAGGGTGGGCTGGACTTGGCGCTGTCGTTCGTGACCGACGACCACGGGCCGGAGCTGGCGCGCGGCACCTGACTAGGGCTTGTCCTGCAAGTGGTTGCGCTGTGTGTTCCGGTCACGGTGTCGCCGGGGGTTGGGGTGTCTTCAAGACCACCAAACCCCTCTGTTGATCATCGTTAACCGCCGCAAACCCAGCAGCCTCGTGAGGTTTGCCGTCGTTGAAGACCGCTGGGGTAGGGGTTTGTAGGTCTTGAAGACCGGCAAACCCGGCGACTTACAGGACAGGGCCTAGACCGTTCGTCGGCCTATCGGAAGCCGCGAGCCTGAAGCGCTTCGCCGACGGAGTGGAACAGCGCGAGGTCGCGGTCCAACTCGGTGATCTCGATCGGCCGGATCACCGGCTGGTTGCCGTCGACGACGATGCGCAGCGAAGCTCCACGGTCGCGAGCGGTCGCGGTGGACTCCAGCAGGGCTGTGAGCCCGGCGGAGCCGAGGAAGGTGACCGCGGTGAGGTCGAGCACGCAGACCTCGTCGACGCACGAGTTCGCCGCCTTGCACAACGAAGCGGCCGTGTCGAAGTCGATCTCTCCGCCGATCGTGATCACGCAGGCGGCACCGACCCGCTCGCGGGAGATCTCCAGGCCGGTGGCGCTGCGCATGACGGCCCCTCAGCTCGATCGGGTCAGGTGGGAGGCGCGCCCGCGCCCGCCGGGACGGCCGAGGTCGACCTCGGCCCACACCGTCTTCTCGTGCTCGCGCCGCGTGGCGCCCCACGCCGAGGCGATCCGGTCGACCAGCAGCAGGCCGCGCCCGCCGGTGGTGTCCGGCTTGCGGATCTTCGGCAGGTCGAGCGAGCCGTCATCGACCTCCACGCGCAGTCTGCCCCGCTCCAGCAGGCTCAGCCGACAGGTCCTCGGTCCCGTTCCGTGCCGGTGGGAGTTGCTGACCAGCTCGTCGACGACCTGCACCGCGTCGTCGACCGGCACCCCGGTTCCGCCCGCGAGCATCGCCCGCACCCGGTCGCGCACCTCGCGCATGCTCATCGCGTCGAGGTCGCAGGTGACGCTGTCCGAGTGCTGCGACGTGTCCAATGACTGGGACCACATGGTTGACCACACCCTCGCTGTACTCGGTACATCCGCCCATCCGATACCCGGTCGGGCTCGCGGGGAAACCATCAGGGGGTTGCCAGTGCGAGGCCGCCGAACGGCCCGGCACCGCCACCCCGGAATGCGTACAGTCCGCACGGTGTCTTGTTCCTGCTTGATCTGCACGGAGCGACCCGCCGGACGCGACGCGGCGACCTCGGACATCGTCAGCCGATCGGGCTGGTGCGTGCTCAGGATTCCCGGACCGGTGGACTTCACCTACACCGTCGGTCTGTGGCACAGCTTCCGGCAGCCGGAGCTGGTGATGTTCGGCCTGGGCGGCGAGGACATGCAGCACTGGCTCAACACGTGTGTCGAACACTGCGTCGAGCACGGCTGGCCCGGCGAGGAAGTGCCGTTCACCGGCGTGATCGAGGGTGTCCCGACGCAGCTGCGCGTGGTGCACCGCGACTGGCACGACCCGCTGTTCGGTACGGCGCACCGGTTCTACGGCGTCGACGTTCCCTTCCGCCAGGTGGTGTGGCCGGACAAGGACGGGCGCTGGCCGTGGGACGACGCGGCGACCACCGGGTGCCGCACCCGGCAGGCTCGCGCGTGGCTGCCGGTGTCGGAGCACCCGGCGGGCGGGTGGCGGCTCGTCGGACAGCTGGAGCCCGGGTTCCCGTTCGCCTCAGGTCCTGACGTGTGGGCGCTGACCACCAGGTCCGTGCTCAACGGTGTCGCGCCGACGTGGGTGTTGAACGAGTCGGGATGCTTCGACGTGCTGGACTCGCGCGGCTACGACGCCGATGACCTGTGCCTCGCCTATCTCGGAGATCTGGTGCTCCGGCATCCCGACCTCCTCGCGCGCGCCGACCTCGACGAGGGCAGCGCCGCCGGCGCGGCCAACGACTGGAAGAGCGAGCGGCCCGGCGCCGACGCGCTCCGGCGCAGTGAGGAAGCCTGGCAAGTCGCCGTGCCGTGAACGCTTGACCCTCACGCGACGTGAGTCCCTAGCGTCGTTCGCATGGCAACGACGATGACGAACGTCAGGATCTTCGACGGCGAGCGGGTGACCAGCGATTCCGCGGTGCGCCTGCGCGGCGGGCTGATCGTGGCGGTGGGTGGCCCCGAGCTGCTGGAGGTGGGCGACGAGCACGTCGACGGTGCCGGGGGCACGCTGCTGCCCGGTCTGATCGACGCGCACGTGCACCTGCTGAGCGGCACGCCGAAGCAGGCCGCGACGTTCGGCGTGACGACGGTGCTCGACATGTTCAGCAAGCCCGGCCTCGTGCGCGAAGCGATGGAGCAGGGGGCTGGGCCGAACGCGGCGGACGTCCGCTCGTCGAGCATCGGGGCGACCGCGCCGGGCGGGCACCCGTCGCTGATGTACGCGCCCTTCCCCTGCGTCACGAGCCCTGCGGAGGCTGAGGCGTTCGTCGCGGACCGCGTGGCGGAGGGGGCGACGCACCTGAAGGTCCTGTACGAGAGCGGCAGCGGCGGGCCGATGATGTGGCCGTCACTGGACGTTGCGACGGTGGCCGCGCTCGTCGAAGCCGGGCACCGCGCCGGGCTCAAGGTCGTCGCGCACGTCACCACGGCGCAGGCGGCGATGGACCTCCTGCCGACCGGCGTGGACGTGTTCGCGCACGTGCCTTTCGACCGGCTCAGCGACGAGCAGGTCCAGGCCTTCGTCGACGCCGGCGTCGCGGTGATCGCCACGCTGTCGATCGCGGACGGTTTTCCCGGCGCGGACGGGCAGATGGCGTTGCTGGGCGAGCTGACCATGCGGCCGCGCCTCGGCCAGGCCTGGCTGGAGGTCGTGAAAGCGCAGGGACAGCGGTGGATGCCGCCGGAGCTGCCCGACTTCCGCGTGCCGGTGGACAACGTGCGGCGGCTCCGCGAGGCCGGTGTGCCCGTGCTCGCAGGAACCGACGCGCCGAACCCGGGCATCGTCCCCGGCGCGAGCCTGCACCGGGAGCTGCAGCACTTGGTGGCAGCGGGTTTCCCGCCCGCGGAAGCGCTCACCGCGGCGACTGCGGGCACGGCGGACGTGTTCGGTCTCGCCGACCGTGGGCGGGTGCGGCCCGGGCTCCGCGCGGACCTGGTGCTCATCGAGGGGCAGCCTGACCGCTACATCTCCGACACGCAGCACGTGGCGGCGGTGTGGAAGCAGGGTGAGCGCGTGGACCTGGACGGGTTCGTGGGCTCGGAGGACGAGGCCGCGGGCCTGACGATGTTGAGAGAGATGACCGACAAGGTGATCGCTGCTTTTAAGGAGTACGTCCAATGACCACCGGAACGAGCCCGGTCGCCGTGTACCGCGACGACGACGGCGAGATCCTGGGCCAGCTCGTGCCGACCGGGACGGGCTGGCAGCCGATGACCGTGTTCGCCGCCGCGCTCGCGGGGCCTTCCGACTTCGAGCAGGCCGAGAGCGTGCTGCGCAACGACGGCATGTCGTGCCTCGCCGACGTGTGGTGGGTGGAGCACGAGCCCGGTGAGTGGCGCGAGGCCCGGATCCAGGAGGCGCGGCCGGACCGGCTCCGCGTGTGGTGGACCGACCCGATGATCGAGCAGTCACCGCACGGGTTGTGGATCGACCCGCACGCGGTGAAGGTGCAGCGGCATCGCCCGTAGCGGATGTCGGTTGCGGCGGGCGATCGTCCGATCCTGAGTGCGTGAGCGCCAGTGTGAGGGCGATCGCCCGCGAGCCCGTGTCCATTGCCGAACGTGGCGGTGGAGCTACACGGCCTTGTGCGAACTGCCGAACCGAGCGACCCAGCGGCGCTGCCACGGCGTCTCGACCGCCTTGGAGTGCAAGCGTTTCCGGGTCCACGCGATAGCGTCGCCCGGTTCGACCCCTGCGAGGATCGCCAGGCAGCTGAACACCGTGCCCGTGCGGCCGACTCCGCCGCCGCACGCGACTTCGACCGCTTCGCCGGAGCGCGCCCGCTCGTGCAGTGCGTGGATCTGTTCCACCGCGAAGGCGCGGTCGCGCGGCAGCAAGAAGTCCGGCCACTCGATCCACGTGTGCGGCCAGTCGAGCCGTTTTTCTTGCGTGCGAAGGAATTTGCCCGCGCCGAGGTAGAGGCCGAAGTCCGGCGTGGGCCCCTCCGGCCACGGTCGCCGCAGGCCACGGCCACGGACCCAGCTGCCGTCGGGCAGCTCGATCGCTCCGGGAAGCCGGGGTTCGGTCATGCGTCCACACTCCTGGCTTGGCGCCTCGCACGGTGCTTGGCGACGTTGTGGCGGTTCCCGCACAGCTCGGGCATGCAGTAGCGGCGGCGTCCTGCTCGGCTGGTGTCGACGAACACGCCTCGGCAGCCCGGCGCTTCGCACGCGCGGAAGCGCTCGTGGCCGAGCGCGCGCACGACGCCGAGCAGCGCGGTACTGATGAACGCGGCCAGTTCGTCGGCCAACGAGGCCCCCGGCGCGGTCGGCACGTGCCACTGCCACTTGCCGTCCGACGCGCGGTGCAGCACCGGCGCGAGCCCTGCGCGCCGCAGCAAGACCCGGCAGCCCGAGACCGCCTGGTCGGCCGTCTCCGTCTCCACGATCCCGCGCACCTCGCGGCGCAGCAGCTGCACCTGGAAGACGTCGTCCTTCGTCGGCGGCAGTGGCGCTTCGAGCTGAAGTCCATGGCCCGCAAGGAAAACCGCGAGGGAGATCGGGGTCGGCAGCGCTTCGCCCGTGCTCTCGCGCACTGTCGGCGAGGTCGTGACCAGATCGGTCGCCACCGCCGCGCCGAGCGCGTAGTCATCGACGGGGATCTCCACCGCGACCTCCTCCGGGTAAGTGGTGAAAACGTAGCACAAGCCTTACAGCACGTTTTCGGAAGCCGTGGGCCGCGCGAGCCGCGAGGCTGCGCGCATGGACACGATCGTGATCGCCGTGGTGGGCGTGTTCTTCCTGGCGATGGGCGGGTACGCGCTGGTGGCACCCGCCGCGCTGGCCCGGCCGTTCCGCCTGCGCGTGCAGAGCCCGGAGGCCCGCTCCGAGGTCCGAGCGGTCTACGGCGGCTTCGGCATCGCGATCGCCGCCGTGCTCGGCCTGGCCGCCGCCGACATCGGGGGAGTGCGCGCCGGAGTCGTCCTCGCCGTCGCCGCCGCGTTGGCCGGAATGGCCTTGGGCCGCCTCATCTCCCGCGTGGTCGACGCAGGCACGGCCTTCTACCCGATCTGGTTCTACTTCTGCGTCGAACTCCTCGCCGCCGCCCTGCTCTTCACCGCCCGCTAGCCCTCCGGCCCGGCCGACGTTCCCCAGTCTTCAAGACCACCCAACCCCCGCCCCAGCCGTCTTCAACGACAGCAAACCCCCGCAAGACCGCAGGGGTTTGCGGCGGTTAGCGATGATCGACATAGGGGTTTGGTGGTCTTGAAGACACCCCAACCCCCCGGCGGCACCGTGACGGGGCAGGCGCTAGTTGTACTGGCCCGAGAGGTTGGGAACGCGGCTGGCGGGTGGTTGGCCGTTGAGTGCG
>NZ_BAABAL010000024.1:0-86828 GCF_039537405.1 Allokutzneria multivorans | reverse complement strand
GCAGACCAGATCCTTCACCGCCTAGCCAGTTATCTGAACAGAATTCCTGACTCAGGACACTAGAAGGGTGCCGGTTCGGCGATCGGCTCCAGCTCGGTGTCGTAGGTGCGCTTGGCCGGTGTGGTCCACCGATGGGTGCCGTCTTCTCGGTTCTCACACCGCCAGTTCGAGTGCGTCTTCATGGTGTGATGGTGACGGCACTTCGGCCGCAGGTTGCGGATCGTGGTGTTCGTGCCGTCGAACGGGCAGCAATGATCAAGATCGCAGCGGTGTGACGGCTGCTGGCACCCGATCGCCGTGCACCTGGGGTACCGGGCGTTGATCAGCTCGCGTTGTTTCGGCGACGGCCTGTAGGTGTCACTGACCTCTTCTGCCATCCCGGTGACCGGGTCGGTGAGGATCCGCTTCCAGATGCCGCCCTTGGCGATGTCCTGCGCTACGCCCGTGGGGATCGGCCCGTATCCGGCCAGCATGCCCGGGTCATCGGTGAGACCGAGTAGCGCGGTGATCGGCATCGTCAGATAGACCATCGTCTGGCCTTGCGGTGCCGGGGTGTCGAGGCCTAGCAACAGGTCTCGGGCGACGTCGGCGCGTTTCTGGTCCAGGGTTCGGTCGTCTTTGGGTAGAGATTTCGCGATGCGGTCGATGTGGTCGAAGGCCATCGCGGTGTCATGGGCGGTCATGGTGTGGCGGAGTTCGGCCATGCCGTCGTCGAGGTTGATCTTCTCCACCAGACGCCGTTTGCGCTTCTCCTCATGCCGGAGATCGGCGGCTTTCGGGTCGAGTTTGTGGATCAACGTCTGGGCACGCCGCCGGATCGAGGTGTAGGTCCGGGTGGGGGCGTACTCCAGCAGATTCGCCTCGGCGATCGAGGTCTGCGGTTCTTTCAGGATGCGGATCTGATCGACGATCAGCAGGGCCTTGCTCTCATCGATCAACCCGGCGGAGAGGGCTGCGAGCACGCGGGGGCGTTCAGTGAGTTCGGAGGCGTTGGACAGGATGCGGTCAGCGCCACGTCGGGAGATGTGCAGGGCGCAGGCAATCTCATTCTGGACGAACCGATAGTCACGATCGTCGGCAGCGACGTGGAATGTGATCAAGGCTGTGGCGAGTTCCGCTTTCGCATGACACAGAGCGGCCTGTTTCGCCTCAACCTCAACGAGAAGGTCATCGAGGGTCATACCCCCAATTCTACCCGCAAATAATAGTGGATCATGGCTCTAAAGAATGAATTCCCAGGCGCCCAAACTCCCGAAGTGCCCCACGCTGGAACGTAAGGCGCAAGACATACCGAGGCTTTACCTGGGGTGCGCGTGCCATACGCTTCCGCGAGGGCCGGGGTTCTATCCCGTGCCCCTGTAAGGCCCAGGGGCACGCGCAAGGGGCCCCAGGTCAAGCCGACCCCCCGCTGGCACCGGCGCGGCCCGGAAGCCCAGCCGGTGCCAGCTGGAAGCCCAGCCGTACCCCCCCTGGAAGCCCAGCCGACCCCCCGCTGGTACCGGCGCCAGCTGGAAGCCCAGCCGGTGCCAGCTGAAAGCCCCCAACCTCACCGAACCCGATCCACAGTACTAAACGGATCAGGCGGCAAAGGCGGCTCCGGCAACAAATCTCGCAACTGCATGTTCACCCCCCGCAACCGATTCAACTCCCCGGTCTCCACAGCCCGATCCCCCTCTGCGATCAACCGGTCAGCGTGCGCCAGATTCCGCATCTCCCCACGCATTTCCCGCAACGCGTGAAAGAAGTGCAGCTGCAAGACCCCGCTCCGGTCCAATCCGCGCATCACGTGCAACCGAAGCTCCTCCATCCGCTGCCGCAACAAGTCCGCGTCCCGAGCGTCGATGGCCTCGTTGATCGCGTTCTCGTACAGCAACAGATCCCCGCCACCCACCAGGTCCCGGGCCTCGGCGATCATGCCGCGCGCCTCGTTGACCAACGAAGGCCACTCAAGCTCGTCCTCGACGTCGTCGATCGCGACGCGGAGGTCGAGCAAGCGGCGCTCGGCGGCTGTCGCGGCGTCGGGATCAGAGCCGGCCGCCAAGACAAGGGCGTCCACGTCGTGGAGCATGCGCTCGCTGTCGATGCGGGCGATGAGCACGTCGGCGACCGGGTTGCCGAGGACGCGTTGGCGTTCGCGTACCGAGGCCAGCCGGGAGCGCTCGGCGTCGAAGGCGCGGACGAGCAGCGGTTGGCCGGGGGTGACCTCGGTGCGCAGGTTCACCGTGTCCTGGAACTCCTCGTCGAGCATCGGCACGTAGGCGCTGGCCTTGATCAGCCGGGACTCGTCGATCTCGATGGTGAACACGACCTCGCTGCCGGAGGGCAGGCCCCGGCCGGTGTCGAACTCCAGTCGGCCGATGCGGCGGTTGCGGTCGGCGCGGTGGTACTCGCCTTCCAGGACGGGGATGCGGATCACGCCCTCGGCGGTGGTCCGCAGGGTCACGGTGCGGCGCGCGGGCAGGCCGGTTCCGCGCTCCAGCAACCACATCGCCTGGTTGCCGTCGAGGCCGACGCCGATCGAGTGGGTCAGCGGCGGCTCGGTCTCGACGGCGCCGACGGTGTAGGTGATGTGGCCGGGCTCGACGTCGCGGCGCGTGCCGGTGGAGTCGGTCAGCTCGACGGCGAAGGTGTTGAGCCGTCCCGGTTCCGCCCACAGCGACACCGCGAACAGGCCGTCGTCGGAGACGGAGATCCGCCCGCTGCGCCACGGCGGCCGGGTGTCGGAGTTGATCAGCTCCACGCTCAGCCCCTCGGCAACGGGCGAGACCTTGCCCGCCACCAAGGGCTCGGTGTCCGGGCCGACCGGCGAGTACTCGAAGTGCACGCCGAAACCACCGAGAGCAGGCTCAACAGAAGAAGGAATCCTTTGCGTGCCAGCGAAAATAGCCGCTCCGCGCGCGACGACCGTCATCGGGTCCTGGCTGTGGTCCAACGCGACGCCGAGGCCGTGCACCGGGTCGGCCAAGCGCTCGCGCAGGTACGGCGACAGCGTCGGGCCACCCACCAGAATGACCTTCTCGATGTCCGCCGGGCTCAACGAGCGTTCACGCAAAGCCTTGTGGCACAGGTTGATCGAGCGCACCAGCAGCGGCTCGGTGATGCGTTCGACGTCGGCCCGCGTCAGCTCGCAGTCGATCTCGAAGCGCCCGCCGGAGCCGTCGTCCAGCTCCACCACGATGTCCGTGGTGTCCACTCTGGACAGACGAATCTTCGCCGTCTCGGCGGCCAGCTTGAGCTTGTTCACCGCCGCGAACCACCGGGGGTCACCGCGACGGAGCCCGGCCAAGGAGGGCGCTTGCCGGACCGCCGCCGGGATCAGCAGCTCCTCGACGATCCGCCAGTCGATGAGCTTGCCGCCGAGGAAGTTGTCACCGCGGTCGTTGACCACGGAGAACTCGCCGTCCCGCACCTGGATGACCGCCGCGTCGAACGTGCCGCCGCCGAGGTCGTAGACCAGCCACAGCGCGTTCTCCTCCGCCGCCTGGAAACCGTAGGCGAGCGCGGCGGCGGTGGGCTCCTGCAACAGCGGCGAGAACGACAGCCCGGCCAGCTCGGCGGCGCGGCGGGTGGCGTCGCAGGAGTGGATGTCGAAAGCGGCGGGCACGGTCACCACGGCCGCGCCGATCTCCGAGCCGGTGCGCTGGCGGACGTCGGCGCGCAGCGACTTCAGCACCTGCGCCGACAGCTCCTCCGGCGTCATCTCCCGCCCGCTGGCCGCGAACCGCTTCGCCACGCCCGCGGTTCCCATGCGCAGCTTGAACTCCATGCACGTGTTGTCCGGGTCGGCCTCCGCCCGGTCCCGCGCCGCGCGGCCGACGTACAGGCGCTCGCGGCGGTCCACCCACACCGCCGACGGCGTGGTCTCGTCACCGTCGTTGTTCTTCAGCACCTCCGTGTCCACGCCGTGCAGCAGCGCCACCGCGCTGTTCGTGGTGCCCAGGTCGATGCCGACGTCGACCGTGCCGCTCACTGGTCTTCTCCAGTGTCGTCGGAAGTGGAAGGAATCCCGACGATGACCTCACCCATGCCGATCACCTTGCCGTGCAGGTAGATCGTGGGCCGGACGGTTTCCACGATGGTCTCCTTGGTCAGCCCCGGCCGGGGTTGGAAGGCGAGCACGCGGATCGCCATGCCGGGGTCGTAGTCGCGGTCGCGGTGGGACTGGACCTCGATCCCGGCTTCGGCGAGCGCGTCCATCGCGGTCTGCGCGTGCCGTCGCGCGGGCGAGTCCTGGTCGGCGAGCTTGGCGTGCAGCCGCCACACCGCCGTGGCGATGTCGGCCAGCGAGCGGGACTCCACCTGGACGTGGGCTGACATGCTTCTCCTCAGGGGAAAGGGCTCTAGAGACCGGGCGGCCGGGCGCCGAGCCGCCAGCCGAGCCCGTCGAGCTGCTGGATCGGTGGGAAGCCGGAGAGGGCCGCGTTGAGCCGCGCCTGCCGCGCGGTGGCCCGGCGCTGGCGCGCGTTGACCAGCGAGCCGTACACCGAGAACAGCAGGAAGATCGCGACGAGCAGGTAGAACAGCACGGCGGGGACCTCGAAGTCCGCGTTGAACAGCGCGACCATGCCGATCGCGATGAGCGGCACGCCGAGCAGCGGGATCGGCGCGGAGACCCAGCCGGAGTCCAGCCAGTCGCGGCGCTCGTGCGCGACGCGGCAGGAATGACAGCGCGGCACGGCGACGGCGGCCGTCTTCCACGTCACCTTGGGGAACTCGGACTGGTCGACCTCACCGTGCACAGCGACCTCATAGACGGCGTCCTTTCCATTGTGGGCCCGGCAGAACCAGCACGGCGGGTCGACACCGCCGCGCACGACGTCGATGGCCTGGGTGATCGACACCCGGGCCTCGTCGCCGACGGCGATGTCCAGTGCTCCGTCGAGCCCGTCGAGCGTGGTCTCGTCGTCGCCGGTCGCGCCGTGGAACGAGCCGAGGCAGTTGACGACGCACAGCGCCACGCCGTCCATGCACTCGCGGTAGAGCGGGTTCTCCGGATCGGCGCGCGCGGCCATCGCCAGCAGCGTCGGCCTCAGCTCGGCGATCAGCTCCGCCGCGATCCGCGCGCCTTCCTCCGGCAGCGCGGTGGCGCGGTCGGCGGCGTCCTGGCAGAGCTCGCCGAGCACGTTGGAGCCCGCCGCGACGAAGCTCGGTTCGATGGCCGCGCGCACCTGCGCGCTGACCGCGATGTCCAGGACCTCTTCGAGCTGCTCGAACGCGTCTTCGAAGTCGTGGCCCTCGTTGACGAACCTGATCACGCACGTGTTGACCGACAGCGCGAGCCCGTCCGCCGCGGCCCCGTAAGCCGAGGTGGTCGCGCCGAGTACCAGTCGCAGCGCCCGCAGCAGTGGTTCTACCTGGTCCAACAGCGTGTCGACGGCGTCGGCGCCGTCCTCGGGGTCGGCCGCCGTGACGCGCTCGGCGTTCTGGCAGGCGGTCCTGACCCGCGCGCTGAGGTGTTTCGTCGCGGCGGCAAGGGCTTCGGTGACCACCGCGACCGGGAAACCCGATCTGCGCAGGGCCTCCACGTGCGCGCGGGCGACGTCCTCGGCTCCGGCCTCAGCGGCGCGGACGGCCAGGTCGGCCTGCGGCGCGAGCACCGCTCTGGGCAGCTCCGCGCGCATGGTCTCGATGGTCTGTTCGGTGAGCCTGCGGTCGGCCAGCTGGGTGACGCGCTGCTCCAACCATTGCCAGCACTCGGTTTCCTCGACAACGGCGGCCCAGTGCTCGTAAGCGCGCCGCCACAGCGCGGGGTCCGCCCCGTCCCCGGCGTCCAGTGCCTGGGCATGTGCCAGCACGGCCGCGTCGTGCAGGGCTGGGCCGCTGTCCGGGGCGTCCGAAGGCCGGATCTCCCAGAACCAGAACAGTTCCTCGACGATCCGCCTGGTCGGATCGCGCACCAGCGTGAGCGCTTCCCGCACTGCTGCGGGATCTGGCGCTTCGACGGGCGGCAGCGACGAGGTGGGCATCGTCACCGGCGCACCGAGCCGTTCGGCCGCGCGCAGCTGGTCGGCGCGTCGTCGCAGGTCACGCGCTGTGGCATCGACCGGGAGGCCGCTGAGCCGGAAAGCGTTGCGGCGGTACAGATCCGGGTTCGCCACGGGCGCGAGCAACGTCGGTGCCGCGGCCTCGTGACGCCGTGCGTCCGCACCCGCCAACCTGCGCACGGCGACGCCGGAGTGCAACGGGTGCCCGGAATCCGCCGCGATCCGGTAGGCCGATCGAGCGCCCGCCAGATCGCCCATTCCCTCCAGCACCCGCGCCAGGCGCATCGCCGCCGCGGGCGCGTACTCCTCGTCGTCGGTCTCGATCACCTTGCCGTACAACGCTTTCGCACCGCGGAGGTCTCCGGCGGCTTCCCGGTCGACGGCGGTTGCGAACAACTCCTGAGCCGAGTCCACGCCTTCTCCCTCGCTCGCCTGCCGCTGTCTTACCGCCCGCCACGGTCGCGATCAACGCCCCGGCCAAGCCGTGACCAAGTCCATCCCCAATCGGAACGACGATCTCCTTGGCGCACAAGCATTTCCCCAACTCAGGGCGTTCCGGGGGCCGGGGCGGGCTCGCGGGAATCTATTGGCAATTGCCTTTCGAAATGCGATCGAGACGTTTTCCCGGACAATGCGGGCGAGTGACGGCGCTCACCGGGCCGCACGTCCCAGGGACCGGGAGGAATCTCGTCGAGACTGAGCCGTAAGCGTTACCGGATTGCGACGTTCGGCCGTCACCGGGGCGGCTCCGGTGCGGCGGACGGCCCCTCGGGGCCCGCTCCGGCATTCCCAGTACGGATGCGTTTCGAAAACGGGACCGATCCGAATGGCACGCCCGCGCCGAATTTGTTCGTACACATCGCGAGAAAAGTGGTACTAAAGTCAAAGCAGCCCTGTTACTTTCGTACCACTTGACGCTCCCGTGATTCGAAGAATTCATCTGTAACGAGCCGGTCGACGCCTGACTACTCGCCGGTAGAGTCACTCAAACATGCCCTGGATCACCCGTCGGAGCAGGGCGTTACAGGAAACTTGTCGCCAATGGGGTGAATGAGCATGCCGCTCGCCAAACCTCGGGTTACATCCTCGGCGACGTACACCGTCGCATTCGGTAATACTTCCTCGAATGCTCCGTTTGGCGGTCGCTGAAAACTGAGTGGGTTGACACCGTTGCCCTGCACTCAATGCACATAACTCCGCGCGGGGCACGCGGAGTCGCGTTACGGACTCACGATGTCTTGTGGGTCACATTCTCGGGTCGAACACCGTAAACGGTTCACGGGCGGTGAGCCGGGGTGAGGTGAATCGACCGAGGATCAGCCGTGCCCCTGGGAAGTCGATGAGCGAGGATCGATGGATTTCGCCCAGATGTCGCGGCGGCTCGACGAGCTGGTCGTGAGCCGGGGCGTGCCCGGCGCACAGGTCGCCGTGCTGCTGGAAGGCCGACGGTCGTCGGCCGTTGTCGGCGTGGCCAGGCAGGGCCGCGCCGAGCCGCTCGCCGGGGACGTGCTCACCGAGAGCGCCAAGGTCCCGGTGGGCTCGGTGACCAAGGCGTGCACCGCCGCGGTGGCGCTGGCGCTCGCCGAGGAGCAGGACCTGGAGCTGGACGAGCCCATCTCGGAGTACCTGCCGGAACTGGGGCGGGACACCGCCTACGGCGCGGTGACCACGCGCCAGCTGCTCAGCCACACCTCGGGCCTGCCGTCGGATGCGGCCGACACCGGCGCGACCTCGCCGCGCAGGCACGTGCTGACCGCGTGCCGCACCCTCACCCCGGTCGGTGCGCCGAACGAGGGTTTTTCCTACTCCAACATCGGTTACGTTGTCGTCGGCGCCGTCATCGAAGCCGTGACCGGGATGAGCTGGCGGGAGTCCGTCGACGCGGTACTGGGCAAGCCGCTCGGCCTCGACCTGGCCCACGTCGGTGACACCCGCGCCGACGTCCCCGACGTCGCTGTCGCGGTCGGGCACGCGGTGCGCCCCGGCCACCCCGCGCTCCCGGTCCGCCAGTCGCTGAGCGAGCTGGACGCGCCTGCCGGTGCCATCGCGGCGAGCGCGCTGGACCTGCTCACCCTCGGTGGCGTGTTCCTCGGCGCCGAGGAGCTGATCGGTGAGGACCTGCTGCTGGAAGCACGGACGCCGGTGTCTGGCGCCGAGCCCTTCGGCATGGCCGACGGCTGGGGACTCGGCCTCGCGGTGCACGGCGAGTGGGTCGGTCACGACGGCACCGGTGACGGCACGTCCGCGCACCTGCGGGTGCACCCGGCCTCGGGCGCGGTGGTGGCGCTCACGACCAACGGCAGCACCGGTCTGCACCTGTGGCAGGAGTTCGCCGCGGAGTTCGGCCTCGGCACGCGCGCGGCCGTCGGCCACGGCGCCCAGGTGCCCGCGCCCGAGGGATGCCTCGGCGACTACCTCAACGGTGACCTCGTGTACTCCGTCACCGAAGCCGCTGGTGGGCGGCTCGCCCTCGCCGTCGACGGTGAGGACTACGCCGAGCTGACCCCGCTGGACGGCCTGCGCTTCGCCCTGCGCGACGTGGACACCGACGACACCAGCCAGACCGGGCGGTTCCTCACCGGCCCCGGCGGCGGCGTCGACCGCGTCCAGGTCGGCGGACGGCTCGCGCGCCGGCGCTGTCCGGCGCCGACCGCCTGACCGGCACCACCTCCGTTGCCCGCCGGGTGCTCCCCGGCCCTCGAGCATGCCGACAGATCCCGAAAGGGTCGACCACCGATGACCGCTGAGACGGCTCCGACGCCGTTGTTCACCGCACTGACCCAGGAGTGGGCCGAGACCGCGCGAGCCGTGCCCGCGCGGACCTTCCCCGAGCTGTTCGAGGCGCGGGTGGCGCGATCGCCGAACGCGCTCGCCGTGCTCGACGGTGAGCGCCGCCTGAGCTACGCGGAGCTGAACGCGTGGGCGAACAGGTTGGCGCACAAGCTGATCGCGGCGGGTGCCGGGCCGGAGAAGATCGTCGCGCTGGTGCTGCCGCGTTCGGTGGAGATCGTCGTGGCGCAGCTGGCGGTGCTCAAGGCGGGCGCGGCGTACCTCCCGGTGGACCCGGCGTACCCGCGCGAGCGGATCGCGTACATGATCGACGACGCGAAGCCGCTGCTCGTGCTGCACGTGCTCCCCGAGTGCGACGGGCAGCCGGAGAACGACCCGGTGGTCGACGTGACGCCGGACAACGCCGCGTACGTCATCTACACCTCAGGCTCCACCGGGCGCCCCAAGGGTGTCGTGGTGTCGCACCGGGGACTGGCGAACTTCTCCGCCGCCGAGGCCGAGCGCTTCGACGTGCGGCCGGGTGACCGGGTGCTCCAGTTCTCCTCGCCGAGCTTCGACGCCTCGGTGCTGGAGCTGTGCATGTCGCTGCCGCTCGGCGCCGCGCTGGTCGTGCCGCCGGAGGGGCCGCTGCTGGGCGAGCAGCTGGCCGAGGTCCTGGAGCGGAGCCGGATCAGCCACGCGCTCATCCCGCCGGTCGCGCTGGCCACCGTGCCGGACGGCGTGCGGTTACCGGAGTTCCGCACGCTCGTGGTCGGTGGCGACGCCTGCCCGCCGGAGCTGGTGCAGCGCTGGGCCCCCGGCCGCCGCATGATCAACGCCTACGGGCCGACCGAAGCCACGGTCGTGTCGACGTGGAGCCGTCCGCTGGTGCCCGCCGACGCACCGCCGCCCATCGGTGGCGCGATCTGGAACACCTCCGCGTACGTGCTGGACGCCGCGCTGCGCCCGACCGAGGTCGGCGAGCTGTACGTGTCCGGTGTCGGCCTGGCTCGCGGGTACCTGCGGCGTCCCGGGCTGTCGGCGACGCGCTTCGTCGCGGACCCGTTCGGACCGGCCGGGAGCCGGATGTACCGCACCGGTGACGTGGTCCGGCGGACCCCGGCCGGTGTGCTGGAGTTCGTGGGGCGCGCCGACCACCAGGTGAAGCTGCGTGGTTTCCGCATCGAGCTCGGCGAGATCGAAGCCGCCATGCAGGCGGTTGCCGGGGTGCGCCAGGCCGTCGCGATCGTGCGCGAGGACCGGCCCGGCGACAAGCGGCTCATCGCCTACCTCACCGGCTCCGCCGACCCGGCGGCCGTCCGCGAGGCGCTCGCGGCGGAGATGCCGAACTACATGGTGCCCGCCGCCTTCGTGACGCTCGACGCGTTCCCCTTGAGCCCCAACGGGAAGCTCGACCGCAAGGCCCTTCCGGCTCCCGCCCGCTCCGGTGCGGCGCGCAGCCGTCCGCGCACGGAGCGCGAGGAGGTCGTGGCGGGTCTGTTCGCCGACGCGCTCGGCACCGACCAGATCGGCGTCGACGACGACTTCTTCGGGCTCGGCGGCGACTCCGTGCTGGCGGTGAAGGTGTTGGCGCGCCTGCGGGAGAAGTACGGCAGCGCGGTGTCCGCGCGTGCCGTGTTCGACGCGCCGACCGTGGCTGAGCTGGCCGCGCTGCTGCCCGAGACCACGACGGCGGCGGAGTGGATCCCGCGCGCCGACCGCAGCCGTCGATTGCCGCTTTCCTCGGCGCAGCAACGGCTTTGGCTCGTCGAAGACCTCGCGCCCGGTGGCACCGACCACAACACCGGTGTCGCTCTGCGGCTGAGCGGGCCGCTGGACGTGGTGGCGCTGCGCTCCGCACTGGATGAGTTGACGCAGCGGCACGAGGTGCTGCGCACGACCTTCGACTCCGTTGACGGAGAGCCGTTCCAGGTCATCGCCGACGAGGGCGTGATCCCCGTGCGCGTGGTCTCCGGCGTGGACGTGGACGCCGAGCTGGAGCGAGAACTGCGCCGTCCCTACCTGCTGTCGAGCGCGCTGACCCGCGTGCTGCTGGTGGAGGTGAGCGCCGAGGAGCACGTGCTCCTGTTGGCGCAGCACCACATCATCACCGACGGCTGGTCGGTGTCGTTGCTGCTGGAGGAGCTGGCCGAGCTGTACTCGGCGGCCGTTCAGGGCCTGCCCGCGATGCTCACCGAGCTGCCGATCGCCTACGCGGACTACGCGGTGTGGCAGCGGGAGCGCTCCAAGGACGTGCTGGGCGGCGGCGTCTCGCACGGGCACCTTGCGTACTGGCGGCACAAGCTCGACGGCCTTGAGGTGCTCGACCTGCCGACCGATCACATCCGCCCGCCGGTGCGGACCTCGGCCGGAGCGGTGCACCGCCGCGCGCTGCCGACCGATCTCGTCGAGCGACTGTCCACTGTGGCCAGAGCGCACGATGCGACGTTGTTCATGACGTTGACGGCCGCCGTGCAGATCATGCTGTCCCGGTACTCACGGCAGCGCGACATCTCCGTCGGCACGGTGAACTCCGGTCGCGGCCGGACCGAGCTTGAGGGTGTCGCGGGGTTCTTCGTGAACACTCTGGTTCTGCGGTCCTATGTAGACCCATCACTGGAGTTCCCGGAATTCCTCAGCGAGGTCCGCGAGACGGTTCTGGAGGCGTTCGCGCACGACGAGGTCCCGTTCGACCGGCTCGTCGAGCACCTCCAGCCGGAGCGCGACCCGAGCCGCACGCCGCTCGTGCAGGCTCTGGTCGCGTTGCAGCAGCCGTTGGTGCGGCGCGACCGCATGGGGCAGCTGCGCGTCAGCGAGCACGATCTGCCGCGCCCGTCCTCGCGCTTCGACGTCGTCGTCGAGTTCTGGCCTTCGGCCGATTCGCTCACCACGACGATCGAGTACAACACCGATCTGTTCGACGCGGCGACGATCGAGCGGATGAGCGAGCACCTTGAGGTGTTGCTGACCGGTATCGTGTCCAGTCCGGACAGCGTGCTCGGTGACCTGCCGATGCGCGGCTCCGAGGAGGTCGTCACCGACACGGCGGAGATCGTGCGCGTGCGTGGTTTCCGGGTGGACGTGAAGTCCGTGGAGTCCGTGCTGGTGCGTCACTCCGATGTGGACGATGCGGTCGCCGTGGTGGACACCGGGACCGGACGTGGTCGGCTCGTGGCGTTCGTCAAGGCGAGCAAGCAGGATTCCGTTGCGCTGCGGGCTTTCCTGGCTCAGGTGCTGCCGGACTACATGGTGCCGACGGCGTTCGTGTTCGTGGACTCCCTCGACCGCGACGCGCTGCCGGAGATCCCGGCGGAGGCTCGCGCGGAGTCCAAGCACGTCGCGCCTCGCACGCCGGTCGAAGCCACGCTCGCGGAGATCTACGCCGACGTCCTGGGCGTGCCGAAGGTCGGCGTGCGGGACAACTTCTTCTCGCTCGGCGGCGACTCCATCCTGTGCATCCAGGTGGTGACCAGGGCGCGCAAGGCCGGGCTCGTGCTGTCGTCGAAGGACATCTTCCAGCACCAGAGCATCGCCGCGCTCGCGCCGCACGTGACCGTGGCGCGCGGGCAGCAGCGCAGCGAGCAGGGCGAGGTCGTCGGCGACGTGCCGCTCACGCCCATCCAGCGGTGGTTCCTCACCGGCCACACCGTCTCCCCCGACCGGTTCAACCAGTCGATGCGGATCATGCTGGACGAGAAGGCCGACGTGGTGGCGTTGCGCGCCGCGCTGGTCGCGGTGATCGAGCACCACGACGCGCTGCGCATGCGCTTCCGCGTGGTGGACGGCGAATGGGTGCAGGACAACGCGCCGATCGGTGCCGTCGAGCCGTTCAGCGACGCCGCGCCGGACGAGGCGTTCGACCTCGGCGCAGGGCAGCTGCTGCGCGCGAAGGTGCTGGACTCGCGGACGGTGCTGCTCACCGGGCACCACCTCGTCGTGGACGGCGTGTCCTGGCGGATCATCGCCGAGGACCTCGAAACCGCCTACCGGCAAGCGCTCCGCGGCTCCACCATCCACATTGGACAGAAGTCCACGTCGTTCCAGGAGTGGTCGCGACAGCTCACGGCGCACACCGCCGACGGTGGCTTCGCCGCTGAGCGCCGGTACTGGAGCGAGCACGCGGAGTTCGAGCTGCCGACCGACCGCGTCGGCGTGAACGACGCCTCGTCGATGCGCGAGGTCAGCGTCTACCTTTCCACGGTCGAAACCGACGCACTGCTGCGCGACGTGCCCGAGGCGTACCGGACGCAGGTCAACGATGTGCTCCTGGCCGCGCTCGGCCGCGTGCTCAGCGACTGGACCGGTACCGAGCGCGTGCTGCTCGCTCTGGAAGGGCACGGCCGCGAGGAGCTGTTCGGCGACGTGGACCTGTCGCGAACGGTCGGCTGGTTCACCACGATGTTCCCGGTTTCGCTGCACCTCCCGGACTCCGGCTGGGGCGAGGCGCTCAAGTCGGTCAAGGAGCAGTTGCGCGCGATCCCCGGACGCGGCATCGGCTACGGAGCACTGCGTCACCTCGCCGATGATGCCGGACTCGCCGCCGCGCCGCAGGTGAGCTTCAACTACCTGGGCCGCTTCGACGACAGTCAGGGCGAGCTCGCGCTCGACATGGACCCCGACGCGCAGCGCACCTACCTGCTCGACGTGGTTGGCCGAGTGGAGAAGGGCGCGCTCGCTTTTACTTGGTACTACTCGGAAGCGCAGTACGACGGCGACACGATCCGCGCGCTGGCCGGTGCGATGCTCGCGGCACTTCAGGAGATCATCACGCACTGCACGGCGCCTGGTGCCGGTGGGCGGACGCCGTCGGACTTCCCGCTCGCGCGGCTCACGCAGGACCAGGTCGACCGCCTGGTCACTCCGTCCACTCAGGACATCTACCCGCTCACCTCGATGCAGGCCGGAATGGTGTTCCACGGCCTGTCCCAGGGTGATCAGGGCGCGTACTTCCAGCAGACCAGCTTCGTGCTGGACGGGGTTCGCGACAGCGAGCGCTTTGCCGAGGCGTGGCAGCAGGTCGTCGACCGGACTCCCGTGTTGCGCAGCTCCGTGGTCTGGGAGGGCGTCGGCGAGCCTGTGCAGATCGTGCACGACTCGGTCCGGCTTCCCGTCGCGTTCCTGGACTGGGCGGGCGTTTCCGATGCCGAGCGGCAGGAGCGCCTGGCCTCGTTGTTGGAGTCCGACCGCGCTGAGGGCATCGACCTGGCCGCCGCGCCGTTGATGCGCGTCGCGCTGGCGCGGCTGTCGGCGACCGAAGTTCAGGTGCTGTGGACGTTCCACCACGTGCTGCTGGACGGCTGGAGCGTCTTCCAGGTGCTCTCCGACGTGTTCGAGGCGCACTCCGGGCACGGTGAACCGCTGGAGCGGCGGCCGTTCCGCGACTACGTGGAGTGGTTGCAGGATCAGGACAAGGACGCGGCGGAGGCGCATTGGCGCAAGGTGCTCGGCGACTTCACCGAGCCGACGCCGCTCCCCCAGGACCGCGCGAGCATCGACCTGCACAACACCGCGGCTTCGGAGCAGCAGTCGTTCGGTCTGTCCATTGAGGACTCCGCGCGGCTGTACGCGTTCGCGAAGGAGCACCGCATCACGCCGAGCGCGGTCGTGCAGGGTGCTTGGGCGCTGCTGCTGTCCCGCCACAGTGGACGAAATGAGGTGTGCTTCGGCTCCACGGTGTCGGGCCGTCCGGCGGACCTAGTCGGCGTCGACGCGATCACCGGCATCTTCATCAACTCGCTCCCGGTGCGCGTCGCGGTCCCTGGCGACACCGAGATTTCCGAGTGGCTGCGCGAGCTCCAGGCCGCGCAGGTGGAAGCTCGGGGCTTCGAGCACGTGTCGCTGACGCAGATGCAGGCGTGGAGCGGTGTTCCCGGTGGCCGGTCGCTGTTCGACAGCCTGCTGGTGTTCGAGAACTACCCGATCGACGACGACGCCGCGAGCGCGCACGGCCTGCGCCTGCGCGAGCTGCGCGCGGTGGAGACGACGAACTTCCCGCTCAGCGCCACGGTCTACCCCGGCGAGCAGCTGTCCTTCGTGCTCGGCTTCGAGCCGAAGCTGTTCGACGCCGACACCATCGGCCGCCTCGGCGCCGACCTGCGGGCACTGCTCGTCGACATCACCACCGACGGCTCCGTCCCCGCCTTCACCGGCGAGGTCGCCGTGGTGGAGCGCTTCGCTCCTTCTTCTGACGCCCCGGTCGGGTACGTGGCGCCGGAGACGGAGCTGGAGGAGGCGCTGGCCGACATCTGGGCCGAGGTGCTCGGTGTGGAGAAGGTCGGCATCGAGGACAACTTCTTCGACCTGGGCGGGGACTCGATCCTGAGCCTGCACATCACCTCCCAGGTCAAGGATGCCTTCGACGTCGCGCTCACCCCGCGCGACGTGCTGACCAGCCGCACCGTCGCCGCACTGGCCGCGCTCGTCGAGGAAACGATCTTGCGCGAGCTCGAAGCTCTCGCCGCCGAAGAACCGCTTGCGGGTTCGAGCATCGTCACCGAGGAAGAAAACTGATGTCGTCGAAGCAGACCCGTGCCTCCGCCCTGCCCGCGCACCTCCAGGAGAAGCTGAAGCAGCGGCTGGCGGGCAAGGCGAAGCGCGCCGACCTCATCCCTTCCGCGCCGCGCGACGAGCCGTTGCCGTTGTCGCTGGCCCAGCAGCGGTTGTGGGTCCTGCACGAGCTGCACCCGGGGGACAACGAGTACAACAGCGCGCTGGCCGTGCGGCTGACCGGCGCGCTCGACCTGCCGAAGCTCGTCGCGGCCATCCGGACCGTCCACAGTAGACACGAGTCGCTGCGGACGACCATCGGCGAGCTGGACGGCACGCCGGTCCAGGTCGTGCACCCCGCCTCCGAGCTGCCCGTCCCGGTGGTGGACTGCGCGCGCGAGGACCTGAACTGCTTGCTGGAGAAGGAATTCTCCTGGGTCTTCGATCTGCGCGACGGTCCGCTGTTCCGGGCGATGATCGCGCGCGTGGACTCGCAGGAGCACGTGCTGCTGCTCAGCTCGCACCACATCGTCGTGGACGGCTGGTCGATGGGCGTGCTCGCCACCGAGCTGAGCACGCTCTACGCATCCGCCGATCTGGCCGCGCCGTCGTTGCAGTACGCGGACTTCGCGGTGTGGCAGCGCGGGCGGCTCGCGTCGATGGACGGGCACCTGGACTACTGGAAGAAGCAGCTCGACGGCATCGAGCCGCTGAGCCTGCCGACCGATCGGCCTCGCCCTGCGGTGCGGACCTCGGCGGGCGCGGCGCACGAGTTCATGCTGCCGCAGTCCGTGGTCTCGCGGTTGTCGTCGTTGGCACGCGAGTGCGAGACGACGCTGTTCACCGTGCTGATGGCCGCGTGCAAGGTGCTCTTCGCGCGCTACTCCGGGCAGTCAGACATCGCGCTCGGCACGGTCAGTTCGGGGCGGTCGCGGCCGGAGTTGGCCGGAGTGGTCGGCTTCTTCATCAACACCGTGGTGCTTCGCTCCACTGTGGACTCTTCGCGGACGTTCGGCGAGTTCCTCAGCGAGGTCAACACGACCGCGCTCGACGCCTTCGCGCACGACGAGCTGCCCTTCGACCGCCTCGTCGACGCGGTGGGCGTCGCGCGCGATCCGAGCCGCAACGCGCTGTTCGACGTCATGGTGCTGCTGCAGAACGCGCAGCGCGGACTGCCGGAGTTCGCCGGGCTCCAGGCTTCTGAGGTGAGCCTCAACCGCTGGGCGGCGAACTTCGACCTGAGTGTGGAGTTCACCGAACGCACTTCGGGCCTGGAGTGCGTGTTTGAGTACAGCACTGACCTTTTTGATGCGTCAACGATGGAGCGGCTGGCGTCACACCTGACCACGCTGCTCGAATCGCTCGCGGTCCACACGCGCCTTGACCAGCTCTCGCTGATGGACTCGGGTTCGCTGACGCGGGTCACCAAGGAGTGGAACAGCACGCAGCTCGACGTTCCGCGCAACAGCTACGTCGAGCTGTTCGAATCGCAGGTCGCTCAGCGTCCACATGAGACCGCGCTCGTGTGCGGCTCGGACGAGCTGACCTACAAGGAGCTGAACGAGCGCGCGAACCGCCTGGCGCACAAGCTGATCGCTTCGGGAGCCGGGGCGGAGCGCGTGGTCGCGCTGAGCCTGCCGCGCTCGACGGAGATGGTCGTCGCGATCCTCGCGGTGCTCAAGACGGGATCGGTGTACCTGCCGGTCGACCCCGGCCTTCCGGCAGCGCGGCGTGAGGCGATGCTGGCCGACGCCGACCCGGTGATCCTCGTGACCGGCACGGCCTATCTGTCCGATGTGGACACGTTTCCCGCCACGAATCCAGACGTGGCGATCCAGCCCGAGCAGGGCGCGTACATCATCTTCACCTCGGGGTCGACGGGCTTGCCCAAAGGAGTCGTCGTCGAGCACCGCCACCTGGTGAACCTGCTCTTCAACCACCGCAACGACTTCGTGGCCGACGCCGGTGGCGGGCGGCTCCGGGTGGCGCTGTCCGCGGTGTTCTCCTTCGACACCTCGTGGGAGGGCCCGGTCCTGTTGGCCGACGGCCACGAGCTGCACCTGCTGGAGGACTCCGTCCGGCTCGACGCCGACGCGCTGGTCTCCTACGTGCGGTCCCGGCGCGTCGACTTCCTCGACCTCACCCCGTCCTACGTGCAGCAGCTCGTCCCCGCAGGCCTGCTCTCCGGCGCGCACAAGCCCAAGATCCTCATGCTCGGCGGCGAGGCGCTGAGCGAATCCCTGTGGCGTGAGCTGGCTTCTGTTGACGGGACCGCGAGCTACAACTTCTACGGCCCCACAGAGGTCACCGTCGACGCCGTCTCCACGCGCGTTCGCGGCTCCCGCCCGGTGATCGGCCGCCCCCTGCGCAACCTCCAGGCCTACGTGCTGGACAGCCGCCTCCGGCCCGTGCCGCCCGGCGTCGCCGGTGAGCTGTACCTCGCCGGCGCCCAGGTCGCGCGCGGCTACCTCAACCGCCGCGGCCTGACCGCGTCGCGATTCGTGGCCAACCCCTTCGGCTCCGGCACGCGCATGTACGCCACCGGCGACCTCGTGCGCTGGACGGCCTCCGGGGAGCTTGAGTACCTCGGCCGCACCGACGACCAGGTCAAGATCCGCGGCTTCCGCATCGAACTCGGCGAGATCGAGGCCGCCCTCCGCTCCCACCCCTCCGTGGCTGAGGCCGTGGTCATCGCCCGCGAGGACACCCCCACCCAGAAACGCCTCGTCGCCTACGTGGTCCCCAACACCAACGCCTCCTTTGGTGCGTCTAACGCGCTGAACGACCCGTTCAGTGCGTTGGGAACCCCGAACGGGTCGTTTAGTGCGTTCAACGCGTCAAAGGAGCCGTTGGGGGTCGTTGTCGATGAGCTGCGGGCGCATGTGCGGGGGTCGCTGCCGGAGTACATGGTGCCGTCGGCGTTCGTGGTGCTCGACGAGATCCCGCTGACGAAGAACGGCAAGGTCGATCGTCGCGCGCTGCCCGCGCCGGAGTGGGACGGCGACGACTACGTGGCGCCGCGCACGGCGACCGAGGCGACGCTGGCGGAGATCTGGGCTAGCGCGCTCGGCGTGGAGCGCGTCGGCGTGCAGGACAACTTCTTCGGGCTCGGCGGCGACTCGATCCTGAGCATCCAGATCGTGTCGCGGGCGCGCAAGGCCGGGCTCAAGCTCGCGTCGCGGGACGTGTTCCTGCACCAGACGATCGCTGAGCTGGCCGTCGCGGTCACCCCTGCCGTCATCGCGGAGGTGGTGGACCGGCCGTCGTGGCCCGCGCCGCTGACGCCGATCCAGCACTGGTTCCTCGCCGAGCACGGTCCGATCGACCACTTCACCATGTCCGCGCTGATCGGGCTCGCGTCCGATGTGGACGAACACGCTCTCGAACAAGCTTTGAAGACGGTCGTCCAGCACCACGAAGCCCTGAGACTGCGGCTGAACGACCGCACTCAGTCTCCTGTGGACAGTGAGATCGTCTTGGAACGCGGCACCGAGCCGCTCGCCGCGCAGACCGGGCTCTCCCTGGAGAACGGACCGGTGATCAGGGCCGTTCTGCTGGACGGACCGAAGCTGTTCCTGACCGTGCACCACTTCGCCATGGACGGCGTGTCCTGGCGCATCCTGTTGCAGGACCTGGAAACCGCTTACGACCAGATCCGCGCGGGCTCCGCCCCGGAACTGGAGCCGGTCGGGACCTCCTTCGGTCAGTGGTCGCACGCACTGTCCGCGCACGTCGCTGACGGAGCGCTGGACGACGACCTGGCGTACTGGACGAGCCTGCCAACAAACGTCCCTCTACCGGTGGACCGCGACGGCCCGAACACGGCCGGCTCCACACGCAGCATTTCCCTTCGGCTCACCAAGGGCGAGACCGACGCGCTGCTGCACCACGTGCCTGGCGTGTACCGGACTCAGGTCAACGACGTGCTGCTCAGCGCGCTCGGCCGAGCCCTGTCGTGGTGGACGGGCGAGGGAACGGTGTCCGTGGCGCTGGAGGGCCATGGCCGCGAGGAGATCATCGACGGCATCGACCTCTCGCGCACGATCGGCTGGTTCACCACGCAGTTCCCCGTCGCGCTGAGCATGCCCGCCGAGGACTGGGGCACGGTGCTCAAGTCCGTCAAGGAACAGCTGCGCGCCGTGCCACACCGTGGCCTGAGCTTCGAGGCGTTGCGCTACCTCAAGGGTGGGCTCGACAAGCACGAGCTGCCCGGCGTGAGCTTCAACTACCACGGTCAGTTCGACGTGGGCTCGGACGGGCTCTTCCGCGAGCGCCACGACGCGGTCGGTCAGGACCTCGCGCCCACCGAGACACGCACGTTCCTGCTCGACGTCGCCGGAGTGGTGGAGAACGGCGAGCTGGAGCTGACCTGGATCTACTCGGAGAACGTGCATGACGAGCGCACGGTGCGCCGCGTCGCCGAGCAGACCGTGTCCGCGCTCAGGGAGATCGTCGTCCACTGTGGACGTTCCGGAGCCGGCGGGCGCACCCCGTCGGACTTCCCGCTGGCCAAGCTCACACAGCCGCAGGTGGACCGCATCGCGGGCACTGGCGCGAACGTCGAGGACATCTATCCCCTGACGCCTTTGCAGGCGGGAATGCTGTTCCATAGTCTCGTGGACTCGGCGTCCGGCGTGTACGTGGACCAGATCCGGCTGACGCTGGACGGCGTCTCCGACCCGCGTCTTCTCGGCGAAGCCTGGCAGACCGTGGTGGACCGCAACCCGATCCTGCGCAGCGGCGTGGTCTGGGAGGGTGTCGACGAGCCCGTCCAAGTCGTTCGCCGCGAGATCACGTTGCCGGTCAAGCACTTCGACTGGCGCGGACTGTCCGAAGAGGACCGCTCACTGGAACTCTCTCGGGTGCTTGCCGACGATCGTGCTGAGGGAATGGACCTCAACGCGGACGTGCTCATGCGCGTGGCAATCGCGCGCTACACCGATGACCGCGTTCTGTTGATCTGGTCCTCGCACCACGTGCTGCTCGACGGCTGGAGCACCGCGCAGGTCTTCGGCGAGGTCTGCGATGTGTACGCGGGCAAGCGCACGCCGCCCGCGCGCCGCCCTTTCCGCGACTATCTTCGGTGGCTCGACGCGCAGTCCACGTCGGCGGCGGCTGAGCACTGGCGCGGCGTACTGGAGGGCTTCGAGTCCCCGACTCCGCTCCCCTACGACCGCCAGCCCACCGAGGCCCACCGCGCCGAGGGCACTTCGGCTGTGCGCGTGTCGCTGTCGGCGGAGGAGTCCGCGCGGCTGCGCACCATCGCGCAGAGCAACGGTCTCACGGTCAACACCGTCGTCTCCGGCGCATGGGCGCTGCTGCTGTCGCGGTGCAGCGACTCCCGCGATGTGACCTTCGGCAGCACGGTTTCGGGTCGGCCGGACGAGCTTGTCGGCGTTGAGTCGATGGTCGGCATGTTCATCAACACCGTGCCGACTCGGACCACCGTGGACAGTGCGCGGAACACCGCCGAGTGGCTCCGCTCGCTCCAGGCTTCGCAGAGTGAGTCGCGCCGCTACGACTACGTTTCCCTTGCGCAGCTTCAGGGCTACGTCGGCGGCACCACCCTCTTCGACAGCGTGCTGGTCTTCGAGAACTATCCCTTCGAGGAGAACACGGGCGAAGGCGTTCGCGTCGCCAATGTGTCCGCATTGGACACCACGAACCTGCCCCTGACGCTGACCGCGCACCTCGTCGACCGGTTGAACTTCGACCTCGCCTACGATCCGCGACTGTTCGACGCTTCGACGGCTGAGCGCATCGCGGGCTGGCTGCGGATGCTGCTGTGCGAGATCGCCGAGGACGCCAACCGTCCGCTGGCCTCGCTCAGCTGGCTCTCCGCCGACGAGCGCCAGCGTGTGTTGACGGCGTGGAACGACACCACGTGGGAGACCCCGTCGGCGTTGTTCCCGGCGGTGTTCGAGCACCAGGCTGCCCTGACGCCGGACGCCACCGCCGTGGTCATCCGTGACTCTCAGCTCACGTACTGTGAGCTGAACGAGCGCGCGAACCGCCTGGCGCACAAGCTGATCTCGATGGGTGCCGGACCGGAGAAGGTCATCGGACTCCGGTTGCCGCGCACTGCCGACATGATCGTCGGCATCCTGGGCGTGCTCAAGGCGGGCGCGGTGCACCTGCCACTCGACCGCGAGCTTCCTGCTGAGCGTCTGGAATTCCTGCTCTCCGACGCCGCGCCCACGCTCGTGCTCTCCGAGCTGCCCGACTCCTCCGATCAGCCGTCAAGCAATCCCGGTGTCGTGATCGGCCCGGACAACGCCGCGTACGTCATCTACACCTCGGGTTCCACCGGCAAGCCCAAGGGTGTCGTTGTCTCCCACGGCAACCTCGCGACCCTCTACCACGGGCACGCTCGCGACCTCATCGCTCCGTTGGCGGAGTCGGGCCGCGTGAAGGCTGCTGTCACGGCGGTGTTCTCGTTCGACACCTCGTGGGAAGGCCCGATCTTCCTTGCCGCAGGCCAGGAACTGCACATCATCGATGACGATCTCCGCCTCGATCCCCCTGCCCTGGTCGACTACGTGTCCACGCACGGCATCGACTTCATGGACCTCACGCCGTCCTACGCCCAGCAACTGATCGCGGCGGGCCTACTGCGCTCCGGCCTGCGCACGCTGATGCTCGGTGGCGAGGCCACGAACGCGCCGCTGTGGCAGGAAGTTCGCGAGTCGGAGGTCACCGGCTACAACTACTACGGCCCCACTGAGACCACAGTGGACGCTGTTTTCGCGCCTCTGGCCTCGCATTCTGAGCCCGTCATCGGTTCGCCGATCCGCAACGTCCGCGCTTACGTGCTGGACTCCGCGCTGCGCCCGGTTCCGCCGTGCGTGCCGGGTGAGCTGTACCTCGCCGGGCCGCAGGTCGCGCGCGGCTACCTCGCCCGGCCCGGGCTGACCGCTTCCCGGTTCGTCGCGAACCCCTTCGAGCCCGGCGTTCGCATGTACGCCACCGGGGACCGCGTCCGCTGGACCTCCGCTGGCGCTTTGGAGTACCTGGGCCGCACCGACAGCCAGGTCAAGGTGCGCGGCTTCCGCATCGAGCTCGGCGAGATCGAGGCCGCCCTCCTCGCCCACCCGTCGGTGAGCGAGGCCGCCGTCATCGCGCGCGCCAACCGCCTCATCGCCTACACCGTCTCCACCGCCACCGACCTGCGCGAACACCTCGCGCGGAGCCTCCCGGAGTACATGGTTCCGTCGACGTTCGTCGTGCTCGACGCGATGCCGCTCTCGCCCAGCGGCAAGATCGATCGGCGGGCGCTACCGGATGTCGAGGTGCAGTCGGACACGGTCTACGTCGAGCCTCGCAACGAGACCGAGCAGGTCATCGCGGACGCGTGGGCCGAGGTGCTCGGTGTGGAGCGGGTCGGCGCGGAGGACAACTTCTTCGCCCTCGGCGGCGACTCCATCCTGAGCATCCGCGTGATCTCCAAACTTCGCGAAGCCTTCGGCGTGCACCTGTCCCCGCGCGCGGTCTTCCGCAACCCCACGGTCGCCGGGCTGGCCGCCGCGCTGCCGAAGACCAAGGCCGCAGCAATCCCCGTCGTCAACCGGACCGAAGACGGCCGCGCGCCGCAGTCCTTTGCGCAGCAGAGGTTGTGGTTCCTCGACCAGTTCGAGCCCGACAGCACGGACTACATCACGCCGACCGCTCTCCGCCTGCGCGGCAAGCTCGACGTTGACGCCCTCAACAGCGCCCTGACCACGCTCGTCGCGCGCCACGAGTCCCTGCGCACGGTCTTCGACGACGGCGTGCAGATCGTCAGGCCGCCCTTCGAGATCAGCGTGCCGGTGCAGGACATCGCCGCCGGAGAGCTCGAAGCGATCCTCACCGAGGAGAACAGCACCCCGTTCGATCTCCGCAACGGGCCGCTGATCCGCACGCGGTTGCTCCGCCTCGCGGCCGACGAGCACGTGCTCCTCGTTGTGCTGCACCACATCATCACCGACGGCTGGTCCACGGCCGTGCTCACCGACGAGCTGAGCAGCTTGTACGCGGGCCGCGACCTGCCCGAGCTGCCGTTGCAGTACGTCGACTTCACGCAGTGGCAGCGCGAGCAGCTGTCCGCGCCGATGGTGGCCGACCAGCTCGACTTCTGGAAGCAGCAGCTGACCGGCGTCGAACCCCTTGACCTGCCGACTGATCACGTTCGTCCCGCCGTGCGCGGTGCGGCCGGGGCGATGTACGAGTTCGTGGTTCCCGCCGAGGTGCTCGCGCGGCTCAAGCAGCTCGGCACGGCGCAGGACGGCACGCTGTTCATGACGCTGCTCGCCGCGTGCAAGGTGTTGTTCGCCCGCTACTCCGGGCAGGACGACATCGCCGTTGGCACCGTCGCCTCCGGCCGTGAGCGCGCCGAGCTGGAGCGCGTGATCGGCTTCTTCATCAACACGCTCGTTCTGCGGTCCACTGTGGACCTTTCAAGCACGTTCACCGGATTCCTCAGCGAAGTCCGCCGCACGGTGCTGGACTCCTTCGCCCGCCAGGACGTTCCGTTCGAACGCGTGGTCGACGCGCTCCAGCCCGACCGCGACCCGAGCCGCAACCCGCTGTTCGACGTGATGGTGCTGCTGCAGAACACCGCGAGCGAGGTCCCCGATCTCGCTGGGCTCGACGTTTCGCAGGTGCAGCTGCCGGTCGTGACATCCACGTGCGACATCACCGTGGAGTTCCAGGAAGCCGGTCCTGTCCTGCTCGGTGCGATCGAGTACAGCACCGAGCTGTTCGACGAGCCGACGATCGCGCGGCTCACCGAGCACCTCATCGTGCTGCTGACCGCGATCGCCGCCGACCCGGACCGCGCGCTCTCCGCCCTGCCGTTGACCACCGAGGCGGAGCGCACGCGTGTCCTGACCACGTGGAACGACACGGGCTTCGACGTGCCCGCGTCGACCTTCCCCGCGATGTTCCAGGCGCAGGCAGCGCGCACACCGAACGCCACCGCGCTGGTGTTCGAGGAGCAGCGCTATACCTTCGGCGAGCTGGACGCTCTGACCACCCGCCTCGCGCACCGGCTCATCGCTGACGGCGCGGGCCCGGAGAAGATCGTCGCGCTGCGCCTTCCGCGCTCGGCGGACATGGTGATCGCGATCCTCGCGGTGCTCAAGGCGGGCGCGGCCTACCTGCCGATCGACCCGAAGCTGCCCGCCGAGCGCATCGACTTCATGCTCTCCGACGCCCGCCCCGCGCTCGTGCTGACGTCGCTCCCGTCCACTGTGGACCCGATGGAGGAGCTTCCCGAACCGCTTCCCTCGCATGCCGCCTACGTCATTTACACCTCCGGCTCCACTGGCACGCCGAAGGGTGTCGTCGTCGCGCACGCGGGCCTGGTGAACCTGCTCGTCAGCCACCGCAACGACTTCGTCGCCGATGCGGGCGGCGAGCGCCTGCGCGTCGCGTTGTCGGCCGTGTTCTCCTTCGACACCTCACTCGAAGGCTTGGTGCTGCTCGCCGACGGCCACGAGCTGCATGTGATCTCCGACGCGGTCCGCATGGAGCCGCACCTGTTCACGGAGTACGTCCAGCAGCACGAGATCGACTTCCTGGACCTCACCTCCTCCTACGCGCAGCAGCTCATCCCGGCGGGCTTGCTCTCCGGCTCGCACAAGCCGAAGGTCCTGTCGCTCGGCGGAGAGGCGGTCAGCGAACCGCTGTGGCGCGAGCTGTCCACTGTGGACACAACCGCGACGTACAACTACTACGGCCCGACAGAGGTCACCGTCGACTCGGTGTCCACGCGTCTGACCGGTTCTCGCCCCGTGATCGGCCGCCCGCTGCGCAACCTCCAGGCTTACGTGCTGGACGCCGCGCTGCGCCCCGCCCCGATCGGCGTGCCCGGCGAGCTGTACCTGTCCGGTGTTCAGCTGGCGCGCGGCTACCTCAACCGTCCGGGCCTGACCGCGTCACGCTTCGTCGCCAACCCGTTCGAGACCGGTGCTCGCATGTACGCCACCGGCGACCGCGTCCGCTGGACCGGCTCCGGCGTGCTCGAATACCTCGGCCGCACCGACAACCAGGTCAAGATCCGCGGCCACCGCATCGAACTCGGCGAGATCGAGACCGCCCTCCTCGCCCACCCCTCCGTCGGCTCCGCCGCAGTCCTCGCCCGCGGCAACCGCCTCATCGCCTACGTCGCCCCCACCACCAACGCCTCCTTTGGTGCGTCTAACGCGCTGAACGACCCGTTCAGTGCGTTGGAAGCCCCGAACGGGTCGTTTAGTGCGTTCAACGCGTCAAAGGAGCCGTTGGGGATCGTTGTCGACGAGCTGCGCGAACGTCTTGGGGAGCGGCTGCCGGAGTACATGGTGCCGGGCGCCTTCGTCGTGCTGGACGCGATGCCGTTGACGCCCAGCGGGAAGATCGATCGGCGGGCGCTGCCCGATGTGGAGGCGCAGTCGGATGCGGGCTTCGTCGCGCCGAAGGCCGGAGTTGAGGCGCAGCTGGCCGCGATCTGGGGCGACGTGCTCGGCGTGGAGCGGGTCGGAGCGCGGGACAACTTCTTCGCGCTCGGTGGCGACTCGATCCTGAGCATGCAGGTCGTCTCGCGCGCGCGGCAGGCCGGCTTGCGGATCACCTCGAAGGACATCTTCCTCCGGCAGACCGTCGCCGAACTCGCGGTCGGCGTCACCCCCGACGCGGTGGTCGAGCGCGTCGACGAAGTGATCACTGGGCCGGTGCCGCTGACGCCGATCCAGCGGTGGTTCTTCGCCACGCAGGACCCGGCGAAGCACTACACGATGTCCATGCACGTCTCGCTCGACCCCGATGTCGACGAGAGCGCCCTGAGGACCGCGCTGAACTCCGTTGCACAGCACCATGAAGCACTGCGCAGCAAGTTCGACGGGCTGAGCCAGGACCTCGGCGAGGACTACGACGTCCTGTCCATCGGCGACGACGCCTACGCCGTTCAGTCCACAATGGACGTCCACACTGGACAGCTGTTCCAGGCGATCCTGTTCCGTGAACCGGTGCCGCGTCTGTTCATTGCGGCGCACCACCTCGTGATCGACGGCGTGTCCTGGCGAATCCTGTTGGAGGACTTGGAAACCGCCTATTCCCAGGCGTCCCTGGGCAAGCCGATCGACCTTGGCGTCAAGAGCACGAGCTTCCGCAGCTGGGCCAAGCGCCTCGCCGACCACGTCCAGAGTGGACGCCTTGACGACGCGCTCGCCTACTGGTCGGCGCTGCCCACCGCTGAGGCGATTCCGGTCGACCACAGCGGTGGTAACACGGTCAGCTCGGCGCGCAGCGTCTCCGTCAGCCTCACCAAGGCCGAGACGGATGCGTTGCTGCACAACGTTCCCGGTGTCTACCGGACGCAGGTCAACGACGTTCTGCTGAGCGCGCTCGGGCGAGCCGTCGCGGACTGGACGGGCTCCGGTACCGCGCGGATCGCACTGGAGGGGCACGGCCGAGAAGAGATCATCGACGGGGTCGACCTCTCGCGGACGGTCGGCTGGTTCACGAGCCAGTTCCCGCTCGCGCTGGCCGTGCCGAGCGGCGACTGGGGCACGGTGCTCAAGTCCGTCAAGGAACAGCTCCGCGCGGTCCCCCATCGCGGCCTCAGCTTCGAGGCGCTGCGCTACCTGCGCAGCGAGCTGGACGGGCACGACCTGCCTGAGATCTGCTTCAACTACCACGGCTCGTTCGACATCGGCGGCGAGGACGCGAGCGGCCTGATCCGGGCTCGCTGCGAGGAGATCGGCCAGAACCAGCCCGACGACGCCGAGCGCGGGCACCTGCTCGACGTCACCGGCGGCGTCGAGGACGGCGTGCTCCAGCTGGACTGGGAGTACTCCGCCGAGGTCCACGACGAAGCCACCGTGCGCAGGCTCGCCGAGGCGACGACGCAGGCGCTCCGCGAGATCATCGAGCACTGCTCCCAGCCCGGCGTCGGTGGCTGCACGCCGTCGGACTTCCCGCTGGCGAAGCTCACCCAGGCGCAGGTCGACGCGATCGGTGACGCCGAGGACATCTACCCGCTGACGCCTTTGCAGGCGGGAATGTTGTTCCACACCTTGGTGGACACCGACACCACCGCCTACTTCAACCAGACCAGGATGCGGCTGTCCGGCGTCTCCGACCCGCGCAGGCTCGGCGAGGCGTGGCAGCGCGTGGTCGACCGCACGCCAATCCTGCGCACGTCCGTGGTGTGGCAGGGAGTCGACGAGCCGGTGCAGGTCGTGCACCCCGACGTGGTGCTGCCGATCAGCTACTCCACTGTGGACACTGAGGCCGATCGCGAAGCTGGCATGGACATGTCCGTCGCGCCGCTGATGCGGTTGACGATCGGGCGCGTCTCCGACGACGAGGTCGACCTGTTGTGGACCTCGCACCACATCCTGCTCGACGGCTGGAGCACCTCGCAGGTCTTCGGCGAGGTCATGGAGGCGTACGTCGGCAAGCCCTCCCCCGAGCCGAGGCGGCCGTTCTCCGACTACCTCCGCTGGCTCGGCGAGCAGTCTCCGGACGCCGCGACCGAGCACTGGCGCGGTGTGCTGGCAGGCTTCGAGAACCCGACGCCGCTGCCGTTCGACCGCGCACCGGTGGACGCGCACCGCTCGGAGTCCTCGGCCTCGGTGCAGCTGGACGTGCGGGCCGACAAGCTCAACGCGGTCGCGCGCTCCGGCGGCCTGACCGTGAACACGCTGGTCCAGGGTGCGTGGGCATTGCTGCTGGCCCGGTACAGCGGCGAACAGGACGTGGTGTTCGGCACGACGGTCTCCGGACGCCCGGCCGAGCTTCCCGGGGTCGAGTCGATCGTGGGCATGTTCATCAACACCGTGCCGACGCGGGTTCGCGTGCGGGACAACGAGAACGCGCTGGCGTGGCTGCGGTCGTTGCAGGTGGAGCAGAGCGACTCGCGCCGGTTCGACTTCGTCTCGCTCGCGCAGTTGCAGAACATCGTCGGCGGAGCGCGGCTCTTCGACAGCATGCTGGCGTTCGAGAACTACCCGATGGGCGACGACAGCCTTGAGGGCGCTCCGAAGCTCGGTGCGGCAGAGGGCTTGGACACCACCAACTTCCCGCTCAGCGTCGCGGCCTACCTGGACGACGACAACCCCGTGCTACGGGTGGAGCTGGCCTACGACCCGAAGCTGTTCGATTCGTCCACTATGGACACTCTCGCGGCACGGCTGGAGATTCTGCTGACCGCGATCGCGGAGAACCCGGATCGCCCGCTCGGCGAGCTGCCGTGGGTTTCGGTCGCCGACCGGGAACGAGTTCTGATCGAGTGGAACTCCACCGCTCACGAGGTTGCTCCCGCAACGTTCCCGGAGCTGTTCCGCGCTCAGGTCGCACGGACGCCGTCCGCCGCAGCCGTGCTCGGTGACACCGTTCTGTCCTATTCGGACCTGAACACCCGCGCGAACCGCTTGGCCCACAAGCTGATCGCGCTGGGTGCTGGGCCGGAGGAGCTGATCGCGCTTGTCCTGCCTCGCTCCGTGGACATCATCGTGGCGCAGCTCGCGGTGATGAAGACCGGCGCGGCCTACCTGCCGATCGACCCGGACTACCCGGCCGAGCGCATCGCGTTCATGCTGGAGGACTCCCGTCCGATGGTCGTGCTGAGGGATCTGCTCGACATCTCTGATGACGAGAGCGATCCGGTGGTTGACCTGCGGCCGTCGAACACCGCCTACGTGATCTACACATCGGGCTCCACGGGGAAGCCCAAAGGCGTCGCGGTCTCACACGCGGGGCTGGCCAGCTTCGCTTCCGCCGAGGTCTCACACTTCGAGGTTTCGCCCGGCGACCGCGTGCTGGAGTTCTCCTCGCCGAGCTTCGACGCGTCCGTGCTGGAGCTGTGCATGGCGCTCACCTCGGGCGCCGCGCTCGTCGTGCCGCCGCCCGGCCCGCTGCTCGGCGACCAGCTCGCGTCCGTGATCAACACGCACGGCGTGACCCACGCGCTGATCCCACCGGTCGCACTGGCCACTGTGGACAGTGAGCTGCCTTCGCTGCGCACCTTGGTCGTCGGCGGCGACGCGTGCTCGGCCGACCTGGTCGCGCGCTGGGCTCCCGGCCGTCGCATGATCAACGCCTACGGTCCTACTGAGGCGACCGTTGTGTCGACGTGGAGTTCTCCGCTCGTTCCCGGCGCTGTTCCCGCGATCGGTGGCCCGATCCGCAACACCCGCGCTTACGTGCTGGACTCGGCGCTGCGCCCCGTGCCGTCCGGCGTCGCCGGTGAGCTGTACGTGGCCGGAGTCGGCCTCGCGCGCGGCTACCTCGCCCGCCCCGGCCTGACCTCGTCCCGGTTCGTCGCCAACCCCTTCGACGCGCCCGGTTCGCGGATGTACCGCACCGGCGACGTCGTGCGCTGGTCGACCTCCGGCGAACTGCACTTCGTCGGCCGAGTCGACGAGCAGGTCAAGATCCGCGGCTTCCGCATCGAACTCGGCGAGATCGAGACCGCCCTCCTCACCCACCCCTCCGTGGCTCGCGCCGCGGTGATCGCCCGCGAGGACACCCCCGGGCTCAAACGCCTCGTCGCCTACGTGGTCCCCAACATCAACGCCTCCTTTGACGCGTCTAACGCACTGAACGACCCGTTCAGCGCGCTCAACGCACCAAACGGGTCGTTCAGGGCTCCCAACGCGTCAAAGGGGGCGTTGGGGATCGTTGTCGATGAGCTTCGGGAGCACCTTGCGGAGCGGTTGCCGGAGTACATGGTGCCGTCGGCGTTCGTGGAGTTGAGCGAGCTGCCGATGACGGCGAACGGGAAGTTGGACCGCAAGGCCCTGCCCGCGCCGGAGTGGGAGGCGACCGACGGGGTGGCGCCGCGCACGGACGACGAGCGCACGATGGCTGGCATCTGGGCCGAGGTGCTGGGTGGCTCGGTCAGCGTGCACGACAACTTCTTCACCCTCGGCGGCGACTCGATCCTGAGCATCCGCGTGGCGGCTCGCGTGCGCGCGGCGTTCGGCATGGAGATCTCGCCGCGCGAGCTGTTCACGGCCCCGACGGTCGCGGAGCTGACTGCGGCGATCACTGGGCAGAGCGCGGCGGAGGCGATCCCCGTCGTGCCGCGTGACGGTGATCTCGCGTTGTCGTTCGCGCAGCAGCGGTTGTGGTTCCTCAACGACTTCGACCCGGACAACACGGAGTACCTGACGCCGCTCGCCGTCCGCCTGCGCGGCGACCTCGACGTGGCCGCGTTGAGCCGCGCGATGTCACACCTGATCGCCAGGCACGAGTCGTTGCGCACGACCTTCGAAGCCGTCGACGGGCATGGTGTTCAGCGCATCCACGCGGCTGTGCCGATCCGAATTCCGGTGATCGACACGAAGGACCTGGACGCGGCGCTGGCTGAGGAGAGCACGAAACCGTTCGACCTCAAGACCGGGCCATTGCTGCGCGCGACGGTGTTCCGGACCGGGCCGAAGGAGCACGTGCTCGCGCTGAGCATGCACCACATCGTCACCGACGGCTGGTCCGCCGGAGTGATCATGGGTGACCTGGCCGAGCTGTACCGGTCAGAGCTGCTGGGCGTGCGGCCGGAGCTGCCGGAGCTGCCCGTGCAGTACGCCGACTTCGCCGCGTGGCAGCGGAGCCGGACCGAGGTGCTGGACACGCAGCTCGGGTACTGGAAGGACAAGCTCGACGGCGTCGCACCGCTGGAGCTGCCGACCGATCGCCCACGCCCCGCCGTGCACACCACCACCGGCGGCAACGTGGAGTTCGCCGTACCCGCGGTCGTGGCCGACAAGCTCCGAGACCTCGCGCGACGGCAGGACGGCACGCTGTTCATGGCACTCGTGGCCGCGTGCAAGGTGTTGTTCCACCGCTGGTCCGGCCAGCGCGACGTCGCAGTGGGCACGGTCGCCTCTGGCCGTGAGCGCGCCGAACTGGAGCGGCTGGTCGGGTTCTTCGTCAACACCCTCACGCTGCGGTCCACTGTGGATACTCAACGGACGTTCACGGAGTTCCTCAGTGACGTGAAGACGACGGTGCTCGACGCCTTCGCCAACCAGGAGGTGCCGTTCGAGCGCGTGGTCGACGCCGTGCAGCCCGACCGCGACACCAGCAGGACGCCGCTGTTCCAGACCATGGTGGTGCTGCAGAACGTGCCGGGCCACAGCGAAGGCTTGATCGGCTTGGAGGCGGAGGACGTCGAGCTGCCGGTGACGACGGCAAGCTTCGACCTCACGGTGGAGTTCTACGAACCCGACCTCACCGGTGTGATCAACTACAACGCGGACCTGTTCGACCACGCCACGGTCCAGCGGCTGGCCGACCAGCTCTCCGTTGTGCTGCACGGCATCGCGACCAACCCCGAGCGGCCGTTGTCGCAGCTGCCCGTGCTCACCGAGGGCGAAGAGCACCGCGTGATCACCGAGTGGAACGACACCGCGCGGGAGATCAAGGAAGCGACGTTCGCGGAGCTGGTGCAGGCCCAGGTCGCCAGGACACCCGACGAGCCCGCGCTGGTCCACGACGGCGGCTCACTGAGCTACGCCGAGCTGAACGCGCGCGCCAACCGCTTGGCTCGCGTGCTCGTCAGCCGTGGTGCTGGCCCGGAGCGGATCGTCGCGATCGCACTGCCGCGCTCGGTGGACATCATCGTGGCTGAGCTGGCAGTCGCGAAGACCGGCGCGGCGTTCCTGCCCGTCGACCCGGCGTATCCGGCCGAGCGGATCGACTTCATGCTTGACGACGCGAAGCCCGTGCTCGTCCTCCGTGAACTCCCAGACTCGTCCACTATGGACGATTCGAACCTGGATGTCGTGGTGAGCACGGAGAACGCGGCCTACGTGATCTACACGTCGGGTTCCACCGGACGCCCGAAGGGGGTTGTGGTCTCGCACAAGGGGCTCGCGAGCTTCGCCGCCGCCGAGGCCGAACGCTTCGACGTGCGGGCGGGCGATCGCGTGCTGGAGTTCTCTTCCCCCAGCTTCGACGCCTCCGTGCTGGAGCTGTGCATGGCATTGCCGACGGGCGCCGCGCTCGTCGTCCCGCCACCCGGCCCCCTGCTCGGCGACCAGCTCGCCGAGGTGATCAACACGCACGGTGTGACCCACGCGTTGATCCCGCCGGTCGCACTGGCCACTGTGGACGATGAGCTGTCGTCCTTGCGCAGCCTGGTGGTCGGCGGTGACGCGTGCTCGGCCGAGCTGACCGCGAAGTGGGCTCCCGGCCGTCGGATGATCAACGCCTACGGCCCCACCGAGTCCACAGTGGTCACGACGTGGAGTCAGCCGCTGGTTCCCGGAGCGCACCCGCCCATCGGCCGCCCGATCCCCAACACCCGGGTCTACGTGCTCGACGCGGCGCTCAACCCGGTGCCCGTCGGCGTTCCCGGTGAGCTGTACGTCGCAGGAGTCGGCCTCGCGCGCGGCTACCTCGCCCGGCCCGGCCTCACCGCAGAACGGTTCGTCGCCAACCCCTTCGAAGGCGCGGGCTCGCGGATGTACCGCACCGGCGACGTCGTCCGCTGGACCTTGTCCGGAGAGCTGCACTTCGTCGGCCGAGCGGATGAGCAGGTCAAGATCCGCGGCTTCCGCATCGAACTAGGCGAGATCGAAACCGCGCTCCTCGCCCACCCCGGCATCACCCAGGCCGCGGTCGTCGCCCTGGCCAACCGCCTCGTCGCCTACGTGGTCCCCAACATCAACGCCTCCTTTGACGCGTCTAACGCACTGAACGACCCGTTCAGCGCGCTCAACGCACCAAACGGGTCGTTCAGGGCTCCCAACGCGTCAAAGGGGCCGTTGGGGGTCAGTGTCGGAGAGCTTCGGGAGCACCTCGCGGAGCGGTTGCCGGAGTACATGGTGCCGTCGGCGTTCGTGGAGCTGGACGCGATCCCGATGACCTCGAACGGCAAGCTCGACCGCAAGGCGTTGCCGGAGCCGGACTTCAGCGCCGCGCAGGCGGAGTACGTCGCGCCGCGCACTCCGGTCGAGCAGGCGCTGGCCGAGATCTGGGCCGACGTGCTCGGCCTGGAGCGGGTCGGCGTGGAGGACAACTTCTTCAGCCTCGGCGGTGACTCGATCCTGAGCATCCAGGTCTCCTCGCGGGCCAGGCAGTCCGGACTCCGGCTGGCCACCAAGGAGCTGTTCCTGCACCAGACGATCAGCGCGCTCGCGCCGCACGTCACGACCGCGCAGGACGAAGCCGACCGCGCGGCCGTGGTGGGCGAGGTCCCGCTGACGCCGATCCAGCACTGGTTCTTCGGCTCGGACCGCGTGAACCCGCACCACTTCAACCAGTCCCATTTCGTGGAGCTGGCGGAGCGGCCCGACGTGGACGCGCTGCGCCGAGCCCTCACTGCGTTGATGGAGCAGCACGACGCGCTGCGCATGCGCTTCGAGCAGCGCGACGGTCAGTGGCACCAGCACAACGCGGACGTCGCACCGGTTGACGTCCTCACACTGTCCACAGAGGACGATGTGGAGGCGGTCGCCGACGAGGTGCACGCGAGCTTCGACCTGGGCACCGGGCCGCTGTTCAAGGCGGTGCTGTTCAACCACGAGAGGCTCTTCCTCGTCGCGCACCACCTCGTCGTGGACGGCGTGTCGTGGCGCATCCTGCTCGACGACCTCGACCGCGCCTACCAGCAGGCGGCGCGCGGCGAGAAGATCGATCTGGGCGGCAAGACCACGTCGTTCCGCGACTGGTCGAAGCAGCTCTCCGCGCACGTCGCGGACGGCGGCCTCGACCACGAGCGCGACTACTGGGCCTCTGCGACGGCCACCGCCGACCTGCCCGTCAAGCAGGGTGAGCCGGGCTCGGTCCCGGTGCTGCTCAGCCCCGAGGACACCGAGGCCCTGCTGCGCGGAGCGCCGACCGCCTACCGCACGCGCATCAACGACGTGCTGCTCGCGGCGTTGGCGTGGGCGCTGTCCCGGTGGACCGGCGAGGACCGCGTTTCCGTTGCGCTGGAAGGACATGGCCGAGAGGACGTGCTCGACGGAGTCGATCTGAGCAGCACGGTCGGCTGGTTCACCACGATGTACCCGGTCGCGTTGACCGTGCCCGACGGGGGCTGGCGCGAGCTGGTCAAGTCGGTCCGCAAGCAGCTGCGCAAGGTGCCGGGCAACGGCTTCGGCTACGGCGCGCTGCGTTACCTGGGCGGCCTGCCGGAGGGCGGCCCGGCTCCGAAGATCTCCTTCAACTACCTGGGCCAGTTCGATTCCAAGGCCCAGGACACCGAGCACAGCCTCTACCGCGCGGCGCTGCCGTCGATCGGCGCCGACCAGGACCCACGAGACAGCGCGGGCCACCTGGTCGACGTGGTCGGCGAGGTGACGGACGGAGTGCTCGGCTTCTCCTGGTACTGCCACGACGTGGAGTCCGTCTCGCGCGTGGCCGCCGACTTCGAGGCCGCACTGCGCGGTATCGCCGAGGACTGCCGATGACCACCACCGTTCCCCTGTCCCGCAACAGGAACTACACGATCCTGTGGACCAGCCAGGCGCTGGCCGAGGTCGGCTTCAGCGCGACCTCGTTCGCGTTCCCGCTGCTGGCGCTGCTGATCACCGGCTCGCCCGTGGTGGCGGGCGCGATCGTCGCGGTGGAGTCGCTCGGCCAGGTGCTGGTCGGCCTGCCCGCCGGGGCGCTGGTCGACCGGTGGGACCGCAAGAAGGTCATGGTGTGGTGCGAGGCGGCCCAGGCGGTCTCGCTCGGCAGCCTGGTCGCGGTCCTGTTCTGGGGCACCGTGACCGTGCCGCACCTCGTGGTCGTCGCGGCGGTGATGGGCATCTGCCGCGCGCTGTTCGAGCCCGCCGAGGACGCGTGCCTGCCGAACCTCGTCGCGGAGAGCCAGCTGTCCACGGCGATCGGTCTCAACGCGGCACGCAGCGCGCTCGGTGACTCCGGCGGCAAGGCGCTCGGCGGTGTCCTCTACGGCCTGAACAGGGCTTTCCCGTTCCTGCTCGACATGATCACGCACGTCATCGGGTTCGTCGCGCTGCTGTTCCTGCGCGTTCCACCGCGCGAGCGCGTCAAGCCCGAGAACCCGCATCTTGGTCGCGAGATCGCGGAGGGGCTGCGGTGGGTGTGGCAGCGCAAGGAGATCCGCGTGACCACGATCTGCGCGGCCGTGCTGAACATGTTCTTCGCGGGCTTCTACCTGGTGGTCCTGGTTCTGGCGCACGGAAGGGGAATCCCCGAGGCGGAACTGGGGTTCATGGCCGCGATGCTCGGTGTCGGCGGGATCGTGGGCTCGCTGTTCGCGCCCGCGCTGTGCGAGCGGCTGAGCCCGTACCTGTCGATCGTCGGCGTGTTCTGGGGCGTGACGGTGCTGACCCCGCTGACGCTGCTGTTCGACAACGGCTACCTGATCGGTGTCCTCTTCGGACTGATGGCTCTGCTCGCGCCGACCGCGAACACCACGATCAGCACGCACCAGATGCTGATCACCCCGGACGAGCTGCGCGGCAGGCTGGGCAGCGTGCTGACGCTCGTGGTCGGTGCCGCGTTCGGCGTCGGCTCGCTCGCCGGCGGTCAGCTCGCCGCTTCGCTGCCGCCCGTCGCGGCCGTGCTCACCTGCACGGGAGGGATCGCGGTGGTCACGCTCCTGGTGACGCTGAACCCGACTCTGCGCCGCTATCCCGCGAACCGTCCCGAACAGCTTTGAGGTCGTCGCACAGCAGCGTGGACTTGTCGATCGCGCCCGTGCGGTAGGCGGCGCGCCCGAGGAACTGCGAGAGCACCGGCGCGGTCAGCACCTGGAACAGCGCGACCAGCGCCAGGCCGACCGCGTACGACGGCGGAAGCTGCAACGCCGTGCCCGAGAGGATCAGCAGTAAACCGAGCGTCTGCGGCTTGGTCGCGGCTTGCAGGCGGCTGGGCACGTCCGGCAGGCGCAGCATGCCCAGCGCGCCGAGCACGCAGAACAGCGCGCCGCCGAGCAGGAGGACGGAGGAGATCACGTTCGTCACCGGTGGTCCTTCCTGTCCTCGATGAGCCGGACCGCGCCGATCGAGCCGAGGAAGCCCAGCAGCGTGATCGCCAGCAGCAGCGCGATGTTCATCCCCCGCCCGGACTCCGCCATCTCGACGGCGACCCCGCAGGCGATGAGCACCACCAGCACGTCCACAGCGAGGATGCGGTCCAGCGTCCTCGGCCCGCGCGCGAGCCGGACCAGCGTCAGCACTCCGGCCAGCACCAGCAGCCCGAAGGTGATCGTGAAGACAGTGCTCATCCCGGTTCTCCAAACGCCTTGATCACCCGGCGTTGCAGGCCGAGCACGTCCTCCCGCGCGCGGTCCACCTCCGCGTCCGAACGCACCCCGAGCGCGTAGACGTAGAAGATCCGCTCGCGCCGGTCCAGCTGGAGCACGAACTTGCCCGGCCCCAGCGACAGCAGGTTCGCGGCCGTGGCGATCACGTAGTCCTCGTCGGAGAGGACCGGGACCGCGATGACCGCCGCGCGCACCTTCCGCCCGTAGCGCAGCGCCTCCCACGCGACCCTGATCCCGGAGGTCACCAGGTCGGCCAGCAGGAACAACCCGAGCCGGAGCAGGCGGTGCGGGCGCCGCAGCATCCGCGAGCGCACCGGCGGCAGCGGGTAGAGCACCAGCACGCCCACCGCCACCACGCAGCCGAGCAGCACCAGCCCCAGGTCGACCGAACCCCACAGCATCAGCCACACCACGACGAGCCACACGAACGTCGAGATCATCGGGCGGCTCCCAGAACGGCTTCGCGGTAGGACTTCCCGTCGATCAGGTCGTTCGCCGCGCGCCCGCTGATCCCGGCCAGCGGTCCCGCGAAGACCGCGATCGCCACCCCCACGGCAACCAGCGCCGCTGTCGCGGAGACCATGCCGCGCGAGGTGTTGCCGGTGCCCACGGTGACCTCGTCGGTCGGATCGGGGTCCTCGTACGGCGGTCGGGTCTTGCCCCAGAACGCGCCGACCCAGATCTTGGTCACCGCGTACAGGCTGAGCAGGCTCGTCAGCACAGCCGCACCGGTGACCAGGTAGGCGGTGAAGGTGGCCGACTCCGCGCCCGCCCGCAGCAACGCGATCTTCGCGACGAAGCCGGAGAACGGCGGCACCCCGGCCAGGCTCAGCGCCGGGATCGCGAACAGCACCGCGACCAGCGGATAGGCCGTGGCCACACCGGACATCGCGCGCAGCGACACCGTCCCGGTGTGCCGGGTGATCAGACCGCCGACGAGGAACAGCGACGCCTGCACGGTGATGTGGTGCACCACGTAGAGGATCACGCCGGTCAGCCCGATCTCGGTGTAGAGCGCGAGCCCGAACAGCATGTAGCCGATGTGGCTGACCAGCAGGAAGGACATCATCCGGTTGATGTCGTTCTGCGCCAGCGCCCCCAGCGCTCCGACGATCATCGTCAGCAGCGCGGTCACCAGCAGCAGCGTCCAGATCGCCTCGCTGGTGAAGATCAGCGTCTGGGTCCGGATCAGCGCGTACACGCCGACCTTGGTGAGCAGTCCGGCGAAGACGGCGGTGACCGGCGCGGGCGCGGTGGGATAGCTGTCCGGCAGCCAGAAGTGCAGTGGCACCAACGCCGCCTTGATGCCGAACACCACCACGGTGAACAGCCCGAGGCTGGTCCGGATGCCCGGCGGCAGCTGCGCGACCTTGTCCGCGAGGTCGGCCAGGTTCACCGTGCCGGTGGCCGCGTACACAAGCGCGGTCATCGTGATGAACAGCAGCGAGGAGGTCAGGCTGACGATCACGTAGGTCATGCTCGCGCGCACGCGCTGCGCCGTGGTGCGCCTGGTGATCAGCACGTAGGACGCCGACAGCATGATCTCGAAGCCGACGAACAGCGTGAACAGGTCGCCGGTGACGTAGCAGAGCGCAACACCCGCGCACAGCACCAAGTACATGGGGTGGAAGGTGTTCGACGCCGTTCCCCGGCCGTAGTCGGTGATGCGCTGGCCGATCGAGAACACCAGCACGGCCAGCGTCACCACGGCCGAGACGAGCAGCAGCAACGCCGAGAGCCGGTCGGCGACCAGGGTGATCCCGATCGGCGGGCTGTAGCCGCCCATGCGCAGCACCGCCGGGCCCGCGCGGTCGACGTGCGCGAGCAGCACCGACGCGTCGACCACGATCGCCGAGAGCACGATCACGCCGAGCACGCGCTGCACGCGCGGGAAGGTGTTGAACGCCAACGACAACGCGGCGGCGAGCAGGGGAAGCAGGACGGGCAGCGCGACCAGGATGCTCACGGGGCGGCCTCCTGCACGAGGTCGTTGCGCTCGGCGGTGGTGCCGACGCGGCGGTCCTCGACGTCGTCCTGCACCTCGTCGTGCCCGAGCAGCACGAAGGAGCGGAAGGCCAGCGCCAGCAGGAACGTGGTCAGCGCGAAGGTGATCACGATCGCGGTCAGCGCCATCGCCTGCGGGAGCGGATCGACCATCGCTTCCGGCGCCGACAGTCCGGCGAACGGCGGCACTCCGGGCGGCCCACCCGCGACCTGGAGGAACAGGTTGGCGCCATGGCCGAGGATGACGATGCCCAGGATCACCCGCATCAGCGAGCGCTGCATCAGCAGGTAGAAGCCGACGGAGTAGAGCCCGGCGAGCAGGACCGCCATGGTGATGTTGATCGTCACTGGTCCTCCTCCAGGCTCACGCCGAGCGTGCCGAGCAGGTCGACCACCACGCCCACGATCAGCAGGTAGACGCCCACGTCCAGGAACAGGCTGGTGGCGAGCTTGACCGGCCCGAGCTGCCACACGTCGGTGGTGAGCACCGGCAGCCCGAACAGCGTCGGCACGAGCGCGGTGATCACCGCGATGCTCAGCCCGGTGCCGATCACCACCGGCGGGCGCACCCGGACCACGGCGCTCAGCTCGACCTTGCCGCCCGCGAGGTAGCGCAGCACGAACGCCAGCCCGGCGACGAGCCCGCCGGTGAAGCCGCCGCCGCTGTTGTTGTGCCCGGCGAAGAGCAGGTACACCGACAGCACGAGCACCGTCGGGAAGACGATCCGCGCGCACACCTCCAGCAGCAGCGAGCGCGGCCAGCCGTTGCAGTCCCGCTCGGTGAGCAGCCACCGCTCGCGCGGGGCGTCCCACTCCCACCACGGTCCCCTGTCGCTCATCGGTCCGCCTTCCGCCTGGCCCGGTGCGAGGCCAGGATCAGGCTCGCCGCCCCGGTCGCCGCGACCGCCAGCACCGCGATCTCGCCGACCGTGTCGAAGGCGCGGAAGTCCACGATGATCGCGTTCACCACGTTGCTCGCGCCCGCGTCCTCCTGCGCGCGCTGGATGTACTCCACGCTCGCCTCGGGCAGGCCGTCCCGGTTGGCGGAGAACAGCACCGCCAGCACCGCGACGAAGGTCCCGGCCACGCACGCCACGACCGCCTTCACCCACCTGCCCTCGCTGAGCGGGCGCCGGTCCTCGCTGAACCTCGGCGGCATCCTGCGGAGCACGAAGACGAACACCACCAACGTCAGCGACTCCACCAGGAACTGCGCGAGCGCGAGGTCCGGGCCGCCGTCCACCAGGAACAGCGCACCGATCCCGTAGCCGATCACGCCGGTCACCAGGACGGCGGTCAGCCTGCGCCGCGCCAGCACCGCGAGTCCGGCCGCGACGAGCACCACGATGGCGAGAGGCACCTGCATCCACGAGTCGAACCACTGCATGCGCGGCAGCGGAGCCACTCCGGCCAGCAGTCCCGCGCCCGGCACCACGACCGCGACCATCAGGATCACGCCGAGGTAGACCGGCACCGAACCGGCCTGCAACCGGCCGGTGACCCCGCGCGCCACGCTGTCCAGCGCCATCACCACGCGGTCGTAGCCGGTCTGCGCGTGCACCGCCTCCGGCAGCCAGCCCGCGCGCCCGGTGGCGAAGCGGTACACCAGCCAACCGCCGCCGAGCACCACCGCGGACAGCAGCAGCGGCAGCGTGAAACCGTGCCACAGAGCCAGTCCGTACGGCTCGGCGACGGGGTAGGCCGAGGCGTAGCCCGCGATCACCGGTTCCACGATCCCCGGCGCGAAGGCGAGCACGAGCCCGGCCAGCGCGGGGATCGCCACCGGCGCGGCGAGCGCGGCACCGGGCCCTTCACTGTCCACAAGGGACACTCCGGGCCTCGTGCCGAAAGCGCCGACGAGGAACCGCAGGCTGTAGGCGACGGTCAGCGCCGAGCCGAGCACCAGGACGACGAGCACGAGCGGCTCGGCCTGGAGCGCCTGGAACGCGGCCTCCTTGCCGACGAAGCCCAGCAGCGGTGGCGCTCCGGCCATCGACGCGGCCGCGAGCACGACGAACCCGGTGAACACCGGCCACCGCCTGCCCAGCCCGGACAGCTCGCGGACGTCCCTGGTCCCGGTGAGCTTGTCGATCACGCCGACCGCGAGGAACAACGCGGACTTGAACAACCCGTGCGCCAGCACCATCGTGGCGCCCGCGACGGCCGCGACGTGCTCGCCGACGCCCAGCAGCACGATCAGGAACCCGAGCTGGCTGACCGTGCCGAAGGCCAGCAGTTTCTTCAGGTCGTGCTCGCGCAGCGCCCTGACGCCGCCGAGCACCATCGTCCACAAACCCAGTACCACCAACGGGATCCACCACGCGGGCAGCTCCGCGAAGCCGGGCGCGAACCGGGCGACGAGGTACACACCGGCCTTCACCATGGCGGCGGCGTGCAGGTAGGCGCTGACCGGCGTCGGCGCGACCATCGCGGCGGGCAGCCACGGGTGGAAGGGCACCTGGGCGGACTTCGTCAGCGCTCCGACGAGCAGCAGGACCACGGCGACCTCGACCACAGCGCCGGAGGGCGGGTAGGCCACGATCGCGGAGATCCGGAACGAGCCCGCCGCCGTGCCGAGCAGGATCAGCCCCAGCAGCATCGTCAGCCCGCCGAAGCCGGTGACCAGCAGCGCCTGCGTCGCCGAGCGGCGCGCAAGCTTGGTCAGCCCCGCCCCGCCGACCAGCAGGAACGAGCACACGGTGGTGAACTCCCAGAACACGTACAGGGAGAACACGTCGTCGGCGGTGACCAAGCCGAGCATCGACCCAGCGAAGACCACCAGCAGCGAGGAGTTGCGCCCGATGCCTTCTGGCGGGGTGTAGGCCGCGTAGTAGACGAAGACCAGCGCGCCGACCCCGGACACCAGGACGATCATCAGCAGCGAGAGCGGGTCCAGCCGCAGCGTCAGGTCGAGCCCGATCGACGGCGCCCAGCTCAGCGTCTCCGTCGGCGGCGATCCATTGAGGACGGTCGCCGACCACGACAGCGCCGTCACGAGCGCGGCGGCCGGGGGCAGCGCGGCGAGCACGAACGCGGCCCTGCCCCAGCGCGCCGCGACGGCGGGAAGCAGTGCGGCTACGAGAAAGTGGACGGCGATCAGAATCAGCACTCCGGCACCACCCGGCGCCACACGCACTCGATCACCGTCACCGCCCGTCGCTCGATCAACCCCGAACCACGCACCACCATACTTCGCCGGTCCGACATTCGCCCACTTCGGAGCGGGAACCGTTGGTGCGCAAGGGAAAGAGCGAAGGCGGGCGACCCGGGTGGGCCGCCCGCCGAGCGCGAAGCGTCAGAGCTGCTGCTTGATCAGGTCCACGTAGGAGGACACGCGGGCGTACACGCCCGGCTTGCCCGCGAGGGCGCAGCCCTCACCCCAGGAGACGACGCCGATCAGCTTGCCGCCCGCGACCAGCGGACCGCCGGAGTCGGCCTGGCAGCTGTCCTTGCCGCCGTTCGGGTAGCCCGCGCACACCATCGACGCCTTGCGGTAGTCGGCGCCGTAGGCAGTGGCGCAGGTCTGGTCGGAGGTCACCGGCACGTCGACCTGGTTCAAGGTGTCGGAGTAGGTGCCGGTACCGGTGGTGTCGCCCCAGCCCAGGGTCTTGGCGACGGTGCCGGCCGAGTAGAGCCCGGAGTCCGCCGAGGTGGCCAGCGGCAGGGTCTTGTACGGCAGGTTCTGGTCCAGCGTCATCACGGCGACGTCGTCGCCCTGGGTGACGCTGCGGTAGTTCGGGTGCTGCCAGACCTTGGTGACCTTGGCCAGCACGCCAGCGCTGGTGCGCAGGTCGGTGCGCCCGGCGGCGACGCCCCAGGAGCTGGCCGCCTTGCCCGCGGTGCAGTGCGCGGCGGTGACGACCTTGTTCGGCGCGACGAGCGTGCCGCCGCACCACTGGGTGCCGTTGTAGATCAGCGCGACCGTCCACGGGTACTGCTCCGTGGTGGCGGGGCCGCCGCCGACGATCATCGGCGACAGGTCGCCGGACGGCTTGGCCGGTGCGGCGGTGGCGGTTCCGGTGGCGGCGATGCCGAGCGCCGCGGCGATGCCGACGATCTTGACCAGGTGACGCAGGGAGCCCACTGGTTCACTTCCTTTCCCCGTGCCCTCGAACGAGGTCCGGCCACGGGCGGGCCGGTTGAGAAAAGGCAACTCCAGAACGGGTTCTCCGGACAAGCGACGCTGGAGGGGCGACCGATCGGAGCAGGAACGGGGACCGAACGCCGCAGCGCGCCAGGGGTTTCGCGCTCGTCAAGGGCTCTGCCGAAATCCGGAGGGATTGTTGATTCCACAGTGGACGGCCTGAGAAAGTCCTTGCTGGACCTATGAAACCAGATGGTGTACGAGTCGCGCGAGTGCCTCGGCCGAACTCGTCCCGGTTTCCGCCGTGTAGACGACGACCCGCTGCCCCTCGTCGTCCGGCAGCAGCATCAGCTCGTCCGTCAGCGTCAACCGACCGACGACGGGGTGGTCGTACTCGCGCGCGTTGAACGCGCAGTTGCGGACCGGGTACTGCGTCCAGAGCGCGGCGAACTCCTTGCTCTGCAACGACAATTCCTCGATGAGGCGCGCGATGCCGTTGTCGGCGGGATACGCGCCGGAGATCATCCGCAGGTGCGCGACGGCATCGCGCATCTTCCGGTCGTGGTCGACGTAGAGATCGCGCGTGCGCTGGTCGAGAAAAACCAACCGCGCGAGGTTCACGGCTTGTGGCTCCGCGAAGTCGTGGTGCGACGCGAGCAGGGCGTGCGCGAGCCGGTTCCACGCGAGCACGTCCGTCCGCCGCCCCATCACGAGCGCCGGGACGTCCCGCATCGAGTCGATCATCAACCGCACGCTCGGCCGGAGCCGTTCTTCCGCGTTCGGCGTGCTTCCGCGAGCCAGCCGGTACAGGTGCGCGCGCTCGTCACCGTTGAGCCGCAGCACTCGCGCCACCGCGTCCAGCACGGAGTCCGAGGCGTTGCGATCGCGCCCCTGCTCCAGGCGCGTGTAGTACGGCACGCTGATCCCCGCGAGCTCGGCCAGCTCCTCCCGCCGCAGCCCACGCACGCGGCGCCTACCGCCCTCCGCCAACCCCACGTCGGTCGGGCTGATCCGCGCGCGGCACGCCTTGAGGTACTCCCCCAGCTCCATATCCTGACCTTCCCAGGGTCCTGGCTAGCGTTGCTCGTCACGACAACGCTCAACGCCATGAGAATCATCGTCATCGGCGCGAGCGGCACCATCGGGTCCGCCGTGTCGTCCCTCCTGGAAGCTTCCGGCCACTCCGTCGTCCGCGCATCCCGGTCCGGGCCCGTCCACGTGGACCTGGCCGATCCCCGCAGCCTCGATGCGCTGTTCGCTTCGGTCGCGGATGTGGACGGGGTGGTGTGCACGGCGGCCCATGCTCCGCTTCAGCCGCTGGCCGAGTTGGATGACGCGTCATTTCGACAGGTGAAGCTCGATGGCCAGTTGGCGTTGTTCTGGCGCGCGGTTCGAGCGTTGCGCGATGGCGGGCGCATCGTGCTGACCGCCGGTCGCTTCGAGGGCGCGCTGTGCCGAGGATCGGTGGGGGCGATGGTCAACGCGGCCTTGGAGGCGTTCGTGGAGAACGCTCGCGAGGAGCTGCCCCGGGGGATCTCCGCGGCGGTGGTCAGTCCGGGATGGGTTTCGGAGACGTTGGCGGGGATGGGCCGCAGCGGTGGGACTCCGGTGGCGGAGGTGGCTCGGGAGTACGTGGAGCTCGTCACCGGGGCCTGACGGGCAGGCGCGGCAGGACGTGCTCCCGGGCCGTGCGCTTCCACTCGGTCGAGCCCGAGGTGCCCCGGGGAGTTCGGCCCCGGCGCCGTGCGTCCCACCGCCCTGTTTCCTGGTCGCGGAGAAGCTCGCCACCATGGGCTTCTCACCCCAGGGACCGGGTTGAACGCGCTGGGGCTGATCCGCGAGCACGGACTGGATCAGTCCGTGGTCGACGAGGTCGTGGCCGAGTAGGCAGAGCCGACCGTTGCTCGGACTGCCACTCGGTCACGTCAGCGTGGTTCAGCTCCAGCAGGGCCGTGCTTCACGGGCAGCGGGTCTCGAAGCTCTCCGCCTTGTCGTTGGCACCGATGCGGCCCAAGTGCGGTTCCGACTTCTCCGGCCTGATTTCCCAGGACTTGCCCTTGGTGTTGTCATCGTCGAAGAGGACGATCGTGCAGTTGGTGAGGTTGTGCAGGGAACTGATCTCGTTGTCCCCGTTCCACCCGTCGATCTCGTACTTGGTGTTACCGGAAGGAGGATCGAGGAAGATGTAACGGTCACCTGAGTAGTTCTCGTGCTCCCACATGCAGACGTGGCCGCCTGGGCACTGCACGTCCGCGTTGGCGGTCGGCGTCAGGACGACAGACGCGGCGGTGGCGAGCGCCAGTGCGAGTGCGGTTCTGGACATGGTTCTCCTTGTTCGGGGGAACTCACGGTAATTCTCCCCGCACCGCCGGTCGCCCTGATTCACCCGCCGACGAAAACGTGCGCCGCTCGCATTGCCCTGGGCGTCGCGAACCCCTTGCCGCACACGGGACGTGCGGCGCGCCGCGCTTGTTCGTCAGCCACGACAGGACACCCGGCGGACCAGATCACGAAGACGACTGCCGCAATTCTCGTCAATGTCACAGATTCCGTGGACAGAGCAATTCAGCACCTACCCCGCGCTCCGCACGACGATCGGGGCGATCTTGTCGACGACGGCGCACGGGGACAGCGACTGCGGCGGTGTCCCGCCACGCTTCACCGGCTTGGGCTGCAGGTCGACGCCGATGAGGTGGGCGTTCTTCGACCCCTTGGGCTCGGAGGAGCGGTAGTTGAGGGAGAGCGTGCAGTACTCCGGCAGGCCAGGCATGAAGTTCTTGCTGAGCCGAATGCCGCTGAGGCCCGCGATGGACACCGCGGGGGTGTCCGCGGTGACCGCCTGCTCGACGTTGAGGTGGAAGTCCAGGCCCAGCTCGTAGCTGTAGGGATCACCGGCCTTGGTCAGGACGATCTCGCACGCGTAGGTCGTGGCGCGCCCGACCCTCTCCACCGTCCAGCCGGGGAACTCCGCGACGACCTGCGCCTGGGCCGCGCAGGGGTCCTTGCCCAGCAACGACTTCCCCGTGGGCGGGGCGGTGCGGGCCGGGAACGAGAGCAGCTTCGCCGCGATCGCCCCCGTGTAGGCCTTGGTGTCCGCGCACGCCTCGGGCCACGTCGCCCGCTGCCCCTGCCCGACCGCTTTGTAACCCTCGACGATGAAGGCGTAGCCGCTCTCGGCGATCGGCAGGCGGTAGGTGCAACCGGAGTCGATGAGCTGCTTCTCGGAACGGAAGACCTTGTGCCCGCCGGCCTCTTCCTCGACGTCCCTGTCCTTCGCCCTGTCGATCTCGGTGTAGATCCTGGTCGAGACCTCGAAGCGGTGGACCGGATCGGCCGCGCCGGAGTTGCCGGAAAGGATCTTGCAGCCGAGCAGGCCGGGTCCGGGCGTGGTGGTCTGCTTGGAGCCGTACTTCTTCATCGGCTCCGGGTCCAGCGCCAGGCACAGGTCGGCCGCGCGGAGCTTGGCCGTCAGCGCGGCGCTCTCCGGCAACGAAGCCACCCGCTGCGTCTCCTCAAGCGCGGCCGCCGCGGAGACCTCACGTGCGACGCTGGGCTTCGTGCTCGTCGGCGGAGGCGGGGCAGCCCCCGGCTGAGCGCTCCCGACCACGGTGGACGTGCAGCCGGTGAGCAACGCCGCCACAACGGCAGCACCGACCACGGCTCGACAAGAAGACGTGCGCATTCCCAGCCCCTCGTGAAGTCATTGCTCCGGCGGAACCTACCGGAAGTTCGCCGTGGACCTCAGACGGAGAACCGGCCGAGACGGTTCCCAGCGCCACCGTCGCGATCGGGGCCGACCGGTATCCACTATCTGTCCACAAAGGACGGATACCTGGGCGGCGGCGTTATGGTGATCGTTGCTTTGTCCCCCAGCCGGGAGTCTCATCGGATGACCTTTGCCCTGAACAGTTTTTCGCGTTCGGCGGGTGCTGCCAGCAGCACGGGGACCTACGCCGACGTGCTCGGCAAGGGAACAACGCTGGCCGTCGGCTTCCGGCACGCCCTCTGCCTGCTGATCGGTGCCGTCTGGTTGGCGTTCCCGCCCCGGCCCTTTCCCGTCCTGATCGCCACGGTCGCGTTGATGGTGTGGTCGGCCGTCCGGCTTCGGGACCGCCGTGCGGGTCCGGGCTGGGTGACGGCCGACCTGCTGGTCGTGGCCGCGTACCTCGCGGTCCCCGCGAACATGGCCGCGTCAGCCTCAGCCATCGGTGGCACCACTCAACTGAAGCTCGCCTACGCGATGGTCATCTCGTTCGGGATCGAGCAGAGCGTGCGGCGGTCGGCGGCCAGCCTCGCGGTGGTCCTGGTGGCGCTGTTCGTGGGGTTCCGCAACGTCCCGGGCCTTGACGTGGGCACGTTCATGGGCACCTTCAACGTGCAGTACCTCTTCGTGTTGTGGGCGATGTCGGTCGGCGCGCGGCAGGTGGTGCTGCGAGCCGCGAACGGCGTCGACGTGCTGCGGGAGGCGTTGGCACGGACGCAGATGCTGGCCACGGTGAGTGGGGCGCGGCGACGTTACGAACGTGAGCAGATGGCATTGATGCACGACACCGCCGCGTGCACGCTGCTGATGGTGAGCACGGGCGGTGTCGCGGACGAGCGGGCGCTGGCCGCGCAGGCGCGTCGAGACCTGGCCGCTCTTGAGGCCGGGGTGCCGGTGTTCGACGACAGCGCTGACGACGGCGTGGATCTGGTGGTGTTGCTGGCGGGCATCGCGAGCGACTGCCGCACACCGTTGACGCTGGTGGGGCTCGGGAGTCTGCGGGTCCGGCAGGCGGTCGCCTGGGCGGTCACGTCGGCCGTTCGCGAGGCGTTGACCAACGTCGACCGGCACGCTCGGGCCCGTTCGGTGGTGGTCGAGATCCGCGACCACAGCGTCCTGGTCATCGACGACGGGATCGGGCTCGGACGGCGGGAGGCGGGTGCTGGGCGGCACGGGATTCGCCGCTCGATCGTCGGACGGATGCACGGGGTCGGCGGCAGCGCGTCCGTGACAGGCGTGCTGGGCGGCGGCACGCGGGTCGAGTTGACGTGGACGTCGTCCTCGGGTGCGGGTGAAGCAGACGAGGGCACGGGCACATCGCGCATCGCCAGTGGCATCGAACGACTCGAACTCAAGCTGGCGTTGGTTCTCGGCGGTATCGCGATCGTCGACGTGGTGATGCAGTCGTCACGGGTGTGGTCGGAACCTGCACCAACGCCGCCTGTGTGGGCACATGTCGCGTTGACCGCGGTGGTCGTGGCGTGCGCGCTGACGGCGATGTTCGCTGCGCGTCGGCGGCGCAGGACAACTGTTGGCTTGATGGTGGTCGCGGTGTCCGTGTCGGTGTTGCTGTGCCTGCTGTTGCCGACGAAGGAAATGCTCGGTGTGGAGAACTGGAGCGTCGGTGCCGCCGGGTGGACGATCATCGCGCTCGGGTCACGCGAGCCCAGAAGCGTCACCATGACCGCGTTGGGCGGGTGGTGGCTCCTGGTCTGCGCCACCACGCTGACCCGTGCTCCGAACGCCGACACGGTCGCCCTGCTCGGCCACGTCACTTCGACGATCCTCGGCGTGCAGGTGCTGATCATGCTGCTCGTCGCCACGGTGCACCAGATCGCGCTGGTCGCCGCCGAACGCGATCGCGAGCGGCGGACGATCGAGTTGGCCATGGCCGTCGACCGCGTGCTCAAGCAGGAATGCCAGCGGCGCTACCGCGACCAACTCCGGTCGGTGGTGCCGATTCTCAGGGGTCTCGCCGAGGGGACGATGTCGCCGAAGTCGCCGACCGTCGTAGGGGTCGCCCGAGTTGAGTACGGCCGGCTGCGGCGCCTGTTCGACCATGCGGACCGGATGGACCACTGGCTGTTGGCCGACCTGAGCGCGGAGATGGACGACGCGGAGGCACGCGACGTGCGCGTCACCGCCGAGGCCGCGAGCGGGCTTCCGAACATCTCCGATGAGGCACGTGCCTATGTACGGGCCGCCGTGGCGCCCCTGTTGGCGACGAGCGCGACAAAAGCTCGAATAGTGTTGACGACCGAGTCCGGGCAGCTGGTCGTCAGCGTCGTGTGTGACGCCACCGAGGTCCCGTTGCGCGAGAACGAACTTGGTGGCGGAGTGGAATCGGAACTGGTCGTCGACGAGGAATCGGAGACGGTCTGGTTGCGGCTGCGCTGTCCGTCCACGGACGTGGAAGGGGCCCGCAGGTGATCACAGTCGCGGTCATCGACGACCATCCGCTCATTCACGGCGGGGTCCGGGAGTGGTGCCGGAACAGCACGCCGCCGATCGAGGTCACGACCACGTGGGAGAGCCCCGGCGCGTTCCTCTCCGCCGAGCCGCGGCCGGAGGCGAGCGCGGTGGTCCTCGATCTCCAGTTCGGCAACGCGGCTCCGGATCTGGGGGCGCTCCAGGAGATCTGCGGCATCGGCTACCGAGTGGTCGTGCTCTCCCACTACACCGAACCGGACCTCGTGATGGACTGCCTCGACGAACGCGGCGTGTCCAGTTTCCTTTCCAAGGGCGAGAAACCCGCGAACGTGGTGGCCGCCTTGCACGCGGCGGCGGCCGATCTTCCTCACCAGAGCATCACCATGACCAAGGCCATGCACTTGGGGCGCTCGCCGCACCGGCCTCGCCTGTCCAACCAGGAACGCAAGGTCCTGCTGCACTGGTTCCAGACCGAGTCGAAGGTGCTCGTCGCCAAGGAGCTCTACCTGACGCCCGCCACCGTCGACACCTATCTGGCCCGTATCCGTACCAAGTACGCGGCGGTCGGGCGACCGGCTCCGTCGAAGGCGGCGCTCGTCGCGCGAGCCATCCAGGACGGGTTGGTCACTCCCGACGAGCTGTGAATGTCCTGTGATTACAGGACAGACGGCGCGGTCACGCCCTCGCGACACTCGGTGAGCTCAGTTCACCGACGCGGGATCGGACCGTCCCTTGATGCACCGAAATCTGACGTTTGCCTTGGTAGCGGCCACGATCGCGCTGCTGACGTCGTGCAGTCCGAGCCGGGACGATCCGCCGAACGAGGCGAAACAGGAGGCCGTGGCCACCATCGCGTGGATACGCGGTGAGGGACGGGCGGCGGTCGCGGTGCACGACACCGCCCGGTCCCTGATCTCGGCGGAGATCACGGTGTCGAGCTGCGACGCCGCCGTCGACGCCCTCGACAGGACCTCCACGCCCGTCGCCGTGGTGGAGACGATCACCAAGGTCCCCAACGCGGACCTCCGCGCGGCGCTGGAGGAGGAGCAGGGCTTGTTCCGCGCGGTCGTGAGCGACACGACGCGGGGCCGCCCGTCGGAGCCGGACGCGGGCGTGGACCAGCTCCGGATCGTGGCCGACGCCGTGACCGCGCTGATCCGCCATCTTGAGGAGCTGGCGCGATGAGGTCGTTCATGGTCGCCGTCTGCGTGCTGAGCCTGCTTTCCGCGCCCGAAAGTGCTGCGGCCCAACCAGCTCCCACGCGCACATGGCTCGTGCTGGGAGACTCGTACTCCTCCGGTGAAGGCGTCCAGAACACCGCGACCCCGAGCGAACACCAGCCGCCCGAGTCCGGGGAGCGGGTCCGGGACTGCCGACGGGCCGACGGCACCGAGGGCAACGCGTCGTCGTGGGCGCCGACCGCGTACCGGATGGTCGCCGCCGAACTGCGGGTGTCCCGGATGGACTTCCTGGCGTGCACCGGTGCCATCTCCGATGAGATCCCCGGCCAGATCGCCGAGGCGCGGAAGCGGTTCGGCGTCGACAAGTGGGACATCGTCACCTTCAGCGTCGGCGGCAACAACATCAGGTTCGCCGACATCATCAAGGACTGCATCGGCATCAGGCTGACCTGGCGAGCGTTCGTGGATCAGCCCGTCGGCTGCAAGATCACCACCGACCAGCTCCGGGCGCGGGTGGACGTGCTGGCCGGACGCGCGGGAATCACGCAGGACCAGTACCGGGGCGAGACGACGCTTCCGCAGATCTACAAGAAAGTCGCAGAACACGTCAAACCCGGCGGCCATGTCATCGTTCTCGGATATCCGAACATCATCGAGGACACCGCCGAGTGGCCACTGATGAGCATTCCTCCCTGGCTCGTCAAGGTCAGGAAATTCAGTTGCGGACTTTTCTTGCGCAACGACGTGCCGCTGCTCCGAGCCGGTGCCACCTACCTCAACCAGCGAATCCAAGACGTGGTGAGGGAAGCCGACCTGAAACACGAGGACGCGGGCATCCGTTTCGATTTCCTGGACATCTCCCAGAAGCCCTACGAGGACCCTTCGACCGGTCGGCACAGCATCTGCACCGATGACCCGTGGCTGCACGGCGTGAAGATCGACGGCGAGGTCCCTGACCTCTATTTCAAGAAGTCGTTCCACCCCAACCAAAGCGGCTACGACGCGACCGGCAAGGTGCTCGCCGACCACCTCCGCGCACGCCTCAAGGCGGACGAGGTGGTTCGGTCCTGCCCGCTTGTCGGGTTCACACCGAACTCCGACGACAGCGCCTTCGAGATCAGCTCGGCAGGAGTGCCGTGCGACGAGGTCGAGTCGATGCTCCGCGAGGCCCGCCGAACGACCGGCTTCTCCAACAGTTTCCGGGTGAACGGATTCGACTGCCGGGTGACCGGCGTGAACACCGAGGGCATGATCACCCGGATTTTCCGCTGCGGGAAGGACCGGAGCTGGTTCACGTTCCACCGCGAGTGAGGCCCGGTGTCATGTGATTACCGGACAGACGCCGCGCGATGCCCTTCGGATACTTGTTCCACCAGGCCACGAATGACAGATCGAGGAGAACCACGATGCCGAACCTCCAGTTCGCGCCCGGCGAAGAGAACATCACCGAACAGAGCTTCAGCCCTTCGGTCGTCATGTTCTGGCTGAAGACCACCATGGGTGTTTCCAACACCCGGATCGCCACGACCTCGCCGAACACGCTTCTCGGTGTCATTCCCCTCGGCTACGGGGACGCGATGTACCCGCTCGCGAACGTCGCCGGGGTCAGCGTGAACACCAAGCTCTCGGTCTCCCGGTTGATCTTCGGCCTGATCCTGCTCGCGATGGGCTCGGCGGCGAGTTCGGCCGGAGCGCTGGGCCTGATCATCGTGGCCATGGCGATCAGCATGCTCGCGAACGCGATGAGCGCGAACCTCCAGATCACCAACAACGCCGGCGGGGTCTCGACCGTGAGCGTGTCGATCCTGGAGAAGGCCAAGCTCGAACAGTTCCGGGAACAGATCAACCAGCGGCTGTTCGCCGACCACGCGGCGCTCCGGCACGGCGAGCACATGCAGGTGCAGAACCAGCAACTGCTCACCCAACAGCAGCAGCTGGACGCGCAGATCACGCAGAACGTGATGAAGCAGCAGGAGTCCGACCCCGGCCAGCAGCCGTGACACCGACCGGAAGGTCACCCGCGACGCGGGTGACCTTCCTGACGGGCATCACGATCCGGTGCGCGACACCGTGTGCCAGGTCAGCTGAGTGGGCCTCCGGCCGCTGGCGACGAACTCCGCGAGCGCCTCGGCCAGCAGGGCGCGGGGAACCCACGCTTCTGCCGGAAAGGTGACGTTCTCGTCCTCCCACTCCTCTGCGGTGTGCCCGCGGGTGTGTGCTGGAGGGTTGTCCCGATCGGAGTAGTACATCGCGCCGTGCTCACCGTCGACGACGATCACCACTTGGTGGTCGGGGCCTTCGCCCCACGGTGGGCGGCCGTGGTGGGTGATCACGGCAGAGCCGATCTTGGGGTGGGCGAGGATGTCGATCACTCGTGCGGCTTCGTCCGGGGAGTTCGCGGTGATGTCGTTCTCCTGGGCGCCCGCGGCGAAGTCCCGGTAGACGGCGGTGATCACGGCTGGGCTCCTCGATAGGCGTGGGTCGTACCGTTGGTCTCGACGACGACGAGTTCGGCCCCTGGTGGCAGGAACCGGTGCAGCTGAGCATGGCACGTCAGCCAGCCGGGTTTGCGGATGCCGCACGGCTCTCTGTTGATCGCGATCATCTCGCGCGGCGGAGGTGCACCGGGTGGTTGGGTCGCCGCGAGCGCGCGCATGCGCATGGCGAACTGGATCTCGATGTGGCGAGCCAGCAGCGGCGGTGCGTACGGCGGGCACAGCTCCAGTTCGTGCGCGTGCTTGGTCGCAGCGTCGAACCACGCGCTGTTCTCACCGGAGGTCAGCGTGACGACCGTGCCGTTCGGCGCGACCCACGCGCCGGTGGCTCGCCCGCGAGGCTCGACAGGCGCAGGCAGGCGGGCGCGGGCCTGATCGAGTGCTGCCGCACGTTCGACGGGATGCAGATGGCCAGCCTCCTTGTGGCTCGGGCTCTTTCCCCGGTCTGTCTCGCTGAGGCGATGCCCGCCCAGCCCAGCGATCCAGGTCTCGACCCGCTCGGGCAGCGCTCGCAGCGTTCGTCGAACGGCGCGGAGGTCGTCCTTGACGTTCTCCAGCAGCGCGTGGACTTCGTCCCGCGCGGAGTCGGGGCTGCCGTCGGTGACTCGGTACCAGCTGGTGGCGGCGGCGTCGACGGTGTCTTCGGCGAGGTCGATCAGGCCGAGCGGGAGTTCGGCCACGGCGGCTCGCGCGGCAGCGGCGACCTCGGCTACGGACACATGCCGAGGCTGCTGCTCCGGTGCGCGCCCGCGGGTGGGTTTGGTCGGAATCCACTCGATCGGCGCAGGTTCCAGGTCAGTGGCCTGTAAACCCGCGAAGGGCTAGACGCTGGTCAGGTCGCGTGACGGGGAGCTGCGGAACGGGGCCAGGAACGTGGGCACGATGTGCTTGCGGTTGCGCACGAGAGCCGCGACGGCGATGGCGGCGTAGAGGGCGCACAGGGCGTAGCGGGCCTCCTGGCCGGGCAGCGCGAACTGGGCGGCGAAGAGGGTGAGCAGGGTCCAGGCGGCCCAGCGGGGGAAGCGCAGCGCCAGCAGGGCGGAGACGCCGAGCAGGGTCTGGGTGGCGGTGAGCAGGAACTCCTCGACCTGACGGGCGTCGAGGGCGAGGGTGCCGGAGCCGCCGCCGATGAGGTAGGCCAGCGGGAGGCTGCCGACGAGCAGGGTCCACTGGTTGACCTTGCTGGAGATCAGCGTGCCGATCGCGGCGGAACCGTTGCCGCGCAAGGCGAACAGGATCGCGACGATGAATTCGGGGGCCTCGGAGGCCAGGGGTGCGAGCCACTGGACGAGGAGGAAGCGGTCCACGCCGAGCTGGGTGCCGGTGTCGATGAGGGCGTGCGCGAACGGTTCGGCGCAGAGCAGGATCACGACGGCGGCGAAGACGAACAGGGCTGCGACGAGGGGGCGGCGGACGGCGGGCGCCAGGGCGCCGATCGTCGCGGCGGGGCCGACCAGGTCGGGCTCCTCCGACACCTCGGCGCGGGAGACCTTCCAGAGGTAGAAGCCGAAGAAGCCCAGCATTGCCAAGCCGAACACGAGGGTGATCTGACCGCTGACGGGCACCACGAACGCGACGACGGAGGCCACGGCGAGGAAGCCGAGCTCGGTGCGGTGGGAGGGGTCGAGCACGAGTTCGCGCACGGTCCGGCCGGAGCGGCGGGAGGCGACCTTGAGCGAGATGAGCACGACGGTGGACCAGCCGAGGCCGAGCAGCAGGCGGTTGGAGCCGGTCATGTTGGCGGCGGCGTAGGCGACGAACTCGGGGTTCTGGCCCGCGGTGTAGGCGAAGTAGAGGTCCACCACGTACTCGGGCAGCACGGCGATGAGCGCGAGCAGCGCGATCGCCAGGCCGCCGGAGATGTCGACCTGAGCCGCCTCGGCCGCCCACGCGAGCACGAACGACGCGGCCACGACGGCGGCGCCGAACAGCAGCAGCGCGAGCCAGGGCACCACCGCGGCGCCGGTGAGCCGGAGCACGAGGGCGGGGGTGGCGAGCGCGCCGCACAGGGACAGCGACCGGAGCAGAACCTTCACGGCACCGACGGTCGCACACGCTTCGACGTTTTCGCAATCACCAAAATGTTGGCGCGGCTAGCCCCGAGTTGGGGCGCAGGGAACAATGAATCTCGTCATGCCGAAAAATCCCGAGCCGACGCCGCTCCAGCTCAGCGCGGCAGCCGCCACCTTCGCGTTGTTGTCCAGCCCGCCGCGGCTGCACCTGGTGTGGCTGTGCGCCCAGGGCACCTACGACGTGGGCACGCTCGCCCAGCGCGTCGGCGTGAGCATTCCCACGGTCAGCCAGCACCTGACCAAGCTGCGGCTCGCCGGCGTGGTGACGGCGCGGCGCGAGGGACGGCACCACTTCTACGCGGTGGACGACCCGCACGTGCTGACGCTGCTGGACCAGATCTTCGAGCACATCGCGCCGGACGGCAGCCTCGCGCCCGACCCGTGACCAGTGCCCGTGGTCAGTGCCCGTGATCAGTCGGCGAAGGACTGACCGCGCGCGGCGAGCTCCTCGCCGAGGATGCGGATCGACTTCGGGCCGACGCCGTGGATGCCGAGCAGCTCCTTCGCGCTGACCTTGGTGAGCTGGTCGAAGGTCGTGTAGCCGTTGGCGGCCAGCTCGCGCGTGGCCACCTTGCCGATCGCGCGGGGGAACTCCGTCGTCACGCGCTCACCAGCTCCGCGAAGAGGTCCAGGACGCGGCGCACGGCGGGCCGGGACGCGCTCGCCCTGGCCACCTCGATGACCGCGCGGTCGGCGTCGGTGATCTTGCCGAGCGGCTTGGCCAGCACCTCGAACAGGCCTGCGGGCGGCATGCCGCAGAACCAGACCAGCCCGGAGGTCGTGCCGAGCGCGAGGTGCTCGCCGTCGGCGGAGGTCGCGAGCGTGCAGCCGGGCAGCTCGAAGCCCTCGGCGTGGGTCAGGGTCGCCAGGTCGAAGAGCACCATCCGCACCGGGCTGCCGACGCGCGTGCTCATCGCCGCGAGCAGGCCGCGCTCGGGCACCACGCGCAGGTCGACGAGCGGGCTGCCCAGCTCCGGCGGCACCTTGACCCGGTCGCCGCGCACGAGCTGGTCGCCGTCGCGGCTCCAGCGCGACAGGTGCCCGTCGCCGTCCATGGTCAGCAGGGTGTCGGCGTCGACGAAGGCGGTCTCGCGGACCCATCCCGCGTCCTTCGCGCTCGCCAGCAGCTCGGCGTCGGCGTCCAGCAGCGCCAGTTCGGCGCCGCCGAGCGCGAAGCGGCCCGTTCTGCTGTGGACGGACAGCGAGGCGGGCCGGAACCTGTCGCCCTCGGGGACCGCGCGGCGGACCTCACCGTCCACTCCGGACCCGACGAGCAGTTCGCCGGTGTTCGCCACGGCCACGAAACCGTTGAGGGAACGGGCAAGCGCCTCGATGGAGCCGCCGTGCTTGGCCAGGATCTCGCGCTCGGCGCCGATGTGCCGCGCCAGCACCGAGCCCTCGGCGCCGGTGTTCTCCGCCGTGATCACCGCGTGCCCCAGGTGGAGCACGTGCGCGAAGCCCGCCTCCACGGTGTGCATGGACAGCTCGTTGCCGGAGGAGACCTCCAGCTCGATGATCGAGCCCTGCTCCTTCTGCCTGCCGTAGCGCGGGTCCCAGGTGGGGGCGTGGAAGCCGGCCGTCGCGGCGATCCTGGTGGCATCGGGTGAGAGCGACACGCTCTGCACCACCGAGCTGCCGACGCGGTAGCTCAGCGCCCAGTGCTCCGGCGAGCCGGTCAGCTCGTGCACGACCTGGAGCGTCTCGATCTCGGCGAGCTGGGCGAACAGGCTCCAGTCGCTGTCCGGCCGCCACTGCCCCGCCAGGTGCACCAGCTCGACCGCTTGGCCGAACGGGCGGGTGCGGGCGAACTCCCACAGGCGCGGCTGCTCGTCGTTGTCGGCGAAGGCGAGCCCGATCTGCATGACCTGCTCGTCGGTCAGCTTCGCGCGGGCGAGCAGTGTCCCTTGTGGATCGATCTCGTGGTAGGCCTCGATCTGGTTGGCGCGCAACAGGTACAGCGCGCACTCCAGCGGCTTCTCCGGTTGCAGGCCGTGCCGCATCAGGAACTCGATCCGGCGCGGGTGGCCGATCGCGGCCTCGCACAGGCGATCCGTCAGCGACGGCGTCGACAGGATGCGCCGCCGCGCGATGCGGCCGATGGCGCGTTCGGCGTGCAGCGCGGCGTCCAGCAGCTCGCCGGGGTCGACGTCGGCGCCGAGCGCGATCGAGGACAGCGGTGGCACGCGGCGCGGATCGGGCTTGACAGGGTTGTGCAGCAACGCGTTGAGCACCTGCTCGTGCTCGCTGAGCGCCCACAGCGCGTAGAGCTGGTCCCCGGTCGCGGCGGCGCACGCCTCGACGACCCCGGCACGCACGTCCTCGTCCTCGTCCTCGAAGAGCTCGACGAGTTCGACGCCGTCGCGCCACTCCTGCAACAGCTGCCCGTGCAGCGCGGCGGTGACCAACCGGGGTTTGCCGTCGGTGGCCAGCGCGCGCAGCTGGCGCACCACCTTGCGCAGCGAGGACTCCCTGGTGGTGACCCAGCGGTCGGCGACGAGCTCGCCCGCCCACGCCTGGTACGGGTGGCGTTCGTCGCGGGCGATGGCGATCAGCGCGTCCAGCGCGCTCGGGAACCGGTCCTCGGCGGCGCCGACGAGCTGGACCCACGCCGGGTACCCGCGATCGCGCCAGCGGCTCTTCGACCGTCTGACCAGCTTCGCGGCTTCCCTGCTGTCCATATGGGCCAGAGTCTAGGCACGCGCCCTACGCTCTCCCAGCATTCGCGCGCCAAGTGATACCAAGTTAGGCCGATCCGGCGGCAAGGGTTGACCGCGGCAGCTCGCGGTGGGCGCGCTCGCGGGCCCCTGTCACATTCACCGACCGCGCTTCGTCAAGGGTGCATGCACACCGTTCTCGCTTGCATCACCATCGCCGCGAACCTCGGCATCGCCGTCGCCGACTTCGCCAAGGCTCCGTTCGTCGTGGCGAACTCGTCGGAGGTTGGGGTGCCCGCGTCGTGGCTGCCCGTGCTGGGCGGGTTGAAGGCGGCGGGCGCGGCCGGGGTTCTGTTGGGGTTGTTGGGTGTTCCGCTCGTCGGAGCGGTGGCCGCTTTCGGGTTGGCGGTGTTCTACGTCGGGGCCGTGGTGGCTCACCTTCGCGCTCGCGTGTTCCGCACTGTCGTCGTACCGCTGGTGTTCTTGGCGATGCCGGTGTTGCTGCTGAGCGGATGACGTTCAGCGGACCGCGAACACCATGCCGATGTCGGCGGATCGCTGTGCGGATTCCTGTTCGGCCGCGACGGTGAAGCCGCGCGCGGCGAAGATCTCGCGGATCCGCTCGTGGTTCTGGCGCCAGCCCTCGACCTCGACGACGGCCTGACGGACCAGCGGCCAGTGCCGTTCCTCGATGCCGCGCAGCACGTCGATGCGGTCGATGCCCTGCTCGTCGATGACGGAGGACAGCGACCTGACGCGGACCCGGTGGGTCTCGAACTGCCGCATCACCCGCGTCTTGCGCCCGACGAGAAGAGCGTGGCTGCCGGGAAGTAGCTGAAGTCCAGCTCACACTCATCGGAGCCCAGGCCGTGGGGAAGCGCGGTCACGCGTCCGTTGAAGAACTCCCGGGCGTTGCACTCGAGCAACGCGTACAGCGGCGGCAGCGGCTCGAAGGCGCCGATGTTGGCACCCACGTCGAACACGGTCGCACCCGGCGAGAAGCTCACGCCGTGGTCGAAGTACCCGCGCACCTCCTCGCGGAGGAAAGCTGCTTCCCAGGAGTTGACGCAGTGAAGCTTGAAAGCAGTCATGGTTGTGCACAGATCCTTGTTTGATTCGGAGCCGACGACATGCTGTGGTGTTATCTGCAAGGACGCCGAACAACGACTCGTCGGTTCTCTCTTGGTTCCGCGCCCGGGAAGAGACCATCAACTGATCGGTTCGGCGTGAACACCCGCGCCACCACGACCTCGAATGCCGAAACGCGTTCGAACCCTCGAACGCAGGTCAGGACACCTTCAGAGCCCATCAGGGAGAAAAAGTGAAAGACGGTGAATATCCGCCGTCCCCGACGGGACTCGTTCTGGAGTTTCGTCGGCGACTGAAAGATGTTCGGATTGAGGCCGGTAATCCGACCGGCGCCGAGATGATCCGCGCGCTGCGCAACTCAAAGGGACCGCGACTGCACCCGTCGACGCTGTCGGAGTTCGCCTCCGACAAAAGACCGACGTCGCTGCCCGGACAGGACTTCGTCCACGCGTACGTGCGCGCGTGCCACCGGCACCGAGGCGACTCCCCCGAGGAGGTCGACCGGCAGGTCCACAGCTGGCTGGCCTCGCGCACGGACGTCGTCGTCGCCCTTGGCATGAGCGTCACCCCGGTCGAGGCGGACTCCCCCGAGGCACCGAAGCCCTCCGTCGATCTCAACCTCGTCTGCGATCCGGTGGAGCTCGGCGACGCGCTGCGGCTGCGGGTGACCGCCTCCGGTCGCGAGCGATCCCGGGTGGCCACGGAGCTCGGAAAGGGTCCGGCGTGGTTCGAGGACGTTCTCAGCGGCCGCGAACTCCCCTCGCCGGAGCGGTGGGCCGAGCTGATGTCACTGCTGTCGGTCTCCAAGGGCGACCTGACCGCGTGGCACTGCGCCTATGCGCGCGTTCAGCACCATGCGGCCCGATGCGCCGCGCGGCCGGCGCGACGCCGGACCGCCATCCTGGTCGGAGCCGCCGCCGTGGTGGTCCTCCTGCTGCTCGGCGTCGGAACCTACCTGAGCTCGGGCGGTGACAGCCGCGACGCGAACGCCGAGCTGATGTCGCAGAACAGCCCCTGCCTCAGCGGGGGTCCCGGCTACAGCGTGCTCAACCACCACAGCAGCATGCTCATCAACAACCAGGACCGACCCCGGATGGGGATGCAGCGCGGCGCGACGGCGATCGGCACGCGGTACCAGCTCGCCCAGCCGCACGCGGAGCACAAGACCTGCCTGATGACGTTGCGCGCCAACACTTCCAACGGACCGCTGTGCCTCACCGCGGCCGGTGAGCCGGACATCGCGTGGCGGCCGTGCGATGACGCGCTGCCCGCGCAGCAATGGGTCGAGGAACCGCACTGGAACGACGGGACCTCCCAGTGGGCTCGCCTGCACTCCGCCGCCGATCCCGAACGCTGCCTGCAACAGGCAAGGTCCGATGGCGCGGGCACACCGCTGACAGTCGCGGCGTGTTCGACCAACTGGTTGCAGCACTGGAGATTGCTACCGCCTTCCTGACGCACGGTGTCGCCGGACGTCGCGGACGTCTCGTCTCAACCCCCACCAGGCCATGGAGTTCTACCGCGAGATGGGCCCCTGGGAGAAGGAGGGGCCGGTCAAGGGCTCTGTCGCGCTTCTTCCTCGCTCGCGGCGCCGGCACGCACGAACCGGGTGCCCCATTCGCGCAGGTGCTCGGCGAACTCCGGTGGCCCGAGCACCTCGAAGCCCGCGCCGACGTTGCCCAGTGCCTGTGTCGGCCAGTCCAGGCTGGTCGAGGTCATGGTGAGGTGGCAGCGGTCGGCTCCGGCGGGCTCGATCGTCCCCCACTGGCCGACGACCTGCCGCACCCGCGCCTCGGGCGCGTGGACGAGGACCCGCACGGTGTGGGCGGCGGGGGCGCCGGTGCTGGTGCGGAGGAAGGCCGCGGCGTCTTCGGCAGGCAGCTCGCGCGGCCGGAACCGCGCCCCGGTCCGGCTGGGACCGGTCAGCCGGTCCAGGCGGAAGCTGCGCCAGTCGTGCCGCGTCAGGTCGTAGGCGACCAGGTACCAGCGCGCACCCTGCGCGACCAGCCGGTGTGGCTCGACCTCGCGTTCGGTCGGCGCGGCACCCCGTGCCGCGTAACCGAACCGGATTCGTTCCTCGTCCCGGCACGCCTGGGCGATCGCGGTGAGAACGTCGGCGGCGACGATCGGTCCGGCCGAGGTCGGCGACACGGTCATGGCGCGCAGGGCGTCCACCCTGGCGCGCAGCCTGGGCGGCAGGACTTGCACGACCTTGGTGAGCGCGCGGACCGCTGCGTCCTCGATACCGGCGATTCCACTGTGCACGGCGTCGCCCATGCCGACCGCGAGCGCGACGGCTTCCTCGTCGTCCAGCAGCAGCGGGGGTAGGACGGCACCCGGTGCCAGTTGGTAGCCGCCGTCGGTGCCCCGGGAGGCCTCGACCGGGTAGCCCAGGTGTCGCAAACGGTCGATGTCACGGCGCAGCGTGCGTGCCGAGACCTCCAGCCGGTCCGCGAGATCGGACCCCGCCCAGTGCCGATGGGTCTGCAACAGGGACAGCAAGCGCAAGGTTCGGGAGCTGGTGTTCGCCATGTCTCCATTCTGCTGACCTTTAGGACACAAAGTGGCCTGAAGCCGCTCTAGCGTCCTCCACGACAGCCGAAACCGACCGAGGGAGACCCACGATGATCACTCGCGAGATCCACCTGGCCAGCCACATCACCGGCGTTCCCGGCCCGGAGCACTTCACGGTCGCCCACACCGAGATCGACGGTGAGGTGCTGGTGCGCACCGAGCGGCTGGGCCTGGCCGCGACGTACCTGGAGCTGATGCGCGCTGACTGCCACCTCCCGGTGCCCGCGTGGCAGCCCGGCCAGCGGGTGGGCGTGGCGGCGGTCGGCACCGTCGTCCGCTCCTCCAGCGACGCGCTCCGGGTGGGCGACGCGGTGCAGTCGATGACGGGGTGGACCGAGTACTCCGCCGGTCCCGCCGACTCCTACGTCAAGCTCGACCGCGACGCGTTCCCTGACCTCGGATTCCACCTCGGCCAGGGCCCGACCGCCTTCTACGGCATGGCCGACGTCGCGGCCGTGGGTGAGGGCGACGTCGTGTTCGTCTCCGGCGCGGCCGGCGGTGTCGGTTCACTGGCCGGGCAGATCGCCAAGCGACTCGGCGCCGCGCGGGTGATCGGCAGCGCGGGGAGCTCGGCGAAGGTCGACTACCTCGTCAACGACCTCGGATTCGACGCCGCGTTCGACTACCGCGACGACCCCGCCGCACGGCTGAGGGAACTGGCGCCCGAGGGCATCAGCGTCTTCTTCGACGTCGTCGGCGGCGCGCAGTACGACGCCGCGCTCCAGGTGGCGCGGCCGGGCGCGCGGTTCGCGCTGTGCGGTTCGCTGTCCAGCCAGCTCGGCGACTCCGCCGAGCGGTTCCCGCAACCGGACCGCGCCGAAGCGGAGGCCAGGGGCGTCGTGCTGTCGCCGTTCTCCTGCTACCACACACCCGAGCAGATTTCGGCGTGGCACAAGCACTTCCGCTTGTGGCTGGACGAGGGGCGCTTCGTCTTCCCCCAGACCGTGGTCGACGCCGCGATCACCGACGTGCCGCAGGCGTTCCTGGCCTTCCTCGGGGGCGCCCACCGCGGCAACGTCTCGGTGCGGCTGACGTGAGCACGCTGTCGCTTCGTGTCCTGAACCGCGCCCTGTTGCAGCGGCAGTTCCTGCTGGCCCGAACCGACGCCACTCCCCTGGAGGTGATCGGGCGTCTGGTCGCGATGCAGGCCCAAGAGCCGAACTGGCCGTTCGTCGGCCTGTGGAGCCGAATCCGGGGATTCGAGCACTCCGACCTCACGACGCTGCTCGAGGACCGGCAGGTGGTGCGGTCGAGTCTGTTGCGCAGCACGCAGCACCTGGCTGGAGCCGATGACTTCCGTCGGTTCCGGCCGCTGCTGCAACCGGTGCTCGACCGCACGGCGCGCACGGCCTACTTCAGCCGCAACAGCGCGGGCCTCGACACCGACGAGCTGGTGGCGACGGGCCTGCGGGTCCTGGGCGGTCGGGCGATGCCCCGCAAGGAGCTGGCCCGGCGACTGGCGCAGGGCCACCCCGGCCGCGACGGACGGATTCTGGCGGGCGAGGTGGAGGTGCGGACCGCGCTGGTCCACGATCCGGCCACCGCCGGGTGGGGCGCCTGGGGCAACCGGTCGTCCGTGTCGGTCACGGCCGTCCGGGTCGCCGAGCCCGCGGGCGCCAAGGAGCTGATCCGCCGGTACCTCACGGCGTTCGGCCCTGCCAGCGTCAAGGACGTGCAGGCGTGGAGCGGGTTGACCCGGTTGAGCGAGGTCGTCGCGGAGATGCGCGCCGAGCTGCGCTGGTACCGCGACCCGCACGGCGGGGAACTGGTCGACCTGGCCGATGCCGAGCTGCCGGACCCCGACACCCCCGCCCCCGCGCGGTTGCTGCCGGGCTTCGACAACGCGCTGCTCGGGCACGCCGACCGGACCCGGATCATCTCCGACGAGGACCGGAAGCGGATCATGCCCGGTCGCGCGCTGGTGCGGCCCGCGTTCCTGGTCGACGGCCGGGTGCACGGCAGCTGGTCGGTGTCCGACGGGGAGCTGCGACTGACGGCGTTCCGGCCGCTGCCGGTCCAGGACCGCGCCGCCGTCGCGGACGAGGCGCAACGCCTGCTGCCGTTCGTGGCGGCGCGCCGCGTGTCCTTCTCCGCTCCGTCCTGATCGACGGCGCCGGTCTCCCGGTGCGGTCGCGACTGTCAGGGGGCGGTGCGACGATGCGGCTCCGACCCCGAGCCAGGAGGAACGCCGTGACTTCTCGCCTCAACCCCTACCTCAGTTTCACCGACAACGCCCGCCAGGCCATGGAGTTCTACCGCGAGGTCTTCGGCGGCGAGCTGGCGGTGAACACCTTCGGGGAGTTCGGCATGACCGAGAACGCCGACCTGGTCATGCACAGCCTGCTCACGACGGACGCGGGCTTCACCTTGATGGGCGCGGACACCCCGCCCGGGATGGAACACCAGCAGGGCAGCAGCATCACGGTCTGCGTCAACGGCGACGACGTGGAGACGTTGCACGGCTACTGGGACAAGCTGATCGACGGCGGCACCGTGGCGACCCCGTTGGAGAAGCAGATGTGGGGCGACGAGTACGGCGCCTGCGAGGACCGCTTCGGCATCCCGTGGATGTTCAACATCTCCCAGCCGCAGGGCTGAACACCGGCGAGGAGGCCCGGCCCAGCGCGGACCGGGCCCCACCGTCACAGATAGGTCAAGGTGACGTACTGGTGGGCGAAGTTGATCCACCCGTTGCAGCTGATCCGTGTGCCCCTCTCGGTGGTGACGTACCCCTTGTCGCCGGAACGCAGCGGGCCGCAACCGTAGGCAAAGCCCCTCCAGTGCGTCCCCTTCCGTTCCTGGCACAGCGTGCTGAACGGCAACTGGAGGAAGAGGCCCTTGGTCTTGCCCTGCCTCGCGCACTTCTGCACCGGGGTGTCCGCCGCCGCGTGAGCGGTGGTCGCCGGTACCACGATCGCGCCGAGCGCAAGGGCGCTCGCGACCAGAACGGATCGAATCCTCACGGTTCCTCCTTCGTCGGCCCACGGCGGACGCTACGTGCGGTGAAGATCGTCAGAAATGCCATCTTCATGGCGCCTAGCAGCGAAAACGGTTGCATCAGCGCTTCGGATGACAATGCGGGAAGAAGCGCTTCACAGCGCCTGAGCACCGGCTGCGCGAGCGAACAGCTCTACGGAGGAAAGCCCGCGGCGGTGCATTCGAAGGCTTGATCACCATTCGGCGGGCCGCATGCGGTCAGCCAAGCTGATATCAGGAGGTGTTAAGTTAACATCCAAGGCCTCAACCTGGAGGTGGGTCGTGGGTGAGCTGGCGGTCGGCGTCGACCTGGGCACGCAGGGTGTGCGGGCCGTGGTCAGCGACCTGCGCGGGCACGTGCTCGGGCAGGGGCACGCGCCGCTGGCGAGCCGCCGCGAGGGTGACCGGCACGAGCAAGACGCCGAGCAGTGGTGGAGCGCGGTCGGCACGGCGGTGAGCGCGGCGCTGGCTGAAGCGCCGAAGTGGCCGGTGCTGGGTGTGGCGACGTGCGCGACCTCGGGCACGGTGGTACTCACGGACGAGGCGTTGCGGCCCACGTTCCCCGCGTTGATGTACGACGACCTCCGCGCGCGGGGCCACGGCGTGCTGAGCAAGATCGACGCAAGCGTCTGGGAACGCCTCGGGGTGCGTCCGCAGCCGTCGTGGGCGCTGGGCCGGATCGCGTGGCTGCGCGACCGGCAACCCGCCGGACTCGTGCTGCACCAAGCGGATTTCGTCACCGGACGCCTGGCCGGGCGCCCGGTCGCGGCGGACACGAGTCACGCGTTGAAGTCGGGGGCTGATCCGGTCACCCGAGACTGGCCGGAGGAGGTCCTCGCGGCGCTGGGGCCGTTGCCGGAGCTGACGAAGCCGGGCGCGGTGCTCGGAGAGGTTTGCGCGGAGGCGGCGGAGCACACGGGACTGCCGGTGGGCACGCCGATCATCGCGGGGATGACGGACGGGTGCGCGGCGCAGCTGGCGACCGGGGCGCTCGACGTCGGCAGCTGGAACTCCGTGCTGGGCACCACCTTGGTGGTCAAGGGGGTCGCTGAGCGGCGGATCATCGACCCGGACGGCAGTGTCTACAGCCATCTCTCCCCCGACGGGCACTGGTGGCCGGGCGGCGCGTCGAGCATCGGCGCCGGTGTGCTGGGCAGCGAGTTTCCCGGGCGGGACCTGGCGGAGCTGGACGCGAGGGCGCCGCTGCGCGAAGCACTGGGTTGCGTGAGCTACCCGTTGGCCGGGCGGGGCGAGCGGTTCCCGTTCGTGCGGCCGGACGCGGAGGGGTTCACGCTCGGCGAACCGCGCGATGAGCTGGAGCGCTACGCGGCGGTCCTCCAGGGCGTGGCGTTCGTGGAGCGGCTGTGCTTCGAGCACGTCGCGGGGCTCGGCGCACCGGTCGGCGACACGATCCGGGTGACCGGCGGAGCGGTGCGCAGCGCGGCGTGGACGCAGCTGCGCGCGGACGTGCTCGGCCGGAGCCTGGAGCTGCCGGAAGTCGCGCAGCCCGCCTTCGGCATGGCGGTGCTGGCCGCCGCGAGCGCCACGAAGACGACCGCGGCCGAGGCGGCGCGAGACATGGTGCGCGTGGCGCGGGTGTTCGAGCCGGACGCGCGGGTCGGCGCGGACCTCGAACAGGGGTATCAGCGGCTGAGGAGGAGCCTGCTCGATGACTGAGATCATCGTTGTGCGACACGGGGAAACCTTGTGGCACAAGGAAAATCGCTATGCTGGGCGCTCCGACGTCGCCCTGACCGAGCGCGGCGAGGAGCAGGCGGCGGAGCTGGCGGGCTGGGCGGAGGGCGCGGGCCTCGCGGCCGTGCACTGCTCGACGTTGAGCCGCGCGGTGATCACTGCGCGGACGGTCGGCGCCCGGACCGGGCTGACGCCGGTGGTGGACGCGCGGTTGCTGGAGCTGGACTTCGGCGACTGCGACGGGATGACCGCCTCGGAGATGCCCGCCGATGTGCGCGAGCGCTTCGAAGCCGATCCGGTCGCGAACCACCTGCCCGGCGGCGAGCACCCGGAAGCCGCCGCGAAGCGCTTCCTGGAGGGCTTGACGGCTGCCGTCAAGGAAAACGGGCGTGTCTTGGTCGTCGCACACAGCACGGCGCTGCGGCTCGCGCTGTGCGAGGTGCTGGGCATCCCGTTGGCCCGCTACCGCACGGCGTTCCCGGTGATCGAGAACTGCCGTGGCGCACGGCTGCGAGTTCGAGGCGGCGAATTCTCCTTGCTGTCGTTGAACGAACGGCTGGCGGCATGAGCGAGCAGAACCTGTCGCGGCGCCGCGAGGAACGGCTGGATGAGCTGACCGCGCTGTTGCTGGCCGAGGGCACCGGGACCGCGCAGGACCTCGCTGAGCGCTTCGACGTGAGCCTGATGACGATGCACCGCGACCTCGACGAGCTGGAGCGGCGCGGCCTGGTGCGCAAGTTCCGCGGTGGTGTCACCACGCAACCGTCCGGGGTCTTCGAGAGCACGGTGCTCTTCCGCCAGCAGGCCATGATCGCCCAGAAGCAGGCCATCGCGCGGGCGGCGCGGCGGCTCGTGGAGCCCGGCATGTCGATCATGCTGGACGACTCGACTTCGGTGCTGGAGCTGGCAAGACTCCTTGACGGCATCACTCCGCTCCGCGTGGTCACGAACTTCCTGACCGGATTGAGGACGCTCGCCGGGACGCCGGGGATCTCGCTGACCGCGCTCGGCGGGGACTACGACCCCAACCACGACTCTTTCCTCGGAGTCGGGTGCGTCGAGGCGATCGAGGCGCTGCGCGTGGACGCGGTTTTCGTCTCCACCTCGGCCGCCGCCGAAGGTCTCGCCTACCACCAGGAGCAGCACATCGTCTCGGTCAAGCGCGCGATGCTCGCCGCCGCCGCTCGGCGTTTTCTGTTGCTGGACAGCGGAAAGCTCGGCCGCGTCGCGTTGCACCGCGTGGTGCCGTTGGAGTCCTTCGACCTGGTGATCGTCGATGAGGGGATCTCCGAGGAGCAGCTCGCGGATCTCCGTGAGCGTGGGATTCCGGTGGAGGTGGCGTGAGCGGCTTCGAGGGCGTGCTCTTCGACATGGACGGCGTGATCGTCGAGTCGGAGCACCTGTGGGAGGAGAGCTGGACGGTCAGCGCCGCCGAGCGCGGGTACGCGTGGACGGCGGAGGACACCTCCACGGTGCAGGGCATGAGCGCGCCGGAGTGGTCGGCCTACGTCGCGGCGCGCGCCGGGGTGCCGGAGGAGGCCGAGACCGTCCGCGCGGAGTGCGTGAAGTTCATGGTGGACAAGGTGATCAGCGGCTCGGTCCCGCTGATGCCCGGCGCGGCGGAGCTGGTGCGCGCGGTGTCCGGCCTGGTCCCGGTCGCGGTCGCCTCCTCGGCGGCGCGGGTGGTGATCGAGGCGGTGCTGGCCGAGCACGGGCTGGCCGACCGCTTCGGCGCGGTGTGCTCCAGCGAGGAGGTCCCGCTGGGCAAGCCCGCCCCGGACGTGTACCTGGAGGCCGCGCGGCGGCTCGGCGTCGATCCCGCGCGGTGCATGGGGATCGAGGACTCCAGCAACGGAATGCGCTCCGCGAGCGCCGCCGGGCTGACGCTGGTGGCGCTGCCCAACGCGGCGTACCCGCCGAAGCCGGACGCGCTCGCACTGGCCGCCCACGTCGCGGCCACCCACGACGACGCACGCGAGTACATCACCGGGAGGCTGACCCCATGACCCTTCGTGTTCTCGCGGCGGGCGACAACTTCGTGCTGAGTTCGCTGCTGAAGAGCGCCGTGCTGGCGGAGGTCCCGGACGCCGAGGTGTCCACAGTGGACTTCCCGTGGCCGGACGTGCCCTTCGGCAGGGTCGCCGAGGTGGACGAGGCGACCGGCACCGAGGACGAGATGATCGCCGCGCTGCGCGGGCACGACGTCCTGGTGACGCAGATGGGTGCGGTGACCGAGCGCGTGCTGCGCGAGTGCCCGGAGCTGGGGCTGGTCGCGGTCAGCAGGGGCGGGCCGATCAACGTCAACATCCCGGCGGCGACCGAAGCGGGCGTCGCGGTCTGCTCCGCACCGGGCCGCAACGCGACGGCCACCGCGGAGATGACGATCGCGCTCATGCTGTCGGTGCTGCGCAGAGTCCCGGAGACGCACGCGCACACCGCGAACGGTGAGTGGCGCGGGGACTACTACCGCTACGAGCGCTGCGGCCTTGAGCTGGAAGGCACCCCGGTCGGCCTCGTCGGCTACGGCGCGATCGGCAGCAGGGTGGCGAAGGTGCTCACCGCGTTCGGGGCCGAGGTCATGGTGTACGACCCTTACGCCGATCCGGAGCTGCCGGGACTGGTGCACGACCTCGACGATCTGTTGGTGCGAAGCCGGATTCTCACGCTGCACGCGCGGGTCACGGAGGAGACCGAGGGGCTGATCGGGATGCGCGAGCTGTCGATGCTGCCGCGAGGGTCCTATGTGGTCAATGCGGCGCGCGGCGCGTTGCTGGACTACTCGGCGGTCGTGGAGGCGCTGCGCGACGGGCACCTCGCCGGAGCCGCGTTCGACACGTACGCGGTGGAGCCGATTCCGGCAGGAGATCCGTTGCTCAGCGCGCCGAACGTGGTGATGACCCCGCACATCGCCGGTGCTTCCAAGGCGGTCGCGGAGAAGGCCGCGCGCATCGTGGCCGCCGAGGTCGGTCGGTTCGCGCGCGGCGAGGCATTGGCCAACTGCTCCAACCCGGAGGCGCGCGATGTACGTCGGAGTTGATGTTGGCACGTCCGTCACCAAGGCCGTTGCCTTCGGTCCCGATGGCGCACAGGTGGACAGCGAATCCGTTCAGACCAAGCTGATCCACCCCGCGCCCGGGCAGACGGAGCAGGACGTCGACGAGGTGCTGCGGTCGGTCACCACCGTGCTCGACGCGGTGGTTTCGCGCGTCGGCCAGCCGGAGTTCGTCGCGATCACCGGCCAGGGCGACGGCCTGTGGCTGTCCGATGTGGACGGACGCCCTTCGCGCGCCGCGGTGTCCTGGATGGACGGTCGCGCCGCCGGGACCGTGCGGGAGTGGACCGCCTCAGGGGTCGAAGAGGCGCTGTTCCGGGTGAACGGCAACATCCAGTTCCCAGGCAGCCCAGCCGCGATCTTGTCCTATTTGGACAGGCACGAGCCCTCAGCGCTCGACCGCTCCGCGACGGCGGGGTACTGCAAGGACATCGTGTTGCAACACCTCACCGGTCTGCGGGCGACCGATGCCTCCGACACCACCATGCCGTTCGGCGATCTGCGCGGCGGCTACAGCGCGCGAGCCTTGGAGCTGACCGGGCTCGGTCACCGAGCGAACCTGCTGGCCCCGATCCACGCCAGGCAACCGGTCGGCGAGCTGCGCCTGGCTGGCACCGCTCTCGCGCGGGGAACTCCGATCGTGTCCGGGCCTTACGATCTGCCCGCGTGCGCGCACGGCTCCGGCGTGGTCTCCCCCGGCGACGGCATGGTGATCATCGGAACCACCTTGGCGTGTCAGGTGATCACCGACTCCCCCGACACCTCCGGCCGCCCCTCCGGGCTCACGCTGGCCACCGGGGTGCCCGGCTCGTGGTTGCGCGCGATGCCCGCCATGGTCGGCACCGCCTCGCTCGACTGGGTGCTGCGCATGATCGGCCAGACCACGAGCGCCGTGCCCGCGCTGCTCGCCGAGTCGCGCCCGGGGGCCGACGGTGTCGCGGTGCTGCCGTACTTCTCACCCTCCGGGGAGCGCGCCCCGTTCGTCGACCCGTCCGCGCGCGGCCAGTTCACCGGCTTGACCTTGCGCACCTCGCGCGCTGACCTCGTGCGAGCCGTCTGCGAAGGCATCGCTTACGCCGCACGGCACTGCCTTGAAGCGGCTGGCCTGACCGGTTCGCTGGCCGTTGCCGGTGGTGGCGCGCGGAGCCCGGAGTGGTTGCAGGTCTTCGCCGACGTCCTCGACCGGCCGCTGAGACTGCCCCGGTGTTCGGAGGTGGGCGCGCGCGGTGTCGTCGTGAACGCCTTCGGTGCGCTCGGGCTGGAGCACGACGCCGAGTCCTGGACCGGCTCCGAGCAGATCATCGAGCCGGGCCAGGACGTCGCGCGCTACCGCGAGGGGTACGAGCGGTACCTCGCGCACCTCGCCGCCGCGCGCCCGCTCTGGACCTAGGCTTCGAGTTCCTTGTCCTCGCCGCGCTTGCGGAGGTAGGAGAAGCCGGGGATGCCCAGGATCGCCTTGCGCACGTCCTTGGTGACGTCGAGGAGCTCGTGGATGTCCGGGCCGACGCGGTCCAGGGTGCCCAGGATCGGCATGATGTCGGTGATCAGGTGCTCCGCGAGCTTCGGCAGCTCGTCGACCAGCTTGATCGCCGCCTCGATCTCGTGCGCCGACAGCTCGGTGACGAAGCGCAGCATCGGCTTCGTCGTCTCCAGGATCTCGTCCACCGCGGCCGTCACACGGCGCGCGTGCGCCACCGCCTCCTCCGAGGAGGTGATCACCGCGTCCGTCCGCTCGACGAGCTCGTTCGCCCGCCGCACCACGTCCTCCGCGGCCGTGAGCAGGTTGAGCACCCGGCCGGGTATCGACACCACGGTCGTCGTCGTCTGCACAGCCCAGTCGAACACGGTTCGCGGGCCGGGGAGGTTGAACACCATGCCTCCAGTCTGCCGGAAATCCGCACCGGGGGTCGCGGGACAGGCCCGGCGTTGGGCAGATGCTCGCGTTTCTCGTTGGAGCGCCTGGGAATTCGTTGCTGGCTGGAAGTGAGCACCCCTACCGCCGGCTCGGCAGGCGCGGAGCCGAGCGGCGGACAGCCGTGTCAACCGGTCGGTCGATACGGCACCCCCACCGCGCTGCAACGGTGAGGACATGCTCACCGCACAGGCCATCAACGTGACCCGGTTCGACCTCGGTGACGTGGGCGGGCTGCGGGTTCGGCTCGGCTACGCGCCACTGACCACGGCCCTCTCGCTGGCGCTCGACGCGATCGGCGGGCGGCGGCGCGGGGCTCCGGAGTCGTGGCGCTCGGCGCTGCGGCTGGCGGCCCCGCCGGGCAGCCAGCACGCGCTCGCACCCCTGACCAGCGGGCAGCACAGCGTCCTCCCCAGCTGCTTGCTGCCCGCTCCCACGCACGCCCCGGAGCCGGTTCCGGTGCAGCTGGAACGCTTGCGCGCCACCGATCCCGCGCTGCTGCTCGGCCAGCTCGAGGAGATCTTCGACGGCGGCACCCCGCCGGTGCGGTGGCGCTCCGCGGCGCTGAGCCCCCGGCGGTGGCTGGACAGCTATGTCGGTGTGCTCGCCACGTCGTGGCGGGTGTTCGCCCCGCTGTGGAGGCGCGGCGAGGCGGTGATGCGGCGTGAGGCCGAGCGCGTGGGGCTGGCGGTGGTGCACGGAGCGGTGGAACCGTTGCTGGCCACGCTGCTGCCGTCGGCGAGGCTGCGTGACGGCGTGCTCGAACTGCCCGATCCGGAACCGGCTTCACTGCACGTGCCGGGCCGCGAACTGGTGTTGGCGCCGATGCTCTCCGGGCACCGCGCGGGCGCGCTCGGCGTCGAGGGCGGCGCGGGGTGGTTGGCCTATCCGGCGCGCGGAGTCGGCCAGCTGTTCGACGCCACTTCGGCGAACACGACTGACGGGTTGAGCGCGGTCGTCGGCCCGGTGCGCGCCACGTTGCTGCGCGCGCTGGACCGGCCGTTGACGATGGGTGAGCTGGCCGCGATCGGCGGTTGTGGCCCGAGCACGACGACCTACCACTGCGAGCGGCTCGAGGACGCGGCGCTGATCCACCGCGAGCGCGTCGGCCGCTCCGTGCGGATCAACCGCACCGAACGCGCCGACGCGCTGATGGACCTGCTGGCCTAAGCCCTGTCCTGTAAGTCATCAGGTTCGCCGGTCTTGAAGACACCCCAACCGCCGCTGGCACCGTGAGCGGGATGCACAGCGCCACCACTTACAGGACAGGCCTTGGAGCGCTGGAGGACTAGAGCACCGCGCCGATCTGGTCGGCCAGCTTGGTCATGATCTTCGCGTAGCTGGCGTAGCTCATCGGCGCGACCGCGTCCCACCCGGCGAAGCGGTTCGCCGCGGCGGCGGGCAGGGCGGCGAAGACGGCGTTGCGCTTCATCTGCTCGGGGGTGAACGAGGCGGGGCGGGTGTCCCACATGAGCACGTCCGCCTTGTACGCGCCCGCGTTCTCCCACGACAGCCGCTCGAAGTAGCCGCCACCGGCCGTGTCCGGGTTCTTCGGCGTGGTGATCGGCAGCCCCAGTTCCTTCACGTAGTAGTCGAGGTCGGGGTTGCGCGCGGGCACGACCACGAAGTACTCGTCCTGCACTCCGCCGACGGCGAGGATCGTCTTGCCCGCGGCCCTCATCCGCTCACCGAGCGCACGGAGCCGCCGTGCCGCAGCGGTGAACCGCTCTTCGTCGGCCTTGACCCGCGCGGAGTCCACGTCGCCGCCGAGCGCGCGGGCGAGGTCCTTGTACTTGCGGATGCTCTCCGGCAGCGCGATGCCGGACTGCGCGACGCCGAGGGTCGGCGCGACCGGCTTGACGACCTTCTCCTGCTCCTCGGTGAGGTGCCAGAGCCCGGCGAACTCCTTGTACTTCCCGCTGACCACGAGCTGTGGCCGCAGGGAGGTGAGCGTCTCGATCCGGACCTCGCCGTAACCCGGACCGGTGACGTCGGTGACCGCGTCCGGGTCGATGCCGCCCGCCTCCGGCTCGACTCCCCCGGAGCTGGTGCGCAGCGGCCCGAAGGTGCCGACCACCGTCACCCCGAAGTCCTTGAGCGCCCCGGCCGCGGAGACCTGCGCGACGATCCGCTGCGGCCTTTCCGGCGCGGTGACGGTGATCCCGCGATCGTCCACATAGGACCAAGCCGCGCCCTGCCGCTCCGGCGTCCTCGGAGCGCACCCCGCGAGCAGTCCGACGGCCAGCACGAGGCCGACGAGCCTCCGCACCACAACCACCTCCATCAATTAGGTGAGGCTAACCTACCTTCCGCTTCCTGCCCTGCGGCATGCCCCCGCGAAGCTCCTGGATTCACGCCTGGTGTAACCCGTTTAGCGGACAGGCACCGCCGTTGTCTAAGGTCCGCCGCATGACGATTGCGTGGGGGCCCGCGGTGTCCGCGGTGCGCGCAGGACGACACGGGCGGGTCACCGTCACGTTCACGCCGACGGGGTGGGAACTGCGGCCCAGCCCGGTGACCACCGCCGACCTGTCGAAGTGGTTCTGGTGGAGCTTCGGCGTGAGCCTGCTGTTCGCGTGGCTCGGCTTCATCCCGCACCTCGCGGGAGCCCCGAAGGAGGTCGCCTTCGCCTTCGCCCTCCCCGGCGCCCTGCTGCTGCTCGGTCTCCTCCTCTACGGCGTGTTCTCGGTGATCGCCGAGTTCGTCGCGTTCCTCGGTGCGATGTTCGGCCTGGCCACGCGCGCCGGGCGCAAGCGCCTCTTCGCCAGCCCCAGGCCTTCGCCGGACGCCGCGCCGCTGCTCGTGCTGCCCGCCAGCGCCGTCGCGGGAGCGCGCGCGAGCCGGCACTGGCGCCGCGTGGTGATCACCGTGCGCATGATCGACGGCATCGAGTTCCGCTACTCGCGCTTCGGCATGCGCCGCCACCGCGAGGACCTGGAGCGGGGCTTCACCAAGCTGCTCGGCCCGCGCCTGACTACGGCATAGCGTCCAGTTCGACCACGCGCCCGCAGCCGGCTGACAGCCTCGCCGCCTCGATGATCTCCAGCGCGGCGATGGCTTCCGCTGGCGCGACCGGGACCGGCGCGCCGTCCCGCACGGACGCGACCACGCCCCGGTAGAAGTTCTCGTAGGCGCCGCGCTCGGTCTCCAACGGGCGCTCCGCGCCCTCGATTCCCAGTGTCCCCCAACGGTCTTCGGGCTCCACTCCCCAGCCCGCCGAGCCTGGTCGAGCACCGGCCTTCAGCGCGGCCTCCTGCCCGTCGAGGCCGTGCTTCACGTAGGCCGCACGGTCGCCCAGAACACGGAAGCGCGCACCGCGCTGAGCCGCGAGCGAACTGGACCACAGGTGCGACCGCACGCCTGAAACGTGGTGCAACGCAACGAAGAAGTCGTCATCGACCTGCACGTCGGGGCGCAGTCGCGACACCTCCGCGTACACCGAGCGCACGGGCCCGAACAGGTGCAGTGCCTGGTCGATCAAGTGCGCGCCGAGGTCGAAGAGCACCCCGCCCGCCTCCTCGGCCCCGGCCTGCTCGCGCCACCCCTGCTTCGGCGTGGGCACCCAGCGGTCGAAGCGCGACTCGAAGCGCGAAACGCGGCCGAGCTCACCGCTCTCGACGAGCGAGCGAGCCGTGCGGAAATCGCCGTCCCACCGCCGGTTCTGGAACACCGTCAGCGTCAGACCGCGCTTCTCCGCGAGCGCGGCCAGCTCCCGCGCCTGCACCGAGGACGGCGCGAACGGCTTGTCCACGACCACCGGCAACCCGTGCTCCAACGCGGCGGTGGCCAGCTCGACGTGCGTGCGGTTCGGCGTGGCCACGACGACCAGGTCGTGCTCGCCCGAGGCGAAGAGCTGCTCAGCGGAGTCGAGCGCGACCGCGCCCGGGTGCTCCCGCCGCAGCCGTTCACGCTTGGCGGGGTCGGTGGTGACGACGGAGGTCAGGGCGAGCCCCGGCGTGGCGGCGATCAGCGGCGCGTGGAAGACGGCGCCCGCGATGCCGTAGCCGAGCAGGCCGACGCGGATCTCGGAATGCATGACCCCATTTTAGCAACACCGTTGCGTAAAATTCGCGCGGCCCAGTAGGATCGTCCTGGTGCCTGCTGGTGTGAACCTCGACGTGGTCCGCGACCACAACTCCGCCCTCGTGCTCTCCCTCGTCCGGCGCAGCGGGGAGCTGAGCAGGGTCCAGGTCGCCGAGCGCACCGGGCTCACCGGGCAGGCCATCTCCAAGATCATCGCACGGTTGCTGGCCGAGGGCCTGGTGCACGAGGCGCGGCGCGAGGTGAACGGGCGCGGCAAGCCCAGGACGATGCTGCGTCTGGTCGGCTCGGCCAGGCACGCGCTCGGCGCGCACATCGACCGCGACGAGCTGCGGCTGGTGCTGGTGGACCTGACCGGCGAGGTCGTGGCGAGCCGCGCGCGCACCTACGAACGGACCCCGCTGGAGCCCACGACGGCGGTGGACATGCTCGGGGACATGGTCGCCGAGATGGTGGCCGAGCACTCCCCCTCGGAGATCACCGGGCTCGGCATCGGGCTGCCCGGACCGCTGGACCACGCCAGCGGGACGGTGCTCGGCGCGACGCACCTTCCGGGCTGGGACAAGGTCCCGCTCGCCGAGCTGGCCGCCGAGCGCACCGGGCTGCCCGTGCTGGTGGACAAGGACACCAACACCGCGATCCTGGCGGAGAACTGGGATCGGGGCGACACGCTCAACGACGCCGCGCTGGTCTACGTGGGTACCGGTATCGGCGCGGGCCTGGTGCTCGGCGGGCGCGTGCACCGTGGCGCGCGGACCAACGCGGGCGAGTTCGGGCACACCACGCTCAGCGTCGACGGGCCGCTGTGCGCCTGCGGCAGGCGGGGTTGCGTCGAGGCTCTGTGCGGCCCGGCCACGATCGGCGGCGGCCCGCGCTCGGCCGAGGAGGCCGCCGTCTGGACTCCGGAGGCCGGAGCGCGTTTCACCGCGATCTGCGCGGCGGCCCGCGACGGGGACCCCGACGCCGTTCAGGAGCTGGCCGGGGCCGCTCGGCTGCTCGGCGTCGCGGCGGCGGATCTGGTGGCGTTGCTGGACATCGACGTGGTGCTGCTCGGTGGGCGGGCGTTGCGGGACTGCTCGGAGATCTACCTGCGCGAGGTCGCGCGCGCCCTGCACGAGCAGGAAGGCGAATCCGTCGTCGTCGCGCTCGCCGGACTCGACCCCGACCAGGTGGCCGCCGGTGCCGCGCGGCTGGTGTTGGGGCGCACGCACTACGCCATGCAGTGATCAAGCCCTAATGTGGCTCCATGAGGCGGATTCACGCGTGGCTGTCCGAGAACCTCCCAGCGCTGATCGAGGAGCACGGAGTCCCCGGCGCCGCCGTCGCGGTCCTGGCGGACGGCGAGGTGGTCGATGTCGCGGCGGGCGTGCTCAACCAGGGCACCGGGGTCGCGGCGACCACTGATTCGCTGTTCCAGATCGGCTCGGTCACCAAGCTGTGGACGGCCGCCCTCGTCATGCAGCTCGTCGAAGAGCGCGTGATCGGGCTCGACGACCCCGTCACCCACCACCTGCCCAGCCTCCGCCTGCCCGACGAGCGGGTGACGATCCGCCAGCTGCTCGACCACACCAGCGGCCTCGACGGCGACGTCCTCACCCCGACCACGCGCGGCGACGACGCCATCGCGCGCTACGCGGACACCGTGGCTCCGGGCCTGGCCCAGCTCACGCCGCCCGGTTCTGGCTTCTCCTACTGCAACTCCGGCTACGTGATCCTCGGCCGACTCGTGGAGGTGTTGCGCGGCAAGCCTTTCCACGTCCTGCTGCGCGAGCGCATCGCCGATCCCCTGAAGCTGGGCCACGTCGCGACCCTCCCCGAGGAGGCGCTGTTGCACCGCACCGCCGTCGGTCACTTCGCGCGAACCCCGGCCCACGTGTGGAACCTGCCCGCCTCGATCTCCCCAGCCGGTTCGCTGCTCTGCACCAGCGCCCGCTCCCTGGCCCTGTTCGGCGCAGGGCAACACGAGCTGTTGTCCCAAGAGACCGTCACCACCCTCTGGGAGTCCACTGTGGACGTTCCGGAGATCGGTTCCTTCGCCACGCACTGGGGCCTCGGCTGGGCGTCGTTCGGCTGGGAGGGCGCTCGCGTCCTCGGCCACGACGGCGGCACCATCGGCCAGGCCGCTTTCCTCCGCGTCGTCCCCCGGGCCGGAGTCTCAGTGGCTGTGCTGACCAACGGCGGTTCCACCGTCGGCCTGTTCGCCGACGCGGTGCTTGGCCACGTGCTCAGCGAACTCGCCCATGCCCGTCCACCCGCCAGGCTCACCCCGCCCGTCGCTCCCGCTCCGATCGACGCTTCCTTGGTCACCGGCACCTACAGTTCCCCCGCCCTCCGCTTGGAGATCGCCGCCGACGCTTCCGGTTCAGCCACCGCCCGCGTGTCCGCCGTCTCCGAAGAAACGCGCCTGGCCATGCCCGAGCCTATGATCAAGAAGATGGTGCGCCTGGACGACCGCCGCCTCATCAGCGTGGAGCCCGGCATGGGCGGCAGGCACGAGGTCTACGTGTTCGTCGGCGACAACGGCCCCGCCGACCACGCCTTCGGCGGCGGCCGGTTGCTCCCGCGCGTCGCCTGATCGACGCCCTGGGCCTGGTGAGTGCGTGAGCTGCGGATTCCAGTCACGGTGCCGCTGAGGGTTGGGATGTCTTCAAGACCATCAAACCCCCCTGTTGATCATCGTTAACCGCCGCAAACCCTGCGGCCTTGCGGGGTTTGCTGTCGTTGGAGACGGTGGGGGTGGGGGTTGGGTGGTCTTGAAGACACCCCAACCCTGGGCAGGGCCTAGAACGGTGCGGGTTCGGCGATCGGTTCGAGTTCGGTGTCATAGGTGCGCTTCGCCGGTGTGGTCCAGGTGTGGGTGCCGTCTTCCCGGTTCTCACACCGCCAGTTCGAGTGCGTCTTCATGGTGTGGTGATGACGGCACTTCGGTCGCAGGTTGCGGATCGTGGTGTTCGTGCCGTCGAACGGTCGGCAGTGGTCGAGGTCGCAGCGGTGTGAGGGTTGCTGGCATCCGATTGCTGTGCACCTGGGGTAGCGGGCGTTGATCAACTCCCGCTGTTTCGGCGACGGCCGGTAGGTATCGCTGACCTCTTCCGCCATCCCAGTGACCGGATCAGTCAAGATCCGCTTCCAGATGCCGCCTTGGGCGATGTCCTGCGCGACGCCCGTGGGGATCGGCCCGTATCCCGCGAGCATGCCGGGGTCATCGGTGAGGCCCAGGAGTGCGGTGATCGGCATCGTCAGGTACACCATCGTCTGGCCCTGCGGCGCCGGGGTATCCAAGCCCAGCAACAGATCCCGAGCCACATCCGCCCGCTTCTGATCCAACGTCCGATCATCCTTGGGCAGAGACTTCGCGATGCGGTCGATGTGATCGAAGGCCATCGCCGTGTCATGCGCGGTCATGGTGTGACGCAGCTCGGCCATGCCGTCGTCCAGGTTGATCTTCTCCACCAGACGCCGCTTGCGCTTCTCCTCATGGCGAGCGTCGGCCGCCTTGGGGTCGAGTTTGTGGATCAACGTCTGAGCACGCCGCCGGATCGAGGTATAGGTACGGGTCGGCGCGTACTCCAGCAGATTCGCCTCGGCGATCGAAGCGTTGGGCTCCTTCAAGATCCGCACCTGATCCACGATCAACAACGCCTTGCTTTCGTCGATCTCTCCGGCCGAGAGGGCCGCGAGCACCTGGGGACGCTCGGTCAGCTCGGAGGCGTTGGACAAGATCCGATCAGCACCACGTCGGGAGATGTGCAACGCCCACGCGATCTCATTCTGCACGAACCGATAATCACGATCATCGGCAGCCACATGGAATTCGGTCAAGGCCGTAGCCAGGGTCGCTTTCGCATGACACAAAGCCCGGTGAGCAGCCTCAACATCACAGAGAAGGTCATCGAGGTTCATACCCCCAATAATACCCGCAAATAATAGTCGATCATGGCCCTAAAGAATGAATTCCCAGGCGCCCGCAACCCCGAAAACGCAACCCCCACAAAACGCAAGGCGCACAACGCGACCGAGGCTTTACCTGGGGTGCGCGTGCCATACGCTTCCGCGAGGGCCGGGGTTCCATCCCGTGCCCCTGTAAGGCCCAGGGGCACGCGCAAGGGGTTCCCAGGTCAAGCCGACCCCACCCAACAAACCCAGCGAACCCAACAAAACCGGGAAACCCAACCGCACCCCGCACCCAAAGAGCTAAAAAACCTCACCCACGACTCAAAACATAAGAATCGCCAGGAATCATCCCAGCCACCACGTACCCCGCCGCGAACGCCACCGAAAGAGCCTCACGCACCGCAACCCGCCACCGCTCCGCCAACACAGGATCAGAAACCCGCAACGCCTCAATGTCCGGCGGCACCGCAACGGTCACCGAAGACGACGTCGGCGGATCGAACAAGACAAGCGATGCGTCAAGCAGCGGCTGGACCGCACCCAGCAATGCCGGAGCTGGCGCAGCGGTCAGCGGCCACTCCACCAGGAGCCGGTCGCCCTCCGACGGACCGTAGAAGTTCGGCAGGTACCGCACGGTCCGAGCGCCGAGCTTCACGAGGGTGAAGTGCGCGTTGCGCCGCACCACCGGGTCGAAGGTCCAGTGGATGGTCTTGACACCGCGTTCCAGGGCCCAATCCCGTTGGTGGAGCTTGAGAGCGAGCCCGACGCCGCGACCCTGCCACGACGCCCGGACCCCGGCCACGTGCGAGTGCAGGCCGCCGGAGGAGTCGAAGAAACCGACGGCGGCCCCCACCAGCTCCCCGCCGAAGTAGGCTCCCGCCACGTAGTTCCCGGTGAGCCGGAGCGCGCACATCAGATCGGCCGGAACCGGTGACGCGGCGACGTCGGTGGCCCAGATCTCGCCGAACAGCTCGGCAACCTCGTCGTACTGCGCGACTTCGGTCAGCTCGGCGATCACTTGACGTGCTCCTCCACCCAGTCCACGAGCCTGCGGCTGTAATCCATGCGGTGCGACGGCCTGCCGTTGAGCAGGAACAGGTGGCTCGCGCCCGGGTACCGGACGAGCCGCGTGGGGACTCCGCGCACGCGCAGCGCGGTGAACCACTGCTCCGCCTGGCCGATCGGGCAGCGGTCGTCGTTCTCCCCGTGCAACAACAAGGTCGGCGCCTGGACGTGGTGCACGGAACGGATCGGGTCCTGTGCGGCAAGGGCTTCCGGATCGGCGTGCGGAAGCGCGCGGAACTCCCGCGAGCCGAGGAAGTGCCCTGCGTCCGAAGTTCCGTACATGCTTGTCAGATCGGCGACGCATCCGCCGGCGACCGCCGCCGCGAACAGGTCGGTGTGGCTGGTCAGCCAGCACGTCGCGAAGCCGCCGTAGCTGTATCCGCACACCGCTGCCGAGGACGCGATCCCCGATGACATCAACGATCGCACGGGCTCCACGAAGTCCCGCTGGTCCGCGACACCCCACCCGCCGAGCGCGGCGGTGAAGAACTCGGCGCCGTAGCCGTCGCTCGCGCGCGGGTTGAGCAGCAGCACCGACCACCCCTTGGCGACGAGAACTTGGTGGTAGAAGTGCTTCCCGTCGAACACCGGGGACCACGCGTTGTGCGGCCCGCCGTGGATGTCGAGGAGCAGCGGCCCCGGCGCGGTCAGCGAAGGATCGCGCAACAGCCACCCGTGGACTTGGGTCCCGTCGGAGACCGTGAACGACATCGGCGTCGGCTCGACCAGCTCGACCTCCGGCAGCGCGTAGTCGGTGAGCCTGCGCGGAGCACCGTCCACTGTGGTCACGAAAACATCACCGGCACAGGAAGGGCTCGACTCCACGTAGCACAGCTGACTGTCCACAACGGACACTCCGGAGACGACCGTGTCCGGAGCACCGATGATCTTGCGCGGAGTACCGCCCGAGACCGGGACCGCGTACACGTGCGTGCAACCCCCGTCCCGCGCGGTGAAGATCAGCGAGGAGCCCGAGACCTGCGGCGCGGCTCCGGGATATCCGGGCCCGCCGGACATCACGTTGCGGTCGAATCCCGGCGTGAGCTCGGAAAGCGACTCCCGCACGAGCCGGACGTGCCCGGCCCCCTTCCCGTCGGTCACGGCCAGCACCAACCCGTCGGGCGACCAATGCGTGCCGACAACAAGTTGATCACCAGTGGAGAAAGCGCGCTCTTCGACGTGCACGGTCGAACTCGGCACGACATCGCCGTCGGTCACCGCGTAGGTCAGCTCACCGTCCGGTGACCACGACGGGCCGGACACGTGGAAGTCGCCTGAGGTGACCTGCTGGGGCGTCGCCCCCTCGACGAACTCCAGGACGAACAGGTGGTTCCGCAACTGCCGCACGAGGCCGGAGCCGTCCGCCTTGTAGTCGATCCGATCGACGACGACCGGTTCCGTGCACCGCTTCTCCTGGTCGACGTCCTCCCCGCCAAGATCGACCGGAGCGCAGAAAGCGAGCTTCTTCCCGTCCGGGTGCCACAGCGCCGGACCCGCGCCGAGCTGCCGCGACGTCAGCTGCCGCGCCTCACCACCGCCCACCGGCAGCTGCCACAGCTGCTGCTTGCGCAGGAACACCACGGAGCCGCCGTCGGGCGACCAGCGCGGCGCGGAGTCGTCGTCGCCCAGGGTGAGCTGCCAGGGCTGACCACCTTCGACACCGCCTTCGACGTCGACGAGCCACAGCGCGCTGCGCACCTCGTCGGCGTCCTCGTCGTCGTGGTGCAGCACGTAGACGACCGTGCGACCGTCCGGCGAGAGCCGCGGATCGGCCGGGACGCGCAGGCGGTACTGGTCGGTCCACTCAAGCCGTCGCCGGGTCATGCCCGAACGCTACAAACGTTCACGCTTCGGCGCTTGCTCCCTCAGGACGAAATCCGGGCGATGATCCCGGCGAGGCCGTCGCGCACCAGCTCCGGCTGGCCGGTGTCGAGCCCGTGCGTGACCTCGTACCAGGGCCCGAGCCGGTGCCACTGGAGCGCGCGACGCCGGAGTTCTTCCGACACGCCATACGTTTCCGCCAGCGCGTCGGCGAACTCGGGCGGAGTGCCGAACAGCGTCCAGGCGAGGTCGATCGCGGCGTCGCCGAGGTGGACGTCCGTCCAGTCGATCACTCCGCTCACAGCCCCTTCGTGGCACAGCAGGTGCTCCGGGCCGAGGTCGCCGTGCACGACCGACTCCGTCCGCGGCACCCGAAGGTCGTCCAGCAGCGCGAGCGCGAGCGGCTGATCAGGCAGCATCGGGACCACCTCGGCGCGGAACCGGTCAAGCTCAGGGACAGCGCCCTCGGCCAGCCCGTGCCGGAGGGCCTCGGCCGGGTCGGTGTCGTGCAGCGCGCGCAGGAAGCGGCCGACCACGCGCCCGTCCGCGCCGGTCAACGCCTCGGCGGGCTCGCCGGGGACCAGCTCGTGCCGCAGCACCAGCGGCTGCTCGCTGACGACGACCGGGCACGGCACGGGCAGCGGCAGCCTCGGAGCCAGCCACGACATCACGCGCGACTCCGCGAGCAACCGGGGCGCCACCTCGGGGCGACGGGGCCTGCGCTCGACCCAGCGGCCGTCGACCAGCGTGGCCGCGCTGTCCCATCCAGAGCTGAATTCCATGATCGCCATCAGACTCTCCGGGGCCGCCGCGCGCACCCTGTTTTCCGCGCCCCGCAGAGCGCAAGAAAAAACTTGCAAAAGTATCCCTAGATGCCTTCTTGAGTCAGCTTCACATCCCCATTGCTTCGGGTAAGACCCGACAACACCAGCCAAACGGGTGAATTCACTTCAGCTCCCCGATCAGAACCGACCGCTGGTCCAGGACACCCGCTTTCCCGTCTCCCCGGTGTTGTAACTTGCGCGCACCTCATCCGCCCCAGCCCTCGGAGCCGCATCGGTGAGCAGTACCGCACCGCCGTCCGCCGACCACCCGCCAGCCGAACCGCTCGCGGTGCTCGGCATCGGTTGCCGCCTGCCCGGCGGGGCCGACTCGCCCTCGGCCTACTGGCGGCTGCTGCTGGAGGGCCACGACGCGGTCACCGAGATCCCGGCCGATCGCTGGGACTCCGACGCGCTCTTCGACCCCGAGCCCGAGGTGCCCGGCAGGACAGCGTCCTCGTGGGGCGGGTTCCTGCGCGACGCGCACACCTTCGACACCGCGTTCTTCGGGCCCACCAACGATTTCGACCAGCGCGAACGACTGCTGGCTCAGGTCGCGGTCGAGGCTCTGGAGCACGCCGGGCTGCCCGGCGCCGACGCGGGTCTGTTCACCGCCGGGCTGCCTTCGGGCGCGGGGCGGGTGGCCGACCTGCTCGGACTGTCCGGGCCGAGCGTGGCCGTGTCGGCGGGCAACTCCTCCGCGCTGGCCGCGCTGCACGTCGCCTCGGCCAGCCTGCGCGCCCGCGAGTGCGACGTGGCGCTGGTCGGCTCCGCCACGCTCGTCCTCGACCCCGCCGAGTCGCTTTCCTTGTCCGCCAAGGGTTTGCTGTCCACCTCCGGCCGGTGCCGGGCGTTCGAGGCGCGCTCCGACGGCTTCGTGCTCAGCGACGGGTGCGGCGTCGTCGTGCTCAAGCGGCTCGCCGATGCCTTGTACGACAACGACCGCGTGCTCGCGGTGATCCGCTCCTCCGCGGTCAGCCGCTGCGACATGGGCACCGTCGTCGGCAACGCGCTCGCCGCCGCCGAGGTCCGCGCGGAGGACGTCGGTTTCGTCGAGACGCACGGCAGCGGCGTGCCTGCCGAGGACACCGCCGAGTTCACCGCGCTCAGCAAGGCTTACCGGTGCGCGCTCGGCGCGGTGAAGTCCAACATCGGGCACACCGGCGCCACGTCCGGGATGGCGGGCTTGATCAAGGCGGTGCTCGCGGTGCGCGCCGGGATCATCCCGCCGACACCGCACTTCGCGGAGTGGCACCCGTCGCTGCCCGCGTCGGACCTGACGGTGCCCACCGCGCCGACCGAGTGGCCGGACTCCGCGCGGCTCGCCGCCGTCTCGACGATGGACGAGCTCGGCGGCAACGCCCACGTGCTCCTGGAACCGGCTCCGCCCCGTACCCCAGCTCCGCGCAAACCATTGCCCAGCCGCCTCGGTGTGCCCTTGTCGGCCAGCACCGCGCTCGCCCTCGCCGAGACCGCGATGCGGCTGGCCGACTGGTTGGAGGGCGACGGCGCGGACAGCAGCCTCCAGGACGTCGCCTACACCCTCGCCCGCCGCCGGCCGCGCGCCGTGCAGGCCGTCGTGACCGCTTCCGACATCGGTCAGCTGGTCGACGCGCTGCGCGAGTGCCCGAGGCTGACCGGCGTCGACACGGTGGTCACCCACGGCGAGCTGCTCGACCTGCCGCCGACCGCGTGGGACCGCACCGCGTTCCCGCCCGCGCGGCCGTTGCCCGAGCCGCACCCGTTGCTGGGCACGCGCATCGAGGTGCCCGCTACCCGCCGCCACGTCTGGCAGGCCGAGATCGGCGCGGCGCGCTTACCGTGGCTCGCCGAGCACCGCATCGACGGCGTGCCCGTTCTGACCAGTGCCGCGTACTTCGAGATCATCCTCGCTTCGGCCGCAGAGCACTTCGCCTGCCCACCGCAGGCTGTCGACGTTCGCGGCGTTGAGCTGCACCACCGCGCCGAGCTCGGCTGCGGCACCACGATCTCCACCCAGCTCACCCCGGTCGACGAGGGGCGCGCGAAGATCGAGGTCTTCGGGCGCGCGGGCGAGGAGTGGACCCGCCTGGCCACCGCGACCGTCCGCCACTACATCGAGTTCCGCCAGGAGCCTCCGATCGAGGTCGACGGCGTCCTGACCGATCCGGCCGAGCTGTACGCGACCTCGCGCGGTCACGGCATCCACCACGGCCCCGCCTTCACCGCCGTCGTCGGCCTGCTCGGCCCCGGCCTCGCGCGTGTCAGGGTGCCGAAGTCGGTGCGCGGCGCCTCGACCCGTTTCGTCGTGCACCCCGTGCTGCTCGACGCGTGCTTCCAGCTGCTCGGCGCCGGTCTGTTGCCGGTGTCCGTCGGTTGGCTGCGCGTGCACGGTGATCTCCGCCGTGCCGCGTACTGCCGCGCGGAGCTGACCGAGCTGTCGGGCACGGTCACGGTCGCCGACCGCGAGGGCACCGTGTTGCTGGTGGTCAAGGACGTCCAGCTGTCCGGCCGCGAGAAGTCCGCTCGCGGAGTGCACGACCCCACGCTCACGCGCGCCGAGGTGGAGGCAGATCTGATCGGCCACCTCCGCACCGTGCTCGGGCTCCCGGAGAGCACCGTGATCGACTCCGCCACCCCGCTGCTGGAGCTCGGCGTCGACGAGACCGTGGCCACCGAGCTGCGGCTGCGCGTGGAGCGGGGTCTCGGCCTGCTCGTCCCCGACCATCCACTGTGGACGAACGGCTCGCCGGGCGCGCTGTCCGCCTACCTGGCGAACCGCTTCGGCATCGCGGGCGGCTGACTGGACGAGTGCTGGGCGGCGTGATTGTGTTCTGATCCGTGACCGCGAGCCAGACCTTCGACCGGTGCCGTCCGCTGACCTCCCTGCGGCTGTCCGTCGAGGTGGCCGTGCTGGTCGTCGTGCTCGCCGCGTGCTCGGCGTTCCTGCCGTGGGCCCAGTCCCGCCCCGGCGCGCGGCTGAGCGATCCGCTGCTGGAGCTGCTGCCGTCCGCCGACCTGTCCGAGCCGATCTTCGTGCTCACCTACGGCTCGCTCGCCGTCGTCCTGGTCGTTCTGCTGCGCACCAACCGGGAACGCCTGGTCACAGCGCTGCGCGCCTACTCGCTGATGGTGCTGCTGCGCATGCTCACCATCACGTTGATCCCCCTGGAACCGCCCGAGGGCATCGTCCCGCTGCGCGATCCGCTGTTCATGCTCGGCGGCCCCGGCCAGTACATCGACCACGACCTGTTCTTCTCCGGCCACACCGCCACCGCCGTGCTCCTGCTGCTCGCCACCGACCGCCCGTGGCTGCGCCGCCTCGGCACCGCCACCGTCGCCGCGATGATCCCGGCCCTCCTGGTGCAGCACTGCCACTACACCCTCGACATCGCCGCCGCCATCCCCGCCGCTCTCCTCGCGTGGCACGCCGCCGTCGCCACCCGTGCCTGCGACACCGGCCCCGCCTGCACCTGCGCCCTCGGCGTCCCCCGCTCGAGTCAGAACGGTGCCGGTTCGGCGATCGGCTCCAGTTCCGTGTCATAGGTGCGCTTCGCCGGGGTCGTCCACCGGTGGGTGCCGTCGTCGAGGTTTTCGCACCGCCAGTTGGAGTGCGTCTTCATGGTGTGGTGGTGCCTGCATTTCGGCCGCAGGTTGCGGATGGTGGTGTTGGTCCCGTCGAAGGGGCAGCAATGATCAAGATCGCAGCGGTGTGCGGGCTGCTGGCATCCGATGGCCGTGCAGCGCGGGTACCGAGCGTTGATCAACTCTCGCTGTTTCGGCGACGGACGGTAGGCGTCACTGACCTCCTCCGCCATCCCAGTGACCGGGTCGGTCAGGATGCGTTTCCAGATGCCGCCTGCTGCGATGTCTTGGGCGACGTGGGTGGGGATGGGTCCGTATCCCGCGAGCATGCCCGGATCATCGGTCAGCCCGAGCAGTGCCGTGACGGGCATCGTCAGGTAGACCATCGTCTGCCCCTGCGGCGCCGGAGTATCCAAGCCCAGCAACAGATCCCGCGCCACATCGGCCCGCTTCTGATCCAGGGTCCGGTCATCCTTCGGCAGGGACTTCGCGATCCGGTCGATATGGTCGAAGGCCATCGCCGTGTCATGCGCGGTCATCGTGTGACGCAGCTCGGCCATACCGTCGTCCAGGTTGATCTTCTCCACCAACCTGCGCTTGCGCTTCTCCTCATGGCGGGCGTCGGCCGCCTTCGGGTCGAGCTTGTGGATCAACGTCTGGGCGCGGCGCCGGATCGAGGTGTAGGTACGAGTCGGGGCGTACTCCAGCAGGTTCGCCTCGGCGATCGAGGTCTGGGGTTCTTTCAGGATGCGGATCTGGTCGACGATGAGCAGGGCTTTGCTCTCATCGATCAACCCGGCCGACAGAGCCGCCAACACCCGGGGACGCTCGGTCAACTCCGAGGCGTTGGACAGGATGCGATCCGCCCCGCGTCGGGAGATGTGCAACGCGCAGGCGATCTCATTCTGGACGAACCGATAGTCACGATCGTCGGCGGCGATGTGGAATGTGATCAAGGCTGTGGCGAGTTCCGCTTTCGCATGACACAGAGCGGCCTGTTTCACCTCAACCTCAACGAGAAGTTCATCGAGGGTCATACCCCCAATTCTACCCGCAAATAATAGTGGATCATGGCCCTAAAGAATGAATTCCCAGGCGCCCCAACACCCGAAAACGCAACCCTCACAAAACGCAAGGCGCCAACAGAACCGAGGCTTTACCTGGGGTGCGCGTGCCATACGCTTCCGCGAGGGCCGGGTGTTC
>NZ_BAABAL010000023.1:0-31014 GCF_039537405.1 Allokutzneria multivorans | reverse complement strand
CTACCTGCAGGGGCCCGGTCCGAAGTGGTCCGTGCCGCGCTGGCCTGGAGAAAGTTACGTAGGCGATGATCAGAAGTCAAATCGGCTGGTCAGCGCGATGTGACCGTCACTCGGTCGCCTTCTCGGACTATCTCCACCGGGTAGGAACGGCCATTCACGCGGGCGCTGTCGCCTTCCGTCTCGACGAAGTACGGGTGCACTTCCACCAAACGGGCTACGTGTTCCTTGACCGCGAGAACAACGAGCCGCTGGTCACGAGGGAGAGCCGGGTCGATGCCGAACACTCGCGCGACGGAGCCTCGGGTCACGTCCATCGCGTCGACGTGGCGTTCCTGGAGCACCGTCGCCTCGGCGGTGTGCCGGGACAAGGTTGCTCCTGGCACGTACAGCCGATCGCGGAGGAACGCGCGACGCTGTGTGAGCGGGAGCGACGCGCCCAGGTCCAGCGGGATCATCACGTAGGTGAGTCGCAGCTGGGCCACGACTCGGCCACCTACTACCAGCTGCATGTCAAAGGTCGGTAGTAGTGGGTTGCCCTCTGCCAGGCCGGCGAAACGGATCTCCGAGATCGCGGTGCCTGTGGCGGGCAGCGGCTCGTAGAGGTAGAGCGCGACGAGTCGGTGCGGAACGCTGACGCGACCTGGGGCGATGTCGGGCGACCAGCGCTGGAGGTGATGCGCCGGGACGCCGTGGACGATCCCGTCCAGCAGGCCCTGGTGGAGGCGACCGTAGGGAACGGAACCACGGTCGATGTCGAGCACGCTCGTGCTGCCGGCATCCGAGACGCGCAGCGATGTGACGTACTGGAACGCGGGGCCGTGGAACATCTCGCCGCTCGTGTACGGGTCGACCTCCTCCACCGCGTCGGTGAGCTGCGCGAACGGCTCTGGGCGGGTGGTCGGGTACGGGCCGAGGTGGACGGTTCCGCTCGCGACCTCTTCGAACCTGGACAGGTGGACGGTCGCGGCGTCGCGCCACGTCAGCAGGGTGGTCCGCGCGGTATCGCCGTCCAGCTCCACGTCGGTGCGCAGGTGGAGCGGGCGGTCGGTGGGCAGCCAGCGGCGGAGCTGCACGTCACGGACGGCGCACACGTCCCGGCCGGTGCGGCGGGCCGCGGCGTCGGCGAGGGTGTCCACAATGGACAGCATGGGCATCGCGGGGGTGGCCCAGCCAGGGGCGTGGTCGGCCATCCACGGGTGATCGGCCGGATCGAGGTGGATCTCGGTGCTGACCACGTCGACGGTGTTCATGCGGGGCTCGCTGGTGCCTGGTCTGGCGTTGCTCGTGCTGGTTTTGCTCGCGCCGGGACCGGCGGTGGCGGTGTTGTGTGCGCCAGTGCTGATCGTTTTGGTGGTGTTCACGCTGGTGTCGGTGTTGACCGCGTCTGTACCGACGGTGCTGCTGTTGATGTAGGCGTTGATCGCTTGGGTGCTGGTGTTGCGTGTTCCAGTGCTGACTGCGTCGGCGGTACTCGTGTTCGCGGCGCCTGTCGCGGTGCTGCTCGCGTCGGAACTGGTGGTGGCGGTGTTGTGTGCGCCAGAGCTGACCGTGTCGGCGGTGCTCGTGCCGGTGCTGTTGGTGACGGTGCTGACCGTGATTGCGGTGGCCGTGCTTGCGGTGGCCGTGCGGGGGCTGCCTGTGCTCGGGGTGATGCTGGGGGTGACGGTGCTGGCCGCGTGGATGGTGGTCGTGGTGCTGGGCGCGCGGGTGCTCATGGCGAACTGGTGCAGGTGGTAGAGGCGGCGGCCGTCGAACCAGAGCCAGCCCTCGGCGACCACGTGGTCGGGGTGGACGGAGAGGACCTCGACCTCCATCGTCATGGTGCCGGTCCTGGGCACGACTTGGCCGCGGTAGGTCCACTTCATCGCGTGGTTGACGAGGACGGGGTCGTGGCCGGGGGCGCTGAGGCCCTGGGCGCGCAGGTGGAGTCGAAGTGCCTGGCAGAGCGCCTCGATGCCGAGCGAGCCGGGCTGCACGGGGTCCTGGAAGAAGTGGGCTTTGAAGTACCACTCCCCCGCGTCGACGTCCTTCTCCGCGCGGAGCCTGCCGAGCCGGGCCTTGCCGCCGTCGGGCCAGTGGCCGGTGACGCGGTCGAGCATGAGCAGCATGGGCGGGGTGTCGGCGAGGCCGCTGAGGTCGAGGGAACGGCCTGGTGGCAGCTGTTCCGGCGGGCCGCCGGGGAGGCCGACCTGCTCGTCGAGCGCGCGCTTGGGGAAGAAGCCGAAGACAGCGGTGGCGCGGTAGGCGGGCACTCCGTCGGCGAGGACGTGCACGACGAAGCTGTTGAGGATCATGTTGCCGAGGCGGGAGACGGAGCGCAGCTCGGCGGTGGTGCGCAGCACCTCGGTGGCCGGGGTGATCGCGCTGAGCACGGTGCCCTCGCCGTCGAGGTTGCGGTAGAAGAGGCTCTCCTGCTCCTCGGAGACGTTGGTGGTCATGGACGACAGGCAGCCGCAGACCTGGAGGGCGACCTCCATCAGCGCGGCGGGGGGCATGACGGGCCGATCGCTGGAGTCGAAGTACCAGGCGTCGGCGGGGACGTCGTACTCCGCGACGAGGGTGTCACCGACGCGTTCGCCGCCGGGTTGGGCGTCGCCGCCGACGAAGCGGCTGACGAAGAGGTAGGGCGGGCCGGGCAGGCGGGGCATGCGGAGCGCGCCGTCGAAGCGGGCGCGAGCTTCGCCGAACACCTCGGCCTGGCGGCCCCAGGAGGAGGCGAGCACCATGTGGAGCCCGCCCTGCTGTTCCGGGTGGCCGACGGTGCCACCGAGCAGGCGCAGCGGCACGGTCTCCCCCGCCTTCCGCACGCGCGGCGGACCGAGGCGGCGCCAGTGGTCGAAGGGCCAGTCGGGGACGAGAGCAACGGTCAAACCCGCTGCGTGGAAGGCTTTCACACCGTCCACAGTGCACAGAACGTCGGCCGTGACGGAGAACTCGTCGATGGCGGAGACGAAGACCTCGTAGACGAGTTCGGAGTCCGCGGGGGCGACTTGGCGGCGGCAGCGGAGGCGGGCCTGGCCCTGGACCTCGAAGCGCCAGCCGTCGCGGTCGATGGCGTGTCCGCACGCGGCGAGGTGGAAGGACGCGGCCTGGACGGCTCCCTCGAACATCAGGGTGCCGGGCATGCAGGGGTCGTTGTGGAAGTGGCCGTCGAAGAACCAGCTGGTCGGCGTGACGCGCGCGGTGGCGCGGAGATAGCCGCGGTGCGGGTCGAACTCGGTCACCTCGTCGATCAGGCGCATATGGCCGGAGCCGGTTCGCGGCGTGCGGACGTGGGCGCGGGTGATCTCCCAGTCCGGGCCGAAGCACTCGGCTGGGCGGCCCTCTGCGAACGCGGTGACCTGCTCGGAGGTGAAGGACGACGCGGCGCGGGCGGGCGGTGTCGTAACCACGGTGGGGCCGGGGGTCCACTGAACGCCTTCGCTGGCAAGGAGTTCTTCGTCGGTGAAGAAGCCAGCCTGTCCATTTCGGACAGACATGCGAAGTTCTCCGTTGACGAAGCAGTCGTAGTGGAAGGAGAAGACCCGGGCGTCGCCGTCCACGTGGATCTCGTAGCGCAGGGTGTCACCGGGCGCGGGTGGCGCTCCGTGCAGGGTGAGGTCGCAGCCGAGCAGCCGGTAGACCCGTTCGCCACCGACGAGGTCCGCGCCGAGCCAGCTGATCAGCAGCAGGTCGGCCTGTCCGGCTTCGATCATCAGCCCGGCGGGCATCCGGCCGCAGTCGTCGAGGTACCAGGAGTCGTCGGTGACGTCGGTCTCGGTCCAGATCGTGCCGGTCGCACGGCCGTTCACCAGCGCGCCGGGCTCGCCGTCGATGCCCAGGACCCGGTCGGCCAGCAGCATCGGTGGCTCGGGCATGCGGGTTTGCCGGTGTTTGTGGTCCTGCGCGGCGAAGAGCGGCCCGAACAGCTCGGAGACCTTGCCGTGTGCCAGGTGCTCCAGCTGCGCGCGTGTGAACTCGGGGCCGGGGAGCCCGACCGGCGCGGGGCGGGTGAAGACGGCGCTGAGTGTGCGGAGGAAGGCCTGGTCGGCTTCGGCGTGGGAGGCGAGGAACTGGTGGTAGGACTCGGCTTGCCCGGCGAGCGCGGCGCGGTGGGCCGCTGTGACGAGGTCCCGGAGGCTGGTCGGGGCCTGCCGGAGGACCGAGGGCAGGGGCGGGGCGGGCGGCATCACCTGGGTGGGCGTTTCTACCGGGAGCCGCATGACGTTCGCCCTTTCGGCTGGATTCCCAAGCGCTGAGTTCCTGAACGCGATGCCCGCCGCGGCGAGGTCCGCGACGACCTGGGAGAGCGGGGTGTCCATGGCGAGGGCGAGGTGGTCGCGCTCGCCCAGGGTGCGGGTGATCCACGATGTGCAGAGGCCGCGTGGACCGTGTTCGACGAAGGTCCGCACGCCGTCCGACCAGGCGCGTTCGATCACGCGCACGAAGTCGATCGTGCCCAAGACCTGGTGGGTGAGGGCGGCCGCGACCGAGTCGGCGGTGGGCTCGTAGGGCTCCCCGCTGGCGCAGCTGTAGAAGCGGACGCCGGGGATGGGCGTGGTCGGGCGGTGGTGCAGCTCCCACCAGCGCGCTGCGATCTCGGCGAGTTCGGGTGCGTGGGCGGCCATGTCGTAGTCGAGCCGGACTCCGCTGAGGTCGTGCTGGACGAGCCACTTCGCGCAGGCCTCAGCCTCGCCGCCGATCACGCACAGGTCTGGGGTGTTGATCGCCATGAGGTGCACGGCGGTCTCCCCCGCGAGCGCGGCGCGCGCCTGCGAGGCGGTCACGGGGACGGCGTAGCTCGCCCACCGCTCGCCCTTGATGCCCAGGGCGGCCCAGGCTCGGCGGACGGCGAGGTATTCACCGCCGATCTCCTTGTCGAACAAGCCACTCCGCCGAGCTGCCTCGGCGTGCTCGACGGGGTTGCTCCACACCCCCATCGCGGTGAGCGCGGCGCTCTCACCGGAGGAGTAGCCGATCACCGCGTCGGGGTTGCCGAGGAGTCGTCGGCTGGCCTTCACGTGCCGCGCGCTGAGCGCTCCGGCGGCGAGGATCTGGTCCAGGACGTCCGCGTGCGGCTCGGCGGCGGAGCCGTTGGTGAAGACGAACGCGGTCTCGCCGACGATCGGGGTGTCCCGGTAGGACGCTCCCCTGGGCCGGATCGCCTTGTTCTGAAGCCATTTCACGGCCTGGTCGAGCACGTCGCCGTGGACCGCGAGGCGGGCCGGGCCCACGTCGGACTCGCGCCCGGCGATGGCCGCGTTGATCACTTCGGCGCGGTCGCTTCCTGAGAAGATCCGCAGGCGGGGTTCGGCGAGCAGGATGGCCGCCGCGACGGAGAGCAAGCCGCTTGCGGCATGGGTGTCGCCGACGAGGTGGTCGATCTTCGCGCGCGGCGGTTCTTCGCTCAGCACAGCCATGATCTGGTCGCCGTCGCGCTGAGCGTCGTCGAGTCGTTTGAGCACGAGCACGATCGCCGCGTCAGCTGGGTGTTCTGTGCGCAGGGCCGCGCGTTGGACGGCGTCGGTGGTGACGTCGACAGCTCCGACCACGGCCGCGTCGACCTCGCGGTGGCGGAGGGCGCGGGTCGCGAGGTCCAGTGCCACCAGGCCGGATTCCTCGTCGGCGCACACGGCGAATCCTGGGCCGGTGAGGTTGAGCTGCGTGTTGATGCGGTGCGCGGTGATGTGCGGCATGGTGCCGACGACTCCGGCTCCGAGGAGCTGTTCGTCGTGGCCGCCGCGCCAGCTCGCGCCGTAGCGCGCGGCTCCGGCCGAGTCGCCGATGCCGACGAGCACCGAGGTGCGTTCTGGCAGGTCGACCCCGTTGACAGCTTCGCGCGCTGCCGCGAGGGCGAGGAGTTGGCGGGGCTCGGCGAGGCGGAGATCGGTCGGCGGGAAGCAGAGGCCGTCCAGGTCGACGTCCACTGTGGACAGTTGGCCGGGCGTGCCGTTGACCAGGGCTTGGCGGAGGTCTTCCAGGCTTTCGCCGTTGCCGACGCGGGCGCCCATCGCGACGACGGCGATCTGTGCGGGCGGTGGCGGCTCGGGGACTCCGGCTCCGGCTCCGGTGGAGTGCCACGCCTCCAGGACCACGTGGGCGTTCGCGCCGCCGAAGCCGAAGGAGCTGACGCCGGCACGGCGGGGGCCTCGCCACTCTTCGGCCGTTTCCGCCACGCGGAGCGGGGTTCCGGCCAGCGCGTCGATCGGGTCGACGGGTTCTGGTTGTGCGGGGAGCACTCCGGCTTCGAACGCGCCGAGGACCTTCAGGATGCCCGCCATGCCGGACGCGGCGAGGGTGTGCCCGATGGCGGCCTTGACCGAACCGATCACCACGTCCGGAGCTTCGCCGAAGACCGAGGCCATCGCGCGCGCTTCGACGGCGTCGCCAACAGCAGTTCCGGTGGCGTGACACTCCACATAGGACACCGTGGAGGGGTCGAGCCCGGCCAGCTCGTAGGCCCGGCGCAGTGCCCGCTCCTGGCCTTGTTGGGACGGCGCGAGGATGCCGCCGGCTCTGCCGTCGTTGGACAGGCCGACGCCTCGGATCACGCCGAGCACCGGGACGTCGGCGGCGGCCGCGTCCGCGAGGCGCATGAGCGCGATGAAACCAGCGCCCTCGCCGGGGACCAGGCCGTCCGCGTCGCGGTGGAACGGGCGACTGCGACCTGTCGGGCTCGCGGCGGAAAGTGCCTGGAAACCCCTGTGCAGGAACAGGTTGTCGGCGCGGTTGACGGCACCAGCGATCATCACGCGTGCGGTTCGATCATGCAGCCGGTCGCACGCGTGCTTGACGGCGTAGAGCGCGGAGGCGCAGGCCGCGTCCAGGCCGAACGCTCCCGCGCCGAGGCCCAGCGTCACCGCCGTGTGGCGGGCGGGGAAGCCGGAGGCGAACCAGTTCCGTGGATCACCTGGGGTTTCGCCGCGCCAGACGCGCTCGGCGAACTTCGCCGCCTCCTCGTGCGGGTACGGGAGGATGCCGAGGACGAGGCCGCTCTCCTCCGGCCTCGCCCCGGACTCCTTCAGCGCCCGTTGGGTGCCGTGCAGGACCCAGTCGTAGAGCGGCTCCGTCGAACCGCTGACCTCGACGAATCCTCCATTGTGGACACCTTCGGCATCGACCCGCCATCGGCCCGGCGGCACCGGGGTGAGGCAGCTCCTGCGCTCAAGGACGTTGCGCCACAGGGTGTCGGGGTCGGGTGCACCGGGGAACGCGCACGCCCGACCGACCACGGCGATCGGCTCGAACACCCTCGGTTCGAACGCTGTCAACTCGGTCGCCGCACCAACTCGACACCGATGAACTCCGCGCGCACCGCTCCGCTGGAGTCGGTGAGCACCACGTCGCACGTTATGTGCGCGGCTCCGGCGTTCCCGGCGTAGACCACGCACCGCCCTGTGCCCAGCGGACCCGAGCCGTAGGTGCGGACCTCGCCGATGGCCATGGGCAGCGTCGCGCTCCGCAAGACGATCCCGGCCCACACGCACGCCAGCTGGAGCATCCCGTCGAGCGCGGGCACATCGGTGCGCCACGCCTCCTCGGGCCACTCCAGCTCGGTCGCTCCGACGATCTCCGCACTGGCCCCGGAGTCGTTGACGCAGGTCAGTTTGCGCAGCGACTGGAACTGCGGGCCGTGGAAGAGCGCGAAGCCGTCGTAGAGCTCGGGGATGAACGGCGAGGTGGAGTCGGCCAGGTCGGGCCAGTCACGGGGAGCCGTGCTCGCGGTCAGTGTTGCTCGCATGTGCGGGACGCCGTCGCTGAGCTCGATGTCTCCGCCGCTGGTGCGGATGGTCAGCCGGGCGCCTTCGTCCTGATAGTTCTCCAGCGCGATCTTGCGCAGCACTCGGAAGTTCTGGAGCGTCACGGGGCGCTCGGTGGCTCTGGTGAACCACTCGACGGCCATCACCACCGGCAGCACAGCGGTGCCGTTGATGGTGTGGTCAACGAGGTAGGGGTTTCGGCGCTCGTTGACAACGATCTCCGTGGGGACCGCGGGTGGAGCTGGGGCTTCGCCGTCCTGTTGGGCGAGGCACACCCTGCTCAGCCCTGTCGGGCGCAGTTCGTCGACGAAGGCCGCGGCTCCGGCTTCGATGGGGATCAGCGGGACTCCGTTGCCGGTGAACAGCTCCGCGAGCTGCGGTGTGACCATGCCGCCGTGCCACGGCCCCCAGTCGACCGAGCGGATGGCGCGCCCAGGCTTGCGTGCCAGCTCGGCGGCGGCGACCTGGTCGAGCACCTCGTTGGCCACGGCGTAGTCGGCCTGGCCCGCGTTGCCGAAGAGGCCGGTCACCGAGGAGAACAGGCACAGCACCTCCACCGGATCGTCCACAGTGGAGCGCAGCAGCGTCCGGAGCGCGTCGATCTTGGTGCTCAGCACGCGCTCGACCTGCGCGGAGTCCTTGTCCGCCAGGTGTTTGTCGGCGAGCACTCCGGCGCCGTGCACGATGCCGGTGATCGGTCCCCACTCCGTGCGGACCTGGCTGAGGACCTCGGTCAGCGCGGCCTCGTCCCGCACGTCGACGGCGGTGTAGCGGACCTTGGAGCCCGCGTTCTCCAGCGCGGCGATCGTCTGGTGGATCTCGCGTCCGGCGAGGATGTCCTTGGCCTGCGCGGAGAGCGCGGCCGGGTCGGCCTTCCCGGTGGCGGCCAGCGCGCGGACCAGCGACGGCTCGTCGGCGTGGGCGCTCAGGCCGCCGGGCTCGACCTTCAGCGTGGTGCGGCCGAGCAGCACGATCCGGGGTTGGTGGCGCTTGGCCAGCTCGATGAGCGAGGCGGCGGTGACTCCGCGCGCGCCGCCCGTCGCGACGATCACCGACTCCTGGGTGATCATCGTGGTGTCGTTGCTGGTCAAGGGTTCTGGGCGCACGTGGAGCGCGTTGCGCGTTCCGTCGGCGCGAAGGCCGACATCCAGGTCGGGGCCGCCTTCGAGGAGTTCGTCGACGATGGCCTTGGCCAGGTCTCGGGGTGTGCGGTCGCCGCGTTCGAGGTCGAGCGCTTTGACTCCGGCTTCGGGCAATTCGCGAGCGGCCGTGCGAGCGAGGCCGGAAAGCCCGGCCGTCCAGGCACGGTTGCCTTGCGCGCCGCTGAAGTCACCTCCGGTGTCTTGGACGGTGACGAGCAGCTTGCAGCGGTCGGCGATGGTTGAGGCGGTCATGATCGCGCTGGTCAGGTGGGATACGGCTTGTTCGGGTGCCACTTCGGCGAGGTTGAGGATGATCAGGCCGGTCGCGTTCTCGGCGTCGATCTCGGCGGTGCAGCCGTGCGCGCGCAGCTCCGTGACGAGAGCTTCGGCCAGGCCGGTGCCGTCGTCGGTGACCGCGATCGGGCCGTCGAAGAGACCCGCCACGGCGAGCCCCGCCGGAGCGGCGGAAACGGCTGTCGGCACGCTTCTTACCAGCTCGCCGATGACCTTGAGCTGGGGTTTGGGGGCTTCGACGGAAGTTGGGGAGCCGCCTCCGAGGTTGCGGACCTTCTCGGCGACCTCGCGCAGCGTGCGGGCGGCGGCGAACTCGGCGATGTCGCTGTCCGGGAGGTCGCCGGTCTGGTCGCGGAAGGCGGAGAGGATCTCCACGCGCTTGATGGAGTCGATGCCCAGGTCGGACTCCAGCTCCATGTCCAGGTTGAGGATCTCCACCGGGTAGCCGGTGCGTTCCGCGACGACTTCGAGGATCTTCGCGTCGATGTCCACTTCGGACAGATGTGGCGCTTCCACCGGGACTGTGGCCGGGGCTGGGGTTGGGACGGGCGCGGGGGCGGCGGTTGGGGGCGGCGCCATGACGGCGGGTGCGGGCTGGGGCGTAGGGGCTGGTTGGAACGTGATCGGGGTTGGTTGCAGCGGGGGCTGTGCGACGGGGACGGGTGCGGCGATCGGTGGGGGTGAGCCGAGGAGGGCGGACAGGGACAGCTCGGACATGCGCAGGTAGGCGAGGTGGCTCTCCGTGACACGGCGCTGGTAGTCCGCGTGCGCCTCGGCGGTCTGGCGCTGGTAGTCGGCGTGGGCAAGCGCGGCCTGGCGTTGCGTCTCTTCCAGGAGGGACAGCATCGAGGAGTCGGCTCCTGTGCGGGTCGGGAAGACCACGGGTCCGTGGCCGTTCGCTGGGGCGAACGCGGTGGTCGGGGCGTTCGTCGGCGAAGTCGCGAACTGCGCGGGGGCGGGTGCCATGACCGACGTGGGGACAGGAGCCGGGCCGGTGGCGGCCGGAGGTGGGAAGGTGGCCGGGGCTGGGGTGAGGGCGCCGTTCTTGGGCGGGTAGGCGCGGTCGTAGACCCCGCCGTCGATCTTCACCGTCATCCGTGCGCCGTCCTTCCGGTGGGGCTGCGGTACCGGGCCGTACTCCTCCCAGAGCACGGCGAAGTCGAGTTCGGCCCCGGCGACCGCGAGGCGGCCGAGGGCTTCGTGCACGGTGCTCATACCGTCGCAACGGGGGCGGTCCAGGTTCACGGCGACGTGCGGGCGCGAACCGAGCACGCGGCCGACGAGGCCGGTGAGCGTGCTGCCCGCTCCGACCTCGACGAAGGTGCGGACGCCGGCCGAGTACATGGCCTCGATCTGGGCTTGGAACAGCACGGGGGCGGCGAGGTGCCCGGCGATGCGGTCGCGCACTTCGTCCACTTCGGACGGATAGGTGCCGCCGTCGGTGTTCCCGTACACGGGGACGGTTGCCGCGCCGATGTCCACAGTGGACAGGAACGAGGCGAACGGAGCGGCAGCGTCGGCGACCACCGGGCTGTGGAAGGCGGTAGCGGCTTCGAGGCGGCGGGTGGTGACGCCCTTCAGAGCGGCTTCGGCGGCAGCGATCCCGGCGGTGGTGCCGGACAGGACGACCTGCTCGGGGGCGTTGTGGTTGGCGATCCACACGCCGTCGAGTCCGGCGATCGCGTCCGAGACCTTGTCGTGGGTGGCGGTCACGGCGAGCATCGCCCCGGCGGTGGTCCGCGCGGCGTCGCGCATCAGCTCGCCACGGCGGCGGGCAGTGGACAGCAACGCCTCGGCTGAGAGGACTCCGGAGGCGTGGAGCGCGGTCAGCTCGCCGAAGCTGTGCCCTGCGACGCAGTCCGGGCGCAGGCCGAGGGCTCGGACCACGTCGAGCAGCGCGAGGCTGTGCGCGGCGAGGGCGGGCTGAGCCCACTCGGTCGCGGTGATCCGGGCCTGCTGCTCCCCACGGGAAGCGTCCGAGAAGACGGGGTGCGGGAACACGACGTGGTGCAGCGGAGTGCCGTCGAACTCCGTTGTGCCATAACGGTCCCAAGCACGTTGGGCAGCTGGTAGCTGCATCGCGAGGTCGGCGCCCATGCCGACGTACTGCGAGCCCTGGCCGGGGAACAGGAACGCGACGCCGCCGAGCTCGGCCGGGCCGGTGGCGTAGGCGAGGCCGGGCGCGGTGAACGGCCGGTCGTCCAGCTCGGCGACCTGCGCGAGCTTGGTCTTCAGGTCGGGTTGCGAAGCTGCGACCACGGCGAGGCGGAACGGGGCCTTGGGGTCGAAGCGCTGTTGGCTCTCCCGCGCGGAGATCGAGGTGTCGGTGGCCAGCTCTTCGCGGGTTCCGGCACTGAAGAGCCAGAGTTCGGTCGCGGCGGTCCTGGAGCGCGGCGCGCGCTCGGCCCAGCCCGAGCCGGTCGGCACGTACTCCTCCACCGTGACGTGGAAGTTGCTGCCGCCGAAGCCGAAGCTGGACACCGACGCGCGCCGGGGGTGGTCGTCTCCGCGCACCCACGGGCGGGCCTCGGTGTTGAGGTAGAAGGGACTGCGCTCGATCTCCAGGTTGGGGTTCGGCGCGTCGACCTTGATCGTCGGCGGGAGCACGCGGTGGTGCAGCGCGAGGATCGCCTTGAGCAGCCCGGCAGCTCCTGCCGTGCACTTCGTGTGGCCGATCTGCGACTTGACCGAGCCGAGGGCGCACCACTGGGCGTCCTCGCGCTCCGGCCCGAACACCGAGCGCAGCCCGGCGAACTCCGCCGCGTCACCGGCCTTGGTTCCCGTGCCGTGGGCTTCGACGAGCTCCACAGTGGACGGTGAGTAGCCAGCGCGCTCGTAGGCCCTGCGCAGCGCGAGGGCTTGACCTTCGGGAACGGGGGCGTAGATCGCGGTCCCGCCACCGTCGGAGGCGGTGCCGACGCCGCGGATCACCGCGTAGACCTTGTCGCCGTCGCGCTCGGCGTCGGCGAGGCGTTTGAGCGCGAACATCACCACGCCCTCGCCGAGCATGGTGCCGTCGGCCTGGTCGGAGAACGGGCGGCAGTCACCGGTCGGGGACAGCGCGGGGGTCTTGGAGAAGCAGATGAACATGAACGCCTCGTTGGCGGTGTCCACTCCCCCGGCCAGCATCATGTCCGCGCGCCCGGAGGCCAGCTCCTCGATCGCGGTGTTGAGCGCGGCGAAGGAGCTGGCACAGGCCGCGTCTGTGGTGTGGTTCATGCCGTGCAGATCGAAGCGGTTGGCGATGCGGCCGGAGATCACGTTGGTCAGCAGCCCGGGGAAGCTCGCCTCGCCCCAGTCAGGGTTGAGGTCGAGGAACCGCGTCACCGTTTCGCGCACGATGTCCTCGGGGAGTCCCTGCGCGCGCAGCACCCGCTTCAAGACCGGCGCGGACAGCCGCTGCGCCAAAGCTCCCACCAGGTTGAGCGCGGAGGCGCCGAGCACGACGCCGGTCCGCTCACGGTCCAAAGTGGACGGATCGCCGCCCGCGACCTCGGCGAGCACGCGTTCGGCGACCATCAGCGACATCAGCTGGGCGGCATCGGTCTGTTCGAGGTTCTTCGGCAGCACTCCGAAGTTCAGCGGGTCGAACTCCGTCGGCGTCAGGAACGCGCCGCGCTTGGCGTAGGTCTTGTCCGGAGTGAGCGGGTCGGCGTCGAAGTAGTCCTCGACCAGCCAGCGGTCCACCGGGATCTCGTCGATCAGGTCGTGACCGCCCGCGACCGTGCGCCAGAAGCCCGCTGTGCTGTCAGAGCCGGGAAGCAGCGCGCCGAGGCCCACCACGGCGATCGGCACGGCGGGCGCGAAGTCCTCGAACATGCTCACTCCCTCAACTCAGCGGGCGGGGGTGGAAGGCGAACGCCTCGGCGGGAACGGCGACGCCGTACGTGCGGGCCTGGTGCGCGCGGGTGAGCGCGGCGGCGCCCTCCAGCAGGTTCAGCGCGATCGGCACGACGGAACGGTTGGCGGGCTCGGCGAGGAAACTGCCCGCGACCCAGCGGTTGAAGGCGCCCATCGCGGGCCCGCACCACAGCTGGTAGTCGCTGCGCCGCGAGGGGTCGCCGGTGATCGCCCAGCGGCTCGAACCGCCCAGGTACCACCGGAAGACGAGAGCCATGCGGTGCTTGGGGTCGCGCTCGGCCTTCTCCAGCTCGCCGGGGTCGCGGTCGGCCCAGAACTGCTTGGTCTGCACCCAGATGTCGGCGACCGGAGCGCCCAGGACCTCCTTCTCCAGGCGGTCGAGCAGCGGCTGCGGGACGGACTCGATGCCGTCGTGGTCGCGGTAGACCTGGTAGAGCCGGTTCGCTCGCGCGGCGAACATGGTGCCGCGCTTGAGGACCTGGAGCTTCACGCCGAGTTCGAACATGTCGGCGGCGGGGGCCATCGCCACATCGGTGATGTCGGCCTGCGCCAACAGCTTCTTCGCCTCGTCGGAGACACCCGCCTCAACCGCGACCTGGTTCACCGAGCCGGTCAGCACGTAGGCGGCACCGAGCGCGAAGGCCGCCGCGACCGCCGCCGGAGTGCCGAGCCCGCCCGCCGCGCCGACGCGCACGGGCCGGTGGTAGCCGTAGCGCGCGCGCAGCTCGTCGCGGACGGCCAGGATCGTCGGCAGCAAAGCGGAAAGCGGGCGGTTGTCGGTGTGACCGCCGCTGTCGGCCTCCACGGTGACGTCCTCGGCGACCGGGACATGACGGGCCAGCTCAGCCTCTTCGGGGGTGATGTGGCCGCGCTCCACCAGTACGCGCAGCAGCGGCTCAGGAGCTGGGGAGAGGAACTGCTCGGCAAGTTCGGGGCGGGAGAGCTTGGCGAAAACGTTGGTGCGGCGGGTGATCCAGCCACTGGTCTCGCGGCGCAGCCCGGAGACGGCGCACCGCACGACGGCCGGGGTGAGCGTCATGAAAGCCGACGCGGAGATCCGGGGAACACCGCGCCGGAGCAGGAGATCGGCCACGGCCTCCTCGATCCCGGGCTCGGTCGGCGAGTGGATCAGGTTGACGCCCCAGTTCTCCCGCCCGGCCAGCTCGCGGCACAGCTCGTCGACGGCGGACTCCACTGTGGACGGTGCGAGCCCACCGGCGCCGAAGAAGCCCAGCATGTCGGCTCTGGCCATCGCGATCACCATGCGCGTCGTCGCGATGCCGTTGGCCATCTCCCCCGCCACATAAGGGAAACGGACGCCGTGTGCTTCACCGAAGCTGCGCTCGCCCAACCACTCCGGGTAGAGCGCGGGCAGGTGACCGAGCGTTTCGCCCTGGCCGACCGTGATGCCGCCGTCGGCGCCTCGAACGATGTGCAGCGGCTCGCGCACCCGGTGGATGAGATCGATCATGCGTGCTCCTGGCTGGCGAGGTGCTCGGACAGGCGGCGCAGGCCCTCCTCGGTGCTGACCTTCGGGTGGTAGCCCAGGTCGCGGCGGGCGGCGGAGATGTCGAACCAGTGCGCGGTGCCGCCGTGCTCGACCACCATCCGGGTCAGCGGCGGCTCGGAGCGCGCGGAGGCGAGCCGGTAGGCGCCCTCCACCACGGCGGCGGCGACCTTGGCCAGCGCGAACGGCACGCGACGCGTCTCCGGGGGCAGACCGGCCGCCGCGAGCAGCGCGTTCAGCGTCTCGTCGGTGGTGTGCGGGTCGTCCTGGGTGAGGAAGTAGGCGCGGCCCGCGATCGGCGAACCGGGCTCCAGGCGCTGCACCGCGAGCAGGTGCGCCTCGGCGGCGTTGTCGATGTAGAGGGTGTCGATCCGCTTGCCGGGCGGACCGATCAGCCGCATCCGCCCGGCCCTGGCCCTGCCGATGATCCGAGGCAGGAAGTGCGGGTCGCCCGGCCCCCAGATGAGGTGCGGGCGCAGCGCCACCGTGGCCAGCTCGGCGGAGTTCGCGGCCAGCACGCGCTTCTCCGCCTCGGCCTTGGTCCTGGGGTAGTTGCCGGTGAAGTGCTTCGCGTACGGGGCGCTCTCGTCGACGCCGTCCAGGTCCTGTCCGTTGTGGACGACGCTCGGGCTCGACGTGTGCACCAGCCGCCGCACCCCGTGCTCACGGCACGCCCTGATCACGTTGTCGGTGCCGAGCACGTTGATGCCGTAGAACTCGTGCGTCACCCCCCACTGACCGGCTTTCGCTCCACAGTGGACGATCGCGTCCCGCCCCGCGACGGCCGAGCTGATCGCGGCGTAGTCGCGCAGGTCGCCCTGGAGCTGGTCGACGTCGAGATCCTCGTGGTGCTTGCGGGAGAAGGACGCGACCTCGTGCCCTGCGGCGAGCAGTCGCGCGCACACCGCCTTGCCGAGGAACCCTCCACCGCCGGTCACCAGGATCTTCATCGCGCTCTCCTCGACGCCCACCGGGCCAGCCGCTCCCGGCCGATCTTCGCGTTGTGCCGCACGTCCACCGGGAACTTCCGGTGGAACAGCACGTTCTCGATGCCACGATCGCCGACCAGGGCCAACACCCCGTCGACGATGCGGTCGCGGTCGGCCTGCTTGAGGCCGCGCTCGGTCTCCACGCACACCACGGGCCGCTGCTTCCCGGCAGGGCCGACACCGACCAGCGCGCTGCGCCTGACGCCGGGCACGGTGTTGGCGATCGGCTCGACCTGCTCGGTGTTGAGGTCGCCGCGCGCGGCCCGGACCCGCTGCGACTTCCTTCCGCAGAACCACAGGCGGCCCTGCTCGTCGAGCCAGCCGAGATCACCGACACGGTGCACCACGCGGTCACCTTCGCGGATCTTGTGCAGCGCGGTGGCCTCCGGCCGGTTGTGGTAGCGCTCGCTGACGCTCGGCCCGGCCACGGTGATCTCGCCGATCTCCCCCGACTCCACGAGGAGGTCATCGCTCCACTCCGCGATCGGCCCGTCATCCACGCGGATGATGCGAACATCGTTGTCCGGCAACGGTGTTCCGACGCAGGTGCCCGCGCCGTTCTCGCTCGCGACGCGGGCCTCGCCGAGCAGTTCACGGCTCTCGATCGCGCTCACCGGCAAGCACTCCGTCGCGCCGTAGCCGGAGTACAGGAGAGCGTTGGGCGGCAAGCACTTCCGCATTCGCTCGGCAATGCGAGGGTCCAGCGAAGCGCCCGCTGACGTCACCACGGACACCGTCGACAGCACGATGTCGTTGTCCACGCAGTACCGCGAGAGCCGGTCGAGCAGCGCGGGCGAGCCGAACATGCCCCGCACGCCGAAGCGGTCGATCTCGGCGATCAGCGTCGCCGGATCGACCTCCGCCGGGCGGACGGGGTCCATGTCCGGCACCACCATGCTGAGCCCCAACGCGGGCCCTGCCAGCGCGAACGGCGGGAACGTGGACATCCCGACCATGCCCTCCGGGATCGGGAACACCTGCCCCGCGAGCCGCATCTGCGCGCCGAGGTGGCGGCCCCGGAACTCCACGCCCTTTGGCGGCCCGGTGGAGCCCGAGGTGAACGCGATGCCCGCCAACGCCTCCGGGTCCGGCACGAACTCCGGCGGCTCCTCCCCCTGCCGAGCGCACAAGGACTTCAGCGTCGGTCCACCCCAGAACCACCTGCGCCCCACGGTGATCGCGATGCGCACGCTGGATCGTCCCCAACCCAGCACCACGCGCGCCGCGTGGGCGAGCGGAACCCCGATGAACGCCTCCGGCGCGGCTTCGGCGACACAGGCGCGCAGTGCCGTCTTCGCGATGCCCGGATCGATCAGCACCGGCACCACGCCGATCCGCACGAGCGCGAAGAACAGCGCGCCCAGCTCGGGGCCCGGCGGGACGAGCACGCAGGCCCGCATTCCTTTGCGCAGCCCCGCGTTCCACAGCGCGCGCGTGTACTCCTCGCCGAGCGCGCCCAGCTCGGCGTAGCTCATCATCGAGTACGCGCCGCCGCCCGATGGCCACCACACGGCAGTGGTCTCCGGACGGTGCCGCACGGTGTCCTCGAACGCGGCGAGGAAGTCGTGCGCGTGCCGGTTCACCACTGGATCGCCATCACGCCGAGGCTGAGCCCACTGGCCAGGCCGACGAGCAGAACCTTGTCACCGGGGTTCAGCCGACCGCTCTCCACCGCCGTGACCAGCTGCAACGGGAGCGTGGCCGCCGCGACGTTGCCGTGGTCGGCGAGGGTGAGCACGGTGCGGTCGAAGGAGATCCCGGCTCGCTCGCAGATCACCTCGACGTAGGCGAGCACGGCCTGGTGGACGCACACGACGGCGAAGTCGTCCATCTTCAGGCCGAACCCGGCGACCGCGTCCAGCAGCGGCGCGATGTCGACCTCGTCGAGCCCCTTCACCAGTTCCAGGGTCTTCACGCCGAGGTACTCCACGCGCATCGTGTCGGCGGCCTTGTCGTGCACCAGCGGGACCACGGTCGCCGACCACGCGCTGGAGTTGGCGATCGAGTGGTGGCCGATGACGCCGGGCTCGTCGCTGGCCTCCACGAGCAGCGCCGCGCCCGCGTCGGACACGGTGTGCGAGGCCCCGGCGTGCACGAAGTCGTCCACGGTGGCGATGCCCCGGTACCGCGCGCCCGGCGAAACCCTTTCCCCGCAAGCGATGAGCACCCGCCGGTACTGCCCGGCCTTGATCAGCGCGTCCGCCACCTCGATCGCGTTGAACACGCTGCTGCACGCGTTGCTGACGTCGAAGACCGGGCACGATCCGCCGAGCTTGTCGGAGACGATGTGCGCGGTGGCGGGCTCGATCACGTCCGTGCTGGCCGCGGCGAAGATCAGCAGGTCCACGTCGTCGATGCCGTGGCCCCACGCGGCGAACAGCTTCTCGATCGCCGCGACCGCGAGGTCGGAGGCCTGGGTGTCCTCGGGCGCGATGTGCCGGAAGCGCACGCCGGTGAAGCGCTCGATCAGCCCCTCCGGTGGCTCGAAGCCCGGGTTCAGCTCCGCGATGCGCGCCTCCACCTCCTCGGTGGTGCGCCCGGACTCCGGCAGGTGCACGGCGATCTGGCTGATCCTGGAGTGCCTCACGCGCGGCTCTCCTCGATCGTCGCGCACAGCACGTCCGCGACCTCGCCGACCGTGCGCGTCACGATGATCTGGCCGACCGGCGCGGTGACGCCGAAGTGCTTCTCCACCTCGGTGACCGCCCGCATCGCCTTGAGCGAGTCGATCTCCGGCAGCGCGTAGACCGGCGCGTCCTCCGGCACGTCGGCGATGTCGACGTTCAGGTGCTCGGCGATCCGTTCGCGGACGTATGTCAGTACTTCCGCACGATCGACTGGTGTCACGTCATCTCCTTCTGCACGGGCGAGAACGGGGTCAGGTCGAGCGCGACGCCGTGGCTGGCCAGCCGGGCGAGCAGGCCCGCGACGGTGTTCACGGCCGGAGCGCCGCGCCGTTCGAGCGGGACCGCGACGTGCGGGCGGCCCGCGAGGGTGTCGCCGATCCAGCGGGTGCACACACCGCCGGGGCCGACCTCCAGGAAGTAGCGGTAGCCCTGCACGTACGCCGCGCGCACGACCTTCGCGAAGTCCACCCGGCGGCTGAGCATCGTCTCGATCGCACCGCCGATGTCGCCCGCTCCCCTGGGCAGCGGCCGGTTCTCGTAGGCGCTGAACAGCTCGACATCGGGGTCTGGCGCGGCGTCCGCGGCGAAGGCGCCTTCCAGGTAGCGCGGGTCCATCAGCGGGGTGTGGAAGATGTGGCTGTGCGCTGACGGCACGCTCGGCAGGCCCAGCTCGGCGGCCACGGCGGCGCACTCGGCCGGGTCCCCGGTCAGCACGACCTCGCCGGGGGTGTTCACGTGGCTGAGGAAGACGCGCTCACGCCCACGCACCGCCGCCAGCACCTTCGCCGGGTCGCCGACCACGACGCGCGAGCCCCAGATCGGTCCGGTCTCGGAGTCCGGGATGCGCCACTTGTCCCGCACGACGCGCTCCGAGGCCGCCACACCACCGCCGAGCAGCGGCAGAGCGCCAGCGTCCTCGATCTTCCAGGTCCGCTCCAGGTCGGCCCGCGCGGCGACGATCATGCTGACCTCGCCGAGGCTGTAGCCGAGCGCGCCGAGGTCCCGGCGGCCGAGCAGCGCGCGCAGCAGGCGGGTGTGCGCCGTGGTGAACGCGACGCCGATCGAGCACAGCGCGCCGAGGTCGTTGACCAGCTCGCGCTCCAGCCGCGCCTCGTCCTCGGTGCCCATCAGGCGCTGCGTCAGGTCGCGGTAGCCGACCCGGCCCGTGGCGATGGCGATGGCTTCGAGGTCGGCGTGCACCATCGGGAACAGCCGCATCAGCTCGCGGCTCAGCCCGGGGTACAGCGTGAACAGCCCCGGGTAGACCAGCGCGACGCGGCCGTCCGGGCCGATCGGCCGCGCGGCGCAGAAGCTGCCGCTCGGGCTGGCCCAGTCCTTTCCCTCGGCATGCGCGCGGGGCAGCGAGGCCAGGGCGCGGTCCAGCTCCCGAACGATCGAGGTGGGCGGCGCGCAGAGCACCGCGCGCAGCGGAGCTTCAGGATCGTCGGTGACCAGCTCGGCGAGCTCGGTCCCCGCCTCCACCGCTTCCTTGGCCTCGGCGATCACCCGCATCAAGTCGCCGGTGTCCTTGCCGCACAGGGGAAACAGCACCACGTCGGTGGCGTGGTGCCAGTCCAGCGCGGTGGTCTGGTCGCGGGTGGTGGCACCGGTCAGGCTGAGCCCGCCGACGGTGCTCCGGAGTGGGCGTCCGTCTGCCTCGCGCAGCCACGGGCAGCTCGCGCCGCCGTTCTCCGGCTCCGGCGGGAGGTAGCGGAAGTACAGCCGGAGCGCGAGCTTGACGACATCCGTCAAGCAGGCCTGAGCAGCGGGTTCAGGCACGGTCAGGGTTGCGTAGACCTTGGGCGCGGGCCTGCCGGGCTTGGTCAGCGCGAGGGCGACCGCGCCGCCGTCCCGCTCGGCGCAGACCAGCACCACGTCGGCGTCGGCGTTGATCAGCTCCCGCGCCGCCCGGTCCAGGGCTTCCGGCAGGCCGTCGGTGACGTGCACGGTGACCACGCGCTCGTCCCGCTCGGACACCGCCGCGTCGCGCAGCGCCTCCGCCAGGACGCGCTCGACGGGCCAGCTCCGGCCGAGTTCGACCGGGCTCCCCGTGTACAGGGCTCGTTCAAGCTCCGCGACCGATCCGCAAGCCCCAATGGCGTAGCCCATTCCGGCGCACGCCAGACGCGTCTCACTCACAGCACTCGCTCCCGGAGTAGGGGAATACCGATCCGCCGCCGTTCAGGAAACGGAGAGAAAATCGCGAATGTCCTTCAGGAGTTCGGGAGCCCGATCCTCCAGAACGTAGTGACCGGCCTTCGGGTAGACCCGGAACACCGCGCGCGGGAAACGTCTTCGCCATTCGTCGAGGAATGCCGAACGGAATACGGGGTCACGGCCACCCCAGCCGATGAACGCCGGGCGGTCGGCCAGCAGCGCCGCACCGCACTCGGCGGCGAGCAGCTCCAGCCAGGCCCGGTCCCCGGGCCGCAGCGGGATGTCCTGCACGAAGCGCAGCACGGCGAGCCGCTCCCGCGCGCTGCCGTAGGGGTGCAGGTACCCGGCGCGCACCTCGCGGGACATCCCGCCGGTCACGCCGAGCAGCGCCGCACCCCGCGCGAAGAGGTTGTGCCGCAGGAACAGGTGCTCGGCGATCTTGGTGTTCTTGATCGCCCAGAGCGGCAGCCGCAGGCTCAGCGGGAACCGGGCGAAGGGGTTGGGGAAGGCCGCCGTGTTCAGCATGACCAGGCGCGACACCCGCTCCGGGTAGCGCGCGGCCCACGCCATCCCGATCGGGCCGCCCCAGTCGTGCGCGATCAGCGTCCACCCGGTCGCCGGGGCGTCACCGTTGCGGATCAGCTCGTCGGTGAGCGCGCAGAGGTCCTCCACGCGCGAGGCCAGCGTGTAGTCGTAGTCGTGCTCGGCCGGGCTGTCGGACAGGCCCATGCCGACGTGGTCGGGGACGACGCACCGGTGGTCGGTGCGCAGTTCGCGGACCAGCCGACGCCAGTAGAAGCTCCAGCTCGGGTTGCCGTGCAGCATCAGCACCGGCGGACCGCTGCCCTCGTCGAGGTAGTGCTGCCGCGCGGTGGCGTGCTGGAACCACCGCGAGGTGAAATCGTAATCCGGAACGAATCCTTTTCGGGATCGCGACACTTCCGGCCTACCCGAAGGAAACGACGGTCGGAACACGGGACATCAGCGCAGCCACTCCCCGGTCGGCGGAACGATCGCCGACACACATTGGCACGCGCCCGGTGAACGACAAAGGGGCCATCAGGCTGAACGAGTGACGTAATCCCCTACTTCACCCTCATGGCCCCACGACGCTCGAATTGTGTACTGACACGACAATGGGCGAAGCCATATACTCGCGCGCAGTCCGAACCGTCCTTTGTGGACGACCGCCCGGCCGGCCCGGCTCAGGTGGCCCGGCTCAGCGCCAGCTGCGAGGAGATCGCCGCCCGGGTCAGCTCCGCCTTGTTGCCGAGGCTGAGCTTCTTGCGCACCCGCTTCACGTAGGTGTCCACGGTGTGCCTGCTGATCCCCATCGTCCTGGCGATCTGATCGTGCGTCCTGCCGTTGGCGATGTGCGAGAGCACCTCGGTCTCCCTCGGCGAGAGCTCGTCGTTGCCGCCGGGCGCCGCGACCGCGGGCAGGCCGAAATCCGTTGCGAGGAAACGCTGTCCTCGCGCGACCCGTTGCACGGCCTCCACCACCGTGCGCAGCGGCGCCGACGCGTGCACGCAGCCGAGCGCTCCCGCGAGGAAGTAGCGCTGCGCCTGCTCGGTGTCCGGTGAGTCGGTCAGCACGAGCACCCGCGCCCGTGAGGACAGGCGCACCACCGTGCCGACGTCGGCGCTCGTCGCGGAGACGACGTCGACGTGACCGGGCCTGCTGATACCGCGATCGACGATGACCTGGAAGCCCGGGACCGAACCCAGCAGCTTACCGAGACCGAACTCGAAGACAGGGCTGAACTTGAACAGCCGAATCCGCACTTCCTGAACCACAATTCCCCCAGCTCCCCCGCCCCCAGTGGCGGGTGGTCCGGCTGTCTCAGCCGCTCCCACGCAGGTGGGACGCCCTTTCGGAGGGCGTCACACGTTCAAGGGACTTGCCGCCTCGCACAACCATCCCCAGGTGTTCACGAGGCTATTTAGTACAGGACCCGAACGGGGGTTGTCAGCCACTTGGGCTACGACAAATGGGAATTACCGTCGCGTATTTAGCGAAGTTTCATGCGAATTACAGGAATCGCCGTGCGGCCACGAGGGGCCGGCAACCGCCCCCGACCTCCCGGCCGCCCACCTGGGGGTGGTTCGCGATCTGGGGTCGCGGGCGGCGAGAAGGCGTCGGGGGACGGAGTGGGGGCGGTTGGCGACGTCTGGGGTGGCGGTTCAGTAAGGGTCCTGACCGTCACGGATCGTGGCGAGCACACCGCGCAAAGCGGCTTCGGCGGCGGCGTGCAGACCACCCCCGAAGCTCACCCTGCGCACTCCCAGCTCGGCCAGTCTGGCCAGTCCGGGCGTCGCGGGCAGCTTCGACCATGGAGGAACGTAGGCGATGTTCACGGGGGCGTCCAACCCTTCAACCAGGGCCAAAACATCGGTCTCGGCGGCGGCGAAGATGGGGAAGACCGCATCCGCCCCGGCAGCGACGTACGCGCGCCCCCGCTCCAGCGCCTCGCCGACGCGGTCCTGGACCACCAACTGCGGCAGGAACGAGTCCACCCTCGCGTTGATCACAATGGGTACACCCGCCGCTTCCGCGGCCGCGCGCACCGCCGCCAGCCGGTCCGCCTGCGCGGCCCCGTCCACCAGTCCGGTGCCGCCGTGGTCGCTGTCTTCGAGGTTGCAGCCCACCGCGCCCGCGCTGAGCAGGCGGTCGACGACCTCCTCCGCCGGGAGGCCGTAGCCCCCTTCGATGTCCGCCGTGACCGGGACCGACACCGCGCGGGCGATGCGCGCGACGGCCGCGAACATCTCGTCGGCGGGGGCGGCCTCGTGGTCGGCGTGGCCCAGCGACAGCGCCACGCCCATGCTCGTCGTGGCCAGCGCGGGGAAGCCCGCCTGCTCAGCGGCTCGCGCGCTCGACGCGTCCCACACGTTCGGCAGGATCAGCGGTTGCTCGGCGTGGTGCAGCTCGCGCAGGGTCGTGGCCAGTTCTACGGCGTCCACCCGGTGCTCCTCAGTGGTAGGCGAAGGTGTTCACCAGGTGGACGGAGCAGCGCGCCGATGTGTGACACGGGTAGCGTGCGGCGGCATGTCCGATATGAAAGCCGTTGTGCGCCAAGGCTATGACGCGGTCTCGGAGCACTACCGGGGCCAGCACGACGACAGCGGCCCGTACGCGGAGTGGCTGGACGCGCTGCGCGAGCGCATCCCGGTCGGCGGCTCCGTGCTGGACGTGGGGTGCGGCTGCGGCGTCCCCGTCGCGCGCGACCTGGTGCGCGGCGGGCACCGCGTCACCGGCGTGGACATCAGCGAGGAGCAGATCCGGCGAGCGCGGTCCTTCGTCCCCGAAGCCACGTTCGTGCGCGTCGACGCCTCCGAAGCGGAGTTCCCTGACGCGTCTTTCGACGCCGTGGTGTGCCTCTACGTGCTGTTCCACCTGCCGTTGTCCGAACAGGGCGAGCTGCTCGGGAAGATCGCGCGGTGGCTGAAGCCTGGCGGGTGGCTGCTGCTGTTGACCGGCCGCGAGGCGCTGGAGTCGCGCGTGGAGGGCTGGCTGGGCAGTGACGCGCCGATGGTGTGGAGCCAGGCCGACGCGGCGACCTACCGCGCGCACCTCGACACCGCCGGGCTGGAGGTCGTCGAGCAGGTCGACGTGCGGGACTTCCTGCCGGGCAGCAGCGACGTGCACTCGCTGTTCTGGGCTCGGGAGCCTTCCCAAAGGCCGTAGCGTGGTGCGCTCCGACGGCCTCTCCCCTGCGTCCGACCGTGTCTTCAAGACCAGCAAACCCCACTGCTGATCATCGCTAACCGCCCCAAACCCTGCTGCCTTGCAGGGGTTTGCTGTCGTTGAAGACGGCTGGGGCGGGGGTTGGGTGGTCTTGAAGACCGGCGAACCCGATGACGTGCAGGACAGGACCTAGAAAGCCTTGTGCGGCAACACTGTCCGACCGCTGGGCCGCAGCCGCACCACGAGCAGCGCTGGCGTCGTTTCGGCGCGGAGTGGTTGGTGCTCGGCCTGCTCGCAAGAAGTTCTAGTTCACCCGGCCGGGGACCAAGCCGGGTGCCGTGCGCCCTCGAAGACCTCGTGTAGGAAGCACCACGCTCTCCTGGAGGTTCTCGTGCGCTTCACATCTCGTGTTCTCGGAACGTCCGTGGCGGCGGCAGCCCTCGCCCTCGTCGCCATCGCCCCCGCAGCGAGCGCGTCCGAGGCGCGGAGCGACATCGACGTCGGCATCGGCATCGGGCTCGACCTGGACCTGGACCTCGGTCTGGACCTGGGTCTCGGCCGCACCCACTCCGCGTACCTGACCGGCAAGGCCGAGGTCCCCGGACCGGGTGATGCGGACGGACGGGGCAGCGCGTCGGTCCGGATCGGCTCGGACCGCGTGTGCGCCACGATCTCGGTGAGCCGCATCGCTCCCGCCAGCGCCGCGCACATCCACCGCGGCGCGGCCGGTACCAACGGCCCGGTCGTCGTCAACTTCAAGGCTCCCACCAGCGGCAGGAGCTACAGCTGCGCCGAGGTGAGCCGCGACCTGGCCAAGGAACTGCGCCGCAACCCCAGCGGCTTCTACGTCAACGTGCACAACAGCGAGTTCGCGGCCGGGGCCATTCGCGGCCAGCTGCGCCGGTGATCGTTCTCGGGGTGGGTTGTCCGCTCACCCACCCCGAGAATCCTTTCTCTTGGCAGGCACCGCATCGGGGCGTTGAGCCAGCAGCGTGCCCGCGAGCAACGGTCCGTCCACCGCGCCACGGTGGATCACCACGCGCGTGCCGTCGTCGAACCGGACGACACAACGGCGCAGCGTGCGCCGACGCGGGTCCCACCGCACGCTCAGCACGGCCACCTCGCGCCACGTCCAGCTCCGGCGGCCGGCGCTGCGGTGGTGGACCAGGCCGTTCTCGTGGACGTCGAAGCGCTCGCGGAGCCCACCGCTGAGCACCCGTGCGAGTGGTATCGACGCTAGCGAGAACCCAAGCACCACAACGGTGATCCCCAGTTCGACGGTCAGCAGCGAGCCGAAGACGACCACCGCGCCCGTCGCGAGGTGATAGCGGTTGTCGACCGGGTGCGTGCTGAGGAGTTCACCGAGCCGGTCCACCGCGTCATCCACGGCCTCATCCTGCGGGTACGCACCGGGGACCGGTCCCGGGATGCGCCCCGGTTAGGCTCGACCGACCTCGATGCCGACGTCGAGGCGGACGGATGGCGCGAACGTGCGAGGACAGCAGGTCGTCGAGATCTACACCGACGGCGCGTGCAGCGGGAATCCCGGCCCCGGCGGTTGGGGAGCGGTGCTGCGCTACGGCGAGCACGAGCGGGAGCTGCACGGCGGGGACGCTGGGCCGACGACCAACAACCGCATGGAACTCACCGCCCCGATCAAGGCGCTCGAATGCCTCACCCGGCGCTCGCAGGTGCACATCTACACCGACAGCACCTACGTGCGCAACGGCATCCTGTCGTGGCTGGCGAACTGGAAGCGCAACGGCTGGATGACCAGCGCCCGCGAGCCGGTGAAGAACTCCGACCTGTGGCGTGAACTCGACGCCGCGGTGTCCAACCACGACGTCGAGTGGCACTGGGTGAAGGGTCACTCCGGCCACCCCGACAACGACCGCGCCGACCGGTTGGCGGTGCTCGGCGTCTCCGAGGCCCGCGACTCCTAATCCCTGTCCCGTCAGCGGTTGAGCTGCGCGCTCCGATCACGGGTGTCGCCGGGGGTTAGGGTGTCTTCAAGACCGGCAAACCCCTCTGTTGATCATCGTTAACCGCCGCAAACCCTGCGGTCTTACGGGGGTTTGCTGTCGTTGGAGACGGTGGCGGTGGGGGTGGGGGTTGGGTGGTCTTGAAGACCGGCGAACCTGATGACCTACAGGACACGGCCCAGACACGGCCACTTCGCGGACGAGTGAAGACCGGGCTGAATGCGGCTCATTGCTGGAAGTATGCGGCCCGAATAAAGCCGCGCTTGGCGGCTTCACCGAGATCCGCAGGGTGATCATGGCTGTGAAATCGCTTCTCGTTCCTCTTGTCGCGGCCCTTGGGCTGCTGGTTGTGAGCTGTTCTCACAAGGTGCCCGGAGACGCGGCCAACGCGGTTACGGCGACGAGCACGACCAACGGTGGTGGCTCCGGTGTCGACCGCGTCGATCCGTGTTCTCTTCTGAAATCCGAAGACGTGTCCAAGCTTCGCCTGACCAGCCCGGAAGCCCTGGACAGCAACAGTTGCCAGTGGCGCACCGCCGACCGAACGCTCATCCGGTTGAACACCTATCAGGACAAGTCGCTCGCAGAACTGGTCCCCGGGCCGAACTCGAAGATCTCCGACGTGAGAATCGCCGACCGTGCGGCGAAGGTCATGAAGCCCGCAGTGTCGAGCACATCGTGCGCCTACTCCGTCGAGGTGTCCGAGAAGTCGCGTGTTGACGTTTTCGCGAGCGGAGCCACTCTTGACGGAGCGTGTGCGGCGGCGAAGAGCGTCACTGACGCGGTCGAGCCGAATTTGCCGTGATCAGGAACTGCTGGACGACGTCGGCTCCATCCGTGGCGCCGCCTGCGGAGCGAACTCCGGCGGAGAGCGCCTTCGCGGACTCGCGGAGGGACGCGTCGCTGAGCACGCGTTCCACGGCAGCGCGGAGTTCGCCGGGCGGCACGGCGCGGCCGGAGAGGTTGTGGCGCAACACCGAAGCCGCTCCCTTGTCGGCCACGGCCCGCGCGATGATCAGCTGCTCGACCTGTTGCGGGAGCACGACGAGCGGCACTCCGTAGTACAGCCCCTCCAGCGCGCTGTTCATGCCGCCGTGGGTGACGAAGGCCGTGGCGCGCGCGAGCACGTCGAGCTGCGGAACGGACGCGCGCACGAGCATGTTCGGCGGAGGAGTGCCCGGGTCGGCGTGCGGGCCGACGGCGAGGACGAAGCGCGCGGGCACATCAGCGAGCGCGGTGAAGCAGGTGCGGAAGAACGCATCGGTGCCCGCGTGCAGCGTGCCGAGCGACACCAGCACGAGCGGCTCCGGGCCGTCGAGGAACTCCGCCAGCTCGGGATCGACCTCGCCAGCGCGGTTGGCCGGATCGATGGTGGGGCCGACGAAGTGGCAGCGCTCGTCCAGCAGCGGATTGGGTGGCTGGAGCTCGCGCGGGATCGGGAAGAGCGTCACGTCACCGCGGATCGGCAGGGTCGGCGCGGGCGGGAAGATGTCCTTGCCGAGCGCGCGGACGAGCCGCCTCTTGGCCGCCACCACCGAGGGGATGTCGGGGAGCATCGGCACCATCGAGTGCCACCACTCGCGGGCGGTGAGGCAGCGGAAGTCCTTGACCCCCAACATGAACGTGGTCATCAGCGAGATCTTCGGCAGCCCGGCGCGCGCGGCGGCCATGTAACCCCACAGAGCGTTGGAGTCGAAGGCGACCGCGTCCGGGCGCAGCGCACGGAACTCCTCGACGAGGAACGGCACCAGGGTTTGTGCGGCGGGCAGCAGCTTCGAGACCACGCGCAGCGGCCCGCCGGAGGTGGTGGCGTCGGCAATGGCGCGCGCGGAGACCGTGCCGTGGGGATACGGGCGGAACTCCGCGCCGGTGCGCTCGATCGTGTCGCGGAACTCGTCGCTGCTGTAGTAGACGACCTCGACTCCCCGGCGGACCAGTTCACGCACAAGGGGGACGCTGGGGTTGACGTGACCGGCGGCGGGCATCCCGGTCAGGGCTATCCGGCTCACCAGACCTCCTCACTCGACCTTACATTCGCTATAAACTTACACCTGATGTAAGTTTGCCGCCGTGGAGTCCCGGCGGGAGCGCAAGAAGCGCGAGGTCAGGCGGCAGCTCGCCGACGCGGCGCTGCGGCTGTTCAGCGAGCGGGGCTACGACGGGACGACCGTCGCGCAGATCGCGGCCGAGGCGGACGTGGCCACGAAGACGTTCTTCAACCACTTCCGCAGCAAGGACGACGTCCTCTTCGCCGACTCCGGGCCGAGGGCTCCCGTCCCGCTGAAGGTGCTGGCCGACCGGCAGCCCGGCGAGACCCCCGCACAGCTGCTGCTGCGGGCCTACGACGCGATGCTCGGCGACTACCTGACCGAGGGCATCGGGCGGCACGACCCCGAGAGCATGGCGCGGTTCACCAAGCTGATCATGTCGGAGCCCGCGCTGCGCGGGCGGGCGTTGCAGCTCGACCAGGAGGTGCAGCGGGAGATCGCCGACGGTCTCCTGCGCGCGTTCCCGGACACCCTGGACGAGATCGCCGCGGCCGCGGCGGTCGGCGCGATGAGCGGTGGAGCGCGGGGGGCGGCGCTCAAGAGCCTGGAGCTGGGCCAGTCCGAGGAGGAGTTCTGGGCGGCGCTGCGGCGCGGCGTGGAGATAGGACTGCGCGGCCTGCCCGGGTGAACGAGCAGGCCGCGCCGATCCGGACATCAGCCGAAGGTGGCCACCCGGCCGGAGTCGTACGGCGAGCGCTCGACGGTGAGGCTGTCGCCCGACGTCGGCGCCGGGGTCTCCGGCGTGGGGATGGGCTCGCCCGGACAGGAGGAGGTACTGGCCCTTCCGGTGGCGAAGAACTCCAGACCCGTTGCGCCGCAAGGAAGTCGCGACAGCGAGCCGTGCCGGTCGTCCTCGATGGTGAACAGCGAGCCGCCGATCTTGCCGCGCATCGACACCGCCCAGTCGATCGGGGTCACACCCTCGTAGAGGTGGCCGACCAGCTGCAACGCGCTGGCGCCGGGCTTGAGCCGCCACGGCTGCACCGGCAGCGGCCAGTTCGCGCACTTGCCGTCGAAGGACGCCTTCTCCCCCGCCGCCGGGTACTTGGCAAGGCGGCCCATGCGGTGGTTCCACGCGGTCTCGAAGTCGCGGGTGCTCAGCGCCTCGTTGCAGATGACCGCCACGTTGAGGAAGCGACTGAAACCCTCGGGCGGGCTCGCGAGCCCACGGGCGGCCGAACGAGCTCCGGCGGCGGTCGCGGCTTGGCGCGCGGCCTCGGGAACCTCGTTGTCGCGGATCTTCACCAGCTCGGCGGCGGCGCTGGACCACCACGCGCGGTTCCTGGTCATCAGCGAGGTGATCGTGTCGCCGTCGATGGTGATCCGCGATTCGCCGCTGCCGATGACGCGGGGCGACTCGGTGAGCAGCCTGCGCAGGTCGAACAGCGCCTTGGAGACCTCGCCGTGGGTGGTGCCGAAGTGGTAGACGCGGTCGTAGCGCGAAACCCAGGTGGCGAAGTCGTTGTACAGGTTCTCGTAGGCGGCGACGGTGGTGTTGTCGATCTCGTTGAGGTCGAAGTTGGCCAGCATCACCGAGTCGAGCAGCATCCGGTCCACGTTGCCGTCGAAGAGGCTGCGGTAGTGCGCGCCGAGCGCCGTTCCCCACGACACGCCGTAGTAGTTGATCTTCTGTTCGCCGAGCGCCGCGCGGATCACGTCGATGTCGCGGGCGATCGCGTCGGTGGTGAGGTTGCGGGCGAACTCCAGGTCGGTCTCGGCGCAGCGCCGGTTCGCCCTGCCGTCACGCGCGGAGTAGAAGCGTGCCTTCTCCTTGTCGGACCAGGACTGCGGCGGCTGCTCCACGTCCTCGGGCAGCTCCCGGCAGGTCACCTTGTCGCTGTAGCCGACGCCACGCGGGTCGAAGCCGATCAGGTCGTGGGTGCGCCCGAGGTCCTTCACCGTGCTGTTCAGGATTCCTTGCGGCATGCGGATTCCCGCGCCGCCGGGACCGCCCGGGTTGAGCACCATGACGCCCCTGCGCGCGGCGGGATCGCTCGCCTTCACGCGGCTGATCGCGATCTCGATCTTGCGGCCGTCGGGCTTGGCGTGGTCGACCGGGACCACGACGGTGGCGCACTCGGTGCGCGCGTCCTCGGCGGGCCAGCCGTTGGCGACGTCCTTGCAGAGCTTCCAGTCCGGCGCGGCTGGGGCGGCCGACACGGTCGGCGTCACCACCAGTGTGGCAGCGAGGGCCACCACCGCCGACGCGGCGAGTGCTGAGCGGGTCAAGGGTCCTCCGTGGTCGTGCGACTGTCCGTGGCGGCGGATTCCCCGCAAACGTATTGACCTGGTGAATGCGGCGAATCGGGGACAACCCTGAGATCACCCCCGCCCATTTCCGTGCACGCGCATGGAGTTCTCCGCCGTGTACTAGAGTCCGCGCGGACCACGACGAACACGGGGGCACGATGAGGTCGGCGATCTTCCTGACGGCTGTTGGACTGGCGCTCGCATTGACGGGTTGCCAGGACGAGACCCCCGCGCCGCCGCCACCGCCTCCCTCGCCGTCGTCGGCTCCTTCACCCACCACTTCGTCCCCGGCGGCACCGGTGCCGACCACTGCGGCGGGCACTCCGAAGACCGTCGAAGGTGCGATCCAGCGCTTCGAGAAGTACTTGCACGGCGTGGGAAACCAGGACCTCGACGTGGTGTGCGACGTCGCGGGGCCGGGCGCGAAGAAGGCCGAGGCGAAGGGCTTCGGCACCTGTAGGCAGACCTTCCCGATCACCTTCCAGATGCTCGGCGCGGCCAAGCGGACCGCGTTGCAGACCGCGACCATCGACGCCAAGCAGGTGCGCCAGCGCGCGAACGGCGACGTCGACATCCCCGCGAAGGCCATCCGCGCGAGCGTCACGATCGGCGAACGGGACCTCGGCGACGCCGTGCTCTCCTACCGCGACGGCACCTGGTTCGTCATCGACTAGCTGTACTGGCCTGGGACGTTGCGAACGGTCCGACACGTGATCGGATGATCTTGGAAT
>NZ_BAABAL010000022.1:0-64571 GCF_039537405.1 Allokutzneria multivorans | reverse complement strand
CAGTACGCGCCATCACTCCACACTACATATGACTACAACTCCCGACTCAGGACACTAGCGGCCGAGCACCCCGCTGAAGGACGCGGCGGCGCCCGGTGCGAGGGGGTTGAGCGAGGACAGCGGGCTCGGCGCGGGGTCCGGGGTCTGCGCGGCGCGGGCGCCCGGCTGCGGCGGGGTCGTCCACTGGTTGTCCACGAGATCGCTGACGGCCGGGCTGACCAGGGCGAGGACGCCGAGCACCAGGCCGGACACCACGACTCCGGTGCCCTGCTTGCGACGGCCGAGCACCGAGGAGCCCTGGCCCAGCATCGGTGAGGAGCCCAGCATCGGGGAAGAACCCAGTGCGGGAGATCCGCCGAGCCCGGCGGGCGGTTCGCCCGCGCGGATCCGGGAGGGCCGCAGGACGGCCACGAGCTGGCCGTCCTCGGTGACCGCGAGCTCATCGGGCCCCTGCGGGAGCTCGACCTGCTGCGGGATGGAGCGCAGGCTGTCCAGCAGCCCGGAGGGCAGTCCCGGCATGACCGCCGTGCGCACGGCCGCGCGGGCCTGGCGCTGCGCCGCGGCCTCCGCCGCACAGCAGGAGCACCGCGCGAGGTGCGCGGACGCCCTGTCGTAGGCGAGTGCCGAGAGCTCACCGTCGACGAACGCGACCAGCGCGTCCGGGTTCAGGTGCTGCTCGGCGAGAGCCCAAGCGCGCAGGTCGCTCATCACGAGACCTCCGGGGTCATGCGAAGTCCTCCTGAGCCCGACGGCGTTCCAGCGCGGCCTTCAGCGCCTGCCGTCCACGGTGGATGCGGGAGCGGACGGTGCCCAGCTTCACGCCGAGCGTCGCGCCGATCTCCTCGTAGGACAGGCCTTCCACGTCACACAGTACGACCGCCGCGCGGAACTCCGGCGGAAGCTCGTCGAGCGCCGCCTGCAGGTCCGGGCTGAGGTGGGTGTCGGAGTAGACCTGCTCCGGCGACGGGTCGTTGCCCGCGAGCCGGTCGGTGTCCTCGGGAAGGCCCTCCATCCGCAGCCGGGTGCGGCGGCGCGCCATGTCGAGGAACAGGTTGGTGGTGATCCGGTGCAGCCAGCCCTCGAACGTCCCCGGCTTGTACGAGGCGAGCGAGCGGAAGACCCGGATGAACGTCTCCTGGGTGAGGTCCTCGGCGTCGTGCTGGTTGCCGGTGAGGCGGTAGGCCAGCCGGTAGACGCGGTCCGCATGCTCCCGGACCACGTCGTCCCACGACGGCGGCGTCCAGTTGGCCGCGTCGGGAATCACGGTCGTCACACCGGCGGTCGTCGCCGGGGTCAAAGGCTGCGTTCGCATCGGACGGGAAGGCACCTCCATGGCGGGCTGTCTGCCCTACTCGTGAACGTTGAGGGGACCCGCTGTGTTCCCGTGCGTGACGGCTGCCATGCCCGCGAGTGTGAGTTCTCTTCGCTCATCTACACGACCTACGGTGCCCCACTCTGGTGTGGCGATGGTGAGAGTCCGCTGAGAGCAGCCTGAGAATGCCTCCGTCACTCGTGCGGTGGTTCGTCAACGGCGCGCGGTCGGCGGCGCTAACCTGCTTCGCGTGGCAGCCGACACCCCGTCCCTTTTCGCGCCGGCGGTTCGCGAGTACGTGGAGGACTACCTCGTGGAGGACGAGGTGCTGAGCCTCGCCCGGCAGCGGGGCGCGCAGCTGGGCTGCGTGCCGATCGCGCCGACAGGGGGCGCCGCGCTGAGCTTCCTCGCGGCGGCGTTGCAGGCCAGGGCCGTCGTCGAGGTCGGGACGGGCGCGGGCACCAGCGGGATCTGGCTGCTGCGCGGCATGGTCGCCGACGGCGTGCTCACCTCGATCGACCTCCAGCCGGAGCACCAGCGCGCCGCGCGCCAGGCGTTCGCGGCCGCGGGCTTCCCGACCGGGCGGACCCGGCTCATCCACGGCGAGGCGCTGGACGTGCTGCCCCGCCTCACCGACGGCGGCTACGACCTGGTGTTCGTGGACGGCCTCAAGGCGGAGTACCCGAAGTACCTCGAAGAGGGCGTCCGCCTGCTCCGCCCCGGCGGGGTGATCGTCTTCGACAACGCGCTGTGGAGCGGTCGCGTCGCCGATCCGGACGAGCAGGACCTGGCCACCACCGCGCTGCGCGAGGTCGCCCGCCTGGCCCGCGAGGACGAGCGCCTGGTCCCGGTGCTGCTCCCCGTCGGCGACGGGCTCCTGGCAGCGGCCAAGCGCGGCTAGGGCCTGTCCTGCAAGTCGCCGGGTTCGGCGGTCTTCAAGACCTACAAACCCCTGCCCCAGCGGTCTTCAACGACGGCAAACCTCGCGAGGCTGCTGGGTTTGCGGCGGTTGGCGATGATCAACAGTGGGGTTTGGTGGTCTTGAAGACACCCCGACCCCCAGCGGCACCGTGACCGGAATACGCAGCTCAACCACTTACAGGACAGGCCCTAGTCGGCGCGGACGCCCTTGCCGAGGACCACGACGCCGCTGCTGCTGACGGTGTAGCGCTCGCGGTCGGTGGTGAGGTCGACGCCGATCTGTGCCCCGTCGGGCACGACCACGTTCTTGTCGAGGATCGCCCTGCGCACGACCGCGCCCTTGCCGATGTGCACGCCGGGCAGCAGCACACTGCCGTCCACCTGCGCTCCGGCCTCGATCATCACGCCCGCGCCCACCACGGAGTTGGTGACCTGCGCGCCGGAGATGATGGTGCCGGGGCCGACGATGGAGTCCTGCGCGGTGCCGCCCTGGACGAACTTGGCGGGAGCCAGCGGCGGGGTCGCGGTGCGGATCGGCCACGCCTGGTTGTAGAGGTTGAAGACCGGGTGCACGGACACGAGGTCCATGTGCGAGTCGTAGTAGGCGTCGATGGTCCCGACGTCGCGCCAGTAGCCGCGGTCGCGCTCGGTCTCCCCGGGCACCACGTTGTCGGCGAAGTCGTAGACGGCGGCACGCCCGGCCGAGACCAGCGCGGGGATGATGTCGCCGCCCATGTCGTGGTCGGAGTCCGGGTTGGCCGCGTCCGCACGCAGCGCTTCGAGCAGCGCGTCGGTGCTGAAGACGTAGTTGCCCATCGAGGCGAAGGTGACCTCGGGGTCGTCCGGTGTTCCCGGCGGGTCGGCGGGCTTCTCCAGGAAGCGGGTGATCTGGCCGCTGGCGTCGGAGTCGATGCAGCCGAAGGCCTTCGCCTCCGCGCGCGGCACGCGGATGCCCGCGACCGTCACGCCCGCGTCCGTGGCGATGTGTTGTTCCAGCATCTGGGACGGGTCCATGCGGTACACGTGGTCGGCACCGAAGACGACGATGTAGTCCGGCTTCTCGTCGTAGACCAGGTTCAGCGACTGGTAGATCGCGTCGGCGCTGCCGGTGTACCAGCGCGGCCCGAGCCGCTGCTGCGCGGGCACCGGGGTGATGTACTGCCCGAGCACGCTGGACAGCCGCCACGTCGTGGAGATGTGCCGGTCGAGCGAGTGCGACTTGTACTGCGTCAACACGCATATCTGCGTCAGACCCGCGTTGACCAGGTTGGACAGCACGAAGTCGATGAGCCGGTAGTTGCCCCCGAAGGGCACCGCAGGCTTGGCCCGGTCGGCGGTCAGCGGCCACAGCCGCTTCCCTTCGCCACCGGCCAGCACGATCCCGAGGACGTGAGGCTGCCCCTTCACAGTGGGTGACCCTATCCGGGCAGATCACCGAATGGCCACCGCATCGGGGCACGGCTTTGGCGGGTGTCGCGCCACGTTCACCCGGCTGCCGCAGAGCGGCTAGCGTTTGTCAGCGTGCGCATCGGTCTGCTGACCCGCGAGTACCCGCCGGAGGTCTACGGCGGGGCAGGGGTACACGTCGGTTTCCTGGTCCCTCGGCTGCGTGAGCTCATCGACGTGGACGTGCACTGCTTCGGCGGCGCCCGCGCCGACGCGCACGCCCATGCGAGCGCCGCGGGCTTGGAACGGGCCAACGCGGCGTTGCAGACGCTGTCGGTCGATCTGTCGATGGTGGCCGCAGTCGAAGGCGTGGACCTGGTGCACTCGCACACCTGGTACGCCAACATGGCAGGGCAGATCGCCAAGGTGCTGCACGGGATCCCGCACGTGGTGACCGCGCACTCGCTCGAACCTAGGAGGCCGTGGAAGGCCGAGCAGCTCGGCGGCGGCTACCAGCTCTCGTCGTGGGTCGAGCGGACCGCGTACGAGTCGGCCGACGCGATCATCGCGGTGAGCGCGGGCATGCGCGCGGACGTGCTCGACTGCTACCCCGCGCTCGACCCGGCGCGCGTGCACGTGGTGCGCAACGGCATCGACACGCAGGCCTACCACCCTGTCGCCGAGCACGACGCGCTGCGCGCTTACGGTGTGGACCCCGGCCGACCGACCGTGGTCTTCGTCGGGCGGATCACCAGGCAGAAGGGCGTCGGCCACCTCATCGCGGCCGCGCACCGCATCGACGAGGACGCGCAGATCGTGCTCTGCGCGGGCGCTCCGGACACCCCGGAGATCGCCGAGGAGACCGCGAAGGCCGTCTCCGAACTGGCCGCCGCGCGTCCCGGTGTCTTCTGGATCCAGAAGATGCTCCAGCCCGCCGAGGTGCGGCAGTTCCTCTCGCACGCGACGGTTTTCGTCTGCCCCTCGGTCTACGAGCCGCTGGGCATCGTGAACCTGGAGGCGATGGCCTGCGGGACCGCCGTGGTCGCCTCGGACGTCGGCGGCATCCCGGAAGTGGTCGACCACGGCCGCACCGGTTTGCTCGCGCACTACGACGAGCACGACGTGGAGACCTTCCGCACACAACTCGCGGACTCGGTGAACGAGCTGCTCGGTGATCCGGAGCGCGCCGCGACCATGGGAGCGGCCGGGCGCGACCGCGCTGTGCAGGAGTTTTCCTGGGCGAGCGTGGCGGAGCAGACGGTGGCCGTGTACCAGGCCGCGAGCACGGGCGGCAAATAAAGATCAGGAACTTTGGCGCGGTGCAACCGGAAGGGCCTCTCGCGCGCATCTAGGTAGTCAGCACTTTCTTCACACTGGCTACCGGAGATCTCCTTGGTGTCGCGTTCTCGTAAGGGCCAGGCGGTGCTCGTGCTGCTGTTGGCACTGGTCGGGGGCTGCGGTCTCCCCCAGGAGCCGGCACCTGAGCCGGTGCCGAGCCCGCCTGCCCCGAAGCCGAGCGGTCCGATCGAGGTGACCCTCCAGGGCCACCGGCTGCCGAACGCGGACGCCCTGCTGCGCGCGGGCGAGGCGGCCGTGGCGACGGCGATCGAGCAGCAGCGGGTCGCTCGCTCCGGCGACGGCACGGTGCAGTGCTGGTTCGCCCGCGTCGAGGCCGAGGAGGGCGAGTACTACGTGCCCGTCGAGCCGAAGCTGTGGTGCGGGCCGATCCAGGTCCCCGGCACCGGGCCCGCTCCGGACTGGATCCCGATCCCGGTGCTGACCAAGGGCGACCGCGTCGAGCTGGACGAGCCGAAGGTGCCCGCGCCCGGCCAGGCGACGACCCCGGCGGCGGAGATCGTCCGGCCGGACGGCGCCTCGCGCAAACCCAACGCGCAGAACGAGCGCAACGCCGGGCCCGGCTACCTGGCCGTGCTGCCGGACGACGGCAAGCGCAGCAACGTCGAACTCGGCCTGAAGGACGCGAGCGACGTCCACCTGCGCGACGACTTCGCCTCGGTCGAGGGCAAGGGCTGGGGCATGCCGGGCAGTTTTCCGTTGCCCGACAACGGTGGCGTGCTCAACCCGGAGCGCGGGCAGCGGCTGTGGGTGCTGCGCGTGCACGTGAACCGCAAGCAGCTCGACGAGGAACTGCTGTCCGCGTCGTGGGTCAACGGCGGCGCGCCGGTCCCGGGCATCGCGCTGGACCTGCCGGGCGGCTGGCGCGATCTGCCGAAGGCGCAGCTGCCGGACTCCGGGGCGATCTTCGTGCTGTTCACCGTGCCCGAGCAGGGCGGTGGAGCCCCGCCGAAGCTGGTGCTCAACACCAACGTCCAGTCGCTGCTGGAGCAGGCCGTCGAGCTGCCGGAGGGCAAGCCCGTCTACGAACTGCCCGCCGTGCTGCGCAGGAAGGTCAGCGCGCTGAAGTCCCCGTCCACCACGCAGGCCCTGTCCTTCGAGGCCGGTGGGAGCACGGGAACGGCGAACCTGACCGTCAGCGGGCTCCGGCTCGGCTGGCAGCGCCCGGTGCGGCAGCCGGAGTCGGGCAAGCTCGGCCTGATCTCGCCGCCCCGCAACGACAGGGCGCTGCTGGAGGTCCAGCTCCAGGTGAACGGCGACGGGCTGCCCGAGGACCTGGCCGGGTACCTCACCGCGGACCGCATCGCGCTGAAGCTGCCCGGCGGGGGCAAGGCGAAGATCGCGGGCAAGCGCTACGACGGCGGCCTGTTCCCCACCGCTGTCGTCTACGAGGTGCCCGCTGACATCACCAGCGCTCAGCTGACCATCGACGCCGGGTCGGTCACGCTGCCCTCGCGGGGGCGGCTGGAGCTGGCACCGACGGCGCCGGCGATCGACCTGCGGCTCGAACCCTGAGCACGACCAGCCCAGCGAGAACCAGCCACCCGCAGTTGACCAGTGCCACCGGCGTCCACCCGCCCGCGCCGTACGCCCAGCCCGCGACCGAGGCGCCCGTGCTGCTGCCGAGGTAGTAGGCCAGCAGGTACACACCCGATGCCTGCGCCCGCGCGCCAGGGGCCGCACGCGCGCCGATCCAGCTGCTCGCGACGGCGTGCGCGGCGAAGAAGCCCGCCGACAGCAGAGCGATACCGGGCAGCACGAAGAAGAGGTTGTCCGGCAACGTCATCAGCATGCCGACGACCGTGATTCCCAGTGCCACGAGCACAACCGGCGGCTTGCCGATCCGGTCGGCGACGCGGCCCGCGATCGCTGAAGCGACTCCGCCGCACAGGTAGCCGAGAAAGACCATCGCCGCAACACCGGGCGCGAGCCGAAAAGGATCATCGATCAGCCGGAAAGAGATCACGTTGTAGACCGCGACGATCGAAGCCATTCCCAGGAACGCCACCGCATAAGGCCCGTAGAGCCCGGAATCCCTCGTAGCTCCACGCAGCCCGGCGAGCAGAGGACTTCGTTGGGTCTGCGCGCGGGAGGCGGGCATCAACAAAGCCATTGCCACGGCGCACAATCCGGCCAGGACCGCGACCGCGAAAAGCCCGAACCGCCAGTCGACCACATCGCCCAGAACTCCGGCGAGCAGCCTTCCTGACATGCCGCCCGTGGTGTTGCCCGCGACGTAGAGGCCCATCACCGCGCCCAAGCCCGCGAGGCCGATTTCCTCTGCCATGTACGCCATCGCGACTCCGGGGAGCCCCGCGATCGCGACGCCCTGCACGACGCGCAACGCGATGAGGCTGCCGAAGTTCGGGGCGAGCGGCAGCACGAAACCGATCAGCACGGCGGCGATCACCGAGGCGAGCATCATCGGCTTGCGGCCCACCACCTCGGACAACGCGGCCATCGGCAGCACGGCCAGCGCCAGGCTCAGCGTCGCGGCGCTCACCACGGCGGAGACCTCGCCGGGGCCGAGCCGGAACTCCTCGGCGAGCAGAGGCAGCACCGGCTGCGGCGCGTAGAGCACGGCGAAGGTCGCAAGACCGGCCGCGAGAACGGCCATCCCGATGCGTCGATTCCTGTGCTGGGCCACGGTCAAACACGCTGGCAGGCGAGCTTTGATACGTCCAATGCCGATTTCGGCGGTAACTTATCCATTTGTGGATGATCGCGTGGAACGGCTGGTCACCGAACTCGCACCTCGGCTGAGACTGCTTCGCGCGCTCGCCGAAGAACAGCACATCACCCATGTCGCCGAGCGCCTCGGAGTGCCGCAGCCGACGGTCAGCCGCTGGCTCGCCGAGCTGAGCCGATCCCTCGGCGCACCCGTCGTCGTGCGCTCCGGTCGCGGCGTCCAGCTGACCCGCGCGGGCCGGATGCTCGCCGAGGCCGCCACCCAGTCGCTCGGCGCGCTCGAACCGGGCTGCCGCCGCGCGGCCGAGGAGGCGGACCCGAAGGGCGGCCACGTGGCTTTCGGTTTCCTCCGAACGATGTCGCCGTGGGTGCCCGCACTGCTGCGCGAGTTCAAGCTCCGCCGCCCCACCGTCCGCTTCACCCTGATCCAGAGCGCACATCCGACGGTCCTGGAGAAGCTGCGCGAGGGCGCGATCGACCTCGCGCTGACCGCGCCGCTGCCGCTGGAGGAGCCCGACCTGGAGAACCATCCCTGGGTGGAGCAGGAACTCGTGCTCACCGTGCCCGCCGATCACCGCCTCGTCGCCCGCAGGCGCGTCCGCCTGCGCGAGGTCTCCGACGAGCCGTTCGTGACGACCAAGCCCGGCTACGGCCTGCGCCAGATCACCGACAAGGTCTGCGCCGCAGCGGGTTTCACACCGCAGCTCGCCTTCGAGGGCGATGACGTGGACACCGTGCGCGGCATGGTCAGCGCGAGCCTCGGCGTCGCCGTCCTACCCCGCGCCGACCCGCCCGCCCGAGGCGTCGTGGAGCTGGCGATCACTCCCCGCCCCACGCGAACCGTCGGCCTGGTGTGGGTGGCAGGCCGACCGATCCCCGCCGCAGGCCGTGCTTTCCGCGACTTCGCCATAGCCCACGCCCACTCCTGATCACCCTCCGCAACACCACACGGCTCCCCCAGCCCGCGTTTACGTACCCAATGTGACATTTGTTTCGCGAGACGTAACCAATGCCACATTGGGTCGATAGCGGAGCGTGAGTGAGGGCGGGGGTTAGGGGAGGTAGGAGGCGGCGAGGGTGATCAAGGTGCGGGCGGCGAAGCCGGTGCCGCCGGGGTTCACCTCGTCGTAGGCCTTCTCCGCGCGCGCCGGGCCCGCGATGTCCAGGTGCGCCCACGGCAGGTCGGCGGCGAACTCGCGGAGGAACAGCGCGGCGGTGATGCCACCGGGGCCGGGCGGGCACTGGCGGAGGTCGGCGATCTCGCTGCGGACGTCGGCGGCGTGCGCGTCCAGCAACGGCATCTCCCACCAGGACTCCCCGGTGTCGGCACCGGCGGTGGTGATCCGCTTGGCCAGCTCGGGCGAGGTCGCGAAGACACCGCCGGTGCGCAGGCCCAGCGAGACCTTCATCGCGCCGGTCAGCGTGGCCACGTCGACGAGCACGTCGGGTGCGTGCTTCTCGACCGCGTAGGCCAGTGCGTCGGCGAGCACCATGCGGCCCTCGGCGTCGGTGTTGGTGACCTCGGTGGTCTTCCCGCCGTAGTGGCGCACGACGTCGCCGGGGCGGTAGGCGGTGCCGGAGACGTGGTTCTCCGCGCAGGGAACGAGACCGGTCACGCGGATCGGCAGCCCGAGCGCCGCGATCCCGCGCAGCGCGGCGATCACCGCTGCCCCGCCGGACATGTCGGTGCGCATCAGGTGCATGCCCTCGGCGGGCTTGATCGAGATGCCGCCGGTGTCGAAGGTGATGCCCTTGCCGACGAGGACCAGGTGCGGCGTGCCTTCGGTCACCGCAGCGGGCTTCCAGGACAGCTCGACGAGGCGGGGCGGGCGGGTCGAGCCACCGCCGACCGCGAGGACTCCGCCGAAGCCGTGCTTGGCGAGCCACTTCTCGTCGCGGATCCGCACGTCCAGCGCGGAGCAGGCCTTGCGCGCGGTCTCGGCCAGCCAGGCCGGGTCCTTGATGTTGGAGGGAGTTCCCGCGAGGTCGCGAGCGAGCGCGGTCGCCTCGGCGAGGACCACTGCGCGAGCGACGGCTTCGGCGACGTCAGCCGAGTCGCTGAGCAGCTCGACGGACTTCACCCGCTGCGGGCGCTCGCCGGTGACCTTCAGCTCGTGACCGCCCAGCACGGCACCGAGCGCGAACTCGCCCGCCAACTCCGGCGCAAGATCACCCGGAAGCGCGATCTGGATCGGGCGTGGCGCCTCGTCCAGCTCACGAGCGCGCGCGGTGGCGACGCGCACGAGCGCGGCACCGGCGGCACGCCAGTCGCGCGGAGAGCCGTCGCCGACGCCGACCAGCCAGCCGGGGCCGTGGGTCAACGGGAGCGGGTTGACCTCGGTCGCAGCACCGGTCACCGCGAGCGCGCCGAGCAGATCCACATCGAGGGCACCCGAGCGCAGCTCCGGTCCGGTGCCCGCGATCAGCACGCGCAGGCCGTCACGGCGGGCCTTGGTGGTCACCGACACGCGCGGCAAGGGAGTGGGCACGGACGGCGACACCGGGGGCACGGGGACTCCTCGTTCACGGGACGACTTCACGACAACGAGTCCCCGGGTCGCGTGCGTGACGCGCCGGGGACTCGGTGGGACTGCGGGGTGTGGCCGGGCGAGCGCCCAGCCGACTGCGCGGTGGGATTACTCCACGACAGCCTTCAAGGCTTCGCCCAGCTCGGCGGCCTCATCTGCCGACATCTCAACGACGAGCCTGCCCCCACCTTCCAGCGGGACGCGCATCACAATGCCGCGTCCTTCCTTGGTGACCTCAAGGGGACCGTCGCCGGTCCGGGGCTTCATGGCCGCCATAGCGTGCTCCCTCCGTCAACTTCTTCCCCACGGCACATCCCCCGACGTGCCGCTTATGGAGCCCATTCTCCCCCATATGGCCGCACGAGAGAAACCGAACCGATCACTTCGTGTCTCCGTCGATGCACAAGGCCGTCTCGCGTGTCCGTTCCGGGGTGGTGGCCGAGCCGTCAATTCACTGTCAAAATCGCCCATCGTGCGGGCACGTTCAGCGTTGTTCGATGTCTACGGTGGACACCTCAGGCAGCGGGGTGGCACCGCGACCATTGCCGCCCTGGTGCGGTTGCTCGAACCACTCGGATTCGCACCACCCGCCGTGCGCACGGCCGTCTCGCGCACCGTACGGCAGGGTTGGTTGCGCCCGGTCAGGCTGCCCGCGGGCCCCGGTTACGCGATGACGGCCCGCGCGGAGAAACGACTGGACGAGGCCAGCGCGAGGGTGTTCCGCACCCGACCACCGTCCACTTGGGACGGTCGGTGGCACGTGGTGGTGCTCGAGGACCTTCCCGCACGGCCGCAGCGGGACCAGCTGACGTCCTCGCTGAAGCTGATCGGCTACGGCGAACTGGGCCCGGTCACCTGGATTTCCCCGCGCCCGTCACCGGAACTGACCGATCTGCTCGCCGTCGAGGGAGCCGCGGCGCGGATCTTCCACGGCGAGCACGACGGCGACGACGCGGAGCTGGCGGGCAGGGCGTGGGACCTCGACGCGCTCGGCTCGGACTACCAGAGCTTCGTCGAGGACTGGTCCGGTCGAGTGTCCACAGTGGACCCCACGGAGCACCCGGCCGCGTTCGCGGTGTCCCAGGAACTGTTGCACGCCTGGCGAAAGTTCCTCTTCCGCGATCCCAGCCTGCCGCCCGAGCTGCTGCCGCCGGACTGGCCGGGGCACATCGCCGCGCGCTTCTTCGACCAGCAGACCGAACGACTCGCGACCGCCACGAACGAATTCATCGAGAGCTGTCTCGGCAACACCCGAACACCATCGAGCGCCTGAGCGGAAAACGGAGATCAGCGTGGGACAGGACCGTGAGAATAATCACGATGCCGAACTTCTGGTCAGCGACAGCGACGGCGTCCGAACGCTCACCCTGAATCGGCCGGATGCCTTCAATTCGCTCACCGTGCGGCTCAAGGAAGAGTTGCTCGCCGCATTGCACGACGCCGCGGGCGATGCCGCCGTTCGCGCTCTGGTGCTCACCGGATCGGGCCGCGCGTTCTGCGCCGGGCAGGACCTCAAGGAGCACGTGCGGTTGCTCGCCTCCGGCGACCCCGCGCCGCTGAGCACGGTCGAGAAGCACTACAACCCGTTGACCCAGGCGCTCTTCCGGATGCCGAAGCCGGTGATCGCGGCCGTGAACGGGACAGCGGCCGGAGCCGGGGCCTCGCTGAGCTACGCGTGCGATCTGCGCATCGCGGCGCGCTCCGCCAAGTTCCTGCTCGCCTTCGCCAACGTCGGCCTCGCGGCGGACTCCGGCGCATCGTGGACGTTGCCGAGGCTGATCGGCTACGGCCGGGCCATGGAGCTGATGCTGCTGGCGCAGCCGGTCGGCGCCGAGGAAGCGCTGCGGATCGGCATGGTCACGCGCGTCGTGGACGACGGCGAAGCCCTTGCGGAGGCTCAGAAACTGGCCGCGCGGATGGCTGCGGGCCCGACCACCGCCTACGCCAGGATCAAGCAGGAGATGCTGGTCGCGGCGGGCTCCGACCTGACCGAGGCGCTCACCGAGGAGGCCGCCGCCCAGGCCGCCGCCGGGCAGACCGCCGATCACCGCGAGGCCGTCGAAGCCTTCGTGGAGAAGCGCGAAGCCCGCTTCACCGGCCTGTAGAGGTTCCCCGGTCTTCAAGACCACCGAACCCCCGCTCCAGCCATCGCCAACGACAGCAAACCCTCCGGCACCGCAGGGGGTTTGTGGCGGTTGGCGACAGTAGGGGTGGGGGTTTGCTGGTCTTGAAGACCACCCAACCCCCGTGGCGGGGGGGCTACGCGCGCCAGCAGGTCGCCACGTGGTCGTTGACCATGCCGGTGGCCTGCATCAGCGCGTAGCACGTCGTGGGGCCGACGAAGCGGAATCCTCGGCGCTTCAGTTCCTTGGCCATCGCCTTCGACTCGGCGGTCACGGCGGGCACGTCGGCCAGCGTGGGCGGACGCGCGCCGTCGGACGGTGCGAAGGACCAGAGCAGGTCATCGAGCGGGACGTCCAGCCCTTCGACGGCGCGCGCGTTGGCGATGGTGGCCTCGATCTTGGCTCTGTTGCGAACGATTCCCGCATCCACGAGCAGCCGCTCGACGTCCTTCTCACCGAACTCCGCGACGGCGGCGATGTCGAACCCTGCGAACGCGGTGCGGAAGTTCTCGCGCTTGCGCAGGATCACCAACCACGACAGGCCGGACTGAAACGCCTCCAGGCTGATCCGCTCGAACAGCTCGCGCTCGCCGCGTAGCGCAACGCCCCACTCCTCGTCGTGATAGGCGATGTACTCCGGCGCTGAGGTGACCCAGCCGCAGCGGGTCCGGACGTCGGTGCTCATGCCGCCTCCGCTGGGAAAATCGCGTCGTCGGTGCTCACGTGTACTCCTCGCAGAACTCGGCGAACCGGTTCAAGGAGTACCGCACACCCCCGACAAAGAACGGTCGCACCACGGGCCAGCCGACCGCGCCCACGACGCCGAAGGGCAGGTACAGGTCCTCGCCCCACACGAAACGCGAGCGCCCCGGCCCGTCCTCGCGGACCGCGAAGATCCCGGGCCCCTGCACGGGCCACCCGGTGTGCAGGACCTGGCAGCGGTGCGGCGGGTCCCACACGGTGATCTCCATGTGGTCGGTGAAGCCGACGCCCGCCTTGCCGGTGAAGGCCGCGAGCGTGGAGCCGACGCTGCGGCCGTCGCCCTTGGTTACGCGCACGGTGGTGCCGAGCATCCACTCGTGCTGGCGGTCCCAGTCGGTCGCCGCCGCCCACACCGTCTCCACTGGCGCGGCGACGGCGACCTGCAGGGCCAGGCGGGTCACTGCTGAGCGTCCTGCTCGACGACGGGCAGCTGCTGCCGCTCCAGCTCTTCGACGCGCGCCCGGAGCGTGTCCAGCTCACCGGCGACGCGTTCGAGCACCCAGTCGACCTCCGACATCTTGTAGCCGCGCGCGGCCTGCTGGAACCGCAGCGTGCGCAGGTCCTCACCGCGCGCGCCCGCGGCGGGCAGCTGGGTCGGCGACGCGCCGGGGGGCAGCGGAGCGAGTTCCTCGCCTCGGCCGAACACCAGTGATGCCAGCAGGAACACCACTGCGGCCACGAGGATCATGATCAGGAGGTAGATCAGGGCGGTGGTCACGCCGAAGATCGTGGCACGAACGCCCGCCGGGAGCAGCCCTCAGGCCGCGGCCGACACGGTGAAACAGCGCCGGGTCATGCCGACCAGCCGCACCATCACCACGAGTCCGAAGCCCAGCGTCGCCAGGATCGCCGGTGACAGCAGCAGTCCGAGGTTGAAGTAGGCCGTCGCGGTGATCAACGCGCCCTGGAGCACGACGCAGGCGGTCAGCGCGCCGGTGCTGAACGATCCGGCGAGGCGCCCGAAGGACCGGCCCGAGCGCTGGCACCTGCGCAGCCGAGGACCGCCCACGAGAGCGAGCACGCCGAGCACGGCGACGACGACCCACGCGTAGTTCACGACCGAGGCCAGCACCGGGACCCACGACGGCGAGGTCGGCCAGCGCCCCATGAAAAGCAGGTGCACCACCAACATCGCGGCCAGCAGCGCTCGCATCGTGCGCGCGCCTTGTGCCACGGCGAGCTCTTCCTGGTACTCGTCGGCGATCAGTGACAACGGGCCGAACTCGGCGACCGCGCGGGCCTGCGCGGTGGTTTCGGGGAAACCCGCGTCCCGGTAGGTCGACGCGGCGTCGTCCAGGCTGTTGCGCGCCTCGGCGAGCAGATCCGCCTTCGCCGCCCGAGGCCCGTCCAACCGGGCGCCGAGCCTGTCGATGTAATCGCCTATCAGGCTTTGGCCGGCCACGGGCCGCTCCCGAGCACGCCTTCGATGGCCACGGTGAACTCCCGCCACGCGGTGCGCTGGTTGGCCAGCTCGCGTTCGCCGGAGGGGGTCAGCTTGTAGGTGCGGCGCTGCCTGCCGGAGACGGTGCTCCACTCGCTGCGCACGAAGCCACCGCGCTCCAGGCGTCGCAGTGCCGGGTAGACGGTTCCGGTCGGCAGGTCGAGCGCTCCGCCGCTGCGCAGCTGCAACGCTTCGATGATCGCGTATCCGTGCAGTTCCCTGCCGTCCAGCGTGGCCAGCAGCAGAGCGTCCAAATGCCCGCGCAAGGCGTCCGACTTCACATCGACGAGTGTAGTGCCCCTCGGCCGTTCAGGGTAGTGCCACTACTTATTCCCAGCACCTGGCGCATCGGCGGCCGGTCGGCGAGCGCGACCGTCGTGGTGTCCGGCAACCACTCCCCCGCGACCTGGGCGAACTGGACGAACTCCGCGCTGCCGGGATTCGAGGCACCACAACGCGACATCGCCGCGCCGAGGATCTGCCGGGCCATCACGCCGAGCTGGGCCAGCGAGCGGTTGCGGTGCTTGCGGACTCCGAGGTTGACCTGCGCCAGCCCGGCGAGGCCGAAGTGCGCGTGCGCGTCGAGCAGCAGTCCGATCTCCACGCCGTAGCCCGCCGCGAACGGCACCGACTCCAGGAACGACCTGCGGGCCGCGTACTCGCCGCCGAGCGGCTGGATGATCCCGCCGAGCTCGGGGCGCAGCGCGGACAGCACAGGCCGTGCCAGAAGCTCGGTGACACGCCCGCCACCGGAGCTCTCCAGCCGAAGCGGGCGCCGGTAGAAACCCTTGACCAGCTGGACCTCCGGCCGCGCCAGCAACGGCCCGAGCAGTGCGACGACGAACCCCGGGTCGAAGTCGACGAGGTCGGAGTCCAGGAACACCACAAGATCGCCCGTGGTCGCCGCGAGCGAGCGCCACAGCACCTCGCCCTTGCCGGGAACCGGTGGCAGCTCCGGCAGCACGTCCTCGCGGCGCACCACCCTCGCCCCCGCTTCCACGGCGACCGCCACCGTGCGGTCGGTGGAGCCGGAGTCCACCACGACCAGCTCGTCGATCAGTCCGAGCAGCGGCAGCAGGGCGGTGACGATCGCGCCGACGGTGCCCTCTTCGTCCAACGCGGGGAGAACGACACTGACGCGCTGAGAACCCTTGCGGGCCAACAGCTCCTCAACCGTCCACTGTGGATCTTGCCAGGTGTTCTCGTCGAACCACTCGTCGAACCACTCGTTGAGCCGGGGGTGCACGGGACCAACCCTGTCACGCCAGCGCGCGCAGAACCCGCGCGGGCGGCCGGGTCCCGGCGATGCTGGCCACCATGTCCACCACCTGACGGGTCCTGCCGACCTCGTGCGCACGGAACACCCGAGCTCCCGCCCACGCGGCCACCGCCGTCGCGGCGAGGGTGCCGTCGACCCGTCCGCTCACGTCGACGTCCAGGGTCTCGCCGACGAAGTCCTTGTTGGACAAGGCCATCAGCACCGGCCAGCCGGTCGCGACCAGTTCGTCCAGCCGTCGCAGCAGCTCCAGCCCGTGCCAGGTGTTCTTGCCGAAGTCGTGCGTCGGGTCGATCAGGATGCCCTCCTTGGGCACGCCCAGCCCGGCCATCCGCTCGGCGAGCGCGACCACCTCGTCGGCGACCTCGGCCACCACGTCGCGGTAGTGCGCGCGGTGCGGGTCGGTGCGCGGGGCGAGCCCGCCGGTGTGCGAGCACACGATGCCGACGCCGAACTCCGCCGCGACCTCGCCCAGCAGCGGGTCCGCGCCCGCCCACGTGTCGTTGAGCAGGTCGGCGCCCGCCTCGCAGACCGCCCTGCCGACCTCGTGCCGCCAGGTGTCCACGCTGATCACCAGCTCGGGGTGGCGCTCGCGGACCGCGGCGACGAAGGGGACCACCCTGCGCGCCTCCTCCGCGGCGTCGACGACCTCGCCGTGGGAACCCGCTCTGACGCCGCCGATGTCGACGATGTCCGCACCCTCGGCCACGGCCAGGTCCACCGCCGCCATCGCGGCACCGTCGGTGAAGGTGGCGCCACGGTCGTAGAAGGAATCCCTGGTGCGGTTGACGATCGCCATCACCAGCGCGCGATTCCCCGGCACCTCGCGCGTGCCGAACTTCAACGGAGTCACCCCGTCGATCGTGCCAGGCGGCACCATCCCCCGATCGGGCCGCGGTGAACGTGAAGCGCGTCACACGTTCTTGCTACTTGCGAGTAGGCAGCCGTCTACTGCTTGCACCACTGTGACTCACGTCACCGGCGACAAGTCACCAGGAGTGCCCGTGCGACGCCTGTCCTCCCTGCTCACGGCGGCCCTGCTCACCGTCGGCCTCACCACAGCCATCAGTCCGGCAGCCACAGCCGCCGGACTCACCGCGCGCTACGACCGCATCCCCGCGAGCGGCGGGGTCACGCTGACCGCCCGCGTGTACACCCCGTCGAGCACCGGAAAACACCCGCTTGTCGTACTGCCCGCGAGCTGGAGCGCGCCGACGCTGGAGTACGAGATCCCCGCCCGCAAGCTCGCCGACCGCGGCTACGTGGTGGTGTCCTACACCCCGCGCGGCTTCTACACCTCCGGCGGCAAGATCGAGGTCGGCAGCGCCAACGACGTGGCCGACGCCCGCGCGGTGATCGACTGGGCGTTGGCCAACACCCCCGCCTCAGCCGACCAGATCGGCATGGCGGGCATCTCCTACGGCGCGGGCTTCAGCCTGCTGACCGCCGCCGCCGACCCGCGCGTCAAGGCCGTCGCCGCGCTCAGCACCTGGTCGGATCTGGAGAAGTCGTTGGGCGCCAACGACACCTGGAGCGCGCAGGGCATCGCCGGGCTCGGCGCCGCCGGCAAGCTGACCGGGCGCTTCGGCCCGGAGCTGGACGCGATGCTGGCCAACGTGCTCGCCAACGAGCGCGAGCCCGTGAAGACCTGGGCCGCTCCGCGCAGCCCCGGCAGGAAGCTCGACCAGCTCAACGCCAACAAGCCCGCCGTGCTGATCGCCAACGCGTGGCAGGACGGCCTGTTCCCGCCGGACCAGGTCGTCGAGCTGTTCAACGGCCTCAAGGGCGCGAAGCGGCTCGAACTGGCTCCCGGTGATCACGCGACCCCAGAGGCGGTCGGTCTCGCGGGCCTGCCCAACGACACCTGGGAAACGACCTACCGCTGGCTGGACCACTACCTCCGGGGCACCGACAACGGCGTCAACGCCGAGCCGCCCGTGCGGCTGAAGCCGACCATCGGCGGGGCCGCGCGGAACTTCGCCAGCTGGTCCGCGCTGACCTCCTCGACCAGCAGGCGCTACCTCGGCGACGTGAACCCGCTGATCGGGCGCACCGGCGAGCTGGCGACGAGCGCGAAGACCGGCTGGACGCACACGGCCAACGGCGGCGTCGACACCGTCGCGGACTCCGGCCCGGTGCTGCTCGCCGGGGGCGCCACGCAGATCGGCCTGCCCGTCGCCGGCTGGCTGCCCGCCGTCAGCAGGCTCAACGCAGGTGTCTGGCAGACCGAGCAGATGTCAAGGCGCACAACGGTTTCCGGTACTCCAAAACTGCACGTGACGGTGACTCCGAGCGCGTCGGACACCTCGCTGTTCGCCTACCTCTACGACGTCTCCGGTCTCGGTGTCGGGCGGCTGCTCTCGCACAAGCCCGTCACGCTCGTCGACCGCAAGGCCGGTGCCGCGCAGCAGGTCGACGTGACCTTGCAGCCCGTCCTGCACGACGTGGAGGCGGGCCACCGGCTGGTCCTGGTGATCGACACGGTGGACCCGAGGTACGCGTCGGAGACCACGCTCGGCGAGCGCCTCACCTTCACCTCGCCCGCCGCGTCGCCGTCCTACCTCGACATCCCGCTCGGCTGAGCTGTCCTGGGGTCGACCGGTGCTGATCACGACGGAGCGGTTGTCGCTGCGGCCGTTCACCCCGGACGACGTGGACGACGTGCTTGCCTACCAACGGCTTCCCGAGGTCGCCCAGCACATGCGCTGGGCGCCTCGCGGTCGCGAGCAGGTGGTGCGCGCGGTCGAGCAGTTGGTGCGCGAGAACGAGCTGCGGGAGGAGGGCGACTGCCTCAGCCTCGCGGTGGTGCTGCCGGGGAAGGCGACCGTGATCGGCCAGGTCGAGCTCGTCTGGCGAAGCGTGGAGCACCGCCAGGGCGAGGTCGGCTACATCTTCAACCCGGCCCACCAGGGCAAGGGATTCGCGACGGAAGCGGCCCGCGCGGTGCTGGGGCTGGGCTTCGAGGAGCTGGACCTGCACCGGATCATCGGGCGCTGCTCGGCGCGCAACACGGCATCGGCGGCACTGCTGGCACGCCTGGGAATGCGCCGTGAAGCGCACTTCATCGGCACCGCGCTCGACGAGGACGGGTGGCGTGAGGAGTACGTCTTCGCGATGCTGCGGGACGAGTGGCGGGCGCACACCGCGCCCGCCACGCCCGACGCGCTCTAGTGCGCGTCCTCCCAAGCCTTGTAGGCGTCCTTCACGATCTGCAGCGCCTCGTCGACGTCGTCGGTGACGTGGACCAGCGCGAGGTCCTTCTCACCGATCTTGCCGTGCTTGCACACGCTGTCCCGCAACCAGTCCGCGAGGCCGCCCCAGTACTCGCTGCCGAAGAGGACAACCGGGAACTTGGTGACCTTCTTGGTCTGCACCAGGGTCAGCGCCTCGAACAGCTCGTCGAGCGTGCCGAAGCCGCCGGGCAGGCAGATGAACGCCTGCGAGTACTTCACGAACATCGTCTTGCGGACGAAGAAGTAGCGGAAGTTCACCCCGAGGTCGACCCACGGGTTGAGCCCCTGCTCGAAGGGCAGCTCGATACCGAGGCCGACGGAGAGCCCGCCCGCCTCCTGGGCGCCGCGGTTGACCGCCTCCATCGCGCCGGGGCCGCCGCCGGTCATGACGGCGAAGCCCTCCTCGGCCAGCGCCTTGCCCAGCGTCTGGCCCATCGTGTACTCGGGGTGGCCCTCGCGGGTGCGCGCCGAGCCGAACACGGTGACCGCGCGCGGCAGCTCGGCGAGCGCGCCGAAGCCCTCCACGAACTCGGCCTGGATGCGCATGACCCGCCACGGGTCGGTGTGCACCCAGTCCGACGGGCCACGGGAGTCCAGCAGCCGCTGATCGGTCGTGGTCGCCTCGACGCTGTGCTCACCGCGCAGGGTCACCGGCCCCCGCTGCTTCTCCGGGGTGTTCCCGTCGCCACGGGACTTCGCGTTGTCATCAGTCATGTTTCTCACCCTCACGACGCTAGAGCCGGATGATCACGAAGAAAGCCGCTCCGCGCCATCACTTCGGTGGAATCGAAGGGATCAGCTGACGAACTTTCTCAGCACGTCCGCGCAGTGGGTGATCTGCCACGCCGGAACGTGCTCCTCCTGGGTGTGCGCGAGCTTCGGGTCACCGGGGCCGAAGTTCACCGCGGGCATGCCCAGCGCGGCGAAGCGGGACACATCGGTCCAGCCGAGCTTGGCCACCGGGGTCGCACCGCCGGACGCCGCGATCAGCTCCTGCGTGACCGGCGCGTTCAGCCCCGGCAGTGCTCCGGCCGCGCCGTCGGTGACGGTCAGCTCGAAGCCCTCGAAGACCTCCTGGAGGTGCGCGAGCGCCTGCTCGGGGCTGCGGTCGGGGGCGAAGCGGTGGTTGACGCTGACCACGCACTCGTCCGGCACCACGTTGCCCGCGACGCCGCCGGTGATCTTCACGGCCTGCAACCCCTCGTGGTAGCGGCAGCCGTCGATCTCCGGCTGGCGCGGCACGTAGTCGCTGAGCCTGCGCAGCAGTTCGCCGGCGCCGTGGATCGCGTTGACACCCATCCAGCCGCGCGCGGTGTGCGCCCGCTTGCCGGGAACGCGCACGTCGACGCGCATGGTGCCCTGGCAGCCCGCCTCGATCGCGGCGTCGGTCGGCTCGCAGACGACGGCGAGGTCGCCGCGCAGCCACTCCGGCAGATCGCGCTGGATGCGGGTGAGCCCGTTCAGCTCGGCCGCGATCTCCTCGCAGTCGTAGAACACGAACGTCAGGTCGAAGCGCGGCTCGGTGACGGTGGCGGCGAGGCTGAGCATGACCGCGTCACCGCCCTTCATGTCCACCGTGCCCAGGCCGTGCAGCACGAGCTTCTCGCCCTCGGTGGAGCGGGAGTGCGGCATGTTCTGGTTGACCGGCACGGTGTCCAGGTGCCCGGCGAGCACCACGCGGGACGCGCGGCCGAGGTTGGTCCGCGCGAGCACCGCGTTGCCGCTGCGGATGATCTCCAGGTGTCCCGCCTGAGCGCGCAGAGCCGCCTCGACGGCATCCGCGATCACCGCCTCGTCGCGGGAGACGCTGGGGATGTCCACCAGGGCCGCGGTCAGCTCGACAGGGTCAGCGGTGAGGTCAAGAGGCGGGATCACACGCGGCACGCTACAGAAAATTCTCCGTGGGCCGTTACCGTGCAGGCGTGACGCACACTCCTGACCCGCAGACCACCGGCGCACTGGGCGTCGGCCTCGCCACGATCGCCGCTGACGGCACCGTGCTGGACACCTGGTTCCCCGCTCCCGAGCTCACCGACTCCGGCGAGTCCGGCACCAAACGCCTCACCAGCGAGGAGACCATCGCGGCCCTGGGTGATGCTGCGCGCGCCGCTCTCGGCGCGGACACCGAGCGCGGTGTCGAGGTCGTCGGCGTCCGCACCGCCATCGGCAAGCTCGACGACGCCCCGGTCGACGCGCACGACGTCTACCTGCGCCTTCACCTGCTCTCGAACCGCTTGGTCCAGCCGCACGGGCAGAGCTTGGACGGCATCTTCGGCCTGCTCGCCAACGTCGTGTGGACCAACCACGGCCCGTGCGCCGTCGAGGGCTTCGAGCAGACGCGCCTGCGGCTGCGCGCGCGTGGCCCGGTGACCGTGTACAGCGTGGACAAGTTCCCGCGCATGGTCGACTACGTGATGCCCACCGGCGTGCGCATCGGTGACGCCGACCGCGTCCGGCTCGGCGCGCACCTGGCCAGCGGCACGACCGTGATGCACGAGGGCTTCGTGAACTTCAACGCGGGCACCCTCGGCGCGTCCATGGTCGAAGGCCGGATCTCGGCGGGCGTGGTGCTCGGCGACGGCTCCGACCTCGGCGGTGGCGCTTCGATCATGGGCACCCTCTCCGGCGGCGGCAAGCAGGTCGTCGCGGTCGGCGAGGGCTGCCTGATCGGCGCCAACGCCGGAGTGGGTATCTCCCTCGGTGACGACACCGTCGTCGAGGCCGGTCTCTACGTCACCGCGGGCACGAAGGTGACGGCGGAGGACGGCAGTGTCGTGAAGGCGCGCGAGCTCTCCGGCGTCTCCGGACTGCTGTTCATCCGCGATTCGGTCTCCGGCGCGGTGAAGGTGAAGTCGCGCACGCCCGGCGGCTTCGAGCTGAACGCCGTGTTGCACGCCAACGACTAGGTCCTGCCCGGTGGCATGATGAGCCCGTGCCGGAATTGCTGGGGCGGGCGTCCTTCCCGTCGGGTGATCTGCTCCTGATCGACTTCGGCTTGCTCCGGCTGTGGTCAGGTGATCAACCGCCACTGCTGCCCGAGGAGCTCGCGCCCGCCGAGGTCGTGGCGAAGGCGAACGCCGCGGCGGACTTCGAGATCGTCGGTCCGCAGGCCGCCGCGGCAGCCGCACGGCTGGACCTCGCCGCCGTCAAGGGGCGGTACGCCTTCGACCTGCCGGAGGGCAGTGGCTCCGTGGCTGAGGCGGTCGCGCGCACCGGGCTCGAAGCGACGGTGCGGCAGGTGCCGAGGATGCCGCACCACACGCGGGTGCAACGGCTGCTCGACGATCTGCCCAGCGGCGCCGAGGTGCCGTTCCACGGCGGTTGGGGCGTCGCGGTACGTGGTCTGCCGACCCGGTCGCTGCGGGTGCTGGGTGAGCGGATGGAGCCGGGCGAGGACCAGCAGCGGTGGCGCTCGGTGTGGGTGGAGTGCGCGGAAGGCGTGCCCACCGAGTCCGTCGAAGCCGGGTACGTGCTGGTCGACGAGGCTCGGCTGATGTTCGCCGATCCGACCGCGTTGAACTCGTGGGTCAACGACGAACCTGGCGACGGGCTCTTCGACCTCGCGTTCTGGGGCGGGGACGAGGAGCAGGTCGCGACGAGGCTCGCCGCGACCAAGGCGGAGGACGAGTACCTCTGGACCGATCTCACCGTCGACCAGGTTCGGCCGCTGTACCACCAGTTGCAGTCGTTGCGGGACAACGGTTTGAGGTTCGCGTTCGACCTGCGGCCACACGACGACCACTTCCGCGTGCTGAAGCAGATGCGATCGTCCTCGACCGAGTCCGGAGTGATCGAGGTCGGCGACGCGCTGATGACCGGCTGGTTCACCAGTTGGGGCGACGGCGCGTTCCCGGTGTACCGCGACCTCGCCGAGGACGGCACTCTGTTGCGCGTCCGCGTGGAGCTGGGTGCTCCAGAGATCGTGACCCGCCAACGGCGACTGGAACGGCTGTACTTCGGCGACCTCGCGAAGATGGCGATCGTGTCCGTCCGCGTGGCCCGCGACGGTGCGCCCGTCGCGTGGCTGTACCGCGAGGAGCCCGACCGCGAGGAGGACAGCGGCTGGCGCGTGTTCGCGGGCGACGAGACGCAGGAGTACATCGACGACGCGCGCAACGCCGCGATCCTGCCGCTGCGCGAGCTGATCAGCGCTGATCCCGCGTTGGAGGCGGTGTTCGAGCAGCCGCCGGGCTCGGCGTTCGAGCGGGCGGACGGCGTGTTCGTGCCGGCCGACGAGCACTAGCTCCCGTGCGCGCCCGCTGAGAACGATCAGCCCGCGAGGCGGTCGGCCGCGGCCGCGACGCGCTCGTCGGTGGCGGTGAGGGCCACGCGGACGTGCTTGCCGCCGCTGGGCCCGTAGAAGGTGCCGGGGGCGACGAGGACGCCGCGCTCGGCCAGCCACGCGACCGTGGTCCACGCGTCCTCGTCCCGGCTCGCCCAGAGGTACAGCCCGGCTTCGGAGTGGTCGACGCGAAAACCGTTGGCCTGCAACGCTTCCAGCATGACCTTGCGTCGTCCGGCGTAGCGGTCCCGTTGCGCCACGACGTGGTCGTCGTCGTTCATCGCCGCGGTCATGGCCGCCTGCACCGGGCGCGGCATCATCATGCCCGCGTGCCTTCGCACCTCCAGCAACCGCTTGACCAGCACCGGATCGCCCGTGACGAACCCGGCGCGGTACCCGGCGAGGCTGGAGGTCTTGGACAGCGAGTGCGCCGCGACGATGTCCGCGAGGCTGCCGCCGTGCACCTCGGGTGAGAGCACCGAGGCCGGGCGGGCCGTCCACGGCAGGTCCAGGTAGCACTCGTCGGAGGCGATGAACGCTCCGACCTCGCGGGCCGCGGCGACCAGCTCGGCGAGCGCCTGAGCGGGCAGCACGCGACCCGTCGGGTTGGACGGCGAGTTGACCCACAGCAGTGTGGTGCCTGCCGGGGGGAGCTCGCCGTCGCGCAGCCGGACCACCTCGGCCCCGGCCAGCCGCGCTCCGACCTCGTAGGTCGGGTAGGCAAGCTCGGGGATCGCGACGACGTCGCCGGGGCGAACGCCGAGCAGGGTGGGCAGCCATGCCACCAGCTCCTTGGAGCCGATGGTCGGCAGCACCGCGTCGTGGTGGAGACCGGTGATGCCGTGCCTGCGCTCCAAGGCGCCCAGAACCGCCTCGCGCAGGGCGGGAGTGCCGTGCGTCAGCGGGTAACCGGGCACGTCAGCGACAGAGCCGAGCGCGGTGGAGATGACCGGGGCGACCGGGTCGACCGGGGTGCCGACCGAGAGGTCGACGATGCCTCCAGGGTGCGCGCCCGCGGTGGCCTTCGGGCCGGCGAGCGCGTCCCAGGGGAAGTCGGGGAGGTCAGGACCGCCCCGGTGCGCGGAGGCCGGGCCGATCAATGCTCCGACGCCTGCGGCGGCAGCGCGGCGACCATCTTGTCGTCGGCCTTGATCTTGCCGATCTTGGAGGCGCCGCCGGGCGAGCCGAGGTCGTTGAAGAAGTCGACGTTCGCCCTGGTGTAGTCGGTCCACTGCTCGGGGACGTCGTCCTCGTAGTAGATCGCCTCGACGGGGCAGACCGGCTCGCACGCACCGCAGTCGACGCACTCGTCGGGGTGGATGTAGAGCATCCGATCACCCTCGTAGATGCAGTCGACGGGGCATTCCTCGATGCATGCCTTGTCCAGCACGTCGACGCAGGGTAGGGCGATCACGTAGGTCACAGCGGTCTCCTGCTCCTTGTCAGTTCGGCCGCGCGGTTCGGGTCGCACGACTCCCGCCAGTATCCCCCGAGCACCATGAAGAGTGTCACCCGGTGCCGCTTCTCACAGAGAAATTCGAATGCGATCCCGGCTGGTGAACGCCGAGGATGCGCGGGTGTCGAGCGACGACGAAGCCCTTGAGCTGCTGTGCGCCCGCGCCTGGCCCGCCGTGGCCGAACTGCGCGTCGGTGACTGGCGCGCTCGCACCGCCGGGGGCTTCACCGGCCGCGCCAACTCCGCACTGCTGCTCGGCTCGCCCGGCATGCCCGTCGCCGACGCCCTCGCCAAGGCCGCCGCGTTCGCCCGCGAGCACGGCCAGCCGCCCCGCGCGCACGTGATCACCGACAGCCACTGGGAGCCCTCGCTGCTCGCCGCAGGTTGGCGCCCGGAGGTCGAGCACTCCGGCATTCCGTCCTTCGTGCAGGTAGGTGCTCTTGAAGCGTTCCTGGCTCCGCACCGCGCCGAAGTCCGCTCGGAGCCGTGGTCGCAGTGGTGGCCGCTCATCGTCGGCCGCGCTTCGCCCACACCCGCCGAGCACCACGTCCTGACCTCGGCCGATGCCGTCGGCTACGGCGCCGTCACCGTCGACGGCGAGGTTCTCGCCGCCGTTCGCGGCGCTGTCGTCGACGGCCACCTGCACTTCGCTCGACTCGCGGTGCGCCCCGACGCCCGCCGCCGCGGCCTGGCCCGCGATCTGCTCGCCGGTCTGGCTTCCTGGGCCCAAACCCTTGGTGCGCAACGCTATGTGCTCCAGGTTTCGCACAACAACGCGCCCGCGCTCCGCCTCTACGAGACCCTCGGCGCCCGCACCCACCACGCCTACCGCTACTGGGTGCCTGCCTAGCTTTGCGCGCGTGGCAAACCGTCCTCCCGTAGCGTGGAAGGCCGGTCGGAGCGGGGGGCTCAGCCATGGTCAACGTCCACGACGGCGCGGGAAGCGGTCGCCGCCCTCCCGCGCAACCGACGCCGGAGCCTGCTCCAACGCACGTCATCGACGTCGAGCCGTACATGATCCCTGTGCTGGCCGCCACGTTCGCCGAGCAGGCCGCTCTACTGCGCAAAGAGCTGACAAAGGCGCGCAGCGCCCTTCGAATACGCGAACCGTGGCTCGGTGACCCAGTCAGCGTCGAGGCGACCAGGCTGTTCAACAAGCACCTCACCGACGACGAGTTGTCCCTGGTGAACGTGCTCAGCCAACTCCGCGACCAGTACCAGGCCAACTACGAGGCGCTGATGGCCGCCGCGAAGCAGTACAACATGGTCGAGCAGACAAACTCCGCCCTTCTCGAACGGGGAATCACGCCGTGAACCACCGCCGCATCACTGCGCTTCTGATCAGCCTCACCGCGGCGGCGTCGGTGACAGCGTGCGGCCCCAGCGAAGATCCCCTGCCCGGACCGACGTTGCCAGCGCCGAGCACAACCCGCGCGTTCCCAGCTCGGCCGAAGACCATCTCCTTGAAAGACGTCGATCCCTGCCAGCTGCTCACGGACCAGCAACTGGAACAGCTGACCTACGGCAAGAACCGCCTGCCAGACAAGGGAAGTCGCCTCGGTGAGGCGCAGTGCAGCGTCGGCAACGACTTCGGTCCGATGCCCCGTCTGGGCTCGCTGATCTCACTCGTCATCTCGGAGGACATCACCACCTGGCTCACCCCAGAACGCCAGCAGGGCCTCGAAGGTACCCGACAGATCTCCATCGCTGGCTACCCGGCGCTGGAGATCACCGGGAAGCTCACCAAGGACGACTGCCAGGTCGTTGTCGACGTCGCGGACGGGCAGTACCTGGACGTCCTCGCGGCTCCGAACCACGGCCGTGGCGCCAGCCCGGAGCCGTACTGCGTCGAGGCCAAGCGCGTCGCCGAGATGGTGATGGCGACACTGCTCGCCAAGCAGTAGCTAGGTGCGGGCCGGGGTGGTGCCGAGGACGCCGCCAAGGACGACGGCGCCGGGCAGGGCTCCGACGGCGAGCATGGCCAGTGGGCGCCAGTCGTTGGTGAGCAGCAGGTCGCCCCCGGGACCGGCGATGCCGAAGCCGATCACGGCGAGCAGCCACACCAGCAGCGGAGCGCCCGCGACCGACATCCGCGTCGACAGGCCCGCCGCGAGCTTGACCAGCAGGGGCGTGGTCAGGCCCGCGACGAGCACGGACAACGGCAGCGGCCAGTTCGCCTCGACGCCGACGCCGGGCGCGAGGTCGCGCACCCGCAGCGGCAGGAACGCGAGCTCCGCGACGGCGAGCAGGACGGCGTCGACGAGCAGGACGACGAAGAACAGGCGGTCTGCGGCTGAGCGCACTAGCGTCCGGCCCCTCCACTAGCGACGGGGACGCCGAAGAGGTCCGTCTCGGCGCCGTCGGCACTGCCCTTGGCCAGCACGTAGTACTCCGAGCTCACCAGCGGCTGGGCGATGCCGTTGGACAGCGCGTAGGCCGCCGTCCCGTCGCCAGCCTGCCAGACCTGCACCTGGGTCGCGTGCGCGCGCAGTGCGCCGATCTTGGCGGTGAGGTGCTCGGAGACGTCGACCGCGGTGGTGATCTCGGCGTCCTCGGTGACCGGCAGCTCGCCGGGCTCGGGCAGCCGGAACGGCAGGCCCTCGACCTCGGTGAGCGCGGCGACCCCCGCCTCGGTGTCCGCGCGGGAGGTGACCGCGTAGAACACCCGGTCGACGTCGGGCACCCGCTCGGTGGCGGCCATGGTGACCTCGTGCGCGCGGATGTGGTCGGGGTGGCCGTAGCCGCCGTTGGGGTCGTAGCTGACGACGACCTGGGGCCGCAGCTCGCGCAGCACCGCCTCCAGCGCCCCGACCTGCTCCTCGAAGTCGCCGTTGACGAAGGCCCTGGGGTGGGCGTTCGCGGCGGTCTCGACCATGCCGGAGTCGCGCCAGCGGCCGGGGCCGCCGAGGAAGCGGTGGTCGGCGATGCCGAGCGCGCCACAGGCGGAGCGCAGTTCGCCGACCCGGTAACCCCCGAGCTGGTCGGCCGCGTCGGGGCCGAGCCCGCGCAGGCCTTCGGGGATGACCTCACCCTCTTCGCCGAGGGTGCAGGTGATCACGGTGACGTGCACGCCCTGTGCCGCGTACCGCGCGATCGTGCCGCCGGTCCAGAGACTCTCGTCGTCCGGGTGTGCATGGACCAGCAGCAGCCGTGGTGGAGCCGTCAGTGTCACCGGATCAGCGTAGTGGCGGGGTTGTCAACGCTTCGCACCGTGGTCACCCCGATCGAGGGGAATATTCGCCTCTATGACTGGATCGGGTCTTCTTTGCAGGTGAACACCTAGATAACCAAGATCGAATGCGTGTCGTCGTTCATACTCTCCGGCCGCCCCGCACCCACTCGTCCGAAGATCGACATGACGCACAGCGACCACATGCGAAAGCGCCCCCCGCACGAGGTGCGGAGGGCGCAGGCGCACTGCGAACGGGCTACACGACTTCCTTGACCTCGGCGAAGTGGCAGGCGGAGAGCGTTCCCCCGGTCCTGCGCTCCAGCTTCGGCTCCTCGACCGCGCAGATGTCCTGCGCCTTCCAGCAGCGGGTGCGGAAGCGGCAACCCGACGGCGGGTTGACCGGGCTCGGCACGTCACCGGTGAGCACGATCCGCTGGCGCTGCCGCTCGGCCGTCGGGTCGGGCAGCGGCACCGCGGACAGCAGCGCCTGGGTGTACGGGTGGCTCGGCTGGGCGTAGATGTGCTCCCGCTCGCCGATCTCCACGATCTTGCCCAGGTACATCACCGCGACCCGGTGCGAGATGTGCCGCACCACCGACAGGTCGTGCGCGACGAACAGGTACGCCAGCCCGAACCGCTGCTGCAGCTCCTCCAGCAGGTTCACCACGCCCGCCTGCACCGAGACGTCCAGCGCGGAGACCGGCTCGTCCAGCACCACGAGCTTGGGGTTCAGCGCCAGCGCGCGGGCGATGCCGATGCGCTGCCGCTGCCCGCCGGAGAACTCGTGCGCGTAGCGGTTGCGGTGCTCGGGGTTGAGGCCGACCAGCTCCAGCAGTTCGTCGACCCGGCCCTGGACGTTGCCGTCGTAGCCGTGGATCTGGAACGGCTCGGAGACGATGTCGTTGATCGACCACCTCGGGTTCAGCGAGGCGTAGGGGTCCTGGAACACGATCTGCATGTCCCTGCGGACCGGCCGCAGCTGCTTGGTGGTCAGCTCCGTCAGCTCGCGCCCCTCGAACTTCACCGAGCCCGAGGTGGGCTTGTGCAGCTGGAGGATGGCGCGCCCGGTGGTGGACTTGCCGCAGCCGGACTCACCCACCAGGCCGAGGGTCTCCCGCGCGGCCAGGTCGAAGGTCAGCCCGGAGACCGCCTGCACCTCGCCGACGGTGCGCGGGATGACCCCGCCACCCCGGATGGGGAAGGACTTCACCAGGTCGCGGACCTGCAGCAGCGGCTCGGTCCTCGTGCTGCCGTCGCGGGTGTCCTGCGCGGCGGAGTCAGCGGTGTTGACGCTCATGGGGTCTTCTCCTCCTCAGCCGCGATGCGGGCCTCCACCGCCGCCAGGTCCTCGGCGACGGGCAGGCTCGGGTCGGCCGCGGCCAGCTCGGCGGGGTTCTCCACCGTGCCGATCTCGCTGTGCGCGAACAGCTTCTTCGGTTCCGGGTGCTGGGCCAGGTGCTCCCAGCGGATGCAGCGCGCGGAGTGCCCGTCGACGCCGACCCGCAGCAGCTCGGGCTCCGCGGTGGTGCAGTCGTCGGTGACCAGCGGGCACCTCGGGCTGAACGCGCAGCCGGGCGGCAGGTTCATCAGCGAGGGCGGCGCGCCCTTGATCGGGGTGAGCCGCTGGCCGATGAGCCCCGCGTGCGGGATCGAGCCGAGCAGGCCGACCGTGTACGGCATCCTCGGGCTCTCGAAGACCGTGTTGACCTGGCCGGACTCCACGACGGTCCCGCCGTACATGACCTGGACCCTGTCCACCATGCCCGCGACGACACCGAGGTCGTGGGTGATCATCATGATCGCCGCGCCGGTGAGGTTGCGGATCTCCAGCAGCGTTTCGAGCACCTGGGCCTGCACCGTCACGTCGAGCGCGGTGGTCGGCTCGTCGGCGATGATCAGCTCGGGGTCGTTGATGATCGCCATCGCGATCATCGCCCGCTGCCGCATACCGCCGGAGAACTCGTGCGGGTACTGCTTGGCCCGCCGGTCCGGCTGCGGGATACCGACCTGCTCCAGCGAGGCGACGGCCTTCTCCCACGCGGTCTTCTTCGGCACCGCGTGGTGCGCCCGGTAGGCCTCGGCCAGCTGCCAGCCCACGGTGTAGACCGGGTTCAGCGAGGTCATCGGGTCCTGGAAGATCATCGCGATGTCGTTGCCGCGGATCTTCTCCAGCGCCCGGCCCTTGAGCCCGACGATCTCGGTGCCCTTGAACGCGATCGAGCCGGAGACCTTGGCGGTCTTGGGCAGCAGGCCCATGATCGCCGAGGAGGAGACGGACTTGCCGGAGCCGGACTCGCCGACGATGCCGAGGACCTCGCCCCGGTCCAGCTCGAAGGACACGCCGCGGACCGCGTGCACGACGCCGTCCTCGGTCGGGAAGTCCACGCCGAGGCCCTCGACGGTGAGCAGTTTCTCGGAAGTGGTCATCAGGCACGCACCTTCGTCTGCCTCGGGTCGAACGCGTCGCGCAGACCGTCGCCGATGAAGTTGATCGTCAACGAGATCAGCACGATCACCACGAACGGCGCGTAGAACAGCCACGGCCGGTCCTGGAACTGCGAGTAGTTCTCGATGATGATCAGGCCGAGCGAGGTGTCCGGCGGCTTCACGCCGAGGCCGATGAAGGACAGCGCGGCCTCGGAGAGCACCGCCGTCGCCACCGCCAGCGTCGCGTTGACCGTGATGATGCCGGTCAGGTTCGGCAGGATGTGCTTGAAGATGATCCGGCTGTTGCTGGCACCGAGCGCCTTGGCCGCCTCGATGAACTCGCGTTCGGCGAGCGAGAGGGTCTGGCCGCGGTTGATCCGGGCCACCTGCATCCAGCTGAACAGGCCGAGCACGATCGCCACCGTGTACCAGCTGGCGGGGAAGGCGTGCACCGCGATGGCCACCAGTGCCAGCTGCGGCACGATCAGGAACAGGTCGACCAGGCGCATGACGAAGGTGTCGACGGCCCCGCGCAGGAAGCCTGCGACCGCGCCGAGGGTCACGCCGATGATCGTCGCCATGAACGCGACGACCAGCGCGATCAGCAGGGAGTACTGCGTGCCCTGGAAGATCAGGGCGAGCATGTCCTTGCCGATCTGGCTGGTACCGAGCGGGTGCTCGGCGCTGGGCGATGCGAAGGACGAGCCACCGGTGTAGGTGATGTCGTACTTCCAGAACGCGCCGCCGAAGACGGCGCCCAGTGTCAGCAGCACGAGGATGACCAGGCTGGCCATGGCCAGACGGTGCCGCATGAAGCGGCGCAGGACGGTCTGCCACTGCTTGCGCGCGCCGGTGCCGAACTCGTAGCTCGACGACGCCGCCCCCGCTGCCGGGGTCTCGGTGATCTGCGGGTTAGCCAAGGCGAATCCTCGGGTCCAGGATGCCGTAGAGGATGTCGGCAACGAGGTTGAAGACGACGACGAGGATGGCGGTGATCATCAGCCACCCCATCAGCATCGGTGGGTCGAACTGCTGCACCGCGCTCACCAGGAGGTTGCCCATCCCGTTCCAGCCGAAGACGCGCTCGGTGATGATCGCACCGCTGAACACCGCGCCGATGTTGAGCGCGGCCAGGGTGGTCACCGGGATCAGCGCGTTGCGGAAGGCGTGCCGGAAGATCACCCGCGCCGGGCGCAGGCCCTTGGCGTGCGCCGTCCTGACGTAGTCCGAGCTCAGCGTCTCCAGCATCGAGGCCCGCTGGAACCGGCTGTACGCGGCGAAGCTGATGGCTCCGAGCGCGATGGTCGGCAACAGGAACGTGCCGGTGTAGAGCCGGAACTGTTCGAGGACGTCGCCCTTGAACCCGCCGACAGGTGGGCCTGCCGTTGTCAGCCAGCGCCTCATGCCGAGACCGGTCAGCACGTCGTTGAACTGGATGCCGTAGGTCTTGACCACGATCGCGACGCAGAACACCGGCATCGAGAACATCACGAACGCCGTGGAGGTCGCGAGGTAGTCGAAGATGGAGTACTGCCGGACCGCGGCGAGCACGCCGACGGCGATGCCCAGCGTGACCGCGAGGACCTCGGCCCCGAGCACCAGCTTGAAGGTGGTGCCGAAGGCGGTGGTGACCCGGTCGAAGACGTCGGCCCTGGCCTGGCCCAGCGCGATGCTGGTCCCCCAGTCACCGGACAAAAATGAGGTGAGCCAGTCCCAGTAGCGTGACAGGATCGGCTTGTCGAGGCCGAGTTCGAGGGCCAGGTTCTGGATGTCGGCCTCGGTCGTGCCGGGACGGCCGCGCAGCCCCGACAGGGGATCACCGGCCGAGGCGACCATGAGGTAGGCGAGGAAAGATCCGATGCCGAGGATCGGGATCGAGACCAGTAGTCGCCGAAGAATGTAGCGAACCACGTTGTCTTCCTTGGTGGGAGCGAGTTCGGGGGCGAACACACCGCTTGTGGCGGCTCGGGGAACGCCGTTCCGGGAGACGCGCAGCGCGAACCATACTCGCCGGTAACCGGATTACGAGTGGTCCGACAAAGCTTCGAATACGAAGCGGGCCGGGACCAGGTGAAGTCCCGACCCGCTTCGAGTTCTCTACTTCGTTCTACCGCTGCGAGGTGCGGAGATCAGGAGATCTCCCACTCCCACGCGTTCCAGGTCGAGCCGTTGCGCGAGTGGTAGCCGACGTTGGTCACGTTGTCGTTGAACGCGATCAGGTTGGCCAGCGAGAACAACGGCAGCGAGGAGTAGTCCTCGGCCATCGCCTTGTTCGCCTTCTGCAGAGCGGCGTCGCGGACGGACTCGTCGAACTCGGTGTCGACCTTCGGCATCTCGGCGTCGACGGTCTTGTTCGAGTAGCCCTGCCAGTTCTGGCCACCACCGGTGATGTAGATCGGCTTCTTCTCCGACTTGAACGGCGAGCCGACCCACGCGAACAGCGCGACGTCGTAGTCACCGTTGCTGACCCGCTCGTCGAGGAAGTTCGGGTCGGTGTCGTCCTCGATCTGGATACCGGCCTGGCGGCAGGAGGACTGGATCAGCTCCACGGTCTGCTTGCGCCGGGGGATGTCGGTGTGGCTGATCTTGAAGGAGGCCTTCTGGCCGCCCTTCGCGAAGATGCCGTCGCCACCCTTGGCCCAGCCCGCGGCCTCCAGCGTCTTACCGGCCTTGGCCGAGTCGGCGGGCATCACCGAGGTGAAGTCGTCCTTGTAGCCGGACTCCTCGGCCATGAACAGCAGGCTGCCCAGCGGCTTCGCGGCCGGGTCGACGCCCTTGACCAGCTTGTCGACGATCTCGTTGCGGTTGACGCACTCGGCGAAGGCCTGGCGGAAGGCCTTGTCCTGGAACAGCGGCCGCTTGAAGTTCAGGTCGAGGTGCTCGAAGGTCGCACCCGCCTTGGCGGAGTACTTCACGCCCTGCGAGGACAGCTCGCGCAGCTGACCGGCCAGCACCGGCTCGGCCTGCGGGGCGATGATCTGCATCTCGCCGTTCTGCAGCGCCTGCTTCTGCGCGGTCGGGTCGGCGATGCTCTTCATCGTGATGGCCTCGGGGCCACCCGGGTTGCCGCCCCACTTCTCGTTGCGCACGAAGCGGACGAACTGGCCCTGCTGCCAGGAGTCCATCTTGTACGGACCCGAGGCGGGCATGATCTCCTTCTTGAACCCGTTCCAGCCGGTGTTCCAGAAGGTGGCGACCTTCTCCACCTCGGGAGAGGTCGGGGTCACCTTGGTGACGTCGGCGACGCCGGTCTCCTTCTCCAGGATGTGCGCCGGGAGCATGGCGGCCTTGTCGAAGATGCCCTTGTAGTCCGCGTACGGCTGGCTGTACGTGGTGACGAAGGTCAGGTCGTCCTTGCACTCCGGGGTGATGTACTCGTACCCGGTGGTGCCGGCCGGGGTGAAGTAGCTGCTCTTGCCGTCCGGCTTCTTCGCCTTACCGCTCTGCGAGAGCCAGGCCAGGTAGAAGTCGTCGCAGTCCCAGGCGGCGCCGTCGGACCACTGCACGCCCTTCTTGATCTTGTACGTGATGACCTGCGGGCTCTTCGAGGTCTCCTCGACGGCGTCCATCACGTCGCCGTTCAGCAGAACCTTGTTGTTGATGTCGACGAAGAAGGGCTCCGTCAGGATCAGGTTCGCGATCAGCGTGTTGTTGAAGTTGTTGCCGTCCGCGGTCTGGTTGTTGTACGTCGTGTACGGAGCATCGTGACCGACGACGACTTCCTTGCCCGACTTCACCTTGGGCGCCTTGTAGATGCCGTCCGGCTGCGAACCCTTGGCAGCCGTCAGGACACCTCCGCTTCCGGAACCGCCGTCGGTACCGCCACCTCCACCGCAGGCGCTCAGCGTGAGGACCCCAACGGTCAGCACGGCGAACGCGGAGACAGCCTTGGATCTCCTCATGGACACGAGCCCTCCTAGCGCTGGGACACCACACGGCCGATCGGGGCCATGCTGACCCATCATCAAAGGACGCGCCTTCTCACTGCCCTCGACCGGCGCGTCGGGTTGCACGCTAGGAAGCCAACTCGGCGACGGTCATCCTCCGCCCGTCGATCGTGACCAAAGGGTAACTCAGGTATGACGGAGGGTGACTAGTCAGTTACCGAACGCCAGAGTTCGTTTTCCGAACGGTAACTTACACAGATTTTCCACCGTGAGTACGTAATCTTCGACAAGGCGTCCACCCGTTCGAACTACATGCCGGAACTCGTTCGGACAGAGTGACCGCCGTCGCATCGACGGATCGTCACGGCCTCGGTCCGATAGGGCGACGGGCTGCTCCGGCACCCCCGGCGGTCGAGCACGCCCATAACCGACGACGGAGCGTGAGCCTCGGCGAGGTCCGGCCCCGCGCCGGGCACCCGCGCGGGCAAACGATGGCTCACTTCGTCGGCGGGGGCAGTGTCGGCGTCGGTGTCGCGCTGCTGGAGACGACCGGGACGCGCTTCCAGTCGGCCGCTTCGACGAACGGGCCGACCAGCGGAGGGCCCGCCGTCACGCCCGCGACCTCCTGGCGGGTCACCAGGGTGTCGCTGAGCTGGAACAACGGGATCGACACCGTCTGCTGCCAGAGCGCGGCCTCGATCCCGGGCAGCGCGTCGGCCAGCGGCATCGAGCCGGTCAGCGCGCCGTCGATCACCGGCTGCAGCGCCCGGTCGCAGAAGCTCGCGGGGTTGGGGCGGCCGACCGGGACCCCGCCGTCGCTGTCGCTCTCGGTCCAGCAGCCGAAGTTCGAGGCCAGCACGGTCGCCGGGTCCTCACCGAAGACCTGCGGCACGACCGCGATGTCCACGCCGCTGTCCACCGACGCGCCGGGCTGCTGCGCGGGCGAGAGCATGTCGCCGTAGAGCTGGTCGCCGACCGAGGTGACCACGCGGGCCGGGATCGACGCGCCCGCGAGCTGGCGCTGGAGCTGGTGGGCGACCATCACGTACGGCTCGTTCTCGGCGGGCGCGGCGATGATCAGGTTGAGCTGCTGGCCGTTGCGCATCCACGCCCCGGCCTGCTGGGTGTAACCGGCCTCGACCATCAGGCGCTCGACGGCGGCCAAGTCGGGCTTGCCGCTGCCGGGAATGCCTTGGGGCATCGTCGGTTTGTAGCCGCGCTGCGAGGGCGCGTAGACGTGCGCGTCGGCGCGCAGCTGAGCGGAGGGGCCGTTGCCGGTGCCGACCCCGATGAGCGCGTCGCGGTCGATCGCCGCGGCGACGGCCGCGCGGACCCGGCTGTCGGACAGGCGCGCGCTGGCCGGGCGCAGCAGCAGCTGGAGCACCGTCGGCCTCGGCACGGTGGTCAGCGAGACGGTCTTGCCCAGTTCCCGCAACGACTCCATGGCGATCTGGTCGGGTCGCAGCAGTGACATCTGGTCGTTGCCGCTGCGCAGCGCCGAGACGAGGCCGTTGTGGTCGCTCTTGCGGAGCACGATGCGGTCCAGCACGGCGGGCTGGTCCCAGTAGCGGTCGTTGCGCTCCAGGACGACCTCGCCGCGGTCCACGTCGACGCTCTTCAGCGTGAACGGGCCGCCCGAGGCGGGGAAGCTGCTCTCCATCGCGCCGAGCCAGCCGCCGGGGGCGTCCTTGAGCAGGTGCGCGGGCAGCAGGTTGGCGAACAGCGAGCGCCAGCCCGGGTAGGGCTTGCGGAAGGCGACCTCGACGGTCTTGCCGCTGTCGCGCGAGGAGATGCCGGAGATCAGCCGGTAGCCCGCGGAGTTGACCACGCCGGGCGAGGAGCGCATCTGCTGCCAGAGGTAGTCGAAGTCCTCGGCCGCGATCGGCGCGCCGTCGGACCAGGAGGCGTCGCGGCGCAGCGTGTAGGTGACCGTGAACGGCTCGGTCTTGGTGACCTGGGCGGAGCTGACGATCGTGCGGTCCAGCACCGGGGCGCCGTCCGGGCCCGGCCGGTGCACCGAGGGCAGCAGCAGCGCGCCCAGCGTGGTCGTCAGCGCGGACTGGTCGGCGAGGGTGTGCGGGTTGAACCCGCGCCGGAGGGTGTCGATGCCGACGACGACCTCGGTCAGGTTCGGCGCCTTCGACGGCGTGATGCTCGGGGTGGAGGTGACCAGTTGCGGCGGCGGCAGGTCGGTGCAGGCGGAGACCCCGGTCAGGGTGGCGCACAGCAGCGCGAGCAGCCGCCTCGATCTACCAGGTCTGTTCTCCCCTGCGGAGCCCACGCGGCACACCTCCCGTTGCTCGTGTCGTGAGTCGGCGTCCTCGTCACGGCCAGCTCGGAAGGACGTGTTCGGCACGAGGCTGCCAGACGGGGCGCCCGGCGCCGTCGCCGGTACCCCGACCGCGACGAACACCAACCTACTTGGAGTTGGCCCCTCCTCTGGTGACGTGCCGCCGCCGTTCCGGTTGCGCGAGCCGATGATCTTGCGCGCGAAAGCCCCCCACCGGGGTGTCAGGACCGACGTCCCGCCAAAGGAGCCACTGACGGATGAGGGCCCGCCGGGACGAATCCCGGCGGGCCCTCAGCGGTTCGGGTGGTGCTCAGTTCAGGCGCTTGGCGCGGGCGCGCTCACGGCCGCGCAGGTGCGAGTCGAGCACCAGCTTGCGCACGCGGACCACGGTCGGCGCGACCTCGACGCACTCGTCGGAGGCGCAGAACTCCAGCGCCTCCTCCAGCGAGAGCTTGCGCGGACGGGCCAGGGTCTCCATCACGTCGGCGGAGGACTGGCGCATGTTGGTCAGCTTCTTCTCGCGGCAGACGTTGACGTCGAGGTCCTCCGAGCGCGGGTTCTCGCCGACGACCATGCCCTCGTAGGCGTCCGCGCCGGGCTCGACGAAGAACGTGCCGCGGTCGGCCAGCTGGATCATCGCGTAGGCGGTGATCGCGCCGGTGCGGTCGGCGACCAGGGAGCCGGTGTGCCGGGCCCGGATCTCGCCCGCCCACGGGTGGTAGCCCTCGAAGACGTGGTTGGCGATGCCGGTGCCGCGGGTCTCGGTGAGGAACTCGGTGCGGAAACCGATCAGGCCGCGGGCCGGGATCACGTACTCCAGCCGGATGCGGCCGGTGCCGTGCCCGCCCATGGTCTCCATCTGGCCCTTGCGGTTGGCCATGAGCTGGGTGATCGCACCGAGGTGCTCCTCGGGCGAGTCCACGGTCAGGCGCTCGAAGGGCTCGCAGAGCTTGCCGTCGATGGTCTTGGTGACCACCTGCGGCTTGCCGACGGTCAGCTCGAAGCCCTCCCGGCGCATGGTCTCCACCAGGATGGCCAGCGCCAGCTCACCACGGCCCTGCACCTCCCAGGTGTCGGGGCGCTCGGTGGGCAGCACGCGCACGCTGACGTTGCCGACCAGCTCGGAGTCCAGGCGCGACTTGAGCATCCGCGCGGTGATCTTGGTGCCGCCGTTGCGACCGGCCAGCGGCGAGGTGTTCACGCCGATGGTCATCGAGATCGCAGGCTCGTCCACGGTGATCCGGGGCAGCGGGCGCGGGTCCTCCAGGTCGGCGAGGGTGTCGCCGATGGTGATCTCCGGGATGCCCGCGATGGCGACCAGGTCACCGGCGATGGCCTCCTCGGCGGGGACCCGGTCCAGCGCGTCGGTGATCAGCAGCTCGGTGATCTTGACGCGCTGGGTGGAGCCGTCCTCGCGGCACCAGGTGACCTGCTGGCCCTTCTGGATGCGGCCGGCGTGCACGCGGCAGAGCGCGATGCGGCCGAGGAAGCTGGAGGCGTCGAGGTTGGTGACCAGAGCCTGCAGCGGGGCGTCCACGTTCGCCTTGGGCGCGGGCACGTAGTCCAGCAGGACCTTGAACAGCTCGTCCAGGTTCTCGGTCTCCGGCAGCTCGCCGTCGCCGGGCTGGGCCAGCGAGGCGCGGCCCGCGCGGGCGGAGGCGTAGATGACCGGGAGGTCCAGGATCGCGGCCTGGTCGACCTCGATGCCCGCGGACTCCAGGTCGGTGGCGAGCTCCAGCAGCAGGTCGTGGGTCTCCTCGACGACCTCGGCGATGCGGGCGTCCGGGCGGTCGACCTTGTTGACCACCAGCACGACCGGCAGGCCTGCGGCGAGGGTCTTGCGGAGCACGAAGCGGGTCTGCGGCAGCGGGCCCTCGGAGGCGTCCACCAGCAGCACGACGCCGTCCACCATGGCGAGGCCGCGCTCGACCTCACCGCCGAAGTCGGCGTGGCCGGGGGTGTCGACGACGTTGATGGTCACCGGGCCGTCCGGGGTCTCCCGGCGCACCGCGGTGTTCTTCGCGAGGATGGTGATGCCCTTCTCGCGCTCCAGCTCTCCGGAGTCCATGACCCGGTCGACCAGCTCGGCTCGGGCGGAGAAGGCGCCGGACTGCCGCAGCATGGCGTCGACGAGGGTGGTCTTGCCGTGGTCGACGTGCGCCACGATCGCGACGTTGCGCAGATCAGTCCTGGTGCGTTCGGTCGTCGGTGCGGTGGGCACGCGGGGGCTCCTCAAGTGAAATGCCAGGGGGCGGCCACCGGCTCCTACGCGCACGTGACCCACTTGGAGGATAGCCGCTGACGGAGCGTGCTCCCTACCGCCCACAAGATCAGGCAAGCCTAACCTAGCCTGATGGCACCGGTACTCCGACGACAGGGACGTGGGCGCGCGTGGGCAAGGGAAAAGTCAAGAAGAAGTGCTGCCGGTCGAAACCCCGGTGCAAGCGTTGCCCAGTCCTCGCGTTATTGAAGGACAAAGAGAAGGCAAAGAAAAAGAAGAAAAAGTAAAGGACACCCGCCGGCCCCCGGACTCCGGACAACCGACGGGACACACAAGTCCTCTTCTGGGTGAACCCCGACTGGTTTTACCTAGGAGGCTTCGCCGAGCGCCTCGTTGTAGGCGAGCATCCCCCCGTCCGTCCTCGTGCACCGGAAGTCGATCACCTGGTAGCGCGCCATCCTGCGCAGGACCAGCGGATCCCTGGCCAGCACCGCGTCCAGCTTGCCCCGGGCCATCGGCCGGGCGATGACCACCCGGCCCTCACCGCCCGGCCTGCCCCCGGATGCGAGGAAATAGCCCGATTCGTACTGTTTGGTCATCCATTCGGCGTGTTCCGCGAGAAGGTAGTCGATCTCGTCAATGGGGGCTGTATAGGTGAGCAGCGCGATATACATGCCATTGACGGTAGGACTCCCCGATCTTCGGGTCGAGAAGCGTCAGTGATAGAATCTCAAAGTATGCGCATTCTTAATCTGTGGTGGCGCCGCTCCCGGCGGCCATAAGGATTAATCGCGCATTCCCGACACTTCGGCCGCCGCGTGGGCGGCCCCCGCTGTGTCGAGGGTCTCCTCGCGGCTCACCCCTGAGGAGCTGCACAGTGACCGAACTCTCCGGTATCAGGACCAGTGGCCCAGCACACCTGGGCAACTACCTGGGCGCCGTGCGGCGGTGGGCGGCCGGTCAGCGGCCGGACGACGTCTTCCTCGTCGCCGACCTGCACGGCATGACCACCACGCACAGCCCGCACCGCCTGCGCCAGTACGCCCGGCAGGCGTTCGCGCTGCTCATCGCCTCCGGCGTGGACCCGGAGCGCGCCGTGGTGTTCGTCCAGTCCGACCTCGTCCGCGAGCACGCGGCGCTGACCTGGGTGCTGGAGTGCACGTGCACCTACGGCGAGGCCAAGCGGATGCGGCAGTTCCGGGAGAAATCCGGCGGACAGGACTCGGTGCGGCTCGGCCTGCTGACCTATCCCGTGCTCCAGGCCGCGGACATCCTGCTCTACGGCGCGGACCGGGTGCCCGTCGGCGAGGACCAGCACGAGCACATCGAGCTGGCGCGGGCGCTGGCCAACCGCTTCAACGGCACCTACGGCGAGGTCTTCGTGGTGCCCGAGGGCGTGGTCCCCGCTGTCGGCGCGGGCATCAAGGACCTGGCCGAACCCACCCGCACCATGGCGAAGTCCTCCGGTGAGACGCCCGGCGTGGTGTTCGTGCTCGACTCCCCCGACCTCATCCGGCGCAAGGTCGAGCGGGCGGTCATCGAGGACCTCGGCGAACTCCGCTACGCACCGAAGGAGCAGCCCGGAGTGTCCAACCTCCTGGAGATCCTCGGCGCGTGCACCGGCGTCAGCCCGCGCGAGATCGGCGCCGGCATCGCCGACCTCCAGCAGCTCAAGGCAGCCGTGGCGGACACCGTCGTCGACGTGCTGCGCCCTGTCCGCGAGCGGATGACCGACCTCCTGGCTGACCAAGCGGAACTCGACCGCCTCCGCGCTTTCGGCGCCGCGCGAGCCCGCGACCGCGCCACCCCACGCCTGGAAGCCGCCCTCAAAGTCGTAGGCCTCAGCTGACCGCTTAAGCCCTGAACGGGTCGTTTGGTGCACTCAACGCACTAAACGACCCGTTCAGCTCCTTCAACGCGTCAAAGGAGCCGTTGGGGGCGGCCGGGGTCAGAGGGTTTCGGTGAGGAGGGCGTGGAGTTCGGGGAGCAGAGCGATGTCGGGGTCGAGCCAGTCCAGCTCGGCCAGGCGTTCGACCGGAACCCATTCCACCGCAAGGTGTTCCAGGGCTTCGGGCACCGCATCGCCGTCCGCGAGCGTGGCCGCGTAAGCACGCATCAGGTAGCCCTTGGGCAGCGGCACGTCGGGGCCGAAGCGCGCGCCGACGGTGACCCGCGCGCCCAGCTCTTCGACGCACTCGCGGATCAGCGCGGCCTCATCGGTCTCCCCGGCCTCGACGCGCCCGCCGGGCAGCTCCCAACGCCCGGCGAGGTGCTCGGGGTAGGACCGCTGCTGCGCGAGCAAGTGTCCTTTGTGGACGATCGCGGCGGCGACCACGACCGGAGCGCGACCGAGCGAGAGAACCCGCGAGCGCACCGCGTTTCCCCTGCGCTGCAACAACTTCAGCACGAAACGACGCATCAGCAGGACATCGGCGGCCGAACCGATCGGGCCCCACGGGGACAACCAGCGAACGGAATCGGTGACCAGGGTCCCGGCGCCGGTCTCCGCGAGCGTGATGTCGTGCCGGAGCCGCCGCACGAGCTGATCGGTGGAAGCCAGCTCGGAAGAGATGCCGGAGTCGTCGGCGCGCACGATCTTGGTGCGCATCGGAACGCGAACGCCGGGCACGAGCGGGACCTGGAAGCTCAGCTCGTCACCGACGCAGAGCAGGTCGCCGCGAGCAGTGCACTGAGCGAGCGGACCGGTGGCCCGGACGACGGAGACATCGCGGACGGCCGCCGCCACGGTGCGGATCGGCGCGTCGATGAGCAGGGTGGACCTCAGAACCGGCACGAGCCCGATCTTGGCACGTCAGGATCTGTAGGTCTGCCAGCGGATCTCCAACCGAGCGCCGCCCTCCGGCGAAGCACCGGCGCGCACGCTGCCCTCCCTGCGGTGCACGACATCGGCCACCATCGCCAAGCCCAAGCCGGCGCCGCCCGAATCGCGGTCACGCGCGCCGTGCACGCGGTAGAAGCGGTCGAACACGCGCTCGCGGTGCTCCGGCGGGATGCCCTCGCCGTCGTCGTCGACGACCAGGCGCGCCTGCGGCCCTGCGGGCAGCACCATCACGCGCACCTGGCTCTTGGCGTAGCGGCGGGCATTGCGCAGCAGGTTGTCCAGCACGAGCTCAACCTCCTGCCCGGTCGCCCGCACCCACACCGGCACGAAGGTCTCCACGCGCACCAAAGGCCCGTCGTCGGGCTGGCGGCGCACGACGTCGCGGACGAGGCCGGTCAGCTCGACGGAATCCACCGGAGGGAGCGCGGCCGTGTCGGAGCGGGCGAGCTTGAGCAGGTGGTCAACGACCTCCGACAGCCGTTCCGCCTCGATCGCGACCTCTTCGAGGACCTCCTGTGCCTCGTCAGGATCGGGGTAGGCGACGGCCACCTCAGCCTGAGCACGGATCGACGCCACCGGGGATCGCAGCTCGTGCGCGGCGGCGCCGCTGAACTGGCGCATGCGCTCGGCGGACTCGTCACGGCGAGCCAACAGGCTGTTCAACGCCTCAGCAAGGGCGTGCAGCTCGTCGCGCGCCTCCGGCAGCGGCAGCCGTTGCCCAGCAGGCAGGGCTTGAGCGGCCGAGCGCATCCGCTCCACCGGGCGCAGCGACCAGCGCACGGTGACCCAAGCGGTGAACGCGACCGCCGCAGTGCCGAGCAACGCCACGGGCACGAACCAGACGGCGATGTTCTCGAAAAGCCGCAGGTGATCGCCTGCGTCCAAGCCCGCGAGAACCAATCGCTGCGAGCCGTCGGGCGCGCTCGCGACGGTCGGCAGCCACCTGGTCGAGTCGTAGTTGCGGGAGACAGTGATCGCCTGGCCCCCGAGCAGCGAGCGGACCTCGGCCGGGTAGAGGTCGGGGTCGCCGATGCCGTCCTGGGGCTCGCCGGCGGTGTTGAGCACGCGGACCTGCACCGCGCCCTGCATCCGCTCGGCGGGCGTGCCCGCGGAGACAGAGCTGGACGCGGCGGTCAGCACCTTCTTGAGCTGACCGTCCATCTGGTCGGTGAGCCCCTTGGTCAGCACCAGCGACATCACCTGCGCGAGCACCAGGAATCCGCCGAGCGCGGCCGCCGCGGCGACCATCGTGATCCGGCCGCGCAGGCTGCGGCCGCGCCACCAGTGCTGGACGGCGCCGATGGGGTTCCTCATGTCTCGGCTGCGGTCTCGTCGCTCGCCAGGTAGCCGTGTCCGCGCACGGTGCGCACGAGGTGCCCGGCTCCGGCGGCGTCGAGCTTGCGGCGCAGGTAGCCGACGTACACCTCAACGGCGTTGCGGGTGGCGGCCTGCTCGTCGCCCCAGACCGCGCGCAGCAGGTCGTCCTTGGCGACGACCGTCCCCGCGCGCCCGGCCAGCGCCGTGAGGAGCGCGTACTCGCGGGGGCTCAGCGAGATGGGCTCGCCCTGCCAGAGCACCTCGCGCGCGGCCTGGTCGATCTCCAGGCGCCCGAGGCGCAGCCGGGACCGGCCGGAGCCGCCCTCGGCCGCCTTGCGCCGCAAGAGGGCCTTGACCTGGGCGACCAGCACCATGAAGGAGAACGGCTTGACGATGTAGCCGTCCGCACCCAGGTCGAGCCCGTCGGCCTGGTCGACCTCGCCGTCCTTGGCGGAGAGCATCAGCACCGGCGTGGTGACACCGTCCGCGCGCAGGTGCTGGAGCACCCGGTAACCGGAGAGGCCCGGCAGCATGATGTCCAGCAGGACGAGGTCGAAGGCCCCGGTCAGCGCCGCGCGCAGGCCGCTCGGCCCGTCCTCGGCGGTGACCACGTCCATGCCCTCGGCGCGCAGTCCGCGCTGAAGGGCTCTGCGCACTCCGACCTCGTCGTCCACTACGAGCACCCGTGGCTTCACGAGCACAGCATGCACTTACCTGAGAGTCTTGGGGTTCACCCTCTCAGTGCTCTCTCAGCGAGCGGCAGCGGTCTCAGGTCTATCTCAGCGTCGGGCCTGCACAGTCGTCATCACGGAGGGAAACCCGTCCGAGGAGGAGACGAACATGGATCGCAAGAAGGCCACAGTCGCAGCAGCCGCGGTCGGGGCGCTCGCAGGCGCGGTCGGGCTGACCGTGCTGGCCATGCCGTCCGGTGCGGGTGCCGCTCCCGTGCTGCCGCCGGTGAACCCGGAGCAGCTGGTGCAGTCGGTGCTCAGCCAGAAGGAGATCCCGGCGCTGGGGGGCACCGTCGAGGGCAAGGCCAACCTCGGTCTCCCCGCCATCCCCAACATGCCGATCGACCTGAGCGGCGTGTCCGCGAAGATCTGGTCCGACGGCACCGGCAAGGCCCGGGTGAGCACGAGCCAGACCGGCGGCGAGAAGATCATGGTCAACGACGGCACGACCGCGTGGACCTGGGACTCCAGCACGAAGGTCGCCACCAAGCACACCTTCGACAAGTCGCAGGCCCCCAAGGAGCGCCCGGCCGAGCTGAACGACCCGGCGAGCGCGGCGAAGCAGATCATCGACGTGGTCCGCCCGCACAGCAGCATCTCGGTGGACGGCACGGCCAGCGTCGCCGGTCGCGACGCCTACGAGCTGGTGCTCGCGCCCGCCCCGAGCGAGCGCACGCTGCTGCGTGAGGTCCGCGTCGCGGTGGACGCGGAGAAGCGCATCCCGCTGCGGGTGGTCGTGCTGGCCAACGGCTCCAGCGAGCCGGTCGCGCAGGTCGGCTTCACCAAGCTCGACATCGGCGCCCAGGACCCGAAGCTGTTCACCTTCACCCCGCCCGCGGGCTCGAAGGTCGAGGACAGCGCGACGAAGTTCAAGGACGTGGAGCGCAAGCGCGAGGAGTTCGAGAAGAACCACAAGCCGGGCGAGGCGCCCAAGCTGCCGGAGACCGACCTGGTCAAGGTCGTCGGCGAGGGCTGGGACACCACCGTCGCCGGGCGCCTGCCCAAGTTCGACGAGCTGCCCAAGGACAAGGACGGCAAGTCCGTCCAGAACCCGATGGAGCTGGTCAAGCAGTTCGGCGCCAAGGTCGAGGGCCCGTGGGGCAAGGGCTACCTGATCACCACCAAGGTCGGCACCGGCCTGCTCACCGAGGACGGCCGCTTCGCCGCGGGCGCCGTTCCGTCCCAGGTGCTCATCGAGGCGATCGGCACCGTGAAGTGAGTCTGAGCACCGAGCCGCTCGCGGCGACCGGTGCGGCGGGGGCGGCGAAGTCCGCCGCCCCCGCCCTCGCGGCGCGCACCACCGGCCTTCGCAAGGTCTACGGAAACACCGTCGCGGTCGACAGCGTCGACCTCGAGGTCCCGCAGGGCGCGGTGCTCGGCCTGTTGGGACCCAACGGTTCCGGCAAGACCACCACGATCAGGATGCTGCTCGGTCTGACCAGGCCGAGCGCGGGCAGCGTCGAGCTGCTCGGGGTGCCCATGCCCGACGGCGCCGACCGCGCGCTGCCGCACGTGGGCGCGCTGGTGGAGGGGCCCGGGTTCCACCCGTTCCTCTCCGGGCGGGAGAACCTCCGCCGCTGCGCCGCCGCCGAACCGCTGCTGCCGACCGAGGGGATTTCCAGGGCCGTCGACGGCGCGCTGGAGCGGGTCGGTCTCGGGCACGCGGCGACGCGCAAGTACCGGGGTTACTCGCTCGGCATGAAGCAGCGGCTCGGCCTGGCCGCCGCGCTGCTGGTGCCGAGGCGGCTGGTGGTGCTCGACGAGCCCACCAACGGGCTGGACCCCGCGGGTACCAGGGAGATCCGCGGTGTCATGGCCGAGCTGCACGAGGCGGGGACGACGGTGGTCGTGTCCTCGCACCTGCTGGCCGAGGTCGAGGCGACGTGCACCCACGTGGCCGTGCTGCACCAGGGCACGGCGGTGGCACAGGGCTCGCTCGCCCAGCTGCTCGACGGGGGGACGCCAACCCTCACAGTGTCCACAGAGGACGTTCAACTCGCAGTGGACACTTTGCGGGACAACAGAATTCCGTACAAGTCCGATGTGGACGGTGTACGCGCGGAGCTGGTCTCCGTGACGTCGCAGCAGGTGATCGAGAAGCTCGTGCTCGCCGGGGTGGGCGTGCGCGAGGCGCGGCGCGAGCGGACCGGGCTCGAAGAGCTGTTCGCCAGGTTGACGGAGTCCGACGTGCGGGAGGGGTCATGACGACGGCATCGATCGCCTCGCCGGATCTCCTGGAGAAGACGCCCAAGGCGCCTCTTGGCAGGCTGCTGCGCTCAGAGCTGCGGTGGGTGCTGCGGCGGCCGAGGACGCTCGCGGCCTTCGGGGTGCTCGCCCTGGTGCCGATCGGGCTCGGGGTCCTGATGAGCATGCTCGACATCGGCGGCACGCCCGTCGTCGGCGGCCCACCGATGCTGGCCTCGTTGCTGGGCAACGGAATGGTGCTGCCGCTGGCGGCGATGAGCATGGCGATGCCGCTGCTGTTGCCGATGGTGATCTCGATGACCGCGGCCGATGCGATCGCCGGTGAGTCCAGCCACGGCACGCTGCGGGGGCTGCTGATCGCGCCGATCGGCCGCACCAGGCTGGTCGTGGTGAAGACGGTGGGCGTGGCCGCGGTGAGCGCGATCGCCGTCGCCGTGCTCGCGGTGCTGGGGATCACCGCGGGGGTGGTGTTCACCGGCACGACGGAGTTCACGTCGATCTCGGGGACGGCGCTGAGCTTCGGAGAGGGCGCCGGACGAGTCGGCCTCGCCGCCGCGTGGGTGTGGCTGCAGATGTTCGCCGTGGCCGCGATAGCGCTGGCGCTGTCGTCGCTGACCGACCACCCGCTAGTGGTGCTCGCGGTCATGATGGGCACGCTGATCGTGTTCGCCGTGCTCGGGGGGATCGCCGACCTGTCGTGGCTGCACCCCATGCTGTTGACGACCGGATGGATGTCGCTGATCGACGTGATCCGCGATCCGATGGAGACAGCGGCGCTGACCGAGGGGGCGGCCCGCGCGCTGTGCTACATCGTGATCGGGTTGTCAGCGACCGTGGCGCGCATGGCGACCAAGGACAGCTGAGTCGGGGATCGGCGAGCCGCAGCAGGGGCAGCTCGCCGATTCGCCGGTGTGGCCGAGGAAAGCTGCGACGTCATCGTCGGCCGGGCGCTTCCGAACTTCGTGGGGAGTGCCCGTCTGCACGATTTTTCCCTTGCGCATCAACGCGATTCGATCCGCCAGCGCGAAAGCCTCACCGTGGTCGTGGGTCACCAGGAGCGCGGTGGCACCGGCGCGGCGCAGGAGCACGGCGAGATCAGCGGCCAACTGCTCGCGCAGCGCGCGGTCCAGCGCGGACAACGGTTCGTCGAGCAGCAACAACTTCGGCCGAGGAGCGAGGGCACGCGCCAGCGCGACGCGCTGCTGCTCTCCTCCCGACAGCTCCGTGGTGCGTCGCGAGCCGTAGCCGGGAAGGCCGACCAGCTCAAGCAGTTCCGCCACCCGCTCGGCCTGGGCCCGCTTGTCAGCGCCCCGCATGCGCAGCCCGAACGCCACGTTGCCCGCCACATCGCGGTGCGGGAACAGTTGACCGTCCTGGAAGACGAGGCCGAACTCCCGCCGGTGCACCGGCACTCCGGCCAGGTCCACGTCGTCCCAAGCCACCGCGCCGGAGCTGCTCTGCTCCAGGCCCGCGACCGCGCGCAGCAGCGTGGACTTGCCGCAACCGGAAGGCCCGAGCAGGGCGAGCACCTCGCCGTCGCCGATCTCCAGGTGCACGCCGGACACGGCGAGGTTCTGTCCATAGTGGACACTCAGGTTGCTGAGCCGCAGGCCCATCAGAACTCTCCCAGGGCTTCCGAGCCGACGCGGACGCGCTCGACCAGCGCGACAGCGGCAACGGTGACGATCATCAGCAGCACGCACGAGGCGTAGGCCATCTGCACGTTCAGCTCTCCCGGGCGCGAGATCAGCCGCGAGACCGCCACCGGCAGCGTCGGTGCGTCCGGCCGCACGAGGAAGCTGGTCGCGCCGAACTCGCCCAGCGCCACCACATAACCGAATCCCGCGGCGGCGAGCAACGAGCGACCCGCGAAGGGGAGGTCGACCTCGCGCCACACCCGCAGCGGCGAGGCTCCGAGCGTCGCGGCTGCCTGGCGGAGGCGGTCGTCGATCGCGCGCAGCACGGGAAGCACGGTCCGGATGATCAACGGCATCACCACGAGCGCCTGCGCGAACGGCACCAGGACCGGCGACGAGCGGAGATCTCCGGGCAGCGAGTCCATCGTGACGAGGTAGCCGAACCCGACGGTCACGGCGGAGACCCCGAGCGGGAGCATCAGCGCCATGTCCATCGCCTCGGCGAGCCGACCGCGCCGTCGCCGCAGTTGGGACAGCACGACCGCCGCGAGAACTCCGAGGAACATCGCGAGCAGGGTCGCGTCGAACGCGGTCCGCAACGAGTTCACCGCCGCGGCCAGGCCTGACACGCCCAACGTCGACTCCGCCGCGTCCCCCGCGAGCGCCGTATACCCGGCAAGACTCCAACCGTCCCTTGTGGACAGTGACTGGACGATCAGCGAGAACACCGGCAGCAGCAACAGAACCACGACCGTCAGCGCCGCGCCCACCACGACCCACTCAGCGCCTTCGGGTCTTCGAGCCGTCTCCGCGCTTCGCCGCAGGGCCAACGCGGTCTCCCGCCTGCGCCGGGCGATCGCACCGGCGAGCAGCGCACCGACCACCGCGACGAGCTGCACGAGCGAGAGCGCCGCAGCTCCCGGCAGGTCGAGCAACTGCACCGTGCGCAGGTAGATCTCGGTCTCCAACGTCCGGTACTCCGAACCACCGAGCACCAGGACCACGCCGAAACTCGTTGCACAGAAAAGAAAAACAACGGCCAGGGCCGAGCCGATCGCGGGCGCCAGCGCGGGCAACGTCACCGAAGTGAAGGCGCGCCAACGAGAAGCACCCAGCGCACGCGCCGCATCTTCGGCTCGGAGATCGAGGTTCGCCCACAGGCCGCCCACCGTCCGCGCCACCACCGCGACGTTGAAGAACGCGTTGGCCAGCACGATCGCGATCACTCCGCTGTCGCCGAGCAACGACCGGAAAGCCATGCCCACCACCAGTGTGGGCAGCACGAACGGGATCGTGACGATCAACCGGACGAACCCCCGCCCGCGCACGGCACAGCGCGCGAGCAGGTACGCCACGGGGAGCCCCGCCAGCAGAGCGACCACCGTGGACGCCGCTGCCTGGCCGAGCGTGAACGCCACCAGTTCCCAGGTCTGCGAGTCCGCGAGCACCGCGCCGACCCCGGACTCCCCCAGCCCCAGACCGATGATCGCCGCGACCGGCCAGGCGAAGAACACGGCGAGGAACAGCAGCGGAACCGCCGCTCCCACGCCGAGCGCGATCTTCGTACCGCGCACCCGTCAGCCCTGCACGACGGACCGCCACAGGGCGAGCCAGCGCTCACGGTCGCGGTCGACCTGCGGCGCGGGCAGCTCAAGGGCCTTGGTCGGCAACGGCGCCGCCGCCTGCCAGGACTGGGGCAGCGCAACGCCTTCGCGCGTCGGGTAGACGAACATCTGCTCAGCCAGCTGCGACTGCACCTTGTCCGACAACAGGAAGTCCACGACCTTGCGCGCTCCATCGGTGTTCTTCGCACCGGTGAGCACGCCCGCGTACTCGACCTGCCGGTAGCACCCGCCGAGCAGCGCCTTCGTGCGCGGCTTGCCGTCCGGACCGACCTCGGCCGACGGCGAGGAGGCGTAGGACACCACCAGTGGGCGCGGTCCCTTGCCGGAGGAGCCGGAGAAGTCCTGCGTGTAGCTCTGCTCCCAGCCGCTGGCGACCTTGACGCCGTTGGCCTTGAGCTTGGTCCAGTACTCCGCCCACCGCTCTTCGCCGAAGGTGGCCACCGTGGCGAACAGGAAGGCCAGGCCCGGGGACGAGGTCGCCGGGTTCTGCACGACGAGCAGGTCCTTGTAGCGGGGATCGGTCAGCTCCGCCAGCGAGGTCGGCTCCGGAATGCCGCGCTGGGCGAGGAAACCCGTGTCGATGTTGAGGCACACGTCGCCGACGTCGACCGCGCTGAGCTTGTCCTCCGCCCCCGCGACCGCGTAGCGCTGCGCGCCCTTGGCGGCTTCGGGGCTGCGGTAGGCCTGGAGCAGGTTCTGCCCGATCGCGCGCGAGGCGTAGGTGGAGTCGATGCCGAAGACCGCGTCGGCCAGCGGGTTGCCCTTGGTCAGCACCAGCTGGTTGGTCATCTCGCCCGCGTCGCCGCGGCGGCTGATCTCGATGGTGATGCCGGTGTTCTTGGTGAACTCGTCCAGCACCGGCTTGGGCAGCGCGAACGAGTTGTGCGTGACCAGGACGACCTTCTCGCCGCCGGTCCCCGCCTCGCCGCCGCCCGTCAGCGAGCACCCGCTGATCAGCGCGAGCACCATCAGCGCTCCGAGTGTTCTGCTCCGCACTTCGTCCCTCCTGGTCGCCGTTGTCGTGACCACGAGGCACCGCGTGCGGCGCGCAACCTCCCTACACCGGCATGACCCGGATCAGGTTCGTACGGTCGAGGGCTGGCTGCCCTCCTCTCAGCCCGGCATACCGGGCTCCCGTGGCGGCCCCAGCCTACGTCGGACTCGCGCCCGGCGGGAGCCACGGCCACCATGAGGAGATGGCCGAACTGCTGAACGACGAACAGGTGACCGAAGCGCTCAACGCCCTTCCGCACTGGCGCCAGCAGGGCAGAGAGCTCGTCCGCACCGCCGAACTGGCGAGCTTCACCGATGCGATCCGGGTGGTGAACCGTGTGGCGGAGATCGCTGAGAACGACAACCACCACCCGGACATCGACATCCGCTGGCGCACGTTGACCTTCCGGTGCTCGACGCACTCCGAGGGCGGGGTCACCGCGCTGGACGTGTCGCTCGCCGGGGAGATCGAGGGCGTGCTGGACTCGCTCAGCGGTCCCAGCGGCGGAACGGTGCCACCACACCCCCGGGCGTGATGACGCACGTCTCCATGGTGCCGCCGACCTCGGCGACGCAGAGGTCGCCGCTGCCCGCCCACGTGCCGTTGGCTCAGAAGCAGCCCTCGCCGCCGGAGAACTTCTTCATGCCCGGCACCTGGAACCGGGTCTCCACCGGACCAGCGAACGAATCGGGAACTGGTTTCCAGGCGACCGTCAACCGGCGCGCACAGGACCTCGACCCGGCCGGAGGACAGGCGCGGCCAGGCGTCCGGGATGAAGCGGCAGAAACCGCGCTCCGGGTCGACGGGTCAGGACCGCACGATCGCCTTCTTCCGCCCCCACGGGTCGGTCTCGTAGACCTGACCGCGCGGCACCTCCTCGCACGAGAGCCAGGGTGTTCCACGGCATCGCCCCGCCCGCGCAATAGATTGACGCAATCATTACATCAATGCGTCACCCGCTGGTGCGGGGCGGCCGATTCCTGGCTAGACGTTGAAGCGGAAGTCGACCACGTCGCCGTCGGCCATCACGTAGTCCTTGCCCTCCATGCGGACCTTGCCCGCCGAGCGCGCCGAGGCCATCGACCCCGCGTCGACCAGGTCCGCGAAGGAGACGATCTCCGCCTTGATAAAGCCGCGCTCGAAGTCGGTGTGGATGACACCGGCGGCCTGCGGGGCGGTCCAGCCCTTGCGGATGGTCCACGCGCGGGACTCCTTGGGGCCCGCGGTGAGGTAGGTCTGCATGCCGAGGGTGTGGAACCCGGCGCGGGCCAGCGAGTGCAGGCCGGGCTCCTCCTGGCCGATGGTCTCCAGCAGCTCGCGCGCGGACTCCTCGTCCAGCTCCAGCAGCTCGGCCTCGACCTTGGCGTCCAGGAACACCGCGTCGGCCGGGGCGACCAGCTCGCGCAGCTCCTTCTTGCGGGCCTCGTTGGTCAGCACGCCCTCGTCGGCGTTGAAGACGTAGAGGAACGGCTTGGTGGTGAGCAGGTTCAGCTCGCGCAGCTCGGTCACGTCGACCTCGGCCTGCGCGGAGAAGAGGGTGCGGCCGCCGTCGAGGATGTCCTTGGCCTTCTTGGCCTCCTCCAGCGCCGCGCGCCGGTCCTTCTGGACGCGGGCTTCCTTCTCCAAGCGGGTGAGCGCCTTGTCCAAGGTCTGGAGGTCGGCGAGGATCAGCTCGGTGTTGATCGTCTCGATGTCCGACGTCGGGTCGAACGTGCCGTCGACGTGGATCACGTCGGGGTCCTCGAAGACCCGGACGACCTGGCAGATCGCGTTCGCCTCGCGGATGTTGGCGAGGAACTGGTTGCCAAGGCCCGCACCCTCGGAGGCGCCGCGCACGATGCCCGCGATGTCGACGAAGGACACGGTCGCGGGCACGATGCGCTCGCTGCCGAAGATCTTCGAGAGCTGGTCGAGCCGCGCGTCGGGCAGCGGGACCACGCCGACGTTGGGCTCGATGGTGGCGAACGGGTAGTTCGCGGCGAGCACGTCGTTGCGGGTCAGCGCGTTGAACAGGGTGGACTTGCCCACGTTGGGCAGCCCGACGATGCCGAGGGTGAGACTCACGTCTGGGGAGTCTAGGTGCCCGCCCGAGCGCCTCCGGCCACGGGCGGGGAGAACGCCCGCTCCCCCGGTGATCGCCGCGGCGGATTTCCGCCAGCCGAGGCACCGCGCTGCTGGCAGCATCGGTGTCGTGCTGGTCGATTCCGAGCGTGCCTACCGGGCCGTCGCCTCCCGCGACGCCCGCTTCGACGGATGCTTCGTGCTGGCCGTGCGCACCACGGGCATCTACTGCCGCCCGTCCTGCCCGGCGATGACGCCGAAGCGCCGCAACGTCGAGTTCTTCCCCACCACGGCCGCCGCCCAGTCCTCGGGTTACCGAGCCTGCCGCCGCTGCCTTCCCGACGCCGTGCCCGGCTCCCCGGAGTGGGACCTGCGCGCCGACCTTGCGTCCAGGGCGATGCGGCTGATCGGTGACGGCGTCGTCGAGCGCGAGGGCGTGCCGGGGCTCGCCCGCAGGCTCGGCTACTCCGAGCGGCACCTGTCCCGGGTGCTCACCGCAGAACTGGGCGCGGGACCGCTCGCGCTGGCCCGGGCGCACCGGGCCCACGCCGCGCGCACGCTGATAGAGACGACGGCGCTGCCGTTCGCCGACATCGCCTTCGCCGCCGGGTTCTCCAGCGTGCGCCAGTTCAACGAGACCATCCAGGCCGTCTTCGCCACGTCACCGTCCGTGCTGCGCGCGGGCGCGCAGAAGCGCCGCAGGTCGGACGCGCCGGTCGAGCCGAGGACCGGGACGATCAACCTGCGCCTGCCGTTCCGCCCGCCCATGGACGCCGAGGGCACGCTGGCTTTCCTTGCCGCACGGGCGATTCCGGGTGTGGAGCACGTTGAGGCGGGCATCTACTCCCGCGCCATCGCGCTGCCGCACGGCGCCGCGACGGTGCACCTGGAGCCCACGCCGACCCACGTGCACTGCCGTCTGCGCCTGGTCGACCTGCGCGACCTGGGCGCGGCCGTGTCCCGCGTCCGCAGGCTGCTCGACCTGGACGCTGACCCGCTCGCCGTTGACGAGGTGTTGTCCGCTGACGCCTCCTTCCGCTCGCTCGTGACCGCGACACCCGGCATCCGGGTGCCCGGCACCATGGACGCGCACGAAATGCTCGTGCGCGCACTGCTGGGCCAGCAGGTGTCCGTCGCCTCGGCCCGCACCAGCGTCGACGCGCTGACCCGAGCGCTCGGCGTCCCGCTCCCCGCCGCTGAGGGACAGCTGACCACGCTGTTCCCCACGGCGGAGGCCATCGCCGCGCACGGTGCCGACGTGCTCACCGGCCCGAGCAAACGCGTCGACGCGGTGCTCACCGCCTGCGCCGCGCTCGCGGACGGGTCGCTGGAGCTGCACATCGGCCGCGACGACGCGGAGCTGACCGCCGAACTCCAGGAACTGCCCGGAATCGGCCGCTGGACCGCCGACTACGTGGCCATGCGGGTCCTCGGCACGCCAGACGTCCTGCTCGCCACGGACACGGCCATGCGCAAGGGGGCCGGAGCGCTCGGACTACCGTCCGATGTGGACGGTCTCCGGACCCGCGCCAGGTCCTGGCGTCCCTGGCGGTCCTACGCCGGAATGCACCTGTGGCGCGCCGCCGCGCTGGCCGCATCCACCTCGACCGCAAGGAGAACCGCATGAGCACGGCCACCCGATCCACGGCGACCAAGCGCCCCACCGGCAAACACACCAGCAGCGTCGTCACGACCGCCCACTCCGCGACGGTGGACACGCCGATCGGGCCGTTCACCGCGATCACCGCGGAGGACGGCGTCGTGCTGGCCTCCGGCTGGACCGGCGCCGTTGACGACCTGCTCGTGGTGATCTCGCCGAGCCTGCGCCCGGCCGAGGTCAGGCCCCGCACCGAACTCGGCGCGGTCACCAAGGCGATCCGCAGCTACCACGCCGGTGAGCTGGACGCGGCGGCCGAAGTGCCCGTGCGGCAACGCGGTGGGGAGTTCATGGAGCACGCGTGGACCACGCTGCGCACCGTGCCCGCCGGCAAGCCGGTGACCTACGCCGACTACGCCACCCTCGCCGGGCGCCCCCAGGCGGTTCGCGCGGCCGCGTCCGCGTGCGCTCGCAACGCCGCCGCGCTGTTCGTGCCGTGCCACCGGGTCTTGCGCACCGGTGGTGGGATCGGGGGCTTCCGGTGGGGTGTCGAGGCCAAGCGCTGGCTGCTGGACCACGAGGACCTGGGATGATGTCGTTCAGCCGGTGACCACCTCCAGACTGGAGCCGGTGGTGTCCCGCGCCTTGCGCACCCGCAGCCGGGTCGGGATGCGCTGGCGCAGCTCCTCCACGTGCGAGACCAACCCCACGACGCGCCCGCCGGCCCGCAGCTCGTCGAGGGTGTCCATCACGAGGTCGAGGGTGCCCGCGTCGAGGGTGCCGAAGCCCTCGTCCACGAACAGGGTGTCGAGCAGCGCGCCACCGGTCTCCGCCGCGACGACGTCGGCGAGACCGAGCGCGAGGGCGAGCGAGGCCAGGAAGGACTCCCCGCCGGAGAGCGTCTTCGCGGGCCGGGTCCGCCCGGAGTAGCCGTCCAGCACGTCGAGCCCGAGCCCTCCGCGCGTGCCCCGAACCCCCGCGGCGTCGGAGTGGACGAAGGAGTAGCGCCCCTGACTCATCCGCTGCAGGCGTTCGGTGGCCGCGACCGCGACCTCCTCCAGCCGGGCGGCGAGGACGTAGGAGCGCAGCGACATCTTCCTGGTGTTCTGCCCACGGCCGTTGACGACGTCGGTCAGAGCGTTCAGCTCCGCGAACTCGGCCTCCAGCGGCGCGAGCACTGCCCACGCCGCGCGGAGTTCGCGTCCCAGACCGATCACGTCGTCCCTGCGCCGCTGCGCCGCGTTCAGCTCGCTGAGCGCTGCCGAAGCGACCGCGCCTGCCTCCCGCGCGGCCACTTCTGCTTCAGCCACGTCCACCGGCGCAGCAGGATCGACGTCAGCGAGTTCAGGCTCCGCCAGCACGGATTTCGCTGCGGCTTCCCTGCGGTCCAGGTCTCGGATCCGTCGCTCCAACCGCTCGCGGTCGGCCTCCTCCATCACAGCGTCCAAGGCCGCATCGAGGTGATCGAACCCGGCTTCGGCAACGGCGGACAACACGGTCGCGCGCTGGCGGTCCGTGCGGTCCTCGGAGTCCGCGAACGCCCTGCGCGCGTCGATGAGCGAGATCAGGGCCTTCGCGGTGTCAAGAAGCCACGTACGCCTGGCCGGAACGTCGGGGTGGTCACCACGCGCCTCGTCCAGCCGCACCGCGCGACGCTCGATCGCTTCGGTGAGTACCGCCTGCTCTGTCGTGCGAACCGCCACCGAGCGATCAGCCTCACCGTGTTCCCTGCGCGCCTGGTCGAGCTTGGCCTCCAGCTGCTCCAGTTCTGCCTCCCGCGTGCGCACCGCAGCAGCCGCCGCATTGGCCGTCCTGTGCTGCGCGTCGACCTCGGCCAGCAGCTTCTTCAGCTCGTCGGCGCTCCGACCGTCGAGCCTCTCCCGGAGCGCGGCAACGGCTCGTTCGGCTTCCCGCACTGCCTCACTGGCCGAGTCGCGACGGCGAAGTGCTTGCTGTTCAACGCTTTCTGCTCGGCGTTCGTCGGCTTCGGTCACTCGCTCCGCCGTGCGGCTCGCGGGCGAGGGGTGCTCCTCGCCACCGCACACCGGACACGGCTGCCCCTCCGCGAGGCCTTCCGCCAACTCGGCCGCGATGCCGTGCAGACGGCGTTGCCTCAGGTCGAGCAGGAGTTCACGGGCGTTCTGGTGCTCGTCCACCGCGCTTCGGAAAGCCGCAGCCGCATGCTCGTGGGCGTTCTCAGCCTGCGGCAGGGCCTCCGCGTCACGCACCAGCGCACGCAGTTGGTCCCGCCGCCCAACGAGATCCTCCAGCCTCAGCGCCGCGTTCTTCGCCTGGTCGACGGCGGCCCGGCAGCCGGTGATCCGTTCCGGAAGGGCGCTGATGATCTCGTCGAGCTCCTTGACCCGCCTGCGGAACGTCTCCAGCTCCCGTTCCACCTGCACCAAGCGCACACGGTCGTGCTGCTGTTGCTGGGCTTCCACCGCGAGTTCGGCGAGCTGACCCGCGAGTTCCTGAGCTTCCGCGGCCTTGGACCGCAGCTCCTCCACCGAGCTGCCCTCGTCACCGACCCGCGTCGCGGTTCGCTCCACCGCGTCCCGCGCTCGCCGCAGCTCGGCCTCGGCCCTGATGAGCACCGCGTGCGCCTCACGGACCGGAACCGCCTTCCGCGCGGCGGTCAACGCCACGGCCCACGCCTGCCGCTCCGCACGCATTCCGTCCACAGTGGACAGTTCAGTGGTCGCGACGCGCACGCGCCGGACGCGGTCGGCCAGCTCGCGACGTCGCACGAGTTCGGCCTCGGCCAGGCCGCGCACGCGCTTCGCCTCGTTCTCCTTGTCCGCTGCCTGGTCAACAACGGCCGTGCAGGACGCGATGAGCCCGTCGAGCCAGCCCTCCTCGTCCTCGGAGAACTCCGTCCCCGAGGCCTGTGCGACACGTGCGACGAGCATCCGCGCACCCTGCTGCCGCTCGTCGAGCTTGCGACCGGCTTCCCTGCGGTGCTCCATGAACCACTGCTCGACCTCGCGGAACCGCTCGGTGCTGAACAGCCTCTCCAACAGCTTCTCGCGCTCCGAGGTGTCGGCACGGAGGAAGCGGGCGAAGTCGCCCTGCGGCAGCAGCACGACCTGGAAGAACTGCTCCGCGCTCATCCCGAGCAGCCGCTGGACCGTCCTGGCCACCTCGTCGATCCGGGTCACGCCCTCGCTGGCGTGTCCGGGTGGGGCATCGCTCAGCCAGGTCAGCGAGGCCTTGGCGTTCTGCGTCGTCTCACCGCCACCACGGCGCTTGGGGCGGAGGTACTCCGGGCTCCTGGCGATCCGGAGACGGTGGCCCTGCAGACTGAAATCGAGCACGACCTCGGTCGGCGTGTCCCTCTCGGCGTAGTCGCATCGGAGCCGCTTCGCCTCGTCGCGCGCGCCCGGGACCCTGCCGAACAGCGCGAACGCCACGGCGTCGAGGACCGTCGTCTTCCCGGCGCCGGTTTCCCCGTGCAGCAGGAACAACCCGTCCTCACCCAGCGCGTCGAAGTCGACCTCCTCGCGCCCCGGGTAAGGACCGAACGCGGTGAGTTCGAGCCTGTGCAGCCTCACACCTGCACCTCGGTTTCCCGGACCGACTCGATCGCCGAGTCCAGCAGACGCCGCTCGCGCTCGTTCGGCCCCGCACCGCGGCAGTCGTCGACGAACCGGTGGGAGATCTCGACATCGCTGCGCCCGCGCACCGCCTCCACGTAGCGCAGCGGCGCGTCGTCCGCTCCGGCCGGGCGGAAGTCGATGTGCACGGCGTGCGGGAAGCGTTGGTGCAGCCGTCTCATCGCGTCGAGCGGGCGCACGCGATCGGTGAGCACGACGGACAGGTACTTGTCCTCCAACTCCGCGTGCACGGGGTCTGCCAGGAGGTCCTCGATCTCGCCGGAGACCGTGGCCAGCCCGCGCGGCGCCGGGAGTTCCACGCGCCGCACCTCGGTCAGCCCTGAGGCGTCCAGGTCGACCAACCACACCGATTTGCGTTGCCGCGTCTCGGAGAACGAGTACGCGAGCGGGCTCCCGGAGTAGCGGAGGTGTTCGGCGAGCACCTGTGGTCCGTGCAGGTGCCCGAGAGCGACGTAGTCGACGCCGTCGAAGACCGCGCCGGGAACCTGTTCGACGCCGCCGACCGCGATCTTGCGCTCGGAATCGCTGCCCGCCCCGCCCGTGACGAAGGCGTGCGCGATCACCACCGACCGCGTGCCGGGCGCACGTTCTCCCAGGTCCTCACGGACACGACGCATCGCCTCCGCGAGCACCGCGGTGTGCCCTCGCCCCTCCGTCATCCCGAGCGCCCTGCGCGCCGGGTCCGGGTCGAGGTAGGGGATGCCGTAGAACGCGACGGGTCCGTGCTCGTCCGCGAGCAGAACGGGTTGGTGCAGCGAGGAGATCCGGGTGCGCAGGTGCAGTCCGCCAGCGGCGGCGAACTCGGCGAAGGCCCCCATCCTCGGCGCGGAGTCGTGGTTCCCGGAGGTGATCACGATCTGCGCGCCCGCCTCGCGCAGCGAGCGCAGCACCAGCACGCACGTCTCGACCGCCTCCGCCGAGGGCACGGCTCGGTCGTAGAGGTCGCCGGCCACCACGACGACGTCGACCCGCTCCTCGGCCACGAGGTCGGCGAGACCCGTGAGCACGGCGGTCTGGTCGGCCAGCAGGTCCCTCCCGTGGAAGGTGCGGCCGACGTGCCAGTCGGAGGTGTGCAGCACTCGCATGGCAGTCACGGTAGACACAGTCGCCGGGAATTCCCGGCAATGCCAAGGGCAAGTCGCGGCCTGGGTGGAAATCGTCTCACCGGGGCCGATCGGCGCGCGATCCACGTTTTGTTCTCACAACTCGCTTTTCGCCCGGTCAGGGGTCGCAGTGTGCGCGCGAAACGGCGCTCTGACGGCACTTCGCGACCGGCGAAGTTGTCTGGACACGGTGAAACGAATTCCACCCAAGCCCCACCCCGGCTCCACATTGTCGGGGCGGCGGTACATCATCGCGGTGTGACATCCGTTGTGATCACCGCACTCGCCGTGCTGGCCCTGCTGATGGGCGGCGCGCTGTTCATGCTGTGGCGCCTCTACACCGACGGCGTGCGGCGCACCGACATGGCGATGGCCATGGTGGAGACCGAACGCGGCCGGGGCAGGGAGCAGCAGGCCGCACTGCGCAGGTACGAGGTGGCCTTCTCCTCGGTGACCGGCAGGGGCGAGCTCGGCGAGCAGGTGCTGGCGGAGACCGCGCGGGCCCTGGGACTGCGCGAGGGCCTGCACTTCACGTTGCAGACCGACCTCGCGGGCGGCGGTTCGGCGAAGCCGGACCTGTTGCTGCTGGTCGGCGGCGACCGCAGGGTGCCGGTCGACGCCAAGGCCAGCATGGCCTGCTGGGCCGAGGCTGTGGAGACCGACGACGCCGCCGAGCGGGCCGACGCCCTCCGGGTGCACGTGCGCAACATCCGGTCCAGGGCGACGGACCTCGCGGGCAAGGGCTACCAGCGGTGGGCCGACGCGATCTACGGGACCATCATGTTCGTGCCGTCGGACGCGGCGGTGGTTGCGGCGCTGGACACCGACCCGAACCTGCTGCGCTGGCTGCTCGACCGGCGGATTTTCCTCTGCGGCCCAACGGGTTTCGCCGTCCTGGCCTCGGCGGCGCTGTTCGCCGCGACCGAGCGGACGCTGGTCGAGGACATGGAGAACGTGCGCGCGCAGGCGGCCCGCGCGCACCGGTCGGCGAGCAACGCGGTGGAGGCGGCCAACCTGTCGAGCACCCACCTCCAGCGGTTCCTGTCGGCCCGGCGCCGCGAACTGGACGCGCTGGACAGCTTCAGGGGTTCGGCGCAGCCGCTGACCGAGGCGGCGGCGAGCCCGACGCCGATCCCGGCCGTTCGGCACTCCGAGGAGCTCTCCGGTTCGGGCAACGGTGAGGTCAGTGCTCACGGCAGCGGCCAGGGCAACGGCCAGACCAGTGGAGTCGGCGGGCAGCGGTTCGACGGGCAGGGGGTGGTCGACGACGAACGCTGACCGGGCGGGGCGAGGCGGCCTGGATCACCGTTTCGGGTAAGTCCGGACACGTCGAATTGCGGAGGCGGTCTTCACGTTTCCTGGAATACCGCTGGTGAATGACGTTCCAGTGGAGTGGTCGAGCCATCCACATCACTCCATGCTGCGGACGTTGACTCCGCACGGACTAACGTGGAACGGGTGACCGCCACACGCGACCGTCGAAGCGACGTCGGGCCAGACCCGCGCTGGGCGCTGCGCTCCGCTTTCAGCGACAACGGCATACCGTGGTGGGCCGCAGCAGGGCTCGCCGCCGGTGTCTCGGCGGTCATCGCGTTCATCGCGGGTCCGAACGGTTTTCTGTTCTCGGCGTTCTTCTTCCTCAGCTGCGTGGCCGCCGTGGCCATGGTGCAGCGGATCGCGATCTTCGGTCCGATGGTCCAACCGCCACTGGTCATGGTGGGCGTGGTGCCGATCGTGGTGCTGCTCTCCGGCGCGGGCGGCGAGGGGCTGTCCGGCAAGGCGCTGAGCATCGGCAAGCCGCTCATCGAGTCGTTCCCGACGATGGCGCTGACCACCGCGGTCACCATCGGCATCGGCGTGGTCCGCATGTTCAACCAGCGTCGGCCCGCCGAGGACGCGGGCGAGCCGGAGGCGAGGCGTCCGTCTCGGCCGTCCGGTCGGTCGACGCGGGACGAGCGGCGCGAGGACCGCTTCGACGACCGCGGCGGGCGCGAGGAGCGCGGGAGGGACGACCGCGGACGAGGCGACGAGCGCGCGCCGCGCGAGCGGGCCCAGCGGCCGCCGCAGGCGGACCGGCCGCGCCCGGGCGTCCGTGAGCGAGGCGAAGCCGACCGAGCGGGAAGGCCCGCGCGCGGGCAGCAGGACCCGCGTGGCGCTCGGCAGCAGCCGCCGTCGCGCGCGCCGCGCCCCGCGCAGGGGCAAGGCCAGGGTCGGCAAGGCCAGGGGAAGAGTCCGGGCCAGGGCCAACAGCCTCCGACGCCGCCGCGCCAGCAGCCGCCGCGTCCAGGGCCCGGCGGGCGTCCCCAGCAACCGCGTCAGCAGCCTCCTCAGCGGCGTCCTCGTCGGGACGACGGCTACTGAGCCCTGCCCGCGGCGCGGCGCCCACAGCACGACAAGAGCCCGGTGACGGTGTCACCGGGCTCTTGCGTCGAGATCGAGCGTGTCGGTTCGGACGCGCTGGCCGGGCTCAGGAGTTGGCGACCTGCTTGAGGTCGCGCTTCAGCTCGCGCGGGAGCTGGAAGGTGATCCGCTCGTTGGCGGTGGTCACCAGCTCCACGTCCTCCCAGCCGCGCTTCTCCAGCATCGCCAGCAGGTCCATCACCAGGATGTCCGGCACGGACGCACCGCTGGTCACGCCGATGGTGCCGACGCCGTCCAACCAGGACGGATCGACCTCCTTGGCGTAGTCGATCAGGTAGGAGGCCTTGGCGCCGTACTGCAGCGCGACCTCGACGAGGCGCACCGAGTTCGACGAGTTCTTCGAGCCGACGACGAGCACCAGATCGCAGTCAGGCGCCATGGTCTTCACCGCGACCTGGCGGTTGGAGGTGGCGTAGCAGATGTCGTCGCTCGGCGGGTCCTGCATCTCGGGGAAGCGCTCGCGCAGCTGCTTCACCCGGACCATCGTCTCGTCGACGCTCAGCGTCGTCTGGGACAGCCAGACCACCTTGGACGGGTCGCGGACCTCGACCTGGGCCGCGTCCTCGGCGGTGTCGACGAGCCGCACGTGGTCGGGGGCCTCACCGGCGGTGCCCTCGACCTCCTCGTGCCCCTCGTGACCGATGAGCAGGATGTCGTAGTCGTCCCTGGCGAAGCGGCGCGCCTCGTTGTGCACCTTGGTCACCAACGGGCAGGTGGCGTCGATGGTGCGCAGGTTGCGGTCGGCGGCCTGCTCGTGGACGGCGGGCGAGACGCCGTGCGCGGAGAAGACGACGAGCGCTCCCTCCGGCACCTCGTCGGTCTCGTCCACGAAGATCGCACCGCGGTCGCGCAGGGTCTCGACCACGTACTTGTTGTGGACGATCTCCTTGCGGACGTAGACCGGGGCGCCGTAGGTCTCCAGCGCCTTCTCGACGGTGATCACTGCTCGGTCCACGCCTGCGCAGTAGCCACGGGGATTTGCCAGCAGCACGCGCTTGGGCTTGGAGGTGGTCATACCCCCACCCTACGGACGGGCGCGCGCACGAGTCATCCCACCGTCGACTGAGCGCACTGGGCCAAACGGGAACACCGAGCCTAGTTGATCGAGGTCTCCTGGACCGGAGGACACGCACGAGTTCCCAGGCAGGACCGAACTGAGGCAGGCTAGGCGCATGAAGTCCTTGCCACTGCCACTGCGCGTCGCCGCTGGTCTGGCGGTCACGGCCGTGGAACAAGCCCGGAAGCTGCCGCAGTCCCTAGCCGGGCTGCCGGTCACCGTCGCGAGCGTCGCCATGCAGGCGTCCATGCGCGCGCAGCAGCACCTCACGGAGCTGGCGATCAAGGGCGATGAGGCGCTCGCCACGTTCCGCCCAGCCGAGGAGGCCCCCGAATGGGCGACCTTCGACGAGGACGTCGATCTGAGCACCCCCGCCGAGACCACGGCCGCCGAGGCCGAGCCGGTGGAGAGCGAGGACGGCGATCCCGAGGCCCTGCCCGGCTACGACGACCTCACCTTCGCCCAGCTGCGCGGGCGGCTGAAGTCGCTGACCGCTGAGCAGCTGGACGACCTGCTCGCCCACGAGCGCGCGCACGCCGACCGCGAGGCGTTCGTGCGGATGCTGTCCAACCGGCTCGCCACCGTTCGCGGCACGTGACCGCCGACGCGCTCTTCCCAGTGGAGGCGGCATCGTGAGCGCTCCGAGCAGCGCCGAAGAGCCCTGGCCGGTACGCACGGTCGCCCGCAAGATCGCCGAGTGGATCAACCGCCTCGGCGCGGTGTGGGTGGAGGGCCAGCTCACGCAGATCTCCGCGCGCCCGGGTACGGGCACGGCCTTCATGACACTGCGCGACCCGGCAGCGGACATCTCGCTCACGGTGACCTGCGCGCCCGCGCTGTTGCGCGGCATGGAGCTCTCCGAGGGCAGCCGCGTGGTGGTGCACGGCCGCCCCTCCTACTTCGCCGGGCGCGGCACGCTGAGCCTGCGCGTCGACGAGATCCGCGCGGTCGGCGTCGGCGAGCTGCTGGCGCGGATCGAGCGGTTGCGGCAGCTGCTGGGCGCGGAGGGGCTCTTCGACTCACGGCGCAAGCGGAGGCTGCCGTTCCTGCCCAACCGCGTCGGCCTGATCACCGGACGCGCCTCCGCCGCGGAGCGGGACGTGCTGACCAACGCCCGCGCGCGCTGGCCCTCGGTGCACTTCGAGGTGGTCAACGTCGCGGTGCAGGGCCCGACGGCGGTGCCGCAGATCGTGGAGGCGCTCGGGAAGCTGGACGCGGACGCGGCGGTGGACGTCATCGTGCTGGCCAGGGGCGGGGGCAGCGTCGAGGACCTGCTGCCGTTCTCCGACGAGACGCTGTGCCGCGCGGTCGCCAAGTGCCGGACGCCGGTGGTCAGCGCGATCGGCCACGAGCCGGACACCCCGCTGGTCGACCACGTCGCGGACCTGCGGTGTTCCACGCCGACGGACGCGGGCAAGCGCGTGGTGCCGGACATGGCCGAGGAGAGCGAGCGCATCAGGCAACTGCGGAATCGTGCCCGCCGAGCTCTACACGGATGGGTGGATCGGGAACACCGGTTGCTGAACGCGCTGCGCAGCCGGCCGGTGCTGGCCGATCCGATCACGCCGCTGCGGAACAGAGCTGACGAGGTAAGGGGCCTGCGCGATCGGGCCCGGCGCGTGGTGCGCGCGGAGCTCGGTGCGGCGTACACCGGCCTAGAAGCGACTAAAGCACGCTTGACGACCTTGGGACCTGCGTCCACTCTGGCCCGCGGGTACGCGATCGTCCAACGCCTCGCACCCGACGGGAGCACACACGTGCTGCGCCATCTGGCCGACGCTCCCCCGGGAACCAGCTTGCGCGTGCGCGTCGTGGACGGTTCGGTACACGCCGTCGTGCCCGAGGAGTCCTAACAGCGCTGAACGGAGGTGTGCGGTGCCCTTTCCGGCCCGAGAGCCGACGTTCCTGCCGTTGACCGTAGCCGCTGCCCGAAGTGCGGCGGACAGCCAGGTCGGTCCACCGGAGCGCGGGAGCGCGCAGGTGGTGCGGCGGCGCGCCGAGGAAGCCAACGCCGCTGCGGCCGAGTGCTGGTCAGCGCTGCTGGGCGGCTGCGTGTCCGCGGCACGGCTCGGCCTTCCGGCTAGGCTGCGCGCGTTGTCCGAGGCGACGTCGATCTACGTCGGCGACGTCTGGTGGCTCGGCGACGGTTCGGCCCACCGGCGCAGGGTGACCGCGGCGGAGGACCGGATCGGCGAGGCGCTCTTCGAGGGCGACGGGGCCGAGTTCGCCGAGGCCTTCATCGGATACGACCAGGCGGTGGCCACCGCGGTGGTCCGGGTGCAGAGCAGGTTGGGGAGTCCCACAGCGTGAACGACAGCGGCGCGAGCACGGAGCTTGATCCCGAACTGGCCGCGCTGGGCTACGAGGCCGCGCGCGAGCAGCTCGCCGACGTGGTGCGCAAGCTGGAGGCGGGCGGCCTCTCCCTGGAGGACTCGCTGGCGCTGTGGGAGCGCGGTGAAGCGCTCGCCAAGGTGTGTGACCGCCACCTCGCCGGAGCGCGGGAACGGGTCGACCAGGCGCTGGCCTCCGTCGAGGGCGACGACCGCTAGCTGTACTGGCCTGGGACGTTGCGAACGGTCCGACACGTGATCGGATGATCTTGGAAT
>NZ_BAABAL010000021.1:0-78148 GCF_039537405.1 Allokutzneria multivorans | reverse complement strand
AACTTCTTCGCCTGCTGGTAGAACTGATCCGCCCCGTACATGTTCCCGTGATCGGTCATCCCCACCGCGGGCATCCCCAACCGCTGCGCCTCAGCGAACAGCGGAGCGATCTTCGCCGCACCGTCCAGCATCGAGTACTCGGTGTGCACGTGCAGGTGCACGAACGTGTCCACCCCGGCCACTCCCCATCGTTGTAGGTTCCTCAGCGCCGGGGCATTGGAACCCGGTCGTGGAGCCGTCGTCCAACAACCGGCACACGGCGCTGACAACCAAAAGGAGTGACGGTGGAGCTGGACCTCGGCGCGGTGCGCGCGTTCGTCGTGGTGGCGGAGGAGCGGCACTTCGGCGAGGCGGCGATGCGGCTCGGGCTCTCCCAGCAGGCGGTGTCCAAGCGGATCGCCCGACTGGAGGACGACCTGGCGACGACGCTGCTGCACCGCTCACGCAGCAGTGGGACGAGCCTCACCGGCGACGGCGACGCGTTCCTCCCGCACGCTCGCGCGCTGCTCACGGTCGCCGACCAGGCGACGGCGGCGCTGCGAGCCAGGAAACGGCCGCTGCGGATCGACGTGCTCCACACCTGGCTGGCCTCGACGGAACTGGTCCGGGAGTTCTACCAGGCCACCGGCGTGGAGGTGGAAATCGTGACCTCCCAAGGACTTCGCGACGCGCGACCGGCCCTCGCAGACCGCAGCGTCGACGCGGCGTTCGCCCGCGTGATGGGCACGCTCGACGAGTCCGTCGCGCACCGACCGGCCTACCTCGAACCCCTGCACCTGCTGGTGGGGAGCAAACACCCACTGGCGAAGCGGCGCGCGGTGACCGTGGCGGAGCTGGTCGGGGGCACCGCGTGGATGCCGGACAACCAGCCGGGCAGCGAGTGGGCGGACTACTACGAGGCGTTCGAGGAGGAGCTGGGCATCAGGATCGACACCACCGGCCCGCACTTCGGCTTCGACGACCTGCTGGAACGGCTGGGCAAGTCCACGGACTGGTTCAGCTTCGCGGCCGAGCGGATGCGGGTGCCGTGGTACCCCGACGTCGTCCAGATCCCCATCGTGGAACCGGTTCCGGTCTACCCGTGGTCGCTGCTGCTGAACCGGCACCACCCGCACCCCGCGCTGCCGAAGCTCGTGCGGCACGTCGAGGAGCACTTCACGCCGCTGGACCCGGCGCGGCAGTGGGTTCCGCCCGCCGACCGCGCGGGCTTCAGCTGAGCCCGAGCCCACGCACCAGGATCTCGAAGCCCTTGCGGAACTCCTCTTCCGGCGCAACGGTTCTGGCGCGCGCGGCGGTCTCGGCCAGCAACGGGAACTCCTCCGGCGGCAGCTCGGCCAGCGCGGCGGTTCCGGGCCCGGACAGCGGACCGAAGTGCGCGACCTGGAGCGCGCCGAACACGTGGGCGAGCACCGCGCGGAAGGCGATCACCCGGCGCTTGCCGGTCAGCCCCGCCTCGGTGAGCACGGTCAGCACCGCCTCACCCCAGCGGCGTGAACTGGGCGAACTGTGGCGATGGGTCAGCAGCAGCGGCACGACCGCCGGGTGCCCGGACACCGCGACGCGCACGCGGTCGGCCAGCACGCCGAGGCGCTTCGCCGGAGTGCCACGGGCGACGTTCAGGTCGACCGCCCCGAGCACGAGGTCGACCACCAGCTCTTCGACCTGGTCGCGGTCGCTGACGTAGCGGTAGAGCGACATCGTGCCCATGCCCAGCTCCTGGGCGAGCGCGCGCATGGACAGGCCGTCGAGACCGTCGCGGTCGAGCACGCTCATCGCGGCGGTCGCGATCTGGTCCGGGGTCAGGGACTTGGGTCGGGGCATGGTGTTTGACAGCGTACAGCATACGCGCATACGTTCGTAGGCGTACACCACACGCCTACGAGGGGGGCCCTCCGTGCACGAGGTCACCGCGCGCGAGCTGATCACCGTCTCCGGGGAGCGCGTCCGCGTTCCCGATCCGGATCGACTGGTGCACCTGCAATTCCGCCGCTTCGCAGGATGCCCGATCTGCAACCTCCACCTGCGCTCGGTGGTGCTGCGGCACGAGGAGATCGTCGCGGCGGGCGTCCGCGAGGTGGTCTTCTTCCACTCCCCCGCCGACGAGCTGCGCGGGCACGACCTGCCGTTCGCCGTCATCGCGGACCCGAAACGGCGCTACTACAGGGAATTCGGCGTGGAGTCGGGCCGCCGCGCGCTGCTGCACCCGAGAACGTGGGGCGCGATCCTGAGCGGCACGGCCCTGACGCTGCTGGGCCGGTTCCGGCCGCCCGCCACGAGGCAGGAGGGCGGGCGGCTCGGACTTCCCTCGGACTTCCTCATCGACCAGGACGGCCGCGTGCTCGCCGAGAAGCACGGCGAGCACGCCTACGACCAGTGGTCGGTCGACGAGCTGCTGGCACTGGTCAGTCGCGAAGCTCGACCGAGACGCTGCTGACCGAGTCGGCCCCGACGTTGGGGCAGAACGCCAACGAGCCGACCCGCACCCGGGCCCACGCGCCGTAGACGACCGAGCCGTTCTTGCAGACCGCGCGAGCACGGTGCAGGCCGGTGCCCCCGGAGCAGTCCGAGATCCCGACCTCCGCCAGCTTCGCCGTCCTGCACCCCGTCGGCAGGGCCTCCGCCGACGGCGAGGCAACACCCATCAGGCCAATGCTGAGAACGGCACTGGCACCGAGAACCATCAGAGCACGCATGCGTTTTCTCCCTTGTCCGATTGGCAGCACGCGGACCGTAACCCTGATTCCGGTTAACGTGAGAAAAGTTCAGCACAATCACGCAGCCGCACCGGCGAAGACTCACAGAGTTGTTGGCACGTAAGGAAAAGCATGCCAAACGTCAACGGGATTCAGGTTTCCCGGAAACGGCATGGGCCAGATGCCGCGCGTAGGCGGCGTCCGTTCCCGGCACGGAGAACACGACGCGGAAGTACAGCGGCGCGACGACCCGGTCCATGACCTCGGCGAGCGTCGGCGGCTCATGACCGGCTTCGCGCGCACGGTCGAGCAGGGCCTCGATGGTGGCGCTCGTGCGCTTCAAGCACTCCCGCAGGCCCGCCCTGCGGTCGTCAACATCAGCGGCGACCTCGGCACGGAAGAACGCGATGCCGCCGGGGCGCGCGAGGTCGGCCAGCGTCCACTCGGCGAAGTCCGCCAGGTCCGCGCGCAGGTCCCCGGTCGGCGCGGGCGCTCCGCCTTCAGCCACGATGGCAACCTCGGCGAGCAGCGCGGGGATCGAGCCCCAGCGCCGGTAGACGGTCGTCGGGTTGACCTCGGCGCGCTCCGCCACGGCAGGGATCGTCACCTGGTCCGCCCCGCGCTCGACGACGAGTTCGGTGACGGCGCGGTGCACGGCGGCCTGGACACGGGCGCTGCGACCGCCGGGGCGGCGGGTGGTGGCCATGCACCGAGCTTAACGCAGAGCACTTTGCTTTAGTCGGCGCCGTGCCGTAGCGTCGCGAAAGCCAAGATGTTTGCTTTAAGGAGGCGGCATGACGCGTTCCCTCGCGTTCTGGACGTTGGCGGCAACCCTGTTCACCTTCATGGCCGCCGCGGCCGCGCCGTCACCGCTCTACGTTGTGTACCAAGCACAATGGGGCTTCACCGGCACCACGCTGACCGTGGTGTTCGGCGTGTACGCGCTGGCGCTGCTGGCCGCTCTCGTGACGGTCGGTGCGGTGTCGGACCACATCGGCAGGCGCCCGGTTCTGCTCGCCTCGCTCGCCGTCCAGCTCGCAGCGCTCGTCGTGTTCGTCAGCGCGGACGGCGTCGGCTGGCTGCTCCTGGCGCGCGTGCTCCAAGGCCTGGCGACCGGGGCCGCTACGGGCGCGATCACCGCCGGGCTCGTCGACGTGCAGCCGCCACACCGGCCAGGGCTCGCGGCGCTGATCACCAGCGCCGTCCCCGGGCTCGGCCTCGGTCTCGGCGCGCTCGGCTCCGGCCTGCTCGTGGAGTACGCGCCCGCGCCGACAACGCTGGTCTTCGTGCTGCTCATCGCGGTGACGGCGCTCATGGCGGCGGGGATCGCGCTCATGCCGGAGACCTCGACGCGGCGTCCCGGGGCGCTCGCGTCGCTATGGCCTCGGCTCGCGGTACCGGCCGCTGGGCGCACGACGTTCTTCGGCACCGTTCCGATCTTCGCCGCGACCTGGGGCGTCGCCGGGCTCTACCTGTCGCTCGGGCCGTCGCTCGTCGCGGAGATCCTGCACCTGCGCGACCACCTCGTGAGCGGCGCGGTGGTGTGCTCGCTGATGATCGGCGCCGCGGTCGGCTCGGTGCTGGCGCGTGGCCGTGCACCCCGGTCGGCGATGGTCACCGGCGCGCTCGGGCTCGCGCTGGGCTTGGCGATCACCCTGATCGGGTTGCACGCCGGCTCCCTCGCGACCCTGTTCCTGGGAAGCGTCGTGTCGGGCCTCGGTTTCGGCATCTCCTTCCTCGGCGCGTTCGCGACCGCGGCGGCGCTCGCCACGCCGGAGCACCGCGCCGCGCTTTTCGCAACCATCTACACGGTGAACTACCTTGCCTTCAGCCTGCCCGCGATCGCGGCCGGCGCGGCGGCGACCTCGTTCGGGCTCGCCGCGACCGCGGACGTGTACGGCATCGCCGTCATCGTGATCTCGTTGGCAGCGGTGGCTTTCCTCGCCCGCGCGCAGCGGAAACAGCCTTCGACCGTCCACTGTGGCTGATCATCGTTGCCGTCTCGCTGTCGACAACGGGGGCGTGTGCCGTCATCGTGGTCGTATGGGTGCAGCAGCCGTTCGAGACGTGGTGCGCGACGTGGTGGCCAAGGTCGCGCCGGAGGAACTGCCGGTGGTGGACGGCCTGGTGCTCTTCGACGACGCCACCGTCGTCCGGCGGCTGCGCCGCGGCGGCCACCGCCGGGACCCGCTGGGCTTCGGCCTCGGCGAGGTCGCCGTGATGATCACGCCGGTGGTGTGGCTGGTGATGGAGCAGATCGCCGAGAAGGCGGCGGGCGCGGCGGTCGACGGCACCGCCAAGGGCGCCAAGGCGTTGCTGCGCAAGCTCTTCCGCAAGCGCTCGGCGCCCGTGACGATCCCGCCGCTCTCCAAGGACCAGCTCGCCGAGGTGCGGCGGCGGGTGTACGAGGCGGCCCTGCAACGCGGCATGTCCGAAGAACGCGCCAACGAGGTCGCCGACGCCGTGGTCGCCCGACTGCTCCTGGAGAGCCCTGATTCCGACGAGCCGAACTAGGCCCTGTCCTGTAAGTCACCGGGTTTGCCGGTCTTCAAGACCACCCAACCCCCACCCCAGCCGTCTTCAACGACGGCAAACCCCGCAACACCGCAGGGTTTGCGGCGGTTAGCGATGATCAACAGCGGGGTTTGCGGGTCTTGAAGACACCCCAACCCCCGGCGACACCGTGACCGGAACACACAGCGCAACCACTTGCAGGACAAGCCCTAGATCTCGATGGGCTTGGGCTTCTTGGGACCCCAGAGGTAGATGACGTTCCCCTTCTTCGGCAGGTAGTAGCCCGTCGGGCAGTTCGCCGTGGTCGGCTTGCCGTCGTCACGCTTCCTGCTCCTCACTTCCTTGGGCTTGCCCGTCAGGGGTCCCTGGAGTTCGCAGAGGGCGATCACGTAGTAGAACCCGGTCCTGCACACCATGTCGACGCCCCGGGAGTCCCGAGCCGCCACGCACGGGATCGCCCCCGCCGCCTCTGCCGCTGACGCCGGGGAGCCGACGAGCGCGCAGCTCGCGACCACGGCACCACTCATAACGATCTTGCTGATGCGTCTCATGGGCCAGGAGACTAGGTCTCCGAAGGGTGCCGTGGCGGCGCGATCGAGCCTTCGCAAGAAGGGGCGTCGGGCACGCGAAACGTAGACACGTTCACGATTGCACGTGGATACGGAGTTTGCGCGGCGCGTGGAGGATGCCGCGCGAAGGGCCGGGAGCCCGGCGGGGCACGAGCTGGTGCGACTGGAGCACCGCGCTGAGGATGACCGTCAGCTCGGTGAGCGCGAGCTGCGAGCCCGGGCAGAAACGCGGTCCGAGCGCGAACGGGAAGTAGCTGCCGGACGCCGGACAGGTACCCGAAAGCCAACGCTGTGGTCGAAACTCGTCCGGCTCAGCAAAGGCTCGCGGGTCCCGCTGATTGAGGTAGGGGCTGAACAACAGAGTCGCGCCCGCCGGGTAGTCGCCGACCGCCTCAGCGAGCTGGCGGGGCAGTTGCCACACCGGCGGGTGCAGGCGTAGCACTTCGCGGACGACTGCCCCGCAGAATTGCGAATCCGCGCGCGCCCGCTCTTGGACGTCCGGTCGGGCCGACACCTCGTGGAAGCACCACGCGAGCGCTGCCGCTGGAACGTTGTGGCTGGACAACAACATTGTGCGCACAGCCAGAGTGATCGTGCGCTCGTCGAAGCCGTGTTCCTTGAGATGAGCCGGAAAGCCTGTGCGGCTCACGCGTACATGCTGCCGGATCACTTCAAAGGTCGCGCGCTGCACTCGGCGCCGCTGTGACCTGAGTTCCTTGTCCACCAAGGAAGAAATCCTCGGAACGTCTTCGCCGAGCACATAGCGGACGTTGATCGCGGAGACCAGGCGCACGGCCTCGCGCATCGCGTCGACCACGCCCTGGCCGATCCCCTGCGCCACCTCGATCATCTGCGGCACGAACGCATCCACCGCACTCGCGGACAACAACGGCCGCATCGCCCGGCGAACCGCCATCCACATCGCCGGCCCGTCCGGCCCCCACGAGGTCACTTCATTGCGAAGATCACCGCGCGGTGGCAAGGCCGCCCTGTTCGCCAGAAGCCGTTCCGCGGCAAGCGGATCAGTGACCAACCAGACCCCCGGCTCCACCTCCGCACCCGATCGTGCGGCGGCCGCGGACAAGGCCGCCGCACGCGGGTTCATCACACGGCCGGATAGGCGTAGTAGCCCGGCGACGCGAACCTGCGACGGCGGACGAGGCGCTTGAGGAGTTTCATGACGGTCTCCTTCGTGCTCGGGGAAATCACCACGGAATATCGAGCGGGGCGCGGAGCGTGTCAAGGAACCGTTGCCGCGACAGGGGAAGTCAATCGACTGGAAGCGGCATGGAGTCGGGCGGGCCCCCGCATCTTCGTGGCTGCTTCTTGGGGAGTGGGAGATTGTTTAGCTCTTTCCAGCCGGGTACGGCTGGGCTTCCCGGTCGGGTACCGCTGGGCTTCCGGGTCGGGTACGGCTGGACTTCCCCGGTCGGGGACCGCTGGACCTCCAGGCCGGGAACAGCTGCGCTTCCAGCTAGGGGACCGCTGGGCTTCCAGGCCGGGAACAGCTGCGCTTCCAGCTAGGGGACGGCTGGGCTTCCAGCGGGGGAACAGCTAGAGCCTTTAGCTCTTTCCAGCGGGGTGCGGCCGCGCTTCCAGGTTGAGTTGGGTGCGTGGGGCGCGGGGGTTGCTGCGTGGGTGTCGGCTTGACCTGGGGGCCCCTTGCGCGTGCCGTCATGGGCCGGGCGGGCACGGTGAAGGATCACCGGCCCACGCCAGCAAGCGTATGGCACGCGCTCCCCAGGTAAAGCCGACCGTTTCGTGGGCGCCTGGCGGTTTCGTTGTGGGTGGCTGGTTGTGGGGTGATGTCGACGGAGTCGACGGGCGAAAACTGTTGTGGCTCAACGTGATTCACTCGTTGGGGACAGGATCTCGATCTTCGAATTTGAGACAATAGAGAGGAGGGGTGAGGGGGAGAATGGTGTTTGATACCAACGGAATGATCGAATCTTTGAAGGTGCATCTGGGCCAGGGGGATGCGTATCGGTTGACCGGTGATGCACTGCTGGACCACCTACGGAAGCACGAGACGATCTTGAACTTGGTGACCGCTTCGGCGATCGAGGCCGCTGCTGAGGCGGAGTCTCAAGGCCTGCCTGCGCGGGAAGGGTGTAAGGATCTGGCGGTGTTGTTGCGCGCCACCCTGAAGATCGCACCCGAAGACGCGAACCGGCGCAGTCGACTGGTGAAGCAACTGCCCTCGTTGGAGAGGACGAGGGAGAGACTGCATGCGGGGGTGATCAGTGCCCGGCACGCACAGATCATCGCCGACACCGTCGCGAAAGTGCCCGCGAAGAAAGCGGAGGCGGTGGAGAAGGAGCTGTGCCGTCACGCGCCCCGCCTCAACCCCCGGCAGCTGATGTACGCCGCCAAGGTGACTCGGGCGCACTGCGACCCCGAAGGCACCTACCGCGACGAGAAAGAAGGCATCGCGCAGCGGTCGATGAAGATGGGCACCAACGAACACGGCCACCTGCACCTCATCGGCAGCTTCGACACCCTCACGGGGCAGAAGATCCAAGCCCTGATGCACGCCCTGGCCAAGAAACGACCCGGCGATGACCGCACCACCGAACAGCGCTACGCCGACGCCTTCGCCGAAGTCATCGACCTCGCCCTCGCCACCAAGGCACTGCCCACCAACGGAGGCGAACGACCGCAGGTGATCGTCACGATCTCCTACACCGACCTGATGGCCAGCCTCGGCACCGGCTACACCGCATGGGGCGACCCGATCACCGCGCGGCTGGTGCGGCAGATCGCTTGTGATGCCAACATCCTCCCGGTCCTCCTCGGCGGAGAAGGCAGACCACTCGACGTCGGACGCAACCATCGCACCGCGACCCCAGCCATGCGCAAAGCGTTGGCGGTACGGGACAAAGGATGCGCCTTCCCCGGCTGCGACCGACCCCCGGCGTGGACGGAAGCACATCACGTAGTGCACTGGCTCCACGGAGGCGACACCAAGATCGACAACCTCGTCCTGCTGTGTTCACATCATCATCACGTGATGCACGACGAAGGCTGGAAGATCACCTTCCACGACGGCATCCCGACCTTCACCCCACCGAAGTGGGTCGACCCCGACCAGACGCCGATGCGCAACATCAGAGTCGACGAACGACTCACCCGCTGCTGAGAGGCGCCGGGAAACATGCCGCGCGGATCACTCGCGTTTCGCGGCGCGTCAGCGAGCGGGCTTCATTAAGATCGCGGACGAATCCGACAAAAGGCCGGAGGCGGCATGCTCGACATCAGCGTTCTCACGTGGGTACTGACGATCGGTCTGATCGTCGCCCTGCTCGCCATCGACCTGATCGTCGCGGCGGTCCGGCCGCACAAGGTCGGCTTCGGCGAGGCCACGGCGTGGTCGGTGTTCTACATCCTGGTCGCGGTGGGCTTCGGGGTGTGGTTCGCGCTGAGCCACGGCGGGGACTTCGGCACGGAGTACTTCGCGGGCTACATCGTCGAGAAGAGCCTCTCGGTCGACAACCTCTTCGTCTTCGTGATCATCATGACGACGTTCGCGGTACCGGAAGAGCACCAGCACAAGGTCCTGACGTTCGGCATCGTGCTCGCGCTGATCATGCGGGCGATCTTCATCGCGCTGGGCGCCACCCTGCTGTCGCTGTTCTCCTTCATGTTCCTGATCTTCGGCCTGCTCCTCGTCTTCACCGCCGTGCAGCTGTTCCGGCACCGCAACGAGGACCCGGACGTCGAGAACAACGTCATGGTCAAGACCGCTCGCAGGCTCTTCCCGAGCACGGACGGCTACGTGGGCGGCAAGCTCGTCGTCCGCGAGAACGGGCGGCGGCTGGTCACTCCCCTGTTCGTGGTGCTGCTGGCGATCGGCAGCGTGGACCTGCTCTTCGCGCTGGACTCCATCCCGGCCGTCTTCGGCGTCACCGAGCAGCCCTACATCGTCTTCACCGCCAACGCCTTCGCGCTGCTGGGCCTGCGCGCGCTCTACTTCCTGGTGAAGGGGCTGCTCGACCGGCTGGTCTACCTCTCCACCGGGCTCGCGCTCATCCTGGCCTTCATCGGCGTCAAGCTGATGCTGCACTGGGCGCACGTGGACATCGACCCGCGCGTGCCGGAGATCTCCACCCCGGTCAGCCTCAGCGTGATCATCGGCGTCCTGGTGATCGTGACCGTGGCGAGCCTGCTCAAGACGCGCAACGACCCCTCGGCGAAGGCCCACCCGGGCTCGCTGCGCGGATCGCGGGACAACGAACCCCGGCGGGACTGAGCCCTACCAGCGGTCGGCGACCTGCGGAGCGATCAACTCGTCGTAGACGCCCTGCACGGCCTCCAGCTGCTCAGCGGTGAGCGGCGGGAGGTCGGCAGCGGCGGCGTTCGCCCGAGCCTGAGAAGCGTTGCGGGCACCGGGGATCACGACGCTGACACCGGGCTGGTCGATGATCCAGCGCAAGGCGAACGCGGCCATACCGGCACCGGGCGGGACGAGCGGGGCCAAGCGGCGCACGGCTTCGAGACCCGTCTCGAACTCGACCCCGGAGAAGGTCTCGCCGACGTCGAACGCCTCACCGTTGCGGTTGTAGCTGCGGTGGTCGTTGTCGGCGAAAGTGGTGCTGGCGTCGTAGCGGCCGGAAAGCAGACCGCTGGCCAGCGGCACGCGAGCGATGATGCCGACACCTGCGGCGCGCGCGGCAGGCAGAACCTCAAGGAGCGGGCCGAGCCGCAGCGCGTTCAAGATGATCTGCACGCTGGCCACACCGGGCCGGGCGATCGCGGTCAGCGCCTCGGCACGAGTCTCCACGCTCACGCCGTAGGCGGCGACGCGGCCCTCCTGCACGAGGGTGTCGAGCCCGTCGAAGACCTCGTCACTGGAGTACACCGGCGTCGGCGGGCAGTGCAGCTGCACGAGATCCAGGGTGTCGACGCCGAGGTTCTCCCTGGAGCGGTCGGTCCACGCGCGGAAGTTGTGCAACGCGTAGATCGCGGGGTCCTGCGGCGCGATCCTGCGACCCATCTTGGTCGCCACGGTGATGCCATCGCGCCCCTTCAGGAAACGACCGACGAGCCGTTCGCTGCGGCCGTCACCGTAGACATCGGCGGTGTCGATGAACGTGACGCCCGAGTCGGCAGCGGCGGAGAGCACGCCGAGCGCCTGGTCCTCATCGACCTCGCCCCAGTCGGCGCCGAGCTGCCACGCGCCGAGCCCGACAACGCCAACCCGCCGACCAGTCCTGCCGAGCTCTCGTTTCTGCACGTCATCGACGCTAACACTCACCCCTTGCGTGCGCGGTAGGCCGCGACGGCGAGACGGTTGCCACACGTGGTGCTGCAGTAGCGGCGCGAGCGGTTGCGGGAGAGGTCCAGCACGAGCCCCTCGCAGCTGTCGCTCGCGCACAGCGACAACCGGCCCATCTCGTCCGCGCGGATCAGATCGACCATCGCCATGGCGGTCTCGACGGCGATCCGCTCGGCGAACGGCCGGTCGTCCTCCACCGCGTGCAGGTGGTAGTCGAGCGCGTCGTGCCGGACCAGCCGGGGCAGCGCGCGGTGCTCGGCGAGCATCCGGTTGACGATCTCCACGGCGGTGTCGCGGTCGCTGGTCAGCAGGGTCCGCAGCGGGGCGCGCAGCGCTCTCACCTGGGCCAGTTCCTCGGCGTCGCGGGAACGGGAGCCGGTGTAGCCGTGCTCGGCGAAGAAGGCGTCGAGCTGGTCGAGGCCGGTCAGCGTGTCCGGCTCCTCGGCCGAGTTCACCAGCGCGACCGCCGACGCCAGCGCCCCTGCGGTGTCATCAGTGAAAAGCACGTTGACACATTACCTCACCGGCCATACCGTCATGTGTCATGAAGCCGATGACTCATGACACGCGAGCTGGATGGGGCGCCGCGCTGCTGGCGGCGGCCTCCTTCGGACTGTCCGGGCCACTGGCCAAGGGGTTGATGGACGCGGGGTGGTCGTCGGCGGCCGCGGTGGCGGCGCGCGTACTGCTGGCCGCGGTGGTGCTGGCGCCGATCGCGGCGGCACAGCTGCGCGGACAGTGGAAACTGTTGCGCCGCAACGCTTCCTTCATCGCCGTGTACGCATTGCTGGCGATCGCGGGATGCCAGCTCGCGTACTTCAACGCGGTGGCGCACATGGAGGTCGGCGTCGCCCTGCTGATCGAGTTCACCGCTCCGGTCGCCGTGGTCGGCTGGCTGTGGCTGAGCCGGGGCCAGCGCCCCACCGGGCTGACCGTGCTGGGCGCGGGGCTCGGCGTGCTGGGCCTGCTGTTCGTGCTGGAAGTGACGTCAGGAGCCCGGGTCAGCCTGGTCGGCGTGCTGTGGGCGCTCGCCGCGATGGTCGGCGCCGCGGCCTACTTCGTGCTCTCCGCCCGCGAGGACAACGCGTTGCCCGGCACCGTTCTCGCCGCAGGCGGTCTGCTGATCGGGGGCATCGCGCTGGTGCTGGCGGGGCTGGCCGGGATCGTGCCGTTCACGGCGTCGACCGCGCCCGTGGCCTTCAACGGGTTCACCGTCGCCTGGTGGCTGCCCGTGCTCGCGCTCGGCGTGGTGACCGCGGCGCTCGCCTACGTCGCCGGAATCGCGGCGACGCGAAGGCTCGGCTCGCGCCTGGCGTCCTTCGTCGCCCTCAACGAGGTCCTGATGGCGCTCGTCTTCGCCTGGTTGCTGCTCGGCGAGGCCCCGCGCGCCTCACAGCTCCTGGGCGGCGCGCTGGTCCTGGCCGGAGTCATCGCCGTACGACTCGGCGAACCCGCTGTTGCCGTTGACAGTCCTGTTGCCGTTGACGAAGCGCAGGACGCGGGCGTTCAGCTCGACCGGCAGCTCAGCTGACAAGCCGTGGCTCGCGGTGGGCCACAACTCAGCCTCGACGTTGGGGACCAACGCGTTCGCACGGGCGTACGCGGCGCGCGGGTCGTGCATGACGCTGCGCCCGGCGACGATCGCCAGCACCGGAATGCGAACGCCGCGCAGCTGCTCGTCGGTGAAGCGCGACGGCAGCGGGGTGCCGAGGCGGAAGGTCCGCATCCCCCTGATGATCACGTCGGCGACCGGGTCGCTCTCCGGCATCGCCGCACCGCCGGAAACCCAGCTCAGGAACGCGCGCCAACCGCGCAGCTCGGCGACAGCCACGCTGAACACCAACCGCGCCGAGAAGCGGGCGAACGTGCTCACCGCGTCGACCAGGACCACCGAAGCGAGCCGCGAGGGCGCGCGCACGGCCTGGTTGCACGCGAGCCAGCCGCCGAAGGACACGCCGACGAGGTGCACTTCGCGCAGGTCCAACGACTCCAGCACTGCCGACAGCCACTCCGCCTGGTCGGCGGCGCTGGTGATCGGCGCGGTCTGCGTGCTCATCCCGGGCTCGCCGAGCGGTTCCACCGCGTAGACCGATCGGTGCTCTGAGAGGGCAGAGATGGTGGGGCGCCACATGATCGTCGTCCCCGCTCGCCCCGGAAGCAGCACGATCGGCGCACCCGAGCCAGAGCCGAACCGGTACACGCGAACGGAGCCGTAGGCCGTGGGAACGTCGTACACGGCCGCCGGCTCCGGCAGCAGGCTCATCCCGGCGAGGTAGCTGGCCTCGTACTCGACAGCGGCCTTGGCGGAGCGAAAGCCCCCGATCCTCACGGCGCCACCTCCAGCGCCCGCACGGGAAAGCTGGCCCGGACCGCGGTGCCCGACGACGACGTGTCGACGCTCCACGCTCCTCCGGTCGCGGCGACCCGCTCACGCATCGACACCATGCCAACGCCAACGCCCGCAGGGTCGACGATTCCCCTGCCGTCATCACGGACTTCGACGACGACGCACTCCGGCTCGACGGTCACGGTGAGACTGATCGAGGTCGCGGAGGCGTGGCGTGCCGCGTTGGTCAGCGACTCGGCGGCGACGTGGAAGACGGCGTCCTCGCTCAGCGGCGGCAGCTCCGAAGGGATGTGCGCGACGACCGGGGTCGCGGTGGTGGACAGTCGTCGGCACAGCTCGACCAGCGCGCCACGGAGGCCGTACTGATCCAGCAGCAACGGCCGCTGATTCCTCGTCACACGGCGGAAATCATCGAGAATCTGTCGCATGTGGACGGACGTGCTCTCCAGCAGCGCAGCCTCTTCGGAGCGCGGCGCCAGCATCGTGCGCACGGCGCTCAGTTGCAGGGTCACCCCCGCGAGCGCCGGGCCGAGGCCGTCGTGCAGATCCCGCCGGAGCCGCAACCGCTCCTCCTCGACACTGCGCTCCAGGCGCTCCCCGATCAGCATCGTGTTGATCACGGTCGCGGTCTGTTCCGCGAGGGGCTCCAGTGCTGCGATGTCCAGCTCGTCCAACGACGTCTGCCCGGAACGCGGCCACACGAGCAGCCGCCCGGTCTCCCCGAGCGCGAACGCCGTCGGCTCCCCGGCCGAAGCTCCGATGCTCGCCAACCGCGTGCCGTTGACCTCGATCGCGGCGGCGGGCAGGCGCAGCACGGTGACCACGGTCTGGCACACCGCCAACGGGATCTCGCCCGCCGCCAAACCCTCGTTGAGCTTGCTGGGCAAGGCTCGCAGCACCCGGTACGGCTCCGCGCGGTCGCCGTAGAAGGCGCGGTCGACGCGACGACGGACGGCTCCGACGGCATCGCGCAGGCCGAAGCCCGCCAAGCCCGTCGCCAGCGCGACGACCAGCGCTCCCCAAGACGCCGCGCCAGGAAGCACGCGCGACAGCACAGCCGTGATCAGCGTGTACGACAGCACCAGACCGCCGGTCACGGTCACCGCGATCACCGTGACCCGGGCCGCGCGGTCGATCTGGTGCAGGTGCGTCCGCGTCATCGCGAAGCCCAGCGCGGGCAGGCCGACCAGGGCGATCACCAGGCGCAGCACGTCCAGCACCGCGTCCGGCACCGTCACGACGGCCCGCGCGAAGGACTGGTCGGTGAACCACATCTCCAGGAAGAACGAGGCGTAGCCGACCGAGAAGATCGTCAGCACCACCGTGATCTGCCTGCGCCGCAACCCCTTCGGCCGCTTTCGGAGGTCCAGGTAGGTGGCGGCCAGGCACACCGCCCAGAGCGCCTGGAAGGCCATGATCGCCGTCCTCAGCACGAGAACGCCCAGCCCGGAGTGACCGGGGACGAGCGCCTGCCCGCCGGGCACGGGCACCATCAGCAGCAGGCCGACGACCTGGGCCGCCGCGATGAGGCCGAGCGCCGGGTACACCCACCGCCACCGCCGCCCCGGCAGCACCCCGTCCGGCGTGAACAACGTCAGCAGCGGGAACAGCACCACGCCCGCGACGTTCACGACGAGCCAGCCCAGGAACGCGGCGGTGCGCAGTCCCTCCGGCAGTTCGTGGCGCAGCACGGCCCCCAGGAACGGGTACAGCGCGTCACTGACACCGAGCACGACGAACAGCCACCCCAACGGCAGCCGTGGCATGTGCGCGACGAGGAACATCCCGATGACCGCGAACCCCAGGCCCTCAACGGATTTCTCACCGGTCATCAGCCAGTACCACAGCGGCCGGGGCGGTCCGGGCGGCGCTGTGGCGTAGAGCACCCACGCGGCCACGCACAGCACCAGGCACACGAAGCTGATCGCGGCCGCCACCACCACGCGAGCCGATTTCACTGTCCCTCCAAAGGGAACTCAGCGCGAACGGTCGTGCCCGAAGGCCCGCTGCCGATCTCACAGCGCCCGCCGACCGCCGCGGCGCGCTCGCGCATCGAAGCGAGGCCGATCCCCGGCGCGCCGGACTCCGCGATACCCGCCCCGTCGTCGCGGACCTGCACGGTGATCGACTCGCCGGTCACCGTGACCCGCAACGTGATCGAGCGCGCTCCCGCGTGCCGCACGGCGTTCGCCAACGCCTCCGCGGCCACGTGGAACACGACCTCCTCATGAACGCCGGGCAACTCCTCCGGCAGCTCCGCGACCACAGTTGTGTCCAGTGTAGACAGACGACGGCACAGCTCGACCATGGCGCCGCGCAAACCGTGTTCCTCCAACAGCAGCGGGCGCTGGTTCCTCGTCACACGGCGGAAATCATCCACGATCTGTCTCATGTGGACCATCACGGAGGACAGCAGCGACGACGCTTCCGAACGCGGCGGCAGCATCGTCCGCACCGCGCCGAGCTGAAGCGCCACCCCGGCCAACGAGGGCCCCAGGCCGTCGTGCAGATCCCGCCGCAGCCGCAGGCGCTCCTGCTCGACGCTGCGCTCCAACCGCTCCCCCGCCACCAACGTCGTGATCGCCGACGCGGTCTGCTCGGCGACCGGCTCCAGAACGGCGATGTCCAGCTCGTCCAGCTCCTGCTGTCCCGAACGCGGCCACACGAGCAACCGGCCGGTGGTCCCCAGCGCGAACGCCGTCGGTTCTCCCTCCGAGGTACCGACGCACGCCAGCCACCTGCCCTCCACCTCGATCGCCGCCGCCGGAAGGCGCAGCACGCTGACCACCGTCTGGCACACCGCGAACGGGATCTCGTTGGGCGGCAAGCCTTCGCTGACCCGGCGCGGCAGCGCGCGCAACACCCGGTACGGCTCGGCGCGCTCCCCGTAGAACGCCCGGTCGACCCGTCGTCGCACGAAGCGCACCGCATCGCGCAACCCGAAACCCGCCAAGCCCGTCGCCAGCGCGACGACCAGCGCTCCCCACGACGCCGCGCCGGGGAGCACGCTCGACAGCAGCGCGGTCACCACGACGTAGGCGAGCGCCAACCCGCCGATCACCGTCACCGCGATGATCGTGGCCCGCGCCGCCCGGTCCAGCTGGTAGATCCGTGTGCGGGTGAGCACGAACCCCAGTGCGGGCAGGCCGACGAGGGCGATCAGCGCGCGGGAGACCAGGAACAGCCAGTCGGGCAGGGTCGGCCCGAACCACACGAAGGAGCCCCGCGCGAACCAGATCTCCACCGAGTACGCCGCGAAGATCAACAGGTAGATCGCCAGCCCGGCGCGGTTCTGCCGGCGGACCAGGCCGCCCGCCCGCTTTCCCCTGGCGTACAAGGAGTACAGGCACATCGCCCAGAGCAGCTGGTGCACGGCGACGGCGATCCGGACGAGGTCGATGCCGGGCCAGCCCTGGCCGGGCTCGTGCACGGCGGCCGGGATGAGGCTGCCGGTCAGCGGGATCGAGTTCAGCAGCGCGTAGAGGTCGAACACCGCGATCGCCGGGAGCGCGACGAGCATCGCCCGCCATCGCGGCCCCGGCAGCTGCCCGTCCGGGGAGAACAGGGCCAGCGCGGGGAAGACCACGATGTTGAGGAAGTTCGTGCCCAGCCACGGCAGGAAGACCGCCACCCGCGCCCAGGCGGGCAGCTCGTAGAGCATCGTCGCGCTGAACAGCGGGTACAGCGAGGTGGTGCACCCGGCGACGAGGAACAGCCAGGCGAGGCGGTTGTTCGGCACGCGCGCGACGACGAGGGCGCCCATCGTCGCGAACGCCAGCCCTTCGACGGACTGCTCGACCATCAGCACCCAGAACCACGCCGACCGGGCACCCGCGCCCGGCGCCCAGGCGTTGAGCACCCAGGCCGCGACGGTCGCGACGGCGCAGCCGAAGGTGATCGCCGTGGCGAGGGCCGTCGCGCGGCCGGAGAACCGCTCCCCCTGCATGCTCCGACCTTAGAACCGGCGGCAAATCAGCTGGACGGCTCGTCGTGCCTGCCGGAGAGCAGCTCCTGGAACCAGATCTTCACCTTGATCACCGGCACCCGCAGCCGCCGTTCCCGCCAGCGCGAGCGGACCAGCTTGCGCCTGCCCGCCGGGGTGTCCACGCGGTAGCGCCACCGCGCCCACGGCGAGGAGGGCCTCGCCAGCCGCAGCGCGCCGACCACCAGCAGCACCGGGACGAAGAGCCCGAGCAACCCGGACCACACCTTGCCCTTGAACAGGGTCACCACCGCCAGCGCCAGGTCCGCGAGGATCACCAGCACGGTCAGTGCGATGGCTCCGGGCTCGTTCGGAGCGAGCAGCGCGGCGGCCTCGTCCAGCCCGAGCGGCCGCAGTCCCAGCAGCAGCATCCCGGTCAGCGCGAACGCGACGAACAACGCGTCGACGGAGATCCGGCCCTCTTCGGTCCAGTACACATCGCGCAGGTGCAGGATCAGCGCGAACTCGTCCAGCACCAGCGCGGAGCCGATGCCGAAGACGACCGCCGCCGTCGCCCGCCACCCCTCGTGGTCATCGGGGATGGCGAGCGCGGCGACGCCGCCGATCATCATGAACACCACGCCGAAGACCACGTGGTGGATGTGCAGTCCGCCCGGCGTGAAGTTGCCGGGCCACCAACGGACCCTGGCCCTGATCAGCCGGACGGACATGCGGATGAAGGCGAAGCCGAACACCATGCCGCCGAGGAAGCACAGCAGGGGCAGCCTGCCGGTCTCCACGAACGTGCGCTGGAACCACTCCGCCATCTCGGCTGGTACCCGGTCAGTCCTTGGCCGGCAGGTCGACCGGGATCGGGGTGACGCCGTTGGTCTTCGGCGACGCCGGCTGCTGGTCGTTCTGCGGGGACTGCATGGCCTGCATCAGGGTGCGCGCCAGGCCGAGCCCGGTGCCGCCCATCGACAGCGCCTTGGTGAACAGCTCGGACATGCCCTCGGCCCCGTTGAGCACCACCATGTTGTCCACGTTGGCGAAGGCACCGGCGCCCGCCGAGACGATCTCCGGCCAGCGCTCGGCGAGCTGCTGGGCGACGACCGCCTCCTGGTTCTCCGCGAGCGCGGTCGCGCGCGCCTTGATCGCGTCGGCTTCCGCGAGGCCCTTCGCCTTGGCCGCCTCGGCCTCGGCGAGGCCACGGGCCCGCGCACTGGCCGCGTCGGCCTCACCGGTCAGCCTGGTCGCGGTCGCGGCGGCCTCACCGCGCGCCTTGGTGGCCTCTGCTTCGGCGATGGCCGCCGTCTTCACCCGCGTCGCGTCGGCCGCGGCGCGCAGCTCGGTCTCCTTGGCGTCCGCCTCGGCCCTGGCGACGCGCGCGTCGCGGTCGGCCTCGGCGGAGATCCTGGTGTCGTAGGCCTTGGCGTCGGCGGGCTTGCGGACCTGGGACTGCAACCGCTGCTCGGCGAGGTCGGCCTCCAGCTGCGCGGCCCTGGTCTCCTGCTTGACGACCTCCTGCCGCGCGGTGGCGTCGGCCAGCGGACCGGACTGCTTGGTCTTGGCGTTGGCCTGGTCGATCTCGGCCTGGTAGGAGGCCTGCTTGATCTTGCTGTCGCGCAGCGCGGCCGCCTTGTTGGCCTGGGCGATCTGCTCGGCCTCGGTGGCCTCCTGGTCGCGCTGGGCCTCGGCGATGCGCGCGGAGGCGGCGACGGCCGCGGCGTGCGGCTTGCCCAGGTTGAGGATGTAGCCGGACTCGTCCTCGATCTCCTGGATCTGCAGGGAGTCCACGACCAGGCCGAGCTTGCTCATCTCGATCGCCGAGGACTGGCGCACCTCACCGGTGAGCGCGTCCCGGTTGTGGATCATCTCCTCGATGGTCAGCCCGCCGACGATGGAGCGCAGGTGACCGGAGAACAGCTCGTGGATGGTGTCGTTCATGTTGCCCTGCTGGGCGAGGAAGCGGCGCGCGGCGTTGGCGATGGACACGAAGTCGTCGCCGACCTTGTAGATCACCACGGCGCGCACGGTGACCGGCAGCCCCTGCTTGGTGACGCAGGAGACCTCCAGGTTCGCCGAGCGGGTGTCCAGCGAGAGCCTGCGCGCGGTCTGGAAACCGGGCACGACCATCACGCCCTTACCGGTGATGATCTTGAAGCCCATGCTGTCCGCGGCCTCGGAGACCTTGCTGCGCGCACCGAGGCCGGAGATGATCAGCGCCTCGTCCGGCTCGGCGACCTTCCACACCATCCGCAGCAGGATCAGCAGCACCAGCACGCCGAGCGCGATGCCACCGATGGTCCACAACGTCGAGTTCAACGTTCCCCCCTTTGTTCTCGCCCTACCCGTGGCCGATCGACAACCACGGCTGCACGTGCACGCTGCGCGGCGGGTCGTAGCCCACCACGAGGACCTCGGCCCCCGGCTCGATGAACTGACCGGGTTCGGCGGGATAGGCGTAGAAGGCCTCGATCCCACCCCGGATCTCGATCATCACCTCACCGACCAGCCCCGGGCCGACGCGCCCGGTCACCCTGCCGGTCCTGCCGATCACGGGAGTCCTTTCGCGAGCACGAGCGGTGCGGGGATCGTATCGGGCGGGGCCGACGGCCCGGAGGGGAACACGAAAGGGCCCGCGCCACCGAAGTGGCGCGGGCCCCCGCGTCAGTACAGACCGTCCGAGGCTCAGATGACCCGGATGTTGTTGGCCTGCGGACCCTTCTGGCCCTGGCCGATCTCGAACTCGACCTTCTGGCCCTCGTCGAGGGACTTGTAGCCGTTGCCGTCGATCGCCGAGTAGTGGGCGAAGACGTCAGCGCCGCCGCCGTCCGGGGTCAGGAAGCCGAAGCCCTTTTCCGCGTTGAACCACTTGACAACACCAGTAGCCATTTTCACTCCATGTAGAACAAACCGTCAGGACCCGCTTCGCGAGCCCTGAGTCGCGGCATGCTCACCCTAGAACCCCGGACATATCACACCCCGGCAAAACAAAACGCCCGCGGATGAAACTCTCGCAGGCGCCCTAAATCCATGGGTAACACAACTGCAACTAGGGCAACCCTAGCACGGTCAGCGGGCGCGCTGGGTGAGGGCGACGCATATCAAAACGATCACGGCCGCTCCGACGGCGGCGATGCCCGGGTTCTCGCCGAGGAATAGGGCCGACCAGAGCAACGTCAGAACCGGTTGGACCAGTTGCAGCTGCCCGATCCTCGCGACACCGCCCCTGGCCAAACCCGCGTACCAGGCGAAGAAACCCAGGAACATCGAGATGGCGCTGACGTATCCGAAGCCGAAGAGCGAGGACGCGTTCACGTTCGCGAAATCTCCGAGCGCCACCGACACGGCCGTCACCGGGAGGGTCACCGGCAGCGACACGACCAGCGCCCAGCAGATCGTCCGCGCCCCGCCCAGCTCCCTGGAGAGCGCGCCGCCCTCGGCGTAGCCCAGCGCGCAGGCCAGGATCGCCGCCAGCAGCAACAGGTCCGCTGCCTCGAAGCCACCTCCGGCCCCGCCTGCCACCACGAAGAAGGCCAGCACCGCGAGCAGGCCGCCGCCGCTGGCGAGCCAGAACACGCGCGAGGGTCGTTCTCCCGCGCGCAGCACCGCGAACACGGCGGTGGCGGCGGGCAGCAGCGCCACCGCGACGGCCCCGTGGGAGGCGGTCTGCGTGACGAGAGCGAGCGAGGTGAACAACGGGAAGCCGACCACCACGCCGAAAGCGACCACGGCCAGGCGCCAGAGCTGGCTCCGGTCCGGCAGCGGCGCGCGGGTGACGCGGAGGTAGACGACGGCGAGCGCGGCCGCCACCACCGCGCGCCCGAACGCCACGAACCAGGGGTCCATTCCCGCCACCGCCAGGCGCGTCGCGGGCAACGAGAAGCTGAAGGCCAGCACGCCCAGCGAACCGAGCACCAGGCCGGGCGTTATCCGCCTGCGCTCGATAACGTTACTCTGCTCTCTCATGAATGAGGATAACGCGTTGGCTGGCGTTATCGGCGAGCTTCGCGCCGAGATCACAGCGGGGCGCCCCGGCGACCGGCTGCCCTCGGTGCGCGAGCTGATGGGGCGGCACCACGTCTCGCCGGTCACGGTGCAGCGGGCGATCCGCGTGCTCGTCGCGGAGGGGCTGGTCGAGTCCGTGCCCGGCAAGGGCAGTTTCGTCGCGCGCCCGCCCGCTCCCCCTGCCGCGCCGGACCTGTCCTGGCAGGCCGTGGCGCTCGGCGACCAGCCGCGCGGCGAGGAGGCGCTGCCGGAGCTGCTCGCCGTGCCGCGTGCGGAGGCCATCCCGTTGTCCAGCGGCTACCTCGACGCGGCACTGCAACCCGTCGGCCCGCTCGGCGCCGCGCTCGCCCGCGCCGCACGCAATCCCACGTCCTGGGAGCGCGGGCCGGTCGAGGGCCGCGACGCGCTCAGGACGTGGTTCGCCGCAGAGGCCGGTGGCGCGCTGCGCGCGGGCGACATGGTCGTGTGCCCCGGCGGGCAACCCGCGCTGACCACGGCCTTCCGCGCGCTGGCGAAGCCGGGCGATCCGGTCCTCGTCGAGGCTCCGACCTACCTCGGCGCGATCGCCGCCGCCCGCCACGCCGGGCTCCGCGTCGTGCCCGTCCCCTCCGACGCGCACGGCGTGCGACCCGACCTGCTCCGCTCGGCGTTCGATCGGACCGGGGCACGGTTGTTCTACAGCCAGCCGCTCTACGCGAACCCGCACGGCGCTGTGCTCTCCGCCGAACGACGGCCTCAGGTGCTCGACGCAGTGCGCGAGGCAGGAGCTTTCCTGCTTGAGGACGACTGGGCGCGTGATCTGACGATCGACCCCAACCCGCCGCGTCCCTTGGCCGCCGACGACACCGACGGTCACGTCGTCTACCTGCGGTCGCTGACGAAGTCCGCCGCGCCCGGCCTGCGCGTGGCCGCCGTCGGTGCTCGCGGGGTCGCCGGGGCTCGGCTGCGCACCGCTCGCGTGCTCGACGACTTCTTCGTGGCAGGACCGTTGCAGGCCGCGGCGTTGGACTTCGTGACCTCGCCCGCGTGGCAACGACACCGCCGCAAGCTCCAGAGCGCCCTGAAGGAGCGCCGCGACGCCCTCCTGGACTCGCTCCGCCGACGGTTGCCCACCGTGGAACCCGCGATGGTCCCGCAAGGCGGCCTGCACGTGTGGGCCCGACTGCCCGACGGCGTCGACGACACCGCCCTCACCGCGGCCGCCGCCGCGCGCTCAGTGATCGTCTTCCCCGGCCGCCCCTGGTACGCCGCCGAATCCCCCGCCGCGCACCTCCGCCTCACCTACGGCGCCGCGGCCCCCGAGGTCCTCGACGAAGGCGTCCGCCGCCTGGCCGAAGCCCTCACCACCGTCACCCCATGACCGCCACTAAGGCCCTGAACGACCCTTTTGGTGCGCTCAACGCACTAAACGGGTCGTTCAGGGCTCCCAACGCACTGAACGGGTCGTTTAGTGCGTTCAACGCACTGAACGACCCGTTCAGGGCTTACACGCGGAGGTTAGGCGGCTTTGCGCTGGTGGTAGGTGTCGACGTACTCCTGGCCGGAGAGCTCCAGGATGGCGTACATGATCTCGTCGGTGACGGTGCGGTGGATGACCGTGGAGTGCGCCATGCCCTCGTAGCGGGAGAAGTCCAGTGGCTCGCCGAAGCGCACGGTGACCCGGTACGGGCGCGGCAGCTTCTTGCCGATGGGCTGGATGCGCTCGGTGCCGATCAGCGCGACGGGGACCACGGGGGCTCCGCTGGCCAGCGCGATCCGGCCGACGCCGGTCTTGCCGCGGTAGAGGCGGCCGTCCTCGGAGCGCGTGCCCTCCGGGTAGATGCCGAAGGCGCCGCCCTCGGTGAGCACGTTGATCGCGACGTCCAGCGCGTCCTTGGCGGCCCTGCCGCGCCCGCGCTCGACCGGGATCTGGCCGATCATCGTGAAGAACCAGCGGGAGATCGCGCCCTTGACGCCCTTGCCGTGGAAGTACTCCGCCTTGGCGAGGAAGGCCACCTTCCTCGGCACGATCAGCGGGATCACCAGACTGTCCACAAAGGACAGATGGTTGCTCGCGAGGATGACGGCGCCGTGCTGCGGCACGTTGTCCAGTCCCTCGATGCGCGGGCGGAAGATCAGCCGAGCCAGCGGGCTCAGGACCCGTCTCATCAGCTGGTAGAGCACGTGTGCCTCCTGGGGTGAGGCCACCAACTCTATTCCTGTCCTGTGACAGCCCTGTTTCCCCGGACCCGCTCCGCCAGTCCCCTGCGCAGCGAGCCGACCACGCGGCGGGGGCCCGTCAGGGTGATCTCGCGGTCATCGAGGCGCACGCTCAGGTAGCGGCAACGGGTCCGGCTGCGGCGGGCCGGGGAGTAGCCGAGGGTGTGCTCGGCGATGCGCTCCGGCTCCCCGTACCCGAGGCCCCTGAGCTGGTCGTTCACCGTGTCCACGAGGGCTTCTCCACCACCGCCCGCGACCGGGACGCGCCGCGTCACGCTGATCACCAACGGGGTCACCAGCAGACCGAACACCACGCCGAAGCCGAGCCCGAACGGTAACCCGATCAGGGGTGCGCATTCCCACACCGCGATGCTGAACACGGCGGCGGAGGCACCGGCCGTGCCTGCGATGAAGGCGAAGGTGTCGCGGAACCCGCGGTGGTGGTGGGGCATGAACGCTCCAGGCGGTCTCGTCGGAGCCTGATGCCTGAATCGTCGGCGATTCCGCCGTCCGTGTTAATGGCCGTGACCCATTGGTGTCCCAACGGTGAGCTGCGGTCAGCCGTCACCCGAACGCACTAACGCTGCGCGACGATCCCCTGACAGAGAATCGTCAGGTACTGGGCCGCGATCTCCTCGGCGCCGAGCGTGCCCTCCGGGTCGTACCACCGGACCGCCACCCACACCGTGTCCCTGATGAAGCGGTAGACCAGCGGCACGCGCAGGTCCGCGCGGAACACCCCGTCCCGCTGCCCGCGCTCCAGCACGCCCAGCCAGCAGCGCTCCAGCTCCGCCGCGACCTCCGCCAGGTAGCCGAAGCGCTCGAACTGCGCCAGGTGCGCCGCCTCGTTCTGGAAGATCGCGATCGCGTCGCCGTCGGTGTCCATCGACTCGAAGGACACCGTGACCAGCGCGGTCAGCGCGGCGCGCGGATCGGACCGCTCGGCGAGCACCTGCTCGTAGGAGGCGCGCAGCCGGTCGAGGAACCCGCGCAGGATCTCATCGACCATCGACTCCTTCGAGTCGAAGTGGTGGTAGAGGCTGCCGGAGAGGATGCCCGCGGCGTCGGCGATCTCGCGCACCGTCGTCGCGACGAATCCGCGCTCCGCGAACAATCTCCCCGCGATCCCGAGCAGCTCGGCCCTGCGGTCCTTCCTGGCGGCACCCACGCGCCAATCCTGGCCTACCGGCGCGTTCGCACATCACCCAGCCGCATCTTCGCCATGCCCTACGCGGACCCCACCGGAGATCGCTAGACTTTTGCCACCATGGCAAAGCCGTGGGGTGTGTTCGTGGCACCGCTCGTCGCCCGTCCGCCGCGGGCACCGACGCCGGAGACCGCCAGAGCAGCATGAGTGCACCGAGCCCGGCGGAGTCCGGGCCGACCGCCGCGACCGAGGTGACCCGCGAGAGCGCGGTGTCCGCCCCGGCGCTGAGCCCTGCCCGCACCTGGGTGCTCGCCAGGACCTGGGCGGCCGCGGTCACCTCGGGCACCTACACCCCACTGACCAGGGGCGAGGTCGAACGGCTGACCCACGAGCTGCTGACCATGCTGGTCTCCGCGATGGAGGCGGGCGCGGACACCGGCGGGCTGCTCGACGAGGTCGCCGAGCGGATGGTGCGCGCGAACTTCACCGGTCCCGACAGCCTCAGCCGCAGCGTCGAGGTGCTCGGCGAGGGCCTGCTCGATGTCTTCGGTGACGGAGCCGACCGGCTGACGACGCGCGTGCTCGCGCTGATCGGCGGCCTCGCGACGAGCTACACGAAGGCGATGCGCGAGCGCACGTTGCACCAGCAGCAACAGATCACCGACGCGCTGCTGCGGGCGAAGCAGGAGGCCGAGCGCCACCTGCGCGCGTCGGAGGCCCGCTTCCGCGAGGTGTTCACCTCCTCCGGCGTCGGCATCGCGCTGACCGACTTCGACGGCAGGATCGTGCAGGCCAACCCTGCGCTGACGGAGATCCTCGGCTACTCCGAGGAGGAGCTCGGCGGGCTGAACCTGTACGAGCTGTTCCAGGAGGAGGGCTCGGACACGCTGCGCAGCGCCTACCGCGAGCTGTCCGACGGCACGCGGGAGAGGTTCCGGGTGCGGCGGATGCTGGCGACGAGGGACGGCGACGCGGTGCTGGCCTACCTCGCGGTGTCGGCGCTGCACGAGATGCCCGGCCACATCGTGACCATGGTGGAGGACGCCACCGAGGTCCACATGCTCACCCAGCGCCTGCGCCAGCAGTCCCTCAACGACGCGCTGACCGGGCTGGCCAACCGGCAGCTGTTCAGCTCCCGGTTGCAGGCCGCGCTGACGCGGATGGACTCCCGGCTCGGCGTCACCGTGCTCCAGCTGGACCTCGACGGCTTCGGCGTGATCAACGCGGGCATGGGTCCGCGCGTCGGCGACCAGCTGCTCCAGGTCACCGGCAAGCGGCTGGAGCACGTCTTCGCCGACGAGCGCAACGCCGTCGTCGCGCGCTTCGGCGGCGACGAGTTCGCCGTGCTGCTGGAGAACACCGAGGACACGCCCTACCCCGGCAAGCTCGCCGTGCTGGTCAACACCGCGCTCGCCGAGCCGACCTACGTCGACGGGGTCGGCGTCGCGGTCTCGGCCAGCATCGGCGTGGTGCGGGCCAACAGCCAGAACCTGCGCCCCGAGGAGGTGCTGCGCGCCGCCGACATCACCCTGCGCAGGGCCAAGGCGAGCGGCAAGGGCCAGTGGGAGCTCTTCGACGCGCAGCACGACAGCGAGGCCAGGCTGCGCACCCGGCTGGCCGCCTCCATCCCCGGCGCCGAGGAGAACGGCGAGTTCGAGGTCGTCTACCAGCCCGTGGTGCGGTTGGCCGACGGGCAGGTCGCCTTCGTCGAGGCCCGGTTGCGGTGGAACCACCCCGACCACGGCGCGCTGCCGCACGAGCGCTGCGTCGAGCTGGCCGAGGAGACCGGCATGATCCTGCCGCTCGGCCGGTCCGCGCTGCGCGAGGCGTGCATGATCGCCGCGTCCTGGCCCGAGGGCCCCGACGGCGCAGCGCCCGGGCTGTGGCTGAACCTGACGCCGCTGCAGGCTCGCGATCCCGACCTCGCCGCAACCGTGCGGATGGCGCTCGCCGACTCCGGGATGAGCGCGGCGCGGCTGCGGCTGGGCATCCCGATGGCCTCGCTGCGCCAGCACCGCGACGAGGCGGAGGAGAACGCCGAGGTGCTCGGCGACATGGGCGTGCGCACGGCGCTGCACGAGTTCGAGGGCGGCCTCGCCAACCTCGGCGTCTGCGGGCCGCTGCGGGCCGACCTGGTCAGGATCGCGCCGTGGGTGGTGCACCGTCTGTCCACAGAGGACAGTGAGGCCGACGCGCTCAGGGTGAGCGTCCACTTCCTCATCCCGTCGCTGGAGCGCTCGGGCGCCCAGGTGGTCGTCGGCGACGTCGGTTCGGCGGAGCAGCTGGAGTGGTGGCAGCGCGCCGGAGCGGCCTTCGCGCAGGGCCCGCACTTCGGCGAACCGGTGTCTTCTCAGGAGATAGCCAAAATTCTGTCCTCCCCCCAGGGGAAGGGGATTTGACCGGTCCGGGCGTGGTGAGTATGTGTGGTCGGGACACGCCAGGAGGCCCTGTGAAGACCCGTCCCGCGTTCAACGCGATCGTCCACCCCGCCCACCGGCTGCAGATCTGCTCTTTCCTGGCGGCGGTCAAGGAGGGTGAGTTCCGCCCGCTTCGCGAGGAACTGGGTGTCAGCGACTCCGTGCTGAGCAAGCAGCTGCGCATCCTGGAGGAAGCGGGCTACGTCGAGCTGCGCAAGGCCTCCGTCGCGGGCAAGGGCCGCGTGCGCACGTGGATCACGCTGACCCGCTCCGGCAAGCGGGCCCTGGAGAGCCACATCGCCGAGCTGCACCGGATGACCAGGGGCGCCCTGCCGGTGGCCTGAGGCTCGGTCTCGGTCTTGGCCTTGGTCTTGGTCTTGGTCGCCGACCGCGGGTGGTGAACCCCGCCGGCTCTACCGGCCCGCGCCTCCCCCCGAAGGCGGCACCTGGCCGTGCAGCAGCGCATCCCCAGCAGGATTCGAACCTGCGACCTCGACGTTCGTAGCGTCGCGCGCTGTCCAGCTGCGCCATGGGGATAGGTGTTGGTGTGCAAAGAAAAACCGCCCGGAACGTCCTCGGGCGGCTCGCGTGGTCGGGCGATCAGCCCATCACGTGCGAGTGCGCCGCGAGGAGTGGCGTCGGTGCGTGCCCGTCATGCCGTCCTCCTTCGCTGGTCGCTGGTCGCTGTCGTGCTCGCCGGTGTCCGGCTCGCAGAGGGAACTATCCCCGCGCACCACGCGTTCGTCAACGGGGTTTTCCCGCACCGTCCACTTGGGACAGTGCGCGGAGGCGGGCGCGCACGCGGTCGACGTCGGCGCGTTCGGCCGAGGGCAGCGGGGCTCCCGCGGTGTTGCGCGCGGCGGCGGCCTCGTCGAGCAGGCGGTTGGCGTACTCGCGGTCGCCTGCGAGGGAGTGCGCTCCGGCGAGGCCCTCCTGGGCGAGCGCGATGGCGCGGGGGTCGCCGATGTGGCGGGCGACGGCGAGGCCCTTGGTGTGCAGCGCGAGCGCGGCGTCGGCGTCACCGCGCAGCTCGGCGACGAAGCCGAGTTCGGCGAGGATGAGCGCGTTGCCGGGGTCGAAGGCGGCGTGCCGGTTCCACTCGTAGACCTCGCGCAGGTGGTGCTCGGCGGCGTCCAGCTCGCCCTGCCTGCGCGCGCCGAGGGCGAGGCCGATCTCGGCGTGGATCTCCCCTGCCCGGTAGCTCTGCCGCGCGGCAAGCTTGCGCGCGCGTTCGTGCAGCTCATCGGCGACGGCGAAGTCCCCGGTCAGCAGCGCGAGCCTGCCGAGCCCGGTGAGCCGGTCGGCGGCCTCGGACCACAGCTGGAGGTCCTCGGCGATCCGCAGGCCGTCGCGGTTGAGGCGCTTGGCCCGCGCGTAGTCTCCGGAGATCTCGGCGAGCGCGGCCAGCGGGTAGACGGTCTGCAACTGCCCCCACTGATCGCCGTGCTTGCGGAACAGTGACTGAGCGCGTTCGCCGTCGGCACGAGCTCGGTCGAGGTCGCCGCGCACGAGCGCCTGGCTCGCGCGCACGCTCAGCGCCGCGGCGATCCCCCACTCATCGCCGAGTTCGGTGTAGCCCGCGAGCGCGCGTTCGATCAGCCGTTCGCTGGCGCCGAGGTCCATTCCGCCCCGGTACAGTGCGAAGCCGAGGAACCACTGGCTCTCCGGGTCGTCGGCCTCCGGAATCTCGACGTTCTGTCCACTGAGGACAGACATGCCCGCGAGGCACGCACTTGACTGGGGGTCAAGTGCGCCGACTCCTTCAAAGGCGCGACGGGCCTCGCTGATGCGGCCGCTGAGGTACCAGTACCAGGACAGCACCTTCGCCAGTCGGATGTCTCCGCCGAAGTCCAGCGCCTGCCGCAGGTTCGCGTTCTCGCGGTCGAGCCGCAGCACCCAATCGCGCTGTTCGGGTCCGCGCAACTGCGCGCTCTCGGCCAACCCGGCGTAGTAGTCGTGGTGACGCCGGCGCACCACGTCCAGCTCACCGGCCTCGGCGAGTCGCTCGGCGGAGTACGCGGCGACGGACTCCAGCAGCCGGTAGCGCGGGCCGTCGAGCACGACGACGAGCGAGCGATCCACCAAGCGCGCCAACGGGTCCAGGACGTCCGCCGCGCACACCGCCTCGGCCGCGTCCAACGTGCAGCCGTCGACGTGGACGGCGAGCCTGCGCAGGACGACGCGCTCCGGCTCGGACAGCAGCTCCCAGCTCCAATCGATCATCGCGCGCAGGGTCTGCTGCCGTGACGGCGCGCCCCGGTTGCCGGAGGTGAGGACGCTGAAGCGGTCGTCGAGGCGCGTGAGCAGCTCGTGCACGCCGAGCACGCGCACGCGGGTCGCGGCGAGTTCGAGGGCGAGCGGGATTCCGTCCAGGCGCTCGCACAACCGCGCGACCTCCGGCGAGGACGGGTCGACCGCGTAGCCGCTCGCGGCGGCGCGCTCGGCGAAAAGCGTTGTGGCGTCGGCGTTGTCCAGCGTCGGGACGCTCCACAGGGTCTCCCCCGCGATGCCGATCGGCTCCTGGCTCGTCGCGAGCACGCGCAGCGCCGGAGCCGTGCGCAACAGCAGCTCGACGAGGCGCGCCACCGGCTCCACCACGTGCTCGCAGTTGTCCAGCACGAGCAGCATGTTCTTGTCCCGCAAGGAATCCACGAGCCGGTCGAACAACGGCACGGGCGCGGCGTCGTCCCGGATGCCGAGCGCGGAGGCGACCGCCTCGACCACCGCGTCGTTGTCCCAGAACTCGACGAGCCACACACCGTCCGAAAAGGACTCGACGAGCTGGGCGGCGGTCTCGAACGCGAGACGGGTCTTACCGACTCCTCCAGGCCCAGTGAGCGTGACAAGTCTTTTCACCGCAAGGAGTTCACGCACTTCGGCGACGGCTGGGGACCGGCCGACGATCTCGGTCACCGGCGCTGGGAGGTTGGTGCGGCGCACGGAGGACCGCGTCAGCGCGGGGTCTTGGCGCAGGATCGCGGTGTGCAGCTCGGCCAGCTCCGGCCCGGGGTCGAGCCCCAGTTCGTCCGCGAGGCGCGCGCGGAGGTCTTCGTAGTGCTCGATCGCCTCGTTCTGCCTGCCCGCCAGGTACAGCGCGCGGATGTGCGCGGCGCGCAGGCGTTCCCGCAGCGGGTGCTCGGTGACGAGCTGCGCCAGGTCCGGCTGCTCGCCCAGCTCCAGGTGTGCCTCCGCCAGCGACTCGACGGCGCTCAGCCGCTGTTCCTCCGCGCGTTCGGCAGCCGCTCGGACGAACTCCTCGTCGGTGAAGCCAGCGAAGGCGGGACCGCGCCACAGCTCCAGCGCTTCGGTCAGCAGGTCGGCCCGGACTCGGGCGTTGTCGGCCCTGCGGGCGCGCAGCACCAGGGCTTCGAAGCGGCCGAGGTCCACCGCTTCCGGCTCCGCGAGCAGCACGTAGCCGGGCGGGCGGGCTTCGACGAGGTCGCCGAGCGCGCGGCGCAGCCTGGACACCTTGGTCTGCAACGACGCCGTGGGGTTCGCGGGCTGGCGCTGCGCCCACAGGTCCTCCGCGAGCCGGTCCGCAGACACCACGCGGCCCCGGTGCACGAGCAGGTCGACGAGCAGCGCCCGGACCTTGGTCTCGGGAACGCCGACCGGCTCTCCACCTGCGGACCACACCTCAAGCGGGCCCAGCACCCCGAAACGCACGGCCGACAGCCTAGCGACAGGAAACCGACAGCGCCGCCGAGCACGGTGATCCCACCAACGGAACACGAGCTAGGGAGACGCCATGAAGGTGACCGTGATCGGCCTCGGCAGCATGGGTTCGGTGCTGGCCGCGGTGCTGCTGCGCGGCGGGTACGAGGTGACCGTGTGGAACCGCACGCCGGAGAAGGCCGACGCCCTCGTGGCGCAAGGAGCCACCCGCGCCGACACCGTGGCTTCGGCGCTCGCGGCCAGCCCCGTGGCGATCGTGTGCGTCTTCGACACCGCCACCGCCGTGGAGCTGCTGGAGCCTGTCGAGGCCGGTAAGACCGTGATCAACCTGACCACCGGCTCCCCCGAGGACGCCCGCTCGCTCGCCGCGTGGGCCGCTGAGCGCGGGGTCGCCTACCTCGACGGCGCGATCATGGCCGTGCCCGAGGCGATCGGAACCCCCGCCGCGTTCGTCATCTACAGCGGCTCGCGGCAGGTCTTCGACGAGCACCGCGCCGCGCTGGACGCCTTCGGCGGCAGCCACTTCCTCGGCACCGACGCGGGGGTCGCGGAGTTCCACGACCTCGGGCTGCTCTCCGCCGGGTACGCCACGCTCGGCGGGTTCCTGTACTCCGTCGCGCTGGTGGAGACCGCCGGTGTGAAGGCCGGGGACTTCCTGCCGCTGGCCACCACGTGGCTCACCGGCATGGTCGCCTTCCTCGCCGACATCGCGCGCGAGATCGACGCCGGCGACTACTCCAACGGCGCGTCCAGCGTCGCCATCAACCAGGTCGCCCTCGGCACCATCCTCCGCGACAGCGCCGCCGCCGGAGTGCCCGCCGACATGCTCGTACCGTTCAAGGACCTCCTCGACCGCCGCGCCGACGACGGCCACGCCCACTCCAGCGCCAGCGGCATCATCGAGGTCCTCCGCCACCGCATCGCCACCGCCCGCGTTTCGCCCTGAATGACTCATTCAGGTACTTGAGCGTGCTGAATGAGTCATTGAGGTACTTCAACTCCCTCAATGACTCATTCAGCGCGTAAGGCCTGGGGTTGGTGTGACTGGTGGGATGCGTGGGACCACGCGAATGGCTCCTTTGACGCGCTGAGCGCACTGAACGGGTCGTTTGGTGCGCTGAGCGCACTGAACGGGTCGTTCAGGGCTTAAGACGCACCAAAGTGGGGGTTCGCGGAGTGCGAGGGGCCGGGGGTCAGAAGTCGGCTTCCTGCCAGGAGACGCAGGTGGGGCGGGTCTGGGTGTCGAAGAACTCGGCGAGCGCGTGGGCGAGGTTGATCAAGGAGATCTCGCAGTGCGCGGGGAACTCCAGGTCGGCGTAGACGAGGTCGTCGGGCGAGGCGGGGGTGGGGCCTCGGCTGTACCAGGCTCCGGTCTCGTCGGTGTAGTAGAGCGCGGCGCGGCCGTTGCGCACGCCGAAGATGAGCTCGCGCTCGGAGGGGTCGCGGTCGTCGACGGGGCGGTGCCGGTGGCGGATGATCGCGCCGTGCTTGCCGACCTCGGGCAGCCGACCGGCGAGCATGCGGTCGAAGAGCGTGGCGTTGATGCGTTCCAGGTGCTCCAGCCACTTGCCGCCGACCTCGCTGCGGTAGCTGACGTCCACGCTGGTCATGTGCCCACCCGGAAGGAGATGATCTTGGCGTCCATGGTGCCCGGTGCGACGGCCTCCCGCAAGGAGGTCCTACCAGGTCCAGGGCCAGTTCAGCACCGGGAGGCCGATCGCGGAATCCACCGCGAGGGCCACGAACACCAGCATCAGGTAGGTGTTGGACATGTGGAACAGGCGCATCGGGTTGGCCTTCTCGCCGCGCCGGACCTGGCCGTGCAGGCGGTGGGTCAGCACGGCGAACCACACTCCGGCCACGACGGCGGCGGCCAGGTACAGCCAGCCGGCGGCCGGGACCAGCAGCAGCGACCAGGCCACCATCAGCCAGGTGAAGATCACGATCTGCCGGGTGACGTAGGCGGGCTCGGCGACGGCGGGCAGCATCGGGACGCCCGCGGCCTTGTAGTCGTCGCTGAACTTCATCGCCAGCGCCCAGGTGTGCGGCGGCGTCCAGAAGAAGATCACGCCGAACATCACGAAGGCGGGCCACTCGACGGTGCCGGTCACCGCGGCCCAGCCGATCACCACGGGCATGCAGCCGGCCGCGCCGCCCCAGATGATGTTCTGCGCGGTGCGCCGCTTGAGGACCAAGGTGTAGACGAAGACGTAGAACAGGATCGTCGCGACGGCGAGCACGGCGGCCAGCAGGTTGGTCGTCGCGAAGAACCAGCCGAAGGACCCGAGCCCCAGCAGCACGCCGAAGATCAACGCGTTGCGCTTGGGCACCGAGTGGGTCGCGAGCGGGCGGGCCTTGGTCCGCTTCATCACCGCGTCGATGTCGGCGTCGGCGACGCAGTTGAGCGCGTTGGCGCTGCCCGCTGCCATGATCCCGCCGACCAGGGTGGTGAGCACCAGCAGCGGCGACGGCAGCCCGCGCTGGGCCAGCAGCATCGCCGGGATGGTGGTGACCAGGAGCAGTTCGATGACCCGCGGCTTGGTGAGGGCCACATAGGAGCCAACACTGTTGCGGACTCTGGTTTTCCAGTCTGGCCGCGGGTGGTGGTGGCTCCGGGCCGACGCGTCAGCGGTGATGCTCATCGCGTCCCCTCCGCAACGATCACCGGCGGCATGGGGCTCCTTCAAATCGGACCGGACAGTCAGTTCGGTTTCGACCCGGGGAACGCGGGTCACCCAAATGGTAGGCACGCTACTGAAGCGACGCGCGCGGGGGGTCGTGTGACGTGCCTTAAGCGACGGTGGCCCACGCCCACTACTAGGCTGATCGGTGGACGAGGGAGAACGTGCGTCACGCCGGGCGACAACGCTTGACGAAGCCGTCAAGCCCGCCCGCCGAACGCTCCGCCCTCCTCGCGCGCGACCTTGCGGAACCTCAAGCGAAAGTGGGACAGCGTCCGTGTCCGTGAACACCGACCTCACCGGTCTGACCACCCCCAACCTGCCAGAGGACTGGACCGAGCTGGACCGGCGCGCGGTGGACACCGCTCGCGTCCTCGCCGCCGACGCCGTGCAGAAGGTCGGCAACGGCCACCCCGGTACCGCGATGAGCCTGGCGCCCGCCGCCTACACCCTGTTCCAGCGGGTCATGCGCCACGACCCGGCGGACGCGGACTGGCCGGGCCGGGACCGCTTCGTCCTCTCCTGCGGGCACTCCAGCCTCACCCTCTACATCCAGCTCTACCTCGCCGGCTACGGCGTCGAGCTGGAGGACCTGAAGGCGCTGCGCACCTGGGGCTCGCTGACCCCGGGTCACCCGGAGCACCGGCACACCCCCGGCGTGGAGATCACCACCGGACCGCTGGGCCAGGGCCTGTCCTCCGCGGTCGGCATGGCGATGGCGGCCCGCCGCGAGCGCGGACTGTTCGACCCGGACGCCGCGCCCGGTGAGAGCCCGTTCGACCACCAGATCTACGTGATCGCCTCCGACGGCGACATCGAGGAGGGCGTGACCTCCGAGGCGTCCTCGATCGCCGGGCACCAGCAGCTGGGCAACCTGACGCTGATCTACGACGACAACAAGATCAGCATCGAGGACGACACCGCCATCGCGCTGAGCGAGGACGTGGCCAAGCGCTACGAGGCCTACGGCTGGCACGTGCAGTCGGTCGAGGGCGGCGAGAACGTCAAGGACCTGCTGGACGCGCTGGAGGCCGCCCGCGCGGTGACCGACCGGCCGTCGATCGTCCTGCTGCGCACCGTGATCGGCTTCCCGGCGCCGAACAAGATGAACACCGGCAAGATCCACGGCTCCGCGCTCGGCGACGAGGAGGTGGCCGAGGTCAAGAAGGTGCTCGGCTTCGACCCGGAGCAGAGCTTCGAGGTGGCGCCGGAGGTGCTCGCGCACGCCCGCGAGGTCGTCAAGCGCGGCGAGGTGGCGCGCGGCGAGTGGCAGAAGTCCTTCGACGAGTGGGCCCAGGCCAACCCGGAGCGCAAGGCCCTGTTCGACCGCCTCGTCGCGAAGAAGCTGCCCGAGGGCTGGGCGGACTCGCTGCCGAAGTGGGACGTCGACGCCAAGGGCCTGGCGACCCGCAAGGCCTCCGGCGAGGTGCTCTCGGCGATCGCCGACGTGCTGCCGGAGCTGTGGGGCGGCTCCGCCGACCTGGCCGAGAGCAACAACACCACGATGAAGGGCGCGAACTCCTTCGGCCCGGAGTCGATCTCCACCGGCGAGTGGACCGCGCACCCCTACGGCCGCACGCTGCACTTCGGTGTTCGCGAGCACGCCATGGGCTCGATCCTCAACGGCATCGCGCTGCACGGGCCGACCCGCCCGTACGGCGGCACCTTCCTGGTGTTCAGCGACTACATGCGCCCGGCGGTCCGCCTCGCCGCGGTGATGAAGTCGCCGGTCGTCTACGTGTGGACGCACGACTCGATCGGTCTCGGCGAGGACGGCCCGACGCACCAGCCGATCGAGCACCTGGCGGCGCTGCGCGCCATCCCCGGCCTCTCGGTGGCCCGCCCTGGCGATGCCAACGAGACCGCCGCGGTGTGGCAGAAGGTGCTGGAGACCCAGGACGGTCCGACCGGCATCGCGCTGACCCGCCAGAACGTCCCGACGCTGGAAGGCACCTCCGCCGAGGGCGTCGCGCGCGGCGGCTACGTGTTGGTGGACACCGAAGGCACGCCGGAGGTGATCCTCATCGGCACGGGCTCCGAGCTCCAGATCGCCGTCGCGGCCGGGAAGATCCTGGCCGAGCAGGGCGTTGCCGCTCGCGTGGTGTCCATGCCGTGCGTCGAGTGGTTCGAGGCCCAGGACCAGTCCTACAAGGACTCGGTGCTCCCGCGCGAGGTCCGCGCCCGCGTCGTGGTCGAGGCCGGGATCGCGCAGCCGTGGTACCGCTACGTCGGCGACGCCGGTGAGATCGTCTCGATCGAGCACTTCGGCGCGTCGGCCGACTACCAGACCCTCTTCCGCGAGTTCGGCTTCACCGACACCGCTGTCGTCGAGGCCGCCAAGCGCAGCATTGGAGCGACCCAGTGAGCGAACTTGTGAGCGAACCATTCAACACAGCAGCGCCGCTCGCGGCGCACCGAGTTTGCGAGGTGTCGCCGTGAGCAACCCCAACCTCATCGCACTGAGCGAGGCCGGTGTCTCGGTCTGGCTGGACGACCTCTCGCGCGAGCGGTTGGAGTCCGGCAACCTCGTCGAGCTGATCACCGAGCTCTCGGTGGTCGGCGTGACCACCAACCCGACGATCTTCGCGGGCGCTCTGTCCAAGGGCTCGGCCTACGACAAGCAGGTCGGCGAGCTGGCCGCGCGCGGCGCCTCGGTCGACCAGGCCGTCCGCGAGATCACCACCGCCGACGTGCGGCAGGCTTGCGACGTCTTCCGCGCCACGTGGGAGTCCACCGGCGGTCTCGACGGCCGGGTCTCCCTGGAGGTGGACCCGCGTCTGGCGCACGACACCGACGCCACCGCCGCTGAGGCGCAGGAGCTGTGGAAGGCGGTGGACCGGCCGAACCTGATGGTGAAGATCCCGGCCACCGTGGCGGGTCTGCCCGCGATCACCCAGACCCTGGCGCAGGGCATCAGCGTGAACGTGACGCTGATCTTCTCCGTCGAGCGCTACCGCGCGGTCATGGACGCGTTCCTGGAGGGCTTGGAGCAGGCCAAGGCCAACGGCCACGACCTGTCCAAGATCGCCTCCGTCGCCTCGTTCTTCGTGTCCCGTGTGGACAGTGAGATCGACAAGCGCATCGAGGCGCTGGGCACCCCGGAGGCGGAGGCGCTGCGCGGTCAGGCCGCCATCGCCAACGCGCGCCTGGCTTTCGGCGCCTACGAGGACGTCTTCGCCTCGCCGCGCTGGACCGCGCTGGCCGAGGCGGGCGCCCGCCCGCAGCGCCCGCTCTGGGCCTCCACCGGCGTGAAGGACCCGGCCTACTCCGACACCCGCTACGTCGACGAGCTGGTCGCGCCGGGTGTCGTCAACACGATGCCGGAGAAGACCCTGCACGCGGTCGCCGACCACGGCAAGATCACCGGCGACACCGTCACCGGCACCGCCGAGTCGGCCCAGGAGGTCTTCGACGCCCTGGCCGACGCGGGCATCGACCTCGACGACGTCTTCGTGGCACTGGAGACCGAGGGCGTTGACAAGTTCGAGAAGTCCTGGGCCGAGCTGCTGGAGACGGTGACCGAGCAGCTCGACCGAGCGAAGGGTTGAGATGACTGACATTTCGGTCACACTCGTCCACAGTGGACTGACGGCCGAGGCCGCTCCGCTGGTGGACAGGCTGGTTTCGGACCAGTTCGCGAGCAAGCTGACGGCAGGGGACGCCACGCTGTGGGGCCCGGCCGCCGAGTCCGAGGCCTCCATCCGGCTGTCCTGGACCACGCTGCACGAGACCTCCCGCCCGCTGCTCGCCGAGATCGACGCCCTGCGCGCCGACCTGCACGGCGAGGGCGTGGACCGGGTCGTGCTCGCGGGCATGGGCGGCTCCTCGCTGGCGCCGGAGGTGATCTGCGCGACGGCCGGAGTTCCGCTCGTCGTGCTGGACACCACCGACCCCGCGCAGGTGGCTGACGCGCTCGCCGGGGACCTGGAGCGCACGGTGCTCGTGGTCTCCTCGAAGTCCGGCGGCACGGTGGAGACCGACAGCCACCGCCGCGTGTTCGAAAAGGCGTTCCGGGACAAGGGAATCGACGCTGCCTCGCGCATCGTCGTCGTCACCGACCCCGGTTCCCCGCTGGCCAAGGCCTCGGCCGAGGCGGGCTACCGCAAGGTCTTCCTTGCCGACCCGCACGTGGGTGGCCGCTACTCGGCGCTGACCGCTTTCGGTCTGGTGCCGAGCGGTCTGGCCGGCGCGGACATCGCGACGCTGCTCGACGACGCCGCTTCGGCGGCTCCGGCGCTGTCGGCGGACTCCGTCGACAACCCGGCGCTGGTGCTGGCTTCCGCGTTCTCGGCCGCGCACGCGCGCGGCGCGGAGAAGGTCGTCATCGCTGACGCGGGCTCGGGCATCAAGGGCTTCGGCGACTGGGCTGAGCAGCTGATCGCCGAGTCCACCGGCAAGGAGGGCACCGGCCTGCTGCCGGTCGTCGTCGAGGGCATCGACGCGCCGGGCTTCGCCGACGCGGGCGAGGACGCCACGCCGGTCAGCATCGGCGGCGCGGCGGGAGCGGCGGCCGTCGCGGTCTCCGGCTCGCTCGGCGGCCAGTTCCTGTTGTGGGAGTACGCGACCGCCGCTGCGGGCAGGCTGCTCGGGATCAACCCGTTCGACCAGCCCGACGTCGAAGCGGCGAAGAAGGCGGCGCGCGCGCTGCTCGACGAGGTACGTAGTCCCGCCGAGTCGACATCAGACACAGCCGCTCCGTTCGACAGAACTATGGCGGCACCGGCCATTTCGGACGGTCCGATCGACGTGTACGCCTCCGGCCTCGCGGGCGACGCGGCGGGCTGGGCGGACACGCTGTTCTCGCCGGAGACCGAGACCGTCGGCGCGGCGCTCAAGGCGCTCGTCGACGCGGCCCCCGAGCACGGCTACATCTCGATCCAGGCCTACCTCGACCGGCTCGACGACGCCTCGATCGCGTTGCTGCGCAAGGAGATCGCGCGGCGGACCGGGCTCCAGACCACCTTCGGCTGGGGTCCCCGGTTCCTGCACTCCACGGGCCAGTACCACAAGGGCGGTCACCAGAACGCCGTGTTCCTGCAGATCACCGGCTACTCGCCGGAGGACCTGGAGGTGCCGGACCGCCCGTACACCCTTGGCGTGCTGCAGAAGGCGCAGGCGCTCGGCGACGGACAGGTGCTCGCCGAGCACGGTCGTCCGGTGCTGCGCCTGCACCTCACCGACCGGGCAGAGGGCCTGGTCCACCTGGTGAAGGCGGTGCAGGACTCGCTGTGAGTGCCAAGACCTGGCGCAACCCGCTGCGCGATGAGCGGGACAAGCGACTTCCCAGGATCGCCGGGCCCTGCGGCCTGGTGATCTTCGGCGTGACCGGTGACCTCAGCCGCAAGAAGCTGATGCCGGCGATCTACGACCTGGCCAACCGGGGGCTGCTGCCGCCGGGCTTCGCGCTCACCGGCTTCGCCCGGCGGGAGTGGGCCGACCAGGACTTCGAGCAGGTGGTGTACGAGGCGGTCAAGCAGCACGCCCGCACGCCGTTCCGGCAGGAGGTCTGGGACTCCCTCGCCGAGGGCTGCCGCTTCGTGCAGGGCAGCTTCGACGACGACGAGGCCTTCGACAAGCTGGTCGAGACCATCGGAGACCTGGACCGGGTCCGGGGCACCGGCGGCAACCACGCGTTCTACCTGTCCATCCCGCCGGGCGCGTTCCCGGCGGTCTGCCGCCAGCTGGCCCGCTCGGGCCTGTCGGCGCAGAACCCGGACCAGTGGCGCCGCGTGGTGATCGAGAAGCCGTTCGGTTCGGACCTGGCCACGGCCAAGGACCTCAACCGCGTGGTGAACGAGGTCTTCCCCGAGGACTCGGTGTTCCGCATCGACCACTACCTCGGCAAGGAGACGGTCCAGAACATCCTGGCGCTGCGCTTCGCGAACCAGCTGTTCGAGCCGATCTGGAACTCCAACTACGTCGACCACGTGCAGATCACCATGGCCGAGGACATCGGCCTCGGCGGGCGCGCGGGCTACTACGACGGCATCGGCGCGGCGCGCGATGTGATCCAGAACCACCTGCTCCAGCTGCTGGCGCTGACCGCGATGGAGGAGCCCGTCTCCTTCGACCCGGCGGCGCTGCGTGCGGAGAAGGTCAAGGTGCTCTCGGCGACCCGCCCGGCGGGCCCGCTGGAGGAGACCACCTCGCGCGGGCAGTACACCGGTGGCTGGCAGGGCGGCCAGAAGGTGCTCGGTCTGGTGGAGGAGGAGGGCTTCTCCCCCGACTCGACCACCGAGACCTTCGCCGCGGTCGAGCTGGAGGTGAACACCCGCCGCTGGGCCGGGGTGCCGTTCTACCTGCGCACCGGCAAGCGGCTGGGCCGCCGCGTCACCGAGATCGCGGTGGTGTTCAAGCGCGCCCCGCACCTGCCGTTCGACTCCACGGCCACCGAGGAGCTCGGCGAGAACGCCCTGGTGATCCGCGTGCAGCCGGACGAGGGCATCACGCTGCGCTTCGGCTCGAAGGTGCCCGGCACCGCGATGCAGATCCGCGACGTGACCATGGACTTCGGCTACGGGCACGCGTTCACCGAGTCCTCGCCGGAGGCCTACGAGCGGCTGCTGCTGGACGTGCTGCTCGGCGAGCCCTCGCTGTTCCCGATGAACGATGAGGTCGAGCTGTCCTGGAAGATCCTCGACCCGGTGCTCAAGCACTGGGCGGCGAAGGGCAGGCCCGACGACTACAAGGCGGGAACGTGGGGTCCAGCGTCCGCCGACGCGATGATGGCCCGCACCGGACGTCACTGGAGGCGGCCATGATCATCGACCTGCCATCCACCACGACCTCGAAGGTCAACAAGAAGCTGGTCGAGCTGCGCGAGCAGGGCGGAGCGGTGGCGCTGGGCCGGGTGCTCACCCTGGTCATCGTCACCGACGACGGCGCGCGCACCGAGGAGGCCATCGACGCGGCCAACGACGCCAGCCGCGAGCACCCGTGCCGGGTGATCGTGCTGGCCCGTGGTGCCCGCAAGGCCGCAGCCCGCCTGGACGCCCAGGTCCGGGTCGGCGGCGACGCGGGGGCGAGCGAGGTCGTGGTGCTGCGGCTCTACGGTCCGCTTGCCGACGAGGGCGCTGGGTGCGTGGTGCCGCTGCTGCTGCCCGACGCCCCCGTGGTGGCGTGGTGGCCGTTCGAGTCCCCGGAGAACCCTGCGCAGGACCCGATCGGCGCGCTGGCTCAGCGCCGGATCACCGACGCGGCCGCCGAGCGCAACCCGATCAAGGCGCTCGACCAGCGTCGCGAGTCCTATGTGGACGGTGACACCGACCTCGCGTGGACACGGCTGACCTCGTGGCGGGCCCTGTTGGCCGCCGCGCTGGACCTGCCGCCCCACGAGAAGGTCACCGCGGCAACCGTCTCCGGCGAGGCCGACTCGCCGTCGACGGACCTGCTCGCGGCGTGGCTGTCGGCGCGGCTGAAGATCCCGGTGACGCGCGCCAAGGCCAGCTCCGGCCAGGGCATCGTCTCCGCGGTGCTGGAGCGCCGCTCCGGTGCCGTCGCGCTGGTCCGCCCCGACGGCAAGGTCGGCACGCTCGACCAGCCCGGCCAGCCCGACCGCCGCGTCGCGCTGCAACGGCGCCCGGTCCGCGACTGCCTCGCCGAGGAGCTGCGCAGGCTCGACCCCGACGAGACCTACGAGGAGACGCTGCGGGCGCTGCCCAAGGTGGTCCGTGGTCGCGCGGCGCCGAAGAAGCCCGCCGCGTCCGTCAAGGCAGCGGCGAAGGCCGTGAAGAAGCCGGAGTCCGCTCCGGCGGCGGAGGCCGTTTCGCAGGAACCGGCCAAACCCAAGAAGGCCAAACCGGCAAAGGCGAAGGCCAAGAAGTAACGCGAGAGGGCGTCCACTCCGGTGGGCGCCCTCTTTTTCTCCCCCGGTCTGGGCCATCTTGCGGTGGCACATCGGGTGGGACGCGTGGGAGTCGATGACCGAACTCGAAGAGGTGCGGGCAGGACTGCGCGCCGTCAGCCAGGAGATTCCACTGCTCCGGGTCGCCTCGGCCCGCGCACGCCTTGACGACGTGCACGAAGCACGCGATTTCGGGGCTGTGACGCCATGGTCTCCTCCATCCGCGACCTCCGCGCACGCTTGCAGTCAGCCGTGGACGACCTCCCGCTCGACGACCTCACCGAGACCCTCGCCGCTCCGCACCCGCGCCGGGGTCGAGCTCACACTGCGCGGAAACCGCGACAAGGACGCCGAGATGGAGTCGATCGGACGAGCGCTGATCCCACGACTGCGCCACCGCGGCTACCTTCCAGCGAGGCTCATCTTCGGCACCCTGCTCCTCCTCGACAAGGCGGACTAGCGCCCGTCCTGCACGTCGCCGGGTTCGGCGGTCTTCAAGACCCACCAACCCCCGCCCCAGCGGTCTTCAACGACGGCAAACCTCGTGAAGCTGCTGGGTGTGCGGCGGTTAACGATGATCAACAGGGGGGTTCGGTGGTCTTGAAGACACCTCGACCCCAGCGGCACCGTGATCGGAACACTCGGCTCAACCACGTGCGGGACAGGTCCTGACCGGTGGCCGGCCCGGCAGCCCTGGCGCCGTTCAGGTCAGCTCGGGCGCCCCGCCTGCCGAGTCCACGATGGACGTCACGATCCGGGTGATCCGCTCGATCGCCGCGTCGGGCTCGGGCGCCGATTCCCGCAGCCACAGCATGATGGCCTCCAGGCAGGTCGCCACGGCCAGCCGGGCGGCCCACCGCGACCACGGCCCGTGCCCGGCGTCGCGCGCGATGCGCTCGCGCACCTCGGACTCCATCGCCTCACGCACCCGCACGGCTCGTTCCGCGTGCTCCGGTTCCCGCTCCGACCAGCAGAACAGCACGAGGAACTCCGCGGGCTCGGCGGCGGCCCACCTCACGAGCGCGCTGACGCTGCGTGCGCCGACCTCGACGTCGGTCGCCGCCGTCATCCGCTCCAAGGCGCGATCGAGCGCGGCCCGGAACAGCTCACCCTTCGACTCGAAGTGCCGGTAGAGGATCATCCGGCTGACCTCGGCCTCGGCCGCGATGTCCTCCAGGCTGGTCGCGGCGAACCCGGTGCGGGAGAACGCTTTCGTGGCGGCGGCGAGGATCTGCTCGCGGCGCTGCGCCCGCGCCATCCGGGGCTTCCCAGTCGTCACCGAACCATCGTAGACTCCAGCATGTATATTTCAGAGTATACAAACCAGAGTATACAAGGAGGGACAGTGGCGATCAGACGCGTTCGTACCCCTGCGGGCGATCCGGCCTGGCTGGTGACAGGGCACGCGGAGGTCCGCTCCGGCTACACGGACCGAAGACTCGGCCTGACCCACCACGACCCGGAGAACGCGCCGCGCGTCGAGGACCACCAGCTGCTCGGCCCGTCCCTGCTGTACTCGCACGAGGACGAGCACACCGAGCACATGGGCATGCGTTCCCTGCTCGCGCCGTTCTTCTCCGGGCGACGGATCGCCGCGCTTCAGGACGACGTGCGCGGGCTGGTGCACGATCTGCTGGACACCTTCACCGACGGAGCGGCCGATCTGCACGGCCAGCTGTCCGCGCCGTTGTCGGCCCGCGTCCTGTGCGCCCTGCTCGGCGTGCCGTCCTCCGACCACGACATCTTCAGGCGCCTGGTGGACGCCATGGGGGACACCACCGAGCGCTCCAACGCCGACACCGGCCAAGAGGAGCTGACGGCGTACCTGATCACCCTGGTCCGCGCCAAGCACGACGAGCCCGGCGACGACCTGGTTTCCGGGTTGCTCGCGGCGGGTCTGGAGGACGAGGACGTCGCAGGCATGGCCGCGATGCTGCTCTTCGCGGGCTACGACAGCGCGGCGGTAGCCGTGGACACCGGCGTCCTGTTGTTCTCCGAGCACCGCGACCAGTGGCGCCTGCTCATCGAGCACCCTGAGCTGGCACCGTCGGCGGTGGAGGAGATCCTCCGGTTCACCGAGGCGGGCGGCACCACCTTCCCCCGCTACGCGAGGCAGGACATCCGGCTCGGCGACGCGGCGGTGGCGCGGGGCGACGCGGTCCTGTTCGACCTCGGCCAGGCCAATGTGGACAGTGACGCCTTCCCTGAGCCGCAGCGCTTCGACATCACGCGCACGCCGAACCCGCACCTGTCCTTCGGGCACGGACCCTGGCACTGCGTCGGCGCACCGCTGGCCCGCCTGGAGCTGGCCGAGGTCTTCAGCGCACTCCCCCTCCGTTTTCCCGCGCTCCGATCAGCCGGGAACAACGACGACCTGCGCACTGAGGGCACCGCGTTCACCGAGCGCGTGCGCGAGCTACCAGTGATCTGGTGACCTGGGGCGCGCCAAATCGCTAGCCCCGCACCAGCACCGCCACTACCGTCCGCCCATGAGCTTGTTCCCGCCTGAGAGCACCGACGACGACGCGGTCCTCCTCCCCGGCGTCACCGCGATCCTCGACCGCCACGGGATCAGCGGGCGCCCGCTCCGCTTCGAGGACGGCTCGCTCCCGGTGTACGCCGTCGACGATCTCGTTCTCAAGCTCTACCCACCGATCCACCGAGCCGAGTGCGCGCTGGAGGCGGGCGTGCTCGCCGACCTCGCCGGGCGCCTGCCCACACCGACGCCTGAAGTCGTTGCGACGGGCGAACTCGACGGCTGGGGCTACCTCCTGATGACGCGGCTGCGCGGCCGAGGACTGAGCGAGGTCTGGCCGACGCTGAGCGCACGGGAACGCGACGGGATCGCCGACCAGCTCGGGGAGACGTTGGCGTTGCTGCACAAGGAAAAGGTCCCGACGCTGCCCGCGACGGACTGGGGCAAGGTCGTGATCGGCCAACGCGCGCGGCTGCTGGAGCACCACCGGAAGCGCGAGCTGGACGAGGTGTGGCTGGAGCAGCTTGACGGGTTCCTCGACACGGTCGATCTGATCACGCCACGCGAGCCGGTGCCGTTGCACACGGAGGTGATGCCGGCGCACCTGTTGGTGGGACCGGACGGGAGGCTGAGCGGACTGTTCGACTTCGAGCCCGCGATGCGCGGAGCGCGGGAGTACGAGTTCGCCAGCGTCGGCCTGTTCTTCGCGCGCGGTGACGGCCGAGTCCTGAAGCGAGTTCTGAAAGCGTACGGCTTCACCGATATCGGGCCGGAGCTGTCACGGCAGTTGCTGGGCATGACGATCATCCACGTGTACAGCAACCTCGGTTGGTACATGCGCGAACTGGGCATTCCTGCCGAGAAAAGCCTGGACGCCTTGGCGCGCCACTGGTTCCCGCTCTAGATGCGAACGAGGGCAGTGCGCGTGCACTGCCCTCGTTCAGCTGTAACGGGCTACTTGTAGATGGTCTTGCCGTTGTTGAGCACGCCGTCGATGGTGAGCTTTTTGATGGACCGAGCCCGGGGCTAGGACCTGTCCTGTAAGCGGTTGAGCTGGGTATTCCGGTCACGGTGTCGCTTGGGGTTGGGGTGTCTTCAAGACCCGCAAACCCCGCTGTTGATCATCGTTAACCGCCGCAAACCCTGCGGTGTTGCGGGGTTTGTCGTCGTTGGAGACGGTTGGGGTGGGGGTTGGGTGGTCTTGAAGACCGGCGAACCTGATGACTTGCAGGACAGGGTCTAGGCCGTCGCCTCCGCTGCCGCACGCCCGGCGACCCGGCCGGAGAAGATGCAGCCGCCGAGGAAAGTTCCTTCCAGGGCGCGGTATCCGTGCATGCCACCACCGCCGAACCCGGCCGCCTCGCCCGCCGCGTAGACGCCGGGCAGCGGCGAACCAGACGCTTGGAGCACGCGGGAGGACAGGTCGGTCTCCAGGCCGCCGAGGCTCTTGCGGGTGATGATCGACAACCGCACGGCGATCAGCGGACCGGCCTTGGGATCGAGCAGGCGGTGCGGTGTGGCGACGCGGATCAGCTTGTCGCCCAGGTAGTTCCGGGCTCCGCGCAGCGCGGTGATCTGGAGGTCCTTGGTGAAGGGGTTGAGGATCTCGCGGTCGCGGGCGCGGATTTCGCGCTCGACCTGCTCGACGTCGAGCAGTGGCTCGGGGGTGAGCGCGTTCATCCTGGCGATGAGCGTCTTCAGGTCGTTCTCGACGATGAAGTCGATGCCGTGCTTCTTGAACGCCTCGACCGGCCCGGGAGCGCCGGGCAGCGCCCTGCCGAGCACCCCGCGCACGCTGCGGCCGGTGAGGTCGGGGTTCTGCTCGGAGCCGGAGAGCGCGAACTCCTTCTCGATGATCTTCTGAGTCAGCACGAACCACGTGTGCTCGTAACCGCTGCGCATGATGTGCTCCAACGTCCCCAGTGTGTCGAAGCCGGGGAACAGCGGGACGGGCAGCCGCTTGCCGCGCGCGTCCAGCCAGAGCGAGGACGGGCCGGGCAGGATGCGGATGCCGTGCATGGGCCAGATCGGGTTCCAGTTCTGGATTCCCTCGGTGTAGTGCCACATGCGGTCGCCGTTGATGGCGTTGCCGCCCGCTTGCTCGGTGATCCCGATCATCCGGCCGTCGACGTGCGCGGGCACCCCGCTGAGCATGTGCTCCGGCGGCGTGCCGAGCCGCGAGGGCCAGTTGCGGCGGACGAGGTCGTGGTTGCCGCCGATGCCGCCGGAGGTCACGACGACCGCCTGCGCGGAGAACTCGAACGGCCGCAGTTCGACGCGGGAGCTCTTCTCGCCGCGTGCGACGTCGCTGTGCTCCAGCACCTGCCCGCGCACGCCGTCGACCGCACCGGCCGTGACGGTCAGCTCGTCGACGCGGTGGCGGCTCTTCAAGACCACCAGACCCTTGTCGATCGCCGCGCGCACCCGGCGCAGGAACGGCTCGACGACACCGGGGCCGGTACCCCACGTGATGTGGAAGCGGGGCACGGAGTTGCCGTGGCCCATGGCGTCATAGCCACCGCGCTCGGCCCAGCCGACAACCGGGAAGAACTTCATGCCCTGCTCGCGCAGCCACGCGCGCTTCTCCCCGGCGGCGAAGTCGACGTAGGCCTCAGCCCACGCGCGCGGCCACCGGTCCTCATCGCGGTCGAAGCCCGCGGTGCCGAGCCAGTCCTGCAGCGCCAGCTCGTGCGAGTCGCGGATGCGCATCCGGCGCTGCTCGGGGGAGTCCACGAAGAACAACCCGCCGAAGGACCAGTGCGCCTGCCCGCCGAGCGAGGCGGGCGGCTCCTGGTCGAGCAGCAGCACCTTCCTGCCGGCGTCGGCCAGTTCGGCCGTAGCCACCAGCCCGGCCAGCCCCGCTCCGACGACGATCACGTCAGCGCTCGCATCTGCCGCCATCTCAGCACCCTTCAGTCGCGCAACGCTTCGATCGAGGACGAACGATTGTCCCCTGCGGATCACACCGATGCGTGATAGGCCTAGTCAACCCTGAAGGGAGGCCTCACATGTCCACTTGCTCGCACCGCAACACGATCGTCGTCGGGGTCGACGGGTCGGAACCGAGCGTCCAGGCGCTGCGCTGGGCCTTCAAGGAGGCGATGCTGCGCGACGCGTCGGTGACGGCCGCGATCTTCTGGACACCTCCGGGAATCTCACCGGCGAGCATGCCGATCCCGGTGGTCACGCCGATGGACGACGAGACCGAGGTCTACCGGGAGGTGCTCGCCGAGGCGCTGCGCCGGGCCCGCGCGGGCTACGAGGAGGTCCCGGTGCACGAGGTCGTCGAGCCGGGGCTGGCCGGCACGCGGCTGACCGAGCTGGCCGAGGGCTCGGAGATGCTGGTGCTCGGAAGCCACGGGCACGGGCACGTGATGACGGCGCTGATGGGCTCGGTGAGCGCGGCGGTGATCCGCAAGGCGAACTGCCCGGTGGTGGTCATCCCGACGCGCCTGGTCGCCGAGCTGGGGCCGTCCTGCTCCCAGTAGTTCCCCCAGTTTCTCCCCCGGCCGCGCGACCTCGAAGTTAGGCATGGCTATCCTCACCGGGTGAAGTGGGGAAACGCTCTCACGTTCCGTCGGCGGACCGGGCTGCTGCTCGCGCTGCTCGGGCTGGCCGCGTGCGCGCTGCTGTCGATCATGGTCGGCAGCCGGTGGCTCGGCGTCGGCACCGTGCTGGAGGCGCTGGCCAACCCCGGCGGCGATGAGGCCACCGACGCGATCGTCTGGGGCCTGCGCGTGCCGAGGACCGGGTTCGGGCTGGCCGTGGGCGCGGCGCTGGGCATGGCGGGCGCGCTGATGCAGGGCCTGACGCGCAACCCGCTCGCCGACCCGGGACTGCTCGGGGTGAGCGCGGGCGCCTCGCTGGCCGTGGTGCTCTCGACCGGACTGCTCGGCGTCACCTCGCTCAGCGGCTACATCTGGTTCGCCTTCGCGGGCGCGGCGGCGGCCTCCGTGGTGGTGTTCCTGCTCGCCGCGCGAGGGGTGGGCGGGCCGACGCCGACGAAGCTCGCGCTGGCCGGGGCCGGGGTGACCGCGATGGCCGGTTCGGTGACGACGAGCCTGCTGCTGGCCGACGCGGCGACGCTGGACCGCTACCGCTTCTGGTCGGTCGGCGCGCTCAGCGGCCAGGACCCGGCGACGCTCGGCCAGGTGCTGCCGTTCCTGCTGGTGGGAGCCGTGCTCGCGGCGGCGATCACGCCCGGCATGAACCTGCTCGCGCTCGGCGAGGACACCGCGCGCGGCCTCGGCCAGCGGATCGGGCTGATCCGGGTGACCGGGGTCGTGGCGATCACGCTGCTCGCCGGAGCGGGCGTCGCGGTGTGCGGCCCGATCGCCTTCGTCGGCCTGGTCGTCCCGCACATCGCGAGGGCGATCTGCGGGGCCGACCACCGGTGGGTGCTGGCGTTGTCGGCGGTGCTCGCGCCCGCGTTGCTGCTGGCGGCGGACGTGCTCGGGCGGTTGGTCGCGCATCCCGACGAGCTGCACGTGGGCATCGTCGTCGCTGCACTGGGGGCGCCGTTCTTCATCGCCTTCGTGCGCCGCAGCAGGGTGGCTGAGCTGTGAGGGCCCGGCCGAGGACGGTCCTGGTCTGCTCGCTGCTCGCGGCGGCGGCGTTCCTGTTGCTGTGCTTGGAGATCACCATCGGCGACTTCCCGCTGACGGTGCCCGAGGTGGCCGCCGGGCTGTTCGGTTCCGGCGATCCGGCCGCGCTGCTGGTGATCAACGAGATCCGGTTGCCGCGCGCGCTGATCGGCGTGCTGATCGGGCTCGCGTTCGGGGTCGGCGGCCTGCTCTTCCAAGCTCTGGCGCGCAATCCGCTCGCCAGCCCCGACGTGATCGGCGTGACCGACGGCGCGAACACCTTCGCCGTCGCGACGCTGCTGACCGGAGCCGGTGCGAGCTTCGGGCTCGGTGTGTCCGCGATGGCCGTGCTGGGCGGAGTCGTCGTGTCGGCCATCGTGGTGGCCCTGTCCTGGAAGCGCGGCACGACCGGCTTGCGCATCGTGCTCGTCGGCATCGGCATGGCCGCGCTGTGCGGCAGCATCACCGACTACCTGCTGCTGAAGTCCGGGGCGTTCCAGGCGCAGCAGGCGGTCGTGTGGCTCGTCGGCAGCCTCAGCGGTCGCACGTGGGGCAGCGTCTACCCGCTCGCCATCGCCGTGGTGGTGCTCCTGCCCGCCGCGCTGCTGCTGTGGAAGTGGTTGGCGGGCCTGGAACTCGGCGAGGACTCCGCGACCGGCTTGGGCGTCCCGGTGCAGACCGCGCGCCTGGCGGTCATGGCGGTCGGAGTAGGTCTCGTGTCCTTCGCGACCGCCGCTGCCGGGCCCGTCGCGTTCGTGGCGCTGCTCGCCCCGCAGATCGCGCTGCGGCTCGTTCGTCCTTCCGTCCCGCCGATGGTGACCTCCGGCCTGGTCGGCGCGGTCGTGGTGCTGGCGGCCGATCTGATCGCGCGCACGCTGTTGTCCTCCGGTGAGCTGCCCGTCGGGGTGGTGACCGGGGTGGTCGGGGCCCCGGTCCTGCTGTGGCTGCTCGCCCGAAGTTTCCGTTGATGTGAAGGGAAAATCCATGAACACGACACGACGCGCCTTCCTCGGCGGCATGGGCCTGCTCGCGTTGAGCGCCTGCGACGTCCCGCGCGGGACCGCCGGTGGCACCGCGTGGGAGTTCACCGACGACCGGGGCAAGAAGGCGGGTCGCCCGGCTCGGCCGCAGCGCGTCGTCGCCCAGATCACCGCCGCCGCCGCCCTGTGGGACCTGGGAATCCGGCCCGTCGGCGTGTTCGGCCCGCAGAAGCGCCCCGACGGCTCCGCCGAGGCCATGATCGGCAACGTCGACCTGTCCACAACGCAGTCCGTCGGCACGACCTACGGCGAGTTCAACGTGGACAAGTTCCTGTCGCTGCGCCCGGACCTCCTCGTGACCGTGATGTACGGCGAAGAGCTCTGGTACGTCCCCAAGGAGCCCACGCCCACCATCGAGTCCGTCGCGCCCATCGTGGGCCTGCGGCTCAACGGCCGCTCCGCGCGCACCAACATCGAGTCCTTCGTCAAGCTCGCCGAGGCCCTCGGCGCGGATGTCAAGGCTCCCGCCGTCGTCCAGGCGAAGGCCGAGTTCGACCGCGCCGCCGAGGAGCTGACCGCCAAGGCCAAGTCCGGTGTGAAGGCGCTCTTCGTCAGCGCCACCAAGGACAAGCTCTACATCGCCACCCCCGAGTACCACGGCGACCTCAAGCTCTTCAAGGAACTCGGTGTCGACGTCGTGGTGCCCAACGCGGGCAAGGACGCCTTCGAAACGCTCAGCTGGGAGCAGGCCGACCGCTACCAGGCCGATGTCGTCCTCGTCGACAACCGCGCCGCCACGTCCATGCCGCGCGCCGAGCTGAACGCGATCCCCACGTGGGCGCGCCACCCAGCGGTGAAGGCCGGGCAGGTCTTCGACTGGGCGGCCGAGACCCCGTACAGCTACAACCGCCTGGCCCCCGTGCTCCGCGCGCTCTCCGAGTCGCTCGCCAAGGCCCGGCGCGTGTAGGTCTGCCCCGTAGTCAACAGTCGAGCGGTGGACATCGGCGTGCCCGAGCCGAAATACCGTGAAAGGGCACTGTTGACCACGAGGGGGGAAACAATGTCTACGCGGAATTCTTTGCTACGGCGCGTGCTTGTGGTGGGAAGCGTGGTGGCGGGCACGTTGCTCGCCACCGCTCCGGCGCAGGCCGCTGAGGCCGCGGCCAAGTGCCCCGACCGCTGGATTTGCTTGTACGAGCACCAAGACGGCCGTGGCGGGTCCATCTCCTTCCCCGAGGGCTCACCGGGGAGCGACGACCTTTCCAAAGTCCCCTGCCCCACCTGCGAGGGCGGTGGCACGTTCGCTAACCGGTTGTCCTCGTTCATCAACAACACGAGCCAGACCTGGTGGGCGTTCTACGAAACGCATGGGCGCGGAGAGCGGCACAACATGAATCCGACCGGCAACCGCGTGCTCAACCTGCTTCTCAGTGATGAGGACAAGGTGTCGTCGATCTACTCCTGGCGTTGATCTGAACGCTCGCAGCGGGGTCACCTCCCCCGCTGCGAGCGCCCCGAACGAGCTAGGGCCTGTCCTGTAAGTCATCGGGGTCGCCGGTCTTCAAGACCCGCAAACCCCCGCCCCAGCCGTCTCGAACGACGGCAAACCCCGCAAGGCCGCTGGGTTTGCGGCGGTTAACGATGATCAACAGAGGGGTTGGGTGGTCTTGAAGACACCCCAACCCCCGGCGACACCGTGACCGGAATACGCAGCTCAACCGCTTACAGGACAGGTCCTAGCCGGGCCTGGCCAGGCACACGGCGGGATCGCGCACCCCGGCCTCCAGGTACTCCCGCACATCGGCCAGGAACGCCTCGCACCACGCCCGGGAGAACAGTTCCTCGCGATACACCAGGCGCAGCCACAGAGAACCTCCGTCAACCCCAGCGGTGATCTTCAGCCCTCCGGCGGGAGCCTGCACCACGGGAACGGAGACCCGCTCCACCAGCAACCCCGGAATCCGGCACAGTTCGAAGTCCTGCGAAACATTGAGCTCCAGGAAGGGGATCTCGCCCCGGTAGACCGCCCCGTAGCGAGAAGGCTCCAATCGCCGCAGCAGCAAGGCGTGGGGAACGCGCTGGTGCCGCAGAGCGCCCCACAACGTCTTGGCGGCGCGGTCGACGACCTCGACGAAACCGGGGTCGCCGCCGAGGTCCGTGCGCAGGACGGTCCGCGTGGCGAAGTAGCCGACGGTGTCATCGACCATCGGGGCGATGCGGTTGGCGAGCCAGCTCATGATCGCAACGTCTGAAGAGCGCTCCGAGCGGCGCTTCCACGTCACCGCCTGCACGGCCCCGGTGATCACCGGCACGACGCTGACGCCCTGCGAGCGCGCGAAGCCGACCACGGGAGCCGCGTCCGTGGTGACCGACACCGAGCCCGCGCCGGGCGAACCCGCTCGATCACGCAGACCTGATTCTGGCACAAGGGAAATCCCGGCAAGCTGCTTGCGCCAGTAGCGCACGTGACGGTCGTGGTCGCGTTCACGTTCCGACCGGATGAAGCTCGCGAAGCTCATGGACTCCGGAAGCGGAGGCGGGCGCTCGTCGGCGGCGAAGGCGGCGTAGACGCGCAGCAGGTCGTTCACCAGCACGCGGTTGGACCAGCCGTCGGTGATCTGGTGGTCGAGTTCGAGGCCCAGCAGGTGCAGCCTGGGCTCGACGCGCACCAACGTCACCCGGAACAGCGGCCCGTTCGCCAGGTCGAAGGGGCGGGACGCGTTGCCGGCCAAGAACTCCAGCGCACGTTCGGGGTCCTCGACGTCGAAGGTCCACAGTGGAATTCTGTGTGCGTGCAGCTCGACGGAGTCGTTCGTCGGGAACACCATGCGCAGCGCCTCGTGCCGACTCAGCAGCTCCGAGACGGCCCGGCCCAGCGCGTCGACGTCGAGCGCTCCGATCAGCCGCAGGCCGACAGCGACGGTGTTGGTCACCGAGTCGGTGTGCCGCGCGCCGATGAGTCGTTGGTGTTGGGCGTAGGAAGGAATCATCTTGTCCTGCTCAGGAGGTAGCACCCCAGAACGGGGATGACGAGCGCGGCGCAGATCGCGTTGAGCGCCACGAAACCGAGCTGGTCCAGCACGACGCCCGCGCCCACTCCGGCGAGGGCGGCGCACACGTTCATCAGGACGTCGGACAGGCCCTGCGCGCCACACTCCATCGCCACCGACGACGACACGAGCACGCACGACCACCCGAGGCCGAGCAGCAACAGACCGACCGCGAGCCACCCGGCTGCCGAGAATCCGAAGGACGCCAACAACATCAGGTGTCCGAGGACGCTCGTACCCCGCGTCCCCCATCGATCCGCGATGAAGCCGAACACCGGCGAGAACGCGTACATCCCGGCCATGTGCACGCTGAAGACGAAGCCCACCGCCCCCAAGCTCGCACCGCCGTGCTTCATGTGCAGCGACGTCATCGACATCACCGCGATCATGACCGCGTGCCCCGCGCACAACGACACCAACGGCAGCCAAGAACCCTGAAAACGTTTGCGCGAAACGGTTTCAGAGCTTGCGGGAGTCGCAGGAAGCGTGCTCACCACACCTGCGGCGACCAGGAAACCCACCAGTGCGAAAACATAACTGCCGGAGAGGTCGGGCAGTCCCACCGCCGAAGCGAGCCCTGCGGTGTTCGGGCCGACGACCGCGCCGATGGTCGTGATCCACACGATCAACGACAGCGCCCGCCCGCGCTTCTCCGGCGCGGCGTTGTCCGCTGCCGCGTACCGAGCCTGGAGGTTCGCGGCGGAGGCGGCCCCGTAGCTGACCATGCCGAGCACGAACATCCAGAACGATCCGAAAGCGGCGGCCAGCAAGCACGTCGCGGCCCCGAAAGCTCCGACGAGGTACCCGGCGCGCAGCGCGACCCGCCGCCCCCGCTGCGTCGCGAGCAGCGCGAGAACCCCGGCCGCGGCAGCAGATCCCGCGGTGGACGCGGTCTGCGCCAGCCCGGCCAGGCTCGCCGAGGGCGCCAGGTTCGCGGCCAGCAGCGTCGCCACCACGAAGCCGCTGGACACGCCGACGCTCCCGAAAGCCTGGCTGAACACCAGGGTTCGCGTGGTCACGCCCAACTCGCGGACTCCGGCCAGTGCCTGTTCACCCGGCGGACCGCGTAGTCCCAATAGGACCGAACGGAGAGGTCGGCGTAGATGAAGTCGCGCTTCAGCGTCACATCCCACTCGCTGGACCACGTGTACGGCACACCGGAGGCCTCGGCCGCGAGTTGAAGTCGGCACGCTCGCTCCAGCACCTGCGCGAACACCGCCGCGTGCCGGACGCTCTTGCCGATGACCACGCCGCCGTGGTTGCGCAGCAGCACTCCTTCGCCAGCACCGAGCTCCTTGGCGATCGCGTCGCCGGTCTCGATGTCCAGCACCGTGTTGCTCGTCGTGGTGAACAGGCCGAGCCGGTCGACGAAGTACGAGCCCTCGTGGGACAACGGCCGCAGCTGGAGATCGGTCGCGCCGAAGATCAACGTGTGCGGCGCGTGGCTGTGCACGATCGCGTTCACGTCCGGTCGCGCCCGGTAGATCCCTTGGTGCAGCGGCAGTTCCGGTGGTGCGATGGCCGGGACCTCGGCGTTCGGGTCCACCGCGGCGCGCACCACCTGGTCGGGGTCGGCCTCGTCGAAGCCGCACAGCGCGTTCTTGATGAAGAAGGTGTCCGAGCCCTGCACGCGAGCCGAGATCTGCCCCTGGTTGAAGTCGTCGTGCCCGTCGAGGGACAGCATCCGCGCACCGAGCGCGATCTGGTTGACCAGGCGCTGTTCGGCCCTGTTCATGAAGTACTCCGATCAGCGAGGTAGTCGTCGTAGATCACGCGCATGCAGGCCAGTCCCGCAGCGCGCCCGTGCGCCCATTCGGCCGCGATCACCGCTCCGGCGGCGGCAGCGGCGAGGTCGGTGACGGAGTGCCGCAGCACCAACGTTTCCGCCGCCCACGTCCACTGGATCTCGTGATCGCTGACCGCGAGCCCGGCGCGCCGCGAACACACGTCCCAGACCTGCTCCCCGCTCGCGGCCGTCCACTCGTCGGCGAGCCTGCTCGCGGTCGCGCTGGGCCGGTGGGCCTTGGTGACCGGGTGCCGCTCGAAGACCGAGGCCTCCACGTCACCGACCGCCTCACCGAGCACCCCCGCGATCTCGCGGACGATCCGGCGCTGGAGGTGGTGGGCGAGCGAGAGGTTCACCGCCCGCACCACGGGAACGACCTCTGCCAACGACTCCATCTCGCGCAGCTGCTCGGGCAGGAGGTTGGAAACGCACTGCACCAAGGGGATTCGGTTCTGTCGGCAGTGGTCGACGACGCGCCGGTTGGCCTCCGGCGCGCTCGCGTCGACGATCACCGACGGCGTCGCGGTCGAGCGCCAGCCGCCGAAGGAAGCCTCCAGCACCACCGGGATCGCACGCGCCGCGCAGAGCTGGCCGATGGCCGTTCCCAGCCTGCCCGTTGCGCCGATCAGGCCGAGCGCAAGGCCCTCACCCACCGACGTGCTCCACGAGCTTGTCCACGGTGGACAGGACGTGCGGGTCGGCGTCAGGGTCGACGTAGACCCCCAGCTCGTTCTCGATCGCGTCGATGAGCCGCATGTAGGCCAGCGAGGAGTAGCCGAGCGCGGTCAGCGAGCCCCCTGCCGCGTCCAGCTCCGCACGGGAGACCGCTCCGCCGGAGGACTCCACGACGAGGCGGGTCAGGTGATCACGCAGGTCCATCGACGACTCCTGAGCTGAGGGCGGCCAGCGCCCGTACGGCCTCCATCGCCGGTTTGCCGATGGAGTTGGCCGGGATCTCCGGCACGAGGTGGACGCGCGCGGGGACCTTGTACCCGGGCAGCCGGGCCCGGCAGTGCGCTCGGAGGTCCACAGTGGACTCACCGGCGACCACGGCGACGATCACCGGGTCCCCGTTGGTGTCGGCCTCCTCGAAGACCACGGCCGCGCGGACGTCCGCCGCAGTCAGCAGCACGTCGGAGACCTCGACGGGGTCGACCTTGCGACCGCCGATGTTGATCGTGCGAGCCGATCTGCCGGTGAGCACCAGCTCTCCGTCGCGCAGGTGGCCCTCGTCGCCGGTGCGGTAGAACCCGTCCGCGTCCACACGCGACTCGAACAGTCCAGGCGCGTTGAGGTAGCGCGAAGCCATGGACTCGCTGTGCACCGACACGCCGTCCTCGCCGACCTTCAACCGCACGCCGGGCAGCGGCTTCCCCAGTCCGTCCACGGGTACTCGGGCGAAGGTGAGCGGGCCGGTCTCGGCGATGCCGTAGTAGTCGCTGATCCCCGGCAGCGCGGCCTTCGTGTGCGCGGACAGCGGAGCGCCCGACGAGATCGCCAACTGCACGTCGAGCTTGCGGATTCCCCTTCGCACCAACGAGTCGTAGAGCGCGGGGAAGCCGACGAGGCGGGTCGCCCCGGTCTCGTCGAGTCGGCGGAGCACCGCGCTCGCGGTCGGCAGTCCGCGTGCGAAGTGCAGCGATGCCCCGGCGAGAAACGTTGCCAGCAAAGAGGTGTTGAACGCCAAACCGTTGGACAGTCCGGCGAAGCACAACGTCCGGTCCTCGGCGGTGAGCCCGGTTCCCGCGACCCAGTTGGTCGCCGCGTTGGCCACGGCCGCGCCGGAGAACTCGACGCAGTTGGGCTTGCCGGTCGAACCGGAGGTGAACCTGCACACCTCGGTTCCGGGCAGCAGTTCGTGCACCGGATCGGTGTCCGTGACCAGCTCGGACAGCCTGATCTCGCCACCGCCGGGCACGCGCTTGCCCGATTTCCCCTCGTAGGCGAGGAAGTTCAGCGAACAGTCGTAGCTGATCCTCGCCAGCTCGGAGGCGCCGAGCGCCGCATCGATCAGGAACGGCACGAAACCGGCTCGCAGCGCGGCGACGTACCAGAGCACGTAGTCCGGGGAGTTGCTCGCGTAGATCCCGATCCTGGCGCCCGCGCGGGCTCGGCCGCAGTCGCGCAGCCGGTCGGCGAGCGCGGCGCTGCCGACGTCCAGGTCGGAGTAGGTCAGCTCGGTCACGCCGTCCGAGACCGCGAGCCGGTCCGGGTGCGCGCGCAGGCAGGCGGAGAACACTTCGGGCAGTACCACGTCGTCCTCTCAGTTCTCGTTGTGCGCGTAGGCGTTGGCGAGCCGGTCGAGCTTCGCCCCCGCGCCGCTGTCCGGCCCGAGCGCGAGCGCGTACAGCACCTCCTGGTCACCGGGCAACCGCGCCGCGTGCGCCCACTGCGCGCTGTCGAACCCGCCGATCGCGGTGATCCCCACCTCCGCCGCCGTGGCGCCGAGGTAGAGCAACTGCGCCGTCGCTCCGGCCCGGAAGAGCTGTTCCCGCAGCAGGCGCCGGGAATCGACGAGATCGGCGCGCGCGGCGTGCAGCAGGACGATCGCGGCGGCGTCACCGATGTGCTTCTGCCCCATGCACAACCTCGACACCAGCAGGTCGCTGAGCGTGCCGGGCAGCCGCCGCTTCCCCTCCCCGGTGAGGCGGTAGGTGCCCGCGTGCAGTCCGGCCACGCGCCGCGCGACCATGCTCACGTGCACCCCGGGCTGAGCGGGCAGGTCGGTGGGCAGCAGCACCTGCATCGCCGAGAGCGCGTCGGCGACCCGCTCGGCCGCGACGCTCTCGCGCTGGAAACCCCTGCTGGAGAAGCGGTTCCTGGACACCCTCGCCCACGTCGCGCCGACCCCGAACGGCACTGACGGCTTGATCCGCTGGTGCGGCGCGACCAGCGCGGTGGCGCGCACCGGTGACGACGGGCCGCTCCACCCCTCGTCGAGCAGCGGCGCGAGCTGGGACCAGCACGCCGCCTCCAGCGCGCCGAGCCGGGCGGTGCCAACGGTTTCGCGCCGGTCCTGCACGGTCCACCCGGCCAGCGCGTCGGCGATGAGACGCCCGGAGGGCCGCAGTGTCACCACCGAATGCGCCTCGCGGCAGCTGTCGGCGAGGCCGAGCAGGAGTGCGAGCGGTCCCCGGTTGATCCGCAGTCGCAGCTCCGCGTCGCCGAACTCCCCCGCGACACCGAGCAGGTTGGTGGCCAGGTGCGCCGCGTCGAGCTGGCAGTAGAGGTACCCCCGATCCCCGTACTTGCGCATGGACAGCCACGGCCGCACCACGACGATCACGTGCGCGCCCGCCTCGGCGAGGACCGGGAGCCCGGCGGCGGCCAGTGCGAGCGTGACCGAGTGCGGCACCGCGATGCGAGAACAGCGCCTGCGCGCCGCGTCCACGTGGAAGACCGCGATCCCGTCGGCCTCCTCGGTGACCACGTAGCTCTCACAGGGGTGGATCGCCCCCGCCGAGGGCACCGCGACGGCGGTCTCCAGGGCGGCGAGCGCGCGCCTCAGCCCGGCGCCCGTCGGCCGGTACCCGGGCGGCTCCGCACCGGCGGCGCGCACCAGCATCCGGTCCCAGAACTCGGTTGCGGCCATTGTTGGTCTCATCACCGAACCCCTTTGCGACCTAATCGTAAAGTCGGGCCACGTTTTCTTTCCCTGGACTGGACCACTGCCCCCGGACTACATCCCTGGAAATTCTTCGATGCGAGCTTGATCACTGTGAAAATCCCAGCTACCTGCGGAAACGCTTGTGGAAATCCTGCGGTAATCCTGGTTAGAGTGCCGCTGTCCGCAAAAGTGGATAATCGGTCAGCACTGGAGGATTTTCCGCCATGCACGAGGTGGTGGTGCTGGCTTTGCCGGGCACCGTGGCATTCGACCTGGCAACGCCGTGGCAGCTGTTCGAGTACAGCCTCGACGACTACGAACCCCCGCACGGCCTGCCTCCCCGGCCCTACCGCGTGCGGCAGGTGAGCCTGGACGGGGCGCCGGTGCCGACCGCGAACGGGCTCCGCGTGGAGGTGCACGGCGGCCCCGAGCTGATCGCCGAGGCCGACACGTTCATCAGCCCCGGGCTGCACGACGAGCAGATCGAGGTGCCCGAGTCGCTGCTCGCCGAGATCCGGAAGGCCCACGAATCGGGCACGCGGATGGCGTCGATCTGCAGCGGCGCGTTCGTGCTCGCGAAGGCGGGCGTGCTGGACGGCCGCGAGGCGACGACGCACTGGCTGCTCGCGGAGGTGCTCGGCGAGCAGTTCACCGGCATCAAGGTCGACCCCGACGTGCTGTACGTGGAGTCGGGAACGGTGTTCACCGCGAGCGGCGGCTGCGGCAGCACGGACCTGTGCCTGCGCTTGATCAGCCTCGATCTCGGCGTGGCGGCGGCCAACCACGCGGCGCGCAACATGGTGCTGCCCGGCCATCGCGGGGCCCAGCGCTCCCAGCTGATCGAGCAGCCCGTGCCCGCCGACGCCGACTACTGCCTGGACGAGCTGCGCGAGTGGATGCTGCGGCACGTGCACGAGAGGCTGTCCGTGCGCGCGCTCGCCGCCCGCGTCCACATGTCCGAGCGCACGTTCACCAGGCGGTTCCGCGCCGAGACCGGGGTGTCGCCCCAGCAGTGGTTGCTGCGCCAGCGGATCGCGACCGCTCAGCGGCTGTTGGAGCTGACCGAGATCCCCGTGGAGGGCATCGCCCGCGCGGTCGGCTTCAGCTGCGCCGCCGCACTGCGCACGCACTTCCAGTCCACAGTGGACACCACGCCGACCAAGTACCGGGCCCGCATGCGCGCGTGACGTGCTCGGAGGGGTTCGCCGGTCTTCAAGTACACCGAACCCCCCTCCCAGAGGTCTCCAACCACCACAAACCCCCCGCACTTCAGAAAGCGCCCTAGAGTGTGCCGATGGCGTTCGACGCGCACGGCATTGAGCCGATCCCCACGGAGCACCGCGACTCCACGCCGTGGGAGCAGTTCTGGATCTGGTCGGGCGCCAACATCGCGCCGATCAACTGGGTGCTCGGGGCGCTCGGCGTCACGCTCGGGCTGAGCCTGGCGGAGACGCTGGCGGTGATCGCGCTGGGCAACCTGGTGGGCTGCGCGGTCTTCGGGCTGTTCAACGTGATCGGGCACCGCACGGGCGTGAACCAGATGGTGCTGGGGCGGGCGCCGTTCGGCAGGCGCGGCGCGATCGTGCCGGGCGTGGTGCAGTGCCTGGTCTCGATGGGCTGGGTCGGCGTGAACACGTGGGTGGTGCTCGACCTGGTGATGGCGGTGCTGCGCCAGTTCGGTGTGCACGGCGGCACGGGGATGAAGTACCTGATCGCGGCGATCATCATGGTGGTGCAGCTCGGGCTCGCGCTGTACGGCTTCTACGCGATTCGGACCTTCGAGAAGTACACGGTGCCCGCCACCGTGCTGGTGATGGCCGTGATGACGGTGCTCGCGCTGAGCCAGGCGGACCTGAACTGGACCGCCGCGACGGCGACCGAGCCCGCTGACAAGCTCACCGCGATCACGCAACTGCTCACGGCGATCGGTATCGGCTGGGGCATCACGTGGTTGCCGTACTCGGCGGACTACAGCCGGTTCGTGCGGCCGGGAGCTTCGGCGAAGTCGGTGTTCTGGGGGTGCGCGCTGGGCATGTACGTGCCGACGGTGTGGCTCGCGGCGCTGGGCGCCTGCCTGGCGAGCACGGGAGGCAGCACCGATCCGTCGGCGCTCGTGGTGGGCGCGTTCGGCGCGATGGCGTTGCCGGTGCTGCTGCTGATCATGCACGGGCCGGTGGCGACGAACATCCTCAACCTGTACTCGTGCTCGCTGGCCGCGCTGTCGATCGGTATCAAGGCGGCGCGGTGGCAGGTCACGCTGGTCGCCGGGGTGGTCGCCTCCGCCGTGCTGGTGGTGTTCGTGCAGGCAGAGGACTTCGCGAGGGCCTTCGACCACTGGTTGGTGTCGATCTTGGTGTGGATCAGCCCGTGGGCGAGCATCGTGCTGGTGGACTTCTTCCTGCTGCGCAAGGGCAAGATCGTCGTCACGGATCTGTACGAGGAGTCCTCCTCGGTGAACGGTCGCGCCCTGGTCAGCCTGGGTGCGGGCCTGGTGGCGGGCTGGGCGTGGCAGTACGGCACGGTCCCGCTGATGCAGGGCCCACTGGCGAAGGCCCTGGGCAACACAGACTTCTCGTGGTTCTCCGGTGCTCTGGTCGCCGGAGTCCTCTACTACGTCCTCTGTGGAGAACGCACTCCGGATGGCCGGAGACGGGCTGTGACCTAGCCCGCTACTGTGTGCCACATGCAGCGGACGAGCCAGCGACAGCGCCCCGTGCTGTCGGTGCTGCTCGTCCTGCTCGCGGCGCTGGCCGCCCTCGGGCTGGCCTCCCCCGCGTTCGGCTCGGCCCCCGACGACGGCGACAAGCAGGCACGCCATGTCGTCTCCGAGCTGGCCCACCCCAGCCCGGCGCTGCGCGGGCGCCAGCAGGCCCACGCCGTCCCGGTGCGCGGGTACCTCGCGACCGGACCGGTGCTGTTCGCACTGCTGCCGCCCGCCGAGCCGGTGCCGCAACCGCTGGCACCGCTGGGTTTCGCTCCGCAGGACCGTTTCACAGGGTCGTTCTCCGCCCCGACCGCTCCGGTCGGCTCGCGCGCACCGCCTCGGCGCGCCTGATCACGAGAGACCGTCATCGTTCCCGTTCGTCCACTGTGGACGGACGGCTCATCCGGAGGCATTCCACCCATGTCGCGCACCCAGGCGCGCCGGGGACCCGTCGTGAGGGTGTTCGTCGCCCTCGCGGTCCTCGCCGCGTCCGTCTACCTCATTCTCACCACCGCGCCGCGCCTCGGCCTCGACCTGCGCGGCGGCACCCAGATCGTGTTGCAGGCCAAGGACTCCCCCCAGGCGAAGGCCGACGCGCCGACCACCGACCGAGCGCTGGAGGTGCTGCGCCGCCGCGTCGACCAGCTCGGTGTCGCCGAGCCGACGCTGGCCCGCTCCGGCGAGAACCGGATCATCATCGAGCTGCCCGGCGTGCAGGACCCGCGCCAGGCCGTCGAGGTCATCGGCCGCACCGCGCAGCTCACCTTCCACCCGGTGATCTCCGCGCAGCAGCCGGGCGCGCAGCCCAAGCCGGGCCAGAAGGTGCTGGCCACCGCCGAGGGCGAGCAGCTGGTGCTCGGCCCGGCCGCGCTGACCGGTGAGGGCGTCTCCGACGCCAACTCCGGCCCGGCGCCGGACGGCCCCGGCTACGTCGTGTCGATCAACTTCCAGTCGGCGGGCGGCGCGGCGTGGGGCAAGCTCACCGGCCAGGCCGCGTGCGCGCCCATGGGCAGCCCGGTGCGCCGGGTCGCCATCGCGCTCGACGACAAGATCATCTCGGCGCCCGAGGTGAACCCGCAGGTCGGCTGCAACGTCGGCATCCTCGGCGGGTCGACGCAGATCACCGGCAAGTTCACCAACCAGCAGGCGGGCGAGCTGGCGCTGCTGATCAAGGGCGGCGCGCTGCCGGTCCCGGTCGAGGTCGTCGAGCAGCGCACGGTCGGCCCGACCCTCGGCGCCGACGCCATCCGCGCCAGCCTGGAAGCGGGCGTCATCGGCCTCGCGCTGACCGCGCTGTTCCTGATCGTCGTCTACCGCCTCGCCGGGTTGATCTCGGTGATCGCGCTCGTCGGCTACTCCGCGCTCTCCTACGCGATGCTGCTGTTCATCGGCGCGACGCTGACGCTGCCCGGCCTCGCGGGCCTCGTGCTCGCCATCGGCATGGCGGTGGACTCGACCGTGCTGGTCTTCGAACGGACACGGGAGGAGTTCCTCGGCACGCGCACGCGGCAGCCGCTGCCCAAGGCGATCGACCGAGGGTTCGGCAACGCGCTGTCGGCGATCGTGGACTCCAACATCACCACGCTGCTCGCGGCCGGTCTGCTGTTCTGGCTGGCGACCGGTCCGGTGAAGGGCTTCGGCGTCACGCTCACCATCGGTGTGCTCGGCGCGATGTTCGCGACCCTCGTGCTCACCAGGGCGCTGCTGTTCCTCGCCGTGCGCGGTCCGCTCGCCAAGCACCCCAAACTCACCGGTCTCGCCCACCACGGCGTGGTCAGGCGCAAGCTCGAAGCGCGCGACCCGAAGCTCTACGACCGCGCCGGCCGCTGGCTGATCGGCTCGGCGATCGTGCTCGTGCTGCTGTTCGCCGGCGTGTTCGTGCGCGGGCTCAACCTCGGCGTCGAGTTCACCGGCGGGCGGGTGCTGGAGTACTCCACCGGTGCCGCCGCCGACGCCCGAGATCCGCTTGCGGGATCGAGCATCGACATCGAGAAGATTCGCCTTGCACTTACTGACGCCGGTTTCCCCCGCGCGATCGTGCAGGCGTCGAACCAGGACGCGGTCACCGTGCGCACCGAGCCGACCGAGAACACCGCGCCGATCCGCGACGCGGTCGCCAAGGCCGCGGGCAAGGCGGAGCAGATCCGCGACGAGAAGATCGGCCCGAGCCTCGGTGCCGAGCTGCGCAACAACGCCCTCATCGCGTTGCTGCTCGCCGTGCTGGCGCAGTTGGCGTACCTGGCGTACCGCTTCGACTGGCGCCTCGGCGCGGCCACGGTGCTCGCGCTCAGTGCTGACGTGCTGATCGTGCTCGGCACGTTCGCGTGGATGGACAAGACGCTCGACGCCGTGTTCCTCGCTGCGATGCTGACCGTGATCGGCTACTCGGTGAACGACTCCGTCGTCGTCTTCGACCGCGTCCGCGAACTGCGCGGGCTCCGGCCGAAGGAGAGCTTCGCCAGGGTCAGCAGCGCTGCCGTGCTGCAAACCCTGCCGCGCACGGTGAACACCGGTATCGGTGTGATCTTCGTGCTCGGCGCGCTCCTGGCGCTGGGCGGCGGATCGCTGGCCGACTTCGCGCTGGCCATGCTGCTCGGCCTCGTCGCGGGCACGCTCTCCACCATCGTCACCGCCGCGCCGATCGCGGTGCTGCTCGACAAGCGGTGGCCCGGCGCGGGCAAGGCGCGCACTAAGAAGAAGTCGCACTACTCCACTCCGGCCCACAAGCGCGACCGCACCGGCGCCGTGGTCTGACCGCGCCGCTTAAGCCCTGAATGACTCATTGAGGTACTTGAGGGTCCTCAATGAGTCATTCAGGGAACTCAACGCACTGAGCGGGCCATTGGGCGGGATCAGGCGGGGACGGCGATGCGGAGTGCTCCGACGAGGTCGCGGTAGAGCTCGTCGGAGCGCACCAGCTCGCCGTGCGTGCCGATGGCGCGCAGCTTTCCCTTCTCCAGCACCACGATCTGGTCGGCATCGACCACTGTGGACAGTCGGTGGGCGATGGTCAGCACCGCTCCCTTGGTGGCGGCGCGCTTGATGACCTCCTGCACGGCCGCCTCGGTGAGGCCGTCGAGCTGAGCGGTGGCCTCGTCCAGCAACAGGATCTCGGGCTCGGTCACCAGAGCGCGGGCCAACGCGATCCGCTGGCGCTCACCTCCGGAGATGGCCGCGCCGGACAGGGGCGTGTCCAGCCCGTTCTCCAGGCGCCGCACCCGCTCGTCGAGCCGCACGGCGCGCAGTGCCGCCCACACGGCTTCCTCGGAAGCGTCGGTGTGCGTGTAGAGCACGTTGTCGCGCACGGTTCCCGGCAGCAGCGGCGTGTCCTGCTCGACGTAGACGATCCGCTTGCGCACGTCCTCGATCGACAGCTGCCCGAAAGGCACTCCGTCGAGGGACAGCTCTCCGTGCTCGGGCTGGAGGAAGCGCAGCATCAACGAGAACATCGTTGTCTTACCGGCACCGGAGGGGCCGACGAACGCGGTGTGCCCGACGCGCGGGATCTCCAGGTCGACGCCGTCCAACGCGGGCGGTCCTCCGGGAGCGTAGCGAGCCGTGACTCCGGTGAAGGACAGCACGTTCGGCGATCCGCGCTCGCTGATCGAGGTGACGCTGGCGGTGGTCTCCTCGACGCCGAAGCTCTCCACCTCGCGGATGCGCGCCGCCGCCGCGATGCCGGACTGGAGGTGCGTGACGGCCTGGGTCAGCGTGTTCACCGGGTCCATCACCTGGAAGGCGTACAACAGGAACGCGACGAGCCCGGAGACCGCGAGCTGACCGGAGCTGACCCGCCAAGCACCGAGTGCGAGCACGAACAGGATCGCCAGCTGCACGCCGAAACTGGAGGCGCACCAAGCGATCGCCTGGATGTGCACGGCGCGCACGCTCTGCTTGTTGGACTCGCGGGCCTCGGCGAGGACGCGGTCGCTCTCCCTGGCCTCGGCGCGGCTGGCCTTGACGGTGCGGATGGCCCGCAGCGCGCCTTCGAGCACTCCGCCGAGCCTGCCGACGGCGGCCTGGGCCTCCTTCTGCGCGCCGGACATGGCGGGCATCAGCACCGCGACCACGATCCCGACGATGGCGAGCATGCCGAAGGTCGTGGACAGCAGCACCCAGTCCAGCGTCGCCATCAGCACGAGCGAGCCGACGAGCAGCACGGTGCCGTTGACGAAGTCGACCAGGCTGGCCGCGGCGGCCTCGCGCAGCAGCAGCGTGTCGGAGGTGACGCGGGTGACCAGCTCTCCGCTGGTGCGGCTGGACAGTTCGGCGACGCGGACGTGGAACAGCCTGCGCACCATCGAGGTCCTGGCGTCGAGCACGATCCGCTCGGCGAGCCTGCCCAGCAGCGTCCACTGCCCGAGCCCGAACAGCGATCCGGCCACCAGCAGCACGACGAGCGTGATCACCGGCCCGCTCACCGACTCCGAGACCGCGAGCGAGTCGAGCACGACCTTGGTCACCATCGGCGTGGCCAGCGCGGCGCCGGTGGCCCCGAGCGCCAGCAGCAGCCCGGCCAGCAGCACCTTGCGGTGCGGGTGGACGAAGCTCCACAGCACGCGCATGTTCTGCCATCTCTTCGGTTTCGGCTCCACAGGCTCCCCCTCGCGTCGGACTCCACCGTAGCACTTTGGGACATCGATGTCCCACAAAGAGAGTTGAGCGTCTCGAACCGCTAGGGTGGGCGGATGTCGAGCACCACCAGGGAGTCGGGCAGCCGCAACCGGACCAGGCGCGCGATCCTCGACGCGGCGATCACCCTGCTGGCCACGCGCCCGCAGGCCTCGCTCGCCGAGGTCGCGGAGGCCGCCGAGGTCGGCAGGAGCACGCTGCACAGGTACTTCCCGGAGCGCACGGAGCTGCTCTCGGCGGTGGTGGAGGACTCGCTGGCGCAGCTGACCGTCGCCGTCTCCACGGCCGAGCTGCACAGGGGAACCCCGGCCGAGGCGCTGCGCCGGATCACCCACGCGTACTTCGAGCTGAGCCCGGTGCTGCTGGTGCTCTTCGGCGAGCACCTGATCGACACGCGCAAGGACCTGATCGGCGATCTCGACGAAGTCGACGCGCCCGTCTTCGAGCTGCTGGAGCGCGGCCAGCGCGAGGGCTACTTCGACAACGGCGTCAGCGCGGAGTGGCTCAACCGCGTGCTGTGGTCGGTGGTCTACACCGGTATCGCCGCGTGCGCGGAGGGCGCGATGACCAGGCACGCCGCGCTGGAATCCATCACCAGGACGGTGGAGCGCGGCACGCGCGCGGATTAAACCGTTGCGCGACAAGGACGGCGGTGCCTAACCTGGCCGTACACGTGAGAGGAGGTGGTCCAACGTTGAGTATCAACAGGACTCGTGAGGTGGCTGTCCGCTAGGACTGCCAACGGCCTTCACAACGTCGGCCCCGTGGTGCACCGCGGGAAAGGTGTCCGGCGAATACCAGGCAGCTACCCGACCCCCGGAGCTCCGAGCGTCAGTCCACGCTCGGCCTGCGCGAGCAGGAAGTAGCCCGGGGGTCGCTGCTCTTTTCCCTACCTCTTGCGGAACTTCCGCAGCGCGTCGCTGACCTTGCGGCGCGTGTGCGGGTCCTGAGCGATCTTGCGCGCCTTGTGCTGGAGTTCACGTCCCTTGGGACTGCGCAGGAAGCGCTGGATCTTGCTGAAGAGTCCGGCCATATCGCGTCCCCTTTGTCCGGTTGCTGAGTCCAGTCTGCCAGGTTTCGGGATGCCGGGTCCCGTGGTGCAAGCTGGTGGAGCCGCCGCCGCGTGCACCGCCGACACCCAGGGACACTTCCATGCTTGCGACCACCCTCCACGGCCCCGGCGACATCCGCGTGGAGCGGGTACCCGACCCGGTGATCAACCAATCGACGGACGCAGTGGTCACGGTCACCCACTCCTGCATCTGCGGCAGCGACCTCTGGCCCTACCAGGGCGTCTCCCCCTCGCAGCCGGGTGCGCGGATCGGCCACGAGTTCCTCGGCCGCGTCGCCGAGGTCGGCTCCGAGGTCTCCAGCCTGCGCGTCGGCGACCTCGTCGTCGCGCCGTTCATGTTCAGCGACGGCGACTGCGTGTACTGCCGCGAACAGTTGCCCACCTCCTGCCGCAACGGCGGCATGTGGGGCAAGGCGAACGATGGCGGACAGGGCGAGGCCGTTCGCGTGCCCTTCGCCGACGCCACGCTGGTCAAGCTCCCCTCCGACGTCGACGAGGCGCTGATGCCCGCGCTGCTGTCGCTGTCGGACGTGCTGCCGACCGGCCACCACGCCGCCACCATCGCCGGAGTCCGCCCCGGAGCGACCGTCGCGGTGGTCGGTGACGGCGCGGTCGGGCTCTGCGCGGTCCTCGCGGCGCGGCGGCTCGGTGCCGAGCGGATCATCGCGATGGGCCGCCACGAGGCGCGCACCGCGATCGCCCGCACCTTCGGCGCCACCGACGTGGTCGCCGCGCGCGGTGACGAGGCTGTCGAAGCGATCAACGAGCTGACCGGCGGCGAGGGCGCGCACGCGGTGATCGAGGCCGTCGGCACCGGGCAGTCCATGCAGACCGCGATCTCCATCGCCCGCGCGGGTGGCGGGATCGGGTACGTGGGCGTTCCGCACCTGGGCGGCGAGGGCCTGGACATCGACCGGCTGTTCAAGCGCAACATCGCGCTGCGCGGCGGAGTCGCGCCCGCCCGCGCCTACATCGAGGAGCTGCTGCCCGACGTGCTCTCCGGGGCCGTCGACCCGTCGCCGATCTTCGACACCACGATCAAGCTCGACGCGGTGGCCGAGGGCTACGCCGCGATGAACGAACGCCGTGCACTGAAGGTCCTGATCACCCTTTGACGTGGCCGTGGGCGGCCATGTCACCATCTCGCATGGCCGTCCCGGACCCGCACCTGCGCCAGATCCTCCGCTGGTGCGAAGAGCGCATCCCCGAGCAGGCTCTGCACCAGGTCCGGGTCGAGTGCACCGTGCGCACATCGCACGTCACGATCTTCGAGGTCCGCGCGCCGCTGACCTGTGACAACGGCAGCGAGTGGACGCGCAGGCCCATCGCCCAGCTGCGCCACGACGGCCTGCTGTGGCGGCTGTACGGGCCCGACCGCAAAGCACGCTGGTACCTGCTGGACGACGTGCCCGCGCACGGCTCCCCAGGGCCTTTGCTGGCCGTGGTGGGTGATCCGGCGCGCGGGCTCTGGTAGCCAGGGGCTCAGTGCAGGCGGTCGGGGCCGCCGATGTCGATGCCACCGCCCGGGTTGGGCTGGCTGGACGGCGAACTGGGCTGCGTCGTCGGCTTGGTCGAGCTCGGCTTCGTCGGCGTGGTGGTCGTCGGCGGCGGCTGACTGGTGGTCGTCGGCTGCTCCGACGTCGTCGAAGGCGTCGTGGAGGGCGTCGTCGACTGCGGACGGCTGCGCTTGGACGAGGTCGTTTCCTCGCCGCTGACCATCGGAACCGACGGCTGGCTGTAGCTCGGGTAGGTGCCGGTCCCGCCACCGCCGCCACCGCCGCCCGGGTCGCGCTCCTGCATCAGCAGCACGACGGCCAGCGCCGTGCCCGCGGTCAGCACCGCGAGGCCAAGGCCGGCGCCGACCTTCGCCGGAGTGCTGCGGAACCAGGGCTGCGACGCGGCGGCGGCGGCCTTCAGCGCGGGCTGCACGCGGGTCGGCTCGCCCTTGACCAGCGACGCCGTCGCACCGCCGCTGACTCCGGAGGAGACGAGCACCGTCGCGGCCTCGTCCTCGCCGAGGTCGCCGAGCGCGACGCGGCGCAGCACGCCCTCCACCTCGGCCGGGGTCGGGCGCTGTTCGGGGTCCTTGCGCAGCATCGCCTCGATCAGCGGGCGCAGCGGCCCGGCGTTCTGCATCGGCTCGGGGTCTTCGGTGAGCACCGCGGTCAGCGTCGGCAGAGCGCCGGTGCGGTCGAAGGGCGGCTTGCCCTCGACGGCCGCGTACATGGTGGCCGCGAGGGACCACAGGTCGGAGGCGGTGCCGACCTCAAGGCCGCGTGCGCGCTCCGGGGCGATGTAGCCGGGCGCTCCGACGAGCATCCCGGAGACGGTCAGCGACGCGTCGCCCTGCACGGTCGCGATGCCGAAGTCGGTGAGCACCGTGCGCCCGGTGTCGTGCACGAGCACGTTGCCCGGCTTCACGTCGCGGTGCAGGATGCCGTGCTCGTGCGCGGCGCTGAGCGCGGCGAAGACCTGGAGCGCGATCGCGGCGACCCGGCTCGGCGCCAGGGCTCCGTCGCGCTCGACGACCTGGGCCAGCGACGGGGCCTTGACCAGCTCCATCACGATCCACGGGCGGCCGTCCTCGTCGACGACGTCGTAGACCGTCACCACGTTGGGGTGGCTGATCCGCGCGGCGGCCCTGGCCTCGCGCATGGTGCGGTCGGCGAGCGAGCGGCGTTCCTCGTCGCTGACCCACGCGGGCGCGGTGACCTCCTTGACCGCGACGTCGCGGCGCAGCATCTCGTCGACAGCGCCCCAGACGGAGCCCATGCCGCCGCGCCCGATCAGCTCGCCGAGGCGGTATCGCCCACCCAGCAACCGCCCCTGATCGTCGCCGGCCTCTGTCGACGTCATCTACTACCCCGGTTCTCCGCACTCGTCGCTTCCTGTTCGCCCCCTAGCCTAGGAGGAGGCGACCCCCGTCCGGATGACAAAACACCGGCGGTCTTCGGGCAGCGCCGGGTGGACGGCCGTGACCTGCGACTACTCCGTTCGATGGACCCTGTGGCACAAACCACGCGGGGCTGCGTGCAACCTGCGGCGCGCGTGCTCCGTTAGGCGGTACCCGCTGCCTCGGACGGAGCCTCCCGGAAATCTGTTCGCGGGTTTATGGTGAAGTTGGTTACTCGATAACCAAACACTGCGACAGCACGCCGTTCGCCGACGCGACGGCCAGCCCGGAGACGGCGGGCTCGCCCAGCGCGGTTCGTGAGTTCCCTCGAACGGCGTCGTCCGCGCGGCCGGACCCCCTGCCCCGGCCGCGCGGATCTTTCCCACGGGGTCGCCCCCTGCACCCGGTGACCCCGTCAGTTCGCTGTGCCCCGTCTTGCGAAATGAGGGCAGCCACATGGCTCCATCCACCGGGTCCACGACCTGGTTCTGCTGCGGTGCCGCCTGGGGACCGTGCGGGTCCACGGGCAAGGGCGCCTGCGGGACCTGCAACTCCGCGAGCCTCCAGTGCGCGTGGCCGAACGCCTCGGCCGCGTGCTTCGACATCACCAGGCCCGACAAGTGCGGCAAGACCCTGACCCGCCGCACCTGCGGTCACCAGTTCACGATCACCAGTCTGTGCAACAACAAGGCCGTTCGCGTCAAGATCGCCGACTGCGGGCCGCAGACCGACCTGTGGTGCGGCGAGAAGACGTGCTGCGGCAGCAAGTGCGGAACGAACCGGATCATGGACCTCACCCCGGCCGCGTACAGCGCGATCGGCAGCCTCTCCGGCGGGCGCCTGCCCTGCACGGTCGCGTGAAGGGGGCTGAAACCATGGCTTCCTTGGGACGCAGGCGTTTTCTCAGCACGGCAGTGCTCAGCGGCGCTGTTGTCGGCGCGACCGCGTTCGGCTCGGTGGCACCGGAGCAGGCCATGGCCTCGCCGGGGCCGGAGCTGGACCCGTCGCTGCCCGACCCGAACTTCGCCGAGGGACGGATCTCGGCGATCACCGGCTCCATGCTGGTGGTGACCGGGTCGGACCGGACGTTGCACCGCATCCACGTCACCGACGGCACCAGCCTGTGGAAGCTGCGGCCGACCACCTTCGACGCGATCAAGGTCGGCGACGGGCTCTACGCGCGGGGCCTGAAGCTGGAGGACGGCACGCTCGCCGCCGACTCGGTGTGGGTCAACATCGTGAACCTGACCGCCCACATCGCGGCCATGGAGAAGGACGTGCTGCACCTGGACCACCACGGTGACCGGGTGGTCGGGCACGTGGTCGCGGGCACCACCGCGGCGGTCTACAACGACACCCCGGCCGTGTCCGACCTGTCCCTGTTGCAGGTCGGCAAGCACGTGCAGGTGATCGGCGCATGGCGGCCCGACACCAACGAGGTCGACATCGCGACGGTGTTCGCCGCCGCGTAGTCCAGCGCCGGACCACGAGGGTTCCGGGCGGCCCTGCTCCGCCCGGAACCCTCCCCCGGCAGTGGGAAGGAGACCCCATGGTTGTCGTTGTGGTGATCGTCCTGGCGTGGGCCGGTTGCGTGAAGCTCTTCGGCCCCGCTCGTCGAACCGCGCTCGACCGCTTCGTCGGCCGCTTCGCCTACCGTCTCGTCGGCGTCGTCGAACTCGTCATCGCTCTTGCGCTCGTCGTGCCTCCGTTCTTCGTCGCCGAGGGTGTGGCTGCGACCGTGCTGTCGCTGGGTTTCGTCGCCTATTTGGCTTACGCGCGGCGAGTTCGACCCGAATCCGACTGCGGTTGCATGGGCGGCAAGGGCGGCCCGATCGGCTGGCGTTCGTTCGCGCGCGCCTGGCTGCTCGTGCTTTCCTCGGCTCTCGCAGCTCTGCCCGCGTCACCGTTGGCCATGCTGGGCGTGCTGCTCGTTTTCGTTGCGCTGTCGGCAGAACTCGACCGGTACTGGCTTCTTCCGTTGCGGCGCTTGCGGGTGCGGCTCAGCCATCCATTGGCGGGACTGCCTTCTGGAGTTCCGTTGGCGGCGGGCGTCGAGCAGGTGGAGCGCAGTGGCGCTTACCGTGCCGTCGCCGCGTTCCTGCGCTCCGACGTCCGCGAGACGTGGACCGAGGGCGACTGGCGCTTCCTGAGCTATTCCGCACGCTTCCAGGACCGCTCGGCAACGGTGGTCTTCGCCGCCCCCACCGACCGCTTCGCCCCAGAAGACGTCCAAGCGGCCCTCGTCGACGAGGCCACCGAGGAAACCCTCTGGCGCTTCACCCCTGTTCCCCTGGCCGCCTAACCCCCGCCCACTCCACCTGACCCCCACCCCAACGGCCCCTTTGGTGCGTTGAACGCGCTGAACGACCCGTTCGGTGCGCTCAACGCACTAAACGGGTCGTTCAGGGCTTAAGCGAGGTCAGCAGGAGGTGGTGGCGGGGCGGCCCGCGAAGCGTGCGGAGAGCCACTCCATGGCGAGCGGGGTCGCGACCACGTCGCCGGTGATGTGGCCCGCCAACGGGATCGTGCGCCACTGCACCTGCGCTCCGAGCGAGCAGTAGGAGTTCAGCAGCGGCTTGGCGATGCTGTGCGGGATCAGCGGATCGATGTCGCCGTGCACCAGGTAGACGGGCGCGCGCGGCGCTTTCTGCCCGGCGCGGTTCTCCGCCAGGCGCGCCTGCCACTGCGGGTCGGCCAGCGGATCGGGCACGGAGGCGATGGTGGCGAAGCTCTGGAAAGCGTTGCGCGGCACCATGACCGCGACGCAGTCCTTGCTGGTCTCCTCCACGAGGCGACGGCCGTTGGCGTTGAGGAGCGACTCGTAGGGCAGCTCGGGGTACGCCGCCTTGTAGCCCGCCATCACCCCGACCGCGAGGCCGAAGAACGGTCCTCCGTTCATCACCGGCGCGAGCGCGGCGAGATCACGCGGCACCCCGCCCGCCGCCACTCCGACGACGTCCAGCTCCGGCGCGTAGCTCGGGTGCAGCTCCCCCGCGAACGCCGAGGCTTGGCCGCCCTGCGAGAAACCCCAGAGCCCGACGGGGCCGGAGCCGATGATGCGCTGCGCGGCGCGGGCGGCGTCGAGCACGCTCCGCCCCTCCGCCTGGCCGACCGCGTAGGTGTGCACCCCGGGCGTGCCGAGGCCCTGGTAGTCGGTGATCACCACGGCCCAGCCCTTGAGCAGCGGCTGAGCGATCAGCGCGACCTCGTTCTCGATGCCCGTGCGGAGGGTGAACGACGGCGCGCAGACGTCGCCGAGCCCGTGCGTGCCCACGGCGTAGGACAGCAGCGGGCGCGGCCCGGACAGCCACGGCGTCGGCGGGACGAGCAGGGTGCCGGACACCGCGATGGGCTGCCCGGTCGCGGAGGTGGAGCGGTAGAGGATCTGCCACGCCTGCACCGGCGCGGGCAGCAGCGCGAATTTCGCGACGATCTTCCTTGAGCGAATGACGTCGCCGGGCTTTCCCTGCGGAAGCGGCTCCGGCGGCTGGTAGAAGGGGTCGGCGGAGGGGATCGGGACCGGTGTCGCTGACGCCGTTACCGGCGCGAACAGGGCCAGCAGCAGGGCGAGGACGACGGCGGCGCGCGAGCGGGACAGCGGAGACATCGACGGCTCCTTATTGCTTGCTACCCGACTTTGATAAGCAGGATTTTCACAAAGTAGCCACTGAAACCCGTTCTGACAATCCCCCTGACCACTAAGCTGGTGATCACCGAGACAGCAGGAGGACCCGCCATGGCCCGCTCGACCCGCACCTACCGGGGAGTGCCCGCAGAGCAGCGCAGGGCCGAGCGCCGCAGCAGACTGCTCGACGCCGCGCTGGAGCGCTTCACCGCCGACGGCTACCACGCCAGCCGGATCGAGCGGATCTGCACCGACGCCGGGGTGTCGACGCGGAACTTCTACGAGGAGTTCCCGACGAAGCAGGCGCTGCTGCTCACCCTGCACGACCGGATCAACGAGGCGGCCCTGGAGCGCGTCGCCACCGCGCTGGAGGAGCTGGACGGCCAGGACGTGCCCAGCCGGATCTCCACCCTGCTCGGCGCGTTCATGGGCAGCGTCACCGCCGACCCCCGCCTGCCCCGGCTCAACTACGTCGAGGCCGTCGGCGTCAGCCCGGAGCTGGAGCGCCAGCACCAGGAGTGGGTGGCCCGCTGGGCGGCGCTGATCGAGGACGAGGCCGCGCACGCCGCCTCCGTCGGGCACGCGCCGGAGCGGGACTACCGGCTGATCTCCATCGCCCTGGTCGGCGTGGTCACCGGCCTGCTGCGTGAGTGGCAGGCGCACGACACGCTGCGCCCGGTCGAAGAGATCACCGACGCGATCCGGCACGTCATGGTCGCCGCGATCACCGCCCCCTAGCTCCCACCCGGCGATACGATCGCCCAATGACGAGGTCGGTGTTCGAGGACGTTCTGTCCGAGTACGCCGACCTCGAGTCTTCCCTGGCCGCCCCCTCGGTCCTCCGCGATCATCTTCGAGCTCGCCGACTACGCCGCTGCCTGGCCGCACTGGCGCCACTGCACGCGGCCGTCCTCCGATTGCGCGCGGTCGAAGAAGATCTGGCGGCAGCTGTCGAACTGGAGCTGCGAGCCGAGGCGGAACAGCTGTCCGCGCAGGTCGCCGAACTGCGGGACGACCTTGCCGCCCGGCTGGCGCTGCGAGATCCCCGCGACCCCCTCGACGTGATCGTCTTCATCGAGGGCGACACACACTGCGTGGCGTTGCTGGCAGGCCGTTATCGCGATCTCGCTGAGGAACGCGGTTGGACCGTGCAAGACCTGCAAGGCTGGCACGGTCCAACGGCTGCGTTCGCCGTCACGGCCCGGGAGGGCGCCGAGGGGCCATGGGCAACGCTCAAGCACGAAACCGAGGCGTCCGCCCGGGTGACCGTGGTGCCGGAAGGCCCGGACATGCCCACCCTGCGCGAGGACGATCTACGCCTCGATCACTACTGCACACGACAGCCTGGGCAACCGCCGAGCGTCAAGGTGACCCACCTGCCCACTGGCATCGGAGTCCGGGGCACGGGCACCCATCCGATCGAGGCCAGGACGGCGGCGCTGCGACAGATCCGCGCCCGGCTCGCCGCGATCACCACGCCCTAGCACTCCAGCCGGACTTTGTGACGTCGCGGCCAATTCTTGATTTCCGGTCAGCGGCGGAAGATGTTGAAAGAGGCCGTTCGGTCGTTGAACTGCGGCAGCGAGTTCCAGCGGGCCGCCACCACGCCAGGATCGGAAATGTAAGCCGAGCCCGCCGAAGGGTCCCGGTAGGAATTGTGAAACAGGGTGAGGCTGTTGCACCAGTTGTTGGTCAGGATGGAGGACGTCTTGTGGTGCATGACGGCGCCGACCCAGTCGATGCCGTAGCCGGAGGCGTCACAAGGGCCGTCATCGCCCTGGTACATCCGCCAGGTGCCACCCAGGTTGTCGTGCTCGTGCAGGAAGGCGAGCGAGGTTGCGGCGCTCTTGGCCATCTCGAAAGCGGCCGGATCGTCGCCGCACCGCTGGGAGGTGACCTTGGAGGTGGCCTCGCCCGGTTGGAGTTTCTTCAGCGTGATCACGCAGTACTTGCCCGTCGCGGCGTCGGGCCGCAGCGCGGCCGAGGCGCTGCCCGAGCCGATCAGGCTGACGACGCCGACCAGTCCGGCGACGATGGCCGCCGTTTTCTTGTTTCCCTTTTTCACGCCAGCGAAGATCGCATGGGTTTCGATTTGCTGTCGAACCCTTTCAGGAAAGCCTGAAGCAGCCTCCCGCGCCGCCGGGACAGCGGATGCCGCATGCCGTCCGGAGCGGCATCCCGGCCTGCTCCACCAATGCCCATCTATTCTTGCGCGGTAAATCCGACAACAACCCCAGCGCCAACCTTGAATGGTTCTCGCACACCATCAATGATCAACTGGCGCCCGCCTTCTGCCAAGATCGCGAAGTCCGGCTGGAGCACTAGGTGCCGATGCCGGCGAAGGCGCGGCGCTTCAAGGCGGGCACCGCGTCCATCACGCGGAAGGCGGTGCGCCCGGCCAAGCGCGCGACCCTGTTGTCCCCCACAGACTGCTGAGCCGTGCGAAGCGAGGCGCGACAGCAGCGGGCGATCGGGCTCGATCAGCTTGCGGCACAACAGTTGTGCGTCGCGGAGCGCGATGTCGGCGCCGATCCCCCTGAACGGCGTCATGCTGTGGATCGCATCACCGAGAACGGTGACGTTGCTGCTCTCCCACTTCGGCACGGGCACCGACGTGCGGATCGGCAAGCGCTTCGTGGAGTCCTGGCGCCTCAAGGGAATCCACGTCGACGCCGTCAGCATGTACTTGCCCGCCCCCGACGACGATCACCTCGGTCATGTCTCGCTCCACCCGAACCGACGTTTGGCGCGGTGCGCGCGCTGGTGGTCGGTCCCCTTCTCCGCCCAGTCGGCGAGCAGGCGGTCCAGCAACCCGGTGAGCGCGCGGACGTCCTCGCCCGGCCAGTCCGCGACCACCGCGCCGAAGACGTCGACGCCCGCCTGGACGAACTGGCGGACCTGCTCGCGCCCGGCCTCGGTCACCTCGATCAGCGAGGCCCTGCGGTCGCTGGGGTCCGTGGTGATCACGAGGAAGCCCACCTCGGCGAGCACCTGGACGTGCCGGGTCACCGAGGACGGCAGCACGTCCAGCACCTCGGCGATCTCCCCGGGGCGGACCTTGCCGCGCTCGGCCGCGACCCGCAGCACGCCCACGCGCACCGGGTCGTAGACGCGCGAGGTGCCCCGGCGCAGCGACTCGCCGAAGCGCTCCACGGTGGCCACCAGCGTGGCGAGGTCCGACTTGCTTGCTTGCATGAAACAAACGGTAGAACAGTTGTTTCACCGAAGCAAGCATCCACCGTCCCTAGACTCGGCGACGTGGCAGTCACCGAGATCCCCACCGAGACCCGCACGCTCACCGGCTGGGGCCGCACGGCTCCGACGACCGCCAAGGTGGTGAGCACCGGCAACGTCGACGAGATCGCCCGCGCGGTGCGCACTGCCGGACAGCGAGGGGTGATCGCGCGCGGTCTCGGCCGCAGCTACGGCGACTCCTCGCAGAACGCGGGCGGCCTGGTGATCGACATGACCGCGCTCGACAAGATCCACGCCATCAACGTGGACGAGGGCGTCGTCGAGGTGGACTCCGGTGTCAGCCTGGACACCCTGGTGCGCCGCCTGCTGCCCTACGGGCTGTGGGTGCCCGTGCTGCCCGGTACCCGGCAGGTCACCGTCGGCGGTGCGATCGCGGCGGACGTGCACGGCGGCAATCACCACACGCAGGGCAGCTTCTGCAACCACGTGCTGTCGATGGACGTGGTGACCGCCAACGGCGAGATCCAGCGCGTGACCCCGGACGGGGACAACGCTGAGCTGTTCTGGGCGACCGCCGGTGGCATGGGCCTGACCGGCATCGTGCTGCGCGCCACGATCCGGCTGAAGCGCGTGGAGACCTCCTACTTCCTGGCCGACGTCGAGCAGACCGACAACTTCGACCAGCTGCTGGAGCGCTTGCAGGACAACGACGACCAGTACACGTACTCGAAGTCCTGGTTCGACTCGCTGACCACCGGCGAGCGCATGGGCCGGGGCACGCTGCTGCGCGGCTGGCCCGCGAAGCTGGAGGACCTGCCGAAGAAGCTGCGCAAGGACCCGCTGAAGTTCGACGCGCCGCAGCTGCTGACCGTGCCGGACATCTTCCCCAACTGGTGCCTCAACAAGCTCACCGCGAAGATCATCAACGAGGCGTACTACCGGATGGGCGCGACGCGCTTCGGCGCGGTGCAGAACATCACCCAGTTCTTCCACCCGCTGGACCTGGTCGGCGAGTGGAACCGCGGCTACGGCAGCAACGGCTTCCTGCAGTACCAGTTCGTGGTCCCGTTCGGCCAGGAGCCGTTCCTGCGCTCCACGATGGAGACGATCTCCTCCTCCGGCCACATCTCGTGCCTGAACGTGCTCAAGCGCTTCGGCGCGGGCAACTCCGGGCACATCTCCTTCCCCGAGCCGGGCTGGACCCTCGCGATGGACCTCCCGATCAAGCCGGGCCTGCACCAGCTCTGCGACGAGCTGGACGAGCGGGTGCTGGCGGCGGGCGGGCGGCTGTACCTGGCCAAGGAGTCGCGCACCCGCGCGGAGACGATCGAGAAGATGTACCCGCGCATCGACGAGTGGCGCAAGGTCCGCGCGGCCGTCGACCCCGAGGGCGTCTTCGCCTCCGACCAGTCGCGTCGCCTGGCGCTCTAGCCGCTCCATGCCCTGTCCTGCAAGCGGTTGAGCTGAGGGTTCCGCTCACGATGCGCCGGGGTTCGGTGGTCTTCAAGACCACCGAACCCCCTTGTCGATCATCGTTAACCGCGGCAAACCCCGGTGCTCGATGAGGTTTGCGGTACTTGAAGACCGCCGAACTCGAAGACTTGCAGGCCGAAGTCCCTGCGGCGCAGGGCGATCAGCCCGCCGCCGAGCAACACCGCGGAGAACGCGGCCAGCACCACGGCTGGTCGCAAGTCGAAGGCGACCGCCGAGACGGTGTTCGGGATGCAGTGGAACGGCTCGAACGGCGTTCCACCCGAGACCCCGTTCAGCGGTCCGACGACCTGGCCGAGGGCCAGCCACGCGGAGGACACCATGCCGACCGCGCCGATGAAGATGCGCATCGCGTCCGCCGGAACGCCGACGAGCCAGGCGAAGAAGACCCCGAACACCAGTCCCGCGATCACGAGCAGGGCGGCCGTGCCGAGGCCCGCGACCACCGGGTGCCCGCCCATCCAGCGCACCCGTGTCGCCGGTGCGGCCTTGACGATCTCCGCGCGGCCGGAGCGCTCGTCCTCGCGCAGCCGCTGCCCACCTCCGACCTGTCTGGTACAGCGGAGCATCGAGGCAAGCGCCAGGCATCGCTCGGAATCGCCCCACGGTCGCCGTCGCCTCTCAACCAGCTCTAGACCGGCAAGCCGACACTCGTTTCGCGCGCATGCCGAATACACCCTCCGTTCCCGTTGTCGCGCGTGTGTCTATCTCCTGAGTCGTGGGTCGACCCGGATGTTGCGCCGAGGCTTCTGCTCCGGATC
>NZ_BAABAL010000020.1:0-104341 GCF_039537405.1 Allokutzneria multivorans | reverse complement strand
GCAGACCAGATCCTTCACCGCCTAGCCAGTTATCTGAACAGAATTCCTGACTCAGGACACTAGTCGATGTGGGCGCGGAGGACGTGGGAGCGGGTGGGGTGGCGGAGCTTGCACATGGCTCTGCTCTCGATCTGCCGGATGCGTTCGCGGGTGAGGCCGTAGAGCTCACCTATCTCGCAGAGGGTCCGGGGCGCGCCACCGGTGAGGCCGAAGCGCAAGCGCAGCACTTCGGCCTCGCGCTCGGACAGGGTGTCGAGGACGACGTTGAGGTGCTTGCGCATCCGGTCCGAGGCCACGAGTTCGATGACGTCGACGGGGTTGGCGTCCTCGATGAAGTCGCCGAGCCGCGCGGCTCCCTCCTCTCCGAGCGGCATGTCCAGTGACAGCGGATCGAGGGCGCAGCGCTGGATCTCCTCCACCCTCGCCGCGGTGAAGCCCGACTCCGCCGCCACCTCCGCCGAGGTCGGATCGCGGCCGAGGGACTGCGCCAGATCACGCCGAACGCGCCTGATCTTGTTGAGGCACTCCACGACGTGCACGGGCATCCGAATGGTCCGTGACTGGTCCGAGAGGGCGCGGGTGAGCGCCTGGCGGATCCACCACGTCGCGTAGGTGGAGAACTTGTAACCCTTGGTGTAGTCGAACTTCTCCACCGCGCGGATCAGACCGAGGTTGCCCTCCTGGATCAGGTCCAGGAACGCCATGCCGCGACCGGTGTAGCGCTTGGCCAGCGAGACCACCAGGCGCAGGTTGGCCTCCAGCATCCTGCGCTTCGCCCGCCGGCCGTCGCGCTCCAGCCAGCGCAGCTCGTCGCGTTCGCGCACGGGGTGGACATCGTTGCCGCGCAACAGTTCTGTCGCGTAGACGCCCGCCTCGACGCGCTTGGCCAGCTCCACCTCCTCGTCCGCGCGCAGCAGGGCGACCTTGCTGATGTCGGCGAGGAAGAGGCGGAGCGGGTCCTGGGTCGCGGTGGCGGCGGTCATGGGTTGACCGTAGGTGGGGGGTGCCGGGGTGGGCACTGCGGAAAACCATCGGATTCACTGTGGAAAACCGCAGGGTTACAGGAGGGTCAGCTGCTCCTGCTCCAGGGTCGCCGGGGTCAGTGACTGCGGGAGCGCGCCCGTCGGCCACAGGTCCGCGACATCAGAGACATCGGAGACACTGGATCTGCCCATGCCGTGGGGAATGCCGTGCTTGCGCAGCAGTGGCGCCACGCGCTCGCCGAGCCAGCGGCGGTACCTCGGGTCGGCGTAGCTTCCCCTGGCGTAGATCCGGCGGTAACCGGCGACGAGGTCCGGGCGCTCGCGCGCGAGCCACGCGAAGAACCACTCGCGCGCGCCCTTGCGCAGGTGAAGCGGCAGCACGGTCACTCCGGTGGCGCCCGCCTCACCGACCGCGCCGAGCAGATCGTCAAGCCGCGCAACGGAATCGGTCAGCCACGGCAGCACGGGAGCCACGAACACCCCGCACGGCAGCCCGGCCTCGCGCACGCGCCGCACGAGTTCGAGGCGCGCCTGCGGGCTGGCGGTCCCGGGCTCCAACGACGCCTGGAGGTCGCGGTCGAGCAGCGCGATGGACACGCCGATCCCGATCGGCACCTTCTCGCCGACCACCGCCAGCAGCGGGATGTCCCTGGACATCACCGTTCCCTTGGTCAGGATCGAGAACGGCGTCCGCGCGGCGGCGAGCGCGCGGATGATCCCCGGCATCAGCTGGTAGCGGCCCTCGGCGCGCTGGTAGGGGTCGGTGTTGGTGCCCATCGCGACGTGCTCGCGGGCCCACTTCGGCGAGCGCAGCTGGGCGGCGAGCACCTCGGGCGCGTTGACCTTGACGATCACCTGGGTGTCGAAGTCGCGCCCCGAGTCGAGGTCGAGGTAGGTGTGCGAATCCCTTGCGAAGCAATAGGTGCAGGCGTGCGAGCACCCCCGGTAGGGATTGACGGTCCAGCCGAAGGGCATCGACGAGCCGCCCGCGACCTTGGACAGCACCGACTTCGCGCGCACCTCGTGGAAGGTGACATCGGCGAACCCCGGTGTCGGGGTGCTCGTGTACTCCAACCCCGGCAGGGTCGTGGCCATCCGGTCGTCGCGCTGACTGTCCCACCTCATGACTCTGATTCGAACATGTGTTCGAACACGGCACAAGGCGTCCCGCCGAACCACCTCAGTCCCGGGCGACGACCTTCGACACCACGTCGGAGCCGATCCGCTGCGCGAGCCTGCCCGGCTCGGCCACCGCCGCCAGGGTGAACAGCGGTCGCTCCTCCAGCGAGGCCTCCCGGGCGTCCGCGCGCAGCTGCGCGACGAGCAGTTCGGCGAACAGCAGCGCGTACGGCTCCCCCGTGGCGATCAGCGCGTCGGCGAGCTTGCGCAGCGCGAGCGGCTCCAGTTCCCGCATGCGGTCGTCGGCGTAGATCGCCAACCCCACGGAGAGCGTCCTGCCGCCCGCGCTGATCAGCAGGTTGACCGTGCGCAGTCCCTTGGCCTGGCTGACCAGCACGCCCAGGTCGGTGACCGCGCCGAGGTCGGCGCTGGTGGTGCCCAGCCCGCGCACGGTGAGCACGCGCCCGTCCAGCCACGTGCGCTTGCGGGCCTCAGCGAAGGAGAACAGCGACGGCGGCAGCGAGAGCAGCAGGAACAGCACGAGCCCCGCCACGGGGTCCACGAGCAGTGAGACCAGGGCGCCGAGCAGCGCCGCGAGGAGGCCGCCGACGAAGCCGACCAGGAACGCGCGCCTGCGCAGCAGCTCGGGAGGGAGGAGATCGAGGGCGATCACTACAACCCCCTGGTCGGGAAGGACGCGCCGCCACCGGAGAGGAAGGGGTTGGTCGCGCGCTCCCTGCCGATCGTGGAGGCCGGGCCGTGGCCGGGCAGGACGACGGTGTCGTCGGGCAGTGGGAGGATCTTCTCCTTGAGCGAGCGCATGATCTCCTCGGTGTCCCCGCCGGGCAGGTCGGTGCGGCCGATGGAGCCCGCGAACAGGGTGTCACCGGAGAACAGCAGCCTGCCGCCCTCCTCGGTGGTGGTGCGGAAGCACACCGACCCCCTGGTGTGGCCGGGGGTGTGGTCCACGGTGAAGCTCAGCCCCGCCACCTCCAGCACCTGGTCGGCGGCCAGCTCGCGGACCTCGTCGGGCTCGCTCATCTCGACGCGGCCGCCGAAGAGCGCGGTGGCCGCCGGGCCGAGCGCGCGCCCGGGGTCGGCCAGCATGGGCCGGTCCTCCGGGTGGATCCACACGGGCACGCCGTGGGCGCGGCAGAGCTCGGCCGCGGAGAAGACGTGGTCGAAGTGGCCGTGGGTGAGCAGCACGGCGGCCGGGGTCAGCCGGTGCTCGCGCAGGGCCTCCTCGATCGGTTCGACAGCGTCCTGACCTGGGTCGACGATGACGCAGTCGGCGCCTTCGGCAGGGGCGAGCAGGAAGCAGTTGGCCTGCAGCGCGCCGACCGGGAAGCCTGCGACGAACACGGGGGAACCCTCCGGGAAAGCGGTGATCACGGACAGGGGAGAATTTCGGCGTCAGCCTAACGGGGCGGCCGTGCACACCGGGTTCACACCACGTTCCCTAGAATGCGCCGTCACGCACGATCCTCGGGAGGGAGCACTGTGCCGAGCAACGAGCAGCGCCGCCAGGCCGTGAAGCGGAAGCTGGCGCGGCAGCTGGAGCGTCGCGCCCAGCGCGCCAAGCGGCGCCGCGTCATCGGTGTCGGATCCGCCATCGGCGGCACCGTCCTGGCCGTCGCGCTGATCTTCTGGGTCACCAGGACGCCGCCGGAGCCCGAGGCGAAGCCGCTGGAGATCCCGACGGAGCTCGCCAAGCCCGCCGCCCGTCCCTCCCCGCTGCCGCCGAAGGTGAGCTGCGAGTACAAGGCCACCGAGGGCCAGCCCGCCGCCAAGGGCGTGAAGGCCCCCGAGGGCAAGGACGTCGAGGCGACCGGCACCGTGAAGGTCGACGTCGAGGCCAACATCGGCAAGCTGCCGCTGACGCTGGACCGCTCGCTGGCCCCGTGCGCGGTGAACAGCATGGTGAGCCTGATCAAGCAGGGCTACTACAACGACACCAGCTGCCACCGGATCAGCACCGAGGGCCTGCAGATGCTGCAGTGCGGCGCGCCGAACCCGGACGGCTCCGGCGGTCCCGGCTACGCCTTCGGCGAGGAGTCCTGGCCGGAGCTGACCTACGGCCGCGGATACCTGGCGATGGCCAAGACGAGCGCGAAGAACAGCACCGGTGGCCAGTTCTTCATCGTCTACGGCAACGCCGCGCTGAGCCCGGACTACAGCGTCTTCGGCACGATCGGCGAGGACGGCCTGAAGCTGGTGGACGAGGTGGCCCGCGCCGGGCACGACGGCTCCTTCGACCCGAACCCGGGCGGCGGCAAGCCGAAGAAGGAAGTCAAGTTCACCAAGGTGACCGTCAGCTAGCACCAGCACGAGAAGGGCCCGTCCGAGAATCCTCGGGCGGGCCCTTCTCATTGCGCGAAAAGCAACGGGAAAGACACGCTTGTGGCGGTACGGGTCACGCCGGGAAACCCGATACCGTCCACTTCCCTGCGAATTCCCCGCCGCCGCGGTCAGCATGAGGAGTGACGGTGGCGAGCAAGCTTCTTGGACGGATCAGTGCGGTGGCCGCGGCGTGCGTGGCCCTCCCGCTCGTGCTCACCGGGGTGGCCGGAGCGCACGGCTACACGACGAACGTCCCGAGCAGGTCCTACCTGTGCAAGACCGGCGCGGTGACCGGCTGCGGGCCGATCCAGTGGGAGCCGCAGAGCGTGGAGGGCCCGAAGGGCTTCCCGGCGCGCGGGCCGGGCGACGGACGCATCTGCGCTGGTGGGCTGAGCCAGTTCGCGCAGCTGGACGACCCGCGCGGGGGCTCGTGGCCCGCGCGCAAGGTCAGCTCGGGACAGAACCTGGCGTTCAGCTGGACGCTGACCGCGGCGCACGCGACCACGTCCTTCCGCTACTTCATCACCCGCGCCGGGTGGAACCCCTCCGCGCCGCTGACCAGGGCCGCGCTGGAGCCCGCGCCGTTCTACGCGGTGGACTTCAAGGGGGCCAGGCCCGGGTCGACGGTGACCCACACCGGGAAGCTGCCCACGCGTTCCGGGCGACACCTGATCCTCGCGGTGTGGGATATCGCCGACACCGGGAACGCGTTTTATCAGTGCGGTGACGTGACCTTCTGAAAAAACGCGGCGACCAGCCTCCCGGCATTCCCGGGAGGCTATCTCCCGTTCATTCCCATGAACGCCTCCGGATAACGCGGACCCGCCGTTTCCCCGAGGTCGAGCGCGGCCATGTCGGCGTCGTCGAGCACGATGTCGGTGGCGGCCAGGTTCTCCTCCAGCCGCTCGCGCCGCTTGGTCCCGGGGATCGGCACCACGTCCTCGCCCCTGGCCAGCAGCCAGGCGAGCGCGACCTGCGCGGGCGTGGCGCCCTTGCGCGCGGCGATCTCGCGGACCGAGGCCGCGGCGGCCGTGTTGGCGTCGAAGTTGGCGCCCTGGAACCTCGGGTCGTTGCGGCGGTAGTCGGTCTCCGGGTAGTCCTCGGCGCGGCGCGCGTCGCTGGTCAGGAAGCCCCGGCCGAGCGGCGAGTACGGCACGAGGCCGATGCCCAGCTCGCGCAGCACCGGCAGGATCTCGGCCTCGATGTCCCGCTCCCACAGCGAGTACTCCGTCTGGAGCACCGAGACGGGGAAGGTGGCGTGCGCCCGCCGGATCGTCTCCGGACCGGCCTCGGACAGGCCGAAGTAGCGCACCTTCCCGGCCTCGATCAGCTCGCCGACCGCGCCCGCGACCTCCTCGATCGGCACGTTCAGGTCGACCCGGTGCTGGTAGAGCACGTCCAGGTGGTCGGTGCCGAGCCTGCGCAGGGACTGCTCGGTGACCCAGCGGATGTGCTCGGGCCTGCTGTTCAGCTCGCCCTGCACGCCGTTCTCGTCGAACTCCCAGCCGAACTTGGTGGCGATGACCGCCTCGTCCCGCCTGCCGCGCAGCGCCTCGCCGAGCAGCGCCTCGTTGGTGAACGGCCCGTACATCTCGGCCGTGTCGAAGAACGTGCAGCCCAGGTCGAGCGCGCGGTGGATCGTGGCGATCGACTCCACGTCGTCCGGGGTGCCGTAGGAGCGGCTCATCCCCATGCAGCCCAGCCCCAGCGCCGACGCCTTCAGCCCCTGCCGCCCCAGTTGACGGATCTCCATCGTGGCTCACACCCTCTCGTTTCTGCCTTCGAGAGAGAAGCTACGAGTTGGAGCGCGCTCCAACGCAAGTCAGTGGTGCCACGCCTTCCCGCCGACGTTGTGGATCATGCGCTGGAGCACCTCGAGCACGCGCACGTACTCCTCGTCGGCGATCCCGTCGTGGATGCGCGCGCGGAGGTCCTGTTGCAGCAGGGCGACCTTCGCGTGCAGCGCCCTGCCGTCCTCGGTGAGCGACAGCTCCGCAGGACCCGAGGCGGCCCAGCCCCGGTCGAGCACCGCGTCGATCTCGGGTTGCAGGTCCGAGCCCACGTCGAGGTAGCCCTCCAGGACCGCGGTCACTTCGGCCCGCGTCTTGTCGCCCTCGGCGAGCTGGTTGAGCACCCACCACCGGGGCTGGGTGAGGTCGTGCTCGGCGAGGGCCGCGCGGATGAAGGTCACCGCCGCCTTGTGCGCGGCCCACGCCCAGTAGCCGATCGGTTGGCGTGCGAGGTCTGCGTTGTCCATGCGCCGACCGTAGGAACTCAACTCAGGTTGAGGTCAACCGTCCAGTCCGCGCGTGGCGACCTTGTCGAAGCGCCGGTCGGAGAGCAGCCGGTTGAGCCGCAGCAGGAGCTTGCCCATGTAGCCGGTGACGTAGCGCGTCTTCGGCCGGTCCGTCTCCACCGCCGTGCGCACGGTGCGCGCCACGACCGAGGGGTCGGAGAGCCTGTGCCGCTGGGCGTTCGAGGTCTCGGTGCGCGCGGCCATCGCCTCGGCGAGCGTGGCGTAGGGGCCCTGGCCGGACAGCTCGCGCATCTCCGCCGCGCTGCCGTCCTGGATCTCGGTGGCGATCAGGCCGGGCTGGACGACGACCACGTCGATGCCGAAGCGGCCGACCTCCTGGCGCAGGGTGTCGGAGAACGCTTCGAGGCCGTGCTTGGACGCGTAGTACCAGGCGCCGAGCGGGAGCGCGATCTCGCCGCCGATCGAGGAGACGTTGACGATCGTGCCCGAGCGCTGCGCGCGCATCGACGGGAGCACGAGCTGTGCCAGGCGTGCCGCGCCGAACAGGTTCACCTCGAACAGCTCCCGCGCGCGCTTGAGCGGAACGTCCTCGACAGCGCCGTGCAGAGCCACGCCCGCGTTGTTCACCAGCACGTCGATCCGGTGCTGCTCTTCGAGAATCGTGCGAACGACGCGTTCTGTCGCGGTCTCGTCCGTCACGTCCATGGCCACCGTGTGCGCGCCCGCCGCGCGCAGGTCTTCCATGCGCTCAAGACGCCGCGCAGCCGCATAGACGACATGCCCGGCGCTCAGCAGCTCCAGCGCGGTGGCGTGGCCGATGCCCGACGACGCACCAGTGACCAGACAGATCATCCCGACTCCCCTAGCGTTTGACTTGGAGCGCGCTCCAATTCCTAACCTCGAAGGCATGACAACGGCTCAGCACAAGATCGGCTCCGGGTTCGGGGCCAGGAGCACCGCCAACGAGGTGCTAGACGGTATCGACCTCACCGGCAAGCTGGCGATCATCACCGGGGGGTATTCAGGGCTCGGCCTGGAGACCACTCGGGCGCTCGCCGCGGCCGGTGCCCACGTCGTGGTCCCCGCCAGGCGGGTGGACGCCGCGCGGGCCGAGGTCGGCGAGATCGCGGAGGTCGACCAGCTCGACCTCGGTGGCCTGGACAGCGTTCGCGGCTTCGCCGAGCGGTTCACGGCCTCGGGGCGGCGCGCCGACATGGTGATCAACAACGCCGGGATCATGGCGTGCCCGGAGACCCGCGTCGGCCCCGGCTGGGAGGCGCAGTTCGCCACCAACCACCTCGGGCACTTCGCGCTGGTCAACCGCCTGCGGCCCGTGCTCGCCGAGGACGCCCGCGTGGTGTCGGTGTCCTCAGCGGGGCACCGCAGCTCGCCGATCCGGTGGGACGACGTGCAGTTCGAGCGCGGCTACGACAAGTGGGCCGCCTACTGCCAGGCGAAGACCGCCAACGTGCTGTTCGCGGTGCAGCTCAACGCCTTCGGGGTCCAGTCCTTCGCGCTGCACCCCGGCGGCATCCTGACGCCGTTGCAGCGCCACCTGACCAAGGCCGAGCAGGTCGAGCGGGGGTGGATCGACGAGAACGGCACCCCGCTCGTGCCCGAGTTCAAGACGCCGGAGCAGGGCGCGTCGACCCAGGTGTGGGCGGCGACCTCACCCCGGCTGGCCGAGCTGGGCGGGGTCTACCTGGAGGACTGCGAGGTCGCCGAGATCTCCGACGACGACGCCCCCGGAGTGCGCTCCTACGCCGTGGACCGCGACGAGGCAGCGCGGCTGTGGGCGCTGTCGGCCGAGCTGACCGGCGTGAACGCCTTCTAGCCGCCGACGTGGATGGCGGGTCGGCGGTCCGGGTCCTGCTCAGCGGTGCGCAGGATCTCCCGGACCACCGGCGCGGTGTCGCCCTTGCCCAGGATCAGGTAGCGGAACAGGTGGGTGAGCGGGTTGCCCTCCGACCACTCGAAGTGGCACCGCGGCCGCACCCCCGTGGTGTCCCGCAGCGTCAACAGGATCGCGGCGATCGCGTTGGGCACCGCGGGGCTGTCGGCGCGCAGCACGCGGTGCCCGTCGACCTCCACGCCGCGCACGCACAGCACGTCGCTGAAGTCCGACGGGTCGACCACGTCGATCTCCAGGAACAGCACGTCGGCCGAGCCGGGGACCGGGTTCATCCCGCGCTGCGCCGCCTCCTTCGCGGAGTACTCGGCGTTGTCCCCGGCCTGCCGCTGGTTGGCGATGATGTTGAGCGCGGAGTCGTGGGCGAGCGAATCGGTGACGAAGCGGCGCGCGGTCTCGTCGAACTCGATGCGTTCCGCGCGCAGCTCGGTGGTGCGGGTGACGCGGGAGATCAGCGAGATCACCACGATGCCCGCGATGAAGACGGCCGAGATCGCGATGCCGTCCGGCTTCTTGATCACGTTCTCCACCAGGGCGTAGAGCAGCACCAGGGTGAGCACGCCGAAGCCGATGACCGCGCCGCGCTGCCGGTGCCGCGCTGCGGAGATCGTCACCGCGACCGAGCCGGAGACCATCATCGCCAGGATGCCGGTCGCGTAGGCGCCGGACTGCGCGTTGACGTCGGCGCCGAAGGCGATCGTGATGCCGATGCTGATCGCGGTGTAGACCAGCACGACCGGCCGCACCGCGCGCCCCCAGTCCGGCGCCATGCCGTAGGAGGGCAGGTAGCGCGGCACGATGTTGATCAGACCGGCCATCGCGGAGGCGCCCGCGAACCACAGGATCAAGATGCTGCTGATGTCGTAGACGGTGCCGAAGCCCTCGCCGAGCTGCTGGTGCGCCAGGTAGGCCATCGCCCGGCCGCTCGCCTTGCCCCCGGCGGCGAACTCCTGCGCGGGGATGAGCATCGTGGTCACGAAGCTCGTCGCGACCAGGTACACCGACATGATCACGGCGGCGGCGGTGAGCAGCTTGCGGGTGTTGCGGACGCGGTTGTCCAGCCGCTCGCGGTCGGTCTCGCCCTTCGCGGCGACCAGCGGCATCATGCTGACCCCGGTCTCGAAGCCGGAGAGGCCGAGCACCAGCAGCGGGAACGCCAGCACGGCCGCGCCGATCGCGCCGGGCAGGCCACCGGGGCTGTGCGTGAGCGCGTCCCACCACGAGGTCACCGCGAACGGCTCGGCGACCAGCCCGACCACGGCCGCGACGACGGTGATCGCGTTGAGCAGCAGGAAGAGCGCGACCAGCGGGATGGCCACGTTGACCGCCTCGCTGAAGCCCATCAGGAACACGCCGCCGAGCACCAGCAGCAGCACCACGGTGATCAGCACCTCGTGCCCGTGCAGGAACTCCGGCATCAGCGGGTTCTCCAGCGCGTGCACCGTGGCGTCGGCGGAGGACAGGGTGATCGTGATGATCCACGAGGTGGCGACGAAGCCGAGCAGCACGAGCACGAAGACCTTGCCGCGCCAGAACGGCAGCAGGTCCTCCAGCATCGCCACCGAGCCCTGGCCGTTCGGGCTCTCCCTGGCCACCCTGCGGTACATCGGCAGCATGCCGAGCAGCGTCAGCGCCACGATCAGCAGTGTGGCCAGCGGGGACAGCGCGCCCGCGGCGAGCGCGGCGATGCCGGGCAGGTAGGAGAGCGTGGAGAAGTAGTCGACGCCGGTGAGGCACATGACCTTCCACCAGGGCTGCGGCGTCGCGTGGCCCTCGCCGGACTCCGGGCCGACCGGTTGGACCCGGTGCTGCAACAGCCACGCGGCGAACCGGCTCTTCGGCGGCGCCGGCCGGACCGGACTGTCCACAGAGGCCGGAATCGCCAGCTCCGCCTTGGTGCTCTCATCCACGGGGGCGAATGTAGCGAAGTCGGCTCACGAAGGCTTGAGGAATGCGACCAGAACCGCGCTGGGGAGGTGGAGCCCGGCGAAAATCCAGACAACCCCGGACATTCCGGCCACGGTGCGACCGTCAGCGGCGATCAGCATGCGCGCGCCAGCACTTGAGTCGAGCGCGTCCCGCAGCCGCGCGACGTGAAGCCGGTGACGAGTGGCGGAAAGTCCACTATGGACAGTGTGCCGGAGTGCGGCGAAAGCCCTTGCCAGGCAAGGCAAACCTGGCCGTCCCCGCCGAGCCCAGCGCGCCACCCACATCCGCCGACCCGAGAACGGCAACGGCAGCCGTACGTTGCTGGGCAGGCGGCCCTGCGGACGAGCACCGCGGCTTCAAGGACGCGCGGGGCGACCTCCGCCGCCATGGGGCGAGGACCGCAACCGAGAACGGCTGCGACCGGGCCCACGGTTCTCCCAGGTCCGAACGCGGATGCGAATCCCTTTCAAGACAAGTAGTCAGACAATTCACTCGTTCGCCTGACAAGGCACTCGCGTTCCCCTAACCTCGCGCCATCGCAACCCTGCGATAGCGAAAAAGGTTCACGTGAAATTGAGGGGAATTTCAGTGAAGACAGAGAAAAGGCACGTCCGAACCGCCGTGGCCGCCGCCGTGCTCGGCGCCGCGCTCTCCGGACTGGCCGCGACGCCCGCCTCCGCCGAAGCCACCTGCGGCAACGGGCCGTTCCCGCCGGACCAGCACATCAACTGGTGCAACGCGGAGAACGGCTGGGGCAAGCTGAGCACCACGACCTTCTGGAAGCCGGGCGGCAACCCGGTGGAGGCTCAGGTGATCCTGCTCAAGGACGGCGCGAAGGTGCCGATGACGGTGTACCTGGACCGGTCGAACAACCCCGGCGCCGGTCACGACCCGCGCGTGGTCGTCGACAGGGGCTTCGTCGGCACCAACGCCGTGTCCTACGGGCAGTTCTACCGCGGCTGTGCCACCGATGACCGCGGCGGCATCATGTGCACCGAGTGGGTCAGGGTCGGCTGATCGAGGAACCCGTGACGCACTCCTCCGGGGGCGCGTCACGGGCCTTTCAGTCCACGCCAAATCTCATCACCGGAATGACCCATATACGGCCCCATTCTGCCTAACGACAGAAAATGCGCGTTTTCCTACCATGACGCGTCATGGAAACCGCCGCCATATCTGCTCCCACCGTCCCCGGGCGCCGTTTTCTCGCCGGGCACGCGCTGTCACTTCTGCGAAACCCACTACAGTTCTTCCGCGGACTCGCACCGCACGGCGACGTCGTCCGGATCGGTCTCGGACCGCGCAGCGCCTACGTCGTGACCGACCCCGACGTGCTGCACCAGATGCTGATCTCCGACGCGGAGTCCTACGAGCAGGGGCTGCTGTCCACCGTGACCAAGCCGCTGATCGGGGAGAGCACCAGCACCCTCAGCGGGGAGGAGCACCGCAAGCGCAGGCGGATGCTGGCTCCGGCGTTCCGCCAGCAGCGGGTCAACGGCTACACCACGCTGATGAGCGAGCTGTCGACCGCGCAGAGCGCGCGGTGGCGGGAGGGCGAGCCGATCGCGCTCAAGGGCGAGATGAACGACCTCGCGCTGGCGACGGGTGTGCGGACGCTGGTGGCGGCCGAGTCCAACCAGGACACCGCCCGCGAGATCCGCCAGCTGCTGCCGATCTTCCTGAAGGGCCTCTTCCGCAGGCTCGTTCTGCCCGGCTTCGTGCTGGATCTCATTCCCACCAAGGGAAATCGCGGGTTCACCACCTCGGCGAAGCGCCTGCGCCTCGTCATCGCCGAGGCCATCTCCACCTACCGCGCCGACGCCACCGACCAGGGCGACGTGCTCTCGATCCTGATCCGCGTGCGCGACGACGAGACCGGCGACAGCTTCACCGACTCGCAGATCGTCGACGAGCTGATCGCCCTGCTGCTCGCCGGGGCCGAGACCACCGGCAACATGCTGACCTTCGCCCTGCAGAACCTGGCCCACCACCCCGACGCCGAGGCGCGGCTGCACGCCGAGCTCGACGGGGTCCTGGACGGGCGCCCACCCACCGCCGAGGACGTCCCCCGGCTGGTCTTCCTGCAACGGGTCGTCGACGAGACGCTGCGGACCTACGCGCCGTGGATGCTCACCCGCCGCGCCGCGCGGGAGACCGTGCTCGGCGGTGTGCGCATCCCGAAGAAGGCGTTCATGATCTACAGCCCGCACCTGGTCTGCCGCGACGAGCGCTGGTTCCCCGAGCCGCACCGCTGGAACCCCGACCGCTGGGACCCGGAGCTGTCGGCTCCGCCGCGCAAGCGCGCGTGGGTGCCCTTCGGCGGCGGAGCGCACACCTGCCCCGGCAACCTCTTCGCCCGCGTGGAGATGATCATCCACATCGCCACGATCGCCTCGCGGTGGCGGCTGCGCCCGGAGACCGACGCCCCCGTCGCCGAGCTCGGCGGGGCCGCCGTCGTCGCCCCGGCAGACATCCCGATGATCCCCACGCGCAGGAACGCCTAGCCGCACCACGTCACGACCGCCGCCGGGTTCGCCGGTCTTCAAGACCCGCACACCCCCACCGCAGCGGTCTCCAACGACGGCAAACCCTCAACCACGCCGAAGTAGGACGCACATAACGATGATCGAAAAGGGGGTTGGGGGGTCTTGAAGACACCCCAACCCGCGACGCTCAGGAAGCGGAGGTCACCCGGTACACGTCGTAGACGCCCTCGACGTTGCGGACGACCTTGAGGACGTGGCCGAGGTGCTTGGGATCGCCCATCTCGAAGGCGAAGCGGCTCACCGCGACCCGGTCCCGCGAGGTGGTCACCGACGCCGACAGGATGTTCACCCGCTCGTCGGCGAGCACCTTGGTCACGTCGGAGAGCAGGCGGTGCCGGTCGAGCGCCTCGACCTGGATGGACACCAGGAACATCGACGAGGCCGATGGCGCCCACTCCACCTCCAGCAACCGCTCCGGCGACTCCTGGAGCTCGTCGGCGTTGGTGCAGTCGGTGCGGTGCACGCTGACCCCGCCGCCGCGCGTGACGAAGCCGAGGATCTGGTCACCGGGCACCGGCGTGCAGCAGCGGGCGAGCTTCACCCAGACGTCGGTGACACCCTTGACCACCACGCCGGCGTCGGTGTTGCGGCGGCGCTGCACAGTGGACGGGGTGGAGCGGTCGGCCAGCTCCTCCTCGGCGTGCTCGACGCCGCCGAGCACCGCGAGCAGCCGCTGCACCACGTAGCGCCCGCCGACGTGGCCCTCACCGACGGCGGCGTAGAGCGAGCTGACGTCGTGGTAGCGCAGCTCCCTGGCCAGCGCGGTCATCGAGTCCACCGACACCAGGCGCTGCATCGGCAGGCCGACGCGCCGCACCTCCTTGGCGATGGCGTCCTTGCCCGCCTCGATGGCCTCCTCGCGGCGCTCCTTGGCGAACCACTGCTTGATCTTCGCCTTGGCCCTTGGCGAGGCCGCGAAGGACAGCCAGTCCCGCGACGGGCCCGCGCCCTCGGCCTTGGAGGTGAAGATCTCGATGACCTCGCCGTTCTCGAGCTTGCGCTCCAGAGCGACCAGGCGGCCGTTGACCCGCGCGCCGATGCAGCGGTGCCCGACCTCGGTGTGCACGGCGTAGGCGAAGTCCACCGGGGTGGAGCCGGCGGGCAGCGTGATCACGTCGCCCTTGGGCGTGAAGACGAAGATCTCCCGCCCGGCCAGCTCGTAGCGCAGCGACTCCAGGAACTCGCCGGGGTCGGCGGCCTCGCGCTGCCAGTCCAGCAGCTGGCGCATCCACGCCATCTCGTCGACCTCGACGGAGCGCCCGGCGTGCGAGCCCTTGGTCTCCTTGTACCGCCAGTGCGCGGCGATGCCGTACTCGGCGGTGCGGTGCATCTCGTGCGTGCGGATCTGCACTTCCAGCGGCTTGCCGTCCGGCCCGATCACCGTGGTGTGCAGCGACTGGTAGACGCCGAAGCGCGGCTGGGCGATGTAGTCCTTGAAGCGCCCGGGCATCGGCTGCCACAGCGCGTGCACCACGCCCATGGCGGCGTAGCAGTCGCGCACCTCGTCCACCTGGATGCGCACGCCCACCAGGTCGTGGATGTCGTCGAAGTCGCGGCCGCGCACGATCATCTTCTGGTGGATGGAGTAGTAGTGCTTCGGGCGGCCCTCCACCTTGGCCACGATCCGCGCGCTGTCGAGGTTGGAGGAGATCTCCGCGATCACCGTGCGCAGGTAGGTGTCCCGCGAGGGCGCGCGGTTGGCGACCAGCCGCACGATCTCGTCGTACTTCTTCGGCTGGAGGATGGCGAAGGCCAGGTCCTCCAGCTCCCACTTCACCGTGGCCATGCCGAGCCGGTGCGCCAGCGGGGAGAGCACCTCGAGGGTCTCCCGCGCCTTGCGGGCCTGCTTCTCCGGCGGCAGGAAGCGCATGGTGCGCATGTTGTGCAGGCGGTCGGAGAGCTTGATCACCAGCACCCTGGGGTCGCGGGCCATCGCGATCACCATCTTGCGGATGGTCTCGGCCTCGGCCGCCGCGCCCAGCTTCACCTTGTCCAGCTTGGTCACGCCGTCGACCAGGTGCGCGACCACGTCGCCGAAGTCCTCGCGCAGCTGCTCCAGCGAGTAGTCGGTGTCCTCGACGGTGTCGTGCAGCAGCGCGGCGACCAGCGTCGTGGTGTCCATGCCCAGTTCGGCCAGGATGGTGGAGACCGCGAGCGGGTGGGTGATGTAGGGGTCACCGGACTTGCGGCGCTGGTGGCGGTGCTTCTCCTCGGCCACGTCGTAGGCGCGCTGCAGCAGCGCCAGGTCGGCCTTGGGGTGCAGCTCGCGGTGCACGGCGGCCAACGGCTCCAGCACCTGCTTGACCGAGGTGGCGCGCTGAGCGGTGATGCGCCGCGCCAGCCTGGCCCTGACGCGCCTCGTCGCCGACGGCGCCCGCTCGGCCGCGGCCTGCTGCGCCATCGTGGAAGCGGATTCGACCTCTTGACTCACCGCGTTCTCCCCGCTGTCGCACTGCGCTCGTCCGGCGCGAGGGGACTCACCCGTCCCGGAAAGACGAGGATAACGCCGTTGGCGGGCCTGTTTTCACCGGTACATCGCAAGAACTGATCGAAATACGTCGAGCTGCCCTCCTCACACGGTGAGCAGCGACCGCACCTTTCGCCCGGCCAGTCGCCGACGACCGTTCAGCGCGGCCAGCTCCATCACCACCGAAACGGCACTGACCTCGGCTTCCGCGTGCTCGACCAACGAACAGGCGGCCTCCACGGTTCCCCCGGTGGCCAGCACGTCGTCCACGACCAGCGCACGGGCCCCACGCCGGAGCGTGCCCTCGGGCAGCTCCAGCGTGGCCGTTCCGTACTCCAAGGCGTAATCAACCCGATGCGCGACCGCGGGCAGTTTGCCCGGTTTGCGCACCCCGACCACACCGAGGCCGAGCCGGAGCGCGACGGCGGCACCGAGCAGGAAACCCCTGGCCTCGATGCCGACCACCACATCCACGTCAGCCTCGGTTCCGTGCGCCGCCATCTCCTCGACGACCACCCGGAACCCCTCGGCGTCGGCGAGCAGCGGGCTGAGGTCGCGGAAGAGGACCCCCGGCTGGGGGAAGTCCTCGACCTCGCGGATCAGCCCGCTGACGCGCTCCAGCTCCGAGCTCACCTGCGCTTCTTGCCCGACGGCCGTCCGGCGGTCTTGCCGGTGGGACGGACCTTGCGCGACTCCGGGCCCTTGCCGGTGCGCGCGGGCACGCTCGCGGCGGCGGCCATCGCCGCCTCCTTGCGCAGCTCCGCGTTCAGCGACTCCTCGTCGGTCGACTCCACGCCGGTCTCACCGGCGGCCTTGCGGGCCTGGTTGGCCCTGCGGGCGGCGACCCGCTCGGCCTGCTGCCGGACCTTCGGGTCGGTCAGCTTCAGGTCCACCAGCAGCGGCGTCGCCAGGAAGATCGAGGAGAAGGCACCCGCGATCATGCCGGTCATCTGCACCAGCGCCAGGTCCTTGAGCGTGCCGACGCCGAGCACGCCGACGCCGATCACCAGCAGGCCGAGCACCGGGAGCACCGCGATGAGCGAGGTGTTCAGCGAGCGCATCAGGGTCTGGTTCAGCGCCAGGTTGGACGCCTCGGCGTAGGTGCGCCTGGTCAGGCCCAGGATGCCCCGGGTGTTCTCCTTGACCTTGTCGAAGACGACCACGGTGTCGTAGAGGGAGAAACCGAGGATCGTCAGCAGACCGATGATCGTTCCCGGCGTCAGCTCGAAGCCGACGATCGAGTACACGCCCGCGGTGACCCCGGTGTCGAAGATCAGCGCCACCAGCGCGGAGACGGCCATCCAGCGCTCGAAGTAGACCGCCAGGAAGATCGTCACCAGCACCAGGAACACGATCAGCGCGATGACCGCCTGTGTGGTGATCTCCCCGCCCCAGGAACCGCTGACCGCGCTGTCGCTGATCGCGGGCAGCCCGCCCTGCGGCTTGAGCTCGGTGGCGAGCGCGTTCTTGAGCTTGGTGACCTGCTCGGTGTTCAGCGTCTCCGAGCGGATCAGCACCTGCTGGCTCGCGCCGGTGCCCGCGACCTGCACGGTCGAGGCCTCGGTGCCCATCGCCCTGGTGAAGACCGACTTCACCTCGTCGACGGTGATCTGCTTGCTGACGCTGGTGGCGGGCATCTGGACCTTGGTGCCGCCGACGAAGTCGATGCCGAGGTTGAAGCCCTTGAACACCATCGACCCCAGGCAGACCAGGAAGATCACCGAGGTCACCACGTACCAGCGGCGGCGCTTGCCGACGATGTCGAAGGCGCCGTTGCCCAGGTAGAGCCGGTTGAAGACGCTGGGCCGCTTGGCCGGGCGCTCGGCGGAGGCCTGGCCCTCGCTTGCGTTCTCGGGAGTGGTCACGTCAGACCCCCTTCGCGTTCGGAGTGCCGGAGGCCTTGGCCATCGAGCGGCTGGCGGCCGCGGTGCGGTGCGCCTCGCCGAGGCCGGACCACGACGGCTTGGACAGCAGCTTGGACTTGGAGGCCATGGCCACCAGCGGGTGGGTCACCAGGAACACGACGACGAGGTCGAGCACGGTGGACATGCCGAGGGTGAACGCGAAGCCCTTCACCTGGCCGACGGCCAGGATGTAGAGCACGGCGGCGGCCAGGAAGCTCACGGCGTCGGCCGACAGGATCGTGCGCCGGGCCCTGATCCAGCCGCGCGGGACCGCGCTGCGGAAGCTGCGGCCCTCGCGGACCTCGTCCTTGAGCCGTTCGAAGAACACGATGAAGGAGTCGGCGGTGATACCGATCGCCACGATGAACCCGGCGATGCCCGCGAGGTCCAGGGTGAAGCCGATCCACCTGCCCAGCAGCACCAGCACGGCGTAGATGACGATCGCGGCCAGGCCCAGCGAGAGCACCGTCAGCACGCCGAGGGCGCGGTAGTAGAACATGCAGTAGATGAAGACCAGCGCCAGGCCGATGGCGCCTGCGATCAGACCGGCCTGCATCGAGGCGAGGCCCAGTGTCGCCGAGACCGTCTCGGCCTCGGACTGGTCGAAGGCCAGCGGCAGCGAGCCGTACTTGAGGATGTTGGCCAGGTCCTGCGCCTCCGGCAGGGTGAACCGGCCGCTGATCTGGGTGTTGCCGCCCAGGATCGGCTCGTTGATGTTCGGCGCCGAGACCACGCGGCCGTCCAGCACGAACGCGGCGCGCTTGCCGACGTTGGCGGAGGTGAACTTGCTCCAGATGTCGCTGCCCGCGGCGCGGAAGTTCACGGAGATGACGTAGCCGGGGCTGTTCTGGTCCTGGCCCGCGGCGGCGTCGGCGATCTCGCGGCCGGGCAGGAACACCTCGCCGAGCACGTACTTCTCGGTGTTGTCGTCGCTGCAGGTGACCAGCGGCAGTTCCGGCTTGTCCAGCCCGCGCAGCGGGTCGGCGGCGGCGCAGTCCAGCAGCGCCAGCGCCTGCGCCTGCACCTGCGGGTCCTTGCTCTGCCGCAGCTCGCGCGCCTTGGCGACCGCGTCGGCGGTGGAGCCGGGCGCCGGGGGCGGGGTGGGCTGCTGCTGCTCGGCGGCGGGCGCCGGGCGGCCCTGCGGCTTCGGGGTCGTCGAGCCCGGCCCCGCGTTGGGCGGGGTGGTCGGCGGGGTCCCGGAGGGGGGCGGCTGCTGGCCGCTGGTCGGCGGCGTCTGCGAGGGCTGCGGCGGCACCGGCTGGTTCGGCACGGCCTGCAGCACCGAGCGGAAGTTCAGGTCGGCGGTCTTGCCGAGGGACTTCGCCTCGTCACCGCGCTCACCCGGCACCGTGATGACCAGGTTGTTGCCGTCGCGGACCACCTCGGCGCCGCTGACGCCGATGCCGTTCACCCGCTGCTCGATGATCTGCCGCGCCCGGTCGATGGACTCCGGCGGCGGCTGCTGGCCGTCCGTCGAGCGCACGGTGAGCGTGACCCTGGTGCCACCCTGGAGATCGATTCCCAGTTTCGGGACCGGCCTTCCGTCCCCGGTGAAGAACACCAGGGAATACAGAAAACCGACGATCAGGATGAATGCGCCAAGGTATCGCCCTGGACGGATATGCCCAGCCGGAGGTGCCACGGTAGGTCGATCTCCTCAAGCACGGTGTGTGGAAACTGTGAGGTCAGGGTCGACCCACAGCTGTGCGCCCCCACCCGGTGTGACACAGGGGGTGGGGGCGCAGCATATAGCGTTCGACCTCCGGCTCCGCACGGCCGCCGGGGGGTTGGTCTGTTTGTCCTACTTGTTCTTCTGCTCTTCCAGCGGCGCGGCGACCTCGGCCTTGGACTCGGTCACGACAACCTCGTCCTCGTCCACCTCGGTCGTCTCCTCGACCTGGTCCTGGACCTTCTCGCGGATCGCCTGGCGCAGCCAGGTGGTGTGCACGCCGGGGGCCAGCTCCAGCTCGATGGTGGTGTCGTCGGTGGCGTCCACCACGGTGGCGTACAGGCCGGAGCTGGTCATCACGCGGTCGCCGGGACCGAGCGAGCTCTGCAGCTGCTGCATCTCCGCGTACACCTTCTTCTGCTTGCGCGCGCTGAGGAACAGCGGCAGCGCAAGGACCACGAGCATCAGAGGAAGGATGAAGGAGGAGATATCCATCGTTCTCGTCTCCGGCGGCGCGTTCGCCGCCTGGGTGTCGTCATGTCCGATTTATTCGGTTCGCTGGGAACCGAGTGTGCCACGCCCCTGGTCGTCGACCGGAAGGGGTAGCTGCTCCCCCGGCGCCGAGGCCGGGGGTTGCACGCCCAGGTGCCTCCACGCGAGCGCGGTGGCGACCCGTCCACGCGGGGTCCGTGCGAGCATGCCCGCCCGCACCAGGTAGGGCTCGCAGACCTCTTCCACGGTAGCTGGTTCCTCGCCGACCGCCACGGCCAGTGTCGAGACACCGACCGGACCGCCGCCGAAGGAGCGCACCAGCGCGCCCAGAACCGCCCGGTCCAGGCGGTCCAGCCCCAGCTCGTCGACGTCGTAGACGCTCAGCGCGGCGCGCGCCACCTCCAGCGTGACCGCGCCGTCCGCCCGCACCTCGGCGTAGTCGCGGACCCGGCGCAGCAGCCGGTTGGCGATCCGGGGCGTGCCGCGCGAGCGCCCGGCGATCTCCCGCGCCCCGTCCGGGCGCAGGTCCACCCCGAGGATGCCCGCGGCCCTGTTCAGCACCCGCTCCAGCTCCGCGGGCACGTAGAACTCCATGTGCGCGGTGAAGCCGAAGCGGTCGCGCAGCGGGCCGGTCAGCGCACCGGAGCGGGTGGTGGCTCCGACCAGGGTGAACGGCGCGATCTCCAGCGGGATGCTGGTCGCGCCGGGTCCCTTGCCGACCACCACGTCGACCCGGAAGTCCTCCATGGCCAGGTAGAGCATCTCCTCGGCGGGCCGGGCGATGCGGTGGATCTCGTCGATGAACAGCACGTCGCCCTCGGCGAGGTTGGACAGCATCGACGCGAGGTCGCCCGCGCGCTCCAGCGCCGGGCCGGAGGTGACCCGCAGCGCGCTGCCCAGCTCCGCCGCGATGATCATCGCGAGGCTGGTCTTGCCGAGGCCGGGCGGTCCGGAGAGCAGCACGTGGTCCGGGGGTGAGCCGCGGCGCAGCGCCCCGGTCAGCACCAGCTCCAGCTGCTCGCGCACGCGGTGCTGGCCGACGAACTCCTCCAGATTGCGCGGGCGGAGGCTCGTCTCCAGGTCGCGCTCTGCGGGCACCGCGTGCGGGTCCAGGTCTCCGTGGCTGTCGTAGCCGTCGTAGCCGTCGTAGCCGTCGTGGCCGTCGTGGCCGTCGTGGCTCTCGTGGCCGTCGTGCTCGTGGAGGTCACCGTCGAAGTCGGTCACGCCGCCTGCCTACCGCTTGCGGCCGAGCGTGGCCAGCGCCCTGCGCAGCAGCGCCGGGGTGTCCAGCTCTGCGCCGCCGTCGGCGAGCACCGACTCGACGGCCTGGTCGGCCTGCTTGGCGGTGAAGCCCAGCCCCGCGAGGGCCTCGGCCACCTGCGAGCGCGCGTGGTCGGCGGAGGGCGCCGCGGCCGGAGCCGTGGCCGGGGTCAGCGCGCCGACCTTGTCCCGCAGCTCGATGATCAGCCGCTCCGCGCCCTTGCGGCCGATGCCGGGGACCTGGGTGAGCGTGGTGACGTTGCCGTCGGCGAGCGCGCGGCAGAGCGCGTCCGGCTCCAGCACCGCCAGCGCCGACAGCGCCAGCCGGGGCCCGACCCCGGAGACGGTCTGCAGCAGCCCGAAGAGCACGCGCGCGTCGGCGTCGGCGAAGCCGTAGAGGGTCAGCGAGTCCTCGCGCACCACCAGCGTCGTGGCCAGCTGAGCCTGCTCGCCCCTGCGCAGGGTGGCCAGGGTCGCCGGGACGGTGTGCACCGCGAGCCCGACGCCGCCGACCTCGACGACCGCGTGGTCGAGGCCGACCGAGAGCACCGTGCCGCGTACCGAGGAGATCACCTCGTGGTCCCTTCCCTGTTCTGCTCGCGCTCGGCGTCGAGCCTTGTCACCGAAGACCCGCTCGCGGGGTCGAGCCTCGTCACCGAAGACCCGCTCGCGGGGTCGAGCCTCGTCACCGAAGACCCGCTCGCGGGGTCGAGCCTCGTCACCGAAGACCCGCTCGCGGGGTCGAGCCTTGTCACCGGAGATCCGCTGGCCGCGCGCAACTTACCCGTCCCGGTCCGCGCCGCCGTGCGCAGCCGAGCCTGGTGCGCGCGGGCCAGCTCGGCCGCGCGCGCCTTGGCCTCGGAGAGCCGCGACTGCATCGGCGCCCGCCACAGGTGGCAGATCGCCAGGCCGAGCGCGTCGGCGGCGTCGGCGGGCCTCGGCGGCTCCGCGAGCCCGAGCACCCTGGTCACCATGGCGGTGACCTGCGCCTTGTCCGCGCGGCCGGAGCCGGTGACCGCCGTCTTCATCTCGCTCGGCGTGTGGAAGTGCACCGGAAGGCCCCGGCGCGCCGCCGCGAGGGCCACCACTCCGGCGGCCTGCGCGGTGCCGATCACCGTGCTGACGTTGTTCTGGCTGAAGACCCGCTCGATCGCCACGGCCTGCGGGCGGTGGCGGTCGAGCCACTCCTCGACGCCCTCGGAGACCAGCAGGAGCCTGCGCGCGAGGTCCATCTCCGCCGGGGTGCGCACCACGCCGACGTCGACGAAGCGCACCGTCCGCCCGGAGCCGCCGTCCACCACGCCCAACCCGCATCGGGTCAGTCCCGGGTCGACCCCCAGCACCCGCACGTCACCACTCCCGCCCGACAGCCACCCGCAAGGTCCGAACACTCGTTCGAAACCTTACGGGTCGGCCGGGACCGAGCGCCCGAGGGACACGCCCCTTCACCACCGCAGCCCCCACCCGGCACACCACACCCCACCGGGCGAAGGCCGAGCGCGCACAGGGGGTCGCGAAGGAGACAGCCGGAGCTGCACCGCGAGGCAGCCGGGCTCGCGGTGGTCAGCGATGATCAACAGGAGGGTTCGCTGGTCTTGAAGACGCCCCAACCCCAGCTGCGCCGTGACCGGAATCCACGGCTCGACCACTCACCGGAGGACTTCAGGGACCGGTCACGCCGGACATCCAGGTCTCCGGCACTCCGCTGTCGGTGAGCACCGGCTGGCGCGCCTTGACCCTCGGGTCGGCGCCGTTCTGCCACGGCCACACCCGGTCCTCGTCCGGCCACAGCATCTGCAGCACCGGGAACTCGCCGTCCGGGTACAGGAAGAACCCCGAGGCGAGCCACTCCGGGTAGTGGCGCGGCCCGACGAACTCGAACATCACCGGATACCCGTCGAAGAAGCCGTCGTAGCCCACGCCGGGCTCGAAGGTCTCCCCCGCGATGATCCGCTCCGCGTAGCACTGCACCAGTTCCGCCGCCAGGGCTCGCGGCGCGATCACCAGCACCTCGGGCGCGCGGTGCATGCACCACAGCCCCACCGAGTACACGAATCCCGGGTGGTTGCGGCCCTGCTGGGGATCGTGCTCCCCCTGGACCGCGACCATCGAGAAGTCGTGCTCGGCGACCCTGCTCATCAGTTGTCTGCGCACGTCCTCGACCGAGGCTCCGCCGCACATGTCACACATCGACTCCATCTCCCTCACTGGACGGACCCATTCGAACACATGTTCGACTGGGTCGCCAGCCTCAGGGGCCGTCGAAGCCGGGAGTCCAACTTTCGGGTGAGCCCGAGTCGGTGAGCACGGGCTGGTACTCGGCGAACCCGCGCGGCGCGTCGGCCGACCACGGCCACTGGCCCTCCGGGGTGCGCGCGATCATCTGCACCGCCGGGAAGTCACCGTTGGGGTGCAACAGGAACGCGCTGCCGAAGAACTGCGGGTAGTACGGCTTGGCCACCTTCTCGAAGGTCACCGGGCAGTTCACCAGGAACCCGCCGTAGATCCCGCCGGGCGCGAACCGCTCCCCCGCGCTCGCCCTGGCGACGTAGTCGTTGATCACCACCTGGGAGACCTCCGGCGGCAGCCCGATCGCCACCACCTCCGCCAGCCCGAAGCGCCGCCACGCCCCGACCGAGAACGCGTACGGCGGGTGGTCCTCGCCGTCGATCTGGATCACCGCGACCCCGTGCGCCTCGGTGGTCTCCAGCAACCACTGGCGCAGCTGCTCGTCGTCCTGCTGGAGCGGCGTCATCGGGCCACCCCCGCCCGGAGCCGGGAGGCGAGCGGCGACACGGGGAGTACGAGCAGACTCGGCACGCAACCATTCTGCCGGGCGATGCCCACCCCTTGGTGTAACAGCCTCGCCACACTCTCCCCGCCCCAAGCCCTGAACGACCCGTTCGCACACTTCAACGCACCAAACGACCCGTTCAGCGCGCTCAACGCACCAAACAAGCCGTTGGCGTCGGCCCAGGGATGAGGGCGTGTTCAAGATCCACAACCCCAGGGTTGCCGTCGTTGGAGACCTCAGCGACGGGGGTGGGGTGGTCTTGAAGACCGGCGAACCTGACGACGCGCAAGGCCACGTGGAGCGCACTGAACGACCCGTTGAGGTACTTGAACGCACTGAACGGGTCGTTCAGTGCGTTCAACGCACCAAGGGCGCCGTTCGCGGTCATGGGCGGAGGGGAAGGCCCGGATACGCGAGAACCGCGCCGGGACGTGGAGTCCGGGGCGCGGTTCTCGACGGGAGCACGGGAGTGCGGGAAGTGCGGGGGGTCAGTCCTCCAGTGCGGCCATGACCTCGTCGGAGACGTCGGCGTTGGAGTAGACGTTCTGCACGTCGTCGCAGTCCTCCAGCGCGTCGATCAGCTTGAAGACCTTGCGCGCGCCTTCGACGTCGACGGGGACGCTCATGTCCGGGACGAAGTTCGCCTCGGCCGAGTCGTAGTCGATGCCCGCCTTCTGCAGCGCGGTGCGCACGCCGACGAGGTCGGTGGGCTCGGAGACGACCTCGAAGCTCTCGCCGAGGTCGTTGACCTCCTCGGCACCGGCGTCCAGCACCGCGCCGAGCACGTCGTCCTCGCCGAGCTCGCCCTTGGCCAGCAGCACGACGCCCTTGCGGTTGAACAGGTAGGACACCGAGCCCGGGTCCGCCATGTTGCCGCCGTTGCGGGTCATCGCGGTGCGGACCTCACCGGCCGCGCGGTTGCGGTTGTCGGTCAGGCACTCGATCAGCACGGCGACGCCGTTGGGGCCGTAGCCCTCGTACATGATCGTCTGGTAGTCCGCGCCACCGGCCTCGGCCCCGGATCCCCGCTTGGTCGCGCGCTGGATGTTGTCCAGCGGCACGGAGTTCTTGCGCGCCTTCTGGATCGCGTCGAAGAGCGTGGGGTTGCCGTCGGGGTCCGCGCCACCGGTGCGGGCGGCGACCTCGATGTTCTTGATCAGCTTGGCGAAGAGCTTGCCGCGCTTGGCATCGATGGCGGCCTTCTTGTGCTTCGTGGTGGCCCACTTGGAGTGGCCGCTCATCTCTCCTCCAGGTCCAGCCGTCCGGGACGGCGGTAGCGAAATGTCGTCGAGTGCTTAGGCGCTTCGCACCATCTCGGTGAACAGGCGGTGCACCCGCCCGTCCCCGGTGAGCTCCGGGTGGAAGGCGGTGGCGAGCACGTTCGCCTGCCGAACCGCGACGATCCTACCGGCGGCCTCCCCCGCGCTCGCGGACTCCGGCACGGTGGCCAGGACCTCGACCCCGGCTCCGGCGGACTCCACCCACGGGGCGCGGATGAACACCGCGTGCAGGCTGCCGATCCCGGCGAAGTCGATGTCGTGCTCGAAGGAGTCGACCTGGCGGCCGAAGGCGTTGCGGCGCACCGTCATGTCCACGGCGCCGAGCGGGTGCTGGTCGGCGCGGCCGTCGAGCACCTTGCTGGCGAGCATGATCATCCCGGCGCAGGAGCCGTAGGCGGGCAGGCCCTCGGCCAGCCGCAGGCGCAGCGGCTCCAGCAGCTCGAAGACCTCCAGCAGCCTGCTCATGGTGGTGGACTCGCCGCCGGGCAGGACGATGCCGTCGACCTCGGCGAGTTCCTCGGGGCGGCGCACCGGCCGGGCGAGGACGTCGCACTCGGCGAGGGTGAGCAGGTGCTCCCGGACATCCCCCTGGAGGGCGAGCACGCCGATGACGGGCTGAGCGGTGGACACGGGTCCCTCCCCTGGAAACGACGAAACTCCTAGACCGGTCGAGTGACCAGCCTAGGAGTTCGCGTCAGTGATCAGCCAACCGGCTGCTTGTCCTCGGGCTCGTTGCTCCGCGAGGAGGCCGACGCCTGCTCGGCCGCGATCGAGTCCGCGGCGGCGGTGATCGGGTCGGCCGACTTCGCCTGGCGCGCGCCGACGAGCTTCCAGCCGACGAACAGCACCACGGCCAGCACCGGGATCAGGTAGAAGGCGACCTTCTCGGAACCGGAGGAGAAGCCCATCGAACCCACGACCAGTACCAGGAAGCCGATGCTGATCCAGTTGGTGACCGGCGCTCCGGGCATCCGGTAGGAGGGCCGCTCGATCTCCCCGGCGTCCGCCTTCTTCTTCAGCTTGATCTGGCAGTACAGCAGCGTGATCCAGGTGGCGATGACGCCGAGCGAGGCCACCGAGGTCGCGATGTCGAACGCCTCGTGCGGCACGTAGGCGTTCATGAACACGCCGAGCACGTAGACGACGGCGGTGAAGATGACGCCGCCGTAGGGGACGTGGCGGGAGCTCATCTTGCCCACGAAGGCCGGGGCCTCGCGCTTGTCGGCGAGCGAGCGCAGGATGCGGCCGGTCGAGTAGAGACCGGAGTTGCACGAGGACATCGCGGCGGTGAGGACGACGAGGTTCATGATGTCGCCCGCGATCGGGATGCCCAGTCGCGAGAACACGGTGACGAACGGGCTCGTCTCCGCCGAGTAGAGGGTCCAGGGCAGGACCATCGTCAGCAGCAGCACCGAGCCGACGTAGAAGATGCCGATCCGGTAGACGACGCCGTTGATCGCCTTGGGCAGCACGGACTTGGCGTCCTTGGTCTCGCCCGCGGCGATGCCGACCATCTCGATGGCCGAGTAGGCGAAGATGACCGCCTGGAAGGTCATGAAGACGACGCCGAGACCCGCCGGGAAGATGCCGCCGTGCCCGGCGACGTTGGAGACGCTCGCGGTGACGCCGCCGCCCATGTCGGCGTTGGTGATGACCAGGCTGATGCCGACGAAGAGGAAGACCACGATCGCGGTCACCTTGATGACGGAGAACCAGAACTCCAGCTCACCGAACAGCTTCACGCTGAGCAGGTTGACGCCCAGCAGCACCACGAGGGTGATCAGCGCGGTCGCCCAGCGCGGGAAGTCCGGCGCCCAGAGCGAGACGTAGATCGCCACGGCGGTGATCTCGGCGATGCCGGTCATGGCCCAGTTGACCCAGTACAGCCAGCCGGAGGTGAAGCCGGCCCACGGGCCGATGAACTCGCGGGCGTACTCGACGAAGCTGCCCGAGGCCGGGCGGTGCATCACGAGCTCGCCCAGGGCACGCATCACGAAGAACGCGACGATGCCGCAGATGGCGTAGGAGAAAACGAGCGCGGGGCCCGACGACGCGAGCCTTCCGCCGGCTCCGAGAAAGAGACCGACGCCGATGGCGCCGCCGATCGCAATCATCTGGACCTGGCGCTTGCTCAGCGACTTGGCATAGCCGTCATTCGACTCGATCGCGTCGTCGAGCTCAGGCTTTATTGACGAACTCACGGTGAGAAGCCTCCACAGGCGTCGTTCTCTAGGCGTCGCCTGGCCTCGACACCGGCGACACAGTGGTGAGGAAAGTAACCCCACGTCAGCCGGGAGACTACGGCACCCCCTCAAAAAGAGGAAACGTGGACAAAATTACGAATTGATTCAACACGCACAGTGATAATCATGCCTTTCTTAAGCAATGCCTAAGCAATAGCGAGCACGCGCAGGCCAGCAGTGGTCAGCGCTGCGCCGATGACCACCACGACGAACGGCAGCCTGGCCACCGCGAGTAGCGCACCGGCGCCAACTCCTAGGGCACGCGCCCACCCGGCGAATCCTTCGCCGTCAACCAAACCATTGGTGGCGTACAACGCGGCCAGCAGCGCGATAGCGGACAAAGCGAACATCCGGCGCACGCGGTCGGGCACCGAGTAGCGCTCGCGCAGCAGCACGCCGCCGATCCGGATGGCGTAGGTGCCAACGGCCAGCACGAGCACGGTGGTGAGCGTCATCGGGCGCGCTCCAGCTTCTTCGGCAGGGGCAGGGCGAAGACCACGCCGAGCAGCGCGACCAGCACGGGGACCCCTGCGGGCAGGAACGGCGTCGCGGCCACGGCGAGCACTGCTCCCGCGATCGCCACTCGCAGGGGTCCCGGTTCGCGCAGCTGCGGCAGCAGCAGTGCGAACAGGGCGGCGGGGAACGCCGCGTCGAGGCCGAAATCGGCCGGGTCCCCCATCGCCTCGCCGAGGTAGGCGCCGACCAGGACTGCCGGGTTCCAGGCGCAGAACAGCGTGATGCCGCAGAGCCAGTAGGCCGCGCGGGCGCGCTGCGGATCGCGCTGCGCCATCGCGAACGCGACCGACTCGTCGATCATGATGTGCGCGCCGAGCAGCTGGGCGGCGCGGTTGCGGCCGAGCAGATCCCCGACCACCAGGCCGAACGGCAGGTGCCGCAGGTTGAGCAGCAACGCGGCGGCGACGGCGGCGAACGGGGTTCCGCCCGCCGCGAGCACGCCGACCACCATGAACTGCGAGCCCCCGGCGAAGACGAGCAGTGACATCACCGACGCCATCCACACCGGGACTCCGGCCGCGATCGCCAGCGCCCCGAAGGACGCCCCGACCACGGCGACGGCTGCGGCCAGGGCGGCTACGTCACGCACCAGCTCGCGGTCTATTGTTCGCCATATCGAACGCATCGTCCCCTATGGTGAACACCCGATCGGGTGTTCGTCAAGGCGAACGGTTGGACCGATGGAGCGAACACGTGGCTGATCCGATCTCGCCGCTGGAGACCATCGCGGCGGCACTGCGCCGAGAGCGCGAACGCGTCGGCGTCTCGCTGACCGAGCTGGCCAAGCGCGCGGGCATCGCCAAGTCGACCCTGTCGCAGCTGGAGTCCGGCAGCGGTAACCCGAGCGTGGAGACGTTGTGGGCGCTCGGTGTCGCGCTGGGCGTGCCCTTCAGCCGGCTCGTCGACCCGCCGACGCCGCGCGTACGCGTGGTGCGCGCGGGAGAGGGCCCAGTGATGCGCTCCGAGCAGGCGCAGTACACCGGCACCCTGCTCTCGGCCTGCCCGCCCGGCGCGCGGCGGGACATCTACGTGCTGACCCTGGAGCCGGGTTCGGTCCGCAACGCCGACCCGCACATCCCCGGCTCGGTCGAGCACATGGTGGTCAGCAAGGGCTCCGTCCGCACCGGCCCCGTCGGCAACGTCGTCGAGCTGGCCGCCGGTGACTACGCGTCCTTCCCCGGCGACGTGCCCCACCTCTACGAGGCCCTCGAACCGGGCACGGTCGCGGTCCTCGTCATGGAGCACATCTAGCTGTCGACGAGGGGGCGACCGAAGGTCATCAGGAGTTCGTTGGCGTTGTGCAGGTGTGCGCGGGACAGCTCCAGGCGCCCGGGGCGGACGTCGACGTCGGTCATCACGTCGCGGCAGATGGTGCCGGTGGCGAGGTACTCCTCCAGCGCGGAGGACCACAGACGCGAGCTGGTGCCCCCCGGCGGCGCGGGGAACTTCCTGGCCTGCTCGCTGGCGGTGACCAGCGCTGAGCAGGCTTGCAGGAACGCCCTGGGGTCCTTCTGCCGCAACGATTCCCGGTACTCCTCCGCGTGCCGCATCAGCGCGAGGACGTGGTCGGCCCCACCCGCCGTCGCCCAGGTCCGCAGAGCCCGTTCGCTCTCGGCGAGCGGCACTCCGCGCTCGGCGGCGGTGACCTCCTCGATCGGCCCGGGACCGTCGCTGGGCCGGTAGAGCGCGAGCAGCACGACCACGATCCCGGCCACCGCGACGGGAAGCAGGCGAAGCCGCCGACTGTCCACAGTGGCCGGACGAACACCGCGTCGCAGAACGCGGCCCAGCAGCAGGGCGATGGGCATCACGACCACTCCGGCCACGACCAACAGCCCGAGCCAGATCGCCGGAACGGACAGCGACACGGCCTGCACGCATTCGCCGGAAAACACGACCAGCGAAGGAAAACAGCCCTCCACCGCGCGCACCACAGCCAACACCAGCACGGCCGAGAGCCCGGTCACGGCGGCACCGAACAGCGCCGTGACCGCTCGCGTTCCGCGCGCCGTCAGCACAACGACAACGACGAACTGCGCGAGGATCAACGCGCTGTTCTCCCACAGGATCAGCACCCACCGGAAGCCGTCCGAGACGCGCAGCGCGTCGGCGACGCTGGCCCCGGCAGCGCCCCGGAGCACGAGCTCGACGACGAGCCAGGCCGCGGCGCCGAGCACTCCGGCCCGGATCGCTGCTCCCACGGGCTCATTCCGCCGCAGCACCAACGGGATCGCCCAGCCCAGCACCAGGGGAACGGTCACCAGCGGAGCGCCCATGAACAGGTGCAGGAGAGGCGCTCCGAGGAAGGAGTTGAGCGCGTCGTCCAGCACCGTCCACCGCGCGCTGTCGACAAGCCGCTGCGACCCGATCCCCAACGGCCCCAACGTGTTGACCAGCGCACTGCCGGTGACCGACGGCGTGCTCATCCAGCTCAACCCGCTGGAGCAGAACGAAAAGACCGCTCCGGCCACCGCGACCCACGCGAGCACCCGAGCACGCGGGCTGAGGTGGTCAGAGCGGATCAGGTCGGCGCAGTGCGCGATCCACCACATCAGCGCCGCCAGCACCAGGACGAGCACCGCGACCACCGCCAGCTCCAGCAGCGTGATCGCCGGGGGCGCGCTGAGCACACCGATGTACTGGCCGGACCACAGGCCGACCGCGATACCGATCGGTGTCAGCAGGAGCACGCGTGGCGAGCCGCCTTCCGCGCGGAACGCGGCGAACCTGGCTCCGGCGAACAGCAGCACCACGGCCGTGATCGCTCCCCACACGGTCCCCAGCAACCCCATGGCGAACGACCCGCTCTGACCGATGTTCGTCAGCGCGATCAGCACTGTCCGCCAGGCGATCTGGATCGCCACGCCCGCCGCGACGGCTTCCCAGAAGCCCGGCCGGAGCAAGCGAACCGGCTCGGCGACCGCACGAATTCGCTTGCCCGGCAACGGATGCTTGCTGACGAGACCGCCCCACCACCGCTTCGAACCGCGAACGGTCGCCAGGACCGCGCCGGGCTCGTCGCGCCCGATCCAGCTCGCGGCGCGGTCGTCGGCGTGGTACTCCCGCGAGCGCAGCACCGCGTTGCGCGACAACAGGACCACCAGCACCAGCACCAGGACCTGAACGAAGATCGGCGCGATGTCGAGCAAGTACCCCTTGCCCCACAAAGGAAACGGCGACGTGAACGGGGTGGCGCTCGTCAGCCAGGGGTCGAGGGTCGTGGCCAGGAACGGCACCAGACCCACGACCAGGAACGACCGCCACACCGCGATCGTCAGGTAGGTGATCGGAACGTCGTTGTTGCGCAGGTGGGCCAGCTCGTGCAGCACCACGACACGGAAGTACGCCGGGTCCCACCGGAACCTGGTGACCAGCCCCGCGTCCAGGCACACGTAAGGCTGCCGCCGCGTGCCGAACGCGACTCCGCCGCAGTTGAAGTTGACCGGATCGACCAGGAAGACCGGTGTCCTGCGCAGCCCGGCGCGCTCGACGAGCGCGTCCAGCTCCACGGCCAGCTCCGGCGTGAGGCTCAGCGGCACCAGGCCGCGCCGCCGGATTCGCCAGCGAGGCAAGGAGAAGTAGATCAGCGCCGCGAGCCCGCCGAGCCCGAGCAGTCCCCCTGCCAGCCACGGCAGCCGCAGTGGCAGGTACTGGGCCATGCACTCGCGGAACCGCTGTGCGTTCGCGTCGATCCGCTCCACCTGGAACGGGCTGAGCTCGGCGCCGTCGATGTAGAAGCCCGACGCGACCTGGCACTTGATCTGCGCGCTGTGGTTGAACAGCATGCCCGGCGGCATCACCAGCAGGTACACCAGCACGGTGACGCCGACCGCCAACGCGATCAGCAGCGCGAAGCGGACCGTCGTGCCCGCGGGCGGCGCGGTCTTCGCATGTCGCTCGTCCACGGCACCTCCCGGTCAGGGTGATCAATCCTGACTGGGCGCTCCCCCGCTGTCGTTCGGCCGAACGGCCCCACGATCAGGGTGTATGCAGGTCGGGGAGGATGGCGGGCATGCAGACCGCCATCGGGTTCGAGTTCCCCGCCGCCGACTGGCTCGACCCGTTCGACGTGGACGAGCCGCGCACCCAGTGGTTCTACGTCAACGACGACAAGCTCAGCCGCGCGTGGATCGCGCCCGCAGACGGGAACGCCTCGGACGCGCTCGGCGACGGCTACCACTCCGGCGTCTTCACCAACCCGCGCTCATGCCTCTACGTCCTGGAGAAGGCCGCGATCGTCTTGGGCGGCTCCGTTGTCAGGGAGTGGACTCCGACGGCTTCGGCCACGCCGCCGGTCGAGAAGACCTGCGGACAGCACAACGGCCGCTTCTACGTCCACCCCCAAGCACAGCAGCACCTGAGGATCCACGACGGCGTCAGCTACCCGACCTACGCGGAAGCGCTGGCAGCCCCGGCTCCCGAAGGCCTGACCGTGGTGGCGCGGGTGCTGGACGGCACGTCGATGTGGTGACGTGCCCCTGACAGCACTCCGCCCCTGGAGTCCACTGTGGACACCAGGGGCGGAGAGAAGCGCTTACCAGCCGCGCGTGGCCAGGCGCTGGGACTCCGGGAGCTCGGAGAGGTTGATGCCCACGATGGCCTCGCCCAGGTTGCGGGAGACCTTGGCGATCACGTCGGGGTCGTCGTGGAAGGTGGTGGCCTTCACGATCGCCTCGGCGCGCTTGGCGGGCTCACCGGACTTGAAGATGCCCGAGCCCACGAACACGCCCTCGGCGCCCAGCTGCATCATCATCGCGGCGTCGGCCGGGGTGGCGATGCCACCGGCGGTGAACAGCACGACGGGCAGCTTGCCGAGCTGCGCCACCTCCTTGACCAGCTCGTACGGCGCGCGCAGCTCCTTGGCGGCGGCGAAGAGCTCGGCCTCGTCGAGCACGGTGAGGCGGCGGATGTCGGCGCGGATCTGACGCATGTGCCTGGTCGCCTCGACCACGTTGCCGGTGCCGGCCTCGCCCTTGGAGCGGATCATCGCCGCGCCCTCGGCGATGCGGCGCAGCGCCTCACCCAGGTTGGTGGCGCCGCAGACGAAGGGCACGGTGTAGGGCCACTTGTCGATGTGGTTGTCCTCGTCGGCCGGGGTCAGCACCTCGGACTCGTCGATGTAGTCCACGCCGAGCGACTGGAGCACCTGAGCTTCGACGAAGTGCCCGATCCTGGCCTTGGCCATCACCGGGATGGAGACGGCGGCGATGATGCCGTCGATCATGTCGGGGTCGCTCATCCTGGCGACGCCGCCCTGCACGCGGATGTCGGCGGGCACGCGCTCCAGCGCCATGACGGCGACGGCGCCGGCGTCCTCGGCGATCTTGGCCTGCTCGGGGGTGACCACGTCCATGATCACACCGCCCTTGAGCATCTCGGCCATGCCGCGCTTGACCCGGGCGGTGCCGGTCACCTGGTCCGCCTCAGCGCGGGGGGTCTCACTGGAGGTCACGGTTGGCCCTTTCACGTACTTCGCTCGCCCCCGCGAGGCGGGACTTGGCTGAGCTCGCGGCGGATGACCCATGCATCCTACGTCCGGGTCTTACCCCGTTTCGGTGGCCGGGACGTGGACCGTCACACACCGCGCTCGTCCGGGCGGGCGGTCCCCGTCGGAGGAGGTTGTCAGCATCTCGGCAAGGGTGTGAGATCGGCCACACCGACAACTTCGGGAGGCCGAGTGCGATGGGTACGAAGAACACCGAGAACGGCACCTCCGGGGCCGCGGTCGCTGTGACCGACCCCGCCCGCGTCCGCAACGTGGCCCTCGTCGGCCCGTCCGGGGCGGGCAAGACGACGCTGTGCGAGGCGCTGCTGGCCGCGGCCGGGGTGATCACCCGGACGGGGTCGGTCGCCGAGGGCACCACTGTGTGCGACCACGATCCGGCGGCCGTGCGCCAGCAGCGCTCGGTGGCGCTGTCGGTCGCCCCGCTCCCCGTGGGCGAGGTGAAGGTCAACCTGATCGACACCCCCGGCTACGCCGACTTCGTCGGTGAGCTGCGCGCCGGGTTGCGGGCCGCCGACGCCGCGCTGTTCGTGGTGTGCGCGGCGGAAGGGGTCGACGCGAGCACGATCGCGCTCTGGCAGGAGTGCGCGGCGGTGGGCATGCCGAGGGCCGTCGTGGTCTCGCGCCTTGACCATCCGCGCGCTGCCGTCGAAGCGGAGATCTCCGCGTGCCAGGCCGCGTTCGGCTCCGGGGTTCTGCCCCTCTACCTGCCCGTGACCAGCGCGGACGGCGGAGTGAGCGGACTGGTCGGACTCATCTCCGGCAAGCTCTACGACTACTCGGGCGGCCGTGAGCCGGTCGCTGACATGCCCGACGAGGACGATGCGGAGCGGATCGAGCCGGCCCGCGCGGAGCTGATCGAGGGGATCATCGCCGAGAGCGAGGACGAGTCCCTGATGGACCGCTACCTCGCGGGCGAGGAGATCGACCAGGCCACGCTGATCACCGACCTGGAGAAGGCCGTCGCGCGCGGCTCCTTCCACCCCGTGCTGCCGGTCTGCGCGGCGACCGGGGTCGGGCTGAGCGAGCTGATGCAGGTGATGACCAGGGGTTTCCCGTCTCCGCTCGAACACCGGCCGCCGCGCGTGACCAACGTCGACGGCACCGGGGAGCAGGCGCTCGCGGTCGATCCGGACGGCCCGCTCGCCGCCGAGGTCGTGCGCACCGCCGTGGACTCCTACGTCGGCCGGGTCTCGCTGGTGCGCGTGTTCTCCGGGACTCTGCGCCCCGAGCGGCCGGTGCACGTCTCCGGTCACGGCCTCGCCGAGCGCGGCCACGAGGACCACGACGCCGACGAGCGGGTCGCGCACATCTACTCGCCGCTCGGATCGAGCCTGCGCGAGGTGCCGTTCTGCGTCGCCGGTGACCTGTGCGCGCTGACGAAGCTCTCCTCAGCGGAGACCGGCGACACCGTCTCCGACCCGTCCCGCCCGTTGCTGATGGCGCCGTGGGAGATGCCGGAGCCGCTGCTGCCGATCGCGGTCATCGCGCACAGCCGCAGCGACGAGGACGCGTTGTCCCGCAACCTCGCCAAGCTCGCGGCGGGCGATCCGAACCTCCGTCTGGAGCGCAATCCCGAGACGCACCAGCTGGTGCTGTGGTGCATGGGCGAGGCGCACGCCGACGTTGTGCTGCAACGGCTGCGCGCGGGTGGCGCGGAGATCGACACCGAGACCGTGCGCGTTCCGCTGCGCGAGACCTTCGCCAGTCAGGCCAAGGGTCACGGCAGGCACGTGAAGCAGTCCGGCGGGCACGGGCAGTACGCGGTGTGCGACCTGGTGGTGGAGCCGCTGCCCAGGGGCTCGGGCTTCGAGTTCGTCGACCGGATCGTCGGCGGGGCGATCCCCCACCAGTTCATCCCGAGCGTGGAGAAGGGCGTGCGCGCTCAGCTCGGCAAGGGCCTGCGCGACGGGTATCCGCTGGTGGACGTGCGGGTGACGCTCGTGGACGGCAAGGCGCACAGCGTCGATTCCTCCGACGCCGCGTTCCAGACCGCCGGAGCGCTCGCGCTCAAGGAAGCCGCATCGCAGGGCCGGATCACGCTGCTCGAACCGCTGGACGAGGTCGAGGTTCGGGTGCCCGACGAGCACCTGGGCACCGTGCTCGGCGATCTCTCCGCGCGGCGAGGGCGGGTGGTGGGCACCGAGCCGGGCGACGAGGACCAGGCCGGGACCACGCTCGTGCGCGCCGAAGTTCCGGAGACCGAGCTGCTGCGCTACGCCATCGAACTCCGTTCGCTGACCTCGGGAACGGCCAGCTTCACCCGCCATTTCAGCCACTACGACCCGATGCCGGAGCAGCGCAGCAGTCCTTAGTGGACGGTCCGGAACTCAGCACCACCAAGCACTTCGGGCAGCAGCTCGCGCAGCTGGACGGGGTAGACCCGGTCCCGCGTCGCGGCCAGCTCGCGCGCGCTCCACCAACGGTGGTGCTCGATGGTGTCCAGCTCCAGCTGCGTGAAGCCGGAGGTGTCGATCTCCCACTGCTTCGCCCAGCGCAGCAGGAAGAACTGCTCGACGCTGTCCACGTCCTTGCCGCCGAAGGTGAACTGCTCGCGCCGCACCCACACCGGGCCGACCAGCTCGTCGACCGGCGCCACGAGCCCGGTCTCCTCGGTCAGCTCGCGGGCAGCGGCGGCGCGCGGGTCCTCGCCGGGGTCGATGCCGCCGCCGATGGTGAACCAGAACGGCTTCTCCGGGGTCTCGGGCGCGTGCCCCCGGAACAGCAGCACGCGGTCCTCGGCGTCGACCAGCACCACGCGCGCGGAGTGCCGGGGCTCGAAGAACACGTCCGGGTCGACCACGTCCGGCAGGTCGAAACCCTGTGGCAGCAAGGCGCGCAGCTCACGCTCGGAGTCGGCCATCCGCCGCCACAGCTCGGGCGCGATCCGCGTGCGGTCCACGCACGAGATCAGGAAGCTCAGCTCGTTCTGCTCGGCGGGCCCACCGGATTCCGCGTCCTCGACCGCCTTGGTGAAGGTCGGGACGAAGTCCGGCTCCAACGCACCGGGCGTGGCCACGATCTCGCGCGCCAGCTCGACGCGGTGCGCGAGAGCCGCCTCGATCATCGCGCCGACCTGTGCACCGCGACGATCCGCTGCACCACGGTGATCACCGCGAGTACTGCGAGCAGCCACAACGCGATCGGCGCCGCGAACGGCACGCCCAGCCCGTGCAGCCCGGTGCCGACGAGCGCGACGATCAGCCGCTCCGCGCGCTCCACCAAACCGCCGTCCGCCGAGAGCCCGGTGGCTTCCGCGCGCGCCTTCACGTACGAGATCACCTGCGCGGACACCAGGCACACCAAGGCGGCAGCAGCCGCAGAGCGGTCGTTCTCCACCGCGAAGGCCCACCACACGATCGCCGCGAACACCGCGCCGTCGGCGATCCGGTCGCAGGTGGCGTCGAGCACCGCGCCGAACGGAGTGCCGCCGCCGATCGCGCGCGCCATGGCTCCGTCGATGAGGTCGAAGAACGTGCAGAGCGTGACGACCACCGTCCCGACGAACAGCTCACCCCTGGGGAAGAACCACAGCGCGGCGGCGGAGGTGCCGACCGTGCCGAAGATCGTGACCGCGTTCGGGGTGAGCCCGAGCCGGACCAGCCACGCGCCGATCGGATCGGTGACACGCGAGACCGTCTCGCGGGCGAAGAGGTTCAGCATGTCGGGACTGCGCACCTGCCGGTCGGGTTCGGGAAAGGGCCCCGAGCAGCGTAACCGCAGCACGGGAAAGCGGATGTGTGGTCCTCAGCGCGTCGTGGTCCTCCTCTGGGCGACCACTCGCATCCCGGCGGCCTCGACGGCGATCAGGCTCGGCGTCAGCGCGGTGGCGCCCTCGCACGCGGAGTTCCTCATGATCCAGTCCAGCCTGCACGTCATCCCGGAACCGACGGGGGTCGCGAGGAGCGTGTCCGGGCACGGCAGCGCGACCAGGTGCGGCCCCGGCCCGAGCGCGTGGGCGAGCAGGTCGCGGAGGTAGCGCGACGCGATCACCGAGGCCGCGAGGCCGTCGGGGCGCTCGACGACGAGCACCGCGCCCCCGCACTCCTCCGAGCGCTGGTAGGTCGTCGTCTCCATCAGGTTGTCGCAGGCCGACGCCATCATCGCGTCGAAGGACCTGGCACCGACCAGCTCGTGGGTGATGTCCCGCGACAGGCTCCCGACCTCGGCCAGCGTCGCCATGAGCACGCCGTCGATCACCGGCCGGAACGGCAGTGACGGCGGGAGCGGAGAGGCCGGGGACACGCTGCGCAGCACGGGCAGCAGCCTCCGGCAGGCCAAGGGCGGCGAGCTGATCACGGCGGGACTGTACGAGGCTGCCGACCGTCGCCGAAGCCGCTGTGGCCAGCACTGAATCCGCTGATCGTGACCTGTTTTGAGCGAACGCTCAAACGTGGCGTAGGCTCGCGTCCGACGACGGCGGAGGAGCGAACGTGAAGATCGTGCTACCTGGCGGGACCGGCCACATCGGCGCCGTCCTCGACCGCGAGCTGACCGCGCTCGGCCACGAGGTCGTGGTCCTCAGCAGGCGGCCCCGCCCCGGCCAGGTCGCGTGGGACGGCCGCGCGCTCGGGCCGTGGGTGAAGGAGATCGACGGCTGCGACGCGGTGGTCAACCTCGCCGGGCGGAGCGTGAGCTGCCGCTACACGCGGGAGAACCTCAGGCAGATGATGGACTCGCGCGTGGACTCCGCCCGCGTGGTCGGCGAGGCGATCGAACGCGCCGAGCGCCCGCCGAAGGTCTGGCTCCAGATGAGCACCGCCACGATCTACGCGCACCGCTACGACGCCCCCAACGACGAGGCGAGCGGCGTCATCGGCGGCTCAGAGCCCGATGTGCCCGGCTACTGGGCGTTCAGCGTGGACATCGCGAAGGAGTGGGAGCGGGCCCAGGAGCGCGCGAACACGCCGAGCACGCGCAAGGTCGCTCTCAGGACCGCCATGGTGATGAGCCCGGCGCGCGGCGGCGTGTTCTCCGTGCTCAGCGCGATGACGCGGATGGGGCTGGGCGGCGCTGTCGCAGGCGGCGCGCAATACGTGTCGTGGATCCACGACCAGGACTTCGTGCGCGCGGTGAGCTTCCTGATCGAGCGCGAGGACCTCAGCGACGCGGTCAACATCGCCTCGCCCAACCCGCTGCCGCAACGTGAACTGATGCGCGCCCTGCGCTCCACGCTGCGGGTTCCGGTGGGCCTTCCCGCGACCAAGCTGATGGCCGAGGTCGGCGCGCTCGTCCTGCGCTCGGACACCGAACTCCTGCTGAAGAGCCGCCGAGTGGTGCCCGGCCGACTCCTCGACGCGGGCTTCTCCTTCGCCTTCCCCCGCTGGCCCGACGCCGCCGCCGACCTGGCCCACCGAAACTAGTCCTGATCCTGTAGGTCATCAGGTTCGCCGGTCTTCAAGACCTACGAACCCCCGCCCCAGCGGTCTTCAACGACGGCAAACCTCACGAGGCTGCTGGGTTGCGGCGGTCAACGATGATCAACAGGGGGGTTTGGTGGTCTTGAAGACACCCCGACCCCCAGCGGCACCGTGACCGGAATACGCAGCTCAACCACTTACCGGACAGGTCCTAGTCCTGTTCGGCCCAGGCTCCGGCGAGGAGGTCCCTGGTCTCGCCGAGCAGTTGCGGCAGCACCTTCGTGTGCGCCACCACGGGCATGAAGTTCGCGTCGCCGCCCCACCTGGGCACCACGTGCTGGTGCAGGTGGGCGGCGATGCCGGCGCCCGCGACGGTGCCCTGGTTCATCCCGATGTTGAACCCGTGCGGTGCCGCCGCCCTGCGCACCACCCGCATCGCGCGCTGGGTGAACTCCGCCAGCTCCACCGTCTCCTCGGGGGTGAGGTCGGTGTAGTCGGGGATGTGCCTGTACGGCAGCACCATCAGGTGCCCCGGGTTGTACGGGTAGAGGTTGAGCACGGCGTAGACCAGCTCCCCGCGCGCGATGACCAGCCCGTCGGAGTCGGCGAGGTCGGGCACCCGGCAGAACGGGCAGACCTCGCGATCGGACTCGCTCGGCTTGTTCTCGCCGCGGATGTAGGACATCCGGTGCGGGGTCCACAACCGTTGCAGGGCATCGGGAATCCCGATCCCGTCCTGTTCGGACAGTTCGGGCAGCTCCTGGCCGCCGCCGAAGACCGCGCTCACCTCGCTCCGGCCCGCCTCAGCCGAGCACCGCGGCGAAGGTCTCCGCGCTGGGCGAGGTGTTCTCCCTGCGCGTGATCCACTCCACCACCGCGCGCACCGCGTCCTGCACGGAGACGCCGTTGATCTGGCTGCCGTCGCGGAAGCGGAAGGACACCGAGTCCTCCTCCACGTCCTTGCCGCCCGCGAGCAGCATGAACGGCACCTTCTGCATGGTGTGGTTGCGGATCTTCTTCTGCATCCGCCCGTCCGACGCGTCGACCTCGACCCGGACACCCTTGCCGCGCAACGCGTCCGCGACCGACTCCAGGTGCGGCACGTGCTCGTCGGCGATCGGGATGCCGACCACCTGCACGGGCGAGAGCCACGCCGGGAACGCGCCCGCGTAGTGCTCGGTGAGCACGCCGAAGAAGCGCTCGATCGAGCCGAACAGCGCGCGGTGGATCATGATCGGCTGCTGCCGCGAGCCGTCGGGGGCGGTGTACTCCAGCTCGAAGCGCTTGGGCTGGTTGAAGTCCAGCTGGATGGTCGACATCTGCCAGGACCGACCGATGGCGTCCTTGGCCTGCACGGAGATCTTCGGCCCGTAGTAGGCGGCGCCGCCCGGGTCGGGCACGAGCTCCAGGCCGGAGTCCTCGGCGGCCTGGCGCAGCGTCTCGGTGGCGTCCTCCCACTCCTGCGGGTCGCCGATGAACTTCGGCGAGTCGTCGCGAGTGGACAGCTCCAGGTAGAAGTCGCTCAGGCCGTAGTCGGCGAGCAGGTCGAGCACGAACTTGAGCAGCGAGCGCAGTTCGCCCGGCATCTGCTCCTTGGTGCAGTAGATGTGCGAGTCGTCCATCGTCAGGCCGCGCACGCGGGTCAGGCCGTGCACCACACCGGACTTCTCGTAGCGGTAGACCGTCCCGAACTCGAACAGCCGCAGCGGCAGCTCGCGGTAGGACCGCCCGCGCGAGCGGAAGATCAGGTTGTGCATCGGGCAGTTCATGGCCTTGAGGAAGTAGTCCTCGCCCTCGAACTGGATGGGCGGGAACATCGTGTCCGCGTAGTACGGCAGGTGCCCGGAGGTGTGGAACAGCCCGCCCTTGGAGATGTGCGGGGTGTTGACGAACTCGTAGCCGGACTCCTCGTGCCGCGCCCGCGAGTAGTCCTCCAGCTCGCGGCGGACGACGCCGCCCTTGGGGTGGAAGACCGCAAGGCCCGAGCCCAGTTCGTCGGGGAAGCTGAACAGGTCCAGCTCCACGCCGAGCTTGCGGTGGTCGCGGCGCTCGGCCTCGGCCAGGCGCTCCAGGTACAGCTCCTGCGCCTCGGTGGTCTCCCACGCGGTGCCGTAGATCCGCTGGAGCTGCGGGTTCTTCTCGCTGCCGCGCCAGTACGCGGCGGCGCTGCGCATGAGCTTGAACGCCGGGATGTACTTGGTGGTCGGCACGTGCGGCCCGCGGCAGAGGTCGGCCCAGATCCGGTCGCCGGAGCGCGGGTCGAGGTTGTCGTAGATCGTCAGCTCACCGCCGCCGACCTCCATCACCTCGGAGGTGTCCACGTCCGACTTGATGTCGACCAGTTCGAGCTTGTACGGCTCCTCGGCCAGCTCGACCTTGGCCTCGTCGACGGAGTCGAAGCGGCGGCGGGAGAACCGCTGCGCGCCCTTGATGATCTGCTTCATGCGCTTCTCCAGCGCGGTCAGATCCTCGGGCGTGAACGGGGTGTCGACGTCGAAGTCGTAGTAGAAGCCGTCCTTGACCGGCGGGCCGATGCCCAGCTTGGCCTTGGGGAACAGCTCCTGCACCGCCTGGGCGAGCACGTGCGCGCACGAGTGCCGGATGACGCTGCGGCCGTCGTCGGAGTCGGCCGTGACCGGCTCGACCTCGGTGTCGGTCTCCGGTGCCCACGCCAGGTCGCGCAGCGCGCCGTCGGCGTCGCGGACCACGACGACCGCCTGCGGCCCCTTGTTGGACGCGCCGACCTCGCGGAGGGCCTGGCCGGCGGTAGTCCCCGCCGGGACCGTCACACGCGCGGGAAGCGAGACGACCGGTTGGGGCTGCTCGGACACGGGAACTCCTCAGAACGGCTAACGCTGGAAACCCAGATGTTATCCGCCGTGCCGAGGCAGCTGAGCCGTAGGTGCGAGTGCCGCCATCAGGTGCGCGTCGTGCCACTGCCCCTCCCAGCGCAGCGCGTGGCGCATCGTGCCCTCGATCTCGAAGCCGCACTTGCGGTAGCAGGCCAGCGCCCTCGGGTTGAAGTCGTAGACCTCCAGCTGCACCCGGTGCAGGCCGATCCGCTCGAAGGCGTAGGCGAGCACCAGCCTGGTCGCCTCGGTGCCGAGGCCCCTGCCGGTGGCGCCGCTGGTGAGCGCGATCCGGAAGCCCGCGGAGAGGTTGTCGAAGTCGATCTCGTTGAGCGCCAGGTCTCCGACGAAGCTCCCGGTGGCGCGGTCGATCACGGCGAGGTCGATGCGGTCGGTCTGCTCGGCCCTGCTCTCGCACCACCGCTGGAGGACCTCCAGGGTGAACTCGCGGTGGGTCCCGGTGAGCCTGCGGCCCTCGGGGTCCTTGGTGGCGGCGAAGGCGTCGTCGGCGTGTTCCGGTCCGAGCGGGACGAGCGCGACCCGCGATCCGAACAACGTTGGTCTGTCTGCTATCGCGGCACGGTCGATCACAGGAGCTGTGTGTAGAGCACCCGATCGCGCCGCCGCCACCGAATTTCCTCGCGCCACAGGCGAAACCCGCTCGCTTTCACGTACGCCCGAAGCGGTTGCCGACCCGCCGCACCGGGGTGATGGTCAAGACTCTTGATCACATGAAGGAGCCCCCTGTGCCACGTTTGACCACTGCCCTCGCGATCGGCGTCCTCGCCCTGGGCGGCGCCCTCGCGTCCGTCCCGGCGAACGCCTCCCCCGCCCAGCAGGAGTGCGGCGGCTACAAGAAGGACGGCGAGGTCCGGTACCGCCACTGCACGAGCGAGAACACGACGATCGAGGTCAGGGCCGTTTTCCAGGTCACAGGAGTGCACCTCTTCTGCGTGGGTCCGAACGAGGACAAGTACTTCGGCGACGCGGGCTTCGTGATCACCATGCCCGAGTACACCGGCAAGCTCTGCTGATCCGGCTCCGGACACCGCGCGGCCCCGCCGAGCTGGTGCTCGGCGGGGCCGTCTCGTGCGAGGAGATCAGGCTCCGGGCGGCGGCGGGAGCGGAGCGCCGGGAACGGTCATGTTCGGCGGCACGACGCCGTCGATCAGGTACTGGTTGATGACCTTGTCCAGGTCCGGGTTCCCGACAGCCGGGTTCGCGGCGTACAGGCCGTGGTCGCCCTCATCGGTGACGGTGATCATCCGGGAGCCCGCGAACGCCTTGTGCGCGCGCCGGGTGCCCTCGATGGCGGTCGCGGGGTCGTGCACGGACTGCACGATCAGCGTCGGCGGCAGGCCTCGGCCGTCGATCGTCGGCAGCGCCAGCGGCGGCTTGCGCCAGAAGATGCACGGCTGCACCATCCACTTCCCGCCGACCAGCGTCTGCTGCTTGTCGAGGTGCTCCTGCGACTGGCGCACCACGCTCGCGCGGTCACCCGGCCACGGGCCCTCGTTGCAGCGGACCGTCCAGAAGTTGGTCGGGTAGGAGTCGGGCGCGCCCGGCAGGCTGCCGTTGCCGGGCATGAGCCGGGTCTCCACGTCCTTAGTCTCCACGGCGGCCTTCACGCGCAGCGCCGCCTCGGCCTTCTCCTTCTCGGAGGTGCTCTGCTGGGTCAGCTTGCGGATGTCGACCAGCGTGGTGGCCGTGCCGTGGAACTGGCGCTTGCCGTAGATGCCCTCGGCCGCGATGGAGTCCAGGATGTTCGGGTTCACCGTGAAGCCGTTGTACTTCACCGGGCGCACGCCCAGCGCGGTGCGAACCGTCTCGAAGGTCTGGCGAGCGGCCTCGGCGGTCGTGCCGAAGCCGTAGACCTTGTCGTACTTGGCCATCCACGGCAGGAAGTCCTGCCGCCAGCGCCGCTCGAAGCCCAGCGGCTGCCACGCGAAGGCCCGCTCCCAGCTGGTGGTGAACTCCACCGGCGAGTCCAGCAGCACGCGCTTGACCCGGCTCGGGAACGCGGTCGCGTAGTGCGCGCCCATCCACGCGCCCGCCGAGTACCCGACCCAGTTGATCTTCTGGCGCTTGAGCAGCACGCGCAGCAGGTCGAGGTCGCGCACGGTCTGGGAGGTGTTCATCAGCGGGCCGAGGTCACCCGCGCGCTCCATGCAGAGCTGGGCCGCCTTGTCGGTGGCGTCCAGGATCGCTTCGAGGTTCTTCGCGTCGCGGTTGCGCGGGTCGAACTGCTCCGGCCCGTCGAGCGCGCCGCCACAGCTGATGCTCGTGCTGCGCCCGGTCCCGCGCGGGTCGAAGCCGACCACTTCCTGGTTGACCAGCAGCCGGTCCTGGAAGCGCAGGCGCGCCGGGTAGATCCGGCCCTCAGCGCCCGGGCCGCCCGGGTTGATCAGCACCGAGTCGGTGGCCTGGGCGGTCGCCGGGAGCCTGCTGATCGCGATCGTCAGGTCGCGCGTGTCGCTGAGGTTGTTCCAGTCGCGCGGGGTCAGGTGGGTCGCGCACTCCATGTGCTCGGAGCCGGGCGGCGGCGTGGTGCCCAGTTCCTCGACCGTGCAGCGGTGCCAGTCGAGCACCTGGTTGGTGTACTTGGCCGGGATTCCCGTGGAGTTGAGCGGATTCTCACTCGCCAGCGCCGGAGTGAACCCGGCGAGCAGTAAGGCGGCGACGGCCGGAACGGCCGCAACGCTTCGGATTCTCTTCACCTTGTGGAGCCCCCAAGATCGTGTCGCGCACTCCAGCGCGACTCCGGGGGTAGTTGGTATTGGTTCACTCTGAGCGGAGCAATCCGTTTCACACCAAGGCAAACTCCTCACGCACTGCCGTTGCGGAACATCTCGCCCCTCGCGCTTCGGCCGAATGGTGGAAGATCACCCCATGCGCGCCAGCCTACGAGCCTCCCTGACCGCCGCCCTCAAGGCCCGGGACCGCGTCGCCATCACCGCACTGCGCTCGGCCCTCGCCGCGATCGACAACGCCGAGGCCGTCCCCGCCGAGCGCTCGCCCACCACCGGCAGCGAGCACGTCGCAGGCGCCTCCGTCGGCGTGGGCGCGACCGAGGCCCAGCGCCGCGACCTCACCGAGGCCGACCTCCGCTCCATCGTCGAGAACGAGGTCCGCGAACGCACCGCCGCCGCTGCCGACTACTCCGCGCGCGGCCTCCACGACACCGCCACCCAACTCCGCGCCGAGGCCGAGGTCCTGCGCCACCACCTCGACGCGTAGTGCGCGATCAGCGTCCACGATGCCGCGTTCCGGCGAAGCATCACGTCGCCAGCGACGCCTCAGGCTCGTGCGAAGTGGCAGACAAGTGCAACTGAGCGTGGGCTTTGTTCGAAGCAGTCTGTTGCGCACAGCGAATCACACTCGGGTCGTTGGGGAAGCGCGCGCACTCACCAGTTCCACCAACGAAGGTCAGCGGCGACGGCTGCGCCCGAGAGCATGAGCGCAGCCGCGACGCGAAGCTCAGGGATTGTCGAGCGATGCCCGGTCAGCCCACTTGAGAGAGTCGGACAGCGTTGTACGGCAGGACGATGGACGTCGGCAGGCAGCTCGTGATGTTGGTGCGCCCCGAGATCCCGAAACCAGCGGGAACCGGAGTGTTGTGACAGGCGATGATGCCGTCGTGCGGCAGATTCGCGACGTAGGCGTTGTAGGGGTTCGACCCACAGGCACCCGTCGAGTAGTAGGCAGTGATGACGTGCCCACCCGGAACCGGGGTGCCCACGCACAGTCGACTCTCCCCAGCAGGAGCAGCTGACGCCGAAATGCTTCCAGTAGAGGCGCTGGCCACCAGCGCAAGGGCGACGACGCTTCCTCGAACAAAATTCGCGCACATGTCAAGTCCTCAATTTCGCAAGGTCATCATTTGACCAGTGGGGCGAACGCCGATTTACAGCGATCCGCACAACGGAGCCGATTTCACGCCCAGGCGGAACGTCCGGCAAAGATATTTTTGGGCGGCTCGCACACGAAAGCAACTGCACGTCCGCGCAATAAAGAAGCGCGAGCGTTGCGCAGTCGCGAACGACCGTCGCGACTGCGCCCGCCCCGCTCTCAGGCCGGGTTGTGCGGGGATGTGCGGGCGTAGTCGCGGATGCGTGCGGCGACGTCGGACAGGTACGCAGCGACCGTGTCGCGCTCTGCGGGACTCAGTGCCGCTGAGGCCGCGTCGATGGCCGTGATGAGCGGCTGGAGCGCACCCAGGAGGTCCCGGTGCGCCTTGCCGGTCGGAGTGAGGGCGTGCCTGCGCCTGTCGTGGGCGTCCGGCACGCGATCGACGTGTCCGCTGCGGACCAGCCGGTCGGTGACCGCGGTGGCCGAGGCGGTGGTGATGCCGAGTCGCCTGGACAGCTCGGCGGGGCCGACCGGGTGGCCCGCGCTGAACAGGTGGTCCAGCGCCGCCGCGTCGGTGGCGTTCACCCCGAGCCGTTTGGCCAGCGCCACCTGCGCCTCAGCCCCGGCGAGCAGGAGCTGCCGCACGGCGCCGCTCGTCTCGTGAGCGGCTCGTGGGGCGTTCGCGCTTGACGTGTCCGCACTCATGCCCGCATCCTACGACCAGCAAGTCACTAGATTATCTAGCTACTAGATTGGTTAGAGACCGATGGACGCGACGCCGAACACCGCCTCGCCCGAGCACACCGACGTCGCCGTCGTGGGCGCGGGCCCCGCCGGGATGCTGTTGGCCTACCTGCTCGCACGCGCGGGATCGCGCGTGACGTTGCTGGAGACCCACGGCGACTTCGAGCGGCGCTACCGCGGCGACACGCTCAGCCCCGCCACCCTCGATCTGCTCGATCGGCTCGGTCTGGCAGATCGCCTGCTCGCGACCGTGGCCCACACCCGTTCGACGTCCTTTCGCTGGCACACGGTCGAGCGCACCTACACCCTGACCGACTACACCACCGCCAGCCGCCGACATCCCTTCTACGCACTCATCCCGCAACCGGCCTTCCTCGGCTTCCTCGCCGAGGAAGCGGGCCAGTACCCCGGATTCGACCTGCGCATGAAGGCCCGAGCCTCGACCCTGATCCACGACTGCGATGGTCGGATCACCGGCCTGACCTACACCAGCGGCGCCACGACGCACACCCTCACCGCCGACCTGGTCGTCGCCGCGGACGGGCGCGCTTCGAAGATCCGCGCCCTGTCCGGCCTGCCCAGCACCGAACTCGGTGTGGGCAACGACCTGCTGTGGTTCGACCTCCCCCGTGACGGCGACACCGACCCCGCCCTGTCCGGGCTGGACATCTTCTGCTCGCCGGGACGGGTCCTGGCCGCGCTGAACCAGGGCCACCGCTGGCAGCTGGCCTTCACCATCCCCACCGGGAGCTACGCCCGCGCGCGCGAGGAGGGCGTCGAGCCGGTCCGCACCGAACTGCGCAGGCACCTGCCCTGGCTCGGCGACCGCATCGACGAGCTGACCTCCTTCTCCCAGCTGTCGCTGCTGACCGTGCGCATCACCCGACTGCCGAGGTGGACCCGGCCCGGGCTGCTGCTCATCGGAGACGCGGCGCACGTCATCTCCCCGGTCGGCGGCTCCGGCATCAACCACGCGCTCGCCGACGCCGTCGCGGCCGCCAACCACCTCGTGCCCGCACTCAGACAGCGCGAACCCACCGCCGTCGACACAGCGGCGAAGCGGGTGCAGCAGCACAGAAAACCGGTCGTGGACGCGGCGCAGCGCCAGCAGTCGCGCATCGAGATCGCGACGCAGCGCGCCATGCGTCGCGGCGAGCCCCGACCCGCGCTGCCGCTGCGGTTGCTGAGCCGCATCGGCGCGTTCGCTCGATGGAGCGGGCGCCGCACCAACACCAACGTCAAGACCCCGGCACCCGCACAGCACGTCCTCTCCCCCGTCACCGCCCCAGAACTGTGACGGCGGAAGACAACGACGTGGTGGCACCACTTCCCACCTGCGCAACGCCGACGCATCTTCCTTCTCAGATGAGAGCGACCGCAGTCCTTGCGAGAGAAGCAGAATCTGTACGGCACCCACTCGAATCGCAGAAGGGTTCTTCACGATGTCACGTCGTCGCACCGTCCACACCCTCGTGACCGCGGCGGTCTTCACTGCCATCGCCGCGAGTGCTCTCACAGGAACGGCCTCGGCGGAGCCGCAGATCGCCGCCACCGTGCGCACGTTCGACAGCTGGGCTCACGGGTTCGACACCATCGAGATCCGTGAACGGGCGGCTGAGCAGGCCCGGTACCTCATGCGCCGTTATGAGGCGAACGCGTCGGTGACGTGCGCCCCGACGAACTACGACACCAAGTACGCGCAGGCCGGGGGCGGCATGTGGCAGGTCTCCGTTCGGCTCACCGCGTGGTGCTCGCCCCGCTGATCGACCACGACCCGAGGGAGACGAACGAAGGGAAGTGGCTCTGTGAGTGGCCGAACCGTCATCGTGGTGACGTCGACGTGGGACCTGCACTCCGATGTCGTCATTTCGCGCTTGCGCGAGCGAGGTGCCGACGTCGTCCGGATCAACACCGAGGACGTGCCCCGCTCGACGGTCTTGGACGTCGCCTTCGGTGACGGCGAGCAGGGGGCCGAGGTCCTGCTGCGCCACGAGGATCGCGAGGTCGACCTCGCCCGGGTTCGTTCGGTGTGGACGCGTCCCGCCGGCGAGTGGACCTTCAGCGAGAACCTGCAACTCTGGGAGCGGGCCTTCGCGGCGGCGGAAGCGGCGCACGTGGTGAACCGGTTGTGGGAGTCGCTGGACTGCTTCTGGATGAGCCGTCCCAGCGCGATCGAGGCGGCGAGCTGGAAGGGGGAGCAGCTGCGACGCGCCCGGCGCATGGGCTTCGCCGTCCCCCGCACCACGATCACGACCGATCCCCTTGCCGTGCAACGGTTCCGCGCCGATTCTCGCGGGCCGATCGTCACGACCGCCCTTTCCGGCGCCACCCGCTCGACGGCGTCCGGTTGGGCGGACCCGATGCGCACCACGGCACTGGCCAACGGGACCGCGACGACCGTGACGGAGGACCTGTTGCGGCCGGACGACCGACGTCCGCCAGTGCCCTGCCTCCTCCAGGAAATCGTCGCCAAGCGCGCGGAGCTGAACGTGACGATCGTCGGCGACGAGGTGTTCGCGGCGGAGATCCACGTCGAGGAGAACCGGGCGGCAGCGGGTGGTTCTCCTCATGCTCTTCCGCAGGGACCCGACTGCTCCCCCGCGACTCTGCCTGAGTCGGTGCGGGCGCGGTGCCGGGACTTCGTGCACAGCTACGGGTTGACCTTCGGCGTCCTGGACCTGCTCGTCACCCCCTCCGGCGAGTACGTGTTCCTGGAGAACAACCCGGTCGGTCAGTTCCTGCACATTGAGGAGAGGGTCCCGGCGCTGGGCATCACCGACGCGGTCGTCGACTGCCTGGCGCGGAACTCCGGCGGCTGATCCGCACGTCCTGTCACAGTGGTGCGGCGCCGTGGTCCGAGCGCCACGGGTCGGTGACCGTGGGCGGCCAACTCCGCGGCTCCAGCACTCCCAGGTGGTAGGCGCGGGCCACCAGCGCCGCAGCGTTGTTGGTGGGACAACGGAGCCTGCGGGCCAGGGCCTTGAGGTGGTAGTCCACCCCGCGCCTGGTCATCCCGGTGCGCGCGGCGATGTCGAGGAGGGAGAGCCCTTCGGCGCGCAGGCACAGCACGGACGCCTCCGTGTCGTTGAGCGTGGAACCGTTGTGATGGCCAGGGTCCGCGGCTTTCGGCTGGACGAACTCCACCACGCGGTCCGCACCGTCCTCGGGGTCGGTGACCCGCACCGCCGTCACCGCGGCGATCACGGCCGTCGCGTCCGGTCTCAGGAACTTCTTGTCGTAGCGAGCCGCGTTCACCCGTCCCGACACGAGGTCGTGGTGCGCCGAGGACCACGGGCCTTTGCTGGTCAACCGCTGCGCGGTCATCGTGCGCAGTTCGGAAACCCTCGCTCCGACAAGCGCGCAGAACGCGGGATTGGCGTCCACGACACGACCGTCGGCCGACAGGACCAGCACGGGTATCGGCGCGTGCCCGAACAGCGCCTCGTGCCGGTTGCGCCACCGAGCGAGCACGGACCTCGTCCGCGCCAGCTCGCTGGTGTCGACCCAGATGCCCGCGACCCCGGTGGTGTTTCCGAACGGGACGGGGAAGCGGTAGCCGACCGCGTGCACCGACCCGGTCTCACCGGTGGTGCTGATGCGCCGCGGTGTCCCTGACGCGAGGGTGAGTTCGTCCTCTCGCCGCTGCGCCGCGGCGATCTCAGGTGCCTCCAGCTCTTCCGCCGACCTACCCAGCACGTCCTCGACCGAGAGCAGGCGGTGGTGTTCGACGTAGGCGCGGTTGGCCCACACGTACCGGCCCTGGGCGTCCTTCATGTACGCGGGTGAGGGGGCGTGCTGCATGAACGCTTCGAAACGGTCGTTGACCACCTGCGCGGCGTTGCGTGCGTTCTCCAGGTCGGTCACGTCCGCGTGGACCCCGCCGACCAGTGCTGAGGACTTTCCGAGGAGCGGGAAGACGAATCCCTGCTGGCACCGTCGTTGTCCGTCCACCGCCGTGTACTCGGCGCGGACCGCGACCGACTCGCCGCGATCGATCCGCTGACCGTGCTGCCGCTCGTCGAAGCCCGATCGCCAGCGCGCCGCGTCCGGCACGTCGGCGAGGTCGCCTCCGCCGAGGGTGCGCACGTGGGCGCCGTTGGCCCAGACGTAGCGCCCGTGCCGGTCCTTGATCCAGGCGTCGAAGGGGGCGTGGTCCATGAAGGCGGTGAACCTGCGCTCGGCGTCCTCCGCACGGCGCCGCTCGGCCTCCCGCTCACTGACGTCCAGCGCGAGGTGCCCGACGAGCGGGTCGCCTCCCGGTCCGCTCAGCGGGAACCTGACCTCGTCGGTCTCCCGCGTCGAGCCGTCCGGGTGCCGCCAGCGCCCGGAGCTGGCCACCGGGCGGTTCGAGGCCAGCACGCGCGCGTCCAACCGGGCACTGTGCCCGGCATCGGCGTCCGGGCGCAGCTCGGCCTCCGACCGTCCGATGAGCGAGGCCATGTCGTGCCCGGTGGCGGTCTGGTACTCGCGGGAGGCCCAGATCGCCCGTCCGAGACGGTCGCGCACCGCGACGAGGGCGGGCAGGTGGTGCAGGACGTCGGCGAGCCAGGTGGAGGAGTCGGTGTCGGCGAAGGAGCCCGCGTAGCCGGCGTTCAGCGGCAGCAGCACCCCGACGGCCGCATCCACGCGCTCACCCGAGCGCACCGGCCACAGCGAGTACAGGTGAGGGCCTGCAGGCAGGTCGACCCGCCACTGGACTTCCTCACCGGCCAGGGCCTTGCGGTGGGCGCGCCACGAGGTCAGCCGCCCGGGCTCGGCGAGTTCGGCGGGCTCGGGTCCCAGGAAGGCGGCCAAGGGGGTTCCGAGACCGGGGCGGCGGGTGCCGGGCCAGTCGAAGATCGCGCCCACGGCGGCGAGGAAGCGCAGATCGGCGTCCACCGCCCACAGACCCACCGGCACGGCGTCGAACACCCGATGGTCCCTGTCGCCCTCGCGGGGCGAATCCGGCTCCACGGACAAGGTCGTTCCCTTCGCGCGAACACGTCATTCACGTTCGGAAAGCGTTGCGCGTGGCCCCGGCGCGGGACACCAGGGACGCGGTGAGGGCGGTGCTCAGCACGACGATCCCCCGCGTGCTGGTCGGATCGAGCGCTGTCAGCTGGCGCACCCTGTCCATCCGGTAGTTGAGCGTACGGCGGGCGATGAAGAGCTCCGCAGCCGTTCTCGTGCGGTCGAGATCGTTTCTGTAGAAGGCGATCAGAGTCTCCACGAGCTCCGGGTGCTCAGCGAGCGGAAGCAGCACGCGGCCGAGGCGGGCGGAGGTGTGGCGCGAGTTGAGCACACCTTCGAGGACCAGCACGTCCTCGACGGTGAAGTAACGCCTCGTGCTCAACGCGTCGCCGCGCGCCAGCCGTGCCGTTCGCGTCGCCTCGGCGAACGCTCGCGGCACGTCGCCCGCCCCTTCGGCGACGGCGACGCTGATCCCGTGCTTCGGAGCTGCCGGTCCCCATTCCCGCACGACTTCGTCCAGGTTGCGCAACGCGGTCGTCGTGTCGTCGTCAACCAGCGGCAACAGGAGCACCCGGTAGCCGAGGCGCCGGGTCGTCATGCAGCCGTGCGGCAGCGGCTGAGGAGGCCACAGCGCGCTGTCGTCTCCACCCACGACGCACACCGCGTAGGGACCGGGAGCGGCCTGCCCCAGGGAACCTGTGATCGTGTCGACCTCGCTGCCGGACAGCAGTGCGTCCGCGAGCAGGCGGTGGCGCATCGCCGAGCGCTGCGCGGGATCGACGCGCGAGGCGTAGGTGCGCACGGCCAGGTCGAACAGCGGCGTCGAGTGCTCGGCCATCCACCGTGAGAGCGCGGTCATCTGGACGTGGTCCTCGGGTTGGGAGTGCGCCCAGTACTGGCTCGTCGTTGCCGCGAAGCACAAGCGACCGGCGGTCAGCACCTCTGTGAGGGGCATTCCGCTGTCGGCGAGCGCGGCGTAGAAGTCGCCGTAGCGCTCCAGGTCCGCAGGCTGGTAGGGCTGACGCTGGGCCGCCCTCAGCAACCGGGTCCTGCTGGCGAAGGTCAGCATGTCCCGGTAGGCGGAGTGCGAGATGACCGACTTCAAGTGGCGACGTCGCGCCTCAGCCGTGCTGCGCAGCAGGACGTCCTCGACGATCAGCGGAACTCTTGCCTGAAGGCGCGCGAACACCGCCCCTGACGGCTCGATCGTGTCGTCGTCCCCAGGACTGCCAGCGGTCGTCGACATCGTCATCGTTGAGCCTCGCTTCTGATCCGCTGGAGCCCGGTCGGCCGGTTTCCTCATCGGGAAGCCGGTGTGCGTACTGTTGCCGACCGATCCGGCTCGGGGCTCGTCTCGCCGAACGGGCTTGCTGTGCATCCGCACACCACATTCGTGCGCCGCCAACCATTCGTTCGTCAACCAGCACCCGCACGGCCCCGATCGCCCGCCGAAAGAGGGAAAGCGGAGATTCGGCTCTACTGCACGCAGTCCGTGGCGTTCGCCGATCTCGACGCGCACAGCGTGGATTCGGTCGTGTTCAACGGCAGAGATCTCGTTTGCCTGAGGTGCAGGACGGTTCCAGGCTCGACCTCGCACAAGTCAGGACCACGTCCAATGTCCGCAAGGTGCGTGGGGTGTTCCCATGCGCGACGAACGACTGCGGCCTTCGCCGTGTCACGGGTTCCGATGGAACGACACACCTCGGCTCTGCGCGCTCGGGTGGTACTGACCGTTTCTCGTCCAAGACGGCCATGCCCGTGCTGGCGCTCGGCAACCAACCGGGGACGGCACACCTCGGGACGCCGCCCACACCCCGATGCCGAACTGATCCGGCAGCTCGAGGACGTCATCGGTCACGACGATCTCGTTCGCGGTAGCTGACAGAACCCGCCTCGGCCGCCGCGGAGGGGGCGTCCGAACGGAGCAGGCCCCGCCCGTCGGAGTCGACGATCGGGGCCTGCGACTGGTGGGCGATACAGGGATTGAACCTGTGACCTCTTCCGTGTCAAGGAAGCGCTCTCCCACTGAGCTAATCGCCCTCGCGTGGCGCGTGGGTACCGCATGGGATCCAGCTGTCTGAGACAGAGGCCCCGAACGGGTGAACCGTCCGGAGCCTCTGGACTGCTGGTGGGCGATACAGGGATCGAACCTGTGACCTCTTCGGTGTGAACGAAGCGCTCTCCCGCTGAGCTAATCGCCCGGGAATTCAGTTGTGTTTGTGGCCCCGCTCTCGCGGTGCGAAGCAAACAGTACACAAGCCTGGCCCAAGAACAAAAACGGGGGTCCCCGCCCGCGTTCGCGGGCCCGCGGTCACTGTCGGCCACCGCCCGGCTACAGCCCGCCGCACCGCAGGTCATCGCCCTTTCGGGCGGTCGACAAGACCTTCGATGGACCTCACCCCTCCGGCGGGGTCCGCTGCCGGTTCTCCGGTGTTAGCGTGAGGCCGCCGCGCCGCCGGGGTACCCGATTGGTCACGCAACACGGGGAGCACCGGTACGCCAGCGGGGCCGTCCCCGGCCCGGTGCCACAGCGCCGGTCCGCGTCGACCCGGAGTTGGCCACGGCACCCCGGATGTGTCGGGCGATCGATTACGGAGCGCAGTCCAACGGTTGCCCACCGAAGAAGTTCTGCCCCGTACGGGTGATCTATGAACGACAAGTGAGCGCGAAGGGCCACATTCGCGTCACAACTATGTCGTTCCGTCGTTCACTTGAGCGGCAGACAGCACGAGAGGCGGCAACAATGCGTAACGACCACGTGACTCTGCGCTCCACGGCGGTCTTCGACCTCCTGGCGCCCCGCAGTCCGGCGGTCCCCGTCCAGGTCGAGCTCCGCTACGACACCCGCGACCCCTACGCCGTGGTGGCCGCGTTCCGCACCGGCCGCGCCGGCTGGGTCGAATGGGTCTTCGCCCGCGACCTGCTCGCCGACGGCCTGATCGCCGCCGCGGGCGAGGGCGACGTCCGGATCCGCCCGGCCGTCGACGACCCCGAGGTCGTGGTGATCGAACTCAGCTCCCCCTCCGGCCACGCCATGTTCGAGGCGGCCGCGCAGGAGCTGGCCGACTTCCTGGACCGGACCTACGACCTGATCGTCCCCGGCAACGAGAACCTGTGGGTCAGCGTCGACGACGCGCTCAGCCACCTGCAGTCCAACGATCTCAGCTGAGTCGGCGTTCTCGCAGGTCAACGGCAGCACAACGACAAAGGACCACCCCGATTTGATCCCGGCGGACGGTGTCGGATAGTGTTTCGCCATCGCCACGGCGACGGGAAACACAAGATCGAACCCAGTTCGAACACCGTCTCCCCAGCCGGGCAGCACGCGGATGTAGCGCAGTGGTAGCGCATCACCTTGCCAAGGTGAGGGTCGCGGGTTCGAATCCCGTCATCCGCTCGGAAGGCCCCTCGTCCGGGTCGACTGAATTCTCCGGGGTTTCGATCCCAGAGCATCGGCGGAGTGGCCGAGTGGCTTAGGCAAGGGCCTGCAAAGCCCTGTACGCGGGTTCGATTCCCGCCTCCGCCTCGGGCGATTAGCTCAGTGGGAGAGCGCTTCCTTGACACGGAAGAGGTCACAGGTTCAATCCCTGTATCGCCCACCAGGAGAACTGGTCTGAAGCCCCATTCCTTTTCAGGGATGGGGCTTCAGTGTTGTTCCCCCCGCTCACCCCGGTGAAGTACGGTCGCGGCATGGCGTGTCGGATCAGCGAACTCGTGCTCGGTTGCCGTGACCCCGAACTGCTGGCGCGGTTCTGGTGCGAGGTACTGGACTTCGTCGTGCTCAGCAAGGAGGACGACGGCACGCTGGAGATCGGCCCGCGCGAGGGCTTCGGCGGCCCGCAGCCGACGATCATCCTCAGCTACCGCGAGCGGCCGGAGCCGGGGAAGTCGCGGCTGCACATCGACGTCAACGCCACCGACCGCGACCAGGACGCCGAACTGGAGCGCCTGCTGGCCCTCGGTGCGCGCCCCGCCGACATCGGCCAGACGGGCCAGGAGGAGTGGCACGTGCTGACCGATCCTGAGGGCAACCAGTTCTGCCTGCTGAAGGCTCGCCTCAAGCCGCTGTGAGCGCTGACTGGCTGGAGGACACCCGAACCTCCTACGACACCGTCGCGGCGAGCTACACGGAGCTGGTGCGCGACAGGCTCGCGGAGTTGCCGCACCTGCTCTCGGCACTGGCCGCGTTCGCCGAGCTGGTGCGCTCCGACGGCGGCGGCCCGGTCGCGGACGTGGGGTGCGGGCCGGGGCACGTGAGCGCCCACCTGCGCGGCCTCGGCGTGGACGTGATGGGCGTCGACCTCTCCCCCGCCATGATCGAGATCGCCCGCGCCGAGCATCCGGGCGTGCGCTTCGAGGTCGGTTCCATGACGGAGCTGGACCTCGCGGACGGCTCGCTGGCCGGCGTGCTCGCCTGGTGGTCGTTGATCCACGTCCCCGACGACAGCGTTCCCGGGGTGTTCGAGGGCTTCCGGCGCGTGCTGAGGCCCGGGGGCCGTGTGCTGCTGGGCTTCCACCTCGGCGAGGAGTCGCGGCACAAGACGGAGGGCTACGGCGGCCACCCGATGAACCTGATGGTCCACCGCCGCACGCCCGCGCGGGTCGCGGAGTGGCTGCGCGAAGCGGGGTTCGCGGTCGAGGCGGAGACAGTGCTCGATCGCGACGGGGAACACCCGGGCTGCATCCTCTTCGCGCGTGCCCCGGGCTGAGGCTCAGACGCTGCGCAGCACGGAGACGACGATGCCGAGCACCGCGGCCCGGTCCCCGTCGATCACCTCGTAAGCGTCGTTGCGGGGCTCCAGGTACACGTGGCCGTTGCGGCGGCGGTAGACCTTGACCGTGGCCTCCTCGTCGATCATCGCCGCGACGATCTGGCCGGAGTGGGCCTCGTTCTGCTGGCGCACCACCACGATGTCGCCGTCGCAGATCGCCGCGTCGACCATGGAGTCACCGCGCACCCTGAGGCCGAAGACGGTGCCGCGCCCGGTCAGCTCGCGGGGCAGCGTGAGCGTGTCGTCGAGGTGTTCCTCCGCCGTGATCGGGGTTCCCGCCGCGATGTCACCGACGACGGGCACGCTCACCGAGTCACCGTCGGCCTGGCGCGCCGGGGCTCCCGCGCGCAGGAACATCCGCACGTCCATCGGCCGGGACACGGTGTCGGCGCGCCGCAGGAAACCCCGCTCCTCCAGGCTCGCGAGGTGCTTGGACACCGACGACGAGGAGCGCAGGCCGACCGCCTCGCCGATCTCGCGCGTGCTGGGCGAGTACCCGTGGCGCTGCGCCCAGTCCCTGATCGTGGCCAGGATCTGCTGCTGGCGCGGTGCCAGGGTCGAGGTGTCCAGGTGCTCGAAGCCGTCAAGATCGTCGTAGGCGGTCACCCGCGGAATGGTAGATCGGCCTCAGAGACCGAACGCCAGCAGGACGTGGCCCTTGTCGTTGCCGTAGTCCGGGTGGTAGCCGGAGTGGATGTAGACCATTCCGTCGACCACGACCGCTCCGCCCGCGGCCGAGACCCCGCTGCCGCGAGCGGTGATCCCGTTGACTCCCTGGTACTCCCGCACCGTGTCGTACTCCCACAGCACCCGGCCGTCGCGCGCCGAGTAGGCCCGCATCTTGCCGTCGGCGCTGCCCTCGTAGACCACGCCGGGCGTCGTGGTGACCGCGGGCCGGTTGGCCAGAATGCACTCGTCCGGGTACTGCGCCGAGCCGCCCCAGGCGCACCCGTTGGCCGGGTTGGGCGTCTTCCAGAGCAGTGCGCCGGTCGCCGGGTCCAGTGCGTGCAGCGCTCCGGGCTTGGCGTCGTTGGTCGCGACGTAGAGCCGTTCGCCGTCGTAGCTGCCGCCCCACAGGATTCCGCCCTGGCCGAGGTCGTTCGGCTCGGGCTTGGACAGCTGCCGCTGCCAGACGAACTCGCCGGTGCGCGCGTCCAGCACGTGGTAGACGCCGCTCTTCTGCCCGATGCCGATGAGCGTGCGGCCCTTGACCGTGAAGATGTTGCCCAGCGAGCCGATGTCGTAGTCCAGCGCCGTGCCGTTCTCCATACCGGGGCAGTGACCGGGAGGGGCGCTCGGGTCGACGCAGATCAGCCGCCAGGTGTCCGGGTGCGTCATCTGGCGCTTCCAGCGGACCTTGCCGGTGAACGCGTCGAGCGCGAGGACGGAATCGCTGTCGCCCTTGGTGCCCGTGTAGTTCTGCCCGGTGCCCACGAACACGGTCCCGGTCGCGGGGTCGATCGACGGCGAGGCCCAGACCGCCGCGCCGGAGGGCTCGAACCGGGTGGCACCGCTCGGCCACGTCCCAACGGCCTGTGGCTCCGGCACGGTGTAGTGGCGCCACAGCACCTTGCCCGTTGCCGCGTCGAGCGAGACGAACTGGCCGCGGAAGGTGCAGCACGGGTAGTCAGCGGCCGCCGAGCTCTCGTTGCTGGAGACGCCGACGAAGAGCCTGCCCGCGAAGTGGATCGGCGAGCTGGTGAGCAACGCCTGCGCGTGCTCGTCGAGGCGGTTCGCCCACACCAGCGCGCCCGTGCCTGCCTTCAACGCGTACATGTAGCCGCGCAGATCGCCGAAGTAGACCCGGTCCCCCACGACCACGGGGCTGTTGCGCACCACCGGCAGGCGGCGCTCAGGATCGACGGTCCGCAGCTCGAAGGTCCACTTCGTCGCGCCGGTCTTCGCGTCCAGCGCGTAGAACAGCCCGTCCGGCCCGCCGAAGTACATCGTCCCGCCGACGATCGCGGGCTGGCTGTGCGAGGTGAACATGCCGATCTTGGAGAAACCGAAGGCCCACTTGAGCTTCAGCTCGCCCGCCGTCCGCTCGGTGATCTTGCGCTCGGCGGCGTTGTGCCTGCTCCCGGCGAGGTCCTTCTGCCAGCTCGGCCAGTCCGCGCCGTGCCCTCTTTCGGGAGCCGGTGCCGCCGCCGAGACCGTCGCGCCCGCGAGGCAGAGCGCGAGGAATCCGATCAGGACGGTGAGCCTGCGTCGTCCGAACACGCGCGGTCCTTTCGCCAGCGGTTCTGCCGGGACCAGCATGGCGTGCGGCGACCGCGGCCGTCTTCCTGCTTTCGACCCGTTCCCGGAGCGTCCTGGCGCGCAAAATCGCTGGACCGAGCGCTCCGGCATCAGCCTCGATGACTAGAGTCCCTGCTGACACCCACTGCGGAAGAGCGGACGAAGACCATGCGCGGCAGGCCGTCGGGCACACCCCCGCGACCGGGTGCCCGCCGCACGCCGACTAAGATCAACAATTACCCCCGGAGGCCCGGAGGCCCGGAGGCCCGGAGGCCCGGAGGCCCGGAGGCCCGGAGGCCCGGAGGCCCGCTGAGCGCCGCGTCGCCGTTGTGGCGAGGATGGCCGTGTGCGGGCGCAGCGGACCGAGGTGAACGTGGGCGGTAGCCCTCGTGACGCCGCGCGGGACGCGCGCCGCTGGGGCACCTTCGGCGAAGAACCCACGGTCCTGGCGGTCGCGCGCACGCTGACCTCGGCGATCAGGTTGCTCGAAGCGCTGGAGGCCTTCCTCGGCGACACGCGCGTGCAGATCGTGTTCACCGTCAACGAGACCTCGCGCTTCTCCGCGGGCGCCGTCGAGCTGATCAAGGGGCTGTACTCCAAGTTCATCGCGTGGGACGACGTGCCGCGCGCCCGCTACCACCTGGTGATCACCGCGAGCGAGAACGTCGACCTGGAGCAGCTCGACCGCCGGGTGCCGGTTCTTGTGCTGCCGCACGGGGTCGGCTTCCACAAGCTCGTCCCGGACTCGGCGGGCAGCGGGACGCGGCTCTCCGGGCTCGTGCCCGCGCACCGCTTGCGGGACAGGCGGGTCTGGCACCTGGTGACGCACCCGGAGCAGGCGGAGCAGCTGGCCGACGCCTGCCCCGAAACCGCTGGGAACACGGTTCTCGGTGGTGACACCAGCTATGACGCGTTGCTCGCGGGCGAGCCGATGCGCGCGCACTACCGCAAGGCGCTGCGCGTCGCCGACGGCCAGCGCCTCGTGATGATCACGTCGACGTGGGGCGAGCAGTCGGCACTGGGGACGTGGCGGACGCTGCCCGAACAACTGCTCGCGCAGCTGCCCGCCGACGAGTACCGCGTGGCCGCCGTGGTGCACCCCAACGTGTGGACCTGGCACTCCGACTGGGATCTGCGTCGCCGCTTGCACAACGCGGTGGCGGGCGGACTGCTGCTGGTCCCGCCCACTCGCGGCTGGCACGCCACGATGATCGCCTCAGATGTCGTGGTGGGGGACCACGGTTCGGTCAGCCTCTACGCTGCCGCGCTCGGGAAACCGTTGCTGCTGGCCGCATTCGGCTCGGAGATCGTCCCCGGGACCGTGCTGGAGGAGCTGGGCCAAGTGGCTGATCGACTCGATTCGGCAGCTGGTGTGCGCGATCAGGTAGACGAAGCCCTTGCGGCGCAGGAACCCCAGCGCTTCGACGGGATCGCCAAGCGCGCGTTCGCCACGCCGGGTTCGGCGGCGGCGCTGCTGCGCAAGGCCTGCTACGAGCTGCTGGAGCTGGCAGAGCCCCGGATGGACGTGCCCTTGCGCGCGGCGGCCGATCCCGTGCCCGAGGACGCCGAGGTGTTCTCGCACGAGGTCCGTGGCAGCTTGACCGGCTCCACCGTCACGTTGACTCGTTGCCCTGCAACGGTTCGCGGGCATCTCCCCGATTCCTCCGCCGACGAATGGCGGCATCTCGTCGTCAGGTGGGGCGAGCGCAACGTCCTGCTGTTCGACAGCGCCTCGATCATCGTCGATGCGGAATGGTCGCTGCCGGAGACGCTCCAGCGCTATCCCGGTTGTCGCCTCGCCGCAGTGTCTACTGTGGATGGATGCGAGGTCGCGGTGCGCGGCGGCAAGCGCATTTCCGTTCTGGGCAAGGCTTCCACCGCTCAGCTGGCGTCGGTCGCCTACGTCGCGCTACTCGAAGGCGCGCTACGCCGAGGTGAACTGACGCTCCGGCTCGGTTCTTCCGAGAGCGCCGTGGTGCTGCGGGTTCACTGATCGAGTTCGGCGATGCGCTGTTCGAGCCGCTCCGCCTCGGCGCTGTGTGCGCTCTTGTGGATCTCTAGCGCACGCTCGAACTCGGCTCGCGCTCCGGCCTTGTTCCCTTGCCGGACAAGCACTTCGGCGAGGGTGATCCGTGCTTGCGCCTCGTAGTGGACGGTTCCGTACTCGACGAACTTCGCGATCGCGGTGGCGAGGTCGCTCGTCGCCCGGGTGAGATCGCCGAGCGCGGCGAGCACCTCGGCCCGACTGGCCCTGGCACGTTCGGCCATCCGCCCCGCCAGGCCGTCGAGCGCGCGGTCAAGGTGCTCCAGCGCTTCGGTGGTCCGCCCCTGGGCGAAGAGGTTGCAGCCCAGGAAGTAGGTCGCGAGCGCGACGCCGCGCCACTCCTGCGCCAAGGTGTTGAAGTGGACGGACTTCCGGTACGCGTCCTCGGCGCGAACCAGGTCCACCTTGTCCCAGTAGCGCCCGAAGAACTCCCAAACCGAGCCGAGCAGCACGTTGTGGCCGGAGTCCTTGAGCAGGTCGTGCGCGATCTCCAGCTCCTCGCGCGCCCGGTCCAAGTGCCCGAGGTCGGTGTAGGCGCGGGAAACCTTGATGCGCAAGGTGGCTTCGGCCTGCCAGGCTCCCACGGCGCGGGCGGCGGCGACTCCGAGGTCCGTGGCCTCCAGCCAGTCCGCGATGTAGCGGCGGTTGACGTAGAGCGCGACCAGCGCTTCGGCCAGCTGCCAGGTCGATTCGTGCCACCCGCGCTCGGCTCCGGCGCGCATCACGGCGAGGGCGTTGGCGCGCTGCTCGTCCAGCCACTCCAGCGCTTCCTTGGGAGTGCCGAAGGGGTTCTTCGTGAGTTGCGCGTGGTCGGCGATCCGGGTGCGCGCGCCCATGACTGCCTGGTCCGCGCACGCGACGTGCGCCAGGTAGTGGTCGACGATCTTGCGGAGCAGGTCCTCGCGCGACTCGGTCCCCTCCTCCGCCAGCGCGCGTTCCTGGGCGTGGCGGCGGATGAGGCCGTGGAACCGGTAGCGCTCGCCGTTCTTCTCGACGAGGTTGGCATCGGCCAGATCGTCCAGCAGCGCCTTGGCATCGGGGTCGATCAGCGCGGCGACGTCGGGGTCGATGTCCAGTACCGGCAGGGTCCCCAGCCCACGGTAGAAGCGGGCGAGCTGCGCTGAGAGGTTCTGGTAGGCGTTGTCGAAAACGGCTGCCACGACCCGCTTCCTCCCGATCGTCAAGAAGTCCAGCCCTGTCGCGGCCTGCTCCACCAGCTCGGCCAGGCTCAGCCCGCGCTCCTGCTTGAGCCGCCCGGCGACCACCCGGAGCGCGATCGGCAGTCCGTCGCACAGCGCGACGGCTTTGCCCGCCGCCACCGGATCAGCGTCGATCCGTTCCGCACCAACGACATTGCGCAGCAACAGCAGTGCGTCCGCTTCGGAGAGCCCGTCCAGCTCGCAGTACTCCGCGTCGTCGAGGACGAGTTCCGCCAAGCGGTGCCTGCTCGTGACCAGCACCGCGCTGCCCTCGGAGTTCGGCACGAACGGCCCGACCTGCGCGGAGTCGGTGACGTCGTCCAGCACGACCAGCGATGCCTTGCGCATCACGCCCCGCAGCATCAGGCCGCACGCCGCCACGCTGCCCGGAATCTCCTCGGGCGAGACACCGTAGGCGCGCAGGCAGCTGGCCAGCGCCTCGCGCAGAGCCGCTTCGCCGGAGCCGGACTCCCTGCGGAAGGCGGCGAAGTCGACGTAGAGCTGACCGCCGGTGAACCGCTCAGCGACGCGGTCGGCGCACTTGTGCGAGAGGGCCGACTTGCCGACCCCCTCCGGCCCCGTGATGACCGCGAGCCGCGTCACGGTCCCCAGATCATCCAATGTGGACAGATGATCGTCGCGATCCACCCACAGGGAGACGGCGGAGGGAACCTGGCGCGGCGGCTCGGGCTCGCGCTGACCGGCGTAGAAGTAGTTGTTCCCGTACTGGGTGGCGACCTGCACGAGCTTGCCGTGGACGTCGCGGACCTCGTTGTGGACGTGCGGCCCGCCCGCTGTGCTCATGTCCGCTCCCCGACCGCGCCTGCACCCCGTGATCGAAAACCTACGGTACGGCATGGCGGAGCGCAGGAGCGCGCGTTTCCGGCAGCTGCCAGGCTCAGGCGATACCGCCGTTCACGCGCAGGACCTGGCCGTTGACCCAGCGCGCGGGCCCGGCGAGGAAGGCGACGGCCTCGGCGATGTCGGCGGGGTGGCCGAGGCGCTCCAGCGGGGACTGGGCGGCCATCCTGGCGATGGTCCGCTCGTCCTTGCCGGTGAAGAACAGCTCGGTCGCGGTCGGGCCGGGGGCGACGGTGTTGACGGTGACGTCCCGGCCGCGCAGCTCGCGGGCGAGGATCATGGTGATCGCCTCGACGGCGCCCTTCGTGGCCGCGTAGACGCCGTACCCGGGCGGGGCGAGCCCCAGCACGGAGGTGGAGAAGGTGATGATCGCGCCGCCTCCGCGCACTCGCCGCGCTGCCTGCTGAGCGACGGCGAAGGTGCCGCGGACGTTGACGCGGTGCACGCGGTCGAACTCGTCGAAGTCGGTGTCGGCGATGGGCTTGAGCGCGTTGAGCACGCCCGCGGAGTGCACGACCACGTCGACGCCGCCGTACTCCCGCTCGGCGGCGTCGAAGAGCCCGGCGACGGCCTCGGGATCGCTGACGTCGGCCTTGTGCGCGAAGGCGCGACCGCCCGCGGCGGTGATCGCCCTGACCGTCGCCTCGGCCTCGGCGTCGTTGCCCGCGTAGTTGACGACGACCGGGAACCCCTGTGCGGCAAGGCGTTCCGCTGTCTCGCGGCCGATGCCCCGCGAACCGCCGGTGATGATCGCCACGCGTGTCTGCCCAGTGCTCATGTTATCAACGATAACACCAACTTCCCTCATAGTGTTAGCGGCGATATCGATTGGGGGACGCCGGAACGGGTAGCTCTGCCAGATGCGCATCGGATACACGTTGATGACCGAGCAGGCCGGGCCGAAGCAGCTGGTCGGGCACGCCACGGCGGCCGAGGCCGCGGGCTTCGCGTTCGAGGTCTGCAGCGACCACTACTCGCCGTGGCTGGACGAGCAGGGGCACGCGCCGTACGCGTGGAGCGTGCTCGGCGCGGTCGCGCAGGCCACCGAGCGGGTGGAGCTGATGACCTACGTGACCTGCCCGACGATGCGCTACCACCCGGCGGTCGTCGCGCAGAAGGCCGCGACCGTGCAGCTGCTCTCCGACGACCGCTTCACGCTCGGGCTCGGCTCCGGCGAGAACCTGAACGAGCACGTCATCGGCAAGGGCTGGCCGTCGCTGGACGTGCGGCACGACATGCTGGCCGAGGCCGTGCAGATCATCCACGGGCTCTTCGACGGCGGGCACTCCAGCTACGCGGGCGAGCACTTCCGCGTCGACTCGGCGAAGCTCTGGGACCTCCCGCAGTCGCGGGTGCCGATCGCGGTCGCGGTGTCCGGCCAGGAGTCGATCGCGCGGTTCGCCCCGGTCGCCGACGCCATGATCGCGGTGCAGCCCGAGCAGCGGCTGTGCCGGGAGTGGGACGAGCACTGGGTCGGCAGGGCCGAGGGCTCCGCGCGCAAGATCGGCCAGCTGCCGGTGTGCTGGGACGCCGACCGCGATGCCGCGATCGCCAGGGCGCACGAGCAGTTCCGCTGGTTCGGCGGCGGCTGGAAGGTCAACGCCGAGCTGCCGGGCACGGCGGGCTTCGCTGGCGCGACGCAGTTCGTGACTCCGGAAGACGTTGCCGGCGCGATCCCCTGCGGGCCGGACGTGGAGCCGATCCTCGCGAGCGTGCGGGAGTTCGCCGACGCGGGCTTCACCGACCTCGCGCTGGTCCAGATCGGCGGCGAGCACCAGGAAGGCTTCTTCTCCTTCGCGGAGAAGGAACTGCTGCCCGCACTGCGCGAAGCCGTGTGACTCCCCCCGTGTCGCTGCTCGGTCCACAGAGGACTGCGGACAACACTGGGCCGCAAGGGCAGCACAGGGAGGTAGCCGTGAACGAGGACGACCCAGCGACACAGCTGAGCCTGTTCGACCCCGCTCCCCCGGAGCCGCGCGCCGCCGAGCCGGAACAACACGAACAACAGGAACAACACCGCATTCCCGAACAACGCGCCCCGGAAGCGCGGCCCTGCCCGAACTGCCGCCGCGCGCCGGACTCCGCTCCTGAGCAGCACGCCAGGGACATCGACCAGCAGTGGCTGGAGATCACTGCGACCGGGCAGATCGAGGTGCGGCGGTTCTGCGCCGCCTGCCAACCGCATTACGGCTTGGCGTTCCTGGCGTGCGAGCTGTGCGGCCTGGACCTGTTCCTGATCGGCGAGCTGGCCCACGAGGTCGCCGAGGACCGGCTGCCCACGGTGCTGCTGACCTGGCTGGCCGCTGAGGGCTGGAGCCCGCACCCCGTGCTGACCTGCCCCTCGCACGCGCGCTGAACGGCTGGGTGGGAACGCCGGTCCTGGGCTCGCCGCGGCCTGGTTCGGCCCGTCGCGCCGATGCAGGCTCTGCGCCGTCAAGCACGGCACACAGCTGGGAGTTGGGCAATGACCACCTGGTTCATCACGGGCGCTTCCCGTGGCTTCGGCCTGGAGATCGCGAGGCAGGCCTTGGGGCGCGGGGACTCCGTCGTCGCCGCTGCTCGTGATCCGCGCACCGTCCACGCCGCGCTCGGCGAGCACCCCGATCTGCTCGCCGTGGCGCTGGACGTGCGACACCCCGAGCAGGCGAGCGCGGCGGTCGAGGAGGCCGTTCGGCGCTTCGGCCGGATCGACGTGCTGGTCAACAACGCTGGCAGGGGCCTGGTCGGCGCCGTGGAGGAGACCAGCGACGACGAGGTGCGGGAGCTGTTCGACGTCAACGTGTTCGGCCTGCTCACCGTGACCAGGGCGGTCCTGCCGGTGATGCGCGCGCAGCGGTCCGGGCGCGTGCTCAACCTCAGCTCGATCGGCGGGTTCGTCTCGTGGCCGGGCTGGGGCGCGTACTGCGCGACGAAGTACGCGGTGGAGGGCTACTCGATGGCGCTGCGCCAGGAGCTGGGCCCGCTGGGCATCCAGGTGACCTCGGTGGCGCCCGGGCCGTTCCGCACTGACTTCCTCGACCTGAGCTCGCTGCACGTGGTGCGGGAGCGGATCGCGGACTACGACGGCAGCGCCGGAGCGATGCGCACGTGGGCTTCCGAGACCAACCACGCGCAGGAGGGCGACCCGGTCCGCGCGGCGACGGCGATCCTGGCGGTGGCTGACGCGGCGGAGGCCCCGCTGCACCTGCCGCTGGGCTCCTCGGCGGTCTCGGGGATCGAGGGGAAACTGGCCGAGATCGCCGATGACGTGAAGCTCTGGCGCGAGATCGCCGAGTCGACGGACTTCCCCGGCGCGGTCGGCGGAGGACTGCCATAACACGACGCGATTGCACGCATCATCGCGAGTTATGCCCGCCCGGGTTGTTAACGGGCGGGCTTCTCCGGCGTGGACCACAGCCCGGCGAGCAAGAGCCGCACCTGCTTCGGCGGCCACGCGTCCGAAATTCGGAAAACCGCCGTTGTCACCGCCAACAGGAGATCCGGATCTACATCGGAGCGCACGACTCCGAGCTTCCTGCCGTTGTCCATGACGTCGGTCAGCCAGAGCGCGAGACCCGCCCCGTCGCTTCTCTCCAGGGCCGCGGGCGCGAGTGCGAGATCGTCCGGATTCGCGGCGAGGTGCTCCTTCACCCTGGCCGTCCGCTCGGCCAGGCGCACCCAGAAGCGGCGGTCGTCCTCGGCGGGGACCCAGCGGCCGAGACTGGCGATGAGCTGGGCTTCCACATCTTCGAGCACCGTGCCGAGCAGGTCGTCGCGCCCGTCGAAGTAGTGGTAGGCGGCGGTCTTGGAGATACCGGCGGCTGCGATGATCCGGTTGTAGGAGGCGTGCTGCGGGGACTCCCGCGCGAAATGGGCCCTAGCCACGCGGAGTATCTCGGCCCTACGGTCTCCTGGCAGGCGGGTGAAGCGCGGCAACGGCATGTGTACCACTGGTACACCCCACCGGTGCGCACCGCAAGCCAACACTCGACCTTAATAGCACCTTAAAATGGTCCGAATAATTCCTTAGAACGACCACGAAGAGTATGTAAACAATTTCCCTGTAATTCTGTTAAAATCGATCTGGACGTCAGGTCTTGTTGTTACGTGAAGCGCGCGTCACAGTTTTTCCGTCACCCCTGCTCGGTTCTTCCTCCCCTGCCGGAGGAACCGACACCTGACCAGTTGACCCGACGACACCTTCGGGGGGTGTTTCGGCAGTGACCCTGGCCCACCAGATCCCGGCCCACCAGATCCGGCCCCAGCAGCTCCAGGCACAGCAACTTCCGTCCCAGCAGCTTCTCTCCCAGCAGCGCACGATCGACCAGGAGCTCAGCGAGGTGCTTCGGACCGGCCCGTTCGACCTGGCGCTGCGGACCGCGCTCGACCGGCGCGGCCTGCCGCTGGACCGCATCCAGGACCGCCTCGCCGCCCAGGGCGTCACGGTGAGCCTGTCCACGCTGAGCTACTGGCAGCGCGGACGGCGGCGGCCGGAGCGGGCCGACTCGCTGCGCGCGATCGCGCTGCTGGAGGACATCCTCCGCCTGCCGAGGCGCTCGCTGAGCAGCCTCATCGGGCCGCCGCGGCCGCGCGGACGGGGCGTGCGCGCCCAGGAACGGCTCAGCCTGACCGACCTCTACGGCGCCGACTCCGACGTGAGCAAGGCGCTGGGCACCTCCTACGAGCACATCAACGCCAAGCTCGACGCGCTGTCGCTGCACGACGAGGTCACCGTCGGCACCGACCGCTCGCTGCGCCGCGTGCGCTCCTGCCAGGTGCAGCGGGCCAACGCCGACGGCGCCGACCGGCTCGTCGTGATCTTCCGGGGCGACGCCGACCAGCCGCTGCCGACCAGCCTGCGCTCGCTGTCCGGGCAGCGGTGCGTGACCCGCTACGACCGCGAGCGGATGGTCATGGTCAACGAGCTGTTCTTCGCGCGCAGACTGGCCAAGGGCGAGAGCGTGCTCGTCGAGTACGAGGTCGAGTTCGGCGAGGCGGGCACCAAGCCCAGCACCTGTTACGAGCGGTGCCTGCGCACCAACGTGCCGCAGTACCTGCTCCAGGTGCGCTTCGAGGGCGAACTGCCCGCGCACTGCCACCGCTCCACCCGCCTCGGCCTCGGCGCGCGCGACGACCGCCGCGCGGTGAGCGTGGACCTCACCCGCATGGCCTACCTGCACGCGCTCGACTGCCAGAAGGGCTTCCACGGCATCAACTGGCAGTGGTGACCCCACGCCCACGCCGTTCGGCCCTGAACGGATCGTTCGGGTACTTGAACGCACCAAACGACCCGTTCAGCGCCCTCAACGCACCAAACGGGCCGTTGGCTTACTGCTGCCACCACCAACCACGGGCACGCGGGCGCCCCCACTCCGCGTACGCACTGAACGGGTCGTTTGGGTACTTGAACGCACTGAACGACCCGTTGAGTGCGTTGAACGCACTGAACGGGTCGTTCGGGGCTTCAGTGCGGAGTGAAAGTGGAGGAGTCGTTCAGGTGGTGCGGGCGGGGGCTACGAGTACTGGTACTCGGTGATGCGCCAGGCGGGACCGTCGCTCCAGTTGGCCTGGATGCGCGAGAACGAGTTGGCCGAGGAGAAGGTGACGATGACCGAGGTGGCCGAGGTGCGCTCCACCTTGACGGCGTGACCGGAGACGGGGCGCGCGGTGACGACGGAGACGTCGTCCTGGGCGAAGCGCAGGGTGGAGTCGCCACCCCTGGTGCGCACGGTCCGGGTCTGCGGTTCGGGCTGGCCGAGCAGGCTCGGATCGGTCTGCGGTGTCGTGGTGGTCGTCCCGGCGCCCACGGTGGGCCGGGTGGTCGTGGGCTTGGTGCCGTTCTCCGTGGGCCGCACGTTCGGCGGCGGCGTTGTGGTGGTGGGGAAGCCGGGATCGACGGGGCCGGGTCCGGGCGAACCGGGGCCGGGCGGGTGGATCGGGATGCCGGAGCGGCCGGTCGGCGCGAGCGGTCCGGTCGCGCCCGCGGCGGAGGTGGGCGGCCCGAGCGCGATGGCGTCGCCGTTGCCACTGGCCCGCGCGGTCTCGGCGCCGAGGTGGTCGAGCAGGTCGAGGCGGCCGGGAGCGGCGGCGACCAGCACGGAGCGCAGGCCCAGCCAGGCCATGCCGACCGCGAGGGCGGTCGCCACCAGCCACAAGCCGAGATACCCCAGCCGCCGCTTCATCACTCCATCGTGCCATCCCCTGGCAAGACCGGTTAACGTGCGGCCATGCCATCGGTGCTCCTGGTCGAGGACGACGACGCCATCCGAGGCGCCGTGGTCCGGGCGCTCAACGACTTCGGTTACGCCACCTACTCGGTCAGCACCGGTTTCGACGCGTTGCGCGAGGTCACCAGGGCGGTGCCGGACGCGGTCGTGCTGGACCTGGGCCTTCCGGACATCGACGGGGTCGAGGTGCTGCGGATGATGCGCGGCATCTGCGACGTCCCGGTGATCGCCGCGACCGCGCGGGACACCGAGGCCGACATCATCCAGGTGCTGCGCGAGGGCGCCGACGACTACCTGGTGAAGCCGTTCTCCGGAGAGCACCTGGCCGCCAGGCTGGCCGCGGTGCTGCGCAGGAGCAGGCCGAAGGAGGCCGAGCGGTCGTTCTCGGCCGGGCGGATCACGGTGGACCTGGACAGCAGGCAGGCCCGCCTCGGCGCGACCGAGCTGAAGCTGACCAGGCGCGAGTTCGACCTGCTGGCCTACCTGGTGGCCCGGCCGCACAAGGTGATCAGCCGGGAGGAACTGCTCGCCGAGGTCTGGCGGCTGCCACCGGGCAGGGACGACCAGACGCTGGACGTGCACGTGTCCTGGCTGCGCCGCAAGCTCGGCGAGAGCGCGTCGGCGCCGGTGTACCTGCACACCGTGCGCGGGGTCGGGATCAGGCTGGAGATCCCGGGTGCGCCGTAGCCTGGCGCTGGTCTCGCTCGCGGTGACCTCGATGGTGGCGCTGGCCTTCCTCGTCCCGCTGATGCTGGTGGTCTACGACCTGGCGCGGGACCGGGCGCTGACCGAGGCGGAGCGGCAGGCCAGCGCGCTGACCCCGGTGCTGGCGATCACCGCCGACCCGCTGACGATCGCGACGGCGCTGGCCTCCACCGAGTTCGGGCTGGCGCAGCGGATCGCCGTGCACCCGGCGGAGGGCGGGCAGATCGGCACCAGCCGGGCCAGCCGCGAGCAGCTGGGCGAGGCGACGCGGCGCGGGCACGCGTCCATTGTGGACGTCATGGACGGCAAGGCGGTGCTGCAACCGGTCGCGCTCGGCGAGCGGCGCACCGCGCTGGTGGAGTCCTTCGTGCCGCAGGAGGAACTCGAACGCGGGGTGACCGAGGCCTGGGTGTCGCTGACCGCCGTCGCGCTCGCGCTGGTGCTGCTGTCGGTGTTGATCGCGGACCGGCTGGGCACCAGGGTGGTGCGCTCGGCCCGCACCCTCGCCGAGGGCGCGAAGGCGATCGGGGACGGTGATCTCGGCACGCGCGTGCAGGTGGCCTCGCCGCCGGAGCTGGAGCGGACCGCGGCCGCGTTCAACGGCATGGCGGAGCGGATCGGCGGGCTGGTGACGGCGGAGCGCGAGCTGGTCGCGGACCTCTCGCACCGGCTGCGCACTCCGTTGACGGCGCTGCGCCTTGACGCCGAGACACTGGGCGAAGGCCCTGGGGCGCAACGGATTCGCAGTGCGGTGCACGCGTTGGAGCGGGAGGTCGACGAGATCATCCGCCGCGCGCGCCGGGGTTTGGTCGACGGGGACGCGACGGGCTGCGACGCCGCGTTGGTCGGGCGGGAGCGGCTGGCGTTCTGGGCGGCGCTGGCCGAAGACCAGCAGCGGCCGTGGCGCCAGGTCGGCGCGGATGAGCCCGCGCCGGTGCGCATCGCCCGCGACGAGCTGGCCGCAGTGCTGGATGCCTTGCTGGGCAACGTGTTCCGGCACACCGAAGAGGGTGTCGGCTTCGCGCTCGGCGTGCGCAACCGCGCCGGGGTGGTGACGATCCTGGTCGATGACTCCGGGCCGGGGATCGCCGATCCGGAGGAGGCGCTGAGCCGGGGCGCGAGCGGGGCGGGCTCCACCGGGCTCGGCCTGGACATCGCGCACCGCGTGGTCCGCGCGGCGGGCGGGTCGTTGCGGATCTCCTCCGGCCCGATGTCGGGGACGAGGATCCGGCTCGACCTGCCCGCCGCGGACGCGAGTACGGCGGTGTGAGATCACCAGCTCGGAAACCTCCAGCCGATGATCACCTACAACCGTTGCGTACCAACCGGTTTGTAGGCCGGGTCAGGACCTCTGGAGGGCGCGCTTGCCCTCGTCGGCGGCGAGGCCGAGCATCTCCAGCAGTTCGCGGCAGTCGTCCGCGTTCGCGGCGTGCACAGCGACGGTGCGGGCCGCCCTGCCGTTCTGGATCTCGCAGTGAACCTTCTCGACCGCGCGTGCTTCGGCGATGCGGCCGTGCTCTACAACGGGGCTGGCGTGTCTTGCCCAGGTCATGCGGCACCTTCTTTCGTCCCGGTCGGGGAGGGCCCGGGACATCTGCGGTCGTATCCGATCGGCGCCACGCGGCTGAGCGCTCGCGGCGCGAAAGCGGGGGAAGAACGTCCCGCGAAGCTCGACCATCATGGCATTCTCCGGCCGACGAATACAGACATCTTCCCGTTATCAACAAGTTTCCGCAGGTCAGAGCGTTGTGAAAAATTCCCGTGGCGCTGGAGCGTGAGTGCCCGTACACGCACCGTCGCGCGGATTCCGAAGCGGGGTCGAGTGCAAACCATTGCGGGGCCTAGGGTCACGATGGGGTCACGGACAGGGGACCGGCAGAGCGGGAGACAGCGTGAACGCGCCTGACGCACAGGACTTCCTCGATCTCGACAGCCAGCTCGACGACGCCGAGCGCGACATCGCCGCGACCGCGCGCGGGTTCGCGGCGCGGCGGCTGGCCCCGCACGTCGCGGACTGGTTCGATGCGGGCACCATCCCCGAACCTCGTGCTCTGGCAAGGGAGTTCGGCGAGCTGGGCGTGTTCGGCATGCACCTCGCGGGCTACGGCTGCTCGGACGCGGGCGACGTGGCCTACGGGCTCGTCTGCCGCGAACTCGAAGCGGTGGACTCGGGTGTGCGGTCGTTCGTGTCGGTCCAGGGTTCGCTGGCGATGGGCGCGATCCACCGCTTCGGTTCCGAGGAGCAGAAGCAGGAATGGCTCCCCGCCATGGCTTCGGGCTCACTGCTGGGCTGTTTCGGCCTCACAGAGCCGGATTCCGGCAGCGACCCCGGTTCGATGCGCACCCGCGCGCGGCGTGAGGGCTCGGACTGGGTGCTCGACGGCACGAAGATGTGGATCACCAACGGTTCCGTCGCCGACGTCGCGGTGATCTGGGCGCGGACCGACTCCGGCGTCCGCGGGTTCGCGGTGCCGACGTCCTCCCCCGGCTTCACCGCGCGGGAGATCCCCCGCAAGCTCTCACTGCGCGCGTCGATCACTGCGGAGATCACCCTCGACGGAGTTCGCCTGCCCGCGGAGGCGGCGCTGCCGGGCGCGGAGGGGCTCGGTGCTCCGCTGTCGTGCCTCAACGAAGCCAGGTTCGGCATCGTGTGGGGTGTCGTCGGCGCGGCGCGCTCGTGCTTGCTCGCGGCGTTGGAGTACGCCAAGACGCGCGAGCAGTTCGGCCGCCCGATCGGCGCTTTCCAGCTGACACAACGGAAACTGGCGGACATGGTGCTCGACGTGAACCACGCGGGCATGACGGCTCTGCGCATCGGGCGGTTGAAGGAGGCAGGGGCGTGCCACCACAGCCACGTGAGCCTCGGCAAGCTCGGCAACGTCCGCGCCGCGCAACGGGTGGCGAGCGCGGCCAGGTCCATTCACGGCGCCAACGGGATCACGCTGGACTACCCGGTGCTGCGGCACATGCTGAACCTGGAGACGGTGGCGACCTACGAGGGCACCGAGGAGGTGCACGCGCTGAACCTCGGCGCCACCCTGACCGGCCACCCCGCCTTCCGCTGACCGTTTGCCTCGGTCAGGTAGTGGTATCCCGCTGCCATGAGAGCACTGACGTGGCACGGCAAACGAGACGTACGGGTGGACACGGTCCCCGATCCGGAGATCCGCGAGCCCACCGACGTGATCGTCGAGATCACCTCGTCCGGGATCTGCGGGTCGGACCTGCACCTGTACGAGGTGATGGGTCCGTTCATGACACCCGGCGACATCCTCGGGCACGAACCGATGGGGCAGGTGGTCGAGGTCGGCGGCGCGGTCACGGAGGTGAAACCCGGCGACCGCGTGGTGGTGCCGTTCAACGTCTCCTGCGGCACCTGCCACATGTGCGGCGAGGGCTTGCAGTCGCAGTGCGAGACCACGCAGGTGCGCGAGTACGGCATGGGCGCGTCGCTGTTCGGCTACACCAAGCTCTACGGCCAGGTTCCGGGCGGGCAGGCCGAGTACCTGCGGGTTCCGTTCGGCAACACCCTGCCGATCAAGGTGCCGCACGGTCCGCCGGACAGCCGCTTCGTCTACCTCTCCGACGTGCTGCCGACCGCGTGGCAGGCGGTGGAGTACGCGGCGGTGCCGAAGGGCGGGACCGTCGCGGTGCTCGGGCTCGGCCCGATCGGGGACATGAGCACGAGGATCGCCCTGCGGCGCGGCGCTGGGAGGGTGATCGGCGTGGATCTCGTGCCCGAGCGCCTGGAACGCGCTCGCCGCAACGGTGTCGAGGTCTACGACCTGCGCGAGCACAAGGACGACCTGGCCGAGGTCATCCGCGAGGCCACGGGTGGGCGCGGACCGGACTCCGTGATCGACGCGGTCGGCATGGAGGCTCACGGCTCCCCCGCCGCGAAGCTCGCGCAGCAGGTCACGGGCCTGCTGCCGGACGCGCTGAGCCGCCCGCTGATGCAGAAGGCAGGCGTGGACCGGCTGGAGGCGCTGAACCTGGCGATCGACCTCGTGCGCAGGGGCGGCACGATCTCGCTGGTCGGGGTCTACGGCGGGATGGCGGATCCGCTGCCGATGCTGACGATGTTCGACAAGCAGGTGCAGCTGCGCATGGGCCAGGCCAACGTGCGCAACTGGGTGGACGACATCATGCCGCTGCTCACCGAGGACGATCCGCTCGGCGTCGAGGGTTTCGCCACGCACGAGGTGCCGCTGGCGAACGCGCCGCAGGCCTACGAGGTCTTCCAGAAGAAGCAGGACAACGCGGTCAAGATCCTGCTGAAGCCCTAGCGGGAAATCCGGGGCGAAGACACGGACGAGGCGACCGGACAAGCCCCCAGGTCATGTCCGGCCACCTCGTTCGACCCCAGTGCCCAGACCTTAACCAACGATTGCTGAGCGGCCCTTCAGCAATCGCTGAAAGGCCATTGGTCCAAGGCGAACGGTTAACCAACAGAGTTCCTAAATGATACGTGGTCATTCCACTACTCCGCGCGACTGCTCCGAACAGCCTCACGCACGACGCGAATAGCGGAATTGGCGGCGGGAACGCCCGCATAGGCGCCCGCGTGCAGGACGACCTCGTCGATCTCTTCTTCGGTCAGGCCGTTGCGCAGTGCTGCGCGCACGTGCAGCGCCAGTTCGTCATGGCACTTGAGCGCGACGAGAATCGCCAGCGTGATGAAGCTTCGCGTTTTCCGGTCCAGGCCCGGACGCGTCCAGATCGCTCCCCAGACGGCTTCGGTGATGTAGCTCTGGAATGCCGACGGTGTGGCCGCGTCCACATGTGCGTCGCCGAGAAGCTCGCGCCGCACGGCCTCTCCCCGCCCTCCGGCGTTCACGTGCTCCAGGATCAGCTCGGTGAACTCCTCCGCGCGCTCGACAGGGCCCAGATGAGCCGCGCCTGCGACGATGGCCAACCTGGAGCCGGGAATGCCGGTCGCGATGCGCAGGCCGTCTTCCGGCGGAGTCGCGCGGTCGCGTTCGCCGGCAATCACCAGGGTCGGCGCAGCGATCTTCGGCAGTTCGGCGGCGAGGTCCATGCGCTGAACGGCCGCGCAGCAAGAGGCGTATCCCTCCGCCGACGATCCGAGAAGCATATCGCGCCAGAAATCGTCGGCCGGAGTGGTGAACCACCGCTCCAGCACGTCGTTCGCAATGGATTCAATTCCCTCGCCGCGAACTCTTTCCGCACGCCGAGCCCACGCTTCTTTCGTTCCCGGGCTGATTGACGTGCAGCACAGCACCAATCGGTCCACGCGCCGTGGAGCCGTGGCGGCGAGCTGCATACCGACCATTCCGCCGAGCGACAGGCCGACGAAGTGCGCTCGCTCGACCTCGTGCCCGTCCAGGAGTTCAACGACGTCCGAGGCCAGCTCCGCCAGCGTGTACGGGCCTTCGGGTGCTGGGGAGCCACCGTGGCCTCGGTGATCGTGGCGGATGACGCGGTACCCGGCTTTCACCAGCGCTTTCGCCTGGTGGTCCCACACGCGCAGGTCGCTGCCCAAGGAGCCGCTGAGCACGACGACGGGGCCGTTCGCCGGGCCTTCCGACACGCTGTGCAGCCTCACTGGCCCGCCCTCCGCAACGCTCGCTCGACGAAGTGCTTCGCACTGCCCAAGTGGTCGATCTCGGACAGTTCGGTCAATCGTTCTCGGTTGAGGTGCGCGCCCACCACCGGATCGGCCGCGAGGGCTTCCACCAGGTCTCCGCCACTCGCACAGCACCGGGTGACGGCGTCGTGCGCGCGCTGCCTGCCGACCATTGGCGTCAGCTCGGTCGTGACGCGCTCGGCGAATACGTCGCCAGCGAGATTCGCCCGCATTCGCTCCGGGTGCACGCGAAGGCGTTCGAGGCTCGTGCGCAGCCAGTGCGCAGCGGAACCACTGGTGCGCAACAGTTCGCGCAGAGGACGCCATTCGGAGTGCCACGCCCCCGCCGCACGTTGGTGCTCCTGCACGCCCGCTTGGAGCAACGTCGCGACCAGGCCGGGTGCTTGCGCGGCGCAGCCGAGCGTGGCGACGGCGGCCACCGGATTGTGCTTGTGCGGCATGGTGGACGAGCTTCCCGAGCCCGGCGGGCCCTCCTCGGTCACCTCGCCGATCTCGGTCTGGGCCAGGAGGGTGATGTCGCGGGCGACGGTACCGAGCACTCCGCACAACGCGCCGAGCGCCGACGCGGGTTCGGCGATGCGCAGGCGCACGGTGTGCCACGGCAGCACGGGTTCGGCGAGGCCGAGTCGACGTGCGAGGGCTGCCATGACCTCGACTCCCCGATCGCCCAGCGCGGCGAGGGTTCCGCTCGCGCCGCCGAACTGGAGAACTGGTTCGACGGCTTCGAGTCGGTCGGCGGCCTCCAGGAGTCCGACGAGCCAGCATGCGGCCGTGAAACCGAAGCTCACTGGAACTGCTTGCTGGAGAAGGGTTCTGCCGGGTTGGACGGTGTCGATGTGCTCCCGCGCGAGCGTCGCGGCGATGCGCGCGGCGGCGCGGACGTCGTCGAGCAGCACCGCGACCGCGTTCCTGGTGATGATCATCGCGGCGGTGTCGATCACGTCCTGGCTGGTCGCGCCGAGGTGCACGTGGCCGTCGCCGACGCGGTCGCTGAGCGCGCGCACGAGCGGAGCCGCCGGGTTGCCGGTGAGCGCCGACGCCGTGGACAGCTCGGCGATGTCGTAGAACTCGGCGCGGCAGTGCTTCGCGATGAGCTCCGCGTGGGCTCGCTCGACCAGCCCGACGTCGGCGAGCGCGGCGGCCAGTGCGGACTCGAAGTCGAGCATTGCCTGGACCCACGCGGTGTCCGAGACGGCCTCGCGCACGCCTCCTGCTGCGAGCACGCCGTCGAAGAGACCCGGCTCAGACATCGAAGAACACCGTCTCTTCCTTGCCCTGCAAACGGATGTCGAAGTGATACCCGTCCTCTGTGGACTGTGCGACGAGGGTGTGCCGCCGCTCTCGCGGAACCGACGCGAAGACGGGGTCGGACGCGTTGTCGAACTGAGGGAAGTAGATCCGGGTCACCACGCGGTGCAGCAGTCCGCGTGCGAACACCGACACGTTGATGTGCGGAGCGGCTCCGGGGAGGGCGCCCGGGACCTGTGTCAGCACTCTGAAGTGTCCGTCCACAGTGGTCGGACTGCGCCCGAAGCCGCGAAATCCGGTTGCTGCGCCCCTGGGGTCCTCGGGGTGGTCGAAGCGCCCGTCCGGATCGGCCTGCCAGGTCTCGACGAGGCCATCTTGGACCGGCTGGCCGGTACCGTCGAGCAGGGCGCCACGAATCCAGACGGCTCCGGGATTTCCTTGCGGGACAACGAACTCACCGTCCGGCCAGGTCAGTCCGATGTGGAGGAACGGGCCGACGGTCTGCGCCGGGGTGCTCATCGGTGCTCCGGCGTCTTGTCGCGCCCGCGCAGGACGATGTCGAACTCGAAGGCCAGCGCCCAGTTCGGCTCCGTCGCGGCGAGGTCGAAGCGGGCGATCATGAGTCCGCGCGCACGCTCGTCCGGGACCGACGTGAAGATCGGGTCGTGCGGCAGCAGCGGGTCGTCGGGGAAGTACATCTGCGTCACCAGCCGCTGTGTGAACGCCCTGCCGAACACCGAGAAGTGGATGTGCGCGGGCCGCCAGGCGTTGTGGTGGTTGCGCCACGGGTACGCGCCGGGCTTGATCGTGAGAAAGCGGTAGCGGCCCGCCGCGTCGGTCAGGGTCCGGCCCACGCCGTCGAAGCCGGGGTCGATCGGTGCCGGCCAGCGGTCGGCCGTGTGCCGGTAGCGCCCGGCGGCGTTGGCCTGCCAGATCTCCACGAGCGCCTCCGGCACCGCCCGGCCGTCGCCGTCGAGCACTCGGCCGTGCACGATCACTCGCTGTCCCAACGGTTCTCCTCGCGTGAGGTCGCTGTCCGACTCGGTGACCCGCCCCGGTCCGAGCAGCGGCCCGGTGATCTCGCTCAGCCCGTGCGGCAGCAGCACGAGCCGTTCGCCGGGGTGGCGCAGCCGCGTCGAGCCGTAGTTCGGCGAGTCGAGCGGCGGGTGGGTGCCGTCGGGGTCTCTGCGGTAGCCGATCAGGTTCACGCGCCCTCCGAGCTTCCGACGTAGTCCTGGGCCAGCGCGGTCGCCGCGGCGGTGGACGAGGCGACCCGCCGGAGCCGGGCCAGGCTCAGCCGCTGCTCGAACGGATCGGCCGAGCGGTGCAGCATCTCGGTCATCTCCGTGGAGAACCGCTCCGCCCGCCACGCCGCGCGCAGCCGTACGTCCGAATAGGACAGTGCGTTGCCGTCGCGACCGTGCAGCAGCAACGAGGTGAGCGCCTTCGACAGGAGGGCGACGTCGGCGACCGCGAGGTTCAGCCCCTTGGCTCCGGTCGGCGGGACGATGTGCGCGGCGTCCCCGGCAAGGAACAGCCTGCCGTGCCGCATCGGCTCCGCGACGAAGGCTCGCATCGAGGTGATTCCCTTCTCCACCAAGGGCCCCGGCTCGCAGGCGGTGCCCAGCCGCAGCACCAGCTCTTCCCAGATCCTGTCTTCCGGCCAGTCGTCGAGCCGCTCGTCCGGCGCGACCTGGAGGTACAGGCGGGTCAGCTCCGGCGAGCGCATGCTGTGCAACGCGAAGCCGCGCTCGTGGTGCGCGTAGATCAACTCGTGGTGCGCGGGCGGGGTCTTCGCGAGAATCCCCAACCAGGAGTAGGGGAACGCGCGTTCGCAGCAGGTAACCGGGACAGCGTTCCGGCTCACGCCGTGGAAGCCGTCGCACCCCGCGATCACCTCGCAGTGCAGGGTGCGCGCGATGCCGTCGGCGTCGGTGAAGGTGACGCTGGGCCGGTCGGTGGTGACCTCGTGCAGCACCACGTCGGAGACGCCGAACCACGGCTCGGGCTCGGCCGCGTCGAGCAGGTCCCGCACGACCTCCTGCTGGCCGTAGACGGTGATCGACTTCCCGGTCAGCTCGGTGAGCGCGATCCGGTGCTCGGCGCCGTCGAAGCGCAGGGAAAAGCCCTGGTGCTCAAGGCCCGCGCGGTCCAAGCGCGCTCCGAGCCCGGCTTCGCGCAGCACGTCGACCGTGCCGGGTTCGAGCACTCCCGCCCTGATCCGGCTGAGCACGTGCTCGCGCTGCCGGGTCTCCAGCACGACGGCGTCGAGCCCCTCCAGCCGGAGCAGGTGCGCGAGCAGCAACCCCGCCGGGCCCGCGCCCACGACCGCGATCTGAGTCCGCATCGGTCCAGCTTCGCGATCTTCGGCGCGCCCGGCAGCCCGGGTTTCCGCTCAGCGGAAGCTCCGCCATCGCGGTCGGTAGCGATCACTCGGGTGGAGCCCCTGGACGGCCCTACGCTCGGACGGGGTGATCATCACCGAGAGCGACCACATAGGGTGTTCACGCAAGCACAGGAGGTAGGCGCAACGTGGGCGTGGTCGACTACTACGAGCTGCTCGGCGTGTCCAGGAACGCCACGGCCTCGGAGATCAAGACCGCCTACCGTTCGCTCGCCAAGGTGATGCACCCCGACGCCGGGGGCACCGCGGGCACGTTCCGGATGCTGCGCGAGGCCTACGAGGTGCTCGGCGACCCGGCGCAGCGCGCGAGCTACGACCGTGGTGGCACTTCTGCGACGGGCGGCGGAACGGCCACGCGGACCCGCCCGGCGCGCAAACGCGACTTCGGCACCGACCCGAACTACGAGCCGCCGTCCACGCTGCTCGACCCCGAGGACATCGCCTGGTGGGACGAGGTCGACCCGGAGGCGCGCGTCCGCTTCCTGCCGGTGACCAGCCCCGGGCACGCGCCCGCCGTGACCGCGCTCAGCGGCTTCACGTTGCTGCTGCTCCCGGTGCTGGTGGTGGACCTTTCGCCGCTGCTGCTGACGATGTGGCTGGTCACGGTGCTCGGCACGACCATGGCGATGCTGCGCCTGGCGCGCCGGTACGTGGCCTCCGGCCGGGCCGACCGCGACTTCGCCGCCCAGATCGGCGGGCGGCGCGTGTTCGGCGCGCCCGGCTCCGAGCGCGACCAGCTCGCCGAGCGCCTCACCGCCGAACTGCTCGGCGACTACCTGACGCGACTGCCCGGCGCGCGGATCTTCCACGGCCTGTCGCTGCCCGGTTCGGTGTTCGCCGACATCGACCACGCCGTGCTGTGCGGACGTCGCCTCGTGCTCATCGAGTCCAAGCTGTGGCTGCCCGGGCACTACGAGGCCGATGACGAGGGTTCCTTGTGGCGCAACGGGAACCCGTTCCGCGGCGGCACCGTGTCACTGCCTCGCGCCGTCGCCGCGTTCCACCGCCTCATGCCCGGCGTCGAGGTGCGCGGCGCCGTGCTGATCTACCCCAGCCGCCGCGGAGAGGTCACCGTCGGCGAAGCCCCGGAGGTCCCCGCCCCGCCCATGACGCCCGAGGACTTCGTGCACGACATCGGTTCCTGGCTCGCGGAGGACCCTTCGGCGGTCAACCGCAAGGCCCTCCGCACCGTCCTGGACCGCGTCGTCTCCTGACCCCGGCCACCCGTTGGTGGTACGTACCCAATGTGGCATTTGTTTCGCCAGACGTAACAACTGCCACATTGGGTACAACCACGTCAGGAGGTGATCTTGTCTAGGGGGAGGTGGAGTGCGGCGGCCTCGGGGAGGGGGTCGTTGGTGGTGCGGAGGCGGTGGAGTTCGTCGGCGGAGAGGGCTCTGCGGTGGACGCGGACCTCGTCCAGGTCGCCGCGGAAGCGTTGGGTGCCGTCGAGGCGTTGTCCGATGTGGACGCCGCTGATGCCGAACTCGCGGCCGGCGGTGATGGAGCCTGCGGGGGCGAGAGCCGACGCCACGCGGTGGCCGTCGACGATCATGACGAGCTGGCCGGAAACGCGTTGCAGCGCAAGGTGATGCCACTGGTCTTCGTTGTAGGCGCTCGTTGAGGAGATGGTGACCGTGCCCTGCTCCGCGCCGAGGAAGGCCCGGATGCGCTTGTCGTCGGGCTCGGCGCGCAGCCACAACCCGGGTGTCGGGCCTTCGCCCTGGCGGTAGGCCCAGAGGATCGTGCGGGCACCGGACGGCGAGCCGTAGCGGAACCACGTGGAGACCGTGAAGTCGGAAGCGCCGAGGTCCACCGACCGCGAGTACGGGAACTCGACGTACTCGGTGCCGTCAAAGTGCAGGGCCCCGCCGAAGCGTCCGTCCACAATGGACGCGGAGCCTCGAACGTAGGCCTTGTTGCCTGAGTGGTCGGGAGTGGTGGGGCCGGGCGCGACGGGGCCGGGGATGCCGGGCGGGGTGCCGTTGGGCTTGGCCAGGTAGGAGTCGGTGAAGCGGGCGAAGCGGATCGACTCGTAGGCGCTGGCCTTCCCGCCCTCGTAGAGCAGGCCGGTGTGACCGCGCCCGAGGACCACCATGTCGGAGTAAGCCGCAGGCCCCCAGTGAACGATCTTCCCGGCGCCCCAGGTCCTCCCGTTGTCGTGGCTCGACCGCACGGCCATCGCCTCGCGGGACACGGGGTGCGCGGGCGCGGAGAACAGCAGCCGCGAGCCGTGGCGGATCGTCGCGCCCTGGATGACCGGTGCCACCAGGCGAGGGTCTGTCGCAAATGGACGGTCGAAGGTGCGACCGCCGTCAGAGGACGTGGCGAAGGCGCGGTGTCCCGGATCGGAGCCGTACTGATCGCGGGCGGCGACGAGGATGCGGCCGTCGGGCAGCTCGACCGGACTCATCTCCTGCGGCTTCACCGTGTTCGTGAGCCGGTCGTCGACGGCGCCGATCCGCCACGTCGTTCCGCCGTCATCGCTGAGCAGCAGATGTCCTCCCTGGAGAACACTTTCCTGGCCCTCGTGGTTGCCGCCGACGACCATGCGACCGCTGGCGAGCTGGATGCCGTGCGAGGGACCCGTTGCGTACCAGTAGTTCCACTCGGGACGCGTGGCCTGCGCGGCGATGTTCTTCGGCGTGGTCCACGAAATGCCGTCGTCGGTGCTGTACTGGACGTACGGCGTGCGCTTGTTGTCGTTGTCGCCGGGGTTGTGCGTGCTGAGCAGCACGACTCGCCCGGTTCTGCGGTCCACAACGGGCGCGGGGTTGCCGATCGTGTCGGCGCCCATGTCGGCGACGAGCTTGACCGGCCCCCACGTCCTGCCGTTGTCCGTGGAGCGGCGCACCACCAGGTCGATGTCACCGTCGTCGCCGCAATCGCGAACACGGCCCTCGGCGAAGGCGAGCAGGCCTCCGTCGCGCGCCTTCACGATCGCAGGGATGCGGAAGCAGCTGTAGCCCCCGGTTCCCTTGGCGTACAAGGTTTGCTGGTCGAACTCGGGTGCGGCTGTCGCAGGGACCGCGCCCGCCGTGAGCAGTACCAAAGAAGTACATATCGAAACCAGCTGCTGCACTGCTCCTCCTCAGGGCGTGCTACTCCCTCTTGGCGACCCTCGTCATCAGGCTCGCCACTCGGTTCTCGATGTCCGCGAAGTGCTCGGCCATGGCGGCGCGCGCGGCGGCGGGGTCGCCGGTGCGCAGTGCGGCCACGATCTCGCCGTGGCCGTGGGTGATCTCGGAAGCGGCCTTGCGCGGCGGCTCCAACTCCGCTTCCAGGCGGTGGTACACGGTCCAGAACAGCGCAATCAGCTGGAGCGCGAAGTCGTTGCCCACCGGGCGGTACAGCGCCTGGTGGAACCGCTCGTCGGCGTCGCGCTCCCCCGACTCCATGGCCTCGGTCAGCCCGTCCAGCCCGGCCAGGAACTCCTCGTCGGCCAGCGGGACGACCTTGCCGATGAGGTCGACCTCCAGGATGCGCCGGATCTCCACGAGGTCGGCCAGCACCGAAGCGTCCTTGCCGAGGGACTGGCGCGCCTGGAACAGCAGCCCGGGGGTGAACGCGGTCATCGGCGCTGCCCCGACGAAGGTGCCGTAGCCGTGCCGGATGTCCACGATTCCCAAGGTGTGCAGGGCACGCAGCGCCTCGCGGACGGAGTTGCGGCTCGCGCCCAACTCGTCCATCAGCGCCGGTTCGGTCGGCATCGACTCCCCCGGCGCGAGTCCTCGCTCCAGGATGAGGTCGACGATGCGGTCCTGAAGTCGCGGTGCCACCACTGCCCCCTTGCCAGCCACGCGAGCGCCGCGTAGCTTCCCTGGACATCCTACGTCCTACGTCGGATGTTGACCAGGAGGCTTTCAATGGCCCGTTGGCACTCACAGCTCACCCGGAAGGACTGGAAGGCGTTCGCCGCCGCGTGGCTCGGCTACGCGTTGGACGGCTTCGACTTCGTGCTCATGGGCCTCGTGCTGACCGAGGTCGCGGCGGAATTCGACCTGGACACCGTCACCGCGACGACCCTGGTGTCGGCCGCGTTCATCTCCCGCTGGTTCGGCGGGCTCGTCCTAGGCGCGATCGGCGATCGCCACGGCCGCAAGCACGCCATGGTGCTGAGCATCGTCCTGTACTCCGTCGGCACCTTCGCCTGCGGCCTTGCCTGGGGTTACTGGCCGTTGTTCGTCGCGCGGCTGATCGTCGGCATCGGCATGGCCGGCGAGTACAGCGCGAGCGCGACCTACGTGATCGAGAGCTGGCCGCGAGCTCTGCGCAACCGGGCCAGCGGCTTCCTGATCTCCGGCTTCTCCGTCGGCGGAGTCGTTGCCGCGCAGGCGTACCGCTTCATCGTGCCGGAATTCGGCTGGCGCGCGTTGTTCCTGGTGGGGCTGCTGCCGATCCTGCTCGCCTTGTGGCTGCGGCGGAGCCTGCCCGAGGCCGCCGACTGGGAGCACTCCACCAAGGAACGGTCCTTTGTGGACGTTCTGTACACCGGCAGGCGCGCGGCCGGGAACATCGCGCTGACCATCGTCGTGAGCCTGGCGCTGTTCGCGCTGTTCACCTCCGTGCCCGCGGGCTTCTTCTGGCCACTGGTGGTGGTCGCGGCGGCCGGGCTGATCGTCTTCGCCGCGCAGTTCGCCGGGAAGCGCACGCCCATGATGCTCACGCTGATGGTGGTGGTGTTCTGCGCGTTCCTGTACTCGTGGCCGATCCAGGCGCTGCTGCCGACCTACCTCAAGACCGAACTGGGCTACGACCCCGCGCAGGTCGCGAACGTGCTGTTCTTCGCGGGCTTCGGCACGATGTTCGGTTGCTGGTTGGCCGGGTTCGTCGGGGACTGGCTCGGTACGCGGCGCGCCTACAGCCTCACCCTGCTGGCATCACTGCTGTTCGTGCTTCCGGTGTTCGCACTGGGTGGGAACCAGTTGCTGCTGCTGGGAATCCTGCTGTTCTGCCAGCAAGCGCTCGCGCAGGGGATCTCCGGCATTCTGCCCAAGCTCGTCGCCGGGTACTTCGACACCCAGCAGCGCGCGGCCGGTCTGGGCTTCACCTACAACGTCGGCGCGCTCGGCGGAGCTGTCGCGCCGGTGCTCGGCGCGGCCATCGCGCAGCAGACCGGGCTCGCGACGGCGTTGGGCGGCCTGACCTTCGGTCTCACGCTCGTGGTGATCGTGCTCGTCGCGATCGACGCGCCCGCGCGGGTGCAGCGCCTGTTCCACAAGGACGACCTCGTGGTCGACCGCACGGTGGCCGCCGACCAGGTGGCACCGGAGCTTCGCAGCGAAACGGAGAAGCAATGACCAGCCTCCCCACCTCCGGCGTCATCCCGCCCCTGTGCACACCGCTGACCCCGGAGGGCGAGATCGACAAGGTCTCGCTGGAGCGCCTCACCCGGCACCTGCTCGACGCCGGCGTGCACGGGCTGTTCGTCACCGGCTCCACCGGCGAGGTCGGTTACCTCACCGACCTGCACCGCAACCGCGTCCTGGAGATCGTCGCGGGCGTGTCCGCCGGACAGGTCCCGGTGCTGGCCGGGATCATCGACACCGCGACGCCCCGCGTGATCGAGCAGGCCAGGGCGGCGAAGGCGCACGGGGCTGACGTGCTCGTCGCCACGGCGCCCTTTTACGTGCCAACCGATCCGACCGAGTTCCGGGGGCACTTCCGCGCGATCCGCGCCGCCGTCGACCTGCCGTTGGTCGCATACGACATCCCCAGCTCGGTGCACAGCAAACTGCCCGCCGAGGTCATCGCCGACCTCGCGGCGGAGGGCGTGCTGGACGGCCTCAAGGACAGCAGCGGCGACCTGAACGGCCTGCACTCCGTACTGGACCTGGTGCGCGGCACAGGTTTCCCGGTATTCTCCGGCTCCGAAACGCTGGCCGATGTGAGCCTGCGGTGCGGCGCGAGCGGCCTGGTCCCCGGTATCGGCAACGTCGACCCGCACGGCTACGTCCGGCTCTACAACGCTGCTCGGCGCGGCGAATGGGATGTGGCGCAACGGGAACAGGACCGGCTGCGTCGCCTGTTCAAGCTCGTCAACGTCGGTGACCGCGCGCGGATGGGCGGTTACTCGTCGGCGATCGGCGCGTTCAAGGAAGCGTTGGTCGCGCTCGGCGTGATCGACAACGGCACCACCAGTATCCCGATGATCCAGCTCAACTCCGAGGAGCGCGCCGCCGTGCGCCCCTATCTCGTGGAAGCCGCCCTGCTCCCCAACGGTGAGGAGTGACCGTGAAGATCGCGCTGATCGCATCTGTCCTTTTAGGACTGACGCCCGCGCCTGCTGACGCTGTTGTCTTCCAGTCCGGGACCGAGGGCTATCACACCTTCCGCATCCCGGCGATCATCAAGGCACGCGACGGAGCGCTGCTCGCGTTCGCTGAGGCGCGCAAGGCCAGCGCGAGCGACACCGGCGACATCGACCTCGTCATGAAGCGCTCGACGAACGACGGCAAGAGCTGGGGCGAGCTCCAGGTGGTCGGTGACAACGGCCCCAACACCTTCGGCAATCCCGCGCCGGTCGTGGATCGCCGGACGGGTCGGATCGTGTTGCTCAGCACGCACAACGCCGGGCACGTGCACGAGTCGGACATCCGCAAGGGCACGGTGAAGCCTGAGGAGAGCCGTCGCGTTTTCGTGCAGCACAGCGACGACAACGGTCGGACCTGGAGCAGGGCTCGCGATATCACTCCGCAGGCCAAGCAGGGTGATTGGCGTTGGTACGCAACCGGTCCTGGGCATGCGATCAGTCTCCGCAGCGGTCGGCTCGTCGTTGCGGCGAACCACTCCTCCGCTCCGCCGAGCGGGAGCAGCGACCTCGGGACCGAGGCGAAGTACTACGACGCGCACCTGCTATACAGCGATGACGGCGGCAGGAACTGGCGCATTGGCGCGAAGGACGTCAACCACGACGGCGTGGTGAACGGCAACGAGAGCACCGCCGCTGAGCTGCCGGACGGGCGCGTCTACGTCAACACCCGCGACCAGAACGGCACGTCGGAGGGTACTCGCGCCGCCGCGTACAGCACCGACGGCGGCCGGAGCTTCATCGCGCCCTTCGCTCCTGTTCCTGCCTTGATTGCGCCGGTCGTGCAGGGATCTGTTCTGCAAGTCCACAGTGGACCGTTGCTTTTCTCCGCACCGGGAAATCCTGCCGTGCGGGAGAAGATGACCGTGCGCGCGAGCACGGACGGCGGTAGGACTTGGCCGAAGTCCGTGGAGATCTCCACTGCGAAGGCGGCTTACTCCGATCTCGTGCAGGCCGGTGACCGCGTCGGCCTGCTCTACGAAACCGGTTCGGCCGGACCTTACGAGCGGATTGTCTTCCGTGCCATACGGATCGGGAGCCTGGGATGACCGGACTCTCGCGTCGCTCAGCGTTGCGCGGCGCCTTGGCCCTCGGCCTGCTCGCGGGGTGTTCGAAGCCTGGCGGGCCCGCTCGGCGAACTCCGGTTCCGGGTCCGGCGAAGCTGACGTTCTGGGCGTGGGTGCCCGGGATCGAGAAGTGCGTGGCCCTGTGGAACTCCGAGAATCCTGACGTGCAGGTGACCCTTGTGCGCGTTCCGGCGGCGCGCAGCGGGGCTTATCCGAAGTTCTACGCCTCGCTCGAAGCCGGGCAGCAGCCCGATCTGATGCAGGCCGAGTTCTCCGAGATGCCCGCGATGATGATGTACGGCGGCCTCGAAGAGCTGACGCAGCACGGCGGTGACCAGTACCGATCGCTGTTCACGGACTGGATCTGGCAGCAGGGCGCGTACGGCGGTGGCGTGTACGCGATCCCCCAGGCCTCGGGTCCGGTCGCGATGTACTACCGGCGGGACCTGTTCGACAAGTGGGGCATCGCGCCGCCTCGAACGTGGGCCGATTACGCGCGGACGGCGGAAGCGGTGCGCTCGCACGATGCCTACCTCGGCACGTATCCGCCGAACAACGGCCAGTACCAGGCGGCGATGGCGTGGCAAGCGGGAGCGAAGTGGTTCGGCACCAAGGATCAGCGGTGGACTGTGGACATCGACAGCTCACCCAGCCGCCGAGTGCTGGACTTCTGGCAGCCGTTGGTGCGCGAACGCCTGGTGAAGACCATCCCGGACAGCGGAACTGCTTGGTACAAGGACCTTTCCGACGGCAAGAGCGTCACGTGGATGAGCGCGCACTGGGCTGACGGCGTATTGCGCGGCGGTGTTCCTGGTGGCAATGGCAAATGGGGTGTCGCGCCGATGCCGCAGTGGGACGGGCCTTTCGCGGCGTCGAACCTCGGCGGATCGAGCACCTGTGTCGTGCGGGGAACGGCGTATCCCAAAGAAGCCATGCGTTTCGCGGTGTGGCTCAACACGAATCCGCGCAGCGTCGCGCTTCTTCTCGCGGGCGGATACGGGTGGCCGGCGTTGCGCGACACGGACAGTGTTCCCGAGCTGCACGCTCCGAGCCCGTACTACGGCGGGCAGTCCATCGCGAAGGTCTTCGGCGAGGCCAACGCGGGCGTTGACACGGCTTGGAAATGGGCACCGATCACCACGCAGACCTTGCAGGTCCTCACCGACCAGCTCGGAGCGGCGGTCAACGGCGCCTTCGCGTTGCGCGACGCCCTACCGACCACACAGCGCAGAACCGTTCGCGCCATGGAGAAGAAGGGACTCCCGCTGGGATGAGAAACCGACTCGCCGTCGCGGGCTTCCTCGCGCCGTTCCTCGTGCTCTTCTCCGCATTCTTCCTCGTCCCGATCGGCTACTCGATCTATCGCAGCATGACGCTCGTCGAGCGGACCGGGCCGTTGGGTTTCGGCGGCGCCGAACAGGTCTTCGGCGGGCTCACGAACTACCTCTGGGCGTTGCAGGAGCCCGGATTCCTTGCCGGGCTCGGCAGAATTCTGTTGTTCGGCGCTGTCCAGGTTCCCGTGATGATCGCGGCCGCGACCGTGCTCGCGCTGCTGCTCGACTCGGCTTCGGCGCGGTGGAAGGGATTCTTCCGCGCCACGTACTTCCTGCCCTACGGCATTCCAGGCGTGCTCGCGTCGATCCTGTGGGGATTCCTGTACATGCCGGGGGTGAGCCCGTTCTCCGAGCTGCTCGGCGTGGAGATCGACTTCCTCGGACAGGACACCGTGCTCTGGTCGATCGCGAACATCGTCACGTGGTCGTTCGCGGGCTACAACATGCTTGTGATCACCGCGCAGCTCAACGCGATCGACCCGAGCCTGTACGAGTCGGCTCGCATGGACGGCGCGAACGCGTGGCAGCTCGCGTGGCACGTGAAGCTCCCGCTGATCCGGCCCGCGCTCGTGCTCACCACGGTGTTCAGCATCATCGGCACGCTCCAGCTGTTCGCGGAACCCATGGTGCTCAAGGAACTCTCGACCGCGATCGACGCGCGCTACACGCCGAACCTCAGCGCGTACTCCGAAGCGTTCGTCAACAACGACTACGGCTTGGCCGCCGCTCAAGCCGTCCTGTTGGCGCTCACCGCGTTCGTGCTGTCCTTCGGTTTCCTCAAGCTCGTCGGCAGGAGGGCGCCGTGAAGACCACCACGAAGATCACGGTCACCGCAGTGCTGTGCGTCGCCGCGCTGTACTTCCTGATCCCGGTGTACTGGCTGGTGATCGCGTCCACCAAGGACACTGGCGGGCTTTACAGCTCCTCCGGCTGGTGGTTGTTCAACCCGCAGCTGATCGACAACCTGGCACGCGTGTTCACCTACAACGACGGGATCTTCCTGCGGTGGGTGGGAAACACGCTGCTCTACGCGGGCGTCGGCGCGACGCTGTCCACATGGGTCGCGGCCGCGTGCGGCTACGCGCTGGCGAAGTTTCGCTTCCGTGGCCGGGAAACCGTGTTCAACCTGGTGCTCGGCGGAGTGCTCGTGCCGTTCACCGCGCTCGCGCTGCCGTTGTACCTGCTGTTCAGTCAGCTCGGGTTGGCCAACACGGTGTTCGCCGTGCTGTTGCCGTGCTTGGTGAGCCCGTTCGGCGTGTACCTGTGCCGCATCTACGCGGACGCCGCAGTGCCCGACGAGCTGTTGGAGGCTGGGCGGCTCGACGGCGCGAGCGAGGCGCGGATCTTCCACACGGTGGTGCTGCGGATGATGGCGCCCGCATTGGTGACGACGTTCCTGTTCGAGTTCGTCGGCATCTGGAACAACTACTTCCTGCCGTTGGTGATGCTGTCGGACACGTCGCTGTACCCGTTGACGCTCGGCCTGTCGCTGTGGCAGTCCACTTCGGACAGAGAGCCCGTGCTGACGCAGCTGACGATCGGTGGCGCACTGGTGTCCGTGGTGCCCTTGATGATCGCGATGGTGTTCCTGCAACGGTTCTGGCGCGGCGGCCTCACCGAGGGCTCCGTCAAGGGCTAGGCCGCCTTCGCTTAAGCCCTGAACGACCCGTTTAGGTACTTGAACGCACTAAACGACCCGTTCAGCGCGCTCAACGCACCAAACGGGTCGTTCAGGGAGTTCAGCGCACCAAACGAGGCGTTGGCGGGGCGGAGTGCCGGGGTTGGCGGAGGGGTCTGCGGTGGTTGGAGACGGTTGCGGGTGAGGTTCGTAGTACTTGAAGACCGGTGAACCCGTTGCGGAGCGGATGAGGAGAGAGATGGGGATGGGTGTGCAGGGGATCGCGTTCGGTGGGGATTACAACCCGGAGCAGTGGCCGCGCGAGGTGTGGGCGGAGGACATGCGGCTGATGCGCGGCGCGTCGGTGTCGATGGTGTCGGTCGGCATCTTCTCGTGGGCGCAGGTGGAGCCACGCGACGGCGAGTACACCTTCGACTGGTTCGACGAGGTCATGGACAACCTGTCCCGCAACGGGATCGCGGCCTCGCTGGCGACGATGACCGCGTCTCCCCCACCGTGGCTGACCCGCAAGCACCCGGAGATCCTGCCGGTGCTGGCCGACGGGACGCGGATGTGGCCGGGCGGCAGGCAGGCGTACTGCCCGTCGAGCTCGGAGTACCGCTCGTACGCGACGCGGCTCGTCCGCCTGATCGCGGAGCGCTACCGCGACCACCCAGCTCTTTCCTTGTGGCACATCGGAAACGAGTACGGATGTGACACACCTGCTTGCTACTGCGATGTTTCCGCCGCGGCGTTCCGCACGTGGCTGCGCGCGCGGTACGGCGACGTGGAGGCGCTCAACGAGGCGTGGTCGACGAAGTTCTGGTCGCAGCGCTACGACGACTTCGCCGAAGTTCTGCCGCCGCGGACGGTTCCCGCGTTCAACAACCCCAGCCAGCAGCTGGACTTCGCGCGCTTCTCCTCCGACGAGATCCTGGGCTGTCTGCTCGCGGAGAAGGAGATCGTCCGCGAGCTGACCCCGAACGTGCCGATCACCACGAACTTCGCGGGCTACTCGCACGCGCTGGACCTGCGGCGGTGGGCGGAGGAGCTGGACGTGGTCAGCTACGACTCCTACCCCGAACCGTTCGACCCCCGCGCGCACGTCGAAGCCGGGCTCACCTACGACATGTATCGCGGCGCGCGCGGCGGCCAGCCGTGGTTGTTGATGGAGCAGGCTCCCGGCGCGGTGAACTGGCGGGAGCGCAACGCTGCCAAGGAACCCGGGCAGATGCGGCTGTGGAGCTGGCAGGCGGTGGCCCAGGGCGCCGACGCGATCATGTACTTCCAGTGGCGGCAGTCCCGTGGTGGGGCCGAGAAGTTCCACTCCGCGATGGTGCCGCACGCCGGGCCGGACTCCGACCAGCACCGCGACATCGTGGCGCTCGGCGCGGAGTTGGCCTCGCTGCCGGAGATCGCGGGCACGCGCCCGTCCAACGACGTCGCGATCGTGCTGGACTGGGCGAGCTGGCGGGCGCTCGAACTCGACGCGCACCCGTCGAGCGATGTACGGCAAGCGGATGCTTTGCTCGCGCACTACTCCCCGCTGTTCGAGGCCAACATCGCGTGCGACGTGGTGAGCCCGGCCGACGACCTCAGCGGCTACCGGCTCGTTGTCGTGCCGAACCTCTACCTCGTCAGCGAGGAGAACGCTTCTCGGCTGACGGAGTACGTCCGCGCTGGCGGGCACCTGCTGATGTCGTTCTTCTCCGGCATCGTCGACGAGGCTGACCGCGTGCACCTCGGCGGCTATCCCGCGCCGTTCCGCGAGCTGCTGGGCCTGCGCGTCGACGAGTTCCGCCCGTTGGACGCGGGCCAGGTGGTCGACGTGGAGCTGCTCGGCGAGACGGGTGGCGCGACGTTGTGGTCGGAGCGGATCACCACTGAGGGTGCGGAGGTCCTGGGCCGCTTCGCCGACGGCAGCCCGGCGCTGACCAGGTCGGAGTTCGGTTCCGGCGTCGCGTGGTATCTCGGCACGCGCCCCGGTCCTTCGCTGCTGCAAGCGCTCACCGCGCACGTGGCGGCGCGTGCGGGCGTCGAACCCGTGCTGGCCGGGCTCCCGCGCGGTGTGCAGGCGGCGCGGCGCGGTGACTTTCTGTTTCTGCTCAACCACAACGCGCATCCGTCCACTGTGGACCTGGACAGCCCGCTGACCGACGTGCTGGCCGGTGAGAGCGTTCCGACCAAGCGCGTCACCCTCCGAGAGCGAGGTGTCGCCGTGCTGCGGTGACGGGTTCATCAGTCTTCAAGACCGGCAAACCCCCGCGCGGAGCGTCGTCAACCGCCACAAACCGGGCGAAGGTATGTCGTCGTTAGCGACCGCTGGCGCGGGGGTTCGGTGTACTTGAAGACTGGCAAACCTCGGTTCGCGAGGTTGTGCGCGCGAGGCGCGAGCACTGGTCACCGACGCGGTGTCCGTGCTCACGCTCAACCTGCCGTGCTGAGCCTGCGGACTTCAGGTGAGAACAACGCGCCCACGGTGGCCAGGACGGTCAGGCCCGCGCAGCACACCAGCACCGCGCCGTGGCCGAAGCTCTGCGCCATCGGGCCAACGAACAGCAACGCCAGCGGTGCCAGGGTGAGCTGGCCGAACAGGTCGTAGGACGCGACCCGGGACAACGCCTCGCCCGGCACTTCGCGCTGCATCGTGGTCTGCCACAGCACTCCGAAGCCGCTCGTGGCCAAGCCGCACACGAACATCGACACCACGATCAGCCACACCGGAGCGGCCACGCCGAGCAGCGCGACGGGAACGGGGTAGGCGAGGGTGAGCAGCACCGCGACCAAGAGTGGCCGTCGAGGCCGCAAGCGCTTGGCGTACACCGATCCCACGAGCACTCCGGCCGACTGGCACGCGATCACCACCGCCCACACCGCCGCTCCGCCGAGCCCGTTCTCCGCCGCCATCGGGCCGAGGACCCCGGTCACCGAGATGATCACAGCGGTGGTCACGGTCATTTGCAGCACCACCGCCCACAGCCACTGGCGCGAGGAGAACTCCCGCCAGCCCTCGCGCAGGTCCGCCCAGCCGCTGTTCGTCGTCACCCGCACCTGGGACGGCAACCGCATCGCCCACACCAGGATCGCGCTGACCAGGAAGGACACCGCGTTGAGGGCGAGCGCCCAGCCGGGGCCGACCAGGGTCACCACCACTCCGGAGAGGCCCAAGCCGACCAGCAGCGACATGCTGACCGCGCTCTGCAACGCCGCGTTCGCCTGCTGGAGCCTGCCCGGTGGCACCAGCTCGGGGACCAGTCCGGACAGCGCGGGCAGGAACAGCGGCACGGCCAGCCCGGCGAGCACCGCGAGCGCGGCCAGCACCGGCACGCTCGCCTGCCCGGTGAGCAGCAGGACCGCCATCGCGCCGTAGGCCAGCAGTCCGAGCACGTCCGCGAAGATCATCAGACGGCTGCGCGAGGTACGGTCCGCGATCACCCCGCCGAGCAGGACGAACAGCAACGACGGCAGCGCCTGGCAGGCGAGCACCAGTGAGAGGTCCGTCGCCGTCGCCCCAGGCAGGCCGAGCACCGCGAACGCCATGGCCACGCGGGCGAAGCCGGTTCCCAGAACGGAGATCGCGCGGGCCGCGAAGAGCAGGGCGAACGGTCGGTTGTGCAGCAGGGCAACTTCCACCCCGCTCAACGTAAAGCCCTTACGGCCCCTTACGCACGCACCGACCGGTCGTAAGGCCACGGAGGCTGGGCGGGGCGGAGGCGCTCGTAGGTCCTGACGAGGCCGAGCACGCCGACGTCGTTGAAGCGGTGCCCGGCGATCTGCAAGCCGATCGGCAGGCCGTCGGAGGTGAAGCCGCAGTTGACCGACGCGGCGGGCTGGCCGGACATGTTGTAGGCCACCGTGAAGCCGATGTGCTCGAACGGCGCGAGTGGATTGTTGTTGGGGGAAGCCAACTCCGCGTCGAAGGCGGGCACGGGCGACACCGGCGACAGCACGTGGTCGAAGGGCTTCAGCGCGCGCTCGGCGGCCACCGCCATCGCGTCCATCTGCGCGTAGCCGCGGTACACCCGCACGCCGGAGAGGTCCGCGCCGCTCTCCACCCACTCGCGGATGAACGGCAGCACGAGTTCCCTGCGCTCCAACGGCATCCGCTCGAAGTCCGACCAGAACCGCATGCGCCAGAAGTCGTTCAGCCCTTCGAGCATCTCCTGCGTGATCATCGGCCCGATCGGCTCGACGACCGCGCCCGCCGCCTCGAAGGCCTTGGCGGCCTCGGTCACGGCGGCGGTGACCTCCGGGTGCACGGGCAGGCCCAGCCCGGCGTCGAGCTGCAAGCCGATGCGCAGGCCGCGCGGCTTGACCGGAGGGCACTGCCAGTCGAGCTCCTGCGGCGGAAGGCTGAGGTGGTCCCGACCGTCCGCTTTGGACAGAACGGACATCAGCAGCGCCGCGTCCCTGCCGTTCCTGGTCATCGGCCCGACGACACGGCCGGGGTAGGGCGGGTCCACGGGAACCCTGCCGAAGCTGGGCTTGAGCCCGACCAGCGCGCACCAGCCCGCCGGCAGCCGGATCGAGCCGCCGATGTCGGTGCCGACGTGCAGCGGACCGTAGCCCGCGGCGCCCGCCGCTCCGGCTCCCGCACTCGACCCACCGGGGCCTTTGCTTGTGTCCCAGGGGTTGCGCGCGGTCGCGTGGAAGCTCGACAGCCCGGAGGAGAGCATGCCGAAGTCCGGCATGGTGGTCTTGGCGATGATCACCGCGCCCTCTTCGCGCAGGCGCGCGGCGGCGGGACCGTCTGCCTCGGCCGGGACCAGCTCGGTCGCGGCCGTGCCGAGCGGGACCGGGGTGCCCTTGGTGGCGATGTTCTCCTTCACCGTCACCGGCACTCCGTCAAGCGCCCCAACGGGTTCCTGGCGGCGCCAGCGCTGCTCTGCCGCCTTCGCGGTGGCCCGAGCACCCTCGGCGTCCAGGGAGTAGGTGGCGCGCAGCACGGGTTCGCAGCGCTCGACCCTGGCCAGCACGGCGTCCAGCATCTCCACCGGGGACACCGCCCCGGACCGGAACATCGCGACCGCGTCGACCGCGCTCAGGTCGGCCAGCTCCACCCGGAAACCCCCTTCAGTTCGGCGGGTCGAAGCGGCCGTCGACCGCCGTCCACCCGCCATCCACGGCAAGGACCGAACCGGTGACGAAACTGGAGGCGTCCGACGCGAGGTACACCACCGCGCCGGCCAGCTCCTGCGGCAGCGCCCACCGGCCGAGCGCGCCCTTGGCAGCATAGGCCCGGTACCAGTCCGGGCTGGCCTTGATCTGGGCGGTCAGCGGGGTCTCCACCACTCCGGGGGAGATCGCGTTCACCCGGACGCCGGACGGCCCGAACTCCGCGGCGGCGGTGCGCACGAGCTGCACCAGGCCCGCCTTGGTCGCCGCGTACACGCCCTGCCCCGGCTCCACCGTGCTCGCGCGGATCGACGAGAAGCCGATGATCGACCCGCGCCCGCGCTCCGTCATCGGCCCACCGAAAGCCCTGATCACGTCGAAGGTCGCGCGCAGGTTCAGCGAGACCACCTTGTCGAAATCCTCGCGCGTGTAGTCCAACAGCCTCTTGCGCACGTTCGTCGCCGCGGTGAGCACCAGGCCGTCCACCTCGCCGAGGTCGTCCGCGGCGGCGGCGACCGCGTCCGCGTCGAGCACGTCGAGCTGGTACGGGCGCGCATCCCCGATCAGCTCGGCGGTCTCGGTCGCGGACGCCAGGTCACGATCCCCGCAGACGACCTCGGCACCCTGGGCGGCCAGCGCCCTCGCCGCCTCCCTCCCGATCCCGCTCCCGGCCCCCAGCACCACAACCCGCTTGCCGTCCAGGCGAAATAACCTCGAGTAGTCCACGAACCCCTCCTCCACATCCCTCACACCACTTAAGCCCTGAACGACCCGTTTGGTGCGTTGAGCGCACTGAACGGGTCGTTCAGGGCGCTCAACGCACCAATGGGGACTTTCATGTTTGGGGCGGTTGTGGTCATGCGGGCCTGATCACGGCCATGCGGGTCACGGTCAGCTCCTCGATGGCGAAGCGCGGGCCTTCGCGCCCGGAGCCGGAGTCCTTGACGCCGCCGTAGGGCATGACGTCCGAGCGGAAGCCGGGCACCTCGTTCACCACGACCCCGCCGACCTGCAAGCGCTCCACGGCGTCGAAGGCGGTCTTCAGCGAGCGCGTGAACACGCTGGCGTGCAGGCCGTAGCGCGACGCGTTCACGAGATCGAATGCTTCGTCCACAGTGGACACCGTGCGCAGGCACACGACCGGGCCGAAGATCTCCTCGTCCCAACACGAGACGCCGTCGGGCACATCGGCCAACACGGTCGGTTCGATCACACCGTCCACTTCGGACCCACCAGCCAGCACGTGTGCGCCGGACGAACGCGCAGCAGAAATCCACTCCAACACCCGCTGGGTGGACTTCGCGTCGATCAACGCGGACACCCGGGTCGTCGAGTCGCGCGGATCGCCCACCACGACCTCGCCGAGGCGGGAAAGCACGCGCGAAACCAGCTCCGACGCAACGGATTCCACAACGATCAACCGCTGCACGGAGATGCACGCCTGCCCGGACGCGTAGAACCCGCCGCGCAGCACGGCATCCGCCGCAGCGTCGAGGTCCGCGTCCGGAGCGACGACCAACGCCGCGTTGGAACCCAGCTCCAGCAGGGTCTTCGTGGGCGCGGCGTCCCGGGCGATCTGGTGACCGATAGCGGCGGAGCCGGTGAACGACACGGCTCCGATGCGCGGATCGGTGACGAGCGCCGAGCCCACTGAAGCGTCGCCGGTGACGAGCTGCGCGATCTCGGCGGGCGCACCCTCCGCTTCAGCTGCCGAGCGGACGAGGTGCAGCAACCACAACGTGGCCAGAGGCGTTTGCGGGGCGGGCTTGCACACGATCGGGCAGCCCGCGGCGATGGCGGGCGCGATCTTGTGCGTGGCGAGCAGCAGCGGGTAGTTGAACCCGGCGATCCCCACGACGACGCCGATCGGCTTGCGCGTCCAGAACCCGATCAGCCCGTCACCGGACGGCAGCAGGTCCAGCGGCACGGTCTCTCCGTGCAACCGCGCGACTTCCTCGGCGGCGGCCGACAACGTCACCAGGGTCCGCGCGACCTCGACCTTGCAGTCCACCAAAGGTTTGCCGGTCTCCAAGACCAGCAAGCTCTCGAACTCCGTCTGCTTCTCCGACAGAGCAGCAAGGACACGCAGCAGCACGGACCGGCGCACACGCGAGGGCAGAGCCGCAATCCGAGGAGCAGCGGCGACGGCGTGGTCGATGGCGGCACGCGCCTGCGCTGGCGTGCCGACCGGGGCCTGCGCCACTTCGCTTCCGTCGTAAGGGAAACGGACGGCCTCGGTTCGTTCAGCCGGAACCCAATCGGCTCCAATCGGTAGTCCTGAAGGAAAGTTCACGCAAACCTCCGCATGGCTGTTCGCAGTGTCGGCACGGCGGCGATCAGCTCGCGCGTGTACGAGTGTTGCGGCGCCTCGTAAATGTCCTCGGCCTTGCCCATCTCCACGATCTCACCGGAGCGCATCACCGCGACGGTGTCGCACACGTGCCGCACCACCGACAGGTCGTGCGAAACGAACACGAGCGTCAGCGAGAACCGCTCCACCAGGTCAGCGAGCAAGTTCAGGATCTGCGCGCGCACGGAGACATCCAGCGCGCTGACCGGCTCGTCCGCGACCAGAACACTCGGATTCGGCGCGAGGGCTCGGGCGATCGAGATGCGCTGCCGCTGACCACCGGAGAACTGGTGCGGGAACCGATCCGCGGCCTGGCGCGGCAATCCAACGGCGTCCAGCAACTCCTTCAGCCGTCCACCAGGATCGGAATGTCCCTGCGCCACAAGGGGCTCGCAGATGATGTCGCGCACGCGCATCCGGGGGTCGAGCGAGCCCATGGGGTCCTGGAACACGACCTGGAGCTCACGACGGAGGAACTTCAGCCGCCGCTCGGGCAGGGCGGTGATGTCCTTGCCCTGGAAGGAGATCGTTCCCGAGCTCGGCTTGTCCAGCGCGGCGAGCAGGCGGATCAGCGTGGACTTGCCCGAGCCGGACTCGCCGACCACGCCGAACCTGCTCTGGCGCGGAAGGTCGAAGGAGACCCCGCGCAGCGCCTCCACCCGCGTGCCGGGCGCGGTCAGCGAGGTGCGCGGACGGCGGTAGACCCGGCGCAGGTCACGAACTTCGATCACGTTCACGCGAGGCCTCCAACGGGGTGCCAGCAGGCGAACCCGCGATCGTCCACTTCGGACAGAACGGGCACGTCGGCGCACTGGTCGCTCGCGTCGGCGCAGCGGTTGCGGAACACGCAGCCGCCGGGGAACTCACCAGCACCCGGAACAGCGCCGGGGATGGTGCGCAACCGCCCGTTCTCGTCGACGGCCTCCAGGTCGGAGGCAGCGAGAAGCCCTCGCGTATAAGGATGTTTGGGATTGCTGAAGACATCCTTGACCGAGCCGGTCTCCACCAGCCGACCGCCGTACATCACCAGCACCCGCTCGCAGGTCTGCGCGACCACGGCCAGGTCGTGGGTGATGAACAGCAGCGCCGTGCCGCGCTCCTCGGTCGCGGTCCGGATCAGCTCCAGCATCCGCGCCTGCACCGTGACGTCGAGCGCGGTGGTCGGCTCGTCGCAGATCAGCACGGCGGGATCGTTGGCCAGCGCGATCGCCAGCATCACCCGCTGCCGCTGCCCGCCGGAGAGCTGGTGCGGGTAGGCGCGCGCCGTCTCGGCGGGCTCGGGCAACCGGACCTGGCCGAGCAGCTCCACCGCCGCGGCCCGCGCAGCCGCCTTGTCGGGCTTCGTGCGGTGGATGAGCATGATCTCCGCGACCTGCTCGCCGACGCGCATCGACGGGTTGAGCGCGGTCATCGGCTCCTGGAAGACCATCGCCATCCGCCGACCGCGCACCCGGGCGAGCTGCTTCTCCGTCGCACCAACGAGATCGTGGTCCACTTCGGACAGCCGGACCGATCCGGCCGCCCGCACCTCCTCCGGCAGCAGGCCCATCACGGCCGTCGCGGTCAGCGACTTGCCGGAGCCGGACTCGCCGATCAGCCCGACCCGCTCCCCCGGCGCCACGGTGAAGGAAACCCCGCTCACCAAAGGGATTCCCGCGACGCTCAGGTCGAGCGAGTCCACGGTCAGGGCGCTCACCCGCGCACCTCCAGCCTGGGGTCGTAGCGGTCCCGGAGCCCGTCGCCGAGCAGGTTGAACCCGAGCACCGCGAGCGCGATCGCGACGCCGGGCACCAACGCCAGCCGGGGCTCCACCGCGAGAAGTTCCTGCGACTCCTGCAACATCCGGCCCCACGACGGCGTGGGCGGCCTGGTCCCGAAGCCCAGGAAGGACAGCGCGGCCTCGGAGAGCACCGCGATCGCGAACGACACCGAGGACTGCACGATCACCAGCCCGGCGATGTTCGGCAGCACGTGCCGCACGGCGATGGCCGTCTTCGTGCGCCCGGCCGACCGCGCGGCCAGCACGTACTCCGTGCTCATCACGCCGAGCGTGGCGCTGCGGGCGATGCGCGCGAAGGACGGCACGCTGGCGACACCGATCGCGATCATCGCCGTCAGGGTGTCCGCGCCGAAGACCGCGCCGAGCACGATCGCCAGCAGCAGAGCCGGGAACGCGAGCACGAGATCGTTGACGCGCATCACCAGCTCGCCGAGCCACTTCGGCGCCATAGCGGCGAAAACGCCGAGCGGAGTGCCGATCAGCGCCGCCACGCCGACCGCGACCACGCCGACGAACAAGGTCGTCCGCGCGCCGACCATGACCTGGCTGAACAGATCGCGGCCGAACTTGTCGGTGCCGAACAGGTAGTCGGTTCCCGGCCCGCGCAACCGTTGCGCCGCGTCGACCAAAGTCGGATCGTGCGGCGTCCACAGGAAGGACATGAGCGCCATGACCACGACCAAGCCGACGAGCCCCAGGCCCACCCACAGGCTCGGACTGCTCGAACGCCTCATGACGCCTGCCTCAGTCGCGGGTTCAGCACGGTGTAGAGCACGTCCACCACGAAGTTCACCAGCAGCACCGCCAGTACGAGAACGAGCACGATTCCCTGCACTGTCAACAAATCCCGGTTGCTGACCGCGTCGAGCAGCATGCTGCCGAGACCGGGGATCACGAAGACCCGCTCGATCACCACGGCACCGATCAGCAGCGTCGCCAGCTGCAAGCCCAACACCGTCACCACCGGCACCGACGCGTTGCGCAGGCCGTGCCTCAGCAGCGCGCGGTACGGCGTCAACCCCTTGGCGCGCGCGGTTCTCAGGTAGTCCTCGCGGAGCACGTCGATCACCGACGACCGCACGTACCGGGTGAGCACGGCGCCCTGGACCAGGCCGAGCGAGAGCGCGGGCAGGATCAGTCCGCTGAGGAAGTCGAGCGGATCGATGATCGGCGGTGTCCAGCCGCCAGCGGGCAACCACCGCAGGTCCACCGCGAAGATCTGCACGAGGATGATCGCCGCGACGAAGCCGGGCACCGCGACGCCGAGCTGGCTCAGCCCGGAGATCACCGAGCCGCTGGCCCTGCGGTGCCGGACGGCGGCGAACACCCCGGCGGGCAGGGCGATCAGCAGCGCGACCAGCATTCCGGCTCCCACCAGCCACATCGTCACGCCGAGCCGGTCGATCAGTTGCGGCCCGATGGGTTCACGGGTCACGTAGGAGTTGCCGAAGTCGCCGGAGAAGATCCCGCCGATCCACTCGAAGTACTGCGTCGCGAGTGGACGGTCGATGCCGAACTCCTGCCGGGTTTTGGCGAGCAGCTCGGGTGTGGCGCTCACGCCGAGCGCGACCTGGGCCGGGTCGCCGGGCAGCACGGCCAGCAACCCGAACACGGCCGCCGAGGCGACGAGCGCGCTCACCACGAAGATCAGCGCGCGGCGCAGGATCTGCACGACCATGCCTCAGCTCCCCGCTCGCCGGAGGAGGGTGAGGTCGAAGGCCTCGCTGATCTGGTTCAGCGGCAACCCGCCCACCTTCTTCTTCGCCGCGATCAGGTTGGGGAACAAGAACAACCAGCACGCGGCGGCGTCGTTGGCCAGTGTCGCGGCCACTTCGCGCATCGCGGCCACCTGCTGCTCCTGGCTGCCCCGGTCGGCGTCCGCGAGCAGCTGGCGCACCTTCGGGCTGTCGTAGCCCCAGTAGTACTTGGTGTTGCCGAAGGTGGTGATGTCGCGCGGCTCCACGTGCTGGATGATCGACATGTCGAAGTCGTGCTCGGTGAACACCGATTTCAGCCATACGGCCGGGAAGTCCAGCGGTTCGATGCTGACCCCGACGCCGATCTTGTTCAGCTCCGACTTGACGACCTGCGCGGAGGTGACCGCGTAGGGCAGGTTCGGGATGCGCAGGCGGAGGTTGAGGTTCTGCTGCCCAGCCTCGGCGAGCAGCTTCTTCGCGCCCTCCGGGTTGTACGCGTTGACCCCGGTGAGGTCGGTGTACCAAGGGTCCGTGCGCGGCACCATGCTGCCGATCAGCTCGCCCCGGCCCGCCCACGCGGTGTCCAGCAGCACCCGCCGGTCGATCCCCTGCGTGATCGCGCGGCGCACCCGGACGTCGTTGAGCGGGGCCTTGCGGCCGTTGAAGGACAGCACGACCTCGCCGTTGGTGATGCCCTGGGTGACGTTGAAGCGCGTGTCGTTCTCGAACTGCGGCATCGAGTCCGGTGCCGCCACCGCGCTCACCACGTCGATCCCGTTGCTCAGCAAGGCGTTGTTCAGCGCGGTGGAGTCCTTGAAGTAGCGCAGGTAGACGGTCTCGAACGCGGGTTTCGGTCCCCAGTAGCGGGGATTGGTCTTCAGCGTGATCGAGGCGCCCCGGTTGCGCGAGGCCACGTCGTAAGGGCCGGTGCCGATCGGATCGTTCGGCAGGTCCGCGACGCCGTCCGGGCTGAACATCGCGCCGACGCGCGTGGTCATGTCGAAGAGCCAGTTGTTGCTGGGGCGGCTGAGAACCACGCGCACCGTGGTCGGCGACAGCGGCTCGACACGGCTGACAACGTCCATCTTGGACTTCTGCGAGATGCCCCACGCGGTCTTGACGCGGTCGATGCTGAACTTCACGGTGTCCGCGGTGAACGGGCTGCCGTTGCTGAAGACCACGTTGGGGCGCAAGGAGAACTCGTAGGACAGGCGGTCAGGGCTGACCGTCCACGACTCGGCGAGCAGCGGCTTGACCTGACCGTTCTCGTCGAGCTTCACCAGTCCCTCGTAGACGTTGTACAGCAACGCCTGCGGGATCGCGGTCCCGTCGGTGCGGGTGAAGTCGAAGTTCGCGGGCTCCGCGCTGAAGCCGATGGTGATCGCGCCCGGATCGCGCGGCGCGGACGCCGTCACCCCGGCCGAGCACCCGCTGACGAGCAGGGCCAGAAGGAAGAGGCTGAGGCGCTTCACCCGAGACCTCCCAGCACCGCCGAGGCGAGCCGCTCCGTCGTGCCCGTGCCGCCGAGGTCGGGAGTGTGGTTGGCGGGGTCGCGCAGGGCTTCGGCGATGGCTTCGCGCACCCGCGCGGCGGCCTTCGGCAGCCCGGAGTCCTCCAGCAGCATCGCGCCGGAAAGCATGCACGCCACCGGGTTCGCCACTCCGCGCCCCACGATGTCCGGCGCCGAGCCGTGCACCGGCTCGTAGATCCCCGGAGTCCGGCCAGGCGCGACGTTGGCGCTCGGGGCCATCCCCATCCCCCCGGCCAAGACCGCCGCGAGGTCGGAGAGGATGTCGCCGAAAAGGTTGCTGCACAACAGAACGTCGAGCCCGCGCGGCTTCTGGATCATGCGCGCGGCCATCGCGTCGACCAGCACGTGCTCGCACTCGACGTCGGGGAACTCCGCCGCGATCTCGTCGACCACGGCGTCCCACAGCGTGTAGCCGAAGCGCATCGCGTTCGACTTCGTCACCAGCGCCAGTCGCCCGGAACGTCCTTGTGCCGCCTGGAACGCGTGTCGCGCGGCGCGCTCGATCACCGGCCGCGAGTGCACCGCGACCTCCACACCCAGCTCGCCGGGACGACCTCGGTGCACGCGTCCGCCGACGCCCGCGTACTCGCCCTCGGTGTTCTCCCGGACGATCAGCAGGTCCACGTCGTGCGCGTCGCGCAGCGCGGTCGCAACGCCGTCCCAGCTGCGCACGGGCCGCAGGTTCACCGCGAGGTCCAGTTGCTGCCGCAGGGCGATGATCAGGCCCCAGACCAGCTCGTGGTCGGGCACGTCCGGCCTGCCGACCGCGCCGAACAGCACGGCGGAGCGATCTGAGATGATCTTCGCCGCGTCCTCGGGCATGGGCGAGCCGGTGTCCAGGTGCCGCTGCCCGCCCCAGTCCAGGTCGAGCACGTCCAGCTCGGCCGCCTCGGCCCGCGCGGCCGCGTGCAGCACGGGCAGCGCGGCCGCGACGACCTCCGGTCCGATCCCGTCGCCGGGAATGACGGCGATCCTGACTCTCATGGGTCTGCACTCCTGTTTCGGCTGGTCGGCGGTAGCCGGTCTACTGGTCAGACCAGTAGACTGTGTGCGGTGGGTCACCCTGCCACCCCGCAAGGGACCGGTCAAGGGATGGAGGTGTCGAATGGCAAACCTTGATCAACAACTGCGATTCGCCCCGGTCAGCCCCGTGCGCGCCTACGAACGGGTGGTCGAGCAGATCGAGGCCGCGGTGCTCGACGGCCGCCTGGGCCCCGGCGAGCACCTGCCCAGCGAGCGGGAGCTGATGGTCCAGTTCGACGTGGGCCGCTCGACGATCCGCGAGGCGCTGCGCGTGTTGCAGAGCAACGGTTTGGTGCGTTCCCGCCCCGGCGACCCGCGCGGCCCCCAGGTGCAGCCGATGTCCTCCGGCGCCCTTGAGAAGTCGATGACCATGCTGGCCAGGGCTTCCGCGCTGAGCCTCGCCGAGCTGGTGCAGTTCCGCATGCTCATCGAGGGTTCCGCCAACCAGCTCGCCGCGTGCCTGCGCACCCCCGAGCAGCTCGCCGAGATGGAGGCTGCTCTGGAGGAGATGCGCGCGGCCCTCGACGAGGGTTTCGCCGAGTTCAGCCGCGCCGACCTCGCTTTCCACGAGACCGTGGCGAAGGCGACCGGCAACACCTTGATCCAGATCTGTGGCGCCGTCGTCCGCGATGTCGTGGTGAGCCTCATCGAGGACAAGATCGCCCACGCCCCCGACAGCCGCGCGCTGATGCTGACTTCGCTGCAACACCACGCCAACGTCCTCGACGCCGTCCGCGATGGCGACGGTGAGCGCGCGGCGCGGCTGGCTCGGCAGAGCTTGTACGACTACTACGCGGAATACGTCCCAGAGGAGCAACGGGCGGCGCTGCATCCCCTGCTCTACTGAACGCATGCGCCTCATCGCTGTCGTACTACTCCTGCTGTCGACCGCGACCCCTGCTTCGGCCGCTACCAACTTCTCCGCTTGGGCGCGCGCGGGCAACACCGCGCTCACCCAGTTCTACGACGACAACACCGGCCTCTACCGGACCACGAACTGGTGGAACGCCGCGAACGCCCTCAACGCCGAGTTGGACTCCGACCGCCTCCTCGGCACCCGCACCGGCCGTGCTCACGCCGCGACCACCCACGCCAAGCACTCCGCCGGCGGTTTCCTCAACCACTACTACGACGACGAGGGTTGGTGGGCGCTCACGTGGATCAACGCCCACGAGCTGACCCGTGACCCCCGCTACCTCGCCACCGCCCGCGCGATCTTCAAGGACATCACCGGCGGTTGGGACTCCGTCTGCGGCGGCGGTGTGTGGTGGAACCGCGACCGCCGCTACAAGAACGCCATCACCAACGAGCTGTTCACGACCATCGCCGCCAAGCTCGCCCGCGTGACCGGCGAGCCGGAGTACCGCGACTGGGCTGTCCGAGGGTGGAACTGGTTCGCCGCAACCGGAATGCTCAACAGAGGCGGTCTCATCAACGACGGTCTCACGCCTGACTGCAAGAGCAACGTCGGCGCCACGTGGACCTACAACCAAGGCGTGGTCCTCCAAGCACTGGTAGAACTCGCCGCTCTCACCCGCGACCGCGCCTACCTGGACACCGCCCACCGCATCGCCTCGGCCGCCACCCGCATGCTCTCCGTGGACCAACGCGTTCTCCTGGAGCCCTGTGAGCCTTCCTGCGGCGCCGACGGCCCCCAGTTCAAGGGCATTTTCATGCGCGGCCTCCGCGACCTCCACCGCGCTGACGGCAGAGCCGAGTACCGCGCTTTCATCACCCACAACGCCCATTCCCTGTGGACCCGCTCCCGCACCTCCACCAACCACTTCGGCCTCTCCTGGTCCGGCCCCCACGACACCGCCGACGCCGCCCGCCAGTCCTCCGCGCAGGACGCCCTCAACGCCGCTTTGGTCACCGGCGCTCTGATTCCGTCTCCGCGCCCGCCCCGTCCGACCGCGTGCACCGAGCAGGGTGCTGCGTCAGCTCAGGGCCGCGTCGTGTCACTGTTGTTGTGCTCCACCGGTTTCCACGGCCGCGTGCTCGGCTTCCAGCCCGGTGATCAGGTGTACGTCAGCACCGACGGCCTCCGCTACGCCATGACCACCGCTTCCCCGTCCACCCCCGGCGGCTTCTGGGGCCGGTTCCGCACGTGCCTGCGCATCGGGGAGGCCGCGCCGGTGTGCACGCCTCACTCGGGTTAGAAGGGGGCGGGCTCGGCGATCGGCTCCAGTTCCGTGTCATAGGTGCGCTTCGCCGGGGTCGTCCACCGATGGGTGCCGTCGTCGAGGTTCTCGCACCGCCAGTTCGAGT
>NZ_BAABAL010000019.1:723132-959392 GCF_039537405.1 Allokutzneria multivorans | reverse complement strand
CCTATTCCAAGATCATCCGATCACGTGTCGGACCGTTCGCAACGTCCCAGGCCAGTACAACTAGCCGAGGCGAGTCTGGGAGCATCCTCGGTGTGGTCGCTCGCCCTGCCCCGGTTCGCTGGGGACTGATCCTGCTCGTCGTCGGCCTTGTCGGACTCGGCGCCGCCCTCGTGGTCTGGGGGCTTCCGCTGGTCACGGGGTCGTCCTCGGGCGACCTCGCGCCGACCAAGCGGGTCCCGGCCACCGTCGTCGCGCCGGTCGCCTGCGGCAGTGACGCGCGGGACGGGATCGAGATCCGCGTGGACGGGCTGCCGATGCGCGCCAAGCTCGACGCGTGCGGCAGCCGCGAGGGCGAGCAGCTCCAGGTCGAGGTGCCGCAGAAGCTGCCTGCCGTGACGGAGAACCTCGTCGTGCAGGTGGTCGGCACCGGCCAGGCGGGAAGCGGGCTCGGCCAGCGGCTGCGCGCGGTGCTGTGCACGGTCGCCGGGGTGGCGGGGGCGATCTACGCGCTGCTGCTCGCCGGGTACGGCAGGCGGCGCACCGTCACCGAGCAGCCCGCCTGATCACCAACTGATCTCCTCCTCGTCACGGTGGGAACCGGGGCGCACGACCTCGCGTCGGAGCGGGAAAATCAGGTCCGCCCGCCGTGGAGAGGAGCCCGATGCCGCACCGACCCGCGCGGGCCAGGACGCTCGTCGCCCTCACCGCGGAGGAGTTCGACCGCTGTTGGCGCGGGCTCAACCTGGGGCAGCTGCCCGAGTCCTTCGCGCACTTCACCGGCAGGACGACGGTCGGAGCCGCCCAGGTCGAGCCGAGGCTGCGCGAGCTGCTGACCGTGCTGGCCACCGGCCGTCAGGAGCTGCACGCCACCCTGCGCCAGGAGCCCGGCCGCCGGGTGATGGCCGCCGCGGTCGGCGACGACGGCGTCCTCGCGGTCTGCGACGGCCCCAAGATCACCCTCACCAGCATCTTCGGCAAGGCGCTGACCAGGACGATCGTCACCGCGGTCCCCTCGCTGCGGGGTGGCCCCGGGCGCTCGGTGAGCCTGCCGAGCGCGGTGTTCGACGCCGCGTGCGCCGACGGCGAGAACCTCGCGGCCGGCCTGGTCGACCGGCGGATCGCGCAGTCGGACGCGGCCATGATCGGCGAGATGCTCAGCGGAGTTGTCGGTGGCGGCCAGTTCACCTCGGCCGTGCGCGACGGCGCCAACCGCAGGAAGCGCGGCGGCCACGCGGTCGCGTTCGTGGACACCGACCACGGCCGCTACCTGATCGAGCAGCGCGCCACCTACAACGGCCCCGCCTGGACCACCATCGCCCCCGGGGGCATCGCCCGCCTCACCAACCAGGTCGGCCGCCTGCTCACCGACACCGCGCGCTAGCCAGGGGTTCCGCAGTCTTCAAGACCCACAAACCCCCGCCTCGGCGGTCTCCAACGACGGCAAACCCTCACCGAAACCCGGCGGTGCCGCGGACGGGACGGGCCTAGCTGACCTCGGCGGGCGAGGCCGTCCACGTGTTGCACGAGGACGTGCGGTTGTCCTTGTGCCCGCGCTTGGCCCACGCCGCCTGGTTGCTGGCCTTGCCGTGGGTGCTGCCCTGCACCGAGGTGTCATCCATCCTGCGGAAGTCCGCGACCCCGCTGTCCGCGAGCGACTTGGTCACCGAACCACGACCCGAGGTGGCCGCGAAGAACATCCCGGCGAAGCAGGTCGCCTGCATCTCGATGCGGCGCGAGGTCTCGCGGCCGGTCGGGGTGGACTCGCCCGCGTCGATCTGCTGCCGGTTGGCCGCCGAGAGCATGCCGCTGACGGCCTGCACGTGGTGGCCGTACTCGTGCGCCAGCGTGGCGAGGTGCCCCGACGCGGCGGAGCGGCCGGAGCCGTAGTTGCGCTGCAACCGGGTGATCGGCATGTAGATGGTGAAGTTGGCGCCGCAGTACATCGCGATCGCCTCGTCCTCGTTCGGCGGCTCACCGCAGGGGTTGCGCGGCAGGTCCGGCGAGGTGTCCAGCTTCGCCTGCTGCGTCGGCAGGTTGGCCGCCTGCAACACCGGCGTCCACGCCGCCTCCAGGCACTTCAGCCCGGCCGCGTAGTACTCGTGCAGCTGGTCCTCGGTGCGCCCGAACGCGGGCAGCTGGCAGTCGGTCGGCCCGAGCCCGAGGCCCTCGGCCAGCAGCGGGTGGTCGGCGAGGCGGTACTTCGGCCGGGCAACCGGCTTCTCGTCGGGACCCGACGAGCTCGTCGGCGGGAGCGCGGCCAGTCCGGGGTCGCCGACGTCCGGCGTCGAGCCCCACGTGCGAGCCAGTCCGGCGAAGCCGAGGGTGCCCGCGAGCAGTCCGACCACCACGAGGGTGATCACCAGGGGCGAGTTGCCGCGCCCCCGGTAGTGCGCCGTCGGGTCCTCAAGGGGCGGCTCGACTGGCTCTGTCATCGTCGGGGCCTCCACACGCCGGATCGGATCGGCCGAAGACGCACGTCCCGGGGTCGGGGCACGCCCTCGAAAGCATAGGCTGAGGCGCTGTCGCCGTGCGGGCATAGGCTTGCGGCCATGGCCCAACCCCAGCTTCACCGGTTCACCCTGCCCAACGGGTTGCGGGTGCTCCTGGCTCCGGACCCGTCAGCGCCCGTCGTCGGTGTCAGCGTGCACTACGACGTGGGGTTCCGATCAGAACCGGAGGGGCGCACCGGGTTCGCCCACCTCTTCGAGCACCTGATGTTCCAGGGCAGCGAGAGCCTGGAGAAGCTCGCGCACTTCCGGCACGTCCAGGGCTCCGGCGGCACCTTCAACGGTTCGACGCACCAGGACTACACCGACTACTACCAGGTCACGCCGTCCGCGGCGCTGGAGCGGATGCTCTTCCTGGAAGCCGACCGGATGCGCGCCCCGAAGATCACCGAGGAGAACCTGCGCAACCAGGTCGACGTGGTCAAGGAGGAGATCCGGCTCAACGTGCTGAACCGGCCGTACGGCGGGTTCCCGTGGATCACCCTGCCGCCGGTGCTGTACTCCACCTTCGCCAACGCGCACAACGGTTACGGCGACTTCGCCGAGCTGGAGCAGGCGACCCTTGACGACTGCGCCGCGTTCTTCGACACCTACTACGCGCCGGGCAACGCCGTGCTGACGGTGACCGGCGAGTTCGAGGTCAAGCCGACGATCGACCTGGTGCACAAGCACTTCGGCGACGTCACGGCCCGCCCCGTGCCGCCGCGCCCGTCCTTCTCCGAGCCGCTGCCGACCACCGAGCTGCGCGGCGAGCAGGTCGACCAGCACGCGACGCTGCCCGGCCTGACCGTGGGCTACCGGCTGCCCGACCCGAGCACCGACATGAACGGCTACCTGGCCTACATGGTGCTGTCCTCGCTGCTCAGCGACGGTGATTCCGCGCGTCTGGTGCAGCGGTTGGTGCACACCGACGAGCTGGTGATCGAGATCAGCGCGCGCTGCGGCCTGCTCGGCAGCTCGCTGGACGCGCGCGACCCGGACACCTTCGCGATCGTGGCCATCCACCCCGGCCAGGTCGAGCAGGCGCGCGTGCTCGGCGCGATCGACGAGGAGCTGGAGCGGCTGGCCGCGCACGGCCCCGAGGCCGACGAGCTGGCCAGGATCACCGCGCGCTGGGCGGCCACGCTGCACGGGGCGCACGACCGGTTGACCTCGCGGACGCTGAACTACGGCTCGGCCGAGCTGCTGTTCGGCCGAGCGGAGCTGATCGGCGAGCTGCCGAGCCTGCTCGCGGCCGTGACCCCGGACGACGTGGCCAAGGCCGCCAAGGGCCTGCGGCCCGACTCGCGCGCCGTGCTGACCCTGACCCCCGCTGGAGGCGACAAGTGACGCGTACCGCTGCCGAGATCGGCCGCACCGAAGCCGGTCCGCGCCCACTGCCGGACCTCCTCACGCAGAGCGCCGCCGTCGAGCCCGAGCTCGTGGACACCGTGCTGGACAACGGTTTGCGCGTGATCGCCGCGCGCCGCGCCACGGTGCCGATGGTGGAGTTCCGGCTCACCATCCCGTTCGCGGGGGAGCGGCCCGAGCACGCCGCGCAGGCCGAGCTGCTGTCCGCGACGCTGCTCGCGGGCACCGCCAACCGCACGATGGTCGAGCTGGACAGCGACCTGGCGCGGGTCGGTGCCGCGCTGGGCGTCGGCGTCGACCCCGAGCACCTCACGCTGTCCTGGAACGGCCTCGTCGACGGCCTGGACCTCCAGCTGGACGTGCTCGCCGACCTGCTGACCGCGGCGGCCTACCCCGAGCAGGAGGTCTACCGCGAGCGCGAGCGACTGGTCAGCTCGATCTCGCTGATGCGCTCGCAGCCCGGCACCATCGCCAGGGAAGCGTTGCAGCGCCACCGTTACGGCGACCACCCGTTCACCAGGGAGGTGCCGACGGAGGAGGCCGCGGCGGCCGTCACCGTCGAGGACGTCCGCGAGCTGCACCGCACCGCCGTGCTCCCGCGCGGGTCCGTGCTCGTGATCGTCGGTGACGTCGAGCCGCGCCGGGCCATCGACCGGATCGCGGAGAAGCTCCTCGGGTGGAAGTCCGACGCCAACGCGGTGGAGATGCCGCAGTTGCCGGACATCGCCGGCGGAGACCTGCGCCTCGTCGACCGTCCGGGCGCCGTGCAGTCGCAGCTGCGCCTGAGCACGCAGGCGGTTCCGCGCACCGATCCGCGCTACCCCGCGCTGCAGATGGCCAACGTCGCCTTCGGCGGCTTCTTCTCCTCGCGCGTGGTCGAGAACCTCCGCGAGGACAAGGGCTACACGTACTCGGTGCACTCGATGTTCGAGTTCACGCCGGGCAAGGCGACGCTCATCCTGAGCGGCGACACCGCGAGCGAGGTCACCGCGCCCGCCGTCCTCGAAGCGCGCTACGAGCTCGGCCGGATGTGCCTGGTGCCGCCGACGGAGTCCGAGGTCGACACCGTGCGCCGCTACCTCGTCGGCTCGCTGTCCATCGGCGTCTCCTCGCAGGCCGGGCTGGCCAGCAACCTCGCCGGGCTGGCTTCGGTCGGCCTCGGCGCGGAGTGGCTGTGGGCGCACCCCGACCGCCTGCGCGAGGTCACCGCCGAGCAGATCGCCGAGGCCGCCGCGGAGTTCTTCCGGCCGACCGCGTGGACCGGCGTGGTCGTCGGCGACGCCTCGAAGCTGGAGGCTCCGCTGCGCGGGCTCGGAGGTGTCGTCCTCTCGTGACGGACTTCGTGCTCGACGGCCTCCCCGCGCTTTCACGGTCCACTGTGGACAGAGCGGACGCCGCGCGGGGCGACGTCGAGCTGCTGGCCAAGGGGTGGAAGGAGGCCGGGCTCGTCGTGATCGACGAGCGCGGCCGCGCCCGGCTCGTGGACGACGCGCTGCACCTCGGCCGCACCAGCGACCTCGGTGAGGCGCCCGTGGACGGCGCGGTGTTCCTCGGCGTGCAGGACGAGGTTGCGTACTGGGCCGTTCGCGGTTCCGGCCCGGAGGATCCCGGCTCAGGGGACTGGCAGGACCTGCGGATGTGCGGGGCCCTGCTCAGCGACACCGACGCCGGGCTCATGACGGCCGCCGTCGGCCTGCTCGCGTGGCACGACCACAGCAACTTCTGCGCGCGCTGCGGCTCTCCGACGAAGGCCGTGCGCGCCGGGTGGGCTCGCCGGTGCACCGGTTGTGGGCACGAGGAGTACCCGCGCACCGACCCCGCCGTGATCTGCCTCGTGCACGACGGTGACGCGCACGTCCTGCTCGCGCGCCAACCGGTCTGGCCCGCCGAGCGGTACTCGGTGCTCGCGGGCTTCGTCGAGGTCGGCGAGTCGTTGGAGGCGTGCGTGGAGCGCGAGGTCGGCGAGGAGGTCGGCGTCGCCGTCCGCTCCGTCCGCTACCTCGGCAGCCAGCCGTGGCCGTTCCCGCGCTCGCTGATGGTCGGCTTCTCCGCGCTCGCCGACCGGGACGCCCCGCTCGTGCTCGCGGAGGACGAGATCGAGCACGCCAAGTGGGTGCACCGCGACGAGGTCCGCGCGGCCTTCGCGGCGGGCGGCGCCATCCCCGGCCTCGGCCTGCCCGGCGCCAGCTCCATCGCCCACCGCATGCTCGCAGCATGGGCGAACGTCCAGCTCTGAACATGTTCCTGTGAAACAAAATCCACCCACGCCGAGCCGCGCGTCTCCCCGGCGCGCGGCCTCTGCGAGTATGGGGCGGTGGGCGACTCGGAGCACGGGAACAGGCTGAGCGAAGGACTCGATCCCGAGCAGCGGGAAGCGGTGCACGCGCCGCGCGGCCCGGTCTGCGTGCTCGCGGGCGCGGGCACCGGCAAGACGCGGACGATCACTCGCCGGATCGCGCACCTGGTCAACAACGGTCACGTCGCGGCGGGCCAGGTCCTCGCGGTCACCTTCACCGCGCGCGCGGCGGGCGAGATGCGCACGCGCCTGCGCGCGCTCGGCGTCCAGGGCGCGCAGGCGCGGACCTTCCACGCCGCCGCGCTTCGCCAGCTGCGCTACTTCTGGCCCAGGGTCGTCGGCGACGCGCCGTGGGAGCTGCTCGACGGCAAGCTCCGCCTCGTCGGCCAGGCGGCGCAGCGTGCGGGCGCCCCGACCGACCGCGAGTCCCTGCGCGACTTCGCCAGCGAGATCGAGTGGGCCAAGGCGTCGCTGATCACTCCCGACGACTACGGCACGGCCACCGCCAAGATCGGCCGCGAGATCCCGGGCCCCGCCGAGCAGGTCTCCGCCGTGTACTCCGGCTACGAGGCGCTGAAGACCCGCGCGCGGTCGATGGACTTCGACGACCTGCTTCTGCACACCGCCGCCGTGCTGGAGGAGCACCACGACGTCGCTGGGGAGTTCCGCGAGCGCTACCGCTGCTTCGTGGTCGACGAGTACCAGGACGTCACCCCGCTCCAGCAGCGCGTGCTCGACGCCTGGCTCGGCAACCGCGACGACCTCACCGTGGTCGGCGACGCGAACCAGACGATCTACTCCTTCGCGGGAGCCTCGCCGCGCCCGCTGCTGGACTTCTCCAAGCGCTTCCCCGAGGCCGTCGTGGTCCGGCTCGAACGCGACTACCGCTCCACGCCGCAGGTCGTGGCGCTGGCCAACAAGGTCATCGGCGCCGCGCGCGGGCGTCCGGCGGGCTCACGCCTGCAACTGATCGGCCAGCGGCCCGACGGCCCGCAACCGCACTTCGCCGAGTTCGACGACGAGAACGCCGAGGCGCGCGCGGTCGTACGGCGCATCCGCAAGCTGCTCGATGCGGGTGTCTCCGCCAGCGAGGTCGCGGTGCTCTACCGCGTCAACGCGCAGTCGGAGGTCTACGAGCAGGCCCTGACCGAGGCCGAGATCCCGTACCAGGTGCGCGGCGGCGAGCGGTTCTTCCACCGCCCAGAGGTCCGCCAGGCCATGCACGTGCTGCGTTCCAACGGTGAGCTGGAGATCGGCGCGAACACGCTGCCGGACGTGGTGCGCAAGCTGCTCTCCACCATCGGCCTCACCGACGAGCCGCCGACCGGTGGCGCGATGCGGGAGAAGTGGGAGTCCCTGCTCGCGCTCGTCGAACTGGCCGAGGAGTTCGCCGCCGCCGTCGAGGACGCCGACCTGCCCCGCTTCGTCGGCGAGCTGGTGCTGCGCGCTGAGGCCCAGCACCCGCCGACCGTGGAGGGCGTGACCCTCGCCTCGCTGCACGCGGCGAAGGGCCTGGAGTGGGACGCGGTGTTCCTCGTCGGGCTCACCGAGGGCACCCTGCCGATCCAGCACGTGCTCTCCGACGCTTCGGGAGGCTCCGAAGGGATCGAGGAGGAGCGCAGGCTCTTCTACGTCGGCGTCACGCGCGCCCGCGAGCACCTGTGGCTGTCGTGGGCGCTGACGCGCTCGGCCGGTGGGGGCGGCAGGCCGAGGCGCCGCAGCCGCTTCCTCTACGGGCTCGTCCCCGACGACCACCCGGCCGCCCTGCCAGCCAAGGGCACGGTCGCCGGCGCGTCCTCGCTGCGCAGGGACGCCGCGAAGCCGGAGTGCCGCACCTGCGCGGGTCCGCTCATCGGCAGCGTCGCGGTCAAGCTCGGCAGGTGCGCGAGCTGTCCGTCCGATGTGGACGAACAGCTGCTCGGCAGGCTCAAGACGTGGCGCGCCGACCGCGCGAAGCAGCTCAAGGTCCCGGCCTACGTGGTGTTCACGGACGCGACCCTGATGGCCATCGCCGAGCAGCGCCCGACCACCGTCGCCGCCCTTGTGGGCATCTCGGGTATTGGCGCGTCGAAGTTGGACAAGTATGGTTCTGACGTGCTCGATCTCGTGCACGCTGGGGGCTCGGACGGTGGCTCTTCGTCACTCATCCGGGCGAGTGAGGACCAACTCGAATAATTCGGTTGCACGCCCTGGCACGCGAGACATAGCCTGCAAAGGACGGGAGCCCCGGCTCCCGACATCCACACGTGAAAACGCCCGAGTTCGCTCGGGCCCAGATGACCTCGGAAAGGAGGTGGCCGCAGTGAAGATCACCAAGAACCTCTCGCTCGCGGGCTACCCCTCCTTCGCCGGGGTCATTGGCATGTCCGCGCCCATCGGCGGCGGCATGAAGTCCAGGGGTGGCGCGTGGACCATCACCGCCCCAGTCGCGCTGAAGCCGTTGGGCACCGGTCTGCCCGTTGCCGCTCCGTCCCTCGCTCTGCACGTGACCCGTGAAGACCAGCCCGTTGATGTTCGGCAGAACGTCCGTGCTTGCTCGTCCGTACCAGTGGACCGAAGTCCCTGACACCGTCAGGACACAGGCTCACGAAGGCCGCGGACCGCAAGTCGGTTCGCGGCCTTCGTCATTTCCGCACAAAGAAACACCCCGAGAAACACCCATGAGAAACACAGGAACAACCGAGGAGAACACTGTGTTGACCGCGACCGTTCCGCCTTGCGGAACGATCCCCGAGGTCGGGTCCGTTCCCGACTACGGAACCGCCGACGTCTTCGACGCGGCGAGCAACCTGCCCTGCCGAGTGGGCGACGCGGACCTCTGGTTCGCCGACACCCCGAACGACCTCGACCGCGCCAAGACGCTCTGCGTCGACTGCCCCGTCCGGGCCGAGTGCCTCGCCGGAGCGCTCGCGCGGCGCGAGCCCTGGGGCGTCTGGGGTGGGGAGATCTTCGAGCGCGGCGCGGTGATCGCGCGCAAGCGGCCCCGTGGCCGTCCGCGCAAGGAGACCACCGTCGGCGCCGCCGGCGTCACCGTGAAGCAGGAGGCAGCCGCATGAACGACCACATCTACTTCGACGCGATGACCAACAACGATCTTCACCAAAGGGTGGCTTCGAACATGTTTCTTCATGAGCATCTAACCCGTCAACGAATGCGGGAGGCGGAGCACTCCGCCGCGCACGAGCGACAAGCCCGCCGCATGTCCGCCGCGCAGCGGTGGCAGTGGCTGGCCTCGGTGGCCAACCGCAGGGCGGACCGCCACCGGTCCTCGCTCTGATCCCGCGTTGGGGCGGGAACCCTTCCGCCCCAACAAGATCCACTTCACTGCGATGAACACCAGATGACGGGCGTCGTCCTCCCAGGACGGCGCCCGTCGCCGTTGCGCCCCCGCCCACCACGCTCTCGCTCACCACGCTCTCGCCGACCACACGCTTGCCGACCACGCGGAAACATCGCCGATCCGCGCCCCGCACGCCATCGGTTCGCCGGTCTTCAAGTACCCCCAACCCCTGCCCCAGCTGTCTCCAACGACGGCAAACCCTCGGGCCGCGACAGAGGGTGTGCGGCGGTTGACGATGATCGAAAGAGGGGTTCGCTGGTCTTGAAGACACTCCAACCCCGGCGGCTCCGGCACCGGAGTCCTCGGCTCGACCACTTGCGGGGCAACGGGTTGGCCGAGCCGGGCAAGCCGCTCGCGCGCGTCGGTACGGTCAGCCCATGGGCTCCCACGCGCACGCGCACGACAACATCGACTGGCCGAGCCGGCTCACCGAGCTGCGCAGGGCGGACCTGCTGACCGCGACGGCGCGCGCCGAAGTCGCCGCGCGCCTCGTCGACGACAGCGTTCGCACGGTGATCGACATGGGCTCCGGCTCCGGTGGTTGGGCGAGCTCCTTCGCTGGGGCGTTGCGCGCGGCCGGAAAGCCCGGCGCCACCGTGGTGCTGGTCGACGCCGTACCGGAGCTGCTCGCCGCCGCCGAGGAGAGCGTCCGCGCGGTGGCGGGCTCCGACGTCGAGGTGGTCGCCGTGCACGGCGATGCCGCCGACCCCGAGCTGGCCCGGCGGCTGCCCGCCGCTGACCTCATCTGGGCCTCGCACGTCGTGCACCACCTGCCCGACGAACGGCAGGGCGTACGCAACCTCGCCGCCGCCCTCGCTCCCGGCGGTCGGCTGGCGCTGGCGGAGGGCGGCCTGCCCGCGCGCTTCCTCGCCAACGACCTCGGGGCGGGCGAACCGGGGCTGCAACAGCGGTTGGACGTCGCGAACACCCAGTGGTTCAAGGCGATGCGCGCCGACATGACCGGTTCGGTCCCGCTGACCGAGGGCTGGAGCAGCGTGCTCCGCGGCGTCGGCCTCGTCGACGTGACCGCGTTCAGCTACCTCTTCGACCGCCCGGCCCCGCTGAGCGAGGCCGACCGAACGACCGTGATCGATCGTGTCCGCTGGTTGCGGAGCACCACCCAGGGCTGGTGCTCCGCCGAGGACACCGCGCTGCTCGACCGCATGCTCGATCCCGGCGACCAGCTCAGCCTCGCCGACCGCGAGGACCTGTTCTGGTTGCAGGCCAACACGGTCCACCTCGGCCGCAGGCCGCTCGCGTAGCCTCCAGCCATGAGCGAGCCCGTCGCCTGCCACCGCTGCGGCACCGTCCGCGACCTCGACGGCGATCCGACCGCGGCGCTGGCCTGGGTCAGCGACCGCGACAGCGGCCGTACCCGCTGGCTGTGCCCCGACTGCGCGCGGACGCACGTGCGCGACATCGAGAGCAAGCTGCCCAGCGAGTGGTGGGCCTGACCCGTCCCGGTGCTGGAACCTCAGTTCTCGTCGGCGAACCCGGGCTGCCAGCGCGTGACGATCTCGCGCGCGGGCACCTCGGCGTCCAGCTGGCACAGGATGCCGATGGAGCCCATCGTCACCCGGTGGATCAGCAGGTAGCTCGGCGGCAGGTTCAGGAACCGCCCGGTGCGGAAGTCCGCGCCGCGCAGGTTGCTGATCCGCTCCGCCTGGCGCTGCAACCAGCTCCTGGTGAAGCGGAACCGCTCCGCACCCATCGGCTCGACGAACGGCGCCAGGTAGCTGAGCACGTCCTGGGCGTCCAGGTCGGTGTCCCTGCCGAGGAAGCGCTCGGTGCGCAGCAGCTCCATCAGGTCCTCGGACCTGCCCTGCAACGCCAGCCTGGTCAGCACGCCGAGCGTGTGCGGCAGCCCCTCCGGCAACCGCGCGACCGCGCCGAAGTCGATCACGCACAGCCTGCCGTCCGGCAGCACCATGAAGTTGCCGGGGTGCGGGTCGGCGTGCAGCAGACCGGTGCGCTCGGGTGCCGAGAAGTGGAACAGCGACAGCAGGTAGCCCGCGGCGTCGCGCTCCTCCCGCGTGCCGTCCTTGATCGTCGCTGACAGCGGTGTGCCCTCGACCCACTCCGAGACCATGACCTTGGGCGCGCTGGCCACCACCCTGGGCACCACGATGTGCTCATCGTCGACGAAGCCCTTGGCGAAGGCCCGCTGGTTGTCGGCCTCGATGCGGTAGTCCAGCTCCTCCACCATCCGCTCGCGCAGCTCCGCGAGCAGCGGCTTCACCTCCAGGCCGGGGATCAGCGCCCGGAACAACCGGGAGAACCGCTCCAGCTGCCGGAGGTCGGCGAGCAGAGCCTCGTCCGCGCCGGGGTACTGCACCTTCACCGCGACCTCGCGGCCGTCGTGCCACGTCGCCCGGTGCACCTGGCCGATGCTCGCCGCGGCGGCGGGCACGTCGTCGAAGGAGGAGAACCGCTGCTCCCAGGACCGGCCGAGCTGCTCGGCGAGCACCCGGTGCACCGTCTTCGCGGGCAGCGCGGGCGCGGCCGACTGGAGCTTGGTGAGCGCCTCGCGGTAGGGCGCCGCCATCTCCTCAGGAACGGCGGCCTCGAACACGCTCAGGGCCTGGCCGAACTTCATGGCCCCGCCCTTGAGCTGGCCGAGGACGGCGAACACCTGCTCGGCCGTCTTGGCCGAGAACTCGGCGCTGACCTCGTCGGAGCTGCGCCCGACCAGTCGCTTGCCCCACCCCGCGGCGACCCGCCCCGCGGCACCGAGCGGCAGGCTGGCGAGCTTCGCGGTGCGGTGCACGGCGCGGCGCGGGATCTCTGTCACTGGTCGATTCTCTCCCGAGAGGTCCGCCCGACGCAGCCGTTTCCCGGGGCTCGGCGGGCACGCGTCCAGGTGGCCCGAGCGGTGGTGGGTTGCTTGCCTACATGTAAGCAGACCTCCCTTCGGCCCCGCCACAGGCGCAGCCGCGGTGCGGCGGCAGGTGGCGCAGGAAGGTCTTGCCCCGCACGGGGTCGAGCTCGATCGCCGCGTTCCACGTCGGCGGCAGCCCGTTCGCCCCGCCGGGGTGGGACAGCATCAGCAGCAGCTGGCCGGTCGCCACGGCGGCCGCCGCGTGGGCGCAGACCAGCTCCTCGGCGGAGGGCAGGGCCCCGAGCTGGCTGGACACCAGGCCCCATCCCGGATCTCGATCGCTGCGCCACAGGTCGACGCAGGTCAGGCAGCTCGTTCGGCCCGGGACGACGAACGGCCCCACGAGCGCGCTGGTCTCGTGCAGCTCGACGGCCAGGTGCGGGATGCCGTTGGACATCAGCTCCGCCCTCAGCTCCTGGTCGCGCACGACCGAGCCGGTCAGCACCACGAAGTCAGGGGTCGAGCGGGCACGGGTGGCGATGCGGCGCACGTTGCCGAGCCCGGCCGAGCGCAGCAGTGCCGCCATCGCGTCGGCGGTCCTGCCCGAGCCGTGCACGTGAACCGTGGTCCTGTCCCGCTCGGCCAGGATGTCGCCGCAGGCGCGTCCGAGCCGGAGGGCCCAGGCACCCGCGTCGGTCATCAGGCCTGGTGGGGGCTCCCGCTGCCGGGCCGCGGGGAGGTCGGTGGCGTCCTGGTCCAGCACGCCCGCGTGGTCGAGGGCGATCAGCAGCCCGGCGAGTTCGGACTGGGTCCCGACCTCGTCGTCGTCCCGGAGGCCGAGCAGGTGCCGGAGGGTGTGCCTGCCGTCGAGTTCGCGCAGCGCGCGGGCCATGTCCGGCGAGAGCTCGTCGACCACCACGGCGCGGCGCGGATCGACGCCGATCTGCACCGTGCTGTCGCCGCGCCAGAGGACGGGCAGACCCGGGAGCAGGCGGGGCCGCCGGGGCAGGGGCCGTCTCGGCGGGAGGTTCTTCTTCCGGGCGATCGCCGGGAAGGAAGGGACCGGGGTTGTGGGGGAGGGGGTGGACGCCATGTATCCGACGGTGGCACCGGTTGTCCAGCCCGGCAAACGGTTGTCCACAGGGAAGGGGAGTTGTCCACAGGCTGCGGGTGACTCTTGACGGGCCGGTCGGCGCGTCGGACTGATTACGGAGAGTGGCCTCCGGGTCGCGTCGACCCCAAGGCCACCCCCGAGGAAACCCCGCGCTACGACGCCTTGCCGAGGATCCGGGTCATCTTCGTACCGCACGTCGGACAGAGGCCCTTCGCCATCCTCCGACCGTTCTTTTCCTCGACTTCTCCCTGGAAGTCCCGCTTTTCGCGGCACTTGACGCAGTAGCCGTTGTACGACTCCGCCACGGCTTCCCTCCCTTGCTCGGACTGCCCCCGCGGTGAGACGGGAGCACCGTGAGCACGTCTCACCGTCCGTGCTCGCGACTCGGCGTCACGCTACCTGTGCATCTATGTAGATGCGCGCATGACACGTCCAACGTGTGATTGCGCCGACGAGGTGTGGACAAACAGGAGCACGCTGTCGGTGCCTCGTCGTAGCGTTCTCCTCGTGACACAGGCGGAAGTTGAAGTCCGTCGAAGCACGCGACGACGGCGCACGGTCACCGCGTACCGAGACGGGGACAAGGTCATCGTGCTCATCCCGGCGAGGATGAGCAGGTCCGAGGAAGAGCACTGGGTGGCCGAGATGCTGGCCAGGCTCCAGCGCAGCGAGACGAAACGGCGCTCGCCCGCGCGGGAGTCCGATGAGGCGCTGCTCCTGCGCTGCGCCAACCTCTCCGCCCGCTACCTGGGCGGGAAGGCGCACCCGGCGAGCGTCCGCTGGGTGCCACCGATGCGCACCCGCTGGGCGTCCTGCACGCCGAGCGACCGCACCATCAGGATCAGCGAGCGGCTGCGCGACGTGCCGCCGTGGGTCCTCGACTACGTGCTGGTGCACGAGCTGACGCACCTGCTCGTGCCCGGCCACGGGCCGAGGTTCTGGGAGCTGGTGCACAACTACCCGCGCACCGAGCGCGCGGTCGGTTACCTGGAGGGGCTGTCGGCCGCGGCGGGCTGGGGGATCGAGGTGGAGGACTAGCCGAACCGGCCCGGTGCGATCGGGGCGAGAGGCTCAGGGCACGACCAGCCGGTCGATCCGGCGGGCCGAGAGGTACCACGCGTCGGTGCTGCGGCTCTGCCGGACGATCGCCGGTCGAACGCCCTGGTCCACCAGCTTCGCCCAGGCCACCAGGAAGGAGAGATCGGGTACGGCGCCCTCGGGCAGCACCAGCGCGACCGGGCGCGGCAGCACCTGCGGAGGGTGGCGGTCGAACTCGGCGGCCAGGCGGGCGATGACGGAACCGATCGGCTTGCGGGCACCGCGCGGGTCGATGAGGCCGAGGTCGTACTCCAGCGGGTTGAAACCGGCCAGCCCCGGGTTCAGGTCGTGCGAGCACCACCAGGTGATGCCGAACAGCTCGCCGCAGCCGGCCATGTTGCGGATGGAGCGCTCGGTCCACTCCGGGATCACCGCGGCGTCCATCCACTTCGTGGACACCCCGGTCTCCTCGATCCACACCGGGCGGCGCAGGTCGGTGTGGAAGGCCTTGAGCAGTTCGACGAAGTACTCCGAGTAGTGCAGGGAGGGGGTGGAGAGCGGGCCGTAGCGCTGGATGACGTTGGTCCAGCCCGCCCACGTGTGGCACGCGGTCGCCGTGCCGCTGGTGGCGAGGCCCTCGCGGGTGAAGTAGGCGTTGTTGAGCCACGGGTAGTGGTCGATCCCGGAGACGTGCAGCCTGCCCGGCGCCACGCGTTCGCAGGTGGCGAACAGGGCGGAGTGCCAGGCGTCGCCCTGCTGCGGGGTGATGGCCATGCCCAGCGGCTGGGCGAACCAGTTCACCTCGTTGGACAGGTCGAAGCCGAGGAAGCGGCGGTGCGTGCCGATCCGCGCGGCGATCGCCTCCAGCAGCGCGTGCTGCGCGGCGAGCGCGGTCGGGTCGGTGAACATGTTGCGGGCCTTGCCGGTGCTGTTGTCCAGCAACCACGGCGGCACGAAGAGGAACCCGCTCAGCGCGCCGTTGAACACGGTGACCTCGACGTCCAGCCGGACCGCGTCGGCGAGGTCGAGCAGCTCGGCGAGCCGGTCGAGCATCTCGCCGCGCACGTGCCCGGTGTTGGGCTGGAAGTCCGGCCAGAGACACATGATCCGGATGTGGTCCATGCCCAGCCCGGCGATGGCGGCGAGGTCGCGGACCAGTGACCGGCGGTCCCAGTCCGACCAGCTGAACCACCAGTTCCGGCTGGGCACGTAGTTGACGCCGAGCCGGACGCGGCGCTTCGGCGCGCTCGCCGCCGCCGTCCCGGTGAAGGACGCTCCCGCGACGGGCGCGGCCGCCATCCCGCGCAGCACCGTTCGTCTGTCCACAGTGGACTCCCTGAGGCTGACATCGTTGTCGCGGCGGCGAAACCAGCCTCGCCCGCTTCGAGCACCTCGGTCAACCGCCGATCGGAGCGGGCCGCATCCCCCGTACCGGGACAGCCCTGCCCTGAAACCAGTGAACCCAATGCGGCATTGGTGACCTCTGGCGCAACCAATGCCACATTGGGTTCACGAGTGGGGCTGGGTCAGGAGCCGGGGGAGCCCTCCTCGGGGGCCTCGCCCTCGGTGCGCTTGAGCTCGGCGATCGGGTCGAGCGAGGACTCGCCCCAGCGCTCGGCGAACTCCAACGGGTCGTCGAGGTCGGCGGAGGTGGGGATGAAGTCGGGGTGGTCCCAGACCGAGTCGCGGCCGGTGATCCCGTGCTTGTCCGTCATCAGCCGCCACAGCCCGGCCGCCGCGCGCAACCGCCTCGGCCGCAGCTCCAGGCCGACGAGGGTGGCGAAGGTCTGCTCGGCGGGGCCGCCGCTGGCACGCCTGCGGCGCAACGTCTCCCGCAGCGCGTCGGCACCGGGCAACCGGTCGCCGACGGCCTCGGCGACCACGACGTCCACCCAGCCCTCGACGAGCGCGAGCAGGGTCTCCAGGCGGACGAGCGCGGCCTGCTGCTCCGGGGTGTTCTGCGGCTGGAGCATGCCGGAGGACATCATCTCCTCCAGCGCCTGCGGGTGGGACGGGTCGAACTGCCCGGCGAGGCCCTCCAGCGCGGAGGTGTCGACCTTGATGCCCTTGGCGTACTCCTCGACCGTGCTCATCAGGCGCTGGCGCAGCCACGGCACGTGCGCGAACAGGCGGTGGTGCGCGGCCTCGCGGGCGGCGAGGAACACCATCACCTCGTGGGCTGGCCTGCCGAGGCCCTCGGTGAACTTCTCCACGTTCGCGGGCAGCAGCGCCGCCACGCCCTCGCTGCCCAGCGGCAGGCCGACCTCGGTGGAGGTCAGCACCTCGGAGCCGAGCTGCGCGAGGCTGCCGCCCAGCTGCGAGCCGAACGCGAATCCGCCCATCTGGCCGATCATCGCCAGCAGCGGTCCCGCCGCCTGCTTGGCCTCCTCCGGCATCGCGTCCACCCACGCACCGGACATCTGCCTGGCGACCGGGTCGCACAGCCGCTGCCAGCTCGGCAGCGTGCCCTCGACCCAGTCGCTCGCCGACCACGCCACCGCCTTGCGCGCGCCCGCGGGCAGCGACGTCGCGGGGTCCAGCCACAGCTCGGCGAGGCGCACCGCGTCGGCCACCGCGCTCGCCTGCTGCGCGGTCGGCTTCGTGGTGCCGCCGGAGGTGCCCAGCTGCTGCACGGCCAGCTGCTTGGCGAGGTCGTAGTTGACGGGGCCGCTCGACGTGCTCGCCTGGCTCAGCACCTGACCGAGCTGGCTGAGCATCTGGCCGAGCTGGTTCATGTCGAAACCACCGGCGCCGCCGGCACCGGCGAAGGGGTTCTGACCGCCGGGCGGAACGCCCTGGCCGAAGCCGAACCCGAACCCCTGGTTGTGATCCTGGGGCCCCTGGTTGTCCTTTCCCTTGCGCTCCGGGTCCTTGTCCGGATCGGAGCTGCTGAACCCGAAGGGCAGATCGCTCATGCATTCCACGGTACGCGGCACGCGGGTCCCGCACCCGGGCGCGGGGTGGCCGGACCCGTACCCTGTGCGCTTGTGACCCGCCGCACCTGGACCCTGTTGCTGAGCATCGTGCTCGTGCTCGCGCTCGGCCTGGTCGGAGGCTTCGTGAGGGTGCCGTACGTGGCGCTCGGCCCCGGCCCGACCTACGACACCCTCAGCAAGGTCGGCGGGGTTCCCGTCGTCGAGCTGGCCGGTCACGAGTCCTCGGACTTCGGCGGCCACCTGACGATGACCACGGTCGGCGTGACCGACGGCGTGACCGTCTTCGGCGCGCTCGGGCTGTGGGCCGGGGGCAGGTTCGCGCTGGTCCCGCGCGAGGAGGTGTTCCCGCCGGAGAAGACCAAGCAGCAGGTCGACGCCGAGAACACCAGGGCCTTCCAGCTCTCCCAGACCAACGCCGAGGTGGCCGCGCTGCGGTACCTGAAGTACCCGGACAAGGTGGTCGTCACCTCGGTCACCGCGGACGGTCCGTCCACCAAGGTGATCCAGCCGGGGGACCGCATCGTCGCGATCAACGGCCAGCCCGTGAGCACAGCCGACGAGGTGCGCGCCGCGCTCGTGCGGACCAAGCCCGGGGACCAGGTCGCCGTTCGCTACCAGCGCAACGACGTGCCCGAGACGACCGCGCAGGTGACCCTCGGCGAGCGCCCGGAGAAGGGGCCGGACCGCCCGGCCTACGGCTTCCTCGGCGTCACCCCCGCCGACCGCCCCGCGCCGGACTTCCAGATCAAGATCAGCCTCAAGGAGGTCGGCGGGCCGTCGGCCGGGCTGATGTTCGCGCTGGCCATCGTGGACAAGCTGACGCCGGGCAAGCTCAACGGCGGGCTGTCGGTCGCGGGCACCGGTGAGATCGACATCGAGGGCAAGGTCGGTGCCATCGGCGGCATCCCGTTCAAGATGCGGGCCGCCCGCGAGCAGGGTGCCACGGTGTTCCTCACCCCGGCGGAGAACTGCGTCGAGGCCCGGCAGCGCGTTCCCGAGGGACTGCGCCTGATCAAGGTCGAGAACCTCGCGGGCGCGGTGGACGCGCTCCAGGCCGTGCAGGAGGGCAAGCCGACCCCCGGTTGCTGAACCGGGGGCCCGCGCCCGTCAGCCGTGCTGGAAGGTCGAGCGCAGCGCCTCGACCAGGTTCGGTGCCAGGTCGGGGTGCTCGACCAGCTCGTCGGCCGACTCCTCGGAGCCGTCGCCCTTCACCCGCAGCAGGCAGATCCCCGTCTCCTGTCCGCGCAGCACACCCGCGACCAGCCTGGCCTCACGGCGCAGCGGGTGCTCGGCGATGAACTTCTCCGCGGCGGCCGGGTCGGCCTCCTCGTCCGGCAGGTCGGCCTCGGCCTCCGGCGGGAGCATGAGGATCTCCTGCGTCAGCACGCAGCCCGCGACCGCGTCCGGCCAGACGATCCTGGCCAGCGTCGTGCCGAGGTCGTCGTCGGGCAGCGAGTCCTGGGCGATCGGGGTCAGCATCGCCTCAGGGTCGATGCGTTCGGCCAGCCCGGGCTCGCGCTCGACCAGTTCGGCGGTCGGCACCAGGGCGAACAGTTGCGGTGGCTGGTCCCAGCCCGCGGAGGAGACGAAGTCCTCGACCTCGCGCACCGCCGCGGGCAGCGCGACGGAGAAGGTTCCGGATTCGGATGGAGATCCCATGTGACCATGGTTTCATCCCCCCACGTGAAGGCCGTCACGGGAACCCGGAAGCGGCCTCGTAGAGTTGGACATATCGGGACGCGTGTCGGCGTCGTCGAACCTTCGCGCTCGCGTGCTCCCGTCGCCTGAGGAAACCTCTCCTAGGAGCGTGCCACGTGGCCATGCGGCCCCCGGTCGGAATACCGAAGCTGTCCAAGCGCAGCCGGATCATGCTCATCATCGGCGCGGTGCTGCTGGCAGTGATCGTGGCCGCCTCCCGCCTGCTCGGCACGTACGTGAACTGGCTGTGGTTCGGCGAGGTGGGCTTCAGCACGGTGTTCAACACCGTGCTGTTCACCCAGATCGGCCTGTTCGTCGTCATGGGCCTGATCGTCGCGGGCCTGCTGATGCTGAACCTGGCCATCGCCTACCGCGCCCGCCCGGTCTTCGTCCCGGTCAGCGGGCCGGACGACCCGGTGTCCAAGTACCGCTCGGCGATCATCCAGCGGCTGCGGCTCGTCGGGTTCGCCATCCCCGTCGTCGCGTTCATCGCCGCGGGTGTCGCGGCCTCGTCGGACTGGCAGATCGTCCAGACGTTCTTCAACGGTGAGCGCTTCGGCGTCACCGACCCGGAGTTCGGCATCGACATCGGCTTCTACGCCTTCGGCCTGCCGTTCTACACCTGGCTGATCTCGTGGGGCTTCGTGATCGTGGCGGCGTCCTTCGTCGGCGCGCTGGTCACGCACTACATCTTCGGCGGCATCCGGCTCGCCGGTCGCGGCGGCCAGCTCTCCGCGCCCGCGCGGATCCAGCTCGCCGTGCTCGCCGGTCTGTTCGTGCTGCTGTACGCGGCCTCGTACTTCTTCGACCGCTACGAGCTGCTGTTCTCCAACAGGAACAGCAACTTCTTCGGCGCCACCTACACCGACCTGCACGCGGTGCTCCCGGCGAAGCTCATCCTCTCCATCATCGCGATCTTCTGCGCCTTCGCGTTCTTCGCGGCCGCGTTCCTGCGCGACCTGAAGATCCCGGCCATCGCCACCGTGCTGCTGGTGCTCTCCAGCCTGCTCGTCGGCGCGGCCTGGCCCGCGCTGCTGGAGCAGTTCTCGGTGCGCCCCAACGCGATCCAGAAGGAATCGCAGTCCATCGAGCGCGCCATCGGGGCCACCCGCGACGCGTACGGGCTGACCCCGGACAAGGTGACCTTCACCGACTACCCGGGCCGCTCCGAGTCCACCCCGCAGGAGATCCGCACCAACTCCAACAACCAGGGCACGATCTCCAACGTGCGGCTGCTCGACCCGAACGTGCTCGCCCGCACCTTCACCCAGCAGCAGCAGCGCAAGAACTTCTACGGCTTCGGCGACAAGCTCGACGTCGACCGCTACATGGTCAACGGCCAGCTGCGCGACTACATCGTCGCCGCCCGTGAGATCGACCCGAAGAACCTCGCCGAGAACCAGCAGAACTGGATCAACCGGCACCTGGTGTACACGCACGGCAACGGCTTCGTCGCCGCGCCCGCCAACACCGTGAACTCCGCGCTGCAGGACACCAGCGGCCAGGGCGGCTACCCCGTCTACACGGTCAGCGACACCAGCGGCCAGGGTGACATCAAGGTCGACCAGCCCCGGATCTACTACGGCGAGCTCGCCACCGACTACGCCATCGTGGGCGGTCAGGACAACGGCAAGGACCGCGAGTACGACAGCGACACGGCCGCCTACCGCTACACCGGCGCCGGCGGTGTCTCGCTCGGGAACCTGTTCAACCGCCTGGTGTTCTCCGCCGCTTACGGCGAGCGCAACATCCTGTTCTCCGGTTCCATCGGCAACGAGTCGAAGATCCTCTACAACCGGGACCCCAAGACCCGGGTGAAGATGACCGCGCCGTGGCTGACGCTGGACAGCGACCCGTACCCCGCCGTCATCGACGGCAAGGTCAAGTGGATCGTCGACGGCTACACCACGCTGGAGAACTACCCGTACGCGCACCGGACGCAGCTGAGCCAGGCGACGCAGACCTCCCAGGGGGTCCGCCAGCCCGCGCAGCAGTTCAGCTACATCCGCAACTCCGTCAAGGCCACCGTCGACGCCTACGACGGCTCCGTGACGCTGTTCGCGATCGACGAGAAGGACCCGGTCCTCAAGACGTGGTCCAAGGTCTTCCCCGGCACCGTGAAGCCCTCCAGCGAGATCCCGATGTCGCTGCGCGAGCACTTCCGCTACCCGGAGGACCTGTTCAAGGTCCAGCGCGAACTGCTCGCCAAGTACCACGTGAACCGGCCGGACGTCTTCTACTCGCAGAACGAGTTCTGGGACGTCCCGGACGACCCCACCGACGAGCAGCAGCCCAACGTCCAGCAGCCGCAGCCCCAGCAGCCGGGCGCCCCGACCCCGCAGAGCACGCAGGGCGGCAAGCTGCCCCCGTACTACGTGATCGCCCAGGCTCCCGGTCAGACCAAGCCGACCTTCCAGATCACCAGCGCGCTCACGGGTCTGCGCAGGGAGTTCCTCTCCGCGTGGGTCTCGGCCTCCTCCGACCCCGCCGACTACGGGAAGATGACGGTCCTGCAGTTGCCCACCACGACCCAGACCATGGGTCCGGGGCAGATGCAGAACCAGTTCTTCTCCGCCTCCAAGGTCACCGAGGCCAGGACGCTGTTCCAGAACCCCAACGCCAACGCGGTCAACGGCAACCTGCTGACGCTGCCGGTCGCGGGCGGACTGCTCTACGTCGAACCGATCTACATCCAGCGCAAGGACCCCAACGCCTTCCCGCAGCTCGCCAGGGTCCTGGTCGGCTTCGGCGGGCGCGTCGGGTTCTCCGAGACCCTCGCGGGCGCACTGGAAGAGGTCTTCGGCAGGGGCGCCGGTGAAGGCACCACCCCGCCCAACCCCGGCGGTGGCGCAACCCCGCCGGAGAACCCCGGCGGCGGTGGCACCCCGCCGCCCAACCCGGGCGGACAGCAGATCACCGCCGAGCAGGCCAAGGCGATCCAGGACATCGGAGCCGCCATCAACCGCCTCCGCACGGCAACGCAGTCCGGCGACTTCGCCGCGATCGGCCAGGCCCAGAAGGACCTGGAAGACGCGACCAAGCGCTTCAACCAGAAGTAGTGGCTCGGCCGGTGGCGTCACCCGATTTGCCTTCGGAGGACGCCACCGGCTAGGGTTAGGACAACAACGCGGGGTGGAGCAGTTCGGTAGCTCGCTGGGCTCATAATCCAGAGGTCGCAGGTTCAAATCCTGTCCCCGCTACCAATTGGGCAATCCCCGTCCGCAGAATGCGCGGACGGGGATTGTTCGCATTTGCGCCACGGGGGGCCGAGCCCCCCGGACCCCCACGGTGCGAGCTCCTCGCCTTTTCTGCGTGGATGTGTTTCGGGTCACCAGCGGGCGCGTCCGCTGCGCGCACGCCGGGGCCTCGGCCTGCGGCCATTGGTCCCGTAGGGCCAGCGTTGGGTGTGCGTATCGGGGTTTGGGGCATTGGGGCGGGCGAGCCTGATGAGTGCCTATGACGTGCAAAAGTGAGCTGGCTGGGAAGTGAGACAAAGTCGGCTTTACCTGGGGTGCGCGTGCCATACGCTTGCTGGCGTGGGCCGGGGATTCATCACCGTGCCCGTCCGGCCCACTTCGGCACGCGCAAGGGGCCCCAGGTCAAGTCGACACTGACGCAACCAAAAGGGCGCTGGCCAGCCGATTTGCATAATCGGGGCGGGGTGGGTTAAGGTTTACTCATCGACGCGGGGTGGAGCAGTTCGGTAGCTCGCTGGGCTCATAATCCAGAGGTCGCAGGTTCAAATCCTGTCCCCGCTACCATGTGAAAGATCCCCCCGGCCAGCTGGCCGGGGGGATCTTTGCGTGTGGGGTTATTTGAGGTCGCGGACCCAGGCGTGGGCGCAGGCCGGAGAGCAGACGCGGCCGTCACCGGAGATCGCGGTCGACCGCTTCAGCGACTTCCCGCACACCATGCACTTGTCCATCGACTCGGGCTTCTTCGTGAGCTGGGTCGGGACGAGAGACTTCGCCCGCTGCTTGACACCCTCCTTGACCTTGCTCGTGACCTGCTCTCGCTTCTCGACCAACTTCGTCCGGAACCAACTACGGTGCACGGTCGACCTCCCTGCTTCCCTGGCCGATCGGTGGGGCGCGCACGCCTGCAGGCGAGCCCCAGTGCGGCCGATCTTCGGGCCTCGGCCGCCGCACTCGATAGCCCAGAAGGGGCAAGACCACCGGGATGGAGCGCGAAAACCCACGTAACGGTCAGTGCCGATCGCACAGAGTAAACAGCTGCCCGCCTGACTCAGGCGCGCTAGGTTGCGGAGCGTGACTCCCGAGACAGTGGTGGGGCTGCTGGCCGGCCCCGAGCGGCTCCGCGTCGTCGCCGCCCTCGTGCTGGGCGCGACCTCGATCACCGAACTGAGCGAGGCGACCGGACTGGACCCCAAGACCGTCGGCAAGGCCCTCAGGAAGCTGGAGGACGGCGGCCTCGTCGAACCGGGGTACCGCCTGCGCAGCGAAGCACTGACGGAACTGGCGAAGGCGTCAGCCCCCGCGGAGCGCGTCGACGACCACGGCTACGGCGACTCCGACCCGACGACGGAAGCGCTGCTGCGCACCTTCGTCAAGGACGGGCGGCTCATCGGGATGCCGGCCCAGCGCGGACGCCGACGCCTGCTGCTGGAACACCTGGTGCAGTCCTTCGAACCCGGCGTGCGCTACCCGGAGAAGGAGGTCAACGTCATCGTCCGCGCGTGGTGCGAGGGCGGGGCGGCCGACCACGTCTCCGTGCGCCGCTACCTCATCGACGAAGGCCTGCTGACCCGGGGCGAAGGGCAGTACTGGCGCTCCGGCGGCTGGCTCGACGTGCTGCCGCAGAACTAGCCGGGGCTAGGACGGGTCGGAACCGCGCACGGCCGCCCACCACAGCGCGATCGCGGCGGTGATGAGGGTGGCACCGAGCCACACGGGGAAACCGCCCGCGTCCAAGTAAGCCCAGAACAGGCCGACCAACGGCGCGGGCATGATCAGCGCGGCGTCGGCGCGGAACTGGCGCAGCGCGCTGCTGGACGCGGCTGTGCGCTCCTCGATGTCCTCACCGGGGCGCACGGGGTTGTCAGTGCGGCGGCCCTGCGGCTCAGTGCGAACCGTGGCGCCCGAGGAGTACAGAACCGTGCCCGCGTAGTCCACCGCGAGCAGGCGGTCGGTGCGCGGATCGCCGTGCACGGACACCTCGACCGGCGACGGCATGCCGACGAGCACGGGGTCGTAGTACACGGGAATCCAGCGCTGCGGCCCGGATTCCGTCTCCAACCAGGATCGCGCGATCAGTCCTTTTTGGACACGAACGCGGCGGACGACGACCTTGCGGGCCGGGCGGTTGGTGAGGCGGAGGCGCCTCACCACAAGAGCGAGGAACACCGCCACCGAGGCGAGCGCGATGACCGCGCTGAAGGACATACCGCTCGCCGCGCGGTCGAGCTCGGCGAGCAGGACGGCCCCGGGGATCGCGGCGTGCTGCGGGTTGCTCGGCTCGTAGGCGACCTCGGAGCGGGTGCCCGCGGGCGGGGGAGTCACGGCCAGCTCGACGGACGCGGTCACCTGGGCGCCGTTGGGCAGCGGCCAGCGCACATCGACCACGTAGTCGCGCACTGCGGTGATCTCGCCGACGGCGCGGGCGCTGAGGCTGCCCATCCGCGACTGCGCCGAGTTGTAGGACAGCAACGACATCGTGCCGATGGTGCCGCACACCAGCAGCACCAGCACCGTGGTCACCAGACCGTGCCGGAAAGCGCGGACGCGCAACGGTGACAGATTCGTCTTCAACCGCGGAATTCCTGACTGTGAAGCGGAAAGGGCCCGCGAGACGAACTCGCGGGCCCTTCCGGAAACTACCGGCCTACTTGACGAAGCCGATCTTCTCGTACTCGTAGTCGGCGAAGCCGAACGCGCCGTAGTTGGCGATGTTCGACTTGATGCCGATGGCGTTGGGGCGCTGGTAGAGCAGCAGCGAGTGGCCGGTCTTCCAGATCTCCTCGTCCGCCTTGTTGGCCAGCTCGGCGCGCTTGACGTCGTCCAGCTCGGCGTTGGCGTCGGTCATCAGCTTGTTGATGGTGTCGTTGCCGATGCGGCCGTAGTTCTGGTTGACCGCGACCGGGTCGAGCCGGTAGATCGACCCCTTGGAGCTGGTCGGGGTCGGCGTGCCGATCCAGGCGAAGTGCGTGATGTCGAAGTTGTTCTTGTACACGTACTCCTTGAAGAACAGCTCGGACGGCACGGTCTGGATGTCCACCTTGACGCCGATCGCGGCGAGCATCTGCTGGACCTGCTTGGCCTCGTTGGCGCTGGTCTCGACGGCGGTGGGGATCACGTCGCGGATGACGAGTTCCTTGCCGTCCTTCTTGCGGGTGGCGCCTTCCAGCTTCCAGCCCAGCTCGTCGAGCTCCTTCGCGGCCTGGTCCTTGTTGAAGGCCACCAGCTGCGCCTGGTCCTTGTAGTCCTTCAGACCCTCGACGTAGATGTGGTTGTTCAGCGGCTTGGCGTCCGGGATGATCGCGCCGACCTGGGACTTGGCGATCGTGGTCCGGTCGACGGCCTTCTGGATCGCCAGACGGACCTTCGAGTCCTCCAGGATCGAGCCCTTGGCGCCGTTGAAGGTGATGTGCCGGAAGTCGGGCGCGAGCGCCTTGCGGACGACCGCCCCCTGCACCGGAACGACCTGCTGGAAGGTGCTCACGCTCGGGCCGATGTCGATGAAGTCGATGTCGTTGGCCGCGAAGGCCTGCGCCTGCGAGTCGACGCTGATCTGGCGGTAGATGATCTTCGAAAGCTTCGGCTTCTCGCCCCACCACTTGTCGTTGGGCACGAGGGTGAGGATCTTGGCGCCGCGGTCGACCGAGTCGAACTTGAACGGACCGGCGCTGTCGAGCGGCTTCTCCTTCCAGCCGTCGTTGAACACCTTCGGGTCGGTGTTCGTCGACGCCGGGTAGAGCATCGCGAACAGGGTGCGCCAGTCACCGAACTTCTTCTTCATGGTGACCTTGACGTCCTGCTCGGTCGCGCCCTTCTCGACCTTCTCGATGTCCTCGTAACCGGTGGTGCTGGAGGTCACGAACGCCTTGTTCGCGCCGCTGCGCGCCTTGAACTGGGCGTCGAAGTCCTTCCAGGACAGCTGGGTGCCGTTCTGCCAGACCGCCTTCGGGTTCAGCTTGTACTCGATGATCTGCGGATCGGTCGAGGTCAGCTTCGCCGACTCCACGTAGTCCTTGTTCTCCGACAGCACGCCCTGGGCGTCCGCCTTGAACATGGACGGGATCAACGCCTCCATGATGCGCGCGCTGTCGGCCAGCGTGCCGTTGATGTGGCTGTAGTTGAACTGGGTGGAGAGCTCGCTGACCGGCCAGCGGAAGTCGCCGCCGTCCTTCAGTTCGCTCGCGGGCTTCACGTTGATGTCGTTGGCGTTGACCTTGCCCTGAAGGTTGTTCGCCGGGTTGTTGCCGCCGCCACCGCACGCCGTGAGCACGAGTGCCCCGGCCGTCAGGGCGGCAATCAACACCGCTGGTTGCCGTCGCCCTAGCATCACGCCAGTCCTCCACTGCTTACCTAGTCGCCCGCGTTGGTTATTCGGGGCGTTGATTCAGGTGGACACTACGTCGAACTTTTTCAACTCGCCCAGCACGGACGTATAACACCACATCCGCACTTATTCAGTTTGGTGTTACACGACCTCGCGGACCTCGGCGTAGTGGCACGCCACCTCGTGGTCGTCGCCGCGCCTCAGCCGAGGGGGGTGTTCGTCCAGGCACGCCCGCTGCTTGTCCTCCGGCAGCGCGGCGAACTTGAAGCACCGGGTGCGGAAGCGGCAGCCGCTCGGCGGGTTCGCCGGGCTCGGCAGGTCACCGGTGAGGATGATCCGCTCGCGCTGCCGTTCCTTGATCGGGTCCGGGATCGGGATCGCCGACAGCAGCGCCTGCGTGTACGGGTGCTCCGGCCTGCCGAAGACCGTGTCCACGTCGCCGATCTCGACGATCTTGCCCAGGTACATGACCGCGACCCGGTCGGCGATGTGCCGCACCACCGACAGGTCGTGCGCGACGAACAGGTACGACAGGCCCATCTTGGCCTTGAGCTCGTCGAGCAGGTTGATCACGCCGGCCTGGATGGAGACGTCCAGCGCGGAGACCGGCTCGTCCAGCACGACGAGCTTGGGCTCCAGCGCAAGCGCGCGGGCGATGCCGATGCGCTGCCGCTGGCCACCGGAGAACTCCGCCGGGTAGCGCGCGGCGTGCTCCGCCCGCAGACCCACCAGGCTGAGCAGCTCCGGCACTCGCTTCTGGATCTCGGCCTTGGCGAAGCCGTGCACCAGCATCGGTTCGGCGATGATGTCGGAGACCGGCATCCTCGGGTCGAGCGAGGCCATCGGGTCCTGGAAGACCACCTGCATGTCGCGGCGGATGGCCTTCTTGTCCTTGGCCGGGATCTTGCCGACGTTGCGGCCCAGCACCGAGATGCTGCCCGAGGTCGGCTTCTCCAGGCCGAGGATCTCCATCAGCGTGGTGGTCTTGCCGCAGCCGGACTCGCCGACCAGGCCGAGCGTCTCGCCCTCGCGGATGTCGAAGGTGATGCCGTCCACCGCGTGCACGGTGCCGACCTTGCGGCGCATCACCACGCCCTTGGTCACGGTGAACTGCTTGACCACCTCGTCGACGGAGAGCACGACCTCGCGCTGCTCGCGGGGGATCGAGGCCACCTTCGGCGGTTCGACCACCTCGGCTCCGAAGACCTCGGCCGGGTCGGCGTCGGTCGCGGAGATCTCCGAGCTGCGGATGCACGCGGCGCGGTGCGGATCCGCCGAGCCCGCGTTTCCGTCCACAATGGACAGAGCGGGCTCCGCGGCGTCGCACGCGGCGACGTGCATCGGGCAGCGCGGGCCGAACGGGCAGCCCGGCGGCAGCGCCACCAGTGACGGCGGCTGGCCGACGATGGGCACGAGCGGCTGCTTCTCCTCGGCGTCCAGCCGGGGGATCGAGCCGAGCAGGCCCAGCGTGTAGGGCATCCGGGGCGCGGCGTAGATCTCCTCGACCACCCCGGACTCCACCGCGCGGCCCGCGTACATCACCAGCAGCTTGTCGGCGAAGCCCGCGACGACACCGAGGTCGTGGGTGATGATCACGATGCCCGCGCCGGTGACCTCCTGCGCGGTCTTCATCACCTCCAGAACCTGGGCCTGCACCGTCACGTCCAGCGCCGTCGTCGGCTCGTCCGCGATGATCAGGTCGGGGTCGTTGGCGATGCCCATGGCGATCATCGCGCGCTGGCGCATACCGCCGGAGAACTCGTGCGGGAACGCCTTGGCGCGCTGCTGCGCGTGCGGGATGCCGACCAGGTCCAGCAGCTCCACCGCGCGGTTGGCTGCGGCCTGCTTGGTGACCTTTCCCTTGCCGTGCACCAGGATCGTCTCCGCGATCTGGTCGCCGACGGTGTACACCGGCGTCAGCGCGGAGAGCGGGTCCTGGAAGATCATCGCGATCTTCCTGCCCCGGATGCGCGAGAGCTCGCGGTCGGAGCGGCCGAGCAGTTCCCTGCCCTGGAAGCGGATCGAGCCGGTGATCTTCGCCTGCTGCGGCAGCAGACCCATCACCGCGAGCGAGGACACCGACTTGCCGGAGCCGGACTCCCCGACGATGCCGAGCACCTCGCCGGGACTGACCTGGTAGCTCAGGCCGCGCACCGCGCGCACCCTGCCGTCCTCGCTGGGGAACGACACGTCCAGGTCGGAGACCTCCAGCAGCGGACCGCCGGGAGTCGTGGTGCTCTCGTCGAACTGGATCTCAGCAGTGGTCATCGGTCGTCGTCCTCACGCTTGCGCGCACCGGCCTCAGCGGCGGCGGGCTGCTCCTGCGCCTCGTCCCGCTCGGCGCGCCGCTTCTTCTTCTCCTTGGCCCTGCCCTTCTTCGAGCTCGGGTCGAGCGCGTCGCGCAGACCGTCACCGACGAAGTTCACCGCGAGCACGGCGAGCACGAGCAGGCCGCCGGAGAAGACGAACAGCCAGGGGAAGGTCAGCGACGCGCGCGTTCCGTCGCGGATCAGCGTGCCGAGCGAGACGTCCGGCGGCTGCACGCCGAGGCCGAAGAAGCTCAGGCCGGTCTCGGCGAGCACCGCGCTGCCGACGTTGATGGTGCCGTCGATGATCAGCAGCGACGCCATGTTGGGCAGGATGTGCTTGCTGATGATCTTCCAGGGCTTCTCGCCCATGAACCTGGCGGCCTTGACGAACTCCCGCTCCTTCAGCGTCAGCGTCATGCCCCTGACGATGCGCGCGGTGATCATCCAGTTGAACGCGGCCAGCAGCAGCACGAACCAGAGCCAGTTCTCCCCGCGCAGCGACGGGCTGATGATCGCGATGATCAGGAACGACGGCAGCACCAGCAGCAGGTCCACGATCCACATCAGCGTGCGGTCGGACCACTTGCCGAAGTAACCGGCGGCCGAGCCGACGACGGCGGCGACGAAGGTGGAGATCAGCGCCACCAGCAGACCGATCGTCAGCGACTTCTGCAGACCGTGCATGGTCTGGGTGAAGACGTCCTCACCGATCTGCGTCGTGCCGAACCAGTGACTGGGGCTCGGCGGCTGCAGGAAGGCGCCGTAGTCCTGGAACTTGTAGTCGTACGGGGAGAACAGCGGGGAGATGAACGCGACGGCGTACAGCAGCAGGATCGCGATCAGCCCGCTGATGGCGAGCTTGTTGCGCAGGAACCTGCGCACGATCAGCGCGCCGCGCCCGGTGGCCTTGCTCGGCTCCACCGCTGCGTCGACGGGGCCGCCGCCCGCGGCTCCGGTGGTGCCGCTGGAGTCGCCCTCGTTGAGGTTGACGGTCATGGTTCTCCTCCTCCCCTAGACCCGGACGCGCGGATCGAGCGCGGCGTAGAGCACGTCGGACAGCCAGCCGGAGACCAGCACCAGCACGGCGGTGAACAGCGTCACCGTTGCCACGATGTTGGTGTCCTGCTCGTTGATCCCGGTCAGCAGCCAGTCACCCATGCCGTACCAGGTGAACAGCCGCTCGGTGAACACACCGCCGGTGATCAGCAGGCCGAAGCCGAAGGCGAACAGCGTCGCCATCGGGATCAGCGCGGTGCGCAGGCCGTGCTTGAACAGCGCCTTGCTCCTGGAGAGGCCCTTCGCCTGCGCGGTGCGCAGGAAGTCCGAGCCGAGCACGTCCAGCATCGCGCTGCGCTGGTAGCGGCTGTAGAAGGCGATCTGGCCGAGCGCGATGGTCAGGGTCGGCAGGACCAGGTGGTGCAGCCGGTCCAGCAGCATCGCCCACCAGCTGCCCTCGAAGCCCGGTGTGTACTCGCCGGTGAACTTCAGGACCGTGACGCCCGTGGCGTTGTTGAGTTGCAGCGCGCCGTACTTGAGCAACGTGCCGAGCAGGAACACCGGGGTGGACAGGATTATGAACGAGTACAGGGTCGCGAAGTAGTCGCTGAACTTGTACTGCCGGATCGCGCTGACCACACCGAGCAGGACCCCGAGCAGCACACCGACCAGTGTTCCCAGGAGGAACAGCCGCAGGCTGATGCCCATGCGCCTGCCGAGTTCCTCGGTGATGGGCGCGCCGACGATCGTCTCGCCGAAGTTCCCCTCGGTGACGACTCCGCTGAACCAGGTGAAAAAGCGTTGGGGAATCGGCTGATCGAGGTGCAGACTCTGCTCCACCGCGGCGATGGCCGACGGCGGAGGTGGTGGGTTGAGCTCGCGCAGCTTCGTGATGGGGTCGAACGTCAGTGACGCGAGACTGAACGCGAGGAATGTCGCGACCAGGCACAGCACCACGTAGTTCACCAGCCGGCGCAGCAGGAATCCGATCACCTGCCATGTCCTTTCCCGGACGACGCACTCCCCGCGGTCCCCCTTGACCGCGCGGGAGTGTTTCGAGCCCTTGTCGAGCCGTGACGATAACGCGCACGTCCAGAGTGGTCAGGGCACCGACGCGGGCCACTGTCCGTGCTGACACGTGCGTATTCAGTGAGCTGAACCGGATCGACCTGCGGAACTGCGACGGGCCGTTATTGATACGTGATGATCTGTCGCGCTCTCGGGCCGGATCCGGTGGTCAATACGGTGAATAACTGAACGTGAACCGTTTAGCACATGCGCCCCCGGGCCACCTGTTCGCAGCCTTGATCACAGCGCGCGGTCGCCGCCCCCGCGGGCGTTCCGGGGCCGAACGGGTGATCGACGATCACGTTCGTCCCAGTGCCGCGGCGGCCCTCGGCGGGGCTTCGGCGAGCCGACGACTAGCCACAGTGGACAGATGTGCAGACCACTGTGGACAGCGGGGGAAAGCCGTGGCACCGTTGACAAGGTGACTGAACTGAACGCAACCGCGGCAGCGCTGCTCGGCCTGCTGCACGACGGTCCGAAGACGGGCGGCCAACTGGTCGCGTCCGCTGGGGAGCGCTTCGGTGCGTTCTTCAGTGTCACGCGCAGCCAGGTGTACCGCGAACTCCCCGCGCTCGCCGCGGCCGGGCTGCTGAAGCTCGGCAAACAGGGTCCGCGCTCCAGCCAGCAGTACGTCATCACGCCCTCCGGCAAGAAGGCGTTCAAGACGTGGCTGGCCACCGAGCCCGGCCCCGACCACCTGCGCAGCCCGCTGATCCTGCGGCTGGTGCACGCGGGATCGCTCGCGGGCAAGCAGCGCGTCGCGATGGTCGACGCGGCGAAGCAGGCCTACAACGCCAAGCTGGAGGAGCTGAAGACGCAGGCCAAGTCCGCGGAGGATCCCTTCGCGAAGGCCGCGGCCGATTTCGCCGTCTCCCACACCAAGGCCGTGCTCAAGCTGCTCGAGGCGGTTCCGACTTCCTGATCTTGCAGCAGGAATTCGACGGGGCCGTCCGCGCAGCGCGGGCGGCCCCGTCGCTTTCCACCGAACTTCTCCCGCGCATACCGGCGCACGCGGCCGCCGCGAAGTCAGTACGATTTCCCGACGTGAACCCCGATGTCGCTGCCGACCTGAAGGACCTCTCCGCAACGCTCGCCGGTGTCGAGGCGGTGATGGACCTCGAGAAGCTGCGCGCGGACGTGGACGAGCTGGAGGAACAGGCCGGTCGGCCGGACCTCTGGGACGACCAGGAGCGGGCCCAGCAGGTGACCAGCCAGCTCGCCTACAAGCAGGCCGATCTGCGCAAGGTCACCGATCTGCGCCAGCGCGTCGAGGACATCGAGGTGCTCTACGAGCTGATGGCCGAGGAGGAGGGCTCCGAGGAGGAGCTCGCCGAGGCCGACGCCGACCGCGCCAAGCTGCGCGAGCAGATCGCCTCGCTGGAGGTCCGCACCCTGCTCTCCGGCGAGTACGACGAGCGCGAGGCGCTGGTGACCATCCGCGCCGAGGCCGGTGGCGTCGACGCCGCCGACTTCGCCGAGATGCTGATGCGGATGTACCTGCGCTGGGCCGAGCGGCACGGCTACCCGACCGAGGTCTACGACACCTCCTACGCGGAGGAGGCGGGCATCAAGTCCGCGACCTTCCGCATCCGCAGCCCCTTCGCCTACGGCACCCTCTCCGTCGAGCAGGGCACCCACCGCCTGGTGCGCATCTCGCCCTTCGACAACCAGGGCCGCCGGCAGACCTCCTTCGCCGGGGTCGAGGTCGTTCCCGTCGTCGAGCAGACCGACCACATCGAGATCGACGAGAAGGAGCTGCGGATCGACGTCTACCGCTCCTCCGGTCCCGGCGGTCAGGGCGTCAACACCACCGACTCCGCAGTCCGGATCACGCACATGCCCAGCGGCATCGTGGTCTCCTGCCAGAACGAGCGCTCCCAGCTGCAGAACAAGGCCACCGCGATGGGCGTGCTGATGGCGAAGCTGCTGGAGCGCAAGCGCCAGGAGGAGCGGGCCAAGATGGACTCGCTCAAGGGCGACGGCGGCTCCAGCTGGGGCAACCAGATGCGCTCCTACGTGCTGCACCCGTACCAGATGGTCAAGGACCTGCGCACCGAGCACGAGGTCGGCAACCCCGGCAACGTCCTCGACGGCGAGATCGACGACTTCCTGGAGGCGGGCATCCGCTGGCGCCGCCAGTCCGCCGACGCGTCCTGATCCCCGCGTCCTGATCGCCGCGCACAAGCGCACGCCCGCGCGGCCGCGTCCCCCTCCCGGGCTACGCGGCCGTGCGTGTTCAAACACGCCGTCACCAGGCGCGACACGCCGACTACCCGTTTGTCGGCTTGCGGCGAACACCCGTCACACACCCGATGGGTAAACTCGCGCCTCGTGATCCGGCTCGAACACGTGTCCAAGGTCTACAAGACCTCGACCCGACCCGCGCTCGACGATGTCTCGGTGAACGTGGACAAGGGCGAGTTCGTGTTCCTCATCGGACCGTCAGGCTCCGGCAAGTCCACGTTCCTGCGCCTGCTGCTGCGCGAGGAGGTGCCCTCCAAGGGCACCCTCGTCGTCGCGGACTGGAACGTCGGGCGGCTCTCCCGGCGGCGCGTGCCCCGGCTGCGCCAGCGCATCGGCTGCGTCTTCCAGGACTTCCGCCTGCTGTCCAACAAGACGGTCGCCGAGAACGTCGCCTTCGCGCTGGAGGTGATCGGCAAGCCGCGCCACACCATCAAGAAGGTGGTGCCCGAGGTGCTGGAGCTGGTCGGCCTCGAGGGCAAGGCGGACCGGATGCCGCACGAGCTCTCCGGTGGTGAGCAGCAGCGCGTCGCCATCGCGCGCGCCTTCGTCAACCGGCCGCTGCTGCTGCTGGCCGACGAGCCGACGGGAAACCTGGACCCCGACACCAGCCAGGACATCATGCTGCTGCTGGAGCGGATCAACCGCACCGGCACGACCGTGCTGATGGCCACGCACGACCACTCCATCGTCGACGCGATGCGCAGGCGGGTCGTCGAGCTGCACCTCGGCAAGGTCGTCCGCGACGACGCCAGGGGCGTGTACGGGGTCGGTCGCTGACCGGCCCGGTCCCCACCAGCCCTCCCAACGCCCGCCACCACTAGGAGCACCACTCCCGATGCGCGCCAGTTTCGTGTTCAGCGAGGTCATCACCGGTCTACGCCGGAACATCACGATGACCATCGCGATGATCCTCACGACCGCGATCTCGCTCGGCCTGCTCGGCGGTGGCCTGCTCATCGTGCGGCTGATCGACAACACCGAGAAGCTCTACTACGACAAGGTCGAGGTCTCGGTCTTCCTCACCAACGACGTCAGCGCCTCGGACGGGCAGTGCCAGCAGCAGATCTGCTCGGGCCTGCGGCAGTCCCTGGACAACAACGCGATCGTCGAGGACGTCGTCTACCAGAACCGCGACGAGGCCTACGCGCGGTTCAAGGAGATCTTCGCGGCGCAGCCGGAGCTGGTGAAGCTGACCCGCCCCGAATCGCTGCCCGCCTCCTTCCGGGTCAAGCTCAAGGACCCGCAGCGCTTCGACGCGATCTCCAAGGAGTACACGGGCAAGGTCGGCGTGCTCCGCGTCGTCGACCAGGACGTGCTGCTGAACCAGCTCTTCGAGTTCTTCGGCAGCTTCCGCAACGCCACCTTCGCCGTCGCGCTCGTGCAGGCGCTCGCCGCGCTGCTGCTGATCTCCAACACCATCCAGGTCTCCGCGTTCACCAGGCGGACCGAGGTGGGGATCATGCGGCTGGTCGGCGCGACGCGGTGGTACACCCAGCTGCCCTTCCTCATCGAGGCGGTGGTCGCCGGTCTCACCGGTGCGATCCTCGCGCTCGCCGGCCTGTTCTTCGCCAAGGGCACCTTCGTCGACGACGTGCTCAAGGCGCCGATCGAGGCCAACATCATCGCGCCGCTGGGCTACGCGGACGTCTTCCAGGTCTCGCTGCTGCTGTTCCCGATCGGCGCGGTCATCTCGGCGATCACCGGCTACGTGACCCTGCGCCTCTACGTGCGCCTGTAACCGCTTCCCCCGGCCACGTAGCATTGTCGTCATGGCCAAGGAACGCGGCGAGAAGGTGATCGCGCAGAACCGCAGGGCGCGGCACAACTACACCGTCCTCGACACCTACGAGGCCGGCGTCGCCCTGGTGGGCACCGAGGTCAAGAGCCTGCGCGCGGGCAAGGCCTCGCTCGTCGACGCCTACGCCTCCGTGGACGACGGCGAGGTGTGGCTGCGCAACGTCCACATCGCCGAGTACCACTGGGGCACGTGGACCAACCACGAGCCGCGCCGCAAGCGGAAGCTGTTGCTGCACAGGGCCGAGATCGAGCGGCTGATCGGCAAGACCAAGGAGAGCGGCCTCTCACTGGTGCCGATGTCGATGTACTTCAAGGACGGCAAGGTCAAGGTCGAGCTGGCGCTCGCGCGCGGCAACAAGGCGCACGACAAGCGGCACATCCTCGCCAAGAAGACCGCCGACCGCGAGATGGCGAAGGCGATCGGCCGCGCCCGCAAGGGATACCGCGACTGATGCCGCCCGGCTCGGACGCCGAGGTCGCCGCCTGGGTGCGCGACCTCGGACTGCCCGGCCTGGTCGACCTGCACGTCCACTTCCTGCCGGAGCGCGTGCTTGCCAAGGTCTGGGCGTACTTCGACCACGCCAGCGCGAACTACGGCGTGAACTGGCCGATCCACTACCGCACGAGCGAGCCGGAGCGCGTGGAGTCGTTGCGCGCTTTGGGGGTTCGCGCGTTCGCGCCGCTGGTCTACCCGCACAAGCCCGGGATGGCCGCGTGGCTCAACGACTGGGTCCGGCAGTTCGCCGCCGAGGTTCCGGAAGCCGTCACCACCGCGACGTTCTTCCCGGAGCCCGAGGCGAAAACCTATGTGCGCCAAGCGATCGAGGCCGGAGCGCGCTGTTTCAAATCGCACGTGCAGGTCGGCGACTTCGATCCGCGCGAGGAGCTGCTGAGGCCGGTCTGGGGCCAGCTCGCCGACGCTGGTCTGCCCGTGGTCGTCCACTGTGGACACGGTCCGCTTCCCGGCACGCACACGGGACTCGACGTCTTCGAGGCGGTGCTGCGCGAACACCCGAGTCTCGTCGCGGTCATCGCGCACGCGGGCATGCCGGAGTACGACCACGCGCTGCGGCTGGTGGAGAGCTGGCCCGGCGTGCACCTGGACACCACGATGGTCGGCGTCGAGTTCACGAGCGCGCTCAGCCCGCTGCCGAAGGACTGGACGGCTCGGCTCGCCGCGCTGCCCGGCCGCATCGCGCTGGGCACCGACTTCCCGAACATCCCGTACTCCTACGCCGAGCAGCTGCGCGCGATCGTCGGGTGGGCGGAGTCCGATGACCGGCTCGGCGCCGACTTCCTCCGCGCCGTCCTGCACGACACCCCCGCGCGCCTGCTGGGGCTGTCCTGACGCGTGGTTAGGAGTGCCGTGTCCAACGCCAGGGCTTTCTTCGACGCCGGATCAGGTGCGCTCTTGTGGTGCTCCTGTGAGGGCTGGGATGACTGGGGGCAGCCGGTCGACCTGGAACTCCTGCCGATCAGCCAGGCTCTCCGCGACGAGCTGGACAGGCTGATATCGCGCTACGACACGTCGCTGAACTGGGACTACCCGCCCGATCCTGGACCGTGGCGGGAAGCGGAGTGCCTGGAGTTCAACGAGGCGGTGCGCAGCGCGATCACCCAGCTTCGCGCCGAACTCGGGCCGACGTGGCAGATCCGCGACCACACCGGAGAGCAGCACGAGGACCCGGACCTGGACCGCTATCAAGCCGACCCGGCCGGATTCCGCCGCGACCAGCCCTAGGAGACCCTCGGCAGTGCGGGGTCCTCGGCCAGTCCGGCCGCGAAGTGGTGGGTCAGCTTGGGCAGGGCGAAGCGCAGGGGGTTCCCGTCGTCGTCGATCCTGCGGGCCAGGTGCCGGTCGAGCAGCAGGTCCAGGCTGCGCTCCGCGTGCCCGTTCGACGTGCCGAGCAAGGCGGCCAGCGTCGCGACGGTGAATTCGGGTGACTCCAGGGTGCCGAGGCGGTCCAGCGCCGTCCTGCCGATCAGGTCGAGCTCGGCGTAGCAGGAGCTGAGCCGGGCACGCACGGATTCGTCGCCCGCGACCAACTCCTCCAGCGGGTCGGCCGTCGAGACCAGCCGCCGCGCGACCTCTTGGAGCGCTCTACCGTTCGCGCGCACGGCCGCGATCCGCACGGCGAGCGGGAGGTGGTCGCAGGCGTCGGCGATGAACTCCGCGTACTGGGCGGCGTCCGGCTCCTCGACCGCGTTCGCGCGCCCGAGCAGCATCCGGGCGCTCTCGCCAGACCGGAAGCCACCCAGCTCGACCAGCTCGGCCGAGTCCAGCCCGAGCAGCCTGCTCCGAGCCGTCACGACCATTGCTGACGTGGGCGAACCCGGGAGCAGTGACCGAACCTGCGACTCGTTCGCTGCATTGTCCAGCACGATCAGCACCGACCGGTCCGCGACGAGCGTGCGGTAGAGCGCCCGCCGCTCGCACGGATCGGTCGGCTGCTCCGCCGGGCCGCGGCCGAGCGCGCTGAGGAGGTGGCCGAGCGCGTGCTCGCCGTTGTGCTCGGCTAGGTCGAGGTAGAGCTGGCCGTCGGGGAAGTTCTCGGCGGCCAGGTGCGCGGCCCGGATCGCGAGCGCGCTCTTGCCGACCCCCGCGGCCCCGGTCACCACCAACAGTGGCCAGCCGCCCGTCGCGGCCCTGGCCAGTCCGGCGGCGATCGTGCTCAGCTGGGCCTGCCTGCCGACGAAGTCGGTGACGCCCCGTGGGAGCTGGCGCGGGACGGTCCGCCGCGCGAGCTCGGGCCGGGGGCGGACGGCGGCGGGGAAGTCGGGTGCCTTGCCGGAGAGCACCGCCTGGTGCGCCCGCCTCAGGTTGGCGCCGGGGGCGATGCCCAGTTCGGAGGCGAGCAGCTGCCTGCCGTGGTCGTAGACCGCGAGCGCCTCGGTCTTGCGCTCGCCGAGCAGCAGCGCGGTCATCAGCTGCGCGCGGAACTGCTCGTGCAGCGGGTGCGCGCGGACCAGGCAGAACAGTTCGTCGACCACCTCGGCGTGCCTGCCGCCGAGCAGGTCGGCCTCGATCCTGGCCTCCTCCGCGGCCAGCCGCCGCTCGCGCCAGGCCTCCGCCTGCCGGTTCAGGAACTCGACATCAGGAAGATCGATGAATGGCTCACCCCGCCATAGCGACAGGGAATCGCGCAGCGTCCGCGCGGCGCGTTCGGTGTCACCCGCTGTCAATTCCGTTCGACCCCTGGCGAAAAGAACATTGAATCGATCGATGTCCAGCTCGCCCGGATTCACGGTGAGGCGGTATCCGGCTCGTTCCAGGTGGAGGCGGTCGGGTGCGCCGACGGCGGCAAAGGCTTTGCGGACCTGGTAGACGTAAACCTGAATATTTTTTCTCGCGGAGCGTGGCGGGTTGTCTCCCCAGAGTGCGGACACCAGCGCGTCGGCCGAGAACGCCTGGCCAGCGCGACACAGCAGCAGCGCGACGAGTGCGCGCTGCTTGGGCGCGCCAAGATCGACCCGTCCATCCGGACCGATGATCTCCAGTGCCCCCAGCACCCGGAAGTCCATCACTTGCACCATTCAGTTGTGATCCGGAAGAGTTAATGCCCCACCAACAAGTTAACCGTCTTGTGAACACCTTGCAAGCAGGGCGTTATAGCGAATCCATACCCGGCCTTAACCGGGTGAACGCAAGCTCTTTCGTGTTAGCTCGGATGAGCTGAACGTCACTACTGGAGGAGCCTGAACATGGGGTCTTTGACGTTCTTCAAGCGTGCCGCGGCGGTGCTGGCGATCACCCTGACGGTCTTCGGTACCGCGGCCGGGGCCGCCAGTGCCGCCCCCTCCGCGCTCGCCGACCAGGCGAGTGTCACCAGCGAAGGCCAGGCGCGGGCCTCCTGGTCGCACAAGTTCAGCAAGAACACCACCCAGGGCCTCTACGCCTCGGTCATCACCGGCGGCGCCCTCGCGGGCAACGGCGCGTGCATGAAGGTCGCCCCCGGGTTCCTCAAGCTCGCGTGCCCCGTCTTCGGCGCTTTCGTCGCCAACTACTTCGTCAACAACCCGCCAGCCGGCCGGTGCTTGCAGGTCAGCCTCACCACCAGGCCCTCGGCCAACGCCGAGTACGTCACCTGCTGAGCGCGCTCGACCCCGGTCCACCCTGCACGGGCCGGGGTCGAACAGGTGCGAGGAAGAACCCACTGGCGCGAGGCGGTAAACTTCGAGGAGTTCCCGCCAAGCCAGGGGGTGAACGGTTTCGACTCTGGACGATGACTCAGGGGAAGCGTGCAGGTGCAGGCGAGAGACCACCTCAAGCGTCGCCGCAAACCAACAAGCGCCGAGGCTAAGAGCCAGCGCGACTTCGCCCTCGCTGCCTAAGTAGCGGGGCAAGTCTGTCGGCCCGGGGATGTCTCCGACCCGGTTCCCGGCATCAGCTAGGGGACTCACCGTCACGGCCGGTCGCGGGTCGTGGCGGAACACCAAACAGCGACTGGGCCCGTCACACCGGACTTGTCCGCGAGACCGGTGGGGCCAAGCAGAGGCACAGCGGACTGCGCACGGAGAAGTCCTGATGAACCGGCAGAGGACCCGGGTTCGATTCCCGGCACCTCCACAATGCTGTTCAGAGCCCCCCAGCTTCGCTGGGGGGCTCTTCCCGTTTTTCCGCGTGTCCGCCGGGGGGAGCGACTCCCCCCGAACCCCCCTACGGTGCGGGCTCCTGCTGGTTCAGCGTGGTCCTGTTGTGGGTTGACCAGCTTGGATGTGTGGGTGCCGCGGGGTGGCCAGTTTGGTTGTGGGTGGCTGTTTGTGGGCTTCGCGGGGTGGCTGTGGGTGGGGGTGCTGGTCTGACTAGGGGCCGTTCGGGGGGTGGGCGTGGATCACTTCTGGCGGTGTTGAGCGGGCAGGGGGAGCGGCAGACTGGGGTGACTTGGGTCACGGTGTGGGGAGTGGTTATGCGGGCTTCGGTGGGGGACCGGATACGGATTCACTCGCGGAGTGTGGGGGCGGTGGACCGCGCGGGGGACATCCTCGAAGTGCGGGGAGCGGACGGGGCACCGCCGTACGTGGTGCGCTTCGGGGACGGGCACGAGAGCCTGGTCTTCCCGGGGCCGGACTGCCTGATCGAACCGAGGGCAGCGGAGGACTGAGGACGGCCTCGGAGCACCTCGGGCGATGACGGCGCGGTGGTTCGCCGCGGCGCTCAGCGGGTGACGAGTCCGGCGTCGTAGGCGAGCAGGCCCGCCTGGGTGCGGTTGGCGCAGTCGAGCTTGACGAGCAGGCGCGAGACGTAGCCCTTCACGGTGGCCTCGCTCAGGTGCAGCTTGGACGCGATGTTGGCGTTGGACAGGCCCTCGCCGAGGCAGGTCAGCACCTCGGACTCGCGCTCGGTCAGCGCCTTCACCAGTGCGAGGGCCTTGTCGCGCGCGGCCTGCTCGTCGGAGGAGGCGGCGACGAGGCGCTTCGCGGCGGCGGGGGAGAGGACCATGTGACCGTCGGCGGCGACGCGGACCAGGCCGATGAGGTCCTCGGGCGGAGTGGACTTCACCAGGAAACCCGACGCGCCGGCGCGCAGCGCCCTGATCACGTACTGGTCGGCGTCGAAGGTGGTCAGCGCGACGACGGTGGGCGGGGACGGCAGCCGGTTGATCCGCTCGATCGCGGTGAGACCGTCCACACCGGGCATGCGCAGGTCCATCAGCACGACGTCGGGGCGGTTCCGGACGACGGACTCGACAGCGGCGGCGCCGTCGTGGGCCTGGTCGACGACGTCGATGTCCTCGGCCGAACCGAGGATGGTGCGCAGGTGCGCGCAGACCATCGGCTCGTCGTCGACGACCAGAACTTTGATCACGTCACGGTTCATCGTGTGGGCCCTCGACCGTCGGGACGTAGGCGGGAAGTATCGCATCGACCTCGAAACCGCCACTGTCCGTCGGGCCCGCGCGGAGCCTGCCGTGCACCAGCTCCACCCGCTGCCGGAGGCCGAGCAACCCCGACCCGGAACCGCTGCCGCTCAGGCTCGGGTCCAGCGGAGCCTTGGCCGCCGAACTCCGGATGATCAGCCGCAGCCGGTCGCCGCTGTAGCGCACGTAGACCCGCACCCACGCCCCGGGCGCGTGCTTGCGCGCGTTGGTCAGCGCCTCCTGCACCACCCGGTATGCGGTCCGGCCGACCACGGGCGAAGCCTGGAGCGGGTTGCCGTCCTCGATCAGCTCGATCTCGACCCCGACCGACCTGGACTCCTCGATCAGCTCGGTGAGGTCCAGCGTCGTCGAGCTGGAGCCGTCCTCCGGGATCACCTCGTCGGTTCTCGGCCCCGAGCGCAGCACGCCGACGAGGTCCCGCAGTTCCTCCAGGGCCTGGCAGCCCGCGGCGCGCAGTTCCTCGGCCGAGTCGCGGGTGCTCTCGTCCTCGGCGGTGATCCGCAGTGCGCCCGCCTGGAGCACCATCAGGCTGATCCGGTGGGTGACCACGTCGTGCATCTCGGTCGCCAGCTTGACCCGCTCGTCGGCGCGGGCCTGTTCGGCGAGCAGGTCCTGCTCCCGCTCGGCGCGTTCCGCGCGTTCGGTCAGCGCCTGGATCAAGCGGCGGCGGGCGCCGTTGTAGAGACCGAGCACGGCGGGCAGGATCGTGTAGAGAACCGCGGACGGACGCACGTCGAAGACCGGCGACATCATCGGGATGGTCTCCCACGGCCGCCAGGCGATCACGAGCAGCACGACGGTCATCACCCACGACAGCGACTTGCGGTCGGAGTACTTCATCGCCGAGTAGATCGCGAACGGCGTGCCGAGCGACAACCACGGCCGCGCGGGGTCGAGCGGGGAGATCATCATCCCGGGCGAGATCAGCTCTCCGCCGACCACGAGCAGGGCGGCGCCGGTGGTCACCGCGAGGCAGAGCTCCGGGGCGGTGCGCCGCCAGAGCAGCAGCGCCACGCAGACGAGCAGGTCGAGCGCGACGGTGTACCAGAGCACGTACCCGAGCGGGATGCCCGCGAGCGCGATGACGGAGGTCGTCAGGCTCACCACGGCGGCCAAGGGCGCGACGTCGAAGGCGAACTCGCGCCAGTTCGACCACTGTGGACGTTTCACACCGGCGACGTTACTGGCGCGCGACGCGCCCTGAGCGGCGTCGATCCCTTTGGTGGCAGCAGGAACCTACGAAAGTAGCCCCCACCCGCGCCCACCGGGACTTTGGTCGAGCGGAGTGCACACCTTGCACGCTGTCGGCGCGGTTTCGCGAACGGTCGAATTGTGCGACGCCGTTCGAAGGGGAAACGACATGACGAGGACTTCCGTGCGAGGGGGGAACGCGACCGAGGGGGTGCCGGCGAGGGAGGGAGCCGGCGTCCCCTCGGTCGCATGGGGACCGGTGCTCGCGGTCACGGCCGCGTTCGGTCTGGTGATGCTGCTGTTCAGCGGTCGCTACGGGTTCTTCGGCGACGAGCTGTACTTCATCGCCGCGGGGCGGGAGCTGGACTGGGGCTACGCGGACCAGCCACCGATGCTGCCGTTGCTGGCCCTGCTGATGGACAACCTGTTCCCGGGTTCGGTCGTGGGGCTGAGGTTGCCCGCGACGCTGATCACCACCTCGGGGGCGATCGTCGCTGCGCTGCTCGCGCGTGAGTTCGGGGGCGGTCGTGGAGCACAGGTGGCGACGGCGGGCGCCTACGCGTTCTCCGGCCTCGCGCTCGGCAGGATGCTCGCGACGTCCACCGTGGACCCGGTGCTGTGGGCCGTCGTGCTGCTGCTGGTCGTCCGCTGGGTGCGCACGCGCAACGACAACCTGCTGGTGTGGTCCGGCCTCGCCACGGCCGCCGCGCTCCAGACGAAGTTCCTCATCCCCGTGCTCTGGGTTGTGCTCGGCGTCAGCGTCCTGCTGATGGGGCCGCGCGATCTGCTGCGGCGCCCGAAGCTCTGGGTCGGTGCACTGCTCGCGGTGCTGATCACGGTGCCGACCCTGCTGTGGCAGGCGGCCAACGGCTGGCCCCAGCTGGAGATGAGCTCGGTGGTCGCCGGGGAGACGGAGCTGTTCGGCGGGGCGTGGATGTACCTGCCGGGCACCATCCTGGTCGCTGGGATCGGCGTGGGCACCACGTTCTTCTTCTACGGTCTGTGGCGGCTGTTCCGCTCGCCCGAGCTGCGTGCGTACCGCTTCCTCGGGCTGACCGTGGTCGGCGTGGTCGCGGTGTTCGGGCTGACCGGCGGGCGGATCTACTACGCGAGCGGCCTGTACCCGGTGCTGTTCGCGGTGGCCGCGGTCGAGTTCCAGCGCCGTCGCACCGGCACGTGGCTGCCCTGGGTGGCCTGGCCCGCGTTCGCGCTGTCGGCGTTGATGGCCGCGCAGATGCTGCCGTTGAAGGCGGAGTCGGAGCTGGACTACCCGAACATCGGCGTCAAGTGGCAGAACTTCACCGAGAGCGGTCAGTTCGGTTGGCCGGAGCTGGGTGACGCGGTCGCGAAGGTCTATCACGATCTTCCGGCGGAGAAGCGGCGGGACACGGCCATCGTCAGCAACTCCTACTGGTGGGCGAGCGCTCTCGCCTACTACGGCCCGGAACGCGGATTGCCCACCTCGTACAGCCCGCACCGCGGTTTCTCCTACTTCGGCGCGCCGGGGGAGAACGTGAAGAACGTCGTCTATTCCGGCGGCGACCCCGGGCCATTGCGTTCTCATTTTGCATCGTGCACGCAACGTGGAGCGGTGTCGAGCAAGCTGGGACTCGTCGACGGAAGTCCGGTCTGGAGCTGCGAGGGCTTCACCGGCCGCTGGGCCGAGGTGTGGCCGACGTTGCGCAGGATGGCCTGATGTGAAGGGTTCTCCCCTGTCGGAGAGTCGGGGAGAACTCGCGGGTACCATCCGCTCGGGTGACGTTGCCCACCCGTGATCGCAGGAAACCGACCGTTCGTCGAGTGACCATGCGCATTGCAACGTACGGGTGAGGTCGCGCTAATCGAGTGAGAGACCCCCTTGATCGTGGATCAAGCAATTACCGGCGGTGAGAATCGGCCCCCTGTCAGAAGGCGCTGGTGGGGGGCTGTCCGGCGAGTAAATCCGCATGTTGCACGCGGTGCCGGTCACGGGGGTGCCGGACGCCCCGATCGATCTAATTCCATAACCTTGATGTGATGGTCGGTTCCGCGTCGAATTGGTCGACAGTCGGACCTGGCGATTACTACAGTGAGTTGTCCGTGTTCGGTCCTTTACCGACTGTGACTGGGGTTATGGACAGGAAACGATTCGCCATGGTCGCCGCGACGGCGATGTCTTCGGCGTTCGTTGTCGTCGTCCTGGCGGGCTTCAAGCTCCTGCCCCCCGTTCCCGTGCTCGCGCTGGACAACCTGGCCCAGCTCTCCGCCGGAACGGCGGGCACGCTCTGCTGCTTCTGGTCCGCGCGCGGCAGGCACGGCAGCGACCGCAAGTGGCGCCTGCTCATGGGCGTCGGCTGGGGGATCTGGACGCTCGGGCAGATCGTCTGGACCTGGTACCACGTCGTGCTGCGCGCCCAGCCGCCACAGCCCTCGCTCGCCGACGTCGGCTTCCTGGCGATGACGGTGTTCGTGCTGGTCGCCCTGCTCGTCTTCAGCGACCACCGCCAGCCCGGCTCCGTGGTGCTGCCGATGGACCGCAGGCTCACCAGGGCCAGGGTCGTGCTCGTGCTGGACGGCCTGATCGTCGTCGGCTCGCTGTTCATCCTGACCTGGACCACGGTGATGGAGTCCATGGTCAGGGCCAGCTCGCCGTCCCCGCTGGCCTTCGCGGTCGCGATCGCCTACCCGCTGATCGACATCGTGCTGCTGGTCATCGTCGTCATGCTGGCGACCATCCGGCTGGTCGGGCGGCGGCTCCCGCTCGCCTTCATCGGCCTCGGCATGATCACGCTGTTCATCTCCGACTGCGTCTTCGCCTACCTGATCAGCGCGGGCGTCAAGGAGATCCCGCCGCTGGCGAACTTCGGCTACATCACCGCGCCGGTGCTCTTCGCGCTCGCCGCGCTCGCCCCGGCCAGCGCCGTCCCGGTGGCCATGTACGCGGCGCCGCCCCGCCGCGCGGACGGCAGGCTGCCGGTCGTGGAGTGGGTGCACGTGCTCATGCCGTACCTGCCGCTGGTGCTGACCGGCTCGCTGATCCTGGTCCGCACGGCCTTCGGCAGCGCCCCCGGCCCGCTGGAGATCTACCTCGGCCTGGTGGTGATCGCCCTGGTGGTGGTGCGCCAGCTGGTCACGCTGGTGGAGAACATGTGGCTGCTGGACCGCATCCGGCAGAGCCAGCGCCAGCTGGAGCACCAGGCCTTCCACGACTCGCTGACCGGGCTCGCCAACCGCGTGCTCTTCCGCGACCGGCTCGACCACGCCATACACCTCAGCGCCCGGCGCGGTCACCCCGTGACGCTGCTCTTCGCCGACCTGGACGACTTCAAGATCGTCAACGACGGCCTCGGGCACGCGGCCGGAGACGCGCTGCTGCGGGCCATCGCGGACCGGTTGCGCTCCTGCGTGCGCTCCACGGACACGGTCGCGCGGCTCGGCGGCGACGAGTTCGGCATCCTGCTGGACGAGGCCGAGCGCGCCGACAAGATCGCCGAGCGCCTGCTGGAGGCGCTGCGCGTGCCGTTCGTGATCAGCGGCGAGCAGCACCTCGTGCGTGCCAGCATCGGCCTGGTCCACGCCGACCCCCACGAGCGCGGCCTCACCGCCGACGTCCTGCTCGGCCGGGCGGACATCGCGATGTACAGCGCCAAGCGGCACGGCAAGGGCACCCTCGTCACCTACGAGCCCGCCCTCGGCGTCACTCCGTCCGTGGTCGCCCCGCGCCTGGCCGGGTCCACCCCAGCCTGAGATGCGGGCCTGAGGCACGGGGTCTGGGACACGGACTGCTTGAGCCATGGGCTGCCAAGCGCTGTCCTGCAAGTGGTTGAGCTGTGCGTTCCGGTCATGGGTGTCGCTGGGGTTGGGGTGTCTTCAAGACCGGCAAACCCTGCTGCTGATCATCGCTAACCGCCCCAAACCCCCGCGGTCTTGCGGGGTTTGCTGTCGTTGGAGACGGTGAGGGTGGGGGTTGGGTGGTCTTGAAGACCGGCGAACCTGATGACTTGCGGGACAGGCCGTGAGCGACGCGGGGCTTGGGGCATGGGCCTCATGAGTCATGGGCCGCTTGAGCCACTGGACTATTGAGCTACTGAACGGTTGCGTCACGGAGTTTTGGGGGCGCGAGACGCACACCTGAGTCACGGGGGCAGCTGGGTCGCAGGCGCCTGAGCGATGGGGCAGCGGCGTCGCGGGCAGTTGAGTCACGGCCAGCGAGTCATTGGGTGCCTGAGTCACGGCCAGCGGCGTCAGGGGGCGGCGGAGTCGTGGACAGAGCCATGGACCAGGGTCACGGGGCGGCCAGCGGAGTCGCGGGGTGGCGGAGTCACGAGGGAGCGGACCTGGCGTAGCGTCCCCACGCCGCGGGTGCGGTGGGGCTGGTGTGGCGGACCGCGCGGTGGATCCTCGCGAGGGCCTCGGCCGCGGTGGTGCCGGGCACCACGATGACCACCTGCCAGTCCGCCATGGTCAGCAGGTTGAGGCGGTGGCGGACGTCGTCGGTGGGCTCGTCCACCAGCACGACGGCCACGCGCTCCCGCTCGAAGCCGAGGGCGACCGTGGCGATGGGGCGCTCCCGTTCGTGGACCACCAGGCGCGGGGTCGGGTACAGGCCCTCCAGGTTGAGCAGGACCCGCAGCTCGGACTCGCGCGGTGATGCCGCCCTCGGGTCGACGAGATCGAGTGCTCGGCGAGCATGAACGGAGCCGTGGTCGCTGCGCGGTTTCACGTAGCGGTGCAGCTCGGCGACAGTGGTCAGCCCCGCGCGCAGGCACGCGTCTGCCGCGCTGACGGCCGCCGGCAGTGGTGGAGTCCGGAGCAGGTCGTGGAGCAGCCGCTCGGGGCTCGCCAGGCGGACGCCGTGCCAGGGCGTCGAATCCGCCTCGGCGACCTTGGCGATGCGGACCGTGAGGCCGTCGACGGGGCACAGCCGGTTGGTCAGCGGGACGAGCAGGTCGACGGGGTCGTCCGGACCGGCGAGCGGGACGCCGCGCAGGGTCGCCGCCGACGCGCCGGTGATCACCGAAGCCGGGTGGGCGAACAGCGCGACTGCCCGGCAGCGCAGCTCGTGCGTCCTCGGCGCCCACCGCGTCGCGTAGACGTTGCGGAACAGTCGGACGAAGCGGGGGCTGCGCAGCTCGTTGGCGGTCACCAGACCGTCGGCGACGGCCTCGGAGCCTCGGAAGACGGGGGGTGTTGTGGGCATGCGTGTCGTGGGCATGTCCTCAGGATGCGTCGAGATCCCGGAACGCATGGCCAGGTGCGGCCGAGTTGTCCCCAGCGCCGGAGTTGTCCCCAGATTTCCTTGCGGCCCTTGACGTTCAGCCGATCACTGATATGCGGCGTACCAGAAGCGGGCCTTGTAGAACTCCGCTCCTGAGCGCGTGCGCTTGGCGTCGGCACTGAAGAAGTCGATGGTGTCCGTGCACCACGTGGTGCGGCAGCCCGCCTTCGGCTTCGCCTCGATCAGCTGGCCCGTCTGCGGGTGGTTGCCGACTGCCTTCACGCCCGAGCGGTTCGCCGACGCCGCGTGCGCGTAGTCGGTCTTGAACGCGCCGCTGGACTTGCTGAACTGGTAGACCTTCGAGCCCGTCGTGACCCACAGGCGGTCCTTGTCGCCGTACACCGGCTGGAGGTCGTGGCCGCCCTTCGTGGGCAACGCGACCTTGTGCGCCTCGGTCAGCGTCGGGCTCGCGGCGGTGCCACCGACCTTCAACGCCACCAGGTGGTTGTCGCCGAGCGCCCACAGCACGTTGCCCTGCGGGTCCCACAGCACGCCGTGGCCGCCGGGCAGGTTGTACTGCGCGTGCTTGGTGGCGCTCGCGCCCTGAGAAGCGGCATAAAGCCGAATCCAACCGCCGTGGCTCGCCGCGGCCGCCACATTGCCGTCTGGCAGCACTTCGGCCGCGTGCGGGTTGTCGGCGCCAGGGACCGCGACGGACCACTTGCGCTTACCGGCGGGGAACGAAGCCACGCCGAGGAAACCGCCCGATGCGGCCGTCACGAGGACCTGGCCGCCGTGCTGCGCATTCGCGCGCAGGCGCGCGTCTGAGGGGTTGGACCAGCCTGCGGAGGAGAAACCGTTCGCGGACGTCGGCGACCACGACCACTTCGTCGCGCCGGAGCCACCCCAGCTCGCGACCGCTGGGTCGAAGACCATGATCTTCTTGCTCGCCTGCTCGGTGGTGACCACGTCGACGGAAGCGGCATCAGCGACGGCAGGGGCGGCGAGCGCGCTGGCGCCCAGCACCGCACTGAGAACCACTCCGGTGAACCTGGCGAGCACGGCGGCCCCTTCCGATCGGCGACGAGGCAAGGTCTACCAGGCGTTTCGCGCCATCAACCACCGTTCGGGGCAGGAGGCAAACCACTTTACGAAAGCGGCACGGTCTCGGGCGCGTCGAAGTGGCGCAGTCCCCGCGCGGTCACTTCGACGGCACGGAGCAGCGCCGCGCGCACCTGCTCGGGGTCGTCGTGCTCGGCCACGGTGAGCCGCAGCGCGCCGAGGATGCCGCCGACCGCCGAGCCGACCATGACGGCGGCGTCGTAGGGCGTGAGCCGGTCCGGGTACGCCGCGCACAGCGCGTCGGCCAGCTGTTGCTCGACCTCCAGCATGCGGTGCAACGCGCGCGCCTGGAGCGCGGGCACGGTCTTCAGCAGTTTGAGTCGCAGTGCCGCCGCGCCGAGCGCGATGTCCTGGTTCCACACGGTGGAGAGCAGGTTCTCCTTGAGCACGCGCACCAGCAGATCGCTCGGGTGCTCACTGCCGTCGCACTCCTCGATCGTGCGCATCACCAGCTCGGTGCGCACCTCCGAGTGCATGAAGAGGACGTCTTCCTTGGTCGGGAAGTGGTCGAAGAAGGTCCGTGTGGAAACGTCGGCGGCAGCGGCGATCTGGGCCACGGTCGTCTGCTCGTAGCCGTGCTCCGAGAACAGCGCGATCGCGGCCTTCACCAGTGCGGTCCTGGTGCGCTGCTTCTTCCGCTCCCGCAGACCCGGCTCCGTCGTCACGGCGGGCATGTTACTTCACTCGCTGCGAAAGTGCACTCGTTGCAAGGATGCAGTGAATGCAGTGTAATGGCGGGGTGGTCGGTGCTGGAGGGGACATGCGGGTGGCGGAGCCGGACGCGCCCGCGACGGTGCGCGCCCGCGTTCTGGTGGTGGACGACGAACCGCACATCGTGGAGCTGCTCGCGACGACGCTCGGGCTGGCCGGGCACGAGGTGCTCACGGCGCGCAGCGGGCGGGAGGCGTTGCGGCTCATCGAGCGCGAGCGCCTCGAACTGGTGATCCTCGACGTGATGCTGCCGGACGGCGACGGCTTCGAGCTGTGCTGCCGGTTGCGGCGCAGCAGTCCTGGGCTGTCGGTGCTGTTCCTGACCGCGCGCGACTCCACCGAGGACAAGGTGCGCGGACTGGGGATGGGTGGGGACGACTACGTCACCAAGCCGTTCAGCGTCGCCGAGGTGCTGGCCCGCGTGCAGGCGGTGCTGCGCAGGCGGGGTGGCGAGGGCGCTGCCGAGGAGCACGTTTTCAGCTGCGCCGACCTGGTGCTGGACGAGACCACGTGCGAGGTGCGGCGCGCGGGCGAGTACGTGGAGCTGTCGCCGACGGAGTTCAAGCTGCTGCGCTACCTGCTGGTCAACGCCGGGCGGGTGCTGTCGAAGGCGCAGATCCTCGACCACGTGTGGCGCTACGACTTCGGCGGGGACGGGTCGGTGGTGGAGAAGTTCATCTCCCGGCTCCGCCACAAGATCGACACGGCGGGGCGGGAACGGTTGCTGCACACGGTGCGCGGCTTCGGTTACAGCCTCCGGCCGCCGCGCGCGTGAGGCGCCACTGCTACCGGATCGGCTCCCTCCGAGGGCGCCTGCTGGGCACGATCCTGGTGCTGACCACGCTGAGCATCGTCGCCGTGGACATCGCGGCACTGCTCAGCATGCGCGCCTACCTCCAGTCGCGCGTGGACACCGTGCTGACCTCGCTCGACCACCGCGTGCGCGAGCTGGACGCGCGGAACCCGCCGCCTGCCTCGGAATCGTTGCGCACGCTGAGGTCGTTGGGCCCCAGCGGGAACTACGTCGCGCTGATCGGGCGCGGCGGCGTGGTGCTGGACTCCGCGCCCGCCGACGGACCGTCCGGTGCGCCTGAGCCCGCGCCGGTGCTGTCGAAAGAACTGCTCTCCGGTTCCGCGCTCGTCACGGTGCCGTCGATCGCCGAGCACGGTCCCGGCTACCGCGTGCGCGTGACGCCGCTGGCGGAGCCGGTTCACTTGTGGGGCAAGGAAGATCCGCGCGAGCTGTCGGCGGTGGTGATCGCGACGTCCTTGCGCGCCAACGAAGACGCGCTCGCCAAGCTGGCGGCCTTCATCGCGCTCGCCACGCTCGTCGCCGTGGTCGCTGTCGGAGCGATTTCCCTCGCGGCATTGCGACTCGGGCTGAAACCTTTGCGCGACATGGCAACCACGGCCAGCGCCATTGCCACCGGGGACACCGCTCGGCGCGTCGAGCTGAAGGATGCCGGGCGCGAGGTCGAGCAGCTGGCCGATGCCATCAACCGTGCTTTCGACGCGCGGGAGCGCTCCGAGCAGCGGCTGCGCTCCTTCGTCGCCGACGCCTCGCACGAGCTGCGCACGCCGTTGACCACGATCAGGGGCTGGGCGGAGCTGTACCTCCAGGACATCGACGACCCGGCGCTGCTGGAGCTGGCGATGTCGCGGATCAGTGACGAGTCGCTGCGGATGCACGCACTGGTGGAGGAACTGCTCCTGCTGGCGCGGCTGGACCAGGGCAGGCCGTTCGACCGGGAGCTGGTCGACCTCTCCCGGCTGGCCGCCGAGGCCGTCGCCGACACGCGGATCATCGCTCCGGCGAGGAACATCTCGCTCGATCTGTCCACAGTGGACGCGATCGTGCCCGGTGACGCGGACCGGCTCCGCCAGGTGCTGCGCAACCTGCTGGGCAACGCGATCCAGCACACGCCGGACGGCGAGCCCGTGCACGTCAGCGTGCGGCCGGTCGGTGACACCGCCGTCGCGCTGTCGGTCTCCGACGAGGGGCCGGGGCTGGACCCCGCGCTGGCGAGCCGCGTCTTCGAGCGGTTCTACCGGGGCGACCGCTCGCGCGGGCCCGGCGGCTCCGGGCTCGGGCTCAGCATCGTCAAGGCGATCACCGAGGCGCACGGCGGCTCCGCGCGGGTGGAGTCGGTTCCCGGCGCGGGTGCGACGTTCGTGGTGACGCTGCCGAGACGGTCCTGACGGGTTGTCAGCAAGACGTCAGCTTCCGTGCGGGTTCGCGTCAGCCCGCACTGGTGTTCTGGGGGAACACCACGAGAAGAGGGGGTCCATCGTGAGCTGTCCCGTCTCCCACCAGGCGATGCCCGTCGAGCGCGTCGACCCGTTGATGCCGCCGCCCGGGTACGCGCAGCTGCTCGCCGAGGCGCCGGTCACCAAGGTCCTCGACCTCATCGGCCTGCAGACCTGGCTGGTCACCCGCTACGCCGACGTCCGGGCCGTGCTCGGCGACCCGCGCTTCTCCTCCGACTTCGTCGCGCCGGAGCTCAAGGGCCTGCGGGAGGAGGAGGACTTCGTCAAGCCGTTCATCCGGCTCGACCCGCCCGAGCACACCCGCTTCCGCCGCGCGCTGACCGGCGAGTTCACCGTCCGGCAGATCCGGCTGCTCGAACCGGGCATCCGCCAGCTCGTCGAGGACCAGCTCGACCAGCTGGAGAAGGCGGGCAAGGGCGCCGACCTGGTCGAGCACTTCGCGTTGCCGATCCCCTCTCTGGTGATCTGCCAGCTGCTCGGCGTGCCCTACACCGACCACGACCGGTTCCAGAGCGACAGCAAGCTGCTGCTGACCAGGGAACTGGCACCGGAGGACCGGATGCGCGCGGCGAACCAGCTGCGTGACTTCATGCTGGAACTGGTGCACCTCAAGCGGCGCGAGCCCGACGCGGCGCTGATGACCAGGCTGATCGAGCGCTCGGCCGAGATGGAGCAGCCGTTCAGCGACCTCGAACTGGCCTCGATCGGCATGCTGCTGCTCGTCGCCGGGCACGAGACCACGGCGAACATGATCGCGCTGACCACGGTCGCGCTGCTGCGCCAGCCGGAGAAGATCGAGGCCCTGCGCGCCGACCCCGGCAAGGTGGACGCCTACGTCGAGGAGGCGTTGCGGCTGCTCACGATCGTCCAGCACGGCGTTCGCCGCCTGGCCACCGAGGACATCGAGGTCGGCGGTGAGGTGATCCGCGAGGGCGAGTGGGTGATCGCCTCGCTGGCCGCGGGCAACCGCGACCCCGGCGTCTACCCCGAGCCCGACGAGCTCGACGCCGACCGCAAGCGCGTCTCGCACCTGTCCTTCGGCTTCGGCCCGCACCAGTGCCTCGGCCAGCAGCTGGCCAGGGTCGAGCTGCAGATCGCGCTCGCCGCGCTGTTCCGCCGGTTTCCCGGTCTGCGGGTCGAGCTACCCGAAGGCGAGGAGATTCCCTACAAGCACGACATGTTGATTTATGGCGTGCACAGCCTGCCCGTCGCTTGGTAGAGGATGGAACGGGTAGGGACGGACGAGGAGCGTGTGATGCGAGTCGAGATCGACCAGGACAAGTGCTGCGGTGCCGGATCGTGCGTGCTCTCCGCGCCGGAGGTCTTCGACCAGCGGGAGAGCGACGGCATCGTCGTCCTGCTGGAGGAGGAGCCGGGAGATGAGCTGCGCGACGCCGTCGAGGAGGCCGCCGAGCGCTGCCCCGCCGCCGCGATCACCGTCCTGGAGCAGTGACGGCCGTGCGCAGGATCGTTGTCGTCGGCGCTTCGGCGGCGGGTCTCGGCACCGCCGAAGCGCTGCGCAGGCGCGGTTACGACGGTGAGCTGGTGCTGGTCGGCGCGGAGGCGCACCTCCCGTACGACCGGCCACCGCTGTCCAAGCAGGTCCTCGCGGGGGCGTGGGAGCCGGAGCGCGTTCAGCTGCGCACCGATGAGAAGCTCGCTGACCTGCGGCTCGACCTGCGCCTGGCCACCCGGGCCACCGGTGTGTCCGGTCGGCAGGTGTTGCTCGACGGCGGCGACCGGCTCGACTTCGACGGGCTGGTGATCGCCACCGGAGTGGTGCCGCGAACGCTGCCCGGTGTCGAGGGCGTCGGCGGGGTGCACGTGCTGCGGACCCTCGACGACGCGTTGTCGCTGCGCGTCGAGCTGCTCGCGGGTCCTCGGCTGGTCGTGGTCGGCGCCGGGCTGATCGGCTGCGAGGTCGCCGCGACCGCGCGCAAGCTCGGCCTCGACGTGACCCTGGTCGATCCGCTTCCCGTGCCGATGAGCCGCCAGATCGGGCCCGAACTGGGCGAACTGGTCGCGAACATGCACGGGGAGAACGGTGTCCACCTGCGTTTCGGGGTCGGCGTCGCCTCGGTGCGGTCGGAGGCGGGCCGCGTCACCGGCGTGGTGCTCACCGACGGCACCGAGGTTGCGGCCGACGCGATGCTGGTCGGCATCGGCTCCACCGCCGTCACCGATTGGCTTGAGGGCAGCGGCATTCCCGTGGACTCGACGGGTGTGCTGTGCGACGCGCGCTGCTCGGCGGCGCCCGGGGTGTACGCGGTGGGCGACGTGGCTTCGTGGGAGCACCCCGTGCTCGGCCGGATTCGCCTTGAGCACCGCACCAACGCCACTGAGCAAGCGATGTCGGTGGCGGTGAACCTCCTTGGTGCACAACAGGAATACCGGCCGCTGCCGTACTTCTGGTCAGATCAGTACGACACCAAGCTCCAGATGTTCGGCTGGCCGCTGCCCGGCGACGACCTGGAGGTCGTGGAGGGCACACCGGCGGACGGCTCGTTCATCGCGACCTACCGGCGCGGCGGGGAGCTGACCGGCGTGCTCGGGTGGAACTCGGTGCGCGGCCTGCGTCCCTTCCGGCAGGAGCTGATGAAGGCGATGGCTGGCTGAAACCGTTCAGGGGCAACGAGTTGAGAGGACGCAGAACTCGTTGCCCTCGGGATCGGCGAGCGTCACCCAGCTCTCTTCGCCGGTCTGGCCGACGTCGGCGTGACGCGCGCCCAGGTCGAGCAGGCGTTGCACTTCTTCGGCCTGCTCCCGATCGGTCGCGTTCACGTCGATGTGCAGACGGTTCTTGATGGTCTTGCCTTCGGGCACGCGCGCGAACGTCAGCGTCGGCGGCACCGGCCCGGGGCGGTCTCTGCCTTCGGGGACCGCGGGTGAACCGATGGTGACGATCTCGTCGTCCTCGTCGCGCACCTCGTAGTCCAGTACCGCGCACCAGAACCGGGCGAGGGCGTGGTGGTCGGCGCAGTCGATCGCCAGCTCGGTGAACTTGCTCGCCATGTCAGGGCCTCTTCTCTTCGTTGAGTGGATCTTCCGGCCAGCGGTGCTTGGGATAGCGGCCCCGGAGTTCGGCTCGCACCAGCGGATAACCGTTGCGCCAGAACGAAGCCAGGTCTCGCGTGACCGCCGTGGGCCGCCCGGCGGGGGAGAGCAGGTGCAGCAGCACGGTCACCTTCCCACCCGCGATCCTGGGCGTGTCCGTCCAGCCGAACGCGTGCTGCACCTTCACCGGGAGCACCGGCTCCGCGTTGGAGTAGTCCACTTTTACCTTGGTGCCGTTGGGCAAGGCGATGCGCTCCGGCGCGAACTCGTCGAGCTTGCTCGCGAGGGACCACGGCAGCAACCGGCGCAGAGCTTGCCCGGCGTCGATCTTCGCGAGGTCGGCGCGCCGTCTCGCCTTCGACAGGTCGAGCCAACTGTCTACTGTGGACAGAAGGCTCTCCTCGTCCACCTTCGGCCACTCGCCTCCGATGGCCTCGTTGAGGAATGCCAGGCGTTGGCGGAGCCGTTGCGCGTCCTCCGGCCACTTGAGCAGGCCGGTTCCCTCCTTGCGGAGTCCTTCCAGCAGCGCGTCGTGCAGTGCCGTTCTGTTCGGAGTGGACAGTGGTTTTTCGTGCAGCACAATGGCTCCGAGCTTGCGGACTCGGCGTGCTACGACGTCGCCGTCCTGCCAGCTCACCTCGTCGGCTTCGGCCAGGAGGGTCTTGCCCGCTTCGACCGCCAGTGCTTCGTCGGCCACGGCCGCCAGGCGAATGCGTCCGTGCCGCTTGCCGGGTTCCCGGTCGGCGACGGCGACGGCCAGCCATTCCGCGTCGCTGAGGGCGCTTCCGGACGGCAGCTCCACCGCTGTGCCGCTCGCCATCAGGTACACCGGGCCCCCGCCGGGTCGACGCTTCGCCAGGCGTTCGGGATGCGCGAGCGCCACGACGAGCGCGGGATCGGGAGTGCGCTCCTTGCCGCTGACCTGCGCGCGCAGGCGATCGGCCTCGCGCCGCCACCGTTGAGTCGCGGGTGTGCCAGACCTCAAGCGCTGCAAGGAAGTCTTGATGTCCACATCGGACGCGAGCGTGTCGTCGTCGAGGAGCACCACGACTTCGGCGGCTGCTCGGGGACCGACCAGTTCCGCTCCGTCGACGAGCGCGCGGGCGAGCCGGGGGTGCAGCCCGACGTCTGCCAAGCCGCGACCACGCTCGGTCAGTTCGCCGCGTTCGTCCAGTGCTCCCAAAGCATGCAGCACTTCGCGTCCCGCGTTCAGCGCGCCTGTTGGGGGAGCGTCCCACCACGAGAGCGCCGAGCCGTCCGGAGTGCCCCAGCTCGCGAGCTCCAGGGCCAGCCGGGTGAGGTCGACCGTGCGGATCTCCGGCTCCGGTTGGCGCGGCAGCGTGCTGTGCTCGTGCTCCGGCCAGCACCGGTAGACCACGCCCGGGGCCTCTCGTCCGGCTCGGCCCGCGCGTTGTTCCGCGACCGATGCGGAGACGCGAACCGTTGCCAGTCCTGCCATTCCGCGCCTGTGGTCCACTTTGGACACTCGTGACAGGCCGGAGTCGACGACCACCCTGACACCGGGGACCGTGAGGCTCGACTCCGCGACGGCCGTGGACAGGATCACTCTGCGCTGGTCGCCTTGCCGCAGCGCCGCGTCCTGCTCCGCTGCGGGAAGGCGGCCGTGCAGCGGGCGCACAACGACGTCGGAGAGGCCGCTGAGCGCGCTCGCGACGCGCCGGATCTCCGCTGCGCCAGGCAGGAACACCAATACGTCGCCGTCGCAGTCCGCCAGCGCCGCGTGGACCGCGCGCGAGACCGTGCCCTCGATCCGTTCGCTGTTGGCGGGCGCCACGTAGCGGGTCTCGACGGGGAAGGTCACCGAGGGCACGCGCAGCACGGGGGCGGCGCCGAGGAGCGCGGAGACCTCCTCGGCCGCGACGGTCGCCGAGGTCGCGAGCAGCCGGAGGTCCTCGCGCAGTCCGGCTCGGGCATCCACGAGCAACGTCAGCAGGAGGTCGGCGTCGAGGTGCCGCTCGTGGATCTCGTCGAGCACCACCGTGCCGACCCCGGCCAGCTCCGGGTCCGCCTGCAACCGCCTGACCAGCAGGCCGGAGGTGACGACCTCGATCCGCGTCGCGGCGGAGACCTTGCGGTCGCCGCGCACGGAGTAGCCGACGGTCTCGCCGACCCGCTCCCCGAGCAGCGCCGCCATCCGCGCCGCTGCCGCCCTCGCCGCGAGCCGCCTGGGCTCGGCGACGACCACCCGGGTGTTCTCCGATGCCAGAGCGAGCGGGACCAGCGTGGTCTTGCCGGTGCCCGGCGGCGCGACCAGCACCGCTGCTCCGTGCTCGGCCAGCAGTCCGACGACCTCGCCGAGGACCGCGCGAACGGGCAGATCGGGCAGCGCGTGCCAATTCATTGCGATTGCGACCACAAACGGGGAGCCTGCCAGGCAGACTTCGAGCATGCCTCGTTCCACCCGCGAGTCCGGCCGCCCTCTGCGCCGCGCGGCGACCTTCGTCGCCGCCGCCTCGGTCCTGCGCACGGCGTACACCCTGGTCAACCTGCGTCGACAGCGGCCGATCGCCGCCGAGCCGCTGCGCGAGCAGCCCACCGTCTCGGTGATCGTCCCCGCCAGGGACGAGGCGGCGACCATCGACGCGTGCCTGACCGCGCTGCGCGCTCAGACGCACACGGCGCTGCGCATCCTGGTGGTCGACGACGGCTCCACCGACGACACCGCCGCCATCGTCGACCGGCACGCCGAGGAGGACCCCAGGGTCCGCGTGGTCGAGAGCGACGGCCCGCCGGACGGCTGGGCGGGCAAGGTGCACGCCATGCACGTCGGCGTGATCGCGGCCGACTCCGCGCCGGACTGGCCGGACGCCTCGGGGCCGACCGACTGGCTGCTGTTCTTCGACGCCGACACCACGGCCCACCCGGAGCTGATCGGGCGGCTGCTCACCACGGCGCTCGCCCGTGAAGCCGACCTGGTCTCCACGCCCGGCGTGACCGACCGGACGCGGCTGGAGCACTGGACCGTCATGCCCTCGGCCGTCGCGATGATCTTGGAGAGCGCAGGTCCTGACGGCCGTGGGCTGCTCGCGCTCGCTTATGGGCACTGCATGCTGTTCCGCCGCGACGCCTATGAGCAGATCGGCGGCTGGCCCGCCGTCGCGGGCTCGCGCGGGGAGGACGTCGCGATGGCGACGCTGCTGCGCGATCAGGGCGCGCGGACGCTGTGCGTGGACAGCCAGGGCCTTTTCGGCAACTCCGGCTTCGACGGCTTCGGCGTGATGTGGCGGTCGCTGCGGAAGAGCTTCGTCGCGGGCAACAACGGCGATGTGCGCGTGCTCGGTGCCGGAGCAGCTTCGCAGGGGCTGTTCAGCATCGTTCCCGTGCTCGCGCTGACGAAGGGGCTCCGCCGCCGGAACAAACGCCTGATCGCCATGGGCGCGGTCGCGTGGGGCGCTCAGGCGGTCAGCCACGGTGCCGTCGCGCGCACGCTCAACCAGCCTGCTGCGACCGGTGTGGTCGGCCCACTGGCTGGTGTCGCGTTCGCTGCGCTGCTCGGCGATGCCGTTCGCGTGACCATGGGCAAATCCACCACCTGGCGCGGTCGCCCCGTGGTGGCGAAGGGCGGAGAACCGCTGCTGCGTGTTGGTAGACGTCACACGAACTTGTGACGGGCGAATACCGAACGAGTCACAAAACGTTTGCGTGATGGCCTAACCTTAGCTCTGCTAACGAGAGCAGTAGGAGGCGCAAGGGTGAGCACGTCCGCCGATCCCGCACCGACGACGGAGAAGCTCCCCGACCGCCTCCCCAACGAGGTGTGGGTGCTGGTCGCGGCGAGCTTCGTGATCGCGATCGGGTTCGGCATCGTCGCGCCCGCCCTGCCCGGTTTCGCGGCGAGCTTCGACGTCGGCGTCACCGCCTCCTCGATCGTGATCAGCGCCTTCGCCTTCACGCGGCTGGCGTTCGCCCCCGCTAGCGGCAAGCTGGTGGCCAAGTTCGGTGAGCGCCCGATCTACGTCTGGGGACTGCTCATCGTGGCGGTCTCCACCGGCGCGTGCGCCTTCGCCGGTGACTACTGGCAGCTGCTGGTCCTGCGTGCGCTCGGCGGTACGGGCTCCACGATGTTCACCGTCTCCGCGGTCGCCCTGCTGATCCGGCTCAGCCCGCCGCACCTGCGCGGCCGGGCATCGGGGGTGTGGGCGACGGGCTTCCTGCTCGGCAACATCGCCGGGCCGATCGTGGGCGGCGGCCTGGTCGGCATCTCGATGAAGCTGCCGTTCCTCACCTACGCGGTCGCACTGATGATCGCGGCCTTCGTCGCCTGGTTCTTCCTGCGCAACTCGTCGCTGGCCTCGGCTGACCGCGATGACGCCCGTCCGCTGTTCACCGTGCGCGAGGCGTTCGGCCACGGCGCCTACCGCGCCTCGCTCGCCTCCAACTTCGCGACCGGCTGGACCGTCTACGGCGTCCGCATGGCGCTGATCCCGCTGTTCGTCACGCAGGCGCTGCGCGAGAACGAGGCGTGGGCGGGCATCTCGCTGTCGGTCTTCGCCGGGGGCAACGCGCTCGTCCTGCTCTTCTCCGGCAAGCTCGCCGACACCAAGGGCCGCAAACCGCTCGCCGTCGCCGGGTTGGTGCTCGCGGGCGCGTCGATGATCTGGCTCGGCTTCACCGACTCGATCCCGGCGTTCCTGGTCGCATCGGTTGTCGCGGGCTTCGGTGCCGGTCTGCTCACCCCTGCTCAGGGCGCCGCGGTCGCCGACGTGGTCGGCAACGAGAAGCGCGGCGGTCCGGTGCTCGCGGGCTTCCAGATGGCGGCCGACGTGGGCACGATCCTCGGGCCGCTGCTCGGTGGCCTGATGGCGGAGAACCTGTCCTTCGAGACGGCTTTCGCGGTCACCGGCTTCACGATGCTGCTTGCGCTCGTGCCGTGGCTGATGGCTCCCGAGACGCTGCCGAAGCGGCCCGGCGAGCACACCGCCTCCGACGTCGCTGCGGAGAGCGCCTGCATCGACGAAGGCCCTGAGCTGCCGATCGGGGAGCGCGTCGCGGGCAAGCCGCAGCAGCCCCAGCCCTAGCTGACTCCCACGCCGATCAGCGTGCCGACCACGTAGGTGGCTCCGGCCGCGATCGCGCCGAACAGCAGCTGGCGCAGGCCGTTGTACCACCAGGACCGCGTGGTGAAGCGGGAAACCAGGGCTCCCGCGGCGAACAGGCCCACGGCTCCGACGAGGAGGCCGAGCAGCAGCGATTCGGAGCCGAGCAGGAACGGGACCAGCGGGAACAGGGCTCCGACCGCGAAGCACAGGAACGAAGAGACCCCGGCCACCACCGGCGACGGCTGCTCCTGCGGGTCGACGCCCAGCTCCTGGGTGATGTGCACGCGGACCGCGAGTTCGGGGTTGGCGTGCACCTCCGCCGCGGCCTTCTCGGCCGTCTCGCGGCTGAGGCCCATCTCCACGTACATGTCCACCAGCTCCGCCTGCTCGGCGCGGGGGTTCGTGCGCAGCTCACGGCGCTCCGTCGCCACCTCGGCACTGATCGCGTTGTTCTGCGTCTCCACCGAGGCGTACTCGCCCAACGCCATCGAGAACGCGCCCGCCACCAGGCCCGCCATCCCCGAGAGCACGATCACCGTGCTGCTCGCCCCACCCCCGCCGACCCCGGCGACCAGCGCGATGTTGGTCACCAGGCCGTCCATCGCGCCGAACACCGCGGGCCGCAGCCAGCCCCCGGACACGTCCGCGTGCGTGTGCCCGATCTCGTCCATGAGCCGACCGTAGGTCCTCCTTCACAGATGAGGACAGCCTTGGCCTGCTCCGACGCCCCTCGCAGTACCCTCGCCACACGGTGGTGTCACCCCGTGCCGTGTTGGCTGTCCGGCGAGCGGGTGCGCTCAGCAGAATCCGGCTCGACCGGAGAACGATTTTGGGGAGGATGCCGACGTGGGCGGAGCCCAGCGGAACGCGCGCAACAAGAAGAAGCAGGCCAGTGCGGTCGCGGCGGCGCGTGGAACGAGCAGTGACCGGAACAAGGTCATCATCGGCGTTGTCTTCGTCGTGCTGCTCGCGGTCGGTGTGATCGGCGGCGTGCTCCTGACGAACCAGGCGGCCGGGGCCATCCCCGTCGTGGACGCGAAGTCCGACTACCCGGTGCAGCGCCAGGAAGGCACGGTCGTCGCGGGCAAGGACACCGCCAAGACCACCATCGACGTCTACGCCGACTTCCTCTGCCCGGCCTGCGGCCAGTTCGAGAAGCTCTACGGCGAGAAGATCAACGACAAGGTCAGCGCAGGCCAGCTCAAGGTCCGCTACCACCTGATGCCGTTCCTGAACTCCATGTCCAACCCCGCCGGCTACTCCGCCGACGCCGCCAACGCCGCGCTCTGCTCGGCCGACAGCGGCAAGTTCCCCACCTACTTCGCCAGCCTCTTCGGCAAGCAGCCTGCTGAGCGCGGCAAGGGCTACGACGACAACCGCCTCATCGAGCTCGGCACCGCCGTCGGCACCGGCCCCGACTTCGAGCAGTGCGTGCGCTCCAAGCGCTACGTCCCCCAGGGCGAGGCCGAGCTGAAGGCGTTCACCGACAACCAGGCGCTCGTGGGCTCGCAGGGCACCCACGGCACCCCCACCGTCGCCATGAGCGGCAAGCGCGTGGACATCGCAGGCGGCGGGTGGCTCGACCAGCTCATCGGCTCCGCCGGCTGAGCCGAAAGCCATGCAGGTCACTTGCCTGCGGGAGGATCTTGGACCCCCCGATTTCGTGGTTCGCGGAGCCGTCGTATATGGTGTGCAAGCACGCGAACGAGAGATCGGAAGCGAGCGAAAGATCCTCCTCACGGGGCTGTAGCGCAGTTGGTAGCGCACCACACTGGCAGTGTGGGGGTCAGGGGTTCGAATCCCCTCAGCTCCACTTTGGAGAGTGAAACCGGGTGATCCGCTCAGGCGGGTCACCCGGTTTCTTTGTGTCCTCTGTGGACTGTCCTATGTAGACGATCGTGCGCCGGGTCGGCTCATGCCTTGACGGGCTTGGCTTGGCGGTGCGGTGGAGGTCCTTGGAGCCACGGTCGTCGGAGACGAACTCGGCGCCCACGTACACGGAGTCGCCCTTCTTCGCCGTTTGCTCGCGCTCGCCTTCCGCGACCTGTTTCCCGCCGAGCTTCTCGCCGAAGACGTCGGGGGCACGGCCGAAGAAGTGGTTCACATCGGGTGCTGGCCATCCCCGCCGCCATATTGCAATACAGAGCTGTGCTGTATTGTAGGTGGCATGGGTACCGACGATCGCGCTGCTGGCCGGCCGCGGAGCAGGGAAGCCGATGTCGCCATCCTGGACGCCGCGCTCGACCTGTTCATCGAGCGCGGCGCGGAGGCGACCAGCGTCGAGCAGGTGGCGCGGCGTGCCGGAGTCACCCGGGCCACCGTCTACCGGCGTTATCCGGACAAGATCCGGCTCCTGGTCGCCACGATCGAGGCGGCCTACGCCGAACCCCTGCCAACGCCGGAGATCGACGATGTCGAGCACATGCTCACCGGCTGGGTGACCGTCCTGTCCGACCCGCGCCAGCGGCGACTCCTGCGCCGCCTTTACGGGGCGATCGAGGACTATCCCGAACTCGTTCACGCGTACCAGCGACTGTTCGGCCAGCAGCGCGCCCAGGTTCGCCGCAGCGTGCTCGAACGGGCCCGCGACCGCGGCCAGTTCCCCGCGGACACCGTCCCGGATGTGGTGCTGAACCTGATCATCGGCGCGGGCTGGCAGCACCTGGCCATCCATGCGGACTCCTGCACGGCCGCGGAAGCCGAGAAGTTCCTGCGCGCCGTGCTCCACCAGCTCGGATACCGGCCCGATGGCCACCATCACCAGCCTTTCGAACCTCCGGTCAAACAGTGATGGCAGTCGAGCGCGGCGTGCTGTGACGACTCACGGACGAACCAGACATCCCTCGCGGTGTGAGCGAGAACCGCTCGCACCCTGTGCCCGGTAATGGAGAAGAAGTTGAGAAAGCACATCCTTCCCATCGCGGTCGTGGCCGCCACGTTCATCGTCTGCGGGCTCGCCGTGGCCGCCTCGGCAGCACCGGCCAAGCCGGTGAACATGGTGGTGCTGGGTGACTCGACCGCATCGGGAACCGGGGCCGGTAACTACCACCGCGGCACCCACGGCACCTGCTGGCGCAGTTCCAACTCCTACTCCGAGGTCGCCGCCGCGACGCTGCGCTCCGCCGGTCGCGCCGTGGAGTACCGCAGCGCCGCGTGCAGCGGAGCGAGCATCGACGACCTGCGCAAGCCGTTCAAGGGTGAGCCCGCCCAGCTGGACGCGCTGAAGCCGGACACGAACGCGGTGCTGCTGACGTTGGGCGCCAACGACGTCGGCTATGTGGAGTTCGGCGGCCTGTGCATGCAGGGCGACTGCTCCAAGGCGGGCAAGACGGTCACCGACCAGCTGCCCGCCATGAGCAAGAAGCTGCTCGGACTGCTCGGCGAGATCAAGGCCAAGAGCCCCAAGGCCAAGGTCGTCGTCGTCGGCTACGGCCGTCAGCTCACCAACGGCGCCAACGCGCTCACCGCGATCGATCCGATCTGCGCGCCCACCGTGTTCTCCGCCGAGGAGCGCGCCGAGGGCAGCAAGGTCGTCAGCGCGCTCGACCTGACGCTGCGGACCACCGCCAAGGCGGCCGGTGCGGTGTTCGTCAGCCCGTACGTCGACTCGGTGAAGCTCGGCAAGGAGTTCGCCGGGCACTCGCAGTGCGAGGCGGGTGCGCCGTACTACCGCGGCTTCGACGCGCTGGCTCCCGGCCAGGAAGGTCAGGAAGCCGTGCTGCACCTGAACAAGGCCGGGCAGGGCGCGCTCGCCGGGCTCGTCGCCGCGCAGCTGCGCTAGCGGATCCGGGCAGAGTCGAAGGACCCCCTCACAATGTCGGACGGAAGGGTAGTGCCGTGACTGAGACGACGCGCCGGATCGCCCTGGTGACCACGGCCTCCGTGGTGCTGTCACTGGCCGGTGCCAGCACCAGCGCTGTTGCCGCCCCGGCCGTGGTGAAGTGCAAGCACAGCAGCGAGTTCGACCTGAGATCAAAGGAAGACTCTGGCGGGAACGTCCGTGCCCGTGCCAAGGGCACCATGAAATGGGGCTGCTCCGACGGGAAGTTCCACGTGTCCGGGAAGCTGTACGACCCGGACCTGAACGACTCCAAGGGCGCTTACGTGTGGGCGCAAGCGTGTGGCTACTACCACGGCGACGATTACCCGGGGAAGTGCCGGAACAAGAAGGACAAGAAGCACTCTTCCCGCCAGGGAAAGGCTTTTGACCTTGTTGTGTCCCCGAGGGCCAAGTCGGAGGGGCCGACCGGGGCCTGGCTGATCGGCGTCAAGTCAGTCAGCCGCTGGGACGACTCGCAAGAGGTGTACAAGGTGGTCAAGGCTTAGACCCTCACTGGCCACTGCGGAGAAAGAAACCGGGTGATCTGCTCAACGGCAGGTCACCCGGTTTCTGTTTGCCCGTCGTGGACTGCCCTTTCGGGCCCGGTTCGGGAAATTTCTGCCGATGGGCAGCAGGGTTCTCCTGCTGGATATCGGTCGGCTGATCGCGGGTCTTGGGGCATCCTGTGGTGCATGGAGTGGAACCGGCAGCTGGTCGACCAGGTGGACCTCGCGTTCAACGAGTCGACGGTGTGCGGGCTGTTCTTCGACGAATCGGCGGCCGAGGCTCGCCTGCTGGTCGAGGTTCTGGCACTTCCCGAAGTCGGTCCTATCGATCGCGATCCGCGCAGGGTTGTCGTGTTCTCCGGGGTTTCCTCCGTCGAGGTCATCCTCCGCGCGGATCTTCCCGACGCACTCGGGCCGGTCCAGCCGCTCGAATCGATGGACGCGCTGGAGGCGTTCTTCGCCAGCCTCGAGCAGGCGGAGGCGATGTACGGCTGGTCCTTCGTCGACGTTGACGACGTGGGAGACGACTGGAACGTGACGCCGAGCCTCGGCAAGCGCACCGGGCGACAGGTTGCCGCGCACACGTTCCACTGGTTCACGGAATGCGGCCGACCCGGTTCCGGTGACGGCCGGGAACGTTACTGCTTGCAAGGCGTGATCAATTTCGACGCGCTTCGTGTTGAGCGAGCTGACTCGCAGCTTGTGCCGCTGGAGACGTTCGTGGCAGACGCGCGGAGGTGGTGGGACGCGCTTGAGAGACGAGACGCGCGGTTGTCCGCTGCATCTCAGCGGGACGCCCAGGCCGGTGCGGCCAGGTGGCGGGCCTGGGGTGGAGAGTCGGTGATGGTGCCGGGCAAGGCACCCTGATCTCAGCCCGTGCCCTTGCGCCGCGCCGACGTGCAGCACGAGGAAGTCGAACTCATCACTTCGGTGGAGCGGGTGACGACCTTCAGGCGAGGATTCGCGTCGGTTCCGGGCACAGCCTGAGTGCATGCCACTCAGCGATACGCGGCTTCCTCCTGGGCAGCGTCGCGTCGACGGATTCCCGCGTTTCGGAACGCACCTGCATCGGCCTCCGCCTCAGGTGCCGGACGATCCCGTGATCGCTGTGAGCGGCGCGGTGCGCAAGCGCTCGGAGGTGCGGCTGGCGGACCTGTCCGCGCTGCCGCGGCGCGACGTGGTTGCCGACTTTCACTGCGTTGCTGGCTGGACCGCGACCGGCCTGCGGTGGTCAGGTGTGCGGTTCGCGGACTTCTACCGCGTGTTCGTCGAACCCGAACTGGAGTCCGGGACCACCGTCACCCACCTGGCGTTCGAAGGGCTGGACGGGGTGGCGTCCGTGGTCGAGTTGCGGGACGCCCTCGCTGACGACGTCCTTCTCGCTGACCAGCTGAACGGACAACCTCTCGGCGGTGACCACGGGGCTCCGATACGGCTGGTCTCGCCGAAGCAGTACGGCTACATGAGCACCAAGCACCTCTGCGTCGTCGAAGTGTGCTCCGCACTGCCGACGCACCGTCTCGGTACCGGCTTTCTCGACCGGATGATCGAGGGGCATTCGCGGGCTCGCGTGTGGCACGAGGAGCGTCACGCCCGCGTCGCCGGCCGACTGGTTCGGCCTTTCTACCGCGCCCTCATCCGGCCGATCCGCTATCTCAGCTCGAAAGGAGCGCAAGGCGCATGAGGGTCCCCAACAACGTGCTGAAAACCCAGCGATGGATCATCACCGACGTCGTCCACGACTTCGACACCGAGGACGTCTGGGCCCTTCCCATCACGGGCGGGCGCGACGACTTTGAAACCGTCATCGACCTCATGCACTCAATCGACTTTCCCGGATCGGCATCGCTGCCAGCGCGCTTGTTGTGGAAAATCCGGGACCTGCTCGGCAGCGTGTTCGGACTGGGGCGCATCTCGACGTCGGCGGAGGATTCCGGAACCTGGCCTCCTGTCCCCGGAACGGACGAGCTGTCGTTGATCGGCCGAGTGCCGGAGGAACTCCGCAACACCGCGACGGACTCGCATCTCAAGGACAAGCCGTTTCGCGGGCTGTACGTCTCCGATTTCGAGTTCGCCGAAGAGATGTCGAACCGGACGATGTACGGCGTGATGCACCTGGGCTGGGTTGATCAAGGTGACGGCCGGTATCAAGCCCAGATGACGGTCTACGTCAAGCCGCGCGGCGCGGTCGGCAAGGCGTACATGGCTCTCATCAAGCCGTTTCGCTACGCGATCGTCTACCCGGCGCTCATGCGGTACCTCGAACGAATCTGGACCGAACGGCGCGGTGCGCGCTAGCAGGACGCTCGGCGGAGGCGCTCGCGGGCGTCGTGCTCGGACAGCGAGGTGATGGTGTGCCCGGTCGTGTGTTGGTATTTGGCGTCGTAGGCCCTGGTCCACACACCGGCAGCCCATGAACGCTCGCGTTCGTCGGTGCTGAATTCCCGGCCACGAGCTTGGCAGTACGCGTCGAGGAAATGCTGAGTGTCCTCGACGGTGGCCAGCTGGTCCACATCGACGGTGGAATAGAGCGCTGCGGCGAAGCCGACTAGGACGGCTTCGCTGTCCATGATCATGCTGTCCCAGTCGTGCACCACCAGCAGCGTGTCGCCGTTCCAGCGGAGGTTGCCCGCGAGCCAGTCGCAGTGACCGATCACGGCTTCGGAGTCGCTGGCGCGCAACCGGTCACGGGCGCGGCGGCCGGTGTCGTCGATCCACTCCGGGCTGGCCACGTTGTTGAGGTCCGTGTCGGCGTCTTCGGGACGCGGCCAGAGACCGTCCTCGGTGTGCTTCCAGTCCGCCCACGACGGCGCTGGGTCGAGCGTGGACACCTCGGCCGGTCGCGGAGCCAGCTCGATCAGCCGCGCGAACGCTTCCGCGAAGCCCCGGGCGGCGTTGTCCGCGCGCGGGAGCGCGGTGCCGCCCGGGACGTGGGACTCCGCAGTGGCTACGTCCTCGCCGAAGGGAACGGCGCCGGTGAGCGGCTCAGGGCACGGATAACCGGCCAGGAACATGCGGCGTTGGATTTCGATGCACGCCGCCATTCGTGGCGAGGCCGGACGAATCTTGACCACGACCTCGCGGCCGTCAGCCAGCCGGAGCCCCACGACGGTGGAGAGGTGCCCGGACCTGAAAATCTCCTCGGCTGGCGGACTGCCGAGATGCTCCACACACCACTGAGCAAGCTCTCCTGTGCGCGCGTGAGGTGACATCTGAACATCCTCACACGCGGTGGCGGCGCCGGGTGATCGGGGAAGAATTATCTGTTACAGCCACCTGCAGTCGCTGACATTGGTGTTCACGTACTCGGAATCGCGAATATTGATCGTAGGCCCGAGTTCGGTGTCGGTGTACGGTCTCACGCATCCTTCGTAGTATGTGCCGCTCGTGGTGAACACGCGAATCCTGACAGAAGTTGATCTGCAGTTCTCGTAATAGGCAGAACTGCCTTTGGTGTGGTGTCCGCAAGCAGCGTCTGCGGCCGCGAACTGCGCTTGTGGTGTGGCGCTCGCCGTTGTGGCCAGAACCGTTCCTGCGGCGATGGTGGTCGCGATCGTGGCGGCGATTCGGAGGTTTCCGCGCATGAAATTCTGCCTTCCGGCTGGTGGTTTCATGTCGGACGGCACGCTATAGATGATCTTGAAGTGATTGCAGTGAATTCACGCCTGCCTGAAATTGCTTTCCGTCAGATGAAATGTGAATTGAGTTCACCGGGGAAACGTGGTCAGGCGCGCAGGAACGCCAGCACCGCGAGCACCCTTCGGTGATCGTCGCCAGCGACCGGCAGGTCGAGCTTGGTGAAGATGTTGCTGATGTGCTTGTTGACCGCGGCCTCGGTGACCGTGAGGTGCCGGGCGATCGCGGCGTTCGACCGGCCCTCGGCCATCTGTGCGAGCACCTCGCGTTCGCGCGCGCTGATCCGACTGAGCGGATCATGCCTGCGCCGCAGCAGTTGTCGCACGACTTCGGGGTCGACCACGGTGCCGCCACCCGCGACCTGAACAGCGGCGGCGACGAAGTCGGTGATGGCGCCGATGCGGTCCTTGAGCAGGTACCCGACGCCGACACCGCCATCGGAGTCGAGCAGTTTGGCCGCGTAGGACTGCTCGACGTGCTGGCTGAGCACCAGTACGGGCAGTCGCCGGTAACGCGACCGCAGTGCGACAGCGGCGCGCAGTCCGTCGTCGGAGTTGCCGGGCGGCATGCGGACGTCGGTGATGACGAGGTCGGGCTGATCGGCGTCGACGGCGTCGACCAGCTCGTCGGCACCGGGGACAGCGGCGATCACGTCGTGGCCGAAGCGCGTCAGCATGTTCACGAGCCCGTCCCTGAGCAGGAGCGAGTCCTCTGCGACGACTATGCGAAGCGACACGGGATCTCCACGTGGATCAAGGTCGGGCCACCGGCGGGACTGGAGACGCGCAGTCGTCCGTCGACGACGGCGACGCGGTCGGCGAGACCGGTCAGGCCAGTGCCCGCAGCCGGGTCCGCGCCGCCGATGCCGTCGTCGGTGATCTCCAGCACGAGCATGTCGGTCACCAGCCTGCCCCGGATCGCGGCGCGCGCGGCCCGGCTGTGCTTGGCGATGTTGGCCAGCGCCTCGGTGATCAGGAAGTACGCGGTCAGCTCGATGTGCTGGGGCAGCCTGCCCGCCATCTGGAGATCGACTTCGACGGGCACCGAGGACCGGGTGGAGACGTCCTCCACCGCCGCCGCCAAGCCGCTGTCCGCCAGCACCTGCGGGTGCACGCCGCGGATCAGGTCGCGCAGCTCGCGCAGGGTCAGCGCAACCTGCTCCTGAGCCTGTTCGAGCTGCTGGTCGAGCTCCGAGCCGGGCGGGACGTCGAGCCTCGTCATGCCCAGCGACATGCTCAGCGCCACGAGCCGCTGCTGAGCGCCGTCGTGCAGGTCGCGTTCGATGCGGGCGCGCTCCACCTCGAACGCGTCGACCAGCCGCGCGCGTGACTGGGTGACCTCGGTGAGCCGATCGCCGAGTTCTTCATCGCGCGGGGCGAGGATCGCCCGTGTGAGGGCCGCGCGGGCGCCCGCCCACGCGGTGATCAAGTACGGAGCAGCTGGCACCAGTGCGACTCCGACGATGACCCACGGCCAAGCCGATGGATCGTCCAAAGGCGACACAGCGGTCAGCACGGGCGCGCCGAGCGCGAAGAGCAGCACGCCGAGGTCGAGCCACCACAACGCGATCAGCGACAGCATCGTGAAGCCGAGTTCGCGCCACGTGACGGGCTCGCGCAACCGCGTGATCAGCCAGGCGCGCGGGCTCGGTCGTTCCAGCCGCCTGTGCGGGTCCGGCGCGGGATCGAGATCGACCAGCCGAAGTCGCCACCGCTCGAACCGCGCGATGTAGATGCCGGACAGCGCCACGCCGAGCAGTACGAGCACTCCGATGACGACGATCAGCAGAACCGCGCCCGCAGCCGCGCCCGCCGCGTAGACGCCGAGCGTGACCGCGCCCAGCACGACACCCGACAGCAGGTACATCAGCGAGCGCCACGGCCACGACGAGGCGAGGAACCTCAACGGGCGCTGGGCAAGCGCCTGCCAGGCGGTACGAGCACGCACCTGCCGACCGTAGGTCATGGCGGCGACGGACGCGGTAGTGCTGGCACTACCTGATCACTAGCGCCCACGCGAGTGATCGAGGGCAGTGATTCCGGTGGAGTTCTTCCCATGACGACCACCACTCAAGCGCCCGCTGCCGAAGCGGTTCAGCTCTGGTCGGCGCGCAAGGTCCACGGCGCTGGGGACCAGGCCGTCACCGCGCTCGACGACGTGTCCATCGGGTTCCCGCGCGGCACCTTCACCGCGATCATGGGACCGTCCGGCTCCGGCAAGTCCACCCTCTTGCAATGCGCGGCGGGACTCGACACCGCCACCGCGGGCAAGGTCGTGGTCGCCGGTGTCGACCTCGGCGAGCTCGACGAGAACGACCGCACGACGCTGCGCCGCGACAAGATCGGGTTCGTGTTCCAGGCGTTCAACCTGGTCGCTTCCCTGACCGCCGCGCAGAACGTCGAGCTGCCGGTGCGCTTCGCGGGCAAGCGCGTCAGCCCGGCGGAGGTCAAGGCCGCGCTGGGCGAGGTCGGTCTCGCCGAGCGCGCCCACCACCGGCCGGGCGAGCTCTCCGGAGGCCAGCAGCAGCGCGTCGCTCTGGCGCGGGCGCTGATCACCCGCCCGGAGGTGCTGTTCGCCGACGAGCCCACCGGCGCTCTCGACACGACCACTTCCCGAGAGGTGCTGCTGATGCTGCGCGGGATCGTCGACCGGCACGCCCAGACCGTGATCATGGTGACGCACGACCCGGTCGCGGCTTCGTATGCGGACCGCGTCGTGTTCCTCAAGGACGGCCGGATCGCCGACCAGATCGCGCTGAGCCCGCACCAGCGGCACGCGCACCCCTCGCTCATCGCGAGCCACATGGCGAAGCTGGAGGCGTCCTGATGATCGCCGCAGCCAACATCAAGCAGCGCTGGTCGAGCTTCCTCGGCGCGTTCAGCGCGATCGCACTGGGCGTCGCGCTCATCACGACCACGTTGCTGGTCCACGAGTCCTCGTCGCCAAGAGTGCCGGCGCGCATCGCTGGCGCGCCGGTGATCGCGGTGGCACCCGCCGCCGTCAACGTCAACGGTTCGCCCAGTGATCGGATGCCGTGGAGCGAGGACGTCGCGCGTCGCTTCGCGGACAAACTGGGCAAGGTGCCCGGCGTCGCCAGCGCGGTGATCGACCGCAACTTCTACGCACAGGCCGTGATCGACGGGAAGCCCGTCGCCGACCCCAACGCCGAGGCGGCGGGCCACGGTTGGTCCAGCGCTTCGCTCGCGCCCTACGCGCTCACGTCGGGCAAGGCACCCGCCGCGAGCAACGAGGTCGTCGTGGACGCCTCGCTGAGTATCCCGACCGGTTCCACGTTCTCGCTGCTGACCGCGTCCGGGACGAAGGACGTGAAGGTCGCGGGCACTGTGGACGGTCCGGGCTTCTACTTGCAGGACAAGGCGGCCGCTGACCTGATGGCCGGTGTCCGAGCCATCGGACTGGTGCTGAAGGACGGCACATCCGCGGCGGGGGTTCGGGTTGCCGCTGAGGAAATCGTCGCGGGCAACGGCGAGATCGTCAGTGGTGACAGCCGTTCCGTGCTTGAGCCGCACCACGTCCGGCACACGCGCTGGCTGGGCACGCAGCTCATCGCCGCCATGGCGTTTCTCGGCGTCTTCGTCACGATCTTCGTTGTCGCGTCGACCTTCGCGCTCAGCGCCGCGCAACGCAGGCGCGAGATCGGCCTGCTGCGCACCATCGGCGCCGCGCCAAAGCAGGTGCGGCGGATGATCCTCGGCGAGGCCGCACTCATCGGCGTGGTCGGAGCGATCACGGGCGCGGTGCTGGGCGCGCTGCTGGCACCCGCGATGGGCTGGCTGCTGCTGACGATCGGCGTCTCCAGCAAGGACTTCGTCGTGGAGATGACCGCGAGGCCGATCGTCGTCGCCGTGCTCGTCGGTGTCGGCGTCGCGCTGCTCGGTGCCTGGTCGGCGAGCCACCGCGCGTCGAAGACCGTGCCGATGGAGGCGCTGCGCGACGCGCAGGTCGAGAAGCACGCGATGACCAGGGGCCGCTGGATCCTCGGCGGCGGCTCGCTCGCCATCGGTGTGCTGCTGGCGATCCTCACGGCGACCGCGTCGGCCGACGACCGCGTCACCATGGCGCTGTCGACCGCGATGGTGCTCACCGTGGCGGCGGCGATGCTCGCGCCGGTCGTCATCGGACCGGCCGTCCGGCTGGTGACGTGGCCCGCGAGGTCGGCGAAGGGGGCGGGACCGGTGCTGGTCCGTGCCGAGCTGCTGGCGGCCAAGCGCCGAACCGCGTCCATCGCGGCGCCGATCATCGCGACCGTCGGCTTCGCCGTGCTGCTCAGCGGCATGGTGGCGACGATGCAGGCCGCCTATCCGGCCGGGGAGACCGCGAAGCTGCGGGGCCTGGCGATCGTGGTCCCCGATGGTGCGCCTGGCTTGAGCGACGAGACGGTCGCGGCAGTGGGGGTCGGTCGTTCGCCTTTGCCGACAAGGCTGTTCCTCGACCGTGCGGAGTTCGGCAAGACCGTGATCGACGGTGTCGGCAGCGCGGACTCCGACCGCAGCGGCGTGGTCCTGTCCACCTCCATGGCGAAGCGTTTCGGCTTGGAGCAAGGCGAGTCCGTGTCGGTCGGCTTCGTGGACGGCCGGTTCGAGACGCTGAAGGTGACCTCGGTGCTGCCGGACGACCCTGCGCGCGGTGACTTCGTGCTGAACAGGGATCTGGTCCGCGGTCACGACGGTTCCGCGTTGACCGACACCATCTTCATCCCGCAGGCCAAGGCACCGTCGTCGGTGGGCGCGGGCGCGGCGGTCCACGACGGGGAGACCTTCGCCGCGGCCAAGTACGAGAAGGAGAACCGCCTGCTGCTCCAGTTCTCGCTCGTGCTGATCTGCGTGGCGGTCGGCTACACCGGTATCGCGGTGGCCAACACCATGGCTATGGCGGCACAGAGCAGGACTGCGTCCTTCGCGGTGCTGAAGTCCACTGGTGCCACCGTCCGCCAGGTGGTGCGCCTGGTGATGGGGGAGACCGCCTTGGTCGTCGTTGTCGGAGTGGCGCTGGGCCTGCTCGTCACAGTGCCTCCGTTGGCAGCCATGGCATCCGGCCTCACCGAGGCCACTGCCACCGCGGTGTCGCTGCGGATGGACTGGCCGATCGTGGTGTTCGTCCCCGTCGCCTGCCTCGCGCTTGCGGTCGTGGCGAGCGTGCTCATGACGTGGCGGTCGATCCGGTACCGCGCCGCTTAGAAAGCGAAGGAGCCCTCCGAACGTTCCGGAGGGCTCCTGATCGCTGTCTATTCGTGGTCCGTCGCCGCCGACAACATCCAGGCGACGAGTTCCCAGGTCGGTTGCTCGGGCACTGGCTCGCCCTTGACGTTCTGGTAGGCGCCGTCGGCGTCGTTCAGCCAGCCGCTCATCCCGTCGAGGTACTCCGGCAACGTCCGGTTGCGCCAGCCGTAGCTGGTGCCGGTCTCGAACTCCTCGGCGAGGTCGGTGATGAAGTCGAAGAGGTCTTCGCGACTGCGCACCTCGTCCGGACGCTTGGCCACCACGCAATCTCCTCGCTGAGCACGCTCGCTCGATGTCCGACCGGGGACGGCCATGTGGGTGACCGTCCCCAGTGGACACTACTGAGCGGATCGCGTTACTTGCCGACCATCTCGGTGGCCCAGCCGTTCACCGCGTTGTGCAGCAGCGGCGCGTTGGGCGCGTAGTTGATCGAGTGGCCGTAGTTCGGCAGCACGAACGTGCGCAGCTTCGCTTCGGGCGAGTAGTAGAAGTCCTCGCCCTGGCGCAGGCCAGCTGCGCTTGAGCAGTCGCTGGCGAGCAGGCCGCAGAACACGCTGTCCTTCTCGCCCATCGCGAGCAGCACGGGCACGTTGATCCGCCTGCTGTAGGGCAGGACAAGACCGATCAGGACGGCGTCGACCATCTCGCCGGGAGCGATCACGTCCTTGGTCGCCTCGTCGGCTTCGAGCGCCCTCTGGTCGAGCGGGCCCGGGGTGTGGAACGCGGTGTACCGCAGGCCGCTGCCGGTGGTCAGGTACGCCGGGTCCAGCCCGATGGCGCCGAGCTTCTGGTCCAGCAGCGCCGGCCTGAGCGAGGCCACGGTGGGCACGGCCGTCAGCGCGGCCAGCCGGTGGGTGAACCCGGTGATGACCACGCCGTCGACGTCGCGGAACGTGGCTGCCTCGATGAGGGTGGTCGCCGACCCGAGCGAGTGCCCGACGAGAATGATCTTGTCGAACTTGGGGCCCAGCGTGCCCTTCCGCATCGCCTTGATGGCGTGGTGCACCGCGTTGGCCTGAGCGCTCGCGGTCAGCAGCAGGCTCAGCGGCTTGGAACTGCGCCCGGTACCGATGCGGTCCACCGCGAGGGTGGCGTAGCCGGCCTTGTTCGCGGCCTTGCGGAAGGACAGCTTCTCCGACAGGCCGGGCGGGTCGTAGTAGGTCGAGTTGTACGTGCCTCCGGGCACCAGCACCTGGAGGGTGCGGCTGCCGCCCGCCGGGACGCACAGCCTGCCGTACATGGTCTGGTCGTCGAGCCCGAGCAGTGGCACGTCCACCAGTGACACGGGGATGTTCAGGTCCTGGCAGGCCGCCTCGGTGGCGGACGCCTGCGCTGGGGCGAGCACCGCGCCGGCGCTCAGCAGGGCCACCGCCGCGGCGGCGGCGCGGCGCAAGAGCAAACGCACGAAAACCTCCGGATTCCGTTGTGGGAGTTACTGATCCCGAGGGCGTACCGTCATCGGCATGCCGCGCGGGTAAGCGATGGTGGTATACCGCACCCGGACCGGGCCGGTGGGCTCCAGGGACCACCGCGCGAAGATCGTGGCCACTCCGATGACGACCTCGGCTCGTGCGAACAGGTGGCCGATGCACTGTCGGCTGCCGTCGCCGAACGGGAGGAACACGCCGGGCGGCAACGTTTTCACTCGATCAGTGGACCAACGGTCGGGATCGAACACGTCCGGGTGATCCCAGTAGCGGGGGTCGGTGTGCAGGGCGAGCGGGCTGAACATCACCTCGTCGCCGGGGCGCAGCCGCACCGGGCCGAGGTCGACCTCCTGTTCGGTGCGGCGCATCAGCAGCCACAGCGCGTACATCCGCAGCACCTCGCTGACCACCTGCCCGGTGTAGACCAGCGCGGCCACGTCGTCGAAGGTCACCGGGCGCCCGCCGAGCACCTGGTCCACCTCGGCCCGCACGCGCTCCGCGACGGCGGGGTCGCGCCCCAGTTCGTGGCAGGTCCAGGCCAGGATCAGCGCGGTGGTCTCGGTGCCCGCGGTGAGCACGGTCATCACCTCGTCGTGCACCTGCTCCCGGGTCATCCGCTCCCCGGTCTCGGCGTCCTCGGCCAGCAGCAGGGTGGACAGCAGGTCGCCGTGGTCGACGTCCGGGTCGCGGCCCTCCAGCAGCCCGTGCACGACGGACTTCATCCGCGCGGTGGCCTGGTCGAAGCGCCGGTTGAACGGCAGCGGCAGCTTCTCCACGAAGCCCGGCGAGAGCACCCGGTACATGCCCAGCTGGATGACAAGGGGGATCGAGCGGCGGGCCTCGTTGATCGCCTCCTCGCCGAGTTCGGTGCCGAACAGCGTCTCGCCCACGTTGGTCATGGCCAGCGCCTGCATGTCCGCGTCGATCTGGCGCACCTCGCCCGGCCGCCAGGACTCGACGAGCGCGGTGGTCGCCCGGACCCAGAGTTCGGCGTAGCGGCGCAGGTTCTGCCTGCCGAAGGCGGGCAGCATCAGCTTGCGCTGCCTGCGGTGGAACGGGCCGTCGGACAGGGCGAGGCCGTTGCCCGCGTACGGGCGGAACTTGCGGAACATGATTCCGGTGCCGAAGCTCGATCCGTCGCTCACCATCACGCGGTGGACGAGCTCCGGATTTGTCAGGAAATACGTCTGGAGAGGCCCCATCGACAGCTTGACCACGTCACCGTGTTCCCGCAGTCCGGCGGTGAAGTGGACGCGACGGCGGAGCAGTGCGGGCGTGTGTCCCAGCAAGGGCCACCGGCCGGGAGCCACCCGGACGGGCATGAGAACTCCTTGGCGTGGGCGGGAATCGGGAAGAGCGCCACGCTAGAGGCGATTCAGTTCTGCCGACAGCACCCGATTGGGTAGGACGCGACCGCGATCAGATGTATGGGCAATTGCCCTATTGCGGGGTAAAGGGATCGCTTTCGAAATCGGTATGCTCCTCGACCTCCCGAACGGATGAGGTGCGCGATGGTGAGCACACCGGACTGGGTTGCGGCCGGAGTGGACACGACGACGCCGAACGTCGCCCGGATCTACGACTACTGGCTGGGTGGCGGCCACAACTTCGAGACGGACCGCGCCACCGCGGACCACCTCGAACGGAAGCTGCCGTGGGTCCGGCAGTCGGTGCGGCTCAACCGCGCCTTCCTCGGGCGCTCGGTGCGCTTCATGCTCACGCAGGGCATCCGCCAGTTCCTCGATCTGGGCGCGGGCATCCCCACCGTGGGCAACGTCCACGAGATCGCTCAGCGGGAGCTCCCCGAGGCCCGGGTGGTCTACGTCGACAAGGAGGCGGTGGCGGTCGCGCACAGCGAGCTGCTGCTGGCGGGCAACGACCGCACGGCGGTCCTGCACGCGGACGTGCGCGACGTGGCCGGGGTGCTGGAGAGCCCGCAGGTCCGGCGACTGATCGACTTCTCCGAGCCCGTCGGACTGCTGTGCATGCTGCTGCTGCACTGGATCCCGGACGAGGACGACCCGGCCGGGCTGGTGCACGCCTACCAGGCTCCCTTGGCCCCGGGCAGCATGCTCGCCTTCACCCACATCACCGCGGACTTGCGGCCGGAGTCCCTCACCGCGGCCACCGACGAGATGGCCGCGCGGCGCGGCGACGTGCCGCACACCCGTTCCCGCGAACAGGTCCTGGGTCTGCTCGGCGATCTGGAACTGGTCGAGCCGGGCATGGTGGGGTGCGGCAACTGGCGACCGGCGGGACCGAGCGACATCGCCGAGGACGCGGTGTGGAACGAGCTGCTCTACGCGGGCGTCGCGCGGAAGCTCTGAGTCAGTGACCGACCCCGGCCTCCACCCGATCCCGGAGCAGCCCGAAGACGGGCGCCGCGATCTGCTCGCGCGCAAGTGGGCCTACCTGCTGGGCGGGACCGTCTACGTGCCGCTGGTGCACGCCGACTTCGAGGTCGAGCTGGCAGCGCTGCTGGAGGACGTGTGCGCCGAGGTGCGCGGGAGCGACCGCGCCCGTCCGCTGCTGGCCGCGGGTGCGCGGCTGGTCGAGCTGAACTGCGCGAGCGGGCAGGCGCTCACCATCACCATGGACGTCCTGGGCAAGGGTCTGCTCGCGCTGCCCGAACTCCAGTCCGTCGAGGAGCTCGCCGAACGCGTCGTGAGCGCGCTCGGCGCGCTGGCCGCGAGCGTGGTGGTGGCCGCGCAGAACGCCACGCTGGCCCAGCAGGAGAGCCTGAAGATGTCCCTGCTCAAGGCCGTGCGGGACGCGAAGTACAACCTTCAGGCAGCGCAGGCGCGCTTCGACGAGGTCGCCACGTCCTCGGCCAGCGGCATCCTGGTCGCGGACCTGGACGGCACGCTGGTCACGGTGAACGCCGCGGCGGGCGTGATGCTCGGGCACGCGCCGGACGAGCTGACCGGCCGCGACCTGTTCGAACTGGTGCACCCCGACTACGCGCCGGTGCTGCGGGAGGACTACCGCGCGCTGCTGGCCGGTGGGGTCGAGCGGATCAAGCAGTCCCAACGGTTGCTGCACCGCGACGGCGAGCCGGTGAGGGTGTCGCTGACCGCCTCGCTGCTGCGCGGAGCCGGGGACGAGCCCAGTCACTTCGTCACCGTGGTCGAGGACGGCACCGAGCTCGTGCTGCTGCAGAACGAGCTCAACCGGCAGGCCCTGCACGACGTGCTCACCGGCCTGCCCAACCAGCAGTGCTTCAGCACGCGGATGGAGACCGCGCTGGGCAGGGCCGACCCGGAGCTGGGCGTGACGCTCCTGCGATTGGAGCTGGACGCCTTCGCGGTGGTGCGCGACGGCCTCGGCGAGCGTGCGGCCGAACAGCTTCTGGTCACCGTGGCACAGCGGCTGAAGTCCGTGCTGGCAGGGGAGAAGGCCTTGCTGGCCCGGTTCGGAGGCGCGGAGTTCGCGGTGCTGGTGGAGAACTCGCCTGGCACCCCGGACCCGGCGCACTTGGTGCGGGAACTGCTCCACGAGCTGACCGAGCCGACCTATGTGGACGGTCACGGGCTCGCCCTGTCGATCAGCGTCGGCGTGGTCGACCGGCCCGCCTTGGACCGCGAGGTCGCTGAGCTGTTGCGCGAAGCCCACCAGGCACTGCGCCGGGCCAAGGCCAACGGGCGCGGGCAGTGGGAGCTCTCGCACCCCGAGCGGAACCGGCTGGACCGCGAGACCGACGCGGTGGCCGCGGTCATGCCGGGTGCCTTCGAGAACGGGGACGTGCAGGCGCGGTACCGGCCGCTGGTGCGGCTGGCCGACGGCGCGGTGCACGGGGTGGAGGTGCTGCTCAGCTGGGATCCGCCCGAGGTGGGCGAGCTGTCCGATCAGCAGTGCCGCCGCCTGGCCGAGACCACCGGGCTGATGCTGCCGCTGGGCGAGTGGCTGCTGCGCACCTGCTGCCAGCAGGTGCGCTGGTTGCGGCAACGGCTGGGGCGCGACCTGCGTCTGCTGGTCAGTCTGAGCCCGCACCAGGCCGCCGACGCGGATCTGCTCACCCGGGTGGCTCGCGTGCTGGAGGAAACGCGGTTCCCGGCGGAGCGGTTGCTGGTCGAGCTGCCCACGCCGGGCCTGGTCGCCGACCTCGGCAAGACCAGGGACAACCTGCGCGCGTTGGCTTCGCTGGGCGTGCGACCGGTGATCAGCGACTGCGGGTTGGGCGGCGGAGCGCTGGCCACGGTGACCGATCTGCCGGTGCGCGGCGTGCGGCTGGACGGTGGTCTCCTGGACGGGGCCTCGCCGGTGGTCGACCTGCTGCGGGAGCTGCCGGGGCTGGTGCACCGGGCGGGTGCGGAGGTGCTCGTGGACGGCGTGACCACCGCCGAGCGGGCGCGGTTCTGGGTGGAGGCAGGGGCCGAGCTGGCGCTGGGCGAGCACTGCGGAGCGCCCTGCCGTCCGGAGGATCTGGCCGCCGCCCTCGACGACGCCGGTTGGCGGACTCCGTAGACGGCGTCCCGCACGTCGCGCGCTATCGAACAGGTGTTCGAAGTTGTCCACAGGTTGTCCCCAGCTGGGGACAACCGCTCAGGCGAGCTGCTCGGCGAAGGCGCGGGCCTGGGGAGTGCCGTGTTCGGCGTGCCAGATGACGCCGAGCGCGGACTCGGGGAGGCCGGTGACGGGGACGAAGACGACGGAGTTCCGCGTGCCCTGGTGCCGGGCTGTTGAGCGGCACACGAGCATTCCGCCTCGGCCTGCGGCGGCCAGGCCCATGCCCTCCTGGAGGGTGCTGGCGGTGGAGCCGCGCCGGATGTGGTGGCCGTCGGGGGTGGTGTCGGGGGCCTGGGCGCGGCGCCAGTACGCGGGTGCGGCGCCGCGGATTCCGATCAGGGGGTGCTCGGCCAGCTCTTCGGCGGTGACGGAGTCCTTGTCGGCGAAGGGGTGCCGGGGCGAGACGGCGAGCACCTGGGGCTGGTGCGAGAAGGTGGCGCCGAGCACGAGATCGGGTTCCTCCACGGGGAGCAGCACGACGGCGGCGTCGACCTCGCGGCGGCGGAGGGGGCCGAAGGGGTCGGCGAGCGGGATCTCGGTGAGTTCGACCGCGTGGTCGGGGCACCGTTGCTCGAATCCGGCAATGGCGGTGGCGAGGGAGTCGTCGATGACGCCTTGGAAGCCGATGCGCAGCACGCCGCCGGAGCCTCGTGCGGCGGTGCGCGCGCGATCGACGGCGGCGCGAAGTGCTCCGTAGGCGGGACGGAGTTCGGCGAGGAACTCCTCTCCGAACGGGGTCAGTCGCGCGCGGCGGCTCGTGCGTTCGACCAGTGGCGCGCCGATGCGGCCCTCCAACGAGCGGAGCAGTTGGCTGACACGGCTCTGCGACACGTAGAGGCGTTCTCCGGCGCGACCGAAGTGCAGCTCGTCGGCGAGCACGAGGAACGCTTCCAGCTCGCGGATCTCCAGGCCGCTCATGCGTGTCCTCCTCCGCGATCCAGTAGTCCCGCTCATAGAAGGATGAGAGATCGGCCGTTGTTCCCGGCCGTGCGCGGCGGTTGCCTTGAGCACATGGTGCAGACGGAGACAACGAGCAGGTCAGGCGGCTGGGTGGCGGTGAGCGCGGTCGCGGGGGCGACCTTCACAGCGGTCACCTCGGAGATGCTGCCGGTGGGGCTGCTGACGCCGATCAGTCACGGCCTGGAGGTCAGCGAAGGCGCGGCCGGCCTGACGTTGACGGTGACCGGCGTTGTCGCGGCGGTGTCCGCGCCGCTGTTGGTCCCGGCTCTGGGCAAGTTCGACCGGCGGAGCGTGCTGTGCGCGCTGACGGCTGTGATGGCGGCGGGGAACCTGCTGGCTGCTTGGTCGCCCGCCTTCTCCGTGATGCTCCTCGCGCGGGTGCTGGTGGGGATCGGCATGGGCGGGGTGTGGGCGGTCGCGGCGAGCCTGGCGGTGCGGCTCGTCCCGCCGAAGTCCGTCGGCTCGGCGACTTCGCTGATCTTCAGCGGTATCGCGGTCGCATCGGTACTGGGTGTCCCTGCGGGCGCCTACCTCGGGGAGCTGGCCGGGTGGCGGGCCGCTTTCGTCGCAGCCGGTGGGGTGTCGCTGGTGGTGCTGGCCGCGCTGGCGATGTCGTTGCCACCGTTGCCCGCCGAAGGGACCGTCCGGTTGAGCGCGATGGCGCGGCTGGCCGTCGCGCCGCGCATGCGCACGGGGCTGATCGTGGTGGCGCTCTTGGTGATCGGGCACTTCGCCGCGTACACCTACGTCCGGCCGGTGCTGGAGGAAGTGGCGGGGGTGGGCGCCGGGCTGATCGGGACGCTCCTGCTGGTCTACGGGCTGTTCGGGATCTTGGGCAACTTCGTCGCGGGTCTCGGAGCGGCGCGGTCGCCTTGGAGGACGCTGCTGGCGCTCGGCGCGATGCTGGCGGTGACGATGGCGCTGGTTCCGGTGCTGGGGTTGACCGCGCTGGCTGCTGCGGCGCTGCTGGTGGTCTGGGGGCTGGCGTACGGCGGGGTCTCGGTGGCCTCGCAGTCGTGGATGATGGCGTCCGCGCCGCAAGCGCCGGAGGCGGCTTCGGCCCTGTTCGCGGGGGTCTTCAACGCGGCGATCGCGCTCGGAGCGCTGACCGGCGGCCTGGTCGCCGACACGGTCGGGACCACGGCGGTGATGTGGCTCGGCGGGGTGTTCGCGGCCGCAGCGGTGCTGGTGCTCGGGGCCGCTGGGCGCGTCAGTTCTGCGCCACGATGAGGCGGAAGCCCGCGTCCCACTCGTCGAGCGCGAGCAGGTCCTGGTGCGTTTCGTGCCACCAGCCGCTTTCGAGGTCCTGGCGCAGGCGCTGGATGCCGCGTTCGACGGCGTCGGGGTTGGTCTGGGCGAGCGCGGAACAGGCGCGGCGGACGCGAGGATCGAGGTAGGCGTCCGGGCGCCGCCAGTGAGCTGGGAACACGCCGTCGGTGAAGTCCCAGGCCAACGGCATGGGAATGACGTCGTCGGTGCCCAGCTCGTCCGCGATGTGCGGCGCGGAGGGGCGGGTGAGCTCCAGCTCGGCGATCTCGGGCACGTACTCGCGGACGAACCAGAAGTCGGCGTGCAGACGGGTGTCGTAGGCGAGGACGACCTGGCGCGGGGCGACCCGGCGGAGTTCGGCGAGCCCGGCGCGCCAGTCGGTCCAGTGGTGGACGGTGAGCACGGCCATCGCGACGTCGACGGCGTTGTCGCGCAGCGGAAGGGCTTCGGCGACGGCGCGAACGGCGGGGCTCGCGTGCGGCGGTCGCTGGCGGATCATCCTGGAGGACGGTTCGAGGGGGAGCACCGTGCGATCGCGCGGCTCGTACGAGCCGGTGCCCGCGCCGACGTTCACGACGGAACGGGCGGTGCCGAGCGCGGCCAGGATGGGCGTCATCCAGCGCGGATCGGTACGCCGTCCCAACGAGTACCCGGTGCCGATGCGGTCGTAGAGCTCGGTTCCCGCCACTCTTCCTCCCCAGTGGACCAGCCTGTTAGCAGGCTAACGACCACCGGGCGTGAATAGGTGTGATTCACACGGCGACGAAACCGTCGAGCATGGCCACCTCGCGGGGCGAGGCGCTCTCCCTCCACTTCGCGGAGAGCGCGGCGTAGGTGGTGACGTCGTGCCAGCGTCCCTGGGTCTGGAACAGCTCGTGCAGCGTGGCTTCCGGCAGCAGATCCGCGCCGTCCATGACCCTGCGCATGTGGACGTGGTCGCTGCGGTGCCCGGCCCACACCCGGTGCAGCCCGAGGTGCCCGAACGCGTAGACGAGCACCAGCCGCCCGGCTTCGATGGCGTGACCGCGCAGGGGTGAGCTGGGGATGACGACCAAGCCGGTGATCATCGCGTTGCTGCCGTAGCCCTCGACGAGCAGCCCGATCATGCCGTGCATGGAGTCGTCGTCGTTCAGGGTGAGCGCGAAGGTGTGCCGCGGGTTGTCCTCGCCGGGACGCGGGATGTGCTTGTGGAACAGGGCGGCGGCGTCCTCGCGGGTCATCCGGTCCACACCGAGGTACCGGGTGAGTGCCGCGCTGGTGTAGATCCTGACGAACACGTCGCGGTCGCGCTCCGCCAAGGGGCGCAACGTGATGTGCTCACCGACGAGGGTTGGCCGCGTGCTCATCCGCCCGCTCCGGTGATGATGGCCTCCGGGTCGACGTAGTAGCGGCCGGAGGGCACCGGGTGGCCCAGCAGGATGCGGCGGGCGGTGTCGGTGACCAGCGCGCCGCCGAGCACGACCCCGGACGCGAGTTGCGGCCAGCTGCTCAGGGTGTGGCCGATCCTGGCGATGGCCTCGGTCATCGCGGAGCTGAGCTGCGACTCGTCGACCATGTCGAGCAGCAGGCGGATCAGGCGCGGGCGGTCGAGGTCGCTGAGGTCCTCGGACCGGGTCGCGCCGAGCCTGCCGTGCAGCAGCGGGCGGTCGGGTTCGACGTCGAAGCGCTCCACGTCGAGCATGCCCCGGTCGTTGGTGTCCATCAGCACCGGGATTCCCAGGCGGCGGGCGTGCTCCCTGGCCGCGATCTTCACCCAGGGCGTGTCGCACTCCTCGACCAGCAGGTCCAGTGGGCCGCCGTCGAAGAAGTGCCCGATCGTCTCCTCGGTGACACCGCCCCGGTGGATCTCGATGTCCAGGTAGGGGTCGATCTCGGCCATTTGGCGGGCGCAGAGCACCGTCTTCTCCACGCCGAGGTCGCTGACGCCCGCGCGCAGGCGGTTGAGGTTGGACAGGCCGAGCCGGTCGTGGTCGGCCAGCCGGAACGCGCCGCCGACGCCCTCCATCGCGCAGGTCAGCGCGGCGCTGTTGCCCACGGAGAGGCCGATCACCGCGATCCGCCGCTCCAGCAGCCGCGCCTGGTCGGCCCTGGTGATCTTGTCGCGGTTGCGATCGGTGCGCACCAGGCGGAACTGCTCGCGGGGCAGCACGTGCACCAGGCGCGCCGACCACGGGTACCAGACCCAGTTGCCGTACCGCCAGCGCGGAGCGCCGTCGCACGCCTCGTCCTTGGCGGAGTCCCATTCGCGGGCCGTCCGGCGCCGCCCGGGGTTGGTGCACGCGATCAGCTCTTCCAGCTGGTCGTCGATCCGGTCGTGCACGGCCACGACCTGGCCGGAGGTCAGCAACGCGGCCAGCGCCGCGGCGTCGGACGGGTCGGAGGGCGAGAACACCCTCGGCCGCCAGGTCTCGTTCTGGCTCCGCTCGGCGAGCAGCTCGGGTAACTCGTTCGGCACGGCGCGAGACGGTAAGCGCCCCACAGGCCTTTTAGGCAATTGCAGAGAAATCATTCATCTTCTCGTCTTGACGCGTCTGACCAGGACTCTGTGTATCGCGGGCGTATCGAAAAACGCATACGTCGCCGCAACACGCACCCGTCTTCCATGGTCATCGACTGGGGGAGGGACGGAACATGAACGCGGATTCTGTGCGCGGGGTCGGTCGGAGGCAGCTGCTCGGATGGGGCGGCCTGGCGGCGGCGGGCGCGTCGGTGGTGGGGGTTGGCCGCGCTCACGCGGACACCGGTGAGGGCATCCCGCCGGACGCCTTGCCGGGCGGGGCGTACGACAGGTTCGTCGCGAAGCTGGCGAAAGAGGACAAGTTCTCCGGCACGGTGCTGCTCTCGTACCGGGGGCGAACGGTGCTGTCGCGCAGCTATGGCATGGCGGACAAGGAAAAGGGCGTCCGCAACCACGAGGGTACGGCGGTCAACCTCGGCTCGGCGGCGAAGCCGTTCGCGGCGGTGGCGATCCTCCAGCTGGTGCAGCAGGACAAGGTCCGCCTCTGGGAGACCGTGGGCAAGTACCTGAAGGGCTTCGCCGCGGACATCTCGGAGAAGGTCACCGTCCACCACATGCTCAGCGGCACCACGGGTCTGGTCCACCCGGAGCACGACCTGCGGCGCGTCTTCCACAGCAAGGACGAGGTGCACGCCTACCTGGAGCAGTGGACCCGGAAGGGGAAGCTGGAGCAGCCCCCCGGTGCGGGCGAGGACTCGACGAGCGGTGGCCTCCTGATCGCGGCGCAGATCGTGGAGGCGGTGACCGGCATGACGTACTGGGACTACGTGCACGAGCACGTCTTCAAGCGCGCGGGAATGACCGGGTCGGGCTTCTTCACCCGGCCGCAGTGGCTCACCGACCCGGACATCGCGCACTCCTACATGCGCCAGGCGGACGGCAGCCGGGTGGACATCGTGCGCAATCTCGACAAGGGCAGCCCGGGGCAGCACGAACCCGGCAAGAACAACGCGCGGAACTTCATCGACCACGCAGGGGACGGCGGATTCGTCTCAGCGCGGGATCTGGCCCGGTTCGCGCAGGGGCTGCGCGACGGCACGGTGCTGAAGAAGCCGTTCGCGGATCTGCTCCTCCAGCCGAAGCTCCCGATCGGCAAGGGCAAGTTCGGCGGCCCGCCGCCCCCGTACCCGGCGTTCACCAACTACACGATGCCGATCTCGCTGCACGGCGAGCAGTGGCTGACCGGGCGCGGCGGCGTCAACCCGGGCAGCTGCGTCAACTGGAACCTGTACCTGGACAGCGGCTGGGTCGGCGTTCTCACCAGCAACTACGACGATTTCCCGCTCGGGGAGATCCTGGAGCAGGAGCAGCTCGCGATCATGGGATCGCGCTGAGCCTGCCGGAGCGACGGAAGCGGAGCGCGGGTGCTCGACAAGTGGCAGGACTGGGTCGGCACGGAGACCGGCATCGTGGCGAGCACGGTGTTCGGGCTGCCGGTGGCGGGTCTGGTGGTGTGCGGATTGGCGTACCTCCGGCGCGGCAGCGGAGACGCGTGGCGCAGGTCGCTGGCGCAGGTGGGCTTGGTCTACGGGACGGTGCCGTTCGTCTGGCTGACCCTGATGCCGGGCAGCCGCGCGGGGAAGGTGCCGGGGCGGACGAGCCTCGTGCCGTTCCAGGACCTGCTCGACGTGGACGCGGGGCAGATCATCGGCAACCTGCTGGTGTTCGCGGCGCTGGGGTGTTTCGGGCCGCTGGTGTTCGCGGAGCTGGGATCGCTGTCGAGGGTCCTGGCGCTGGCGGCGGCATGCTCGATCTCCATCGAGGTCGCGCAGTACGTGTTCCAGCTGGACCGGGTGTCCTCTGTGGACGATGTGCTGCTCAACACCGTGGGCGCCGGGCTGGCGGCACTGGTCTCGCGCCGGTGGTGGCTCGCCAGGACGGGTTCGCGTATGCCGGCGATATCCAGTGCTGCCTAGGCTGCGGGGATGCGCGTGCTGATCGTGGAGGACGAGCCCTACCTTGCCGAAGCCGTTCGCGACGGCCTCCGGTTGGAAGCGATCGCCGCCGACGTCGCCCGCGACGGTGACGCCGCGTTGGAGCTGCTCAGCGTCAACTCCTACGACCTGGCCGTGCTCGACCGCGACATCCCCGGCCCCTCCGGCGACGAGGTCGCGCGGCGGATCGTGGCCTCGGGCAGCGGCATCCCGATCCTCATGCTCACCGCGGCCGACCGGATCGACGACAAGGCCTCCGGCTTCGAGCTGGGCGCCGACGACTACCTCACCAAACCGTTCGAGCTGCGGGAGCTGGTCATGCGGCTGAGGGCGCTGGATCGCAGGCGCGCGCACGCCCGCCCGCCGGTGCGCGAGATCGCGGGCCTGCGGGTGGACCCGTTCCGGCGCGAGGTCTTCCGCGACGGCCGCCACGTGGCGCTCACCAGGAAGCAGTTCGCCGTGCTGGAGGTCCTGGTCGCGGCGGAGGGCGGTGTCGTGAGCGCGGAGGAGCTGCTGGAGCGGGCCTGGGACGAGAACGCCGACCCCTTCACCAACGCCGTGCGGATCACGATCTCCGCGCTGCGCAAGCGACTCGGCGAGCCGTGGCTGATCGCGACCGTGCCCGGCGTCGGCTACCGGATCGACTCAGACCGGATAGATCCGGGCGTGAGCCCGTGATCAGGCGCAAGGGGCTCAGCGTCCGGCTGAAGCTGACCCTCAGCTACGCCGGGGTCGTGCTCGTCGTCGGTGCCGTCCTGATCGCCGTGGCGTGGCTGTACCTGCTGCGCTACGTGCCTGACAAGGACCAGGGACTGCTCGGGATCAGCCCCAACCGCTACCTCCTGTCGCGCACCTTCGGCTGGGCCGCGATCAAGGCCATGGCCGTCCTGCTCGTGGTGGGCCTGGTGGGCGGGTGGTTCCTGGCGGGCCGGATGCTCGCGCCGCTGCACCGGGTCGCGGACGCGGCGCGGTTGGCCGCGCAGGGATCGCTGGCGCACCGGATCCGCCTCGACGGGCCCAAGGACGAGTTCCGCGAGCTGGCCGACGTCTTCGACACGATGCTCGAACAGCTCGAATCGCACGTCGCCGAGCAGCAGCGCTTCGCCGCCAACGCCTCTCACGAGCTGCGCACCCCGCTGGCGATCTCGCAGACGCTGCTCGATGTCGCCCGCAGCGATCCGGAGCGCGACCAGGAGGAGCTGATCGAGCGCCTGCGCTCGGTCAACCGGCGGGCGATCGACCTGACCGAGGCCCTGCTGCTGCTCAGCCGCAGCGATCGCCGGACCTTCACCCGCGAGCCCGTGGACCTCTCCCTCGTCGCGGAGGAGGCCGTCGAAACGCTGCTACCCCTCGCGGAGCAGCGGGGGATCTCGCTGGCGGTCACCGGCGGGACGACGCACGTCTCCGGCTCCGCGGCACTCGTCCTGCGAGTGGTGACCAACCTCGTCCAGAACGCGATCGTGCACAACCTCCCGGCGGGCGGGAGCGTGCGGATCCACACCGAGCCGTGGCTCGGTTCGGGCGTGCTGCGGGTCGAGAACACGGGACACCCGGTCCCGCCGGAGTTGGTGCCGACGCTCGTCGAACCGTTCCAGCGCGGAACCGTTCGCGCCCGCGCCGACGGTTACGCGGGGGTCGGCCTGGGCCTGGCCATCGTGCACAGCATCGTCCGGGCCCACGACGGGACGATCGACCTGGCACCGCGCCCCGACGGCGGCCTGGTGGTGACGATCAGGCTGCCTGACGCGGTGCTGTCGGAGCAGTGAGGTCAGCGGCTCCAGTGGGGGTCGCGGCCGAGGTAGCGCAGCAGCACGGCGACGTCGTCGTCACCGTCCTGGCCGGGCAGCGCGGGCGCGTAGGCGCCGTAGTTGCGCAGCGGCTCCACGATCTGCTGCGCGACGGGGAGCAGCTCCCGCGCGAGCGAGGCGGACAGCGGCGACGGGGCTCCGGCGGCCTTGGCGATGTCCCAGGCGTGCACGGCGGCGTCGAGTGCGCACGCGCCGACGCCGAGCGCGGCGGGCATGGAGTTCGGCGGCACCGGAACGGCCACGTTCTCGGCGTCAGCGGCGACACCGGCCCACGCGGTCGAGGACAGCTTCATCGCGTGCTCTGCGACGTTGCCGGGGGTGTCCGACAGCGAGCCCGACGGCGAGAACGGGTCCTCGGAGGGGCCGTCACCGCCGGTCAGGAACGCGGCGAAGGCGATCTGGTCGCCCGCGGCGTGCTGCAGGACCTGGGTGGCGTTCCACTGCGAGCACGGAGTCGCGGCCTCCCAGTCGGTGGTGGCCCCGACGGCGGTGCGCAGTGCCTCGTGGGACTCGGTGAGGATCGGCCAGCTGGTCATGGTGGTGCTCCTTCGGGATGGGTCAGATCAGGGAGGTGAAGAAGGTGCGGATGTCCTCGACGAGGAGGTCGGGGGCGTCGTGCGCGGCCCAGTGCCCGCCGCGGTCGTGCTCGACCCAGAAGACGATGTTCTTGTGGTCGCGCTCGGCGAAGCGGCGGATCGGCCGGAAGTCGTGGGCGAAGCTGGACAGCCCGATCGGGAAGGTCGTCGGCTCGGCGGAGTGCTCCATCCGGCCGTTCTCGAAGTAGAAGCGGGCCGAGGAAGCACCGGTGTTGGTGAACCAGTAGATCGAGGCGATGGTGAGCACGTCCTCGGGCGTCAGCGCGTCACCGAGCAGCTGCCCGATCCACGCCAGCTGCCCCGCTGGGGAGTCGGCGAGCGCGTGCGACAGGGTCTGCGGCTGCGCCTGCTGGGCCTTGTCGTGGATGGCGTGCGCCACGAAGGACTGCAGGAACCCGAGGTACTCGATGTCGGCCTGGGCCAGCCCGGCGAACTCGGCGGGGTCTCCGGAGGGGAAGGAGAAGATCTGGTTCACGTGCACCCCGATCACCTCGGCCTCCGCGATCCGCCCCAGGATCGGCGCGATGATCGCCCCGGCGTCGTTGCCGTGCACGCCGTATCGCTCGTAGCCCAGCCCGCGCATCAGCGTCGACCACGCCCGCGCGACCCGCTCCGCGTTCCAGCCGCGCTCGGCGGTGTGACCGGAGAAGCCGTAGCCGGGGATGGACGGGATCACCACGTGGAAGTTCTCGGACAGCTCCCTGGCGATGCCGAGGTACTCCACGAAGGTGTTCGGCCAGCCGTGCGTGAGGATCAGCGCCGTGGCGTCGGGGTTGGCCGAGCGCAGGTGCACGAAGTGGATCAGCTGGCCGTCGATCTCGGTGGTGAACTGGGGGAACTCGTTGAGCTTGCGCTCCTGCTCGCGCCAGTCGAAGTCCTCGCGCCACGTCCGGACGAGCTTCTCGACGTAGGACAGCGGTACGCCGTACTGCCAGCCCTCGGGGACGGGACCGGACGCCGGGACGCCCGCGATCTCGGCCGAAGGCAGTTCGTTCGCCCACCGAGTCCTGGTGAGCCGGTCCCGCAGATCATCTACTTCCTGCTGCGGGATGTTGATCGAAAAGGGTTGGATGGTGAGCATGGCGAGAGTTTTCATCGCCAGACCCGAAAAAAGATGTCGATAGACGCATTCGTTATTTACTGGGCCGCATAGGTGTTTCATGTGGGACTGAAATGCCACTTCAGGTGGCATTTCGGTGGACAAGTTTCCGTTGATCAATGCTTCTCGTGTGGAACTCCCGTGCGCTGTCGGCTCATTCCTGGATAAGTGATCACGGCGCGCCCTCGTCGCGGTGGGTGCTCATGTAGGGCAGTGCCTCGTGCTCGCGCCACCACTCGCGGGCCGCATCGACGCCCGGCCGCACGGCGGGAACCCAGCCCTCCGGGATGCCCCAGCCGAAGGGGAAGGCGTTGGTGCGCGTCATGTCCAGCAGGTGGTCGACGAAGGCGTCGTCGTCGGCCAGGCGCACCGGCCGGTCCTGGCCGCGTTCGACGACGTGGATGATCCAGGCGCCGGAGTGCTCCTCCTTCTCGGCGCTGATCTGCGGATCGCTGTCGAGCAGGCCGAAGAACGTCGTGCTCCGGCTGGGGACGCGGTCCGGGGTGAGCAGGCGGACGGCCTTCATCGCCGCGATCAGCGTGACCGGGGTCCACGGCGCCGGGAACCGGCTGAGCGCGGCCACGGTGAGCACCGTCGCGCAGGGGTACGGCGGTCCGCAGTCGGCGCAGCCGCCGGTCGCCGGGTGTGGCGCGTGCCGGGCGAGCGCGTGGGTGAGCAGGAACGCGTGCAGCGACACCGGCTCGCCGGGGGTCTTCACCTCGCGGAGGAAGAGCTGGAGCAGCCCGTGGAACCGTCTGGCGGAATCGAAGTCGGCGAATGGCGGCGTGGGAATCTCGGTCACGGCTCGATCGTAGTCCGAATGCGGATCTTCGGCAGCGCGAAATTCCGTGAGCAAACGTTGGTTCGGCGCTTCGGCGGAGAAGCTCATTCACTCGGGAATGAAACTCGAATGGCGGCCTTGTGTGGATCGTGGAAGCGGTCCTGATAATTGAAAGGGCGGCAACAATCTTGGCGAGAAAGGTCTGGGCTGACATGACTCTTCGTTCGCTGCGAGCCATTGCTGTAGTCGCGTTCACCGTCGCGGGTGTGGCGACGACGGTCACGGGGGCGCAGGCCGTCCCGGTGATCGACTGTCCCCATGACGCGATCGGGTGCTTGTACGACGGCGATCTGGGAACCGGTGACCGCTACGTCATTCGTCGCTGCGGGGTCTACGACCTGCCCTACGAGTGGTGGGACAAGGCGAATTCTTTTTACATTACCGATCGCGCGTACCTCAGGGGCTGGAACTACGGGCGCAAGCCCGGTGACAGCAGTACCCCGACCATGCGCTACGCGAGAAGCTACGACTTCGACAACATCGACAACAGGAATGCCACGGACTGGATCCACGTGCAGTGCGCGGTCTGACATTTCGTTTCTGAGTGAAATGTCGTGAAACCGGACAACCTTCCCCTGGTTGCCCCGTCATAAGCGACGTAGTTTCCGGACAGGCAACACAAGGGGGAGCCGTGCGCGGTATCCGTCGGCCCGGCCACGCTCGCTGGCGAGCGGCCTGGGCTTTGATCGCGGCGGCTGCCGTGGCAGTGGCAACGGCGCCGGTGGCGTCGTCGCAGGCGGCGGCCCCGCCGGCGGGGGACAAGGGCCCCCTCGGCTGGGCCGCCTACCGCCAGTTCGACGGCATGGCCGCACTGCGCGGGGCCACCGAGACGCGGCAGTTCTCCAGCTACGACCGGGAGGGCCGCAACAACGACGGCTTCAACGGCACGTACTCCTGCCTGCGGACGGTCGCGACCAACTGCGTGATCGCCGAGCGCGCCGGGGCCGGGGAGATCGAGTCGATCTGGTTCACCCGTGACGAGGGCGTGGTCACCAAGACCGGCTGGATCAAGGTCGAGCTCGACGGCAAGACCGTGCTGAAGGCGCCGCTGCAGGACGTCGTGGACGGCAAGCTCGGCGCGCCGTACGTGTGGCCGCTGGTCGGCAACCGCGACGACACCTCCGGCGGCGTGGTGATCAAGGTCCCGATGCCGTTCCGGCAGTCGATGCGCGTCACGACGCAGAACAACCCGCTGTTCCACCACGTGGTCTACCGCACCTTCGCCGACGCGGACGGGGTGCCCGCCTTCGACCCGAAGGACAAGGCGGCCGACGTGATCACCCGGCTGCGGGCCTCCGGCCTCGCCGACCCGAAGCCGCAGGCGCGCGGCGCGAGCACGCAGAAGTCCACTGTGGACATCCAGGCGGGCGCGGCGGCCAAGGTGGCGCAGCTCTCCGGGCCCGCGCAGATCAGCCAGCTGCGCGTGCGACTGCCCCAGGTGGTGCCCAGCCCCACGGTCGTCGACGACGGCAGGGCCTACGGCAAGGACGGCGGCAGCAGCTTCACCGTCGCCGTGCACCCGAAGAACACGGGGGTGCGGCTGACCAGGCGCTATGACCCCGAGGTGGAGAACCAGCTGGCGAACGTGCTGGTGGACGGCGTGCTCGCCGGGCAGTGGCGGCACAAGTCCCGCCTCGGCCCGCTGACCTGGGCCGAGCAGAGCATGGCGATCGCCCCCGCGCTCACCTCGGGCAAGTCGAAGATCACCGTCCGGAACCAGTTCGTCTCCTCCGACGTGGACTTCAACGAGTTCCGCTACGACGTGCACAGTCTCGTCGACGGCTCGTGGGTGCGCACCGACGTCATGGACCCCGGCCCGCACCGCCCCGGCGAGGAGCTCGCGCACGGCTACAAGGTCGAGAAGCAGACCTGGCAGGGCCGCCGCTCCTCGTACTACCCCTCCGACGCCGGTCAGGTCGCCGCGTCGGACGCCGTGCTGACCGGGACGCGCCTGCGGATCAGCTTCGACGGGGTGACCACCGTGGACGCCCCGATCGGCGAGTTCTTCGGCTCCGGCCTCGGCGAGTTCGACGTGCGGTCGCTGATGTTCTCCATGGACCCGGGCGAGGGCGGCTGGTACACCGCGTGGTGGCCGATGCCGTTCGCGCGCAACGCGGTCGTCGAGCTCGTCAACAGCAGCTCGACCACCGTCAAGGGAGCTTCGGTCGAGGTCACCTCCGCGCCGGACAGCACCGTGGCGGACCGCTTGGGCGCCAAGGGTTCCCTGGGCTACTTCCACGCGAAGCACCGCAGCGGCGCCGCTGAGCGCGACAAGGACTGGCTCGCCGTGGAGACCACGGGCCGGGGCGTGTACTACGGCATGACGCACTCGATGCGCGGCAAGCTCCCCCTCGGCACCGACGTCCCCCGGCTGTACCTGGAGGGTGACGAGCGGATCTACTCCGACGGAGTGCTCACGCCGCTGCAGTACGGCACCGGCACGGAGGACTTCTACGAGTCCGGTTGGTACTTCCGCACCGGCACCTTCGCCATGCCCGCGGCCGGTTACCCGGCGCACGAGGTCGGCGGCGACGGCTGCCAGTTCGACTGCACGGGCGCCTACCGGCTGATGCTGACGGACGCGATCCCGTTCAGCAGTGCCTTCCGCTTCGGCATCGAGTCCGGTCCGCTCGCCGACGTCGCGGCCGACTACAGCGCCACGTCCTACTGGTACGGCAAGTCGCAGACCACGCTGCGCAACACCGACCGGATCGACCTCGCCAACGCCAAGGAGCGCGAGCAGCACTCCTACCGCGTGGAGTCGGAGACCACGGCCAAGCTGAACTCCAGCTTCGAGGGCGACGACGACCACGACGCCGCCACGGGCACGGTCACCTCCACCACCGGCAAGGTCAGCTTCACCGTCGCGGTGGACCAGGCGAACACCGGCGTGCAGCTCGTCCGCACCGCCGACCACGCCCGCCCGTACCAGGAGGTCAAGGTCCTCGTGGACGGCAAGGAGGCCGGAACCTGGCTCCAGGTGACGGGCAACGCCTCGCAGCGCTGGCTCCAGGACACCTTCACGATCCCGGCGAAGTTCACCTCCGGCAAGAAGCAGCTCGCGATCACGTTGGAGCCCGCGAAGAACTCGGCGCCGTGGACGGCGAGCGACTACACCGTCCGCTCCTACGTCGGACCGTACGACGCGGGCGCTGCGCGCTCGGCGGCACAGCGGCTCGACCCGGCGGCGCTCGACTGGCGGGCAGCCGATCGCGGACCGCTCGTCCGTGACTCGCGCGACCCGATCTCGGTTCGTCCGGGCCGCTAGGGCTTGATCGTCAACAACGCCTGCACGGGAAGGTGGTCAGATGGGAACTGGCCACCTCTCGTGTAGGCGTTGATGCCCGCCGCGTCCACCGTCACAGCGCCCCGGGTGAGAATCCAGTCGATCCGATCCCCGTTCGGCACTAGCGGGCGGTAGCCGTGGAAGGTCGCGTACAGCGGAGTTCGGCGCTGCGCGGCGGCGGGCCAGCTGTCCGTCATGCGCGCGCCGTTCACCAAGGTGTCGTAAGTCGGCGTGCCACCGGCCTTGGTGTTGAAATCGCCCGTGAGCACCACGGGAAGCCCTGGGGCGAGCGCGTTGATCCGGTCCCGCACGAGTTCCGCGCTGCGCTGGCGGGCGTTCTCCGACTGGTGGTCGAAGTGGGTGTTCACGAGGACGAACTCCGCGCCGGTGCGCTTGTCGGAGAACCGGACCCACGTGACCATGCGCGTGATGGTGTTCCCCCACGACTTCGAGCCGATCACGTTCGGCGTGTCCGACAGCCAGTAGTGGTCGAACTCCAACGGCTCCAACCGCCGCGTGTCGTAGTAGACCGCCATGAATTCGTCGCGGCTGCCGCCAGCGCGGCCGACGCCGATCCAGTCGTAGTGCTGCGGCAGATCGCGCTGGATGTCCTTCAGCTGCCCGTAAAGCCCTTCCTGCGTGCCGAGCACTGTCGGCTGCTCCCGGCGCAGCAGTTCCGTGAGGACCGGCCGCCGCGCTGTCCACGAGTTCGGCTCCGCGGTCGAGGCGAAGCGCAGGTTGAACGACATCACGTGCAGCGCGTCACCGCGGGCCGGTCCGATCACCGGGCGCTCGGCTGACTGCGCGGCCGGTGCCAGGCTCAGCAGCAGCGCGCAGATCAGCCCCAAGCGGCTCACTCGTCGGGACATGCGTTCCTCCAGGTCGTCTCGTGGACCGAAAACCGGGGACAAAGCGCTTCAGAGCGGTCTTCCGTGGCTACGGTGCGATCTTCTCTCGGAGAGGATTCACCGGCATGAGTACACGTCAGGGTGTGGTGACCGCATCGGCCGTCCTGCTGGTCGCGCTGTTCGTCACCGCGGCGGGTGCCGCGCCGTCACCGGGAGCTCCTGGGCTCGGCGATCCGATCTACCCGTTGGCGGGCAACGGCGGCTACGACGTCCAGCACTACGACATCGACCTGCGGTACCAGCCCGCCACCGACGAGCTGTCGGGCACGACGACGATCCGGGCGACGGCGACGCAGGACCTCTCCCAGTTCAACCTCGACTTCGCGCTCAAGGTCAAGTCCGTGCGCGTCGGTGGTGAGCCCGCCGCGTTCCGGGTCGACGCCAAGGACAAGACCGAGCTGATCGTCACGCCGCGCCGCCCCGTTGGCAAACACCGGCCGCTGGTCGTCGCCGTCGAGTACGCCGACGTGCCGTCACAGGTCCTGGTCGACGGCATCCAGGTGTGGCACCGCACCGAGACCGGTGGAGTGTCGATCGGTCAGCCGCGCAGCGCCGAGACCTGGTTCCCCTCCAACGACCACCCGTCCGACAAGGCCACCTACACCGTGTCCGCGACCGTGCCCGACGGCACCACCGCGCTGTCCAACGGCATCCTGACCGGCAGGACGCAGTTGTCGGGGTGGACGAAGTGGAGCTGGCGGGCCGACGAGCCGATGGTCAGCTACCTGCCCTTCCTCGCGCTGGGGCAGTTCGAGTTCAACGCGGGCACCACCGGGCGCGGCCTGCCGTACTACACCGCCTACGACGTGTCGCTGCGCGAGCTCCTGCCCGCCGCGAAGGCCAACATCGAGCGCACGCCGGAGATCACCGACTTCCTCGCGTCGAAGTTCGGCCCGTACCCGTTCAGCTCCCTCGGCGGCATCGCCACCAGCGGGTGGGAGGCGGCCATCGAGAACCAGACCCGCCCCGTGTACGGGAACTCGTTCTGGAGCGGCACGTCGCAGGAGTGGATCGTGGTCCACGAGCAGGCGCACCAGTGGTTCGGCGACTCCGTCTCGCTGAAGGACTGGTCGAACATGTGGCTCAACGAGGGCTTCGCGACCTACGCCGAGTGGCTGTGGGGTGAGCACAAGGGCCAGACCACCGCCAAGGACGTGGCCGACGCCTTCTACTCCATTTTCAAGGCGGACGACCCGTTCTGGAAGGTCGTCCTCTCGCCGGGCACGCGCCTGTTCGACTCCGCCATCTACAAGCGCGGTGCCATGGCACTGCACGCGCTCCGGGTCACCGTCGGCGACGACGTGTTCTTCCGGATCATGCGCGGCTACTTCGCCAAGCACCGGGGCGGCCACGTCACCACCGCCGACTTCACCGCGTTCGCCGAGCAGGTGTCCGGCAGGAAGCTCGACGCGCTGTTCACGACGTGGCTGTCCACTCCGTCGAAGCCGCCCGTCGGCCCGAACGGCACGCCGGTCACCGCCACTCCGCAGAGCCTGCGCCTGGCCACGGACATGCTTGCCGCACACGAGAAACCGCACCAGCACCCGCGCTGAGACTTGTCTACTGTGGACAGTCAACGTGCTGGTGATCCACGAACCTCGCGACTTCGCCGCGCAGCCCACCGGGCCCGAGCCGGGCCAGCGCCCACATCGTGCTGACGCGGTGGGCGCAGGACCAGATCGCTCGGATTCCGTGGGGTTCTGGCGGAGGTTCGACCTGCCGCACCGTGATCCCGGCGGAGAAGAACTGCGCGCGGTCGAGGTAGGAGGCTCCGGCGGAGCCGCAGAGGTAGCGGGTACCGCTGACAGCCGCAGTGAGATCGAGAAGCCTGCCGGTTCGGTCGGAACGCGCGGTGTGCTCACTGCTCCGGGTGATCGTCGCTGACCACCCGAGCAGGTCGAGCAGGAGCCGCGTGGACTCCTCGGCGACGTCGACGAGGCTGTCAGTCGTGGCCAAGACGCCGCGCAGGGCCGCGCTGATGTCGGCAATGACCGGGTAGTGGGGGCTGGTCCGGTAGTACGCGGCCAAGAGCGCGTCGATACGGCGCCCGGTCCTTTCGGGATCGACGAGACGGACATGGTCGAGGCGTGTGGCTCGACCGTCGGGGCGGTGCACCGGCAGGCTCAACCACGTGCGTCGCTCGGGTGCGTCAACAGCCGCGAGGGCGGCGCGGTGCTGGTAGTCGCGTTGGCAGAACTGGACGTTGTCGAGACTCACCCAGACGTCGGCGGAGGCTATTTTCGCCAAGGTCGACAAGCGGAGCAGGAAGTTCGGTTGCTGGATCGCCACGGAGGTCCTCACCCGTGCCTCCAGTTGCGATCAGGTCGACAGGAGCCTGCTGGTGAACCCTTCACGCACCAAGCGGTCGTAGGCCGCAGCCACCTCGGCGGGGACGTCCTGGGCGATCGCGAAGCCCTCGCTCGGGTAGACCTGAATGCGTTGCAGGTCCCCGATGAGCATGTCGACGACCAGACGCGGATCACCGATCGCGGAGACGTAGTCCTTCAGGGTCATGGGCTCCGAGGCGCACACGACCTCGATCTCCGGCCAGAGCTTGCGGGTCGTGGCGTAGGCGCGGCGCTGCATGTAGGGCTTGGAGATCAGCATGACCGTGGTCGGGGCGATGCCGTTCTGGGCGAGGACCTCGCGCGAGTAGGTGATGTTCTGTCCGGTGTTGGACGCGTGAGGCTCGACCAGGATCGCCTCGGGCGGGACGCCGTGGGCGAGTGCGTGTTCGCGGTAGTGGACCGCTTCTCCACGTGGGAACCGGGCGCGGGTGGTGGCACTGTTGCCGCCGGAGAACACGACCAGGGGAAACGATCCGGCTTCGTAGAAGGAGACGGCGGCGTTCGCGACACCGAGGTCGTGGGAGCCGAGCCCGATCGCGACGTCGCAGGCTCGCTGCTCGTGGCCCAACTGGTGGTAGGACCAGACCAGTTCGGCGTCGTACCACTGCTGGTCGGTGATCGTGGTGGCGTGCGGGGCGGGCACTCGACCTCCAGGTTCAGGATGCGGTGGCGCGGATCGCGGCGATCGAGCGGCGCTGGTGGGCCAAGCCGAACTTCTCGGCCGCGGACGTGGCCGAGTCGAGCGTAACGAGTCCCTCCTCGTGGGTGGCGCGGTCGGAGAGCAGGAGGTGACCGCGTGCCGTCGACAGCCGAACGCGTTGCAGCGGGGTTTCCAGCACGCCGCTCTGCTCCGCCAGTCCGAGGTGCCAGAGCGCTCGGTCCTGATCACCAACTCCGCGACGGGTCAGCGCCAGCTTCTGCTGTGCGGTGGCCCAGTCCTCGGGTTCGTCGAGGTCCAGGAACGCTTCCGCGGCGTCGGCGATGAACGGTTCAGCCTGGTGGTGCAGCCCTGCCTTCGACAGGGCGGTGCCGATCCACAGACGAGCACGGGCGCGATCCCTGGCATCGAGCCGCTCGTCCTCGGCGAACACGCGGTAGTGGCGGGCTGCGACCGTCAGGTTGCCGAGCATCTCGCTGACCACGGTGAGCAGCAGTTCCACCTGCGCGAGGCGGCGCGACATGCCGAGGCCGCTGAACAGCGTGGCGGCGGCACGGTAGGTCTCTCGTGCTCCACCCGGTCCGGTGAGTTGTCCCTGATCTCGCAACAGGTCACCGAGCAGCACCAGCGTCCGGCCGCGCAGGCGTCTGCCGACATCGGTCACGTGCTCTTCCGGGTGACGGCTCAACCACCGGTCGAGCAGGCCGCGCGCGGTGCGGAACTGTTGTCGGCCAAGGCAGATCATCGCTCGGTCGATGTCGTCCTCCCAGCTGTCGAGATCACCGGGAGCCGCCGCTGCCTCGCTCGCCGTCGAGGAGCGCAACGACGTGAGGAAACGACGCTTCGCCGCTGAGTCTGCTCGCTCCAACGCTGTGTCGAGCACCTGTTGGATCTCCTGTACCGGAGTGATGTCCGCCCCGCGTCGATCCCACTCGGCAACCGAACGATGAGCGACACCAAGAAACGCTGCGAAGTCGCGACCGGAGAGCCGCAGCGCGTCCCGCAGCGCCCTCGTTTCCTGACCTGTCCACCTGTGCACGGTCACCATGACGGCCTCCTTGCTCCGCCATTCATGGAAACACCCGTGGGAACGGGCCGCACAACTCCTGCTACGACGCTGCAACACCGCGGGCTCCCGCAGAGCTGCCCGTCCGATGCAGCCTTGGTCGTGCCCGATTCGCCAGAGGCCAACAGGCGCAAGGCGAACGTGGACCTGCTGAGGAGGAACTGCCATGACGTCGTGCCTTGCCGCTGCGGTGCCCGGACGGACACTGCTCGACCCCCGCTCGTTCTCCCGCTTTTCTCGACGGCTCGCCGCCGAACACCGTCTGACCCACGATGACGCCGAGGCGATCATGTCGGACGCGTTGGCGTTTCTCGCCGCCTGTGCGACCAACACGGGGACGCCGCTCTCGCCCAGTCCTCGCGTGGACTGGGGATGGCACCTGTTCTTGCTCCACACGCACGACTACGCGGAGTTCTGTCAGCGCATTGCTGGGCGGTTCCTCCACCACGTCCCCACCGAGAACGCCGATGACGGCATCGACGCGTCGGTGGCGTTGGCGCGGACGGTCGCGGCGATTCACGCTGCCGGATACACCACAGACCGGGCTTTGTGGTCTGCTCCCGCGATGGCTTGCTCGGGTTGTCAGAACGGCTGCCACGATGATCCGCCGCCGGACTCGGTGATGTGAGTCCTTTCGCTGACCGTCACTCGATCCGAGGAGAAGCTGTGGCCCGGCTGGAATGGGAAGGACTTCCGTTGACCGTGCGGCGTGCGGTCAGCGCGCACACCGGAACGGTCAGCGGGGCCCACTCCCCTCCAGCCGGGCGCGGGAGCGACCTCGCCACCACTCTGCACACCGCGACCGGGCTGCTGTTCTGCAAAGGAATCCGGGTCGACGAGCCGACAACGTGGACGCATCGCGCGGAGGCCGCGCTCAACCCCCACCTGCCCGACGTCGTTCCGCGTCTGCTGTGGACAGTTGAGGTGGCGGGATGGCTGTTGCTCGGTTTCGAGCACATCGCCGGGCGCCACGCCGACCTCGGCCCTGACTCGCCGGATCTACCGATGGTCGCGGACGCGGTCACCGTTCTTCAACGAGAGAACCGAGCGGCACGCGAGGTCTCGTTGCGGCGCTTCGCTGATCGCCTGACGACGATCGCGCCGTGGACGCGTCTGAGGGATGACCCTCCGCTCGATCTCCCGACGTGGCAACGCGAGCGGCTGGACGAGTTCGTCGACGCCCAGGCGGCAGCGGCTCGTGCGACGGACGGAGAGTCGGTGATCCACGCCGATCTGCACCCGCTCAACATCCTCGTGGCCGACAAGGCCCGCGTCGTCGACTGGGCATGGGCGAGCCGGGCTGCGCGTTGGGTCGATCTGGAGTTGCTGGGCATCCGCCTTGTCGTCGCCGGGCACACGCCCGCTGCGGCCCGCGCATGGCTGACTGAAAAGTTCAGTGCGCCTGTCGACCCGGGAATCCGATGGGCCTTCGCGATCACGATGTGCGGTCTGTGGGAGTACCGGTCGAGATCGGCTCCGGCAGGGCACTGGCCGTTCCTGGTCGCTGCCGCCCGTGCCTGGGCCCGGCACCACGACCCGTCCGCGAGGTCCACAGTGGACGGTTGATGCGTCGAGAATCGGCGAAACGTGGTGGGTGTGGCGCGGCGGGTGGGCATACTCCGCTGATGTGAGAAGGATGTTCGCGGTTGCGGTGGTCGTGCTCTCCGTTGTGCTGGCGCCACTGCCGGCGACGGCGCGGGCCGGGACGACGTACTACATCGACAACCGCGCGGGGTCGAACTGCGCCAACGGCGGGGCGGGGACCTCGCCGAGCGCGCCGTGGTGCGACTTCGGGCCGGTGGAGCCGAAGATCTTCGACCCGGGCGACCGCGTGCTGCTGGCCAGGGGAGCGACCTGGAACCAGATGCTCTACCTGCGCGGCACGGGAACGGCGGCGGCGCCGATCGTGCTGGACGCCTACGGGAGCGGGCCTCGGCCGCACATCCGCCGCGACGGCAAGCCGTTGGACCGCGCGGTGCTGATGCTGAACCCGACGCACTGGCGAGTGTCCAATGTGGACATCAGCAACGCGGGGACCGGGCTCATGGTCTTCTACAACACGTTGGGCAACGAGGGGCTGACGCTGACCGACATCTCGGTGCGCGACATCCGGGGCATCCACCACACCGACACGGCGTGGCCCGGGCCCGCGCAGCCGATCGACTGCGGTCGCACCAACCACGTGTACAACTCGGCGGGCATCGAGGTGACCGGCGACTTCGCGCACAAGTTCGGTACGGACAAGTACGCGGTGAAAGGTGTGCTGCTGCGCAACATCGAGGCGACGGGCAGCCTCGCGGGCGTCTCGTTCGACTGGTGCAACGGGCTTGCCGCGCAGCACGTACTGGGCGGAGACGGCAGCACGCTCGTGCGCGAGGTCGTGATGGACGGGCTCAACCTGCACGACAACGGTGGCCCCGCGCGGGGCTGTGACGACACGCTGCGGTTGGTGAACCTGCGCGATGCGCTGATCATGAACTCGGTGGTCCGAGCGGGGGCGGCGTGCCGGTCGGAAACGGGGACGGCAGGGGTCTTCATCGGCAGGGTGGCCGATCTCCAGGTGGTCAACTCGATCTTCGCGGACACTCCTCGCACCGGGTCGGTCGACGAGACGGGCTTCGACTACGAGACCGCGACCGAGCGCGTGCACCTGCGCAACAGCCTGATCTCCGGCAACTCCGGTCCCGGTGTGAGCGTCCTGGCGCACCACGGCACGGACGACCGCAGCCTCGACCACCAGATCACCGGGAACCTGTTCGTGGACAACGGTCGTGGCAACGACCGGGTGCACAAGGGCGGCATCGCGAGGCTCGTCAGCAACCACAAGCCGACCGGGGTGATCGCGGGGAACCTGCACGCCGAGCCGACCGGATTCCTGCACGCGGAGAGCGGCGGCAACTTCGACGGCTTCCGCATCAGCGGCAACCGCCAGCTCAACTCCACGGCGGAAGCGACCTACGCGGCGGCGGCCTTCGGTGTTCCGGGGAGCCCTTGGGGTCACCAGCACAGCGCGGACGGGAAGCAGTGGCAGGACCTGCGTTATGACGCCGCTGCCAAGGAGTTCCGCGCGGGCACGGCGCCGCGCCCGGTGATCAAGCAGTTCACGCAGACGGCCGAGGAAGGTTCGGCGTGGAGCGCCAGGACGTGGACCGCGCCCAAGGACGGCTCCGTGCACCTGCGGGGCCGGGTGCTGAAGACGGAACTCGGCGGTGACGGGGTGGTCGTGCGGATCACCCGCAACGGTCAGGTGATCGGCGGACCGCTGGACATCGGCCCGCGCGAGCGTGACGGCGTGGACGTCAACCTCGACGACGTGCCGGTGCGGCGCGGCGACGTGCTGCGGTTCGAGTTGGGCAGCAAGGGCGACGCGGCGAACGACTCGGTGAGCTGGGTGCCCGCGGTGGGCTACGCGCCAGGGCCGGAGGTCCGCTGGGACTTCACCAACGGACGCGACGGCTGGGACGAAGCCGTTCAGCTGACCGGAAAAGCCGAAGGCGGCGAACTTCGGCTCGAAGCCACGGGCGACGACCCGGCCGTGTACTCGCCGGACGGTCTCGGGGTGGACACGCGCGCGCTGCGCTTCGTCGAGGTGCGCATGCGCAACGAGACGGCCGGAACCGGGATGCAGGTGTACTTCACCACTGACGCCGATCAGAAGTGGGCCGACGACAAGCAGATCGGAGCCGCCGCGGTCGCGCGGGACGCGTACTGCACGACCTATCGCATCGACGTCGGCGCGCACCCGAAGTGGACCGGCACGCTCAAGCGGTTCCGCGTCGATCCCGCCAACGCGCCCGGCCCGGTGAAGATCGATTCGATCAGGCTGGTGGGCTGACGCGAACAACTCCCACGTTCGATCCTTTGTGGACTGAAGCGGTCACAGGTGGCCGGTGCGTGACCTGGTGGCGGTCACCCCCGCGCGGCAACGATCTGGGGACTGCTCGAACGAAGGGAACCAGGATGAAGAGCCAGCTGGCCGTCGCCGCGATGATGTTCGTGGCGACGTGGGGGATGACCGGGCAGGCCGAGGCGGCGCCGTCGGCGGGGTGCCACGACGTGCGGCTCCTGACAGGTGGTGAAGGACATCGGGGAGCGTCGGCGCGGTGCGCTTTCGACAACAGCACTCACTTCAGGGCGTTCATCGGCTGCAAGCGTCGGGACAACGGCCACAAGTACACCCACATCGGAAACCGGGTCCCGAACGGTGCTTGGTCGACGGCGTGGTGCGACCGGAACTCTGATCTCGAACTCTGGGGCGGCTACAGCGACTGACGATTCCGACCACACGGGAGGCTGGAATGACGAAGTTGTTGGCTGGAGCCGTTGCCGCCGCCGCGCTCACGATGGGATTGGCTGCGGGCCAAGCTGCTGCGTCGGCGGGGTGCCAGGGGCAGCACGTGACCGGTTCTCAAGGGCACAAGGGAGTTTCCGTTTCCTGTGCGCACGGCGGGTTCTTCGTGGCGATGGTCCACTGCAAACGGCGGGACAACGGCACCACCTACGCCCACTACGGCCCGCGCACTCCGGACGGCGGCTGGTCGACGGCGTGGTGCGCCGCCGGCGCCGACGTCCTCGGCTGGGGTGCCAACCACGCGTGACGCCGTCGTGAACGGCGCGCTGTCGAATCCGGCGCGCGCCGTTCAACGCGTCGGTGACGGACGAGGTCGAGAACTCGGGAGGACGACGTGGGCGTAGCTGTGCTGGACATGTCGATGTCGCTGGACGGTTTCATCGCGGGCCCGAACGACGGGCCGGAAAACCCCGGTGGAGACGGCTTTTCCCGGCTGCACGCGTGGGGGCTCACCCCGGACGGCGAGTTCCGCACCGGCGGGGCGGCGGGGGACCTGCTCGACGAGCTGAGGACCATCGGAGCGGTCCTCGCGGGCAGGCGGACCGCCGAACAGGTCGGCCACTGGGGCGGCGACCACCACGGCAGCGGCGTGCCGATCTTCGTGCCGAGCAACCGCCCGCCAGGGCCGTCCGTGGCGGACTACCCGCTGGTGACCTACGTGCACGACGGGATCACCAGCGCGATGCGCCGGGCCAAGCGCGCCGCTCGGCACCGACGCGTGCACGTGCTCGGCGCGAACACCGGACGGCGGGCGATCGCGGCGGGCGTGCTCGACGAGGTGCAGATCCACACCGTCCCGGTGCTGCTCGGACGGGGCCGCCGCCTCTTCGACGTGCTGCCGGCGAGCGTCGAGCTGAAGATCATCCGCGTGGTGAACACGCCGGAGGCCACGCACGTCCGCTACCGGATCTGTCGCTGAGAGTGCTTTGAGGTTCGGCCTGTCAGGGTTCCGCGCTGTGATGAACGGGCTGACGAACGGACTTCTGAGCGCGCGGCTGCCGAGGCGGATCCAGTCGGCGCACGAGCTGACCAACGCGTGGATCCCCGGCCGCGTCCTCGGTGGGCTGGCGCTGGTGCTGGGGCCGGTGGTGTGGCTCGTGGCGCTGGTCGTGCGCCACGTGGCCCGCGAGATCGTGGTCTTCACACCGCAGGAGCAAGCCTGGTTCGACCGGCAGACCTTCGACGCGCCGGAGCAGCTGGCCGCCTACGAGCAGCACCCCTGGCTGGTCACCGCCGGGTTCGCCCTCTACGCCGTCGGCGCCGTCCTGATGGTCCCGGCCGTGCTCACCCTCGGGCGGGTGGTCGCCGCGAGGTCCGCGCGCCTGGCGTTCTGGGGAACCGTGCTCGTCATTTCGTCGCTGTTCGCCAAGGGGTACTTCGCGGGAATCAACCAGACCGCGTTCCAACTCGTCGACAAGCTCGGTCTGGAGCAGGCGACGACGTTCGTGCTGGATTCCTACGTGGACCTCTCGTACGGCATGTGGAGGGTCCCGGTGTGGGTCACCTTCCTCGGATTGGTGGGCATGGCGCTGCTGGCGGTCGGCGCTTATCGCGTGGGAGCGCTCGGGCTCGTCCGCTGCGGCCTGCTGGTGATCCCGGGGATCGCCCACGGCATCCTCAAGGAGAGCGCCCTGCTCGACGTCGCCATCGCGGTGATCCCGTGCCTGGTGCTCGTCCCGCTGGGGATCAGCGTGCTGCGCGAGCGCGTTCCGGAACTGGCCACCGCGAAGCGGCTCGTCGATCGGCAGCCGCCGCGCGTCCTCAGCTGGTGAGCCGGCCCCGCACGTGCTCCGCGAGCAGTTCGTGGGAGCGGCGCCGGTCAGCGTGGTGGAAGACGGGCGTGGTGATCATCAGCTCGCTGACGCCGGTCTCGTCGAGCACCGCTTGGAGCTTCTGCACCACCGTTTCCGGCGACCCGACGAGAACGCTGCCGGAGCGCGCCGCGATCTCCGCTCGGTCGCCGTCGGTGTAGGCCCGCGCCGCCGCGTCCTCCGGGCTCGGCAGGCGGATGCGGTGTCCGCGCACACGGCTGAGGACTTTCAACCGCGTCGAGCCCGCGAGCCACTCGGCGCGCTCATCGGTGTCCGCGACGATGGCGGAGACGCTGACCAGCGCCGGCGTGGTGACGCGCGCGGCCTCGGCGGCGCCTGCCGGGTTGAGGTGGTGCGCGAACGCGTGGGGAAGGCCGCGCGCGCTGGCGATCCGCGCACTGGCCGCCGAGGAGCCGAGCAGGTAGATCGGCGGCGTGTTGCCGAGCGCGGGGATCGCCTTGACCCGCGCGTCCTCGGCCGGGGCGAAGTGGGCGAGCAGTTCGTCCAACTGCTCTTCGAAGGGCTTCTCCGTGCGCCCGCCGCGCACGGCTTCGACGGCTGGAGCGGCTCCGCCGGGCGCGCGGCCGATGCCGAGGTCGATCCGTCCCGGGTGCAGAGCTTCGAGTGTCCCGAACTGCTCGGCGACCACGATCGGCGCGTGGTTGGGCAGCAGCACCCCGCCCGCGCCGACGCGGATCGTGCCGGTGGCGTTCGCGAGATGGGCGATGAGCACGGCGGGCGCGGAGCTGGCCACCCCGCGCATCCCGTGGTGCTCGGGCACCCAGTACCGGTGGAAGCCCAGCTCATCGGCCAGTCCGGCCAGGTCGACGGTGTTGCGCAGAGCCTGCCGCGCGGTGGCGCCCTGCACGATCGGCGAGGTGTCCAGCACCGACAGGCGCACCGTTCTCGTCATCCGCCACCTCCACTGTCCATTGTGGACGAAATGGTTGAGGTGCCTCCAAGGGCACCGCTAGCGTAGGTGGCGGTCGATCCGAGTTGGGGGGCGCGGTGAGCGATGTTCCGCCGCAGGTGAGCAATGCGACGGGCGCGGTGTCGGGGTCCTTGGTGCAGGCCGGGACCATCCACGGCGGTGTCCACTTCCACCGCGTGCCCGCCGAGATCGCCAAGCCCAGGCAGCTCCCGTTGCCGCCCGCGCACTTCACCGGCCGCGTGCCCGAGCTCGAAGCGCTCTCGCGCGCGGTCGGTGGGCGTGCGCTGGTCGTGATCACCGGCGCCGGAGGCATCGGCAAGACCAGTCTCGCGCTGCGCTGGCTGAGCCAGGTGCCGGAGCTCGGCCGGGACGGCCAGCTGTTCGCGAACCTCGGCGCCTTCGACCCCTCAGGCCCCGTCCGCCCGGCCGATGCGCTCGGGCAGTTCCTGCGCGCACTGGGCGTCGCGCCCGAGAAGGTTCCCGCATCCCTTGCTGAGCAACAAGCTCTGTACCGCACGATGACGGCCGACAAGTCGCTGGCCGTGTTGCTGGACAACGCCTCCTCCGCCGACCAGGTGCGCCAGCTGCTGCCCGGGGGCACCGACGGCGTGGTCGTGGTGACCAGCAGGCGAAGGCTCAGTGCGCTCGCCGCCGACGGAGCGCGGTGGGTGGACGCCGCGCCGATGGACACCGAGACGTCCTTGGTGTTGCTGTCCAACGTGATCGGGGCCGAGCGGGTCGCGGCCGAACCGGACGCGGCAGCACGGATCGTCGCGGCGTGCGCAGGCCTGCCGATCGCGCTCGCCGTCATCGCCGCGCGCCTCGTGGCACGGCCGAAATGGTCCCTGGCAAGGGTTCTCGGCGAACTGGAGAACGAGAGGACCCGGCTCAAGGGCTTGTCGAAGCACGAAGACCTGTCCGTGAGCGCGGTTTTCGACATGTCCTACTCGCAGCTCTCCGACGAAGCCGCACAGCTCTACCGCCGTCTGTCTGCGCATCCAGGCCCCCAGTTCAGCACCGACGCGGCAGCGTGCCTGACGACCGAAGCCGCCGAACATGCGTTGGAAGAGCTGGTGGACACCAACATGCTGGAAGAGGTTCGCGAGGACCGCTTCCAGTTCCACGACCTCCTCCGGCTGCACGCCGCACAGCGCGCCACGGAGCAGGAGACCGAGCAGGCGCGGCGCGTGTGCTGGGAGTGGTACCTCGTGAGCGCGATGGCGGCGGACAGGGCAGCGACGCCGAACCGACGACGCCTTCCACACGCGTTCACCTCGTTGGGGCACAAGGACTTCGACGGCGCGCGCGATGCGGTCGACTGGCTTGAGGAAGAACGCGGAAACCTCCGTGCGGTTGCGCGGCAAGGGGTTCCCGAGATCTCGTGGCGCGTGGTGGACGCCATGTGGCCGTTGTTCCTGCATCGCCGGTACAACCAGGACCGCGAGGAGCTGGAGGAGCTCGCGGTCGAAGCGGCGCGGGCGTGCGGTGACGAGGTCGCCGAAGGACGCATGCTCTTCCAAGCCGGAATGGGCTGCAAGGCGAGGGGTGATCACGCGAAGGCCCGACGCTGCTTCGCCCGGGCGCAGGCGGTGAACGAGCGCACCCGCGACGGGTGGAACACCGGCAACGTCGAGGACGGCCTCGGCTCAGCGTGCTTGGCAGACGGTGATGCGGGGCAGGCCGTCGAGCACTTCCGGCGCGCGGCGGAGGTCTGGGGCGAGGTGGCCGGAGCGGAGCGCAAGGTCGCGATCTCCATGCTCAACCTGGGCCGGGCCCACGTCGCCGTCGACCGGGCCGCGACCGCGCTGCCGTTGCTGATCGAGGCCAAGGCCCGGCTGACCGCCCTCGGCGACGTCGATCCCTACCACCACGCACGCCACGACGTCTTCTTCGCCGAGGCCTACCTCAAGGACGGTCAGCACGAGCTGGCCGAGCAGCACGCGAGCAAAGCCTTGTCCGCCATGGCATCGCTGAACTCCGCGTTCGGGCAGGGGCTGGCGCTGGAGATCCTCAGCACGCTGGCGCAGCGCACCGACCCCGAGCGCGCGGAGGAGCTGCGGGGCCGGGCGCTGGCCCTGTTCGAGCTGGTCGACGCTCCGGACGCGGACCGCCTGCGCTGATCTTCCGCGCCTCGGCGCGGCAACGGCGAGCGCGGTCAGGACGCGAGAGAGCGACCGATCTCGCCGACGAGTTCGAGCTTGGCGCGCTGCGTGGCCTCCGACAGCGGGTTGCCCTGCATGGCCGACGCGAAGCCGCACTGCGGGGAGATCGCCAGCTTCTCCAGCGGGTGGAAGCGGGCGGCCTCCTCGATGCGGCGCTCGACGTCCGCGCGGGACTCGACGACATCGGTCTTGGTGGAGATCAGCCCGAGCACCACGACCTTGTCGTCGGGGACCTCCGCGAGCGGTTCGAACCCGCCGGAGCGCTCGTCGTCGTACTCCAGGAACACGAGGTCCGCGTTGTCCAGGCGCGGGAACACCTGCGCGGCGATCGCGCCGTAGCCGCCGGAGGTGTGCCACTGCCCCTGGTTGTTGCCACGGCAGACGTGCGTGGAGAACGTGACACCGGGCTCGGTCATGACGCTGTTCAGCAGCTCGACGCTCTTCGCCAGGAACCGGTCCCGGTCGAGCCCCGCCGCCTCGTAGAAGAACTTCGCCTCGTTGATGGGGAAGGTCAGGTCGGGCGCGTCCACCTGCACGTAGCGGCACCCGCGCGCGGCCAGCGCGGAGATCTCCTCGCGCAGCAGTTCGGCCACGTGGTCCATCGCCTCGGACACGTCGCGGTAGGCGGCGGTGGAGTGCTCGTCGGACCAGAACACCAGCGCGATGCTGCTCGGCGACGGCAGCGTCACCTTGAGCGGGTGCTTCGCGCGCTGGCTGGCGTACTCGAACTCTTGCAGCGCAAGCGATTCCCGGCGCGCGAGCCTGCCGGTGATGAGCAACTTCGCCTCAAGGTCGGCCAACTCGGTCGCCGACTCGTCGGTGTGCCAGGCGTCCGCGCCCACCATCTTGTCGAGCACCTCGCTCTGCCCGGGCAGCACCGGCGTGATGCCGTCGAGCACCCCGGCCAGCGAGTCGAAGTACACGCCGCGCCGCTGCTCGCCGTCGGTGATGACGTCGATCCCCGCCGCCTCCTGCAAGGCGATCGCCGCGTCCACGGCCTCGTTCTCCAGCTCCCGCAACCGTTCCGCGGAGACCTGGTGCTCCCGGGCGGCGAGCAGGGCCGGTGGGCGGAGCAGCGAACCGACGACGTGGCTCTTCATGGCGCTAGGTCACCACGAGATGTGCCTTGGGGCAAGGGACGTTTCGGCCTGAACCGATCTGTCCACTATGGATGGTCTTCGCTCAGCTTGCGCCGCAGGTTCGCCCGCTCCGGCTCGGTTCCGGCCAGCTCCAACGCCCGCCGGTAGGCGGCAGCGGCCTCCTCGTCGCGGCCGAGCCGGTGCAGCAGCTCGGCCCGCGCGGTCGGATAGGGGTGGTATCCGCGCAGCTGCGGCTCGTCGGCCAGCGCGTCGAGCAGCGCGAGCCCGGCTTCGGCACCGTCGCGCATGGCCACCGCGATGGCCCGGTTCACCGCGACGACCGGCGACGGCAGCAGCGCCAGCAACACCTCGTAGAGCGCCACGATCTGCGGCCAGTCGGTACTGTCGAGGTCAGCGGCCTCGTCGTGCAGCGCGGCGATCGCGGCCTGCACGCCGTACGGGCCCGGGCGCCCGCCGGTCAGCGCCACCTCCACGAGGCGGGTCCCCTCCTCGATCATCACGCGGTCCCACCGAGCGCGGTCCTGCTCCTCCAACAGCACCACCGCGCCGTCGGCCCCGCTGCGCGCCTCGCGGCGGGCGTGCACCAGCAGCATCAGCGCGAGCAGCCCGCGGACCTCGCGCTCGGCGGGCATCAGCGCGCACAGGATGCGGGCCAGCCGGATCGCTTCCTCGGCCAGGTCCAGGCGTTGCAGGTGCTCGCCGGAGCTGGCCGCGTAGCCCTCGGTGAAGATCGAGTACACGACCTGGAGCACGCCGGGCAGCCGCTCCGGCAGCTCATCGGCGCCGGGCACGCGGAACGGGATGCGCGCCTCACGGATCTTCTTCTTGGCCCTGGTGATCCGCTTGGCCATGGTCTCCACCGGCACCAGGAACGCCCGCGCCACCTCGGGCGTGGTCATCCCGGCGAGGCAGCGCAGCGTCAGCGCGAGGCGGTCCTCGGCGGGCAGCGCGGGGTGCGCGCAGGTGAAGAACAGCTGCAACCGGTCGTCCGGCAGGCCGTCCCCGTTCCCGATGTCGGCGGCGGGCGCGGGATCGGCACGCTCCGCCTCCACGCGCAGCACCGCCAGCCGCTCCGCGTAGGCCTTGTTCCGCCGCAACCGGTCGACCGCCCGGCGCCGCGCCGTGGTCATCAGCCACGCACCGGGCTTGGGCGGGACACCGTCGACCGGCCAGCGGGTGAGCGCGATCTCCATGGCCTCGGAGGCGACCTCCTCGGCCAGGTCCAGGTCACCGAAGCGGCGGACGAGCGCCGCCAGCAGCAGGCCGTGCTCCTCGCGGAACACGCCTTCCACAGATGCCAGCGACGCCTCGTCCGTCATGTCAGGCCCCGAAGTCGGCGATGGGCCGCACCACGATCGAGCCGCTGCCGCGCGCGCCGGGGCACCGGGCGGCCCAGTCCAGCGCGGCGTCCAGGTCCGGCACGTCGATCACGTAGAAGCCGCCGAGCACCTCGCGGCCCTCAGCGAACGGACCATCGGTGACCAGGCGCTTCCCGTCCTCGCCGACGTGCACGGTGGTGGCCGTGACCAGGTCGGCGAGCGACTCCCCGGACACCAGGACCCCGGCCTCCTTGACCTCCTTGTCGTAGGCCATCCAGTCCTCGACCGTGCACTCCGCGGCCCCGCCGTTCTCGTCGATCGAACCCGCGTTGATCAACAGCATGTACTTCATCTCGTGCTCCTCAGCGTTGGCGTCGTCACCACCACTACGAACGGGACGAGGCCGCATGGACACGCTTCCCGACATTTTTCTACCCGGGATGACGCAGACGCGCGCACATCCATCGCGGACGCGCTCACATGGCCCGCCGCCGCGCGGTGCCCTTCACTGGGGGCATGGCTGTGATGAGTGAGTCCAAGCGCGAGGAGTTCCTGGCGGGTGTGCACGTCGGCGTGATCAGCATCGCGCGCCGCGAAGGTCCGCCGCTGGCCGTTCCGGTCTGGTACGACTACGAGCCCGGCGGCGAGGTCCTCGTGCAGACCGCGCCCGAGTCGCTGAAGTTCCGCCTGCTCGACGCGGCGCGCGAGTTCACCCTGGTGGTACAGGACGAGAACCCGCCGTACCGCTACGTCAGCGTCTCCGGCCCGGTGGTGTCCGTCGACAACGAGACGCCGTGGCCGGAGTTGGAGGCGCTGGCCCGTCGCTACCTGGAGGGCGAGGCCGCGGAGGACTTCCTCAAGTCGATCGAGGGCGAGACGATCGCCACGTTCCGCATGCGCCCGAACCGTTGGTACTCAACGGACTACAGCATCAGCGGGTAGAGAACGGCGGGGAAGGCGATGCCGAGCGCGGTGCCGACGAGCACTTGCGCGAGGGTGTGGTCCTCCAGCTCGACGCGGGACCACCCCAACAGCACCACGAGCGGCCACAGCACGTGCCACACGGCGCCGTAGAGCACCACGACGATCACCGCGGTGGCGGCGCCGACGGCCGCGTGCACGCTGACCTTCCACTTGCCCAGCACGGTGATCACGCCGAGGACGACGATCAGCACGACCTCGCCGAGCCCGAGCGCGAACATGTGCGCGGGCGCTCCCGTGAGGCCCATGGCGACGGTCACCACGATGATCGACACGGTGATGATCACCAGCGGGATCAGGCGCCCCGCGCGGTCGTTGACGTGGTGGCCGTCCCACCGGCCGCGCCGGGCGCCGCGCACGATCGCGATGTAGGGGATGACGCAGCTGCCGAGCGTCAGCGCGGCGGCCCACCACAGCGCCTCCGCGCGCTGCGGCCCGGGAAGGGCTCCCGCCGTGAACGCCAGGACCGCCAGCACCACGTAGGGGCTCAGCACCTCGGTCACGGCCTTCGCGAGCCTCTTGGCGGCCGTCGGCGAATCAGTCGTCATGACCGCAGATCTTCCAAGACGGGTGCCGCGCACACGGCACCCGCCTCGCCGGAGGAGCTGTCAGCCCGCCGCGCAGTCGCGTGCGTTGACCGCCTGGAGCGCGAAGCCGACGACCTTGCCCTCCTTGGTGCCGAACAGGTAGCGGTTGGCCGGGTTCTGCGGCGTCGTGGTCGTGATGATCGCGACGCCGTTCTGCCAGCCGTCCACGGCCTTCGGGTAGGCCTTCTTCACCTCGGCGGCGGTCGAGCCGAGGCCGACGCCCTCCGGGGTGCGCGCGCCGGGCGCGGTGCCGGGGATCGAGTACACGCCGTGCGCCTTGGAGATCGTCAGCACCGGGCCGGGGGAGTACGCCCACTTGTAGCCGCGGCACAGGTCGTTGCCGCCGACCGGCTCGCCGACCTTGCCCGTCGCGAGCGCGTCGGCCAGGCTCATGCCGACCGTGATCGGGCCGAAGCCGTTCGGGCCGAGCACGGTCGCCGCGGAAGCCGTGGCCGGTCCGGTGGCGGCCAGTGCGATCGCCGAAGCGGCCAGCACGGCGGCGCCCGCGCGGGTGGGGGTGATGCGCATCCAGGTGTCCTTTCGAGACGGTTGTTCCGAGGTGGTGCGCCGACCTTGACGCCCTCCGCCAAGATCGGGTTGCACGGCGGGGAAATCGTTTCGGACTGAGCCGAATCACGTGTCAGAATCCTTGTGGCGCAATGGCTTTCGAATGCGGAGGACGTGCATGTACGCAACATCCCTCGGTGCTGACGGAGCGGTTCTGCGCCCGCTGGAGCCGTGGCGGGCCGGGGAGCTGCTCGCCAACGTCGATCGCGGCAGGGAGTTCATCGGCGAGCACATCGGGTTCGCCGACGCGGTGACCGATCTGGCGTCGAGCCGCGCGCTCCTGCAGGCCTACGCCGAGCGCGTGGCCGCCGACACCGGCCGCATCGACGGCATCTGGCTGGACGGCACGCTCGTCGGCGGCGTGCTGGTGCGGACGATGGACGTGCCGAGGGGTGTGGCCGAGGTCGGTTGCTGGCTGGAGCCCTCCGCCGTGGGCAAGGGACTCGTGACCAGGGCCGCGCGCCTGCTGATCGACTGGGTCGTCCACGAGCGCGGCGTCCACCGCGTCGAGTGGTGCGTGGCCAGCGAGAACACCTCCAGCATCGCGGTGGCGCGGCGGCTCGGCATGGTCAAGGACGGCGTGCTGCGCGAGAGCTACCCGCACCGGGGCGTGCGCAAGGACGTCGAGGTCTGGTCGGTGCTCGCGCCGGAGTGGCGAGCTGCGAAGCCGTGATCGACCAGGCTCGTGAGATCGCGCGGCTGGCCTGCGCGGTCCTCGGCGAGGAGGTGATCGGCGCCTACCTGCACGGCTCCGGCGTGCTCGGCGGCGTCAAACCGGCCAGCGACGTGGACGTTCTCGTGGTGACCCGGCGGAGCATGGACGACCGCGAGCGGCGGGCGCTGCTCGACGGCCTGCTCAGCGCTCGTGGCGCGCGTCCCGTCGAACTGACCGTCGTCGTCCAGTCCGGGATTCGGCCGTGGCGGTACCCGCCCGCCTGCGACTTCTTGTACGGCGAGTGGCTTCGCGCCGAGTTCGAGGCCGGTGCGCCGCCGCCCCGCGCGGTCCCGATGCCCGATCTCGCGGTCCTTCTTGCGGTCGCGCTGGACGGCGATCACGCCCTCGTCGGCCCGCCTCCGGCGCAGGTGCTCGACCGCGTTCCGCGAGCCGATGTCGTCCGCGCGAGCCTGGCGGGCGTCCCCGAGCTGCTCGCCGAGCTCGACGACGACACCCGCAACGTCGTGCTGACCCTGGCGCGCGTGTGGACCACGGTCGCCACCGGCGAGATCAGGTCGAAGGACGCCGCGGCGGACTGGGCGCTCGCCCAGCTCCCGCCCGAGCACCGCCCCGTTCTGCGCCACGCCAAGGAGCTCTACCTGCACCGCCACTACTCCGAGGAGCACTGGAGCGACGAGCTGAGAGCCCGGGTCCGCCCGCACGCCGAAGCGGTGCTCGACCGGCTCAGGAGCTGAACATCCGCGCGGCGTAGAGGGCGTACACGGCCGCGCACCGGCGCATCGCGGCTTCGTCGATGTATTCGTTCGGACCGTGCGCGACATCGAGCAGTCCGGCTCCGTAACCGAACGCGGGAATGCCCAGCTGGCTGTACCACCGCGTTTCCAGAATTCCCGCGCACATTTCGAAGCGCGCGTCACCTTCGACCTCGCGCACGACCTCCGCGAGCTTTGTTGCCGCCGAGTGCGTGGAATCCGTGCTCGCGGGAGGCTGTTGCTGCGTGACCTCCACCGAGACGTCCGCGCCGATCTCCGCCGCAGCCTCCTTGACGACGCCCGTCAAGTAGTCGCGTTCGCGGTCCAGGTCCACGTCCGGCTGGTAGCGCCCGTCCACGGTGAAGAAGGCCGATCCCGGCACCACGTTGAAGTTCGACCCGCCGCCGAAGAGCCCGCCCACCACGATCATCGAGCCCTTCGCGGTCATCTCCCGCGCGTGCTCCTCGACCGGTCGCGCGATGTGCAGCATGTGCTGGAAGGCGTTCACGCCCCGATCCGCGTGCCCCACGTGCGCCTCCACCCCGCGCACGTCCACGCGAAGCGAGAGTGCGCTCCGCGCGGAGTTCCAGATCGTCCCGCCGCTCGGCTCGGCCGTCACCATCGCCAGCGCGCGCGGGTCGATCAGGCCCGCGTCACGGAGGTGGCCCGCGCCCGTGACGCTGCCCGTCTCCTCGTCGCAGACCAGGTTCAGCACGATCCGCCCGTCGCCGAGCAGCCCCAGCTCCCGCGCGGCGGCCGCGCCGTAGAGCATGCTGACCACGCCGCCCTTCATGTCCGCGCTGCCCCGGCCGACGATCCTGCCGTCGCGCCGCTGAGCCGCGAACTGCGCGCGGTCCTGCGCCGGGACGACGTCGAAGTGCCCGTGGAAGTAGAGCGTCTTCCGGCCGCTGCCGACCGCGCCGCGCACGATGCTCGGCTCCTCCAGCGCCCGCGCCGGAGCGAGCTCGACGATCTCCGGGTCCATGTCGAGCGCGGTCATGGCGTCGCGGACGGCCCGCGCGCACCGGCCCAGCTCGCGGCCCGGCGGGTTCTCGGAGTCGATCGCGATCAGCGCCACCAGCAGTTCGGCCATCTCGTCGGCCTTCGGTTCCAGCCACGCCTGCACCTGGGAGAGCATCAGTCGATGTTAGAGCGGATTCCGTGTTTCAGGCAGAGGTGAAGCGGAATATGAAGCCGTCGCCATTTCACTAGCTTTCACGTCGTCCTGTCTCATAGTTTTTCAACTGGGGGAAATGTGTCCATTCTTGCCAAGAGTGCGGTTGTCGCACTTGCTCTGGCGCTCGTGCCCGTCGCGAACGCCGCCGCCGCGCCGCGGGTGCAGGACGAGTGCAACTCCTACTTCTGCTTCCGCCTGGTGGGTGACGCGAACAGCTGGACCGCCATCATCATCAAGACCTCCAGCGAGCTCACCAACATCGGCATCGAGGGGCCGAGGGGGCAGGGCGGCTCGTCGCGCGGGGACATTCTGAAGGTGAGCGGCAGCGGCGGGGGCGCCGTGAGCGGCATCGGTTTCCAGGGCTTCAAGCAGAAGGGATTCATCTCCTTCACCATCTGAGCGCTTGACGCTCGGTTGCGCTGACAACCGAACGACGGCCGGGCTCCCGATCGGGAGCCCGGCCGTTCTCGTGTGAGCGAGGGCATACCCCCTCCCCGTACCTTGACCACCCTACCCCCCTGGGGTATCAATGGGGGCATGCGGGGATACACCGAGGGCAAGGACGACTACCTCAAGCGCCTGCGCCGGGTCGAGGGCCAGATCCGCGGCCTGCAGCGCATGGTCGACAACGACGAGTACTGCATCGACGTGCTCACGCAGATCTCGGCGGCCACCAAGGCGTTGCAGGCGGTCTCCCTCGGTCTGCTCGACGAGCACCTCAAGCACTGCGTCAGCCACGCCATCGCCGAGGGCGGCGAGGGTGCTGACGCCAAGATCCGCGAGGCCAGCGAGGCGATCGCGCGCCTCGTCCGGTCCTGAACGAACGGGAGCCCTCCATGAGCGAGACCACCGCGACCTACACCGTCACCGGCATGACCTGCGGGCACTGCGTCGCGTCGGTCACCGAGGAGGTGGGCGCGATCGACGGCGTGACCGGCGTCGCCGTCGACCTCCCCACCGGCGCGGTCACCGTGACCAGCGCCGAGCCGGTCAGCGCCGACGCGGTGCGTGCCGCCGTCGACGAAGCCGGGTACTCCCTGGCCTAGCGCGCGTCCTGCAAGCGGCTGAGCCAAGCGCTCCGCCGCCGGCAGCACCGGGGTCAAACAGTCTTCAAGACCACCAAACCCCCTTGTTGATCATCGTTAACCGCCCCAAACCCGACGCCACCGGGTACTCCCCGGTCGGACCCAGCCGGGTAGGGGCGTCTTCAAGACCAGTGAACCCGCACGGGGTTCGGGGTACTTGAAGACCGGCGAACCAGCAGAATCAGCACGTTCGAGCACAGAGGACTCGACATGAACACAGCAGCGAAGCTCTCCGCCTACGGTGCGGCGCTCGCCCTGGTCGCCGCAGGCGCCTGGGCCGCCGGAACCGCTGTCGGTCCCTTCGCCGCCCCGGCCGGAGCGCATTCCGACGCGCCCGGCCCAGGCGGAGCGCCCGGCGGCGGGAACGCCGGGCACGGGGACGGTCACAGCGGCACTGTCGCGGAGGCCGCGCAAACCGACCAGCCCGGCGGGTTGGCGTCGTCCAGGGGCGGATACACCCTCGCGCCCACCTCCACGACGCTGCGCACCGGGACCACCCAGACCTTCTCCTTCCGCATCCTCGGCCCGGACGGCGCGGCGGTCACCCGCTTCGACGTCGAGCACGAGAAGCGGATGCACCTCATCGTGGTCCGCAGGGACACCGCCGGGTTCCAGCACGTCCACCCGGAGCTGGGCGAGGACGGCACCTGGCGCGTCCCGCTGACCCTGCCGCGCGCGGGCAGCTACCGCGTCTTCGCCGACTTCGCGCCGACCGGGGCGAAGGGGCTGACGCTCGGCACCGACGTGTCGGCGGCCGGGGACTACCAGCCAGAGACCTACAAGCCCGCCCGCAAGTCCACAGTGGACGGATACGAGGTGCGGCTGGACGGCGGCCTCGTTCCCGGACGCTCCTCCAAGGTGACGCTGACCGTCACGAAGGACGGCCGTGAGGTCTCCGATCTCCAGCCTTACCTTGGCGCGTACGGACATCTCGTCGCGCTGCGCGCGGGAGACCTCGCGTACCTGCACGTCCACCCCGACGGCGCGCCCGGCGACGGCAAGACCGCGCCAGGGCCGAAGATCACGTTCTTCGCCGAGGTCCCGACCGCCGGTTCCTACCGGCTGTTCCTGGACTTCCAGCACGCCGGGCAGGTCCGCACCGCCGAGTTCACCGTGAACACCGGTGCGTCGCAGTCGCACGAGGAGGCGGAACCCCATGGCCACTAACGAGGTCGAGCTCGCCATCTCCGGGATGACCTGCGCCTCGTGCGCCAACCGGATCGAGCGCAAGCTCAACAAGCTGGACGGCGTCACCGCGACCGTCAACTACGCCACCGAGAAGGCCAAGGTCGTCTTCCCGGAGGGCACCGGGACCGCCGCGCTCATCGAGCAGGTCGAAGCCGCCGGGTACTCCGCGTCCTTGCCGGAAACCGTTGCCGTGCAAGAAGAAGACGATCCGCTGAGGACGTTGCGGCAGCGGCTGACCGGTTCGATCGTGCTGTCCGTCCCGGTGGTCGCGATGGCCATGGTGCCCGCGTTGCAGTTCACCTACTGGCAGTGGATCTCGCTGACGCTCGCGGCTCCCGTGCTGGTGTGGGCGGCCTGGCCGTTCCACCGCGCGGCGTGGACGAACCTGCGCCACGGCGCCGCGACCATGGACACCCTGATCTCCATGGGAACCCTGTCCGCGTTCCTGTGGTCGTTGTACGCCTTGCTGTTCGGCACGGCGGGCACCCCCGGCATGACGCACCCCTTCGAGCTGACGATCGCTCCGAGCGACGGCGCGGGCAACATCTATCTCGAAGTCGCTGCGGGCGTGACGACGTTCATCCTCGCCGGTCGCTACTTCGAGGCGCGGTCCAAGCGGCGGGCAGGCGCGGCACTCCGCGCGCTCCTTGAGCTGGGCGCCAAGGACGTCGCGGTTCTGCGTGACGGCAAGGAGATCCGCATCCCCACGGCGCAGCTCGCGGTCGGCGACCGGTTCGTCGTCCGCCCCGGCGAGAAGATCGCCACGGACGGCGTTGTCGAGGAGGGCTCCTCGGCGGTCGACGCGAGCATGCTCACCGGCGAGTCCGTCCCGGTCGAGGTCGGCCCCGGCGACGCGGTGGTCGGCGCGACGGTGAACGCTGGCGGTCGCATCGTGGTGCGCGCCACCAGGATCGGCTCGGACACCCAGCTCTCGCAGATGGCCAAGCTCGTCGAGGACGCGCAGAACGGCAAGGCTCAGGCTCAGCGCCTCGCCGACCGGATCTCGGCGGTCTTCGTGCCGATCGTGATCGCGCTTTCCGTTGGCACACTTGCCTTCTGGCTCGGCGGCGGGGCCGAGGCTGGCGCCGCGTTCACCGCCGCCGTCGCGGTGCTGATCATCGCTTGCCCGTGCGCGCTCGGCCTCGCGACGCCAACCGCGCTGCTCGTGGGCACCGGCAGGGGAGCGCAGCTCGGCATCCTGATCAAGGGCCCGGAGGTGTTGGAGTCGACCCGCGCGGTGGACACCGTGGTGCTGGACAAGACCGGCACCGTCACCACCGGGCGGATGGCCCTGGTCGAGGTGCACACCGCCGGGGTCGACGAGGCCGAGGCGCTGCGCATGGCCGGAGCGCTGGAGAACGCCTCGGAGCACCCGATCGCCCAGGCGATCACCAGGGGAGCCCGTGAGCGCGTCGGCGAACTGCCGGAGGTCGAGGGCTTCACCAACGTCGAAGGCCTTGGTGTGCAAGGGATCGTGGACGGCCGCGCGGTGATCGCCGGGCGCACCGCGCTCCTGGAGGAGTGGAGCCAGCACCTGCCCGCTCCGCTCGCCGAAGCCAAGTCCGCCGCCGAGTCGGCCGGTCGCACCGCCATCGCGGTCGGCTGGGACGGCGAGGCCAGGGCCGTGCTCGTGGTCGCCGACACCGTCAAGGACACCTCCGCCGAGGCGATCCGGCAGCTCCGCGCGCTCGGCCTCACCCCGGTGCTGCTCACCGGCGACAACGAGGCCGTGGCGCGTTCTGTGGCCGCCGAGGTCGGCATCACCGAGGTGATCGCCGAGGTGCTGCCCAAGGACAAGGTCGACGTCGTCGCGCGGCTCCAGGCCGAAGGCAAGGTCGTCGCGATGGTCGGCGACGGCGTGAACGACGCCGCCGCGCTCGCGCGAGCCGATCTCGGGCTCGCCATGGGCACCGGGACCGACGCGGCGATCGAGGCAGGCGACATCACGTTGGTGCGCGGCGATCTCCGAGCTGCGGCTGACGCGATCAGGTTGGCGCGCAAGACGTTGAGCACCATCAAGACGAACCTGTTCTGGGCCTTCGCCTACAACGTCGCCGCGCTCCCGCTGGCGGCGGCCGGACTGCTCAACCCGATGATCGCCGGTGGTGCCATGGCGCTGTCGTCGGTGTTCGTGGTGACCAACAGCCTGCGCCTGCGCGGGTTCCGCAGCACCAACACCACGCCCGCCGCACGCTCCACCACGCCGACCACCGCACTCCGCAACCCCAGTCCGGTCGCCTAGTTCACCAGTCTTCAAGACCGGCAAACCCCCTCGCCAGCGGTCGCAAACGGCAGCAAACCCGGGCGAGGGGGTTTGCGAGACCCAGCACACGGCTTCACCAGGCAAGATCGTGAGTCGCGCTCATGACCGGGCGGGCTCGGTGTCGCAGGACACAAATGAGGCATTCCGGTCATGGCGCGCGGTTCGAAGATGCGACACTCCCCTCAAGGTCCCACGTATGGGTGACGATGAGTCGTGCATCGATCCGTCGCGGCCACCCGCCTCTCGCCTACGGAGCAACGTTGAAGAAGCACATCCTCCCCATCACCGTCGTGGTCACGATGTTCCTGGTGTGCGGCTTCGCGGTCATCGCGTCCTCGTAATCACGAGGTTCGGCAGATCCAGCTGAGGACTCTTCTCCTCCCTCATCGCGGGAATCGCGGTCGCGAAGACGGCCGTGACCGCCGCGTGCATGCGCTTCGGCGCGATCGCGCCCGTGATCGTCATCGCCCACGTCGGTGGTGTCGTCCGGCGCCGCTCCTGCACCCAGCTGACGTGCTCCGCTGACGTCCGCGCACGAGCGGTCAGCGCCGACGAGCAGGCCCAGTTTCGCGGTCGAGCCCGGCGGTAGCGCCGGTTGCGGCCCATCGAAGTTGATCGAGTTCGCGCAGTCCTGCCGCCCCGCGCACGCCAGCACCGCCGCGCTCCCGCCGAGGGAGTGACCCGCGAAAACGGTCCGCGCGTGCTCGGCGAGCTTGCCCCCGATCGCCGAGGCCAGCGGCCTGCTGCCGGATCAGCTCGCTGATCGCGGACTTCACCGACCGCGAGCCGAGTGAGGACCGGAGCCGCCACATCCTCTCCACGATCCTCATGCCGGAGTGACCGAAAATCCGATCTGTTCGCGCGGAGGGTGAGGCAGATTGGCATCCGCGAGCCCCACGAAAGGACACCCCGTGTCACCTGATCCGACGACCGTCCACCCGCTGGCGGCGCACGAGCGCGTCGTGTTCCTGAAGCCGCTGGTCAGCTCACCGAAGATCGTCGTCGGCGAGTACACCTACTACGACGACCCGGACGGGGCGACCGCGTTCGAGCAGCGCAACGTGCTCTACGGCTACGGGCCGGAGCGGCTGCTGATCGGCAAGTACTGCGCGATCGCATCCGGTACGCGGTTCCTGATGGCCGGGGCCGACCACCCCACGATGGGCGTGTCCACCTACCCGTTCACGATGTTCGGCGGCGAGTGGGCCGAGCGGACCCTCGACATCGTCACCGGCATGCCGAGCAGGGGCGACACCGTGGTCGGCAACGACGTCTGGTTCGGCTACCAGGCCGTGGTCATGCCCGGCATCCACATCGGCGACGGCGCGATCGTCGCGGCGGGGGCGGTCGTCACCGCCGACGTGCCGCCCTACACGATCGTCGGCGGGAACCCGGCCAAGCCGATCCGGCGGCGCTTCGACGAAGCCGACGTCGACCGCCTTCGCCGCGCCGCGTGGTGGGACTGGCCCGCCGAACTGGTCACCGCCAACGCCCGCACGATCATGGCCGGGACCCCGGCAGACATCGAACGCATCGCCGCAGAACACGGTCTGGAGCAGAGCTGATGAGTCAGATCCACATCGAAGAGCACGTCGTCGCGGGCCCGGACAGCGGCCCGTACGCGCTGACCAGCGGTCTCGACGGCGCGCTGTGGTTCACGCTGGTCCACAGCGGGCAGATCGGCCGCATGGAGCCCGGCGCCCAGCCGACGCTGCACCAACTGGACGCGAAATCCGGTCCAACCATCATCGCCGCAGGTCCGGACGGCGCTCTCTGGTTCACCGAGTACCAAGCTCACCGCATCGGCCGGATCACCACCAAGGGCGCCGTCACCGAGTTCCCCTTGCCCGAGGGGTGCGCGCCGTTCGGTATCGCGGCGGGCCCCGACGGGGCGCTGTGGTTCACCGAGACCGGCGCCGACCGGATCGGCAGGCTCACCGTGAAGGGCCAGCTCACCGAGTTCCCGCTCCCGGTCAGCGGCGCGTTCCCGTCCGTGATCACGGCGGGCGGCGACGGCGCGCTGTGGTTCGCGATGAACCAGGCCACCGCGATCGGCCGGATCGCGGTGGACGGCACGGTCACCGTCCACCCGCTGCCGACCGAGGCCGCCGCCCCGGTCGGCATCACCGCGGGCCCGGACGGCGCGCTCTGGTTCGTCGAGATCGCGGCAGGCCAGATCGGCCGGATCACCCTCGACGGCAAGATCGAGGAGTTCCCGCTGCCCGACCGCTCAGCCCGACCGCACGCGATCACCAGCGGCGCGGACGGCGCGCTCTGGTTCACCGAGTGGGGCGCGAACCGCGTCGGCCGCATCACCACGCGCGGCGAGATCCAGGTGCACGACCTGCCGACGCCCGGCTCCGAGCCGCACGGCATCGCCCTCGGCCCGGACCACGCGATCTGGACGGCACTGGAAACGGGGGCGCTCGCCCGCGTCACCCTTCGATGAGCCCCAGGTCGGCGAACATCCGGTGGCACCAGTCGAGCGCGGTTTCGAGGTCGTTCCACTGCGTGTCGTCCTCGGACAGGTAGGGGAAGACGTACGGGTCGGTGATGCCCTCGGGCAGGTCCTCCGCCTGGCACTCGAAAGGCGGCCAGCCGTACTCGGCCCCGCGCATCGCGAGCGCGATCTCCGGCGGCTGGGCGTCCCACAACCCCAGTGCCAGCCGACGGCACATCGCCGGGTGAGCGGTCGCGAAAATGAGCCTGCCCACGTCGAGCGGCTCACCGGCGGAGATCACCCGGACCATCGCGCGGTACCGCGTGCCCGGGTTCACCAGGCCCGCGTCACCTGACCAGATCTCCACGCTGTGCCCCGCCTCGATGATCGCGGCGCACAGCGTGGCCAGGGCCAGGCCGCGGTTGACGATGCACTCGTGCCGGACCTTCGACGAGTACGACATCGGGATCACGAAGGTGATCACCTTGCCCCGCCGCGAGACCTGCCTCGGCACCGCGTCCACCATGCACTCGGGCACCCCGGCGAGGTAGGCGCCGACGTCGACCTCGCTGCCGGTCACGTCCCACGAGGGCTCCAGGACCGTGATCGTGCTGCCCAGCCCGGCCCGCTCGCGCAGCTGCCCGACGGTGATGTCGGCCTCCTGCAACGCGACCGCCCAACCGTCCCGGCCGAGCCGCACGGCCTCCTCCCACGTCGCGCCCGCCCACTCGGTCGCGAAATCGCGGGCCTTGCCCCTGCTCGTCGACGGGGGAGCGGTCGCCGCGTCCAGGAACTCCTGCCACGACAGCATCGGCGCGAGCACGAAACCGCTCATCGCCCTAGTCCAGTTCCAGCGCGCCGCGGTGCGCCGGGGACAGCCCGCGGATCACCCGCCAGCGCATCACCTGCTCGGTGGTGGCGCCCGCCTCGATGAGCTTTGCCCCGTCGATGGTGGTGCGAGGGGAGAACATCACCGGCAGCTGCTTCTCCGCCGCCTTCGCCCGCAACCCCCTGACCAGCTGGAGCAGCTCGCGCACCGCGTCCCGGTGCGACGGCGCGTGCCGCAGCGCGAGCCGCTCCTCCAGCTTCTCGTCGATGGGCACGTCCACCACCACGAACCGGTCCAGCGTCGCGGCGTCCAGGGTCTGCCGCCCCACGTAGTTCCGGTCCGCGCCGGTCCCGTAGGTGTTGCCCGTGGCGACCAGCCGGAAGTCCGCGTGCGCCACCACCATCCCGTCCGCGAAGGCGCACGTGCCCAGCGCCAGCGCCTGGTTCAGCTCCGCGAGCAGGCCCGGGTGACCGTTGTCGATCTCGTCGAGCAGCATCACGCCGCCGTGCTCGAAGGCCCTGCGGAACGGCGTGTCGTGGTAGGTGCCGTGCGCGTCGAAGTACCCGAAGACCTTGCTCATCGGCGTGGTCGGGCCGAGCGAGAGCGCCTGGAAGTCTAGCCCGAGCGCCTGCGCGGCCTGCTTCGCGAGCATCGACTTGCCAGTGCCCGCCGGGCCGACCAGGAGCACGTGGCAGCGCGCGTGCAGCGCCGTCAACAGGTCCGGCAGCACCGCGTGCGAGTCCGTGCCCAGGTCGATGACCCCGCCCTCGGGGAGCACGACCCGCACGACGTTCGGCGTGAACTCCTCCAGGAGCTGGTCGACCTCCCGCTCCACCACCTCGCGGATCGTGCCGATCGCCTTGGCCTGCTCCTCGCGCAGCGCCTCGCCGATCGTCTTCAACGCCTCCGCCGCCGAGGTCGCGACGACCTCCGGGATCGTTTTGAGCGTCTCCCCGCGCACCGTCGCGGCGGCGCTCTTCTCGGTGTGCCGCGTCAGCTCGTCCCGCAGCTCGCTCACATCCGGTGTCGCCGCCGCGACCGCCTCGGCCGCGAGCCCCGGGATGATCAGGCCCGCCTCCGCGCGGATCACCTCCGCGAGCCCCGCGCGCACCTTCTCCTCGACCACCCGCTGGAGCTCCACCGGGTCCGGCGCCGCCTCGCCGACCGCGTGCCGCGCCATGTCCGGCACGAGCGCGGAGGCCTCCCACTGGATGATCGCCGGCAGCCTCGCCCGCATGTCGCACTCGACCCGCCACAGCAGATTGCTGTGCGCGCACAGGTTCCGCACGACCGTCTCGGCGAGCTGCAATACCTCGGCCCTGGTGCTGCTGCGCAAGGGGCGCTCCTTCAAAGCCGTCGTTCGTGTCGCGGTGATCAGAACCCAGGGTGACCGGGAGGGGTCCCGGCCGCGTTTCACGCCCGGCCACACCGGTTTTCTCCTGTCGCCTGAATGGCGGTGCGGTAGGCCCTCACCTGCGATGATCTAGGGATTTGTCACTGAAGGTGACGAACGCTCCGGTAATTTCCCCCGAGTGCCGCAGTGAATTACTTCTGATCGCTTTTATGGCGCCCTCACACCTTCGGGTGACTGTACTGCCTGAGAAATGCGGGCTAGCTTCGAAATGCCTTCGGGTCTATCCGTGCGAATATCTCAGAATTGTTTCGCAATGGTGTCTTTTGTCTCGCGACCCGATAAATCCAGCGCGTCTTCGAAGGAGCTCACGCATGACCGCGACGCACTCCCCGGCCACTGCCAAGCCCGTGCTGCGCAGCGACTACCAGCGCTCGGTCGCCGAGTACTGGAACAAAGAGCGCGACCCGGTGAACCTGCGCCTCGGTGACGTCGACGGCCTTTACCACCACCACTACGGCCTCGGGGACTACGACCCGGCTGTGCTCAGGGCGCCCGCCGAGATCCGCGACCAGGCGGTGATCGCGGAAATGCATCGGATGGAGACCGCGCAGGCCGACGTCCTGCTGGACCACCTCGGTGACGTCCGGCCGCACCACCGGTTGCTGGACGCCGGATGCGGTCGCGGCGGCACGAGCATCATGGCCAACCTGCGATTCGGCTGCGAGGTCGACGGCGTCTCGATCTCGGAGGAGCAGGTCGCCTTCGCCAACGCGCGGGCACGGGAGCGGGGAGTCGACGACCGGGTCCGCTACCACTTCCGCAACATGCTCGACACCGGCTTCGAGACCGGCTCGCGCAAGGCCATCTGGAACAACGAGAGCACCATGTACGTCGACCTGCACGAGCTGTTCGCCGAACACGCCAGGCAGCTGGAGATCGGCGGCCGCTACGTCACCATCACCGGCTGCTACAACGACGTCACCGGCGGCCGGTCGAAGGCGGTCAGCCAGATCGACCAGCACTACACGTGCAACATCCACCCGCGCAGCGCGTACTTCAAGGCCATGCAGGCCAACAACCTGGTGCCGATCGCCGTGGTCGACCTGACCCCCACCGCGATCCCGTACTGGGAGCTGCGCGAGCAGTCCTCGGTCGCCACCGGCGTGGAGGCCCCGTTCCTCAAGGCCTACCGCGAGGGCAGCTTCCACTACCTGCTCATCGCCGCCGACCGCATCTGACCCCACCCGCCAAGAAGGGGCCGCCCGCACCGGGCGGCCCCTTCCTGGCGTTGTTCGTGACTAAGCGGCTCCAGCCTTGTCCGCGTGGTAGCGGCGGGACGTGGCGTGCCACTCGCGGCTACCGCCGCACCAGGCCCACGTCTCGGCGAGGAAGCGCCGCAGCATCGGCGAGCCCACCAGGCTCAGCGCGGCAGCCTCCGCCACGAAGCGCTTCATGAGCTCGTTGTGGATCTCCACCGTGCGCTTGGCCGCCTGCCGCTGCGTGCAGCCCTCCTGCTCCATGAGCGCGATCGGCAGGCTGAGGTCGTCGTCGGCTTCCTTGCTCATCGAGTGCAGGTCGTTGATCAGCACCGCCGCCATGCCCGCCATCGAGAACGCCTCGCGCACCCGGGGGTCGTAGAACTCCTGCGGCGGCAGCTCGTAGCCGGCGACCGCGTCGATCAGGATCATCGGCGGCAGGTAGCTGTTGTGGTGCCGGTGCATCAGGTATTCCCACACAGGCGGCCGCTCACCGGTCACCCGCCAGCTCGCGTTCTGGTCGAGAGTGGTGAACAGGATCGACATCTGGTGCTGGAAACGGGCCATCTGCGTCACCGAGGTGTAGCGCGCCAGGTGCTCCATGCCGCTCCGGAACGCCAGCGCGATCGGGTCTTCCTCGATGTGCCGCCGCAGTTCGTGCTCGTAGCGGTGCGGCAACGGAACCGGGTCGACCACCCCGTAGAGGATGCCGAAGCGCGCCGCCGTCCGTGCCGGATCGGCGCCCACCTCCTCCTCGTCGAGGTAGTAGTCATCGGCCGCCCACTCCGCCACGACGACCTTGGTCGCCGCGAGCAGCCGGTCCGCGTCGTCGGTCCCGGGGTGGGTCAGCATGATCAGCCTGCCGAAGCCGCACGAGCGCAGGTGCTCCGAGCGGCCCTCGTAGATCCCGACCTGCTCGGCCCACTCCACCATCCGCTCGTTGACCTCCTCCCCGAGTGCCGCGTTGTCGCGCACCGGGCCGGGGCAGAACAGCTCGGGGATCTCGTCGTCGTCCTCTTCCGCCGCCGGTTCCGCCACGGCGGCCGGTGCGGGGCGCAGGAACGACAGCTGAGCCGCGGACATGCCCAGCATGCTCGGCTGCTCGGTCACGAAGACCAGGCTGGACGGGGTCACCCTGGGTGGGTCCTCGAGCAGCGCGGCCAGCTCACCCGGCGGCGCCGCGCCCCTGGTGGCCAGCACCTCCGCCGCCAGCCGGGACAGGTCGTCGGTCGCGTTCGGGGCACTCAGGCGAGACATCAAGGACATGCTGTTTCGAACCGCCTCTCCATCGCCATCGCAGGCCAGTAAGCCACGTCGCGTGGTGGCACGGGGGAAGCTCACCCGGATGCGAGGGGCGTTCACGCGGTTGTGGAGCGGCGGTTACGGTCCGCCCGCCGTGTCTGTCCACAGTGGACGCTAGCGCGATGATCTTCCGGCATATGCCCAAAAGAGGCCGATCAGCACCGAACCCGCGCCACCCGCCAGCACGAGCGCGGGTGCGCCGACGAGCCCCAGCAGCGCGCCGGTCACGCTCAGCGAGACGCGCAGGACGGCGCCATAACTCACCGCGTGCATGCTGAACACCCTGCCGTGCAAGGACTCCGGCACCGATTCCAGCAGCAGCGTGGTGTCCAGCGCGATGATCACGCCGCTCGCGACGCGCATTCCCAGCAGCACCACCATCGCCGTGACCAGACCCGGGCTGACCGCGAACAGCGCCCAGAGCGCACCCTGCGTGATGTAGCCGATCGTGAACGCGAGCTGTCGCCGGTGCGCGGGCACGCGTCCGCCGAGCAGGCTGCCCACGAGCACCCCAACGCCGTCGACCAGGTACAGCAGGCCGATCCCGGTGCCGTCCGTACCGAGCACCCGCGTCGCGAACACCGCCAGCAGCACCTCGTACCCACCGCCGACCAGGCCCCAGGCGATGCCCACCACCACGATCCGCCGCGCGAGCGGGTACCGCCGCAGTGCCGCGAGCCCGCCGCCGAACCTGAACCGCCGCCCATCCCCACGCTCGCTCGCAGACCGAGAGCGGACTGGCCAGGCAACCCACGCCGCGACCGCGCACAACCCGGCCGCCAGCAGGAACGCCGCGAACGCCCCGAGCGTGGCGACACTGACGGTCCCGAGCGCCGCTCCCGCGATCGTGCTGATCCCCGTCACCGCGCCGATCGCAGCGTTTGCCTTACCCCACAAGGATTCTGGCGTCGCCAGGTACCGCAACCGCTGTGCCGCAGGTCCCGCGAACCGGCCCGCGATCAGGAACACCGCATAGCCGCACGCGGTCACGACGAGCGAGCCGTCGATCGCGACCGCCATGACCACGAGCCCCACCGCCTGAGCCGGGAGCGCGACGCGGAGCACCACGTGCGGGCGCACCTGGTCGACGACGGCCCCGCCGAGCGGTCCGACGAGCAGTGCCGGCACGTTCCCCGCCAGCAGGACTGCGGCCAGCGCGGCTCCGGAGTGGTGCGCGAGGACGCCTACCGACAGCGCGACCTGCGTCGCCCACGTGCTGACCGCGCCGAGCAGGGCGACCGTCCACAGTCGGCGGAAGTCGCCCGAGGACCACGAAGGAGATGACATCAGGGCAGCCTGCGATCTCCAGCGCACTGGAGGTCAAGGAAGTGCTTCCCTCAGGGCCCGCCGTGGGCGAGGATGCCCGCGTGATCAAGAGAACTCTCGCCGTGCTCGCGGCCGTGCTGCTGGTCGGGGTCACCGCGCAGCCCGCGACAGCCGCGGTCAGCATGGTCGCGAAGATCGCGCAGGAGCCCGGCGAGTACGAGGCCAGGTTCCCCGACGTCGTCAAGCTGAACGACGGCAGGCTGATGGCCGTGTGGCACCGCGCCGCCGAGCACCAGGGCGCGGTCGGCACGATCCGGCTGTCCTTCGGCAGCGCCAACGGCCGCACGTGGAGCGAGGCCGCCCCCGCGCTCGCCAATCCCGGCTCCATGAACGGGATCGACACCCGCGATCCCAAGCTCGGCAAGATGCAGGACGGCAGCGTCGTGATGACGTTCTTCGTCCCCGGCGGCAAGGTCTACTACTCGGTGTGGAAGCCGGGTTGGACGCGCTTCACCGACCCCGTGCAGCTCACGGCCCCCGGCCTCGCGACCGGCATCTACAGCCACGGCAGCCCGCTCGCGCTTGCCGATCGCGCCGGGCACGCCGACCAGGTGCTGATCCCGGTCTACACCGTCGGCCCGGCGGGCGGCGCGCACTACATCCAGGCGACCTGGCGCCCCACCGCCGATCCGCGACTCCAGGTGAGCGCCGCTCACAAGATCATCGGCAACAGCAACCCGCCGGGCCGCGCCTACCAGGAGCCGAGCTTCGTCCAATACGGCGACACCGTCGTCGCGGTTGTCCGCGCCGAACAGAACGGGAAGGGCTCCCCGGCCATCATCGCCAAGTGGAACCCGTACACCGCGCGGCCCGACTTCACGTATCAGAGCTTCACCGGCGTGCTCGCGAACTCGCACCACCTGCTCAAGACCGCTAGCGGGAAGCTGCTTTTCACCTACGGCGACAGGGCGCGCACCGGCCGTCCGACGTCCGGGATGCTGATCGGCAACCCGACCGCCACATGGGTCAAGAGCAAGGTGCTCCCGCTGTACAACTCCGGCGCCGGCGACCAGGCGAACCCGTCGAGCGTCGAGATCGCGCCCGGCACGTTCCTGACCCTGGGCTACAACGCGAAGAAGAAGACGGCTTCGCCGACCGGCGGCACGCTGTGGGTCATCGAGAGCCACGCGACCGACTACTGAGGCGCAGGTCCTCCTGGGCGACCGCGTCAGCGCATGAGGCGCGTGCGCACGTCCGGGAGGAACCGCGTGTCGGCGCGGTGCACGCCGCCAAGGTCGATGTCGTGCGGCAACGCGGTCGGGGGCTTGTGCTCCAGGAGGAAGGCGAGCGCCTCTGTGACGATCTGCCGCTCGGTCAGCTCCGGTCGCGCCACCTGGACCCGCAGTTCCTCGGCCAGCTCCTCCGGCACGACCACGCGATGCTGGGTGGCGATGTCGCCCTCGCCGACCAGGGCGGCGAACTCGTGCTCGCCCATCGGCCGGACCTCGACGCGCTGACTCATCCTCGTCTCCTTCGCGGTGGCTGTGTTCCTGATGGCCTACCCGACCGCAGACGCCGAAAACCGGCACACTTGCCCCACCCAACGAGCGAGGGAAGGGCAGCGCGGATGCCGGGCGGCAGGTTGAGCGACCAGGAGCGCGAGCAGATCGCGACCGGCTTGGCCGACGGGCTCGGGTTCGCCGAGATCGCCAGGCAGCTCGGGCGGCCGACCTCGACCGTGAGCCGGGAGGTCGCCCGCAACGGAGGAGCCGCCGAGTACCGGGCCGAGCAGGCGAGCACGAGCACCTCGGCCAGGGCCCGGCGCCGCAAACCCGTCTTCGCCCCGGCCGTCTCTCCCGTCGCTGACCAGCACGGACGCGATGCGCGATCCATGATCGACTTCACCGGGCGGTTCGTCGAGCTGATGGTTCGGACCGGAGTGCCCCGCATGGCCGCGCGCGTGCTCACCGCGCTGGTCACGGCCGATTCCGGGAGCCTGACCGCCGCCGAGCTGGTGCGGCAGCTCGCGGTCAGCCCTGCTTCGGTGTCCAAGTCGGTCACCTATCTCGAAGGGCTGGAGCTCCTTCGCCGCGAGCGCGCGGGTGCCCGGGGGCGTGAGCGCTACCTCATCGATGACGACGTCTGGCTCCAGACGTGGATGACCAGCGCCCGCACTAACCAGATGCTCGCCGAGACCGCGCAGCGAGGTGTCGAGGTCTTCGACCGCTCCACACCCACCGGCGCCCGTCTGGAGAAGATGGCCCGGTTCTTCGCCCAGCTCAGCGACGACATGACCGGCGGTGGTCTCACCGAGTCCGTCGTGCGCGACGTCCTGACCGTCCTTGCCGCCCTCGTGCACGCCGCCAGGCCACTCACCATCGCCGAGCTGTCCACCGCGCTCGACTGGTCGCCGGAACGCGTCGTCGAGGCCCTGCGCAACGCCGACCAGCGCCCCGACCTCGCGGGCGCCGTCGGCGTCCTTCGCCTGGAGAACGGCGCCTACGCCGCCGGTGCTGCGCCGGACCGCCTCACGCCCGCGCAGCGCGACGCCCTCGGCAATTCGTGAAACGGAGTCGCATAGCAAACTCCGGAGGACAGGTTCGTGCAATCGCTTGCGCGGCTTGAACCGCTGCTGCCATGCTGCCTTTGGTTGTAGTCGAAAAGTGAATGCGTGAGGTGATCCTGAATGTCTGTTCAGCTCGTCGAGGCGCCGCTCAGTGCTTTCGCCGCCGCTGGTGATGTGGAAGCCGAGCTGTCTGTGCTGTCCACTTTCGGCGGCAATGCTTCCGGAGACGATTCATTCGGCATTAAGACGGTTTTCACGGCTTTCCCGGGTTGCTGCTCGCTCGTTGATTTCTGATTGATGAACGAGGCCCGAGCGCGCGGTGGCGCTATCACTGTCGAGGAACGCCACCGCGTTCTCGGTGCGCGATTGCTCGACCGATCAGTCGCACCGTTCGCGGTCCTGGCGGAGCCGCTGATCGGATGGGCTCGCGAAGGCCTCGCCGAGGCTGCTCCTGCGGTGCTCGGCCCGCGAACCGCCAACCGCTGGGCGGAGATGTTGCTGCCCGATCTGGCGCGCAGGCTCAACGGCATGGCGCAGCGGACCTGCCTGGCCGAGCTGGCCGATGCTCGTGAGCGGGGCGCTCTCGATGGCGAGGACAGTGAGCGCAGATTCGCGTCCTTCCTGGGCAAGCTGGTCGATGAGCGCCAGTCGCTGCTGGCTCGGTATCCCGTGCTCGACCGGCAATTGGCCGTTGTCACCGATCTCTGGGTGCGCCATGCCGCCGAGTTCTCCGAGCGGTTCGCCCGCGATCTCCCCGACCTCGTGGAGTGCTTCGCTGACGGCGTGGACCCAGGTGCTGTGGTTGACCTCCGCTTGGGACTCGGTGATCCTCACGGCGGTGCGCGGACCGTGTCGATCGTGGAATTCGAGAGCGGGCTCAAGTGCGTGTACAAGCCGCGCCCCCTCGCGGTGGACGTTCATTTTCAGGCCCTGCTGGAGTGGGTGAACGAGCGTTACGCAGGCCTCGACCTGCCGACCCTGCGGTGCCTGGATCGCGGTGAGCACGGGTGGACGGAGTTCGTCGAGGAAGCCGACTGCGAGCCCGGTGAATCAGCTGCGCGGCTCTTCCGCAGGTACGGCGGCCTGCTCGCGGTCCTCTATCTCGTGCACGCCGGTGACTGCCATGTCGAGAACGTGATCGTATGCGGAGAACGTCCATTTCTCATCGACATCGAGACAGTCTTCCAGCCGTTGTTCCTCTCGCTGAGTTCCGGCACCAGTTCCGCCGCTGAAGCAGCTGCCTTGGAGATGCGCGACGGGTCGGTCCTGTTCAGCGGTCTCCTGCCCGTCGGTGCCCGCCCTGCCGACGCGACAGAGGTGGCTGGCCTCGGGTCGTCCGCCGTTGCGCCGCGCGCAGGCGCTGCGCAACCCCGGGCAGTGGTCGTGGACGTGGGCACCGACCACATGCGCGTCGAGTTCAGGCCGCCGGTCGTTGAATCGTCCGCGTCATCACGGATGCCGCGACCGATCGAGCACCTGGACGACATCGTCTCCGGGTTCGCGGACACGTACGACGTGTTCGTCCGCCACCGCGCCGAGCTGTTGGACGAGTCCGGTCCGCTCGCGGCCTTCTCGACCGATCGCGTCCGCTGCATCATGCGGGACACGATGGTGTACGGCTTGCTGCTGTCCACCTCCTTCCACCCGAGCCTGCTGCGCGACATCGCAGACCGTGAGCGGCACTTCGACCGGCTCCGCGCTGACGTCGCCCGGCGTCCGGGGTTGGCGACGGTCGTCGAGGCCGAGCTGCGGGACATGTGGCGCAACGACGTTCCGCTGTTCACCGTCGGCGTCGACGGAGGCCCGGTCCGCGCAGCCGACGGCACGCCGCTTCCCGACGTGACCGTGCGGTCCGGCATGAGCGTCACTCGCGAAGTCCTCGACCGCCTCGGCTCGGACGACCTGGAACTTCAGACCTGGCTCATCCGCACAGCGGTCACCGCGGAGACGATCCGGTCGGAGCTGACCGTCGCGCGCGAGCGGCACGAATCGACCCCCACGGCTGAGCCCGTGGACCGGACCCGGCTCGCCGCCGCTGCCGACGCGATCGCGGAGAAAGTCGCCGCCCTGGCGGTCAGTGCTGACGGCGAGGCCGTGTGGCTGGGCTGTTCGACCGGTCGAACCGGCAACTACACGGTCGGCCTCCTCGGCGCGAGCTTCTACGACGGCCTCACCGGCATCGCGACGTTCCTCGCGCGCCACGGCGAGCTGCGCGGGTCACCTGACTCGACGCGCTTGGCCACCGAAGCCGCTCGCGCCGCGGTCCGCCAGATCGAGCGCTTCCCCGACATCGGCGTTGTGGGACTGCAAGGCGCGGGAGGCTTGATCTACGGGCTCTCACAGCTGCACGCACTCGTCCCGGACCGAGATCTCCTCGGCCAAGCGCTGTCGATCGCGAAACACCTGCGCTCCGCAGTGGATGCCGACGAGCAGTTCGAGGTCGTGGGTGGAGCCGCAGGCGCGATTTTCGGGCTCGCCGCGCTGCACAGCGTGCGCCCGGACGGAGCCGTCCGCGACGCGATCGCCGCCGCTGCCGACAGGCTCGTGTCCCAGCGGCAACCGTGCGTGGTCGGCGCGGGCTGGACGGCCGCTGTGCTCAAGAACATGGGCCTGGGAGCGGAGCCGCTCGGTGGCTTCGCGCACGGCGTCTCCGGGATCGCGGCCGCGTTGGCCGTCGCCACCGACGTGCTCGGCGACGAGCGCTACAAAGACACGATTCGGGACGCTCTGGCCTACGAGGCGCGCCTGTTCGATCCGGAAACGGGGCACTGGCGCGACCTCCGCCGCGACGTCGAGACCGAACTCCTCTTCAGCTCCGGCGAGAGCGGCTTCGACCAAGCGGTCGCCTGGTGCCACGGAGCACCCGGGATCGGCATCGCCCGCCACATGGTGCTCGACGTCATCGACGACCCGACCTGGCGTGCCGAGCTGGCCACCGCCACTGCGGCCACACTCCGCTCCGGCTTCGGCAGCGACCACTCGTTGTGCCACGGGGACCTCGGCAACCTCGACTTCCTCCTGCTCGCCGCACAACGCGACCCCACGCTCACCGAGCCGATACTCCGGCAGGCCGCTGGTGTGCTGGACGGCGTCGACCAGCACGGATGGCGCTGCGGCATGCACCCGAACCTGGTCGGAGCCGGGTTGTTCACCGGCCTGGCCGGGATCGGTTACGGCGTGCTCCGCCTGCTCGACCCGGAGGCCGTGCCCTCGGTCCTCGCGCTCGAACCACCGCGGAGGACATGACCGCAGAGGGAATGACCGGTTTGTTCAAGACCGCCGTCGAGGCGACGAAGCACGATGAGCGCATGACGATCGACCTCACCGCCGCCTCCGCGTTCATGGCCGGGCACGCCCGCGTGCTCGACCGCCGCCGCTTCGAGCTGCTGGTGGGAGGCGGTGACCCCGCCGCCGTGCTCGCCGCGCTGGACGCCTATCGCAACCCCGACGGCGGCTACGGCTGGGGACTCGAACCCGACCTCCGGTCGCCGGAGAGCCAGCCCGGCGCGGCTCTGCACGCCTTCGAGGCCTTGGCCGACATAGCTCCCGTGCGCGCACCGCAAGCCGTGGCGCTCTGCGACTGGCTCGCGTCGGTCTCCCTCCCCGACGGCGGTCTGCCGTTCGCGCTGCCGCTGACCACCACAGCCGCCTCAGCACCGTGGTGGCAGAACGCCGAGCCGGGGTCCTCGCTCCAGATCACCTCGGTCACCGTCGCGGAGGCCCTGCGCGTCGCGGCCCACGACCCTGCCGTGGGCGAGCACCCGTGGCTCGACCGCGCGGTTCGCTACTGCTTCGACGCGATCAGGAAGATCGACGGTCGGCCCTTCGCCTACGTCCTGTCTTTCGCGATCCGCTTCTTGGACGCGGCGCACGACCGCCACCCGGAAGAGGCCGCAGAGCTCCTCCGCACGCTAGCCGCGCACGTGCCAGCGGACGGCCGAGTGCACGTCGACGGCGGCACCGAGGACGAGTCGCTGCATCCGCTGGACTTCTCGCCGCGCTCCGGTCTGCCGTCGCGGTCCCTGTTCACTCCGGAAGTGGTCGCCGCCGACCTCGACCGCCTCGCACGGCTGCAGCAGGACGACGGCGGTTGGGTCGTCGACTACGCCAAGATCTCGCAGGCGGGCGCCCTGGACTGGCGCGGCTACACCACCGTTCACGCCGTCCAGGTGCTCTCCGACGCTACGCGTTCTCCGTCCTGACCGGCTGTTCCACGACGAGCTCCAGTCCGGAGCCCTCCGAGAGCAGCAGGGTCGGCGTGAGCGGGTTCGGCTCGTAGTCCGAATCGAGCACCATCTGGGCGAGCTGGTCGGACCAGTACGAGCTGGCGCCGGTGATGTAGATCTGGTCCGGGCACGGCAGCGCGATGAGCAGCTGGTCCTCCTCCAGGATTCCGGAGATCCACTCGTGGAAGTCCGGTGCCACCACCGCCGACCCGGCGAAGTAGCCCTCCCGCTCCAGGCTGACCATCCGGTCCGGGGTCTCGTCGCTGCCCCTGATCTGCGCCGTGAGCCCGACCATCAGGTTCGCCGTCGCCTCCGCCATCAGCTCGTCGACGCCGCGTCCGCCGAGCTGCTCCTCGACGACGTGGTGCATGCCGATCGTGCCCTCCGAGGTCATGCTGACGTGGGCGAAGGACGCGAAGAGCGTTCCCGGGACGATCGGCACGTTCGGGAAGTGCTCCAGATCGGGCGAGGAGGACGTGCTGCGCAGGATCGGCAGCAGAGCGCCCTCGGGCCGCTGCTCGGCCTTCTTCTCCTGCGCCTTCTGCAGCTGGCTGCGCCGCATCGCCTCGCGAACGCGCTGCCGGATCTCGTCCTCGCTCAGGGACTGCTCACTCACCTGCGCAGGTTATCGCCCGAGCCGCCCACGGGGATCGCGTGCGGCCCGGGGTTGACCTCAACCTGAGTTCCGGTTGAAGGCTGCTCCCATGACAGCGACGAGTGAACAGCAGGAGATCGAGGCCATCAGGCGCGTGGTCGCCGAGATCGAGCGCGTGCAGCGCAACGAGCTGGTGGAGGAGTTCATCGGACTGTTCCGCGAGGACGCGGTCTGGACGACCGGCCACGGCAAGGTGCTCATCGGCCGCGACGCCATCGCGGAGTTCACCCGCAAGGTGCTCCCGGGCGCCACGGCCGGCTCCATCGCCACCTACGAGGTCGTCCACGTGCTGTTCGTCCGCCCCGACGTGGCCGCGGTGAAAGTGCGCCAGCGCTACCTGACCCTCGAAGGCCAACCCGTTCCAGGGGACGGCGAAGGCGCCCCGCTGTACGTCATGACCAAGGAGGACGGGCACTGGCGCCTCACCGCGTGCCAGAACACCGTGGTCGTCGGCTAGCGCAGTCCGTCGAAGTAGGGCTTCATCTCCGGGTAGAACTCGCTGAACTCGGGCCGGGGCGTACCTTCCCGCGCCGCGACGAGCATGTCGAGGTAGTACTCCCAGCCCGGCCCGATCTCGCCGATGCCCTCGACCGATTCGAGGTGGTGGGTCAGCTGCAACGTGGTCACACCGTCCTTCTCGGACAGCGCCAGTTCCAGCCTCCAGTTGCCGACCTCGTCCTTCATGGACACCTCGAGCTGCCGGGGTGCCGAGCAGGATTCGATGCGCAGGTCGCACCACGGCTGCTTCTCCTCGAAGGCCAGCTGGAGCTTGACCATCTGCCCCGGGCCGGCGTCGCCCTTCCACGGTCCGAACCACCGCGCGGTGCGCTCGGGCTCGGTGACGCTGGCCCACACGTCCTCGATCGGCGCGCGGAAGGTGCGGTCCAGCACCAGCTCGGTACCGGAGTCGGTGTGGAAAAGGCGAGCGGTCGGTGTGCGGCTCATGCTGTTTCTCCCTTTCGTAGGTCTTCTGTGCGGTGTTCACGCCGGGTCCGGTAGACCTCGGTCTCCAGCGCGTCGAGGCGGTGCTCCCACCCGGACGGCCTGGCGAAGGTGGCCAGCCACTGGGCGAGTTCGGTCAGCCGCTCCGGGTGGAGCACGTAGAAGCGCTGCCTGCCGACGAGTTCGTCGTGCACCAGCCCGCTGTCCCTGAGCACCCGCAGGTGCCTGCTCACAGCGGGACGGCTGATCGGGAAGCGGTCGGCTAGCTCTCCCGCTGACCGTCTCTGCTCGCGCAGCAGGGTCAGGATCTCCCGTCGCACCGGATCCGCGATCGCGCTGGCCACCTCGTCCACGAGAGGAAGCGTAACCCACTGGTTACGCTTTCGCCAGTTCTGGCATCGCGGCCGTTCACGGGGCCGCCTTCGTGACGGTTCACAAGCGCCAGCTGCGCAATCTGGGCGGAATCCCACTCCGATTCACGTTCTCGCCCCGCACCATGTGAGGACGCGCTACGACAACGGTGTTGGAGGCTGGGATGCGGCTGAGCGGACGAATCTGGGCTGGACTCCTCTGCGTCGCCACTGCGGCGGCGGTGACCGCGACGCCCGCACAGGCGCGCGAACCGCTGGAGTACGTGGCACTCGGCGACTCCGCGGCCGCCGGGCCGCTGATCCCGAACCAGGACATCAACCTCCTGTGCCTGCGCTCGACCAACAACTACCCGGCGATCGCCGCGAAGTCCCTCGGCGCCAAGCTCACCGACGTGAGCTGCTCCGGCGCGACGACGAGCGACCTCACCACCCGGCGATTCGGTGTCCTCGCGCCTCAACTCGACTCGTTGAGCGCCACGACCGGCCTGGTCACGGTGACGATCGGCGCCAACGACTCGGGACTGTTCACCCACGCCCTCTCGTGCATCAACCTCTTGCCCGAGCCGATCGGGTTCTCCTGCGCGGACCGGCTCACAGCGGGCGGCAGGGACACCGTCGGCGAGGCCGTCGACGCGTGGGCACCGAAGTTCGCGGCCGCGCTGGACGAGATCCGTCGCCGCGCCCCGAACGCGAAGGTGCTGGTCACCGGCTACGGCACCTACGTGCGCCCCAACGGCTGCTTCCCCGTTCAGCCGGTGTGGTCGCGGGACGCCAACTACCTCCAGGGCGTCATGAACAAGATCAGCTCGAAGGCGCGCGAGAACGCGCTCGCCCGAGGAATGCGGTTCGTCGACTTCGCCGCCGTGACGGTCGGGCACGACATCTGCGCGGCGCCGAAGGACCGGTACCTCGAAGGGCTCGTCCCGACGCACATCGCGGCCCCGCTGCACCCCAACGCACAAGGCATGGCCGCCTTCGCCACCGCGGTCGTCGCGGCGACCGCCTCCAAGAGCCGCTGACGGCGCTCCCGGCTAGTGCCGCGGTGCCCGAGCCGCCAGCGCCGCGCTGATCAACGCGATGTCCGTGACGTTCGTCGGATCGAGCCCGGTCAGTTCAGCGATCCGTCGGAGCCGGTAGTCGACCGTGTTCGGATGCACGTGCAGGTCCGTCGCGGTCGGCCTCCGGCTCCCACGCCGCAGGTAGGTCTCCAAGGTCTGCACCAGCTCCTCGTTCCCGTCGAGCGGGCGCAGCATCGCCGCGAGCCGGTCGCGCGCGGCGCTCGGCCGCGACAACTGGTACTCCAACAACACGTCATCCAGCCGGTACACGCCGCCGGGCTTGCCGGAAGCCGCCGCGACCGCACGGACTTCGTCGGCCAGCTTCGCCGCTGCGGCGACCTCCTCCGGAGCGGCCTCGGCGACCCCGACGGTGATCTCCGCCCCTGCCGCCCGAGCCACGTCAGCGACGATCCGCCTCAACCGGTCCCAGTCCCGTTCACCCACTTCGTTGACCGACGTCGGATGCGGCAGCAGCGCGATCCCACCCGCAGGCGTGAGCGAGGACAGCACCGGACCCCTGATCTGACGCTCCAGTTCCGCCCGCAGCCGCCTGAGCTTGCGCCTCCCGGCGACCAACTGGTCCACCCCTGGCTCGGTCTCGTCCGCGTGACTGCCCACCGAGAGCGCCAGCACCAGGTAGCACGGAGGTAGCCGGAACCCGGTCCGGCTCGCCGCGGCATCAGCGGGCGTGCCGTCCAACAGCGCCGTCAGCAACGTGTGCCGCGCGGACCGCTCGTCGTCGAAGAGCGTCTGCCGCTGGTCGAGATAGCCAGCGCCCACTGCGGGCGTGATGAGTTCCAAGTAGCGCAACGCCAGCGAGTTCACCGCCATCACGTCGTGCACCTCCTCCGGGCGCACCTCCGGCGTCAACGACTCCCACACCACCTGGACACCGATGTGGTAGGCCGTGAGCACGATGTCGATCGGGATGCCCTCCTCGGCGCGGCGCGCTGCCGACTCCCGCAGGAAGGCCAGCTCCTCCGCACTCGGCAGGGACTTCGTCCGCACCATGGCGACGAACGACCGCAACGTCTGCGCGATCACCCGGTTGATATCGCCCGCGAGCTCCTCGGACGGCAGCAGGCCGTACGCGGGGATGCGCGAGGTCACCGCGGCGAGCACCAGTTCGGTGAGCGCGGGCAGGTTCTCGCTGAGCCGCTCGTGCAGCGGACGCCCGCCGAACCGGAACGGCTCCCGGTCACTCACCACGGTTGTTACCCATCACAACATTCGGCGCAGAACTCTGGGATACGAGCCATATCTCCTCCGCATGTTCGTGAACCATCATCACACTTCCGGGTTCCCGCGTCGAAGGAGACGCATCATGCGCGAGGTCGTCGTCGCCCCGCTCGTTCCCGCTCCCGAGAGGGGCGGCCTGGCGGAACTGGTCTACGCCAACGCCGATGAGGCTCCGGATCACGTCGCCTTCCGCCGCCGAACCCCCGACGGCTGGTCGCCGGTGACCGCGAAAGAGTTCCGAGACCAGGTGCAACGGCTCGCCAGGGGCCTCGTCGCGGCGGGGGTCCGCGCGGGGGAGCGGGTCGCGATCCTGTCGTCCACCCGCTACGAGTGGACGCTGTTCGACTTCGCGATCTGGGCCGTCGCGGCGGTGCCGGTGCCGATCTACCCGACCTCGTCGCGGGAACAGATCGAATGGATCATCACGGACTCCGGCGCGACAGCGGTCGTCGTGGAGACTCCCGAGCACGAGGAGAAGGTCGCCGGGTTGCCGCTGCTTCGAGGGGTGTGGCGGATCGACACGGTCGAGGACCTCATGGCGCTCGGCGAGGGCGTCGCGGCGACGGAGATCGACGAACGGCGCGCGACCGTGTCGCCGAAAGACGTCGCGACGCTCATCTACACGTCGGGGACCACCGGACGCCCCAAGGGATGCGTCCTGACGCACGCCAACTTCTTCGCGGAGGCCGGCAATGTCGCCGAGCTGCTGAGCCCGCTCTTCAAGGGCAAGGACGTGTCCACGCTGGTGTTCCTGCCGCTGGCACACGTGTTCGGCAGGATGGTGCAGGTCGGCTCGGTGCTCGCGCGCGTCACGCTCGGCCACACCGCCGACGTGAAGAACGTCGTCAACGACCTGGCCGCCTTCCGCCCCACCTTCGTGCTCTCCGTGCCGTACGTCTTCGAGAAGATCTACAACAGCGCCCGGCAGCGAGCCGAGTCCGCGGGCAAGGCCCGAATCTTCGACGCCGCGGTCGAGACCGCGATCAAGTACTCGGAGGCCACCAGGCCCGGGTTGGTACTGCGAATCCGGCACGCCGTCTTCGACCGGCTGGTCTACCAACGGCTGCGCTCCGTCCTCGGTGGACGGTGCACCTACGCCATCTCCGGGGGCGCCGCGCTCGGACGTCGGCTCACGCACTTCTACCGCGGCATCGGTCTCACCGTGTTCGAGGGCTACGGCCTGACGGAGACCACCGCCGCGGTGACGATCAACGCGCCGAGCGCGGCCAGGGCGGGAACGGTCGGTCGGCCGGTGCCCGGCACCACTGTCCGGATCTCCGGCGACGGCGAGGTCTTGATCAAGGGAGGCGTGGTCTTCTCCGGCTACTGGGGCGCCTCATCAGCACAGGACGAGTGGTTCGCGACGGGCGACCTCGGCTCGCTCGACGACGACGGCTTCCTCAGCATCATCGGCCGCAAGAAGGAGATCCTGGTGACCAGCGGCGGCAAGAACGTCGCGCCCGCCGTCATCGAGGATCGGATCACCGCCCACCCCCTCGTCGGCCAGGCCGTTGTCGTCGGTGACGGCCGCAAGTTCGTCGCCGCTCTGATCACCATCGATCGCGAGCACCTCGCCCTCTGGAAGAAGAGCAACGGCAAGCCGGACGGGGCGACAGCTGCCGACCTCGTCGAGGACCGTGAGCTCCTCGCCGAGGTCCAGCAGGCCGTCGACGCCGGCAACGAGGCTGTGTCCGCCGCCGAAGCGGTGCGCCGCTTCCGCGTCCTGCCAACGGAGTTCAGCATCGACGGCGGCCACCTCACACCCTCGCTGAAGCTCCGCCGCAGCCAGATCATGAACGACTTCGCCGACGAGGTGGAGTCCCTGTACGAGCCGCGCTAGGCGCGCTTCCCACGGTGAGTGGTCGGCGCGCCCAACGCGGCGAGCGGCGGTTTACCGAGCAGCTACCCGGGCTTCCTCGGCCGCAGTGCGAACAACGTCGGTCTGTGCGGCAACGACGTGAGTGGCAGCGACGTGGCTGGCTGCATTGCGGCTGGCTGCATTGGGGCTGGCTGGATTGTGGCTGGCAACGCCGTGGGTGGCAGTGTTGTGGTCAGCAACGCCGTGAGCAGCGACCGGGTTCCCCACCCAGGCCGTGCCGTCCGGCAAGCTTTCGCCGCGCATCACCAACGAATTCGCCCCAACGCTGCCGTGTGCTCCGACAGCGGAGTCGAACAGCACCACCGACCTCGGCCCGACCGTCGCGTTCCGGCCGACGTGGATCGGCCCGAGGCGCATGATGCGGTCGTGGAACAGGTGCGTCTGCACCACGCAGCCCCGGTTCACCACCGCGCCATCGCCCAGCGTCACCAGGTCCGGCTCCGGCAGCCATCGCGTCTCGCAGTGCACACCCCGCCCGATCTTCGCGCCCATGCCGCGCAACACCATCGAGAAGAGCGGCGTGCCGATCAACGCCGTCCCTGCCCACCGGGTCACGAGTTCCTCGAAGAACACCGCAGCGAGTTCGTTGCGCCACACGAACGAACTCCACAGTGGACGTTCACGGGGAACGTGCTTGCCGACGAGCACCCATTTCGCCGCGACGGCGACAGCGATCGCTACCACCGCCACGGCGGGCATCAGCCAGCCAACCGCGAGCGCAGCGGCGGCAATCCCCTGTGAAGTGAGGAGAAAACTGAGCATGACGACGGTGAACAACGCGAGCCCGTAGCTCACCACCACCGGAATCAGGCGGCAGACCTCGATCAGCGTCCGCGCCACGACAAGGCGACGCGGTGGATTGTACGTTCTCGCGGTCGAGCCACCTTCCACCTTGCGCGGCAGCAACATCGCGGGCCTGCCAAGCCACGAGGTGTTCTCGGGAACCTGCTTCGGCGCGCTGGACAGCACTCCCAGCAGCGACCCGTCCGGAACCCAACGACCGGGACCCACCTCGGCGGAGTTGCCGATGAAGGTCCGATCACCCACGCGCGCCGTTCCGACCACCAGCCAGCCGTTGCGCAGCTCGTAGGGAGCCAGGCTGGTGTCATCGGCGAGGAAGCTGCCCGAGCCGACCGTCATCATGCTCGGCAGCCCGGCGACCGTGGAGACCTCGGTACCCCGGCCGATCTTCGCGCCGAGCATCCGGAGCCACCTCGAGGTGAACAGCCCCGCATACAAGGAGAACAACGTTCCGCGTGCCGCCGTGGTGAACCGCTGAACGAGCCACGCGCTCCACCCCGCAAGACTGTCCACACGGTGCACGCCGGGTTTCACCGCGAAGTTCAGCAGGCGGACCACCAGAACGGTTGCCCCCGCGTACGTGACCAGAGAACCCAACGCCGCGAGCGGAACCACCCACGCGGCAGTCGCAACGGTCATCGCGCTGGTGACCAACGAACCCAGCACGAGGAGTCCGGGAAACGCGGAGAGCAGCATGACAGCGCCGGTCAGCAGGGGAGTCAGGCCGTAGATCATCCGCCACACCAACGATCGCCGTGCCGGGCTCGCCGGCCACACCTCGTCGACCTCACCGAGATCCCGCGCCGGAGCGCCACCCCACTGCCGCCCAGCGGAGACCGCGCCGCGCACCGAGCTGCCCGAAAGAACTTCAGCGCCATCCTCGACAACAGCGCCGTCCAGCAGGGTCGAGTGCCCACCGATTCTACTGCCTGCACCGACTTCGATGCCGCCAACGCGGACGCAGTCACGGTCCAGCCACCAGCCCGCGAGATCGCTGTCCGGCTCAACCGCAGCGCGATCACCGAAGGTCGCGAGTCCGGTAACCGGTGGTAGAGCGTGCAGATCCACGTGCCGCCCGACGCGGCAACCCAATGCACGAGCGTAGTGGTGCACCCAGAACGTGCCTGCGATCGAGGCGACACCCACAACGGTGACCCAACGCTCGGCAGCCCACAACCTCAGGTGATTCCAACCAGCGCGACGGTGTTCCCCAGGGCGGATCCCTGTAGTGGCCAGTCGTGCACCAGCCGCAGCCAACAGCACTCGGCCCGGCGAGGTGAAGAACAGCAAGCAGGCGGGCCCAACCACGTACCAAGGGACCGTTGAGCTGATGCCCGGAATCCCGGCCAAAGCACTCAATTCCTGGAACGCGACGACGACCAACAGCAGCCGCAGGCCCGCGAACGCGAACACGACGAGCGCGAACAAGGACTGCGCAAACCCGAAGAGCGTGAACGAGCCAGGTTTCACACTCCTCTCCCGACTCGCCGCCTGCGGAGTGTTGCTCTCATCGGCCAGCTTCTCGGCGACGCCTCGCACAGTCGGATGCTGATAGACGTCGGCCACCGAGGCCTGCGGAAAGTGCTCGCGCAGCCGGGAAACCAGGTGTGCAACGGCGAGGCTTCCGCCGCCAGAACCGAAGAAGTCGGAATCCTCCGTCGGAGCTTGGCCCAGCACAGCGGTCCAGTGCTCGGCGATGATCGCCTCCGCCTCAGACCACTCCACCGCCCCAGCCCCTTCGAGCGGCCAGGGCAGCGCGTCCCGATCGACCTTTCCAGAGGCGCGAATCGGCATCTGCGGCACCACGGCGAGCAGCGGAACGATCGCGGCGGGAAGGCGCTCCGCTAGCTGAAGCCTCGCCGCAGCAACATCCATTGTGGACTCGACATCGTCCAGCGCCAGATAGCCGACGAGCACCGAGGCACCGGTTTCCGTCTTGCGCACGACGCTGGCCGCCGCGGAAACACCGGGCAGAGCGGCCAGCGCCGCGTCCACCTCACCCAGTTCGACGCGCCGACCGCCGATCTTCACCTGGTCATCGGAGCGACCAACGAAGACCAAGCCCTCAGGATCCGCCCGCACCACGTCGCCGCTGCGATAGGCCCGAGCCCAGCCCAACGACCGCAGCGGCGCGAACTTCTCCCGGTCCTTGGCCACATCGAGGTAGCGGGCCAGTCCGACACCCCCGATGACCAGCTCCCCGGTCTCACCCCAGGAAACCGGTTCGCCGCTCGCGTCGACAACCGCCAATTCCCAGCCCGCCAAAGGAAATCCGATCCGCACGGGCAGGTCCGCCGACACTCGGGCAGCGCTGGCCACCACGGTGGTCTCGGTCGGACCGTAGGTGTTCCACACCTCGCGCCCGGGGACATCGAGCTTGGCCGCCAACTCGTGGCTGGTCGTCTCGCCGCCGAGGATCACCAGCCGCACACCTCCGAGCGCATCCGCGGGCCACAACCCGGCCAGCGTCGGCACAGTCGAGACCACGGTGATCCCCCGCTCGACCAACCACGGTCCCAGCTCCGCGCCTGCCCGCACGAGTTCGCGCGGCGCCGGAACCAGGCACGCGCCATGACGCCAGGCCAACCACATCTCCTCGCAGGAGGCGTCGAAGCCGACCGAGAGACCGGCGAGCACCCGGTCGGCGGGCCCCAGCGGATCGTTCGGCAGGAACAGTTCCGCCTCGGCATCGACGAACGCGGCAGCGCTGCGGTGGGTCACCGCCACGCCCTTCGGCTTCCCGGTCGAACCGGAAGTGAAGATGATCCAAGCGTCGTTCTCAGGCGCTGGCGGCCGAATGGGACGCCGACGTGTCGTCTCGCGCAGCGTCCGGATTTCCCCACCAGGGCCCGCAACCGCGCAGACCTCCGCTTCCCGCCAGATCATCTCCGCGCGTTCCAGCGGATCGTCGAAGTCGACCGGCACATACGCGGCGCCGACCGACAAGGTGGCGAGAATGCTCACATACAGGTCTGCGGTGCCAGAAGGGATCCGAATCCCAACACGGTCGCCGAGCCCGATGCCCGCTGCGCGCCAAGCGGTGACGACCTCGCCGACCCGCTCGGCGAGGTCGGAGTAGGACAGGGTGGTCGCCCCGTCATCAAGCGCCAGAGCGCATGGCTGGGCGGCGACCGTGGTGTGGAAGATGTCCACCAAGGTGCGCTCGGACGGAGGGTCGGCTGCCGGATAGGTCGCGCTGCCCATGGGTGCGGTCTCGCGGGCAGTGCTCAGCTGAGCGGCTAGTCCACTGGTCATGTGCGTAAGCCCTTGTGCCGTCGATTCGCGAAATTCATGCCAGAGATCGCGAATGGGGCTTCTGTCCGCATCTCGGATCTCTCCGAGATCGAGTCGACCAGTGGAATGTTAAAGAAGTGTGTGAGTTGTGAGTGAGCGCTGTTGATGAAGTTGCGCCAAGCGGGTGGAGGGTCCGATGTCACCTGCGGGTTTGTTCGGGGCTTTCCGCTGAGGGTGGGAAGCCGGGTTTGAGATTGTCATTAGATGGTTCGATATTGGGCTTCACTGAAGCCTTACACCAGCGCGACGTGCCTGGACGTCCAGTACCTGTTCTACGGTCACGACGCGACGTTCTCGAACGTGGAGTGGATCTCCGTCGTGAGCGCGTTGCGGTGCGGTGGTGAACTACTCGCCCGCGCGCCGAACGAACTCGTCCTGGACGGGTGCTGCCTCGGCTGCGCGACCCTGACTACGCATCAGCTGCGCCAGGAGCACGCGGACCCGGGTTGCCGCCGTCGAGGTTCTCCGTGGGACTCGGGTCGGCGATCGGTTCCGACTCGCTTTCGTAGAAACCCCCGGACGGCGTTATCCAGAAGTGCCTGCCGTCGTCCATGTGGTGACAGGTCCAGCCGGACTCATGCCGCATCCGCTGGTGGTGCTGGCACAAAGACCTGAAGTCCATCGCCGATGCGGTCGTGTCGCTGGCAGGCGTGCAGTGGTCGACAGTGCAGTTTTCCGCGGCCTGGTCGCAGCCGATGGCTGAGCAGATGCCGTCGCGAGCCTTGACGAACTCCCGCAGCGCCTCGGAGGGCTCGTACTCGGTGCGCCCGACATCGAGGGCGATGCCGGTGGCCGGGTCAGTGAGGATTCGCTTCCACGTTCCACCCGCGGCGATCTCCTTGGCGACCGACGCCGGGACGGGGCCGTATCCGGCGAGCACACCGGGATCGTCGTTGATCCCGATCAGCGTGGTGATGGGTACGGTCACCTGGACCTTCGCCTGCCGCAGCGACGCGTGGACCGCCTCGCCCACAAGAAGATCCCGGGTGACGTCCGCTCGCCTCTGATCCAATGTCCGCCGATCGCCGGGGATGGCGAGGCTCTTGGCGAGTCGGTCGATGCGGCCCCATGCGAGCAACCCGTCAACTGCCGTGAGCCGCACGTGGAGTGAACACATGCCGTCGTCGGCGTTCGTCTTTTCAACCATGCGTCGTCGGCGTTTCTCCGCGTGGCGCCTCTCCGTGCCTGCTGGATCAAGTTTGCAGACGAGCTGCGACGCCCATTTCCGCAACGACACGTAGGTGCGGGTCGGGGCGTACTCGAGGAGCTTGGCCTCCGCGATGTCGGCCTGCGACGCGGGAAGGAGTTGGACCTTCCCGACGATCAGCAGGGCCTTGCCCAAATCGATCTTTCCCTCGAGAAGGGCGTTGAACACCGCCGGACGGGCGGTCACGGCCTGGGCCTGGCTCAACAGCGCTCTGGCTTTGTGGCGGGACATCGACAGCAGCGCGCCGACATCATCGCTGGAGTACGGCGTGTCGCGCTTCGCCGCGGGCTCGGTGAACTTGATCAATAGTCCGGCGAGCACTGCCTGTGCTGTGCACAAGGCGCGGAAGGCGCCCGCGAGCTCGCGGGCAGTCGTGGTGTTTTGCATAGCCACGAACATACGACAAGAAATCTGCGAATGTGCAATTTGGGGTGAGTTATCCACATGTCCACGAGAAAGCTTGGGTTTCCTGGGCGAGGTTGACTTGCCTGTGGATAGTTTTGTGGCGCAAGTGGCCTTCGTGTGCTTTACGTGTTCCTCTGGGGAGCTCTAGCGTGTGGCGGGCGGCGACCGCGACTCCGGGGCGGTGGCTGTCACAACCCTCCCCTCCCGTTCGTCAAGGAGGTAGCGATCAGAAGCGAGGGGGACGGGTGAACGGCGACAGCTGGCTCGTAGGACAGTTTGAGGAGAATCGCGGCCGCCTGCGCGCCGTGGCGTTCAGGGTGCTCGGTTCGGTGAGCGAAGCCGAAGATGCCGTGCAGGAGGCATGGCTGCGACTGAGCCGGACGGATGTCAGCGAAGTGCGCAACCTCAGCGGCTGGCTGACCACCGTCGTCGGTCGCGTGTGCCTGGACATGCTGCGCTCGCGTGCATCGCGACGAGAGGAGCCATTGGACGAAGGCGTGCCGGAACCGGTCGAACGCAGTGATCCGGAATACCAAGCGCTCCAAGCAGACTCGGTTGGTCTTGCGCTGCTGGTGGTGCTGGACACGCTCGGGCCCGCAGAACGATTGGCGTTCGTTCTGCACGATCTGTTCGGCGTGCCGTTCGAGACGATCGCCCCGATCGTGGGTCGCAGCCCTGCTGCCGCACGGCAGTTGGCTAGCCGTGCGCGGAGACGGGTTCGTGGCTCTGAGCAGGATGGTGCGACGGACCAGGCTAGGCAGCGAGAGGTCGTCGAGGCGTTCCTTGCCGCTTCACGTGGTGGTGACTTCGAAGCACTGCTGGCTGTGCTCGATCCCGACGTCGTGCTTCGGGCGGACGAGGTTGCGGTTGCGCTCGCCGCAGCGGCGCAGGGCAGCGGCGCGCCAGCTCTTGCCAGTGAGGTGCGCGGCGCCTCTGCAGTCGCACACGCATTCATCGGACGTGCGCGAGGAGCTAAGCCAGTGTTGGTCGACGGCGTTGTTGGTGCTGCTTGGGCGCCTGACGGGGACCCTCGTGGGGTCTTGGACTTCATCGTCGTGGGTGGCCGGATCGTGGGCATCGAGGTCGTCGCTGATCCTGAATACATCCGTCAGGCGCGGCCGGTGTTCCTTGCGGATTGATCGACGGTGACGGAGGTGGCCGCGTGGCACGCGCCGTAGCCTTCCGCTCGGGCGACAATCCGCCCTTGGGATACCCGCACCGCCACCTCGGTCGCATCACTGACGCCGGGTACACCAGCGGCGCTGGCGAGTTCGGTCGCTGTGCTGATGACCAGCTGAAGGCGAGGCCAAGCAGGTTCGGGGAACGCCTGCCGGAGGCAGTGCCACACGTCAGCGATCGCGAGTCGGGCCAGCGGCGCGAGTTCGGCGGGGTCATTGGTCACCACCGCGACGGTGATCTTGTCGCTGGCTCGCGCCGCTCGCACGGCTTCCTCTGCTGCGGAAAGCCTGTGCAAGCCAAGCACCGCAACGATTCCGTCGTGGGCCAAGGCTGCCGGCTCCGACTTCAGCGAGTTGAGCGCAGGCGAGGGTGACCACGCTTCGTCGACGAGCTTCACCGGCGCGATGATCGGCGGTGCGGGCCAGGAGTCAGCGAGGTCGAGCTCGGCCAGCTGTTCGCACGCCTTCACCACGTTGAAGGGCTCCACGAATCCCGGTGCGGCGGCTGCCATCTGTGTTGCGCCGTGCAGCGTGGTCAGAACGGTCTCGGCGATGCGGACCATTCGACCACGGCGCGGTTCCAGACGCTCAAGGGAGAGTCCGAGCAGGATGGCGTTCAACCGCATCAACTGCGCGTAAGGCAGGCGTGTACGAGTTTCGCCTGTGATCTCTGGCATCAGGTCCATGCTCAGCCGTGCTGAGCCGTCATGTTCACCGATATCGGCCAGCGGCAGCCGCGCCACCCAAGCGCGGGCGAGAGTGCCCAGTGCCTCTTTCGCGGTCAGACCGGGCTCCGCGTGCTGCGGGATCGGTGCATTCTCGGAGAGGTTGGCCAGCACGGCGAAGTAGAGCGCCCTCTTGCTCGGGAAGTTCGAGTAGACCGCGCCCCTGGTGAAGCCGGCGCGTTCGGCGATGGTGTCGATCTTGGCGTCGCGGAAACCGCGCTCGGTGAACTCCTCCTGCGCCGCGGCCAGGACTTTGACGCGGTTGTGCTCTTGTGATTGCGCCCTGCTGAGCCGAGCCATCGCACTCCTCGACGTAACCCACCGATGTGCGGGCCAAGATATCGCTGGTCCGCGTGGGCTGGCTGGACGCGACGGAAGAATCGCGGCGCACCGACCTGGAGGCGCGCCGTGGCCCTGGGGTCAGCCCAGCAGTTCCGGGCGCCGCCAGTCCTTGCCGAGCACGTGGTGGTCGAAGAACGCGAGAACCGTCGAATACCAGATCTTCGAGTGGGTCGGCGTCAGGATCCAGTGGTTCTCGTCCGGGAAGTACAGGAACTTGTGCGGGCCGGAACCGTCCTCGGCACGCAGCCTTGCCATGAGGTCCCACCACAACCGCATCGCTTCACCGATCGGCACGCGGTAGTCCCTGTCGCCGTGCAACAGCAGCATCGGCGTGGTGATCGCGTTGACGAAGTTGTGCGGGGAGTTGGCGTCCAGCGCCTCCGGTGTCGCTTCCCTGCGGAACTCGTATTCCACGTCTGCCGCAGTGTCCAAGCGCCACACGGACGCGTGACTGGCGATCGCGGAGAACCTGTCCGTGTGCCCAGCGATCCAGTTCGCCATGTAGCCCCCGAAAGAGCCGCCGATCGCGGCTGCGCGCGAGGAGTCGATGTCGGGGCGCTGCTGAGCCGCAGTGGTCATCTCCATCAGGTCCGTGTAGGGCTTGCCGCCCCACTGGCCCCAGCCGCGGCGCACGAAATCCAGGCCGTAGCCGATGGACAGCGCGAAATCCGGCATTAGGACGGCGTATCCCTTGGCGACGTACATCCAAGGGTTGGCGCGCCAGGACCAGGCGTTGACGGACATGACCGGCCCACCGTGGACCATCAGCACGAGTGGCGCGGGCTTGTCCGCGCTCGCGTCGTGCGGCAGCGCGATCCACGCACGCACCGATGTGCCGTCCTCCGCCGTCACCAAAATTTCTTCGAGCCGCCCAGGGAGCTCGTACTGAGCGCCGAGTACCTCTGCGGGGCCGCGTAGTGGTTCTACGCCGGACTCACTGATCCGGACGGGTGCGGGTGGGCTGTTCACAGCCGAGCGGAGGGCGTAGATCTCGCCATTCGGGGCGACTTGAACGTCGGAGTACGCAGCGTCATCCGAGGTCAGTCGTGTTGCTTCCCCGGTTTCGACGTCCACCCGCCACGCGGGTGCACGACCGTGGTCGGCGGCGACGACCAACAGCGCCGCGCCGTCCGGTGTCCAGCACGCGATGTGCGGCCAGCGGTCCCAGCTCCGTGCGACGTGTCGCAGCTCGCCACCTGCGACCGGGAGAACGGCCAACCACTTGTCGCCCGGGCCAGCAGGAGAACAGCGCTCGTCAACCTCGAAAGCAATGTGCTGTCCATCAGGGGACACCGTGGGCGCGCGGTACTGGTGCGCGGCGTCGTCAGCGAGCGTGCGTCGAACTCCCGTTGCCACGTCGATCGCGACGAGTGTTTGCCGCTGGGCTCCGCCAGCTTCAGCGACAGCCCACGTCGCGATCACGGTGCAGCCGTCCGGCGTGATGTCCCAGGAACTGCTGTCCCACAGGGCCCGGCCGACGTGACCGGTGACGTCGATGAGATCGAAGCTCTCGTCGGTCACGGACTTCGCGAGCAGCCGGGTGCGGTCAGGTCCGAGATCGTGGTCCCAGTACCGGATCGGGTTCTCCTCGTGCAGGAGAGCGGAAACACCGGCCTTTCGGCGAGCTGCCCGGAGTTGCTTGTCCGAGGCGAAGTCGGTGGCGGAGGGCATCATGCCCGAGCCGAACACGATCGTCCCGTTCTCGCTGACGACGACTCCACGCACACCGCCGGCCGGGCTCGCGATCACTCGCGCCTCGCCGCCGTGCACGGGCAGCGACCACAACGCTGACGCGGCCGAGTCCTCGTCGCTGTCCGGTCGTGGTCGCGACGACACGAAGAGCAGGTCCCCGGCAGGGCCGAACGCGACCGCTGACTCGCCCTCCGCGCTGCGGGTCAACCGCCGCGCAGGACGCTGGCCTTTGGGGTCGACCTCCCACAACGCCGTGGTGTAGCGGGCGCTCTCGGTGTTCGGGAGGGCGACCTCCACGACGATCCTGCTGCCGTCGGGGGCGAGTCGCAGTCCTTCGATCCTCGGCAGGGCGATGTAGGCGTCGAGATCGTCGAACGAGGTGCGGGAACCGTTGTCGGCGTCGGAGATCACCTGGCTTTCCTAACACCAGGAGGGACGGTCCGGGCCGGATTGATCAGAACCGGCGCGGAAGATCAACTCGAGGAAGGGGTGGCGGCGTCGAAGAAGTAGGCGACCGTGAGAGCGCCTGGGTCGACGACTCCGCGAGCGTGCTCGCCGACGTAGCTCGCGCGACCGCGTTTCGCGAGCAGTCGCTTGGTTGAGGCAGCCCCCACGTGCGCGGCGGAAGCGGCTTCCGCCAAAGCGTCTGGAACGGTCGCGCCGCGCGCGGCCGCCGCGCTCAGAGCCTCTGCGGCGGGGACCATCGCGTCCACCATCGTCTTGTGGCCGACCTCCGCCTTGCCCAGGCGTTGGACGACAGCCACAGCGTTCGTCGCGGCCTCGCCTAGCACCACAGCTGTGACCTCTCTGCCCTTGGCCGCCTTGGCGAACTCGCGGAACCACATGCCGAAGAGCGGGCCGCTGGTGCCACCCGTGTTCAGGAACGCCTCCGACACGGCGAGGAACACCTCGTGCGGGGAGGTCGGTTCGCCGGTGAGGTTGGCCGCGGCCCTGCGCAGGGCTGAACGGAGATTTGTGCCGTAGTCACCGTCGCCCGCTTGGCGGTCGAGCTCAGTCAGTTCGTCGTTGCGCTCAGCGCCGACAGTGACGAACCGATCGGCCCACGCGCGAGCGTGTTCAGTCGTGAGGGTGGTCATCGTCGAACTCCTTTGTCACCAGGCGAGCGCGGGCGTGCGGACCGGGGCGTTCCATAGTTCGAGCAGCGTGGAGTCGCAGCGCACCAACGTGATGGAGCAGCCCTGCATGTCCAGCGCGGTCACGTAGGAACCGACCAGGGCGCGCTCGATGCGCACTCCGACACCCTCTAGGAACGCGGAGAGTTCGCGGTGCACGACCGCCAGCTCAAGCGCGTGCGTCGATCCGAGGCCGTTGACGATCGCGATCACCGACTCGCCCCGCTGAAGGCCGAGTGCCTCGACAACGGGCTGAGCGAGCGCCGGAACGAGTTCGCTCGCGGGGCCGAAGGGGTGTTGACCGACGCCGCGCTCACCGTGGATGCCGACACCGAACTCCACCTCGTCGTCGGCCAGGTCGAAGGATGGGCGCTGCTGGCCGGGGTGGGTGCACGCCCGCAACGCGAGCGCCATCGTGCGCGAGCTCGCGACAACGCGGCGGCCCAGCTCAGCGAGCTCCGAGAGGGAGGCGCCACGCTCCGCCGCCGCACCGCAGATCTTCTCGACCGCGACCACCGCCGCTGTTCCCCTGCGTCCGGGACCGCCCTCGTCGCCGCCGTCAGTGGCGAGGTCGTCGTCGACCAGGACGATCTCGACCTCGATGTTCTCCTCGCGGGCGAGCTCCGCCGCGATCGAGAAGTTGAGCACGTCGCCGGTGTAGTTCTTCACGATCAGCAGGACGCCTCGACCGCGATCGACAGCCTTGATGCCCGCGCGGATCTGGTAGGCCGTCGGGCTCGCGAACACCGCGCCGGGGATCGCGGCGTCGAGCATTCCCAGGCCGACGAAGCCGGTGTGCAGCGGCTCGTGGCCGGAGCCGCCACCGGAAACCAGTGCGACCTTCAGTGGGTCGCCGTCCTTGGGCGTGCGCAGCACCAGAGCCGGGTCCGCACTGACCTGGATCAGGTGTGGATGCGCGAGCCGAAGTCCTTCCAGTGCCTGGGGGATGAACTCGTCCGGATCGTTGACGAACTGCCGCGCGCTCATCGCTCTCCCGTCGTTGGGCATTCGCGAGTCAGAAATCATTTCGACGATGTCGAAATAGTGCACGGACCGTAGCCCCGGTGGGCGGTGTTGTAAAGTCCTTGCCCTGATGTCAGGGAGGACGCGGTGATCCAGTCCGTCGACCGCGCCGTCCGGGTTCTGGGCGTTCTGCACGGGGCCCGCAGGATCAGCCTCTCGGAGCTTTCGGCCCGTCTCGAACTTCCGCCGTCGACGGTCCACGGCATCGTGAAGACGCTGGTCGCGCACGGCATGGTGGTGCAGGACCGGGCATCCGCGCAGTACCGCCTCGGCCCTGCGGTCCTGAAGCTCGGCACCGTTTACCTGCACACCCTCGAGCTGCGCGCGCAAGCGGCGGCATGGGCGGACGACCTCGCCGCCAGGACCGGTTTCGCGGTCCGGACCGGCGTGCTGATGCTGGACGAGGTGCTCGTCGTGCACCACTCGCCCCGGCCGGACGGTTCGCGTCAGATGCCCGAGGTCGGCATCGTCATTCCCGCGCACGCCTGCGCGCTCGGCAAGGCGTCGCTCGCCTACCTGCCGAGCCGTGCCCGCGCACTCCTCGGCGACGGGCCGCTGCGCAGCATGACGGCCGAGACGATCACCGAGCCCGCAGACCTCGCCGCCCACCTGGACCAGGTGCGTGTGGACGCCTACGCGGTCGAGCAGGAAGAGGCGGTGCTCGGCGAGTGCGGTACCGCCGCACCCGTTTTCGACGCCGCAGGGGCCTTGGCGGGAGCGGTCGGCGTCGTCGTGCCGATGTCCGAATGGCCGCCCTCCGACCTGGTGCGGACCGCGGTTCGCGACACAGCGCGGGCCATCTCCCGGGAACTCGGCGCGGACGGGTGGCCGGCGACCACCGCCTGAAAACCGTCTGTTTGCTACGTCATTCAAACGGGTTGATTTAGCTCGAAAGCCGGAGCGCCGACAGGCGAGATCAATCGTCCTCCCGCACGGTAGTGATCGAGGAGCGGGCCCCAGAGCCCCATTCCGGTCGGTTTGCCGGGGCAAAGGCAAACCTGGTTACCGCCTGCTCTCTCCCTGCGCGCGGCGGGGAGTCCTTCTCGTGCGCTGGACGTCAAGGAGGATGAATGAGCTCCACGGAACTGACGGACGTTGTCGGCGATTACGCGGCGGAATCCGCCGTGCTCGCCACGGTGCGGCACATGCTGGTCGAGGTCATCGGCGAGGATTACGCCCTCGGCGTCGACATCGACATGGACACCTCGTTCAACCGCGATCTCGAACTGGAAAGCATCGAGTTCGTGACCCTCTCGGCGAAACTCCGGGAGCACTACGGGAACTCGGTGAACTTCGCGGCCTTCCTCGGCGACAAGGAGGTAGCCGAGGTCGCCGAGCTCACCGTGGGCGAGCTGGTCACCTACATCGCCGGCTGTGTGTCCCGTGACTGAGGTCGTCGCCAACAACCTGCGGTTCCACGTACAACGGCTGTCGAACTCCGAACCGGGTTCGGCGAGCGACGCACCGACGGTGCTGTTCCTGCACGGCCTCGTCGTGGACAACCTTTCGAGCCTCTACCTGACCCTGGCCACGGCGACAGCAGACCTCGGCGCCCACACCATCTGCTACGACCAGCGCGGTCACGGCCGCTCCGAGCGTCCCGCGACCGGGTACACGCTCAACGACTCGGTCACCGACCTGAACGCGTTGATCGCGGCGCTGGACGTGCGCGGCCCGGTGCACCTCGTCGGCAACAGCTACGGCGGGTTGCTGGCACTGGCCTACGCGGCCGAGCACCCCGACCGGACGGCCGGCCTGCTGCTGATCGAGTCGGTCGTGCCGAGCGAGGGCTGGGGTGACCGCATCGTCGAAACCCTGTCGATCGCGCGGACCGGCGCTTACGACGACCGGCTCCGCCACCTCAAAGGCCGTAAGTGGGACAACCTCACGAAGCAGTTCCTCGGCCTGTTCCACGAGACGAGCCTGCTCGCCGACATGGCTGCCGAACAGCCCTTCACTCCAGAGCGCTTCGCCGCAGTGGAAGCGCCGGTGCACGCCCTCTTCGGCAGCGAATCGGACCTGCTTCCAGACGCGAGCCTGCTTCAGAAACACCTTCCCCACTTCGAACTGACCGTCCTCGAAGGACAGTCGCACATGATGCTCACCCAGGCGTCCGGCCAGGTTCGGGAGCAGCTGAGGACGTGGTTGTCATGAGCCGGATCCTGTTCGTGGTGCCGCCGCTCGCCGGACACGTCCTGCCAACGGTGGCGCTGGGGCAGGAACTGGTCGAGCGCGGGCACGAGGTCGCGTGGGTCGGCCACCCCGAGGTCGCCAGCCGGCTGTTGCCGCCCGAACTGACCCTTTTCTCCGCAGAGCGGCCCGACGCGGAGTCGTGGTTGGCCGAGACCTACGAGCGTTCTCGGGGGCTCCGCGGTCCGGCGGCGTTCCAGTTCCTGTGGAAGGACTTCCTCGTCCCGCTGGCCGGTCGGATGATGTCGGGAGTCGAGGCGGCCGTCCGCGAATTCGGTGCCGATCTGCTCGTGGTCGACCAGCAGGCGCTCGCGGGCGCGCTCTCCGCGCGCAGGCACCGGCTGCCGTGGATCACCTCGGCGACCACGTCCGCTGAGCTGACCAACCCGTTCACGATGGTCCCGAAATTCGGTGCTTGGGTCCGTTCCCAGCTCGACGACCTCCAGCGTGCGCAGGGAATACGTCCAGACGACGCCGCGCTGGGCGACCTCCGGTTCTCTGAGCACCTGGTGCTCGCCTACACGACCGAGAGCTTCGTCGGGATCAACGCCACCGTGCCGAGCCAGTGCGTCTTCGTGGGACCGTCGCTGGGCAAACGGGTCGAGGTGGGGGACTACGACTGGGGGTGGCTCAACCCGCGGCGGCAGCACGTCCTCGTCTCGATGGGCACGATCGACCGGGAGAACAACGGTCGGTTCCTCAACACCGTCGTCGAGGCGGTCGCGCCGCTCGCCGATCGCGTCCAGGTCAGCATCGCCGCGGCGCCCGGGCTCATCGAACGCACCCCGGAGCACGTACGGGTGCGCGAGTTCGTGCCGCAGCTCGACCTGCTGAAGCACAGTTCGGCCGTCGTGTGCCACGGCGGTCACAACACCGTGTGCGAGTCGCTGGCCAACGGATTGCCGTTGGTGGTCGCACCGATCAGGGACGACCAGCCGATCATCGCCGAGCAGGTGGTGGCGGCGGGTGTCGGTCGTCGGGTGCACTTCGGCCGGGTCCGCCCGGCCGAGCTGCGCGAAGCCATCCTGTCCGTGCTCGACCAGCCGGGATACCGCGCTGCGGCCGAACAGATCCAGAGCTCTTTCGCCGACGCCGGGGGAACCGTGACGGCGGCCGACCACGTGGAGAAACTGCTGTGAGCCTGTTCGAGGCGCTTCCGCTGATCGTGACAGTCGCATTGGTGCTCAACGGCTTCCGGCTGCGCGGCCAGGTCTCCTGGCTGCCGTTGCTGGACGACCGAGGGGCGCCCGCCGAGGAACGGCACCGGTTCCTCACCGCCGAGGGCGTCCACCTGGACCAGCCCACGAAGGACAACGCGAGCACTTGGGCCCGGGAGCACGGGCTCACGGTGCTGGAGCTGGTACCGCGCGAGTTGTCGGTAGGCCAGGCGATCGATCTGGCGCACAGCGGCATGGGAAAGAACTTCGTCGCTGACCGGTTCGCGCACGCGCGCGGAGCCGGGCACGTGATCCTGATAGATGAGGACATCGCCCGTCGCGAAGACCTTGAGCGCTCGGAGGGCTTCACCCGATCCGAGTTGACGGAGCTGACCGTCCAGCTGAAGCGGTTGGCGTGCACCAGCACGGACTTCGCGGTGGCGCCGGACCTCGAAGCGCTGCCCGAGGACGTTGAGCAGCGGGTTCACGTGCTGCGCGCGAAGTACTATGGCGTGCGCAAGCACCTCGTCAGCCCGGTGGTCGGTTATGCGCTGCTGATCGCCGGGCTGTTCGCGTCGCCGTGGTGGGGCCTGGGTGCTCTCGCCGCGTTCAGCCTCCAGCCGTACCTGATCTTCGCGGGAAGCCCGATCCGCCCGGCGGACCTGCATCGACATGCGCTGCTGCGGTTGGTGCTCGGACCGGTTCGGTGGGGACGCACGGTGGCTGCTCTGTCCCGCATGCCGGTTCCGGTCGACACGAAGTTCGCCGAGACCCGCGCGCGCTATGAACAGGATCTCGCGGAAGGCACCAGGCGCTTCTTCGAGCCGCGCAGGCACTCGTGTCCCTGGTGCGGTGCCGGAGAGCTCTCCGTGCACGTGCGTGGTTTCGACGTGATGCAGAACAAGCCCGGGCAGTTCGTCCTCGACCGCTGCGGCAGCTGCGGACACGTTTTCCAGAACCCACGCCTGTCACTCGAAGGGCTGGAGTTCTACTACCGCGACTGCTACGACGGCTACGGCAGCGGGCTCAGCGAGGCCGCCTTCGACTCCAACATCGCCGGGTACAGGGCACGGGCGGAAATGCTGCGCCCGTTCACCACACCGCGGACCTGGCTGGACGTCGGATCGGGTCATGGGCACTTCTGCAACCAGGCCAAGGAGTCCTGGCCGGAGACCGAGTTCCACGGCCTGGACATGACCGACGGCATCGACGAAGCGGTCCGGCGCGGCTGGGTCGAGCACGGGTACCGGGGCATGTTCCCCGACCTGACCGAGGACCTCGCGGGCAAGTACGACGTGATCAGCATGCACCACTACCTGGAGCACACCAGGGAGCCGTTCGAGGAGCTGGACGCCGCGGCCAAGGTGCTCGACGCGGGCGGTTTCCTGTTGATCGAGTTGCCGAACCCGGAGTCGCGCTACGGCAGGATCCTGCGCGGGGTGTGGATGCCGTGGTTCCAGCCGCAGCACCAGCACATGATCCCGTGGCGCAACCTGGAACGCGCGCTCGCTGATCGCGGGTTCTCCACGGTGGACGTGCACCTCGGCGAGGCCAACCAGGCCAACGACCTCGTGCTCGCCGCGCTGATCACCTTCAACCACCTGGGCAAGGACCCCAGGGCGCCGTGGAGCGAGGGGGAGCCCACCCTGCTCCGTCGCGCGCGCTTCCTCGCGGTGATGACCGTGGGCGTCCCGTTCATCGCGCTGGCTTTCGCCGCGGACAAGGTGATCCACCTCTTCCTTCGTCGCGGCAAGGGCGGCAACACTTACCGGTTGCTCGCCCGCAAGGACGGCTGACACTCGTTCAGGTTGAGCAGGAACAAGTGGGCCTTGCGCCCGTGGAGAGCCCTGATCCCGCGATGGTCATTCGCGGGATCAGGGGATTCGAGAACGAAGACCCCGGGGAGCTGGAGCAGCGTTCGTGATTCCGCCAGACGGAGGCCGATATCCCAGCACTGCACCACGCCGAGATCGTTGCAGCGCTACGAGAGCCCGGAGTTGATCTTCTTCATGCGGTGCGGTCAGATTCGGTGAAGAAGCGTTTGCGCAGCTCCATCGAGTCGGGACGGTCCAGGCTGATCCAGTGCGTCCGACCGTTGTCCACGCGCTCGAACCTCGAGTTCGGTCCGGCACCGGGACGAGTGTCGGAGACCCGTCGAACTTCGTGAAGTCGTAGTCGATCCGCCACACCATCTCGTCCGCCTCGGGATCGCGGAGGAAGTCGTTCTTCTTCCGGTTTCCAGCGCGCTCCATTTGTCCAGCGATAGCAGCGCTTCCTGGTGTGCACCGGGCGTTTCGGCGAGTTCATTCGGCCGTGGCGTGGTGGACTGGGAACATGCTTCAGCGAAGCGCTTTCGGGGAACCCGGCCGCTCGCGAACCAGGGACGGCAGGTTTCTGCACCACGTCACGCTCGGCACCGGCTCGCCGACTGTGGTGTTCGAAGCGGGCATGGGCGCGAATCGCGGCACGTGGGGTCTTGTGCAGCAGGAGGTCGCCGCGCGCACCCGCACGCTTGCTTACGATCGCGCGGGTTTGGGCCGGAGCGCCCCGGCGCCCGCTGGGCTGCACCGGATGGCCACGGACCTCGAAGACGTTCTGCTCGCCGATGACGACACTCGTTTTGTGCTCGTGGGGCACAGCCTTGGCGGTGTGCTCGCGCGCTGGGTGGCCCAACGCCAGCCGGCCATGGTCGCGGGACTTGTGCTGGTGGATCAGGTCGAAGAGGGAATCGAGGCCTACCACGACCGGTCACGGGCACGCTTGGTTGCCACGGGGTACACGATCGGCGCCTGCCTCGCTGGTGCTTCTCGACCGCTGTTGATGAAGGTGCTGCACAAGAACTTTCCGTATGACATGGCGGTCGAACTGATCTCCGAAGAGGTCAGCTTCAGGGCATTGCGGACGGGCGCCGCGGAGGTGCTCGCGATGGCGACCGGCCTTCGCGGGCTGATGGAGGGCGCGGTGGTGCCCGACATCCCGGTCACCGTGATCTCCGCGGGGCGGCACGGTAGAGCCGAGCGACCACCGCGACCCGTGCTCATAGCGGCGCATCGGCGGCTCGCGGAACGGCTTCCCCGAGGGCGTCACGTCGTGGCCGACCGCGCGGACCACTTGGTGCCCTTGCAACAGCCGGAGCTGATCGTCAGCGAGGCGCTCAAACTGGTGGAGGAAGTTTCTCGCCTTTAGGACCGAAGTTGTCCGCTATGGGTTCTACCTTTGATCTCAACAGCAACGAACCGAGTGAGGACGCCACCATGACGACCACCGAGACCACCACCCTGACCGGCGAGCGCGCTGACCTGGTCGCGATGTTGGACAAGCACCGGTTCTTCCTGCGCAACACCGCTCGCGGCCTGGTCGAAGGGCAGGCGTGGGAGCGCAGCACGGTCAGCGAACTGACCATCGGCGGGCTCATCAAGCACGTCACCGACGTCGAGCGCGGCTGGGTGCGCTTCATCCAGGGCGGAGCCGAGCACATGATGACGGGCGACGACTCCGGGCAGGACTGGACGGACGGCTTCCGCAAGGTCGGCGACGAGAGCCTGGAGAACCTGCTCGCCCGCTACGAGGACGTCGCCCGCAAGACCAACGAGCTGGTGGCGTCGCTGCCCGACCTGGACCTCGCGCACGAGCTGCCCCAGGCGCCGTGGTTCGAGCCCGGCGCGAAGTGGACCGCGCGGCGCGCATTTATGCACATCATCGCCGAGACCGCCCAGCACGCCGGGCACGCGGACATCATCCGTGAGGCGATCGACGGCGCGAAGAGCATGGGCTGAGTCGCACGGCGGTCCAGAACAGGGCCAGCAACGCGATCAGCAGGTAGGCGTTGCCGACCAGGTGCTGCCACCAGGTCCAGGTCGCTTCGCGGTGCCCGCCCGCAGGGAGCAGGGAATGCGGCCCCACCACAAAAACGGGCACCAGGGCCAGCCACGGGCGTGCCCGCGCGACGAGCACCACGAGCGCGGGCACGATCCACACCCAGTGGTGCGACCACGAAATCGGCGACAGGACGAGCACACCGGTCGCGTTGGCCACCATTGCCTGCGCCGGTCCTACCCGACGGATGATGACGGCCATCGCCACGAGCACCGTAGGCAGCAACACGACCCACGCGAGCGTCGTGAGCACCGGTCCGGCTTCGAGTCGAGACAGTTCGCCAGCGATGGTCTGGTTGGTGGCGAAAGCCGAGCCGCTCAGCCCGGAGGCGCCGAGGATCGTGTCGGACCAGTAGTGGACAGAAGCCGCTGGAGCCACCACGAAGCCGATCGCGGCGGTGACGACGACGGTGGCCACTGTGGTCATCGCGGCGCGAAAGTCCTTACGCAGCAGGAAGAACAGAATGAACCCGCCAGGAGTCACCTTGATGGCCGCCGCGATGCCGACGAGCATCCCGCGCGGCCATCGCGGCTCGCGGACCAGACAGTCGGCCGCGACCAAGCCCATCAGCCACAGGTTGACCTGCCCGAACTCGATCGTTGCGCGCACCGGCTCCAGCACGATCGCCAATGGCAGCACCAGAGCGGTGAGCGTGATCCTTCGCCGCTTGCTCGCTGCCGGAAACACCCTGCCGAACACCAAGTACAGGGTCACCGCGACGGCCGCGAGCGAAGTCGCGACCGCCGCAATGACCGCAATGCCTTTAGGTACCAAGGTGAACGGCGCGAAGACCACCGTGGAGAACGGCGGGTAGATGAACGGCAACGCGATGCCGGCCGAGGTCGGAGGCATCGGGCCGTACAGGTCTCCGCCGTCCCACAGGGTCTGCACGCCGAGGCGGTAGACCTCAAGGTCGATGTAGAACCTGTGGCTTCCCAGGAGCCGCCAGCACAACACGCCCACCAGCGCCGCGCCTGCTCCTGCTAGGAACCAGCAGTAGCTCCTGCGGGAGCAAGTGTCCAAACGGGTCAGTGGGGATCTGCTCATGCTTTAAGACATCCGGATGTCGTTGAGCGTTGTGCGTCCACTTTCATGCGAACACGCCAGAGCGAAGTTACCTCGGCAACCCGTGCTGAGTGCAGCGGCGCGTCGACAGTGGAAGCGCGAGCGTGCTGCGGTGTCGCTGTTGAACGCCCTACGACTTCCAAGCCCGCCCGCTCGAAGGCGTTCATCAGGTTCGCCCGGCTGCGCAGCCCCAGTCGTTCGGCGAGGTCCGAAAGGATCAGCCAGCCTTCGCCGTCCTTCGTGAGGTGCTTACCAAGGCGGTCGAGGAAGCCGTAGAGCATCCGGCTGCCGGGGTCGTACACCGCGCGCTCCAGAGACGAGGTTGGCCGCGCGGGGAGCCACGGTGGGTTGCACACCACTAGCGGCGCTCGGCCGCGAGGGAAGAGGTCGACGCGCTGTACCTCTGTGCGGGCACCGTAACCGAGTGCGTCCAAATTCTCCTGCGCGCACACGACGGCCCGTCTGTCCACATCGGTGGCAATGACGCGCGCGACTCCGCGACGCGCTAGCACTGCGGCCAGCACACCAGTTCCGGTTCCGATGTCGAAGGCCACCGTGCGCGCCGGTAGGGGAGCCTCGGCGACCAGTCGCACGTACTCGCCCCTTATAGGCGCGAAAACGCCGTAGTGGGGCCGAATCCGTGCACCGAGCGCTGGGATGTGCACGCCGGACCTGCGCCACTCGTGCGCGCCTACGACACCAAGAAGCTCGCGTAGTGGCGTTGCGGACAGCGTGGTCGCTTCGCCGTAAGCCTCGTTGCATGCCTCACGGACGTTCGGTGCGCGCCGGAGGTCCAACGTGTAGTCGGAGTCCAGGAGCACCAACACCGTCGCGAGCACGCGAGCGCGGCGCGCCTGGTCTTGGCGGTGCGCCTGGAACGTTGGAGCGGGCGTTGTGGGGATGCGCCGATCGAGGGCGCGGAGCAGCTGGCGTGCGTTCTGGAAGTCGCCGCGCCACAACATGGCGACTCCGCGTTTGGCCAGGCGGTACGCATGGTCGGCGGAGAGGCTGTCGTCCACCGTGACGGTGGAGGTCGGTGGGAGTGCGCCGTTCGCGGACCGCCACTGGGCAGTCCGGGGCTGGCCCGCCTCGGTCCACGAGACGAGCTGGGGTGCTGAAGTTGTCACGAGTCCGTTTCCGCTGCTGTGCTCGGCGATGCCTGAAAACGCGCCACCGGCCTCTGCGGGCGTGGTGGCGCGGATGAGGAGCTGGCTCGCCGGAGCTAGTAGAGGACAGCAGCGTGCGCGGGGTTCGTCACCGGACAAGAATAGCTGAATGCAAACGTTGTTTCTTTGCAGGGGGTCAAGAAAGGAGGGCGCGACACTCCCGAAGGAAGTGTCGCGCCCGGTGCGCGTTTCGCGGGGTTACTGGTCGCACTTCTTCCACGCGAAGTGATAAATGGTGTTGACACTGCCGTCGGTGGAGTCCATCGACATGAAGCTGTGCCCGGTCGAGCTGCCCTTGCTCACCCGCAGCTCGCTGTTGACGTTCAGATTGCGCTGTTCGCCGCAGGGGGCGTAGACCAGATCGGCGATCGCCGTCTTGTCCGTGGCCTGCCAGTTGTCGTTGAACGGGCCGCGGAAGGTGTGCCTGACATGCGCGGTCGGCGAAGTGCCGGTGAAGTAGTAGTTCGCCTGCTCGATGCCGCTGGCGCCGCTCGCCAGGTTGGCGTAGCCGCGGTAGTCCGCCTGCGCCACCGCGTAGGTGAAGCCCTGCGGCACGTTCACCCTCAGGTTGAGCTGGCAGTTCTTCCTGATCTCGGTCGGGTCGGCGCCGCCGCCGGCCTGGGCGAGGTAGCGGCTGTAGGTCACGGTGAAGGCGGTGTTGTCGTGGTTGACCGCCACCGCGGCGGTGCCTGCGGGGCAGCCGGAGCCGTTGACGCTGACCACGTCGACGGTGATCTTTCCGGGCGGAGGCGGCGAGTCGTCGGCCAGCGCCGGTGAGGGCACCGCCAGCAGGGATAACAGCACACCGGCGACCGTCGCGGTTCTCAACATGGAAATACCTCCGCTGCATTTAGGGCATGGGGGAAAGGGTGTCACCTATATGGCGGTAGCAGGTGATTGAGGCGTTCTTTCTCGCTGCGCAGGGCTGAAGAACGCCACGATTGTAGGGGGCTCCTGATGGGTGTGCATGCATCCAAATGGCTGTCATTGCGGTGCTCCAACCATCCCTTAACTGATTGCGCGATCAATATTTCCGGGATTGCGGAGAATGCTGCGCCGTTCAGTGGCCTTCCCCCTCGGCGGTGGGCTCGTTAGGTTGGCCCTTATGAGGAAGCGCTGGTCTGTCGCTGTGGTCGCCGCCCTGCTCGCCTCGTTGACGGTCGCGCTTCCCGCGCACGCGAGCCCGTCAGTGGCCCGGTGCGTGTTCACACCGACCCCGGACGACCCCGCCGCGAAGCCCGTCCGCGCGCCCCTTCCGCGCGCGAAGGCCCGTGGCACTGTCGGCGTGACCATCAGGACCAACTACGGCGAGATCGACCTCGAACTCGACCGCGCCAACGCGCCGTGCGCTGTGCACAACCTGCTTTCGCTTGCGCGACAGCGCTTCTACGACAAGACGCGGTGCTGGCGGTTGACGAACTCCGCTCGGTTGGGCGTTCTGCAGTGCGGCGACGTCTACGCGGCCGAGAAGGGCGGTCCCGGGTACAAGTTCGACGACGAGGTCACCGGTAAGGAGACCTATCCGCGCGGGACCGTGGCAATGGGCAACTTCGGGCCCGACACCAACGGTTCGCAGTTCTTCCTTGTGCACAGCTTCGCCAACATCAAGCCCGCGTACACCGTGCTGGGCCGGGTCACCAAGGGCATGCGCGTCCTGGACCGCATCGTGGCCAACGGCATCATCCCCGGGCCGGCCGATCCGCTCGACGGTGCGCCCGCGAAGCCGGTGAGAATCGTCGGAATTGGCTGAGACGATATCCGCCCAGCCGAACTCACCTCGCACGAACGGGTGAGGTTTTCCGTGCTGTCCCAGCGGGTCAGGCCGGTGGATGTTCGGAATGTCCTTGCAGATCACAGTGTGTCCACTGAGGAACTTTCGCACTTCTAGCACAGGGTTTTTGCGCGTTTTTCGAGGGGTTCGCGGTGCCGCATGATGATTGCGCGGTGCCATCCGGTGCCGTATCACGGTTCAGCTTGAGTCGCGGGTCGACCGCGCAACCCCGGGCTGGGTGGAGGTCCTTGTGAGCGCAGGTCACCGGTCGTCGTCCGGGTCCGACGACGTTCCCAGACAGGTGACCGCGCCGTCGAGCGAGATCCGCCCCCTCGGCACCATCCGCGGCAAACTGCTGCGGATCCTGGCGCTCTGCCTCACCGTTGTGGTCGTCCTGCTGGGCATCGAGGTCACGTCGGTCGTCCAGCGCGACTTAGCCGCCCGCGCCACCTCCGACTCGGTGACCGTCGAGATCACCGTGCAGCGCCTAGTGCACGAGGTCCAGCGTGAGCGAGGCATCAGCAGTGGCTTCCTCGGTGGCCGCGACGAGTTCCGGGGGCTGTTCCAGGAGTACCGGGCGCGCACCGACGCGGCGCAGCGCAGCTTGATCCAGCTCATCGGGACGGTGTCGCCGGAGAAGGTCGCTGCCGTGCGCACCGCGCTGGACCGGCTGAGCGACCTCCCCCCGATGCGGACCAGGATCGACTCCAAGTCGATCGACTTCAACGCCAGTCACGAGTACTTCACCGAGCGCATCGCGCTGCTCAACCAGGGACACCTCGACTTCGACCTGGTCGCTGACAACGTGCTCCAGCAAGGCTTGTTCGCGATGCGCGCGCTGTCCAACGCCAAGGAGCGCTCCGGTCAACAGCGCTCCTTCCTCAACGGCGTCTTCAACTCCACGGGCAACCGGTTCAAGGACGACGAGTACATCCGCTTCAGCGAGATCCTCGTCACCAAGCAGGCCGGGTTCGCGGAGTTCAACCGGCGAGCCACCTCCGCGCAACGCGAGCGGCTGGAGCGCGCCCAGTCCACCAGGGTCGCGGCGGACATCGCCAACGCCGAACGGGTCGCGGTCGCGGCCGCGGGGGGAGCCCTCTCCGAGCGGATCAACTCGCGGGCGCACCACGACTGGATGACCGCGTACATCGACGAGCTCCAGGGTGTGCTGCAGAGCGTCGCCGACGACATCCAAGGGCGGGCCGAGACGCTCCAGAACGAGGCCACCGCGGAGCTGGTCGTCGTGGTTCTCGTGGTGCTGCTGGTGATCGCACTGCTGCTGTGGATGTTCGTCGACGCCAAGCGCTCCATCATCGGACCGCTGGCGGCACTCGCGGAGGACGCGGAGGACATCGCGACCCGACGCCTCCCGGAGGCGGTCGCCGCACTGCAGACCGCTCGGGAGCACGAGCGACCGCCGCCGCCCGAGCCGATGCGAGCACCGGTGGGCGCGGGTGCGGAGATCCACTCGGTGACCCGTGCGCTTGACCGCGTGCAGTCGACCGCCTTCGCGCTGGCCAACGAGCAGACGGTGTTGCGCCGCAACACCAGCGAGTCCATGGCGAACCTGGGCCGCCGCAACCAGAACCTGTTGCGCCGCCAGCTCGCGTTCATCACCGACCTGGAGCAGGAGGAGCTGGACCCGGCGGTGCTGTCCAACCTCTTCCAGCTCGACCACCTCGCCACCCGCATGCGGCGCAACGCGGAGAGCCTGCTGGTCCTCGCGGGCACCACCAGCCCCCGTCAGTGGACCGAGCCGCTCCCCGCGGTCGACGTCGTCCGCGCGGCGCTGGCCGAGGTCGAGGACTACCACCGGGTGGTGTTCCGGCGGATCGACGACCAGCTCGTGGCGGGCGCGGTGGCCGCTGAGATCGCGCACATGCTGGCCGAGCTGATCGAGAACGGGCTGTCCTTCTCCCCACCGGAGGTCGAGGTCGAGATCTACGGCCGCCGCGTGCCGAACGGCTACACGCTGGCCGTGATCGACCACGGCATCGGCATGTCCGCCGACGCGATGGCCAGGGCCAACACCCGGCTCGGGGGCGAGGAGAACTTCCTGGTCGCGCCGACGCGGTTCCTCGGGCACTACGTGGTCGGCCAGCTGGCCAAGCGGCTCGGTGTCCAGGTGAACCTGGCCGAGTCCCCCGCGAGCGGGGTGACCGCGCGGATCGTGCTGCCGACCTCCTTGCTGGTGACCGGTCCCGCGACGCGCACCGTTCCGGAGGACGAGCCCGAGCTGGTCCGGCGGGCGCACGTCATCCCGCCGCCGGAGCCCGCGGAGCCGGTCCCCGCCCCGGTCGCCGTCGCGGTGCTGGAGCCCGAGCCGACCCCGGACAACGTGACGCAGCACCAGCGGCCGAGCGGGGAGCGCACGCGCAACGGGTTGCTCAAGCGCGTTCCGCGCAACCAGGGGAGCGGACAGAACCGCAGTGTGCGCGCCGTGCCCAAGCCCCCGGTCACCGACCGCACACCCGCCCAGGTGCGCAGCATGCTCTCGGACTTCCGGGGCGGCCACAAGCGTGGTGAGCGCGCGTTCCGCGACTCGCCGAAGGACCAGGCCGGTCCGCACACCGTGTCACACCAGAATGCAGAGGAACCCAGGTGACGGCCGAGCTGAACACAACACCCGAGACGTTCAACTGGTTGCTGGCCAACTTCGTCCGCAGCACCGACGCCGTGCGCGACGCGGTCGCTGTCTCCTCGGACGGGCTGTTGCTGGCGACCTCGGGTGGCCTGGACCGGACGGAGGCCGACCAGCTCGCCGCGATCGTCTCCGGCCTGGTCAGCCTCAGCCGCAGCGCGGCTCGGCGGTACGAGTTCGAGGGCCTGAAGCTGATCATGATCGAGATGCAGCGGGGATTCCTGCTGGTCTCCTCGATCGGCGACGGCAGTTCGGTCGGCGTGCTGACGGAGCGGGACTGCGACATCGGCCTGATCGGCTACGAGATCGCCGTGCTCGCCGAGCGCGCCGGTGATCTGCTCACCCCGGCGTTGATCACCGAGTTGCGAGGGCAGCTGGCGCTATGACCGAAGGTCCCCGACTGCCGGATTCCCGCATGATCCCCGGGTTGGAGTCGCACGACGCGTGGTCGGCCGCGCGGCGCCAGGAGCCGGTCGCCACCGGTTCGGAGGACGCGGGCGACTCCTTCGTCCGTCCCTTCATCGTCACCGGTGGCCGCACCGCTCCTCGCAACGGTGGGCTCCGGGTGGACACCCTGGTCCGGGCCCGGGCCGGCGCCGCCGAATCCGCACTGGAGTTCGAGCGGCTGAGCATCGTCCGGCTGTGCGCCGAGCGCGCGCTGTCCGTGGCCGAGGTGGCCGTCGGCATCGGCGTCCCCCTCGGCGTCGCGCGAATCCTCATCGCCGACCTCATCGCCGAGAACCTCCTGGACCACCAGGAGTCCACCGCCCTTTCTGGTCACGCCATCGAGAGGATCAGAGATCTTGTCCGGGCACTCTGAGCACACCCCGGCGGCCTGCCCGCTGCCGGTCAAGATCGTTGTCAGCGGTGGGTTCGGCGTCGGCAAGACGACGCTCATCGGGGCGATCTCGGAGATCGAGCCGCTGACCACCGAGGCGGCGATGACCGAGGTCTCGGTGGGCGTCGACGACACCACCGTGCTCCCGGACAAGAGCACGACCACCGTCGCGTTCGACTTCGGTCGCATCACCCTGGACAGCTCCTACGTGCTGTACATGTTCGGGACGCCAGGGCAGGAGCGGTTCTCGTTCCTGTGGGACGACGTCTCCGACGGTGCGCTCGGTGCGATCCTGCTGGTGGACACCAGGCGGATCGAGGACTGCTACCCGGTGATCGACTACTTCGAGGAACGCGGGACGCCGTTCGTCGTCGCGGTCAACACCTTCGACGGCGCCGACCGCTTCGAGACCGAGGAGGTGCGCGAGGCGCTCGGCGTCTCCTCGGGAACCAAGATCGTGCACTGCGACGCGCGCAACCGGGCCTCGGTGAAGGGCGTTCTGGTCGAGCTCATCGAGAACGTGTTGCTGCAGCACGATTCTCGACACAGCTCGGACACGGAGGCGCCGGAGCGGCTCGTCACGGGTTAGCCTCGCCCGGAGTCCGTCGACTCCTGGGGGTGGCTGACCATGACCGAACCGTGGGGGATCTCCGGCCCGGCGTTCCTCGCCCTGTACTGCGCGTTGATCATCGGCGTGTTGCTGGTGAACAACGTCTGGGGACGACGTCAACGGCGGGTCGGTGATCACGGTGTGCCCGTGGGGACATTGATCCCGCCGCCGTACCACTTGGCGTTCCTGGTAGGTGGTGCGCGCCGTGCTGCGGAGACCGCCTTGGCCACGCTGCTCGCGGACGGGCGGCTGCGCATCGCCAGCACCGGTCTGGTGAGTCGCACCTCCGGAGGGGTCACGTCCGACCCGCTGGAGAACGCCGTGTTGGACAAGGCGAACACGGTGCGGGCGCGGACCGTCGTGGACCGGGCGATGGAATCGCCTGCCTGTGGCGCGATCGCGGACGACCTTGCTGACCGGGGTCTGCTGGTGCCGCAATCGGTGGTGCGAAGCCGGTTGCGGTGGATCTCCTTGCTGTTCCTCGCGGTGCTCTTGGTCGGGGTCCTTCGCGTCGTTGACGGGGTGTCGGCCGCGCGGCCGGTCGGATTCCTGATCCCGCTCGTGGCGATCGCCGGTATCGCCACGATGATCACGCGGTCTGCGTCCCGGCGTGTCCAGGCCGGCAAGCGGACCGCGCTCGGGGACCGTGTCGCTGCTGAGGCGCGCGGTCGCCACAACCACCACGCGGACGAGCCGGACCTGGTCGGCGTCTCCACGTTCGGCTTCGCCGCTGGGGCTGTGCTCTTCGGCGGCTTGGCGCTCTATCCGGATGCGCAGATCCAGGACGCGCTCACCTACACCCCGCCACCGGTGTCCGGCGGTGGTTCCGATGGTGGCGGGAGTGGCGGTGACGGCGGCGGCAGCAGCAGCTGTGGCGGTGGTGGCGGCTGCGGTGGAGGATGCGGGGGCTGTGGCGGCTGAGCCCCCGCGCGCTCGTCCTCCGGCAGGTGTTGTGCCACTTCACGTGTTGTAGCGCTCGGGTGTTGCTGGGCTCGGGCTTCGTGCTGGCTCAAGCGCTGTCGCGGTGTTGCAGAGTGCAGGGCGTTGTCAGACTCGAGGCTCCGTCGCAGCTCAAGGCGCCGTGACTGTCAGATCCTGTGGTTGGGGCCGGTGCTGTGACAGGTCGGGGCGCCGTAGTGGTTCGGGTGTTGGGGCAGGTTGCGTGTTGGGACTGAATCAGGCGTTGTGGGAGCGGCGGTCGTAGGAGACCGCGTAGGCGTCATGGCGAAACGCCAGGATCGGGTCGGCGGAGAGGGCGATGCCGTCGGTGACGCGGGTCGGGTCGAAGATCTCGGCTGCCCAGTGGTCCTGGTCGGCAACGGGTCCGGTGATCTCGAGATGACCCGCGACGATCTCTTTGCGGTCGGCGGGCCATGCCTTGGTGGCGTTGTCGGTCGGATCGCCAGGCTCCGCCAGCTGCACGCGCAGGGTGAAGCCGACCGGGCCGTCCGCGAGGCGCCGCACCAGTTCGGCGGTCAGGTACTCGGGTTCCTGGGCCAGACCGTCCACTTCGGACAGGTCCTGGACGCCGGTGTCAGGCTCCCAGCGGTAGCGGACGAACTGGCTGTGCCCCTGGGCGTTCGTCCACTCGAACGCGTGGATGGCCCAGTAGCGGACCGTGCCGTAGCTGACCGGGATGGGCATCGTCGCCACGGCCTGGAAGCCCGCCGCGGCCTCGGGGTTCTGCTGGATGTACGCGCCGAGCCTGGCGGGGTCGGTCGCGCCGGTGACCGGGTCCTTCTCCAGCGCCCCCAACAGGTTCAGGAAGTTCTGCGGCGTGGAGGCCAGGAACACCGGGAGGTTCACCGCGACGAGGTCGGTCGCCGCGCCGGTCGGTAGGTGGAACTTCACCGCCATGCCGCGCCCGGCCCGCGCGCCGTCGAGGGTGCTCGGGCTGCCGTTGGAGTTGGAGAAGCGGACCGTCGCGGCCACCTCCGCGTGCTGGAGGTGGGCCGCGGTGGTCAGGCCCGCCGCGTCACCGCTCGGCGTGAACGTGGCGTCGAAGCACACGCCGCGCGCGTGGGCCCTGCGGTAGCCGGGAAAAGCGCCGGAGACGCGTTCCATGCTGTTGACGACGTCGACCGCGAGCGTGGACGTGGTGGGGAGGCTCGTCATGGCCGCAGGGTAAGCGGTTTCCGGCGAATCTCCTGGTCACGCTGTCAGTTGAGGGGTGTAGCCCTCAGCTGAGATTCAATTGCTCGGTGTACTCCTGCGCGTATTCCTCCGCCAGGGCCTCGACGCGCCCTTCGGGCCAGCACGGGGTCTCACCGCGCAACCACTGTGCGAGCAGGTCGATGTGGACGTGCCACGCTCCGAGTGCCGTCGCGCGCTGGTCGGCCTGAGCCGAGGTTCCGGTCTGGGTCAGCACGAGCCGTGCACCGCCGTTGCCCGGTCGCAACTCCCAGCGGATGGCGCCGCCTTCCCACGAGTACTCCAGCAGCTCGCGCTCCTTGACCGCGGTGACGGGGCCGACCTGGACGTAGCCGGTGGTGAAGCGAAGGGGCGGTTCCTCGCCGACCGCCGGGGTGGAGTCGGTGAGCAGTGCCCAGACGTCCGACTGCGACTTGGTGAGGTTGCGCTCGAAACGAACCTCCCAGCCGTCCTCGGTCTCGCGCGACTCGCCGCGTGCCAGGTCGAACAGGGCCACGTACTCGTCGTGGCGCGGACCGTACGGGGCGGCTTCGGTGATCTTCTCGTCGGCGAGGAGCTGGTCCAGCGCGGTGAAGCAGCCCTCCCATCCGGTGGCGAAGCTCGCGGCGCCGGCGCGGTCGTCGAAGATGTGGGTGAACACGAGCACGCAGGCGTCGCCGTCTTCGCGCAGCTCCCACCGCAGCACTTCGCCCTCCCAGGTGAAGGCGAACAGGTTCTGCGGCTCGAAGTCGGTGATCGTGCCCTTGGTCGGCGCCCCGTCATCGCCCTCGAAGACGAAGAGGATCGTGGCGCCCTGCTTCAGCTCGGTGTGCATCGCGGCGGGGAACCACTGCTTCGAGTGCTCGGGGTCGGTGATCGCGCGCCACGCCTTCGCGATCGGGTGCCTGAGCCTGCGCTCGAAACGCAGCATGTTGCGGCCTTCGTGCCTGCTCAGCTCGCCGTTGCGGGTCATCGTCGTTCCTCACTCGTTCTCGGTCCCTGCTAGTCAGGCTCTGCTAGTTGGCAGGCTCTGCTAGTTGTCAGGCAGTGCGTCGAGGTAGTCCTCAAGGGCGTCCAGTCGCCGCGCCCACAGCCGCCGGTACGGCTGCAACCAGCCGTCCAGCTCCGCGAGCGGGCCGGGGTTCAGCTCGTACCAGCGGCGCTGCGCCTCCTGGCGGACCCGGACCAGGCCCGCCTCGCGCAGGACCCGCAGGTGCTTGGAGGTTCCCGGCTGGGTCAGCCCCAGTTCCTCGCTGAGCTCGCCGACCAGGTGCGGCCTGCTCAGCAGCAGGTCCAGGATGCGTCGGCGGCTCGGCTCGGCGACGACCTCGAAGACGGTGGACATGACGTCAATGTAACCCGTCAGGCATATAACCGCCATGGCATGTTCGCAGAACTCGGACGACGAACTCAGACTTGCCGGCTGTGTAGGCCTCGCGATCAGCGCCGTGATCGGCGGACAACCGCCGCTTCAACGCCGCGTACTCGCGCGTCAGGTCGGGATCGGCGCGCAGCGCGTCGCGAAAAGCGAGCTGGTCGCGCCATCGCTGGTGACCGGCGGAGACCAGGTGCAGGTGCGCGACGCGGTGCTTTCCGGACGCGTCGGGGCGGACGAACAGCCGCCGCCACGGTCGCTCGTCCAGTTCGGGTGGCACCAGGTGCCACCCGTCGTCGAGCAGTGGGACGTGCACGGAGCCGTCCGTGTGCTCGGGAACCGAGGCCATCAGGTCCACGATCGGTTTCGCGTCCAGACCGGGAACGGCGGTCGAGCCGATGTGCTCGACACCTTCGACCAGCCACGGCTCCAGCAGCTCGACGAGCCGCACCCGCTCCGCGGCGGCGCGATCCGCCCAGAGTTGCCGATAGGGAACCACGACCGCTTTTTCGGTCGCCCACGCGGGAAAGTCAGCCACGCGGCGACGCTAGCCGGACCTCATCGGATGGGCAGGACGAGCTGTGCCAGGAGCCGATCGGCGTCCGCGTCGGGGTCCAGCGTGAGGCCGGTGTGGACGGGACCGGCGCGGACGACCGTGCTGCGCGGCGCGGTCAGCCAGCGGAAGCGGCGGCCGATCTCTTCTTCGGCGGCGAGCCCCGCCCGCTCCGAGGCCGCGCAGATCTCCGCGAACGCCTGCACCGCTCGCCCGACGGCGTCGGAGTCGGCGGTCGGATCGAGCGCGCGCAGCCGATCCGCGTCCAGGTGCGTCCGCGAGCCGAGGTAGTCCAGCCTGCGGCAGTAGAGCAGCACCCCGGCGTTGATCGACTCACCGCGTTCGGCGCGCGGTACGACCTGGAGCACGGCGTACTCGAAGACGTGTCGCCGATCGGTCACTTCCCGCCACCCCTGGTCAGCCAGTCCGGTCGGTTCGCCCCGACCTTCGTCGGCGTCCGATCCTTCCTGATCGTCGGGTCCGGCAGCCACGCGGTGCTCGCGGCGGCGCGCGCGGCGAGCTGCTCCACGTACGCCTCGCGCAGGTCGTCGGGGCCGTCGAAGCCGGGCTCCTCGGCCAGCCACACGTCCGGGACCTCGGCCAGCGCGGCCTCCAGGACCTCGCGGGTGACCAGCGGGGCGAGCGCGGTGTTCGCGGCGGTCACGTCGGGGGCGAAGTCGATCAGCACGTGGTCGCTCGCGTCGTACGGCTTGGCCACCCAGCTCTCCCGGCGGGGCCAGTTGTGGTGGAAGGTCAACGCCGAACCGTGGTCGATCAGCTGCGGCGAGCCGTGCCAGGACAGCATGTTCGGGTTCTTCCACGACCGGTCGACGTTGCCGATGAGGCCGTCGAACCACACGACCCGCCCGGCGAACGTGGAGTCCACCGAGAACGCCGTCGGGTTGAAGTCGAGTGCGCCGGGCAGGTAGTCCATGCCGAGGTTGAGGCCGCCGCTCGCGCGCAGAAGGTCCTGGATGTCCTGGTCGGGTTCGCTGGTCGCGAGCACCGGGTCCAGTTCGACCGTCACCAACGACGGCACCGGCAGGCCGAGTGCGCGGGCGATGTGCGCGCTGACGACCTCGGCGACCAGCACCTTGCGGCCCTGGCCCGCGCCACGGAACTTCACCACGTAGGTGCCGAGGTCGTCGGCCTCCATGATCCCGGGCAGCGACCCGCCCTCGCGCAGCGGTGTGACGTACCGGATCGCGGTCACCTGGTCCACGCTTGCTCGCCTTTCCACTCTGGCGTGACGGGAGTGAAGCTGCCGAAATGCCGTTCGAGCACCTCTGCGGCGGTGAGGCACATGTCCTCGCGGAAGCGCGCACCGATCACCTGGACCCCCATCGGCACACCGTCCACGACGCCTGTCGGCACCGCCACCGCGGGCACGCCGACGAGCGAGGTCACCGTGTTGAGGCTGATCGACAGCGTGGCGCGCATGTGCTCCTCCGGGCCGGACATCCGCAGGTTCCGACCACCGACCGGCTGGGTGCAGACCGGGCCGACGACCAGCGGGTACCGCTGCTGGAACCGCTGCCAGTCCCGGACTATTCCGTGCCGGTCGCCGGTGAGCCTCACGTAGTCGGCCAGCGAACTGGGCGGCACGCGCTCCATGGACAGCTCCATGTGCTGAGCGCTCTGCTCGGTCAGCAGCGGCCGGATGCGCGGCCACGACAGCCCGAACTCCGTGCTGATCAACTTCCCGTAGGCGGTCAGCGCGTCGGTGTAGCGCGGCAGCGCGACCTCCTCGACCGCGTATCCCGCACCGCCCAGGACGGCGGCGGCGAGTTCCACGGCGGTTCGGACGTCCGGGTGCACGCCGAAACCGCCCGGGTCGGTCACCACACCGACCTTTATCGGCTCGGTCGGCGGAGGCCCGTCGAGCGGCACGGGCAGGGCGAGCGGGTCGTCCACATCAGGACCGGCCAGCACGCGAAACGCGGCACGCAGGTCGCCGACCGCGCGCGCAATCGGGCCGTCCACGGGGAGCAGTTGTGAGGCCAGCGCCGGCTCGGTCCCTGCCACGCGGTGGTCGACCGGAAGGCGTCCGTAGCTGGCCTTCAAGCCGGTGACGCCGCAGCACATGGCCGGGATCCGGAGCGAGCCGCCGGAGTCGTTGCCCAGCCCGATCGCGGCCATGCCCGCAGCGACGGCCGCACCGTCACCGCCGCTCGTCCCGCCGGGCGTCTTCGTCCTGTCCCACGGGTTCACGGTCTCGCCGAAGAGCTGGCTCGTGATGCCGTGCCCGCCGATGGTGAGGTCGGGCATGTTGGAGCGGCCGATCGGGATCGCGTCCGCCGCGCGCAGCCGCCGGACCTGGGGCGCGTCCGATTCGGCGATCGCGTGCTCGAAACGCGGCACGCCGTGGGTGGTCGCGGAGCCCCGGACGTCGATGTTCTCCTTCACCGTGAAGGGGACCCCGGCCAGCGCGCCGAGCCGTTCCCCGGACGCCCTGCGGCGGTCGACGTCCTCCGCGGCGGCCAGCGCCTCGCGCTCCAACGTCCTGGTCACCGCGTTGACCGCCGGGTTGACCTCGGCGATCCGGTCCAGGTGCGCGCGGACGACCTCGACCGCGCTGACCTCTCCCGAGCGCACCGCCGCGGCCAGTTCGGTCGCGTTCCTCGTCCACATGCACTTCAAGATACAGATCTGTATCTGAAAACACTCTTGTATATTGAGCGCATGCGTCTGACCAGGGAACAGAGCCGTGCGCAGACCCGGGAACGGCTCCTCGCAGCCGCCGCCGAGCTGTTCGCTGAGCGCGGCGTCAACGGCGCGTCGGTGGAGCAGATCGCGGAGCGCGCCGGCTACACGCGGGGCGCGTTCTACGGCAACTTCGAGGACAAGCACCAGCTGGTCGGCGAGTTGTTGAGGCAACGGACGCTGCGCGAGCTGGAAGAGGTCACCGTGCTCCAGGAGGCCGAGAACCCGTGGGAGGCCGTCCGCGAGTGGAACCGTGCCCGCGCTGACCACCTCACCGAGTGGCTGACGCTGCGGACCGAACTGATGCTCTACGCGCTGCGCAACGAGGAGATCCGGCCGCAGCTCGCGGAGCGCGAGACGATCGCCCGTGACGCGCACACCCGCACCATCGAGCGGGCCTTCGCGGGGAAGAAACCACCGGCCGATCCGGCGTTCCTGGCGCTGATCGTGCACGCGCTGGAGGACGGTCTGCTCGTCCAGCGGATGCTGTTCCCGGACGAGATCGCCGACGACGTGGTCGTGGACGCCGTTGAGCTGCTGATGCGCACCTGGACCCGCTCGGCGGAGGGCTGAGCGCGACCAGCATGCTTCTCGGCATGAGCGCCACCCTCGTCGCCAAGGACCTCAGCGCCGGTCACGGCGACCGGACCCTGTTCTCCGGCCTTGACCTCGTCGTCGCGCCCGGGGACGTGATCGGCCTCGTCGGCGTCAACGGCGCGGGCAAGTCCACCCTGCTCAAGACACTGGGCGGGCTCATCCCGCCGGAGCAGGGCGGCGTCCAGCTCAGCCCGCCCGCCGCGACCATCGGCTACCTCCCGCAGGAGCCCGAGCGCCGCGCCGACGAGACCGTCCGCGCGTTCCTCGGACGCCGCACCGGGGTCACCGGCGCGCAGGAGGAGATGGACCGCGCGGCGGAGGCGCTGGCCAGCGGTGAGCCCGGCGCGGACGACGGCTACGCGATCGCGTTGGAGCGCTGGCTCTCGCTCGGCGGGGCGGACCTGGAGGAGCGGGCCGAAGAGGTCGCGGACGACCTCGGCCTGACGATCAGCCTCGACCAGCCCATGGCCTCGCTCTCCGGAGGGCAGGCGGCACGCGCGGGCATGGCCTCGCTGCTGCTGAGCCGCTACGACGTGTTCCTGCTCGACGAGCCCACCAACGACCTGGACCTGGACGGCCTTGACCGCCTGGAGAAGTTCGTCACCGGGCTCCGCGCGGGCACTGTGCTGGTCAGCCACGACCGCGAGTTCCTGACGAGGACGGTGACCTCGGTCGTCGAGCTCGACTTCGCGCAGCAACAGGTCTCGGTCTACGGCGGCGGATACGCGTCCTACTTGGAGGAACGCGACGTCGCTCGGCGGCATGCGCGCGAGGACTACGAGGAGTACGCGGACACCAAGGCGGCGCTGGAGGCAAGGGGGCAGGCGCAGCGGGCCTGGATGGAGAAGGGCGTCAAGAACGCGCGCCGCAAGGTCAAGGACAACGACAAGCAAGGACGCAAGTTCAGGTCCGAGGCGACGGAGAAGCAGGCTTCCAAGGCGCGGCAGACCGAGCGCATGATCGAGCGCCTCGACGTGGTCGAGGAGCCCCGCAAGGAGTGGGAGCTGCGCATGGAGATCGCGGCGGCGCCGCGCTCCGGCTCGGTCGTGGCCTCACTGCGCGCGGCGGTGGTCCAGCGCGGGGACTTCACGTTCGGGCCGGTCGACCTCCAGATCGACTGGGCCGACCGCGTCGCGATCACCGGCGCGAACGGCGCGGGCAAGTCCACGTTGCTCGCGGCGCTGCTCGGGCGGGTGCCGTTGGACGCGGGCCACGCGACGCTGGGCTCCGGGGTCCAGGTCGGCGAGATCGACCAGGCGCGAGGCGCGTTCCTCGGCGAACAGTCCCTTCTGGACAGTTTTGCCGCACAGGTGCCTGACTGGATGCCCGCCGACATCCGCACGCTGCTGGCGAAGTTCGGCCTCCGCGCGCAGCACGTCCTGCGCCCCGCCGCGTCGCTCTCACCGGGCGAGCGCACACGCGCCGGGCTCGCTTTGCTCCAGGCGCGCGGGGTGAACCTGCTGGTGCTCGACGAGCCGACGAACCACCTCGACCTGCCCGCGATCGAGCAGCTGGAGTCGGCGCTGGAGTCCTACACGGGAACTCTGTTGCTGGTGACGCACGACCGGCGGATGCTGGACGCGGTGTCCACCACGCGGCGGATCGAAGTGGTTGCGGGCCGCGTGCACGACCGCTGAGCAGGGGGACCAACCGTGGAGGCACTGCGCGCACTAGTCAGGAAATGGCCGCGTCAGGGTGGGATCACCTGGCCGCTCCCGTTGCGCGACGACGTGTTCGAGTTGGCCGTCCTCGGTGGTCCCCTCGACGCCGAGAGCGCGGCGATGATGGTGCTCGCGGCCGCGCGCTCCGGCGACACCGTCCACGCGGAAAACGTTCTGGCGAAGGCGGATTCTCGGTTCTGGCGCCTCTTCGACGTTGGAGTTCGGCGCGTGGTGTCCTTCCCGATGATCAGAGAACGGCTGCTCAGCACAGAGGTATCACGACTTGATCTTGTGATCGCGGCGTGCTGGAACGACGGGTACGTGCGCGAGCTGGCGTTGGCCGAACTGTGCACTGTGGACAGTCCACTTGCCGGGCCGATCCTCGCGCTGCGCGCGGCCGACTGGGTTCCGGAGATTCGCGAGCGGGCGCAGGCGATCTGCGCGGAGCGCTTGACAGCCGATCCTGTTGCGGCGTTGGCCGATCTGGGGCCGGTGGCCTTCGCGCTGGAGAACCGCTTCGCGGGCTCTTGGCTTGTGTCCGCTGTGGACGGTGCGCTCGCGGACGAGCGAGTTCTCCTTGCTGCGATGGGGAGTCCGAGCCGCCGAGTTCGCCGCGCCGCCTTCCAGAAGGGTATCGCCGACGATCGCCTGGACATCGCGACCCTCAACGACGCGGCGCTGCACGACCAGGACCAGGCCAACCGTCGGCTGTGCGCGGAGGCCGCCGCCCGGCTGGCCCGCCTGAGCGGCAACGTCGAAGCCATCCGCGTGCTGTTGGACAGCCGATCGGCGGCGGTGCGCGCGGAAGCCATCTACACCCTGGGCGAGCTCGACACCGCCGTCGACGCGTTGTGCGACCGCAGCAGCGCGGTGCGGCTGGTCGCACAAGTGTTGGTGCGCAGGGCCGAGCGCGATCCTGCCGAGCACTACCGCCGCCTCCTGCCCGATCCCTGGGCGGTAGCGGGCCTCGGCGAGACAGGAGCCGCTGCGGATGCCGGAATCCTGTTGCGGTGTTTGGGAGAGCCCCGTGTCCGCACGCGCGCGGAAGCGGCGCGCGCTCTGCGGCGGCTCGGGCACACCGACACCGAGACCTTCGTGCCCCTGCTCGACGATCCTGCGCCGGGCGTGGTGAAGCAGGCCGCGATCGCCTTGCAGGACAAGGACTTGTCCGAGGGCTTCCTGTTCGGGCTCGTCGAACCCGGCCGAGTCAGGGTGGTGCGCCTCGCCGGGCACCACCTGCTCCGAAACGCGCCCACGCTGACCAGGCTCATCGCGAACCTGCGCCTGCTGGAAGACCCGGAGCTGGGCGAAGCGGCACGCGCGGACCTGTTGCGCGGCTTGGGTGTGCACGTGACGCCAGCCGGAGCTCGCGCGGAGGAACTTCGCAGCCTCATCGCCGCCGCGCCACTGGAGGAGCGCGCCGCCCGCGAACTCCGGTTCAGCCTCGGCCTGTGACCGGGGGAAGCGCACACCGCGCTTCCCCCGGCAAGGGCGCTACTTGTTGCCGAAACCCGCGCGCCGCAAGGCATCGGCCATCGAGCCGCTACCGCTCGAAGGCGCCGGGGACGAGGGGCGCTGGCCACCGCGACCGCCACCGCCGCCACCACGGGGGCCTCCGCCGCCGCGCTGGCCGCCTCCACCACCGCCGCTGGTGCGCGCACCAGGCTCGGGCGTGTCCTGGAGCCGCAGGGTCAACGAGATGCGCTTGCGCGGGATGTCCACGTCGAGCACCTTCACGCGCACGATGTCGCCGGACTTGACCACATCGTGCGGGTCCTTGATGAAGGTGTTGGACATCGCCGACACGTGCACGAGGCCGTCCTGGTGCACGCCGATGTCCACGAACGCGCCGAACGCGGCCACGTTGGTGACGACGCCCTCCAACGTCATGCCGGGCTTGAGGTCGCCCAGCTTCTCGACGCCGTCGGCGAAGGTCGCGGTCTTGAAGGCCGGACGCGGGTCACGACCCGGCTTGTCCAGCTCCTTGATGATGTCGGTGACCGTGGGCAGACCGAACGTGTCGTCGACGAACGCCTGCGGGTCGAGGCCCTTGAGCACGCGGGTGTTGCCGATCAGCGCGGCGACCTCGCTGCCCGTGTTCTGCAGGATGCGGTGCACGACCGGGTATGCCTCGGGGTGCACGCTGGAGGAATCGAGCGGGTCATCGCCCTCGCGGATGCGGAGGAAGCCCGCGCACTGCTCGAAAGCCTTGGGGCCCAAGCGCGCCACGTCCTTGAGCGCCTTGCGCGAGCGGAACGGGCCGTTGGCGTCGCGGTGCGCGACGATGTTCTCCGCGAGGCCCTCGCCGATGCCGGAGACCCGGGTCAGCAGCGGCACGGACGCGGTGTTTACGTCGACACCGACGCCGTTCACGCAGTCCTCGACGACCGCGTCCAGCGAGCGCGAGAGCTTCACCTCGGACAGGTCGTGCTGGTACTGGCCGACGCCGATGGACTTCGGGTCGATCTTGACCAGCTCGGCGAGCGGGTCCTGGAGGCGGCGCGCGATGGAGACCGCGCCGCGCAGCGACACGTCCATGCCCGGCAGTTCCTGGGAGGCGTAGGCCGACGCCGAGTACACCGACGCGCCCGCCTCCGACACCATGACCTTGGTCAGCTTGAGGTCGGGGCGCAGCTTGATCAGGTCTCCGGCCAGCTTGTCGGTCTCGCGGGAGGCGGTGCCGTTGCCGATCGCGACCAGCTCGACGTTGTGCTGCTCGGCCAGCTTGGACAGCTTGACCAGCGACTGGTCCCACTGCTGCTGCGGCACGTGCGGGTAGATCACGTCGGTGGCCAGTACCTTGCCGGTGGCGTCGACGACGGCGACCTTCACACCGGTGCGGAAACCCGGGTCGAGACCCATCGTGGAGCGCGAACCGGCGGGAGCGGCCAGCAGCAGGTCGCGGAGGTTGGCCGCGAAAACGCGCACGGCCTCGTCCTCGGCGGCCTGGCGCAGGCGCAGCCGCAGGTCGATGCGCAGGTGCACGAGGATGCGCGTGCGCCACGCCCAGCGAACGGTGTCGCTGAGCCACTTGTCGGCGGCACGGCCCTTGTCGGCGACACCGAAGCGCGCGGCGATGCGCGTCTCATATTCACTCGAACCGGTGGGGATAGCCGTCGCGTCACCGTCGGGTTCGGGGTCCAGGACGAGGTCAAGCACCTCCTCCTTCTCACCGCGCAGCATCGCGAGCACGCGGTGCGACGGCAGCTTCGTCAGCGGCTCGCTGAAGTCGAAGTAGTCGGAGAACTTGGCGCCGTCGGTCTCCTTGCCCTCGCGCACCTTCGAGGCGAGGCGCCCGCGCGACCACACCGTCTCGCGCAGCTCGCCGATCAGGTCCGCGTCCTCGCCGAAGCGCTCGATCAGGATCGCGCGAGCGCCGTCCAGCGCGGCCTGCGCGTCAGCGACACCCTTTTCGGCGTCCACGAACACCGCGGCCGCGGCCTTCGGGTCGGTGTCGGGGTTGTCCATCAGGCCGTCCGCGAGCGGTTCGAGCCCGGCTTCGCGCGCGATCTGCGCCTTGGTGCGCCGCTTCGGCTTGAAGGGCAGGTAGATGTCCTCCAAGCGTGCCTTGGAGTCCGCGTCCAGGATCTGCGCCCGCAGCGCGTCGTCGAGCTTGCCCTGCGAGTCGATCGACTCCAGCACGGCCTTGCGCCGCTCCTCCAGCTCCCTCAGGTAGCCGAGGCGCTCGTCCAGCGTGCGCAGCTGCGCGTCGTCGAGCTCGCCCGTGACCTCCTTGCGGTACCGGGCGATGAACGGCACCGTCGAGCCGCCGTCGAGCAGCTCGACCGCCGCGACCACCTGGCGCTCGCGCACCCCGAGCTCTTCGGCGATTTTCTGGGGAATGGACAGCATGGCGATCCTTACTTGGGCTTCGGGCGGTAGCGGGTCAGCGACACCGACACGGTGGTCTTGAAGTCCTCGGGAAGGGTGGTCGGCCTGGCGGACCACGCGCTCGGCCCCATGCCCACGAGCTGGGCGAGCGCGGCGCCACCAGGGGCGAGCGCGTACTCGACGGTCTCCCTGCCGAGCAGCGTGAAGTGCGGGTCCAGCGCCTCGTGCAGCCGTTCGTCCTTGCGTTCGTCCACGGTGAGCAGGTCCAGCTCGTGCACCAGTGAAGCGAGGTGTGCCGGGGTCGGCGTGACCACGACCAGCTCGCCGTCGGGGTGCAGCACGCGGCACAGCTCCGGGCCGTTGCGCGGCGCGAACACGTTGAGCACCAAGGCGGCCGTGCCGTCGTTCACCGGCAGCTCGCGCCACGCGTCCGCGACGACCGCGCCCATCCTGGGGTGGGCCTTGGCCGCGCGCCGTGCCGCGAACTTGGACAGGTCGAGCACGATGCCGTCGCGGTCGGGCAGGGCGTCGAGCACCGCGCGCAGGTAGTGCCCGGTGCCGCCACCGATGTCGAGCACGCATCCTGGTGGCAGCGGGCGCCGTGCCGCGTTCGCGAGCGCATCGGAGATCGGGGCGTAGTGGCCCGCGCCCAGGAAGGCATCGCGGGCGGCCACCATCTCGGCGGTGTCGACGCGGTAGGAGTGACCGCCGGCGAGCAGGCTCACGTAGCCCTGCCTGGCGATGTCGAAGCTGTGCCCGCCAGCGCAGGAAACGGTGTTCCCAGTCGCCGCGAGTGGTGCCGCGCAGTGCGGACACCGCAGGTGTTCCAGGAGTTCGCTGCGCATGACGCGGCGAGTATATGCGTCGCCCGAGCCCGCACCGGCGGAACCTCGTGGCGTGTCAGGGGCGGCTGGCGCGCTCCGGCCGGTGACCTCCGTCGAGTCCCCGCTGCTGAGCCCTCACTGCTGCGCAATGCGGCGTTCGCCGGTACTTCCTCGCACCTCGGCGGTGGCCTGACCCTGGGTCCCTTCCGAAAAGATGTTCGGATCTATACCATGCAGTCGCATTGTAAAAACCCGGGGAGGTCGCGATGCGCCTGGTAGTGGGGATGACCGGAGCGACCGGAGCCGAGCTCGGCGTGCGGGTGCTGCTCGCGCTGCGTGAGCTCGGCGTCGAGTCGCACCTGGTGCTGAGCAAGTGGGCGCGGGCGACGATCGAGCTGGAGACGAGCTACTCGGTGCGCGAGGTGCGTGCGCTGGCCACGGCCGTGTACTCCGCCGACGACCAGGCTGCACCGATCTCCAGCGGCTCCTTCCGCACCGACGGGATGGTGGTCGTCCCCTGCACCACCAAGACCCTGGCCACCATCCGGCACGGCACGGGCGACGGGCTGATCAGCCGCGCCGCCGACGTGGTGCTCAAGGAGCGCCGCAGGCTGGTGCTGGTGGTCCGCGAGACCCCGCTCAGCACGATCCACCTGGAGAACATGCTCGGCGTGACGCAGGCGGGAGCGACGGTGTTCCCGCCCGTTCCTGCGTTCTACAACGCGCCGCACAGCCTCGACGACGTCATCGACCACACCGTCGCGCGGATTCTGGACCAGTTCGGTCTTGAGGTCCCCGGAGCGGCGCGCTGGACCGGGACGGCCGACGCGAAGGCGCAGCGACTGGTCACCAACGGCTTCTCGTACAAGGAGTAGGGCATGTCTGGCACCGGGATCTCCCGCAGAGGGCTCCTCTGGCGCGGCGGACTGCTCGCCGCGGGTTCGGTCGGCGCGAGCTTGGCCGGGATCACCGCGCAGAGCGCCGCCGCGGCCCCGCCGAAGTGGGACCCGCACGTCGCCGACGCCAAGCGGCGGCTGGGCAGCCTGCGCGAGTACCTCGACGCGCTGGACGCGCTCGGCGACCTGCGGCAGATCAACCGCGAGGTGGACACGCACCTGGAGATCGGCGCGATCACCAGGCGCACCACCGAGATCAACGGTCCTGCCGTGCTGTTCAACCGGATCAAGGGGCACCGCAAGGGCTTCCGGGTGCTCGGGGCGCCCGCCGCGCTCAGCTCGCTGCCCAAGGCGCGCTACGCCCGCGTGGCGCTGTCGCTGGGCTTCGCACCGGACACCCATCCGTTGGCCATGGTGGAGGCGCTGACCCGGGCGCACGACCTCAAACCGATCGAGCCGATCACCGTCCACAGTGGACCGTGCCAGCAGAACGTGTTGCTGGGCAAGGACGCCGACCTCACCAAGATCCCCGTGCCGCTGCTGCACGACGGTGACGGCGGGCCGTACCTGAACACCTGGGGGACCTTCGTCGTCGGCACCCCGGACGGCACGTGGGTCAACTGGTCGATCAGCCGCGCGATGCTGGTGGACGGCAAGCGCTTCGCGCCCCTGGTCGTCCCGTTCTTCCAGCACCTCGGCGTGATCGCGGCGCAGTGGGCGGAGCAGGGCAAGCAGGCGCCGTTCGCCCTCGTGCAGGGTGCTGAGCCGGGAGTTCCGTTCGCCTCGGCGATGTCGTTGCCGGACGGGGTGAACGAGGCGTCCTTCCTCGGCGGCTACTACGGCAAGCCCGTGGAGCTGGTGCGCTGCAAGACCGTCGACCTGCGCGTCCCCGCGACGGCGGAGATCGTCATCGAGGGGCACATCGACTTCGAGAAGACCGTCGCCGAGGGCCCGATGGGTGAGGCGCCCGGCTACATGAGCACGCACGTACGGCAGATGCCGACCTGCACGGTCACCGCGATCACCCACCGGGACAACGCGATCCTGCCGGTGGTGACGGCGGGCAAGGCCGTCGACGAGGACCACACGGCGGTCGGTGTCCCCGCCTCGGCGATCATCCTGAACGCCTTGCGCAAGAACGGGATTCCGGCGACGAACGCGTGGATGGTCCCGGAGAGCGCGCTGCACGTGCTCGCGGTGACCGTGCCGAAGGACTGGCCCAAGCGCACCGGCATCTCGTCATCGCGGGACCTGACCAAGCGCATCGCGGAGATCGTCTGCGACACGCGCGTGGTCATCTGGCTCTCGCAGGTGATGGTCCTGGACGACGACCTCGACGTGACCGAGCACCGCGACCTCCTGTGGGGCTTCGCCACCAGGACGCACCCGGTGAAGGACCAGGTGGTGATCCCGCAGCGGTCGTTCAACGCGCTGATGATCTGCTACGGCAAGGAGGAGCAGGAGAGCTACCTCGCGCCGCTGCTGGCCTTCGACTCCTTGCTGCCGCAGGGCCCTGAACGCCCGCGCAACGCCGCCTTCGAGGACAACTACCCGGCGGCGCTGCGCAAGAAGATCCTCGACAACTGGGTCGACTAGGGGGAGCGGCCGCGGCGGGTCACGGCCCGCCGCGGCACCCCTGGGTCAGCGCTCCGCGAGGAGCACGGTCATCTCGTCGATCTCCTTCTGCTGCGAGTCCAGGATCGACTGGGCGAGCTTCTTCGCCTCGGCGTCGGAGCCCTTGGCCAGCTCCGTGCGCGCCATCTCCAGCGCGCCCCTGTGGTGCTCGACCATCATGCGCAGCCACGCCTTGTCGAAGCCGACGCCCTTGGCCGCCTTCAGCTCGGCCATCTGCTGCGGCGTCATCATCCCGGCCATGGCGTGCCCGGCGTGCGCGGAGTGATCACTCGGCTCGGGAGCGCCCCAGCGCTTGAGCCAGCCGGTCATCGCGTCGATCTCCGGTTGCTGCGCCTTGCGGACCCGCTCGCCCAGCGCGAGCAGCTTCGGGTGGTCGCTGCGGCCCGGGATGAGGTCGGCCATCTCCACGGCCTGCCGGTGGTGCGGCACCATGCCGGAGGCGAAGTCCACGTCCGCCTGGTTGTGCGTGGGAGCCGTGTTGGTTGGCCCCGCCTGCTGGCCGCACGCGGTGAGGGTGAGCGCGGCCAGTGCGGCCACGAGGAACCTGAGCTTCATCGCTTCTCGTTTCGAGGAGTCGTGACGGTGGGCCGGGTCCGGGGCGCGCCACAGGGGCACGCACTCCGGCTAAGCCGTGTTTCACAGGTCCGTGTTCGCGATGGCCGGGCCGAGCCCGCCCCTGGCTGCGCTGTCGGAAAGCCCACGTACAACACCGGTACGCGGTCTTCCCGCCGTCTTGCCAGGAACGACCTCGATCCCGACCCTCATCGAACGAGACCTATGAAACGCGGCTAACCGGTCACAACCGCAGTACGCACAACTCCGCGAGCTTCAGCCGAACCGGTGGCGCGCGGCCGGACAGCCGGCGCAGCCACCGCAGCAGCGAGGGGCGGGCGAGCACGACGGGTTCCCGCCGCAGCAGCGCCACCAGGCTCAACGCCCCGAGCGCGGCGACCACCACGACCAGCCCGGCGCACATGTGCGTCACCGGGTCCGCAGGGCTCCCGCCATCGCAGTGGTGTTGCTGCGCAACGGAAACCGCGTGCGGGATCTGGTGCATCGCGAGCACGCCGAAGCTGAGCCCGGCCACGAGCAACCCGAGCAGGAGCGTGCTCGTGGATGCCCGGCGCATACCCCCGAGGGTATACGCGCTCCTCGTCAGCCTCCGCAGAACAGGCGCTCCGCGGCGGCCGGGTCGGCGGGCACGCGCAGCGCGGTCCTGCCGAAGGAGCCGAGGAAGTTGTCCACGAAGCGCCCCCACGACATCGGCGCGCGCACGGATTCCTGGAGCTCGGCGAGGGCACCGCAGGACAGCGCCCGCCGCGCCAGCTCGTTCTCCTTCGTGGGCGCGCCGTAGTCGGCGGTGATCCACACCCTGGGCAGCTTCTTCTCGTGCCCGACGCGACCACCGCGATCGGTCAGCTCCAGGTGCGCGGCCAGCGGGTAGGACAGGCCGATCGGGTCCACCACGGTCTCGTCGAGCGTGGTGATCGCGCCCGCCGTGCCCAGGACGGGCCAGACGAAGGCCACCCGTTCCTCGCGGTGCGGCGCCAGCGGCTCGGTCCTCGGCTTCTCCAGCGCGAAGACCAGCTCGCCCTCGGCGGCGCGCACCCAGTTCCGCTTCTCCGGCTGCGCCTCGACGTAGTCGCGCTTGGAGATCGGGTTCGTGACGTGGGTGGAGTTCACGTAGTGGCTGCGCTCGTCGGCGACGCCCATCGGGCCGAAGTGCGGCGCGTAGATCGGGCGCAGCAGGGCGGCGGAGAGCAGCGCCCAGCCGATGAGCCCGGCGCTGGCCCACTTCATCGTCTCGGGGTTGGCGGGCCTGGGCATGCAGAAGAACGGCAGCAGGATCAGCAGCAGTCCGGGCAGGAGCATGCGGCCGTGCATGAAGTCGCCGCCGACCTTGATCACGTAGACCATGGACAGCGCGCCCGCGATCACCGGCGCGAACACCAGGATGCGGTCGCTGCGGTTGTAGTGCCGCCGCAGGCCGACCCACAGCACGATGCCGACGGGGATGATCGCCCCGTAGGTGAGGAACAGGTCGAAGAAGTAGGAGAAGCCGCGCAGCCAGTACGAGCCGGAGGCCTCCTTGCTGATCGCGGGAAGCGGCACCAGCACGCCGTAGTAGCCCATCCGGAAGACCTGGTAGGCCAGCGGGAGCGCGCCCGCGACGCCGAGCATGCCGATCGTGGTCCGCCGCGCGGGCCGGTGCAGCAGCCACAGCGCGACCAGGAACACGATCGAGACCAGCGCCAGGTCGGGGCGCACCAGCGGGCCGAGCCCGAACACGAAGGCCAGCCCGAAGTGGGTCTCCCGCGAGCTGTCCCGCGAGTGCACCAGCAACCACCAGCTGCCCGCGATCCAGGCGAAGGCGAAGCCGGTCTCCAGCCCGGAGGTGGCGAAGTCCCACATCGGCGACAGCGCGAGCAGGATCACCACGCCCGCCGGGACCGGGGCGCCGCCGTGCAACCGCTGCGAGGCGGTCACCCCGAGCGCGAACGCCGCGCCCGCGAAGCCGAGCCCGAGGTAGACGGCCAGCTGCGGCAGGCTGTCCGGCAGCACGAACCCGACCACGGTGAGTAACCACTGCCAGAGGGTCCCGGTGGAGGTCTCCGCCCGCTCGCCGGCGTTGAAGACCGGGCCGTTGCCCTCCAGGATCTGCTCGACGGCGCGCACGTAGATCAGGCCGTCATCGGAAATCCAGCGCCTGGAGTATCCCGCGACCAGGATCACCGCGACGGCCGCGACAGCGACCCCGGTATTCCAGCGCCGGGAAGAACTCTCCGTAGTCGTTTCGTTATATGCGGTGGCGACGCCGAAGGTTGCTTTTGGATTTCCGATATTGTCGAACGGGGTAACTGTCACGTATTTCACTCCATGCCGTGCCGCTACCCCGTTCGGGGCGCCCCTCATTTATAGAGCGAAGCCCGTTGTGCGTGTTCACCGGGGTGCGGCACGGCGTCCCAAAAGCCGGGAATTGCGGGCCTCAGCCGCAGAACCGCCGCTCCGCCTCGACCGGATTCTCCGGTATGCGCAAGGAGGTCCTGCCGAACGCGCCGAGGAAGTTGTCCACGAATCGGCTCCACGTGAGCGGTGCCCTGACCGACTCCTGGAGCTCGGCGAGCGCGCCGCAGGACAGCGCCCTGCGCGCTGCGGCGGTCTCCTCGGTCGGCACGCCGTAGTCGGCGAGCACCCACGCGTTCGGCAGCTTCTTCTCGTGGCCGACCCGGCCGCGCGGCTGCGGTTCGAGGTGCGCCGCCAACGGGTAGGACAGGCCGATCTGGTCGATCACGGTCTCGCTCAGCGGCGTGATCGTCCCGGCCGCCCCGAGCGTCGACCAGACGGTGCCGACGCGCTCGGTCCGCTCCGGCGCCAGGGGGTGGTACTCGCCGCTGAAGCCGATGAAGACCAGCTCGTGCCGCGCCTCGCGCACCTGGTCGGCGAGGTCGCTGAAGCGGTCCAGGTACGACTGCTTGCTGACGGGGTTCCACGTGCCGAGGCTGTTGGCGTAGAACGCGCGCTCGTCGGCGATGCCCGCTTCGCCGATCTGCGGGGAGTACGACGGCCGTGGGTTGAGCACGCAGAACGCGGTCGTCGCGGCCAGGACCAGGCACAACGCGCTCAGGGTCGCTTTTCGCGGCCGGGGGAGGCAGAAGAACGGGAGCATGACCAGCAGCAGTCCGGGCAGGAGCATGCGGCCGTGCATGAAGTCGCCACCGACCTTGATCACGTAGGTCGTGGACAGCGCTCCCGCGACGACGGGCGCGAACACCAGAATGCGATCCGCCCTGGTCAGGCGCATGCGCAAGCCGAGCAAGAGCACCACGGCGGCCGGGACCCACAGCCAGTAGGTGACGAAAAGGTCGGCCAGGTAGCCCAGCCCGCGCTCCCAGTAGGAGGTCGACGCCTCCTTGCTGATCGCGGGAAGCGGCACGAGCACGCCGTAGTAGCCCATCCGGAAGACCTGGTAGGCCACCGGCAGCGCGCCCGCCGCCGCGACCAGCCGCAGCGTCGCGCCCAGGCGAGGCCGGTGCAGCAGCCACAGCGAGACCAGGAACACGATCGAGACCAAGGCCAGGTCAGGCCGTACCAGCGGGCCGAGCCCGAGCACCAGCGCGAGCCAGTGCAGACCGCAGTCGGTGTCCCGCGAGCGCACCAGCAGCCACCAACTGCCCGCGATCCACGCGAACGCGAACCCGGTTTCCAGGCCCGAGGTCGCGAAGTCCCACATCGGAGGCGTCATTAGGACGACGACGACCCCGGCGGGCACGGTGACCGAGCCGTGCAGCCGCTGCGCGCCCGTGACGCCGAAAGCGATCGCGGCGGCCGTGCACGCCAGGCCGAGGTAGACGGCCGCGAGCGACACGTTCGGCACGATCAGCCCGGCGAGCACGAGCAGCCACTGCCAGAGCGTGCCGGTCGAGCTCTCGGCGCGTTCGCCGACGTTGAAGACCGGGCCGTTGCCCGCCAGGATCTGCTCGACCGCGCGGACGTAGATCAGACCGTCGTCGGCGATCCAGCGCTGCGCGAACCCGGCGACCGCGATGACCGCCACTGCGGCGATCACGATCGCGCGGTTCCACCGCCGGATGCGCGCCGGTGTCTCACGCGGGTTTCCGGTGATGGCCTCAGTGCCGAGCGTGCCACCTACCGCACTCCCGACCGCGCCGTCGTGCGCGGAAGAAATGGTCACGAATTCTCCCCAAGTTTTTCTGCCCGGATCGGGCTCCTTTCCGGTGTATGCCGCGCCGTGTTGTCCGGCTCGGCGCAGGTAGGGTGGACAAACAACGGCGGACAACATCCGTCCCGGTCAGGAGGGTGTGCGAGTGCCCCGACCCGAGCGCCCGCTGGACGCCGACGACAGCGCCGTGGCCCGCTTCGCCGCCGCACTCCGTGAATTGCGGGAAAGCGCGGGAAGTCCTGGATATCGCCAGCTCGCGAAACGCGCTCACTACTCGGTCACGACGTTGTCCGACGCCGCGGGAGGACGGAAGCTGCCCAGTCTCGCGGTGGCGCTGGCCTACGCCGAGGCGTGCGGCGGTGACCGCGCGGAGTGGGAGCGGCGGTGGCGCGAAGCCGACCGCGAGCTGCTCGGCGACGCTGACCGGCTCGCGGAAGACGGTCAGGACTCGCCGTACCGGGGCCTAGCCGCGTTCCGCGAACAAGACGCGGAGTTGTTCTTCGGCCGCGAAGAACTCGTCGCGGACCTGGTGGACCGCCTCGCCCGGGACCGGTTCCTCGTGGTGGCCGGAGCTTCGGGAGCCGGGAAGTCCTCGCTGCTGCGCGCGGGCGTCGCGCACCGGGTCGCTGTCGACGGCCTTGCCGGACAACCGGACTGGCGCGCCGTCGTGTTCGCGCCGGGAGCCACGCCGCTCGCCAGGTGGGTCGAGCGGTTGGCCAACGCGCTCGGTGACGTGCCTGGTGACGTCGACGCGCGCGCCGCGCTGACCGAGGACCCGACCGCGCTACCGCGTCTCGCCGAGCTGGCGGGTGTCTCGTTGCTCGTGGTCGTCGACCAGTTCGAGGAGGTCTTCGGCGCCGAGGTCGCGAAAGAGGAGCGAGAGGTCTTCCTCGCCGCCGTCCTGGCGGCTCGCGGGACCAAGCGGCTGCGGATGGTGCTCAGCGTGCGCGCCGACTTCCTCGGACACTGCGCGCGCCACCCCGGCTTGGTGGACGCGATGCGTGACCGGCACGTGCTGGTCGGCGCGATGACCGTCGCGGAGCTGCGCAGCGCGATCACCGAGCCCGCCGCAGGAACGGGCTGCACCGTGGAGGCGGCACTGCTGGCCACCCTGGTCGCCGAAGCCGCCAACGAGCGCGGCGGACTGCCACTGGTCTCGCACGCGCTCCTGGAGACTTGGCGCCGTCGGCGAGGGCGCGTGCTCACGCTCAGCGGCTACGAGGCCGCCGGTGGAATCCACGACGCGGTCGTGCGCACGGCGGAGGCGGTGTACGCGCGGCTCAGCGAAGAGGAGGCGGTCGCGGCCCGCGCGCTGTTCCTGCGCCTGGTCGACGCGAGCGAGGGGATGCTGCGCAGGCGGGCCACGAGCGCGGAGCTGGACCGCGAGAACGCGGTCAACGCGGGCGTGCTCGACGCCTTCGCCGATGCGCGGCTGCTCACGGCGGACGAGGACGCCGTCGAGATCGCGCACGAGGCGCTGATCAGCTCGTGGCCCCGGTTGACCGACTGGATCGCCGAGGACCGCGAGGGGCACCGCGTGCACCAGCGCCTCGCCGTCGCGGCGGCCGACTGGGACGAACTCGGCCGCGACGCCAGCGCTCTCTACCGGGGCACCAGGCTGGCCGTCGCGCGCGAGTGGGCGGAAGGGGACAAGGTCGTCCTCGCCGCGCGGGAGAAGGACTTCCTCGACGCTGCCGACGCCGCTGAACAGGCCGAACAGGGCTTGCGCGCTCGCACGACGCGGCAGCTCCGACAGCTCGTCGCGGGCCTCGCCGCCGCGCTGGTCGTCGCGGTCGTCGCGGGGCTGATCGTGCTCAAGCAGCGCCAGGACGCCATCGACATGCAGCAGCTCGCGCTGTCCCGTCAGCTCGCCGCGCAGGCCAGGGAGGACGCGTCGCGCGATCCGCACACGGCCATGCGCCGCGCGCTCGACGCGTTCGCGGCATCGAGGACCGAGGAGGCCCGCAGCGCCGTCCTCAGCCTCGCGGCACACCAGGCCAACCACGGCTTGATCACCAGGGAACCGACCTCCAAGGCGCTCGTCGCGGTCAGTCCGGACGGATCGCTGGTCGCCACGAACACCTCCGTCGGCGTGCGGCTGTGGGACACACGGACATTGGCGGAGCGGGCAGAACTGCGGATGAAGGACGTCGGGTACGGCCTGTCCGCGCTCGCCTTCAGCCCTGACGGCACGCGTGTGTCGGCGGTCAACCACCTCGGCGGAGCGGTCACCTGGGAGCTGGCGAGCGGGGCCACGGTCTCGGAAACGGCCGATCTGGGGGTGGGGATGGGCCCAGACCTCATCAGCCCCGGTGGCGACTTCATGGTCATCAGGAACCGTGGGGGCGGGTTCTCGGTCTGGCGCCCCGGTGGCGGCCAGGCGCTCTACCAGCTGCTGCCCGGCACCGACTGGTACGACTCGGTCGACGTGGCCTTCGCCGCCGACGGCCGAACCCTGTTCACCGCGGACGAGAGCGGGCTCGCCGCGCGATGGGACGCGGCGACCGGCACCAAGCTCGCCGAGTTCCAGCACGGCCAGGGTGCCCTGGGTGCGATCGCGATCGCCGAGGACGGCCGCACCGTCGCGCTCGGCACGCGGGCGGGGCGGCTGCTGCTCTGGGACACGGGCAGCGGTCGGACCACGGTCAGCGACGAGCCGTTGCCAGGCCCGATCAGCAAGATCGCCTTCATGCCCGGCGGAGCCGCGCTCGTCGCCGCCAGCGGTGTCGCGACGGCTCTCCTGCGCACCGAGGACCTGCACGTGCTCACCCACCTCCGGGTGCCGCCGGACCAGCTGGCGGGGCAGATCGCCGTGGGTAAGCCGGGCACGATCGCGATGGCCGGTGGGGACAGCATCGTGCTCTTCCACACGGAGTGGCTGCCCATGCTGGGGCAGGACGAGCTCGGTGAGGAGTCCCTCGCTTTCCGCCCCGACGGCGCCGTGACCTCCGCCGGGCCCCGTCAGGTGTTCACCTGGGACCCAGCGCGCCCGACCGAGCCGCGCCGCGTCCCACTGGCCGCATCGCCCGTGTCGGACCGGATGCGACAGCTGGCCGAGGACTACTTGCCCGGGCCCGCGCGACCGCTGCTCAGCATGAACCTCCGGCTGGTCGTGGCGCGATCGGACAACGAGATCACCCTGTACGACTCGGAGAACGGGAAGGTGCTCGGCTCGCTGCCGGTCACCGCGTCCGTGCAGCGTTTCGGGGACATGCGCGTCAGCGCTGACGGCAGCAGGCTCGCCGTGGGCCACGACGGCTCCGTCACCGTGTGGGACCTGCGCGAACGACGAGCCGTGGCCACCATCCCCGACGTCACCGCCGAGTTCGCGCTCAACGCGGACGGCACGCGGCTGGCCAGGCGCGGCAGCGACGGGATCGTCGTCTGGAACGTCGACGGCACGCCCAAGCCGACCCGTCTGCCGAGCCCGGGCAGCCCCTATTCAGGACAGATCGTGTTCAGCCCGGACGGCGCGGTGCTCGCCCGCCCCGAGTTCAACGTCGTGACCCTGTGGGACGCCGAGACAGGTGCGCAGAAGGGCCGCATCGAGACCGGCGCGAGCGTGATCACCGCCGTGGAGTTCTCCCCGGACGGCCAGCTGCTCGCGCTCGGGCACGGCAAGGGCGAGATCACGGTGTGGTCCAGGGCGAACGGCCGTCTCGTCACGAGGCTGACGGGCGGGCACAGCCGCAACATCCACGCGCTCGCCTGGAAACGAGACGGCAGCGCGCTCGCCTCCACCAGCTGGGACCGCGACGTCATCGTGTGGGAGACGCGGCCGGAGGAGGCGGTGCGCACGCTGTGCCGCATGCTCGGCGAGTCCGGCAGGGGCGAGCTGCCGGAGAGCTGCGAGAGCTAGTCCCTGCCCACGACCGCGGCGTGCACGAGGTCCGCCACCGCGGTCATCCCGGCGGCGTTGGGGTGCGCGGGCGCGGTGGGTGAGCTGGGGATGACGCCCTCCATCCACCTGACCTCGGGAGCCTGGCAGGCGTCGCGGCCCTCGCTGGCCTTGTAGGCGTCGACGAACGGGATCCCGTTCGCGGCGGCCTGCGCGGCGAGCGCCCTGTTCAGCTTCTGCTGGAGCCCGTCCAGGTACTCCACGTCACCGAAGGCGATCGGCACGGTCGGGAAGCAGCCGATGGACTTCGGCACCAGGCGGGGGTAGCCGACGAAGACCACCTTCGCCCTGGGCGCGCGGCGCTTCAGCTCCACCAGCACGTCGTTGACCTTCGGCGCGGCGGCCTCGATGCGCTTGCCGATCTGCTCGACGCCGTCGACGGTGTGCTTCTTCTTGCACGGGGTGCCGAGCGGGTCGCCGAAGCTGGCCAGCGCGCAGTCGATCGCCAACTGCATGAAGCCGATGTTGATGCCGCCGGTGGTGATCGTGACCAGGTCCGTTTCCGGGGTGAGCCGGTCGAACTGCGGCGGGTTGTCGATGTTCCACGACGGCTCGTCCTGCGCCGTGGTCATGTGGTGGGTGAACGCGCCGATGCAGCTGGCGTCGGCGAGGTCCCGCACCCCGAGCTTGGCGGCCAGCACCGTCGGGTAGTTGCCGGTGGTGCGCAGGCAGCCGCGCGACTCCGGCCGCGGCTGCGGGATGTAGGGCCCGGAGACGAAGGAGTCCCCGAGCGAGACGTAGCGCGTGAACTGCCCTGTCCTGGCGGGCTCCGGCTCGACCGGCTTCGCGGTGGCGACCGTTGTGCCCGCGGCCAGCGCGGCGATCACGAGCGGCAGGACGAGCAGGCGGCGGAGCGCGGCGGGGAGTGCCATCGGGAGCCCTCAGGGGAAGGAAGCGGCGGCTGGGATGGCTCCGGATGTTGATCTAACGCGGCCGAACGGGTCAATCGCCGATAGGAGTCTTGATAGCGCGGATCGCCGAGCGGAGCACGGCCGTTCGGAGCAACGCGACCGGCGCGGCCCGACCGCCACCGTGCGCGTCGCGCGGTGGCCGAGGAGCTGTCCGCCCGCCCGTCGGAGGCGGGTCGTTGTGACCTGGCCTACGCCCCCGGTCGCGGGAGAGTCGTGGGAGCGGCCCAGACGAGCCGCCGTCAGGCGCGCGGTCTACGATCCTCTCGGATGTCCGGGCAGGCTACGTATGCCGGACGTCGACGGCCCAGATAGGCGCCGCAGTACAGCTCAGGAGGCATCGTGACGGCCGTAGCCCCCCAGCCGATCGCCACGCGTCCTTACCCGACGCGTGACTCGGTCAAGGGTTCGTTCCTGCTGCGGATGTTCAGCACGACGGATCACAAGCAAATCGGGATCATGTACATCGTCACGGCGATGGCGTTCTTCCTGGTCGGCGGCGTCATGGCGATGCTGATGCGGACCGAGCTCGCCGTCCCGGGGATGCAGGTCCTCTCGCAGGAGCAGTACAACCAGCTGTTCACCATGCACGGCACGGTGATGCTGCTGCTGTACGCGACGCCGATCGTCTTCGGCTTCGCGAACTTCATCATGCCGCTGCAGATCGGCTCGCCCGACGTGGCGTTCCCGCGCCTCAACGCCTTCTCGTACTGGCTCTACCTCTTCGGTGGCCTCATCGTGATGGCGGGCTTCATCACCCCGGGCGGGGCCGCGGACTTCGGCTGGTTCGCCTACACGCCGCTCTCGGACGCGATCCACTCCCCGGGCGTCGGCGCGGACCTGTGGATCTCCGGCCTGGTCGTCGGTGGTCTCGGCACCATCCTCGGCGCGGTCAACATGATCACCACGGTGATCTGCCTGCGCGCGCCCGGCATGACGATGTACCGGATGCCGATCTTCACCTGGAACATCCTGATCACCAGCCTCCTGGTGCTCATCGCGTTCCCGATCCTGACCGCCGCGCTGCTCGGCCTGCTCGCCGACCGCCACCTCGGCGCGCACGTGTTCGACCCGGCCAACGGCGGCGTGATCCTCTGGCAGCACCTGTTCTGGTTCTTCGGCCACCCCGAGGTCTACATCGTGGCGCTGCCGTTCTTCGGCATCGTCTCCGAGATCTTCCCGGTGTTCAGCCGCAAGCCGATCTTCGGCTACAAGGGCCTCGTCTGGGCGACGCTGGGCATCGCGGCCCTGTCCGTGGCGGTGTGGGCGCACCACATGTACGCCACCGGCGCCGTGCTGCTGCCGTTCTTCGCCTTCATGACCTTCCTCATCGCGGTCCCGACCGGCGTGAAGTTCTTCAACTGGATCGGCACGATGTGGAAGGGGCAGCTCACCTTCGAGACGCCCATGCTCTTCAGCATCGGCTTCATCGTGACGTTCCTCTTCGGCGGCCTCTCCGGCGTCCTGCTGGCGGCCCCGGCGATCGACTTCCACGTCTCGGACAGCTACTTCGTGGTGGCGCACTTCCACTACGTGCTCTACGGCACCATCGCCTTCGCCACCTTCGCGGGCATCTACTTCTGGTTCCCGAAGATGACCGGCCGGATGATGGACGAGCCGCTGGGCAAGCTGCACTTCTGGACCACGTTCATCGGCTTCCACCTGACGTTCCTGGTGCAGCACTGGCTGGGCAACGAGGGCATGCCGCGCCGGTACGCGGACTACATCCCCACCGACGGCTTCACCACGCTGAACATGATCTCCACCATCGGCGCCTACATCCTCGGCGCGTCGATGCTGCCGTTCCTGTGGAACGCCTTCAAGAGCTACCGCTACGGCGAGGTCGTGACGGTGGACGATCCGTGGGGCTACGGCAACTCGCTGGAGTGGGCGACCTCCTGCCCGCCGCCTCGGCACAACTTCACCGAGCTGCCGCGCATCCGCTCCGAGCGCCCCGCGTTCGAGCTGCACTACCCGCACATGGTCGAACGCTTCCGCGCGGAGGCGCACATCGGCGGCAAGCACGGCAAGGCGGCCCCCTCCGAGGTGGCGGCGGCAGCGGTGCAGCCGGATGATGAGACCAAAGGCGATCCCAAAGCCAAGTAGCTAGGCAGTACCAGCAGCTGTGCTCGACGACGAGCCCCTGGGCAGTGATGCCCGGGGGCTCGTTCGCTTTTTCCCGGCAGTGCACGACCCCGCGACGCACAACCCCGCGATGAGGAGCCAGACACCGTGACCGGCCCGAACGCCACTCCCGTGCTGATGACCGTTACCGGCCCGGACAAGCCGGGTGTCACCTCCGTCCTGTTCGCCGCCCTGACCAGGCACGGCGTCGAGGTGCTCGACGTCGAGCAGGTGGTGATCCGCGGCAGGCTGGTGCTCGGCGTGCTGGTCTCCACCGACCACGACCCCGAGGGCCTGCACGAGATGGTCGAGCAGGCCATGGCCACCGTCGGGATGCAGGTCGACGTCGAGGTCGGCGCCTCGGTGTCCAGTGCGCAGCTCGGCTCCACCCACCACCTGGTCGTCATGGGCCGCCCGGTCACCGCGCGGGCGTTCACCGAGGTCTCGCGCAAGCTCGCCGCGCTGGAGACCAACATCGACTCCATCCGCCGCGTCGCCGACTACCCGGTCACCGGGCTGGAGCTGTCGGTGACCACCGCGGACCAGACCCCCCGGGGCGACGCGGAGCTGCGCGCCGCCATGGTGGAGCTGTCCTCGCGCATCGGCGTGGACATCGCCGTCGAGCAGTCTGGGCTCACCCGCAGGGCCAAGCGCCTGGTCGTCTTCGACGTGGACTCCACGCTCATCCAGGGCGAGGTGATCGAGATGCTGGCCGCGAAGGCGGGCCACGAGGACGAGGTCCGCGAGATCACCGAGGCCGCCATGCGCGGGGAACTGGACTTCGGCCAGTCGCTGGAGCGCCGCGTCGCGCTGCTGAAGGGCCTGCCGGAGAAGGCGCTCGACGAGGTCGCCGACGCGCTGGAGCTGACCCCGGGTGCGCGGACCACCGTGCGCACGCTCAAGCGGCTCGGCTTCCGCTGCGGTGTCGTCTCCGGCGGCTTCACCCAGGTCGTGCTCCGCCTCGGCGAGGACCTCGACCTCGACTTCTGCGCCGCCAACGACCTCGAGGTGGTCGACGGCGTGCTCACCGGTCGCGTCGTCGGCGAGGTCGTCGACCGCGCGGGCAAGGCCGAGGCGCTGCGCCGCTTCGCCGGGGAGTACGACATCCCGCTCGCGCAGTGCGTGGCGGTCGGCGACGGCGCCAACGACATCGACATGCTCTCCACGGCCGGTCTCGGCGTGGCCTTCAACGCCAAGCCCGCGCTGCGCGAGGTCGCTGACACCGCGCTGTCGCTGCCCTTCCTGGACGCCGTGCTGTTCGTGCTCGGCGTCACCCGCGCCGAGGTGGAGGCCGCGGACGCGGCGGACGGCCTGCCCGCCGACCGCATCGAGATCGGGTGATCGACGGGGGTTCGTGCGTCTTCAAGACCACCGAACCCCACTGTCGATCATCGTTAACCGCCCCGAACCCTGCGCCCTCGCGATGGTTTGCCGTCGTTGAAGATCACTGGGGTGCGGGTTCGCGGGTCTTGAAGACCGGCGAATCCGATGTCTTGCAGGGCAGCCCGCGGCTGGTGGTTGACTAGCGGAGTGCTGGCCACCGCCTCGATCCTCGACCCGCTCGCCGACCGCTACGTCTCGTGGCTGCGCCGGTCGGCAGCGTCCACTGTGGACACTTCCGACGAGGTGCCCGAGCTGGTGCGCGCCATGCCGATGGTGCTCCGGATCGAGAAGGCCGACCCGCCGTCGCGTGCCGCGGTGCTCGCGGCGGCGGCATCGTCGGCGATCGCCGTCTGCCTGGACCCGCTCGCCGCGCCGGGGCAGCCGTGGCACGACGAGGTGCACGCGTGGATGTGCGGCCGCATCCACAAGGTCTCCCGGCGCGCTCGCGGAGCGCACTGGACCGCCGTTCAGGACCTGCCCGGCGTGACCGTGTCGCATTCCGGCGCCGAGGTGCGGTCGCTGTTGCCCGGCCTCGTCGTGGAGACCCCGCGCGTGGTGGGCCGCCTCCAGATCTCCGGCAGCGAACTCCCGGAGGACGAGCAGCTCTCCGCTCCGCCCGCGACCGCCCCGGTGCTGTGGCTCAACCCCGGTGTGGCCATGACCGTGGGCAAGGCGGCAGCGCAGGTCGGCCACGCCACCATGCTGCTCGCCGCCCTGTTGCACGCCGACGGCCGCGACGCTGACCTCGCCGACTGGGCCGCCGCAGGATTCCCCTGCGCGGTCCGAAAAGCCGCCCCGTCCCGCTGGCACGACCTGCACCCCGGCGACGACCCTGCCCTGGCGTGGAAGTCCAAGCGCGTGGTCGCCGTCCGCGACGCGGGCTTCACCGAGGTCGACCCCGGCACCATCACCGTCATCACCCAGTGGCCCAACGTCTGACGGTCTTCAAGACCAGCAAACCCCCGCTTTCACGGTCGCTAACCGCAGCAAACCCACGCCACTCCGCCACTACCGCCACCGCGTCCACCACCGCCGTGCACGGCACTGCGCTCACCGCCGCCGCGCGCCCACGCTACGGACACCAAGCGTTCGTGGTCGACGCCACGATGCGCACTAGGCGTGCGTGCCATCGGCCACGACGCGCACGCGCCCGTGCGACAGACGCCGACGCCCGCAGATGCACGGGCACCAGCGATCTCGCCGACATACGACTATGCCGACGTACGACTGCGCCGACGCACGGACTGACTGCCTGACGCATTGACTGGCGATCACGCTGATGCGCGACCTGGCCCACGCGCGGACCGTCATCGAAGTCGCGCAGCATCCAGGCTGGCGCGCCGCGACTTCCCCGCCCAAGCGAACATGCGGTGCGCCAAGGGTTTGAGGCGGTTGGCGACTCCGTACGTGGGGGTTTGCTGGTCTTGAAGACTGCGTAACCCCTGGCGCGCGTGAGGCGGGGGTTACGTGTTGATGCGTTCGAGGGCGCTGCGGACCACTGCGGGGTCGGTGGTGGTCCAGAACGGCGGCAGGGACGCGCGGAGGAAGCTGCTGTAGCGAGCGGTCATCAGCCGTGGGTCGAGGACCGCGATCACGCCCTTGTCGTCGTTCGAGCGCAACAACCGGCCCGCGCCCTGCGCGAGCAGCAGTGCCGCGTGCGTCCCCGCCACGGTCATGAAGCCGTTGCCGCCACGCGCCGAAACGGCCTTCTGCCGCGCGGACGCCAGCGGGTCGTCAGGACGCGGGAAAGGGATGCGGTCCATCACGACGAGCTGCAACGACGGCCCGGGCACGTCCACGCCCTGCCACAACGACAGCGTGCCGAACAGACAGGTCTCGATGTCCTCGGCGAACTTCTTCACGAGCTGCCCGGTGGCGTCGTCGCCCTGGCACAGGATCGGTTGGTCGACGCGCTTGCGCAGCTCCTCCGACGCCTGCTTCGCCGCGCGCATCGACGAGAACAACCCGAGCGTGCGCCCGCCCGCCGCCTGCACCAGTTCGGTCAGCTCGCTCAGGTACTCCTCGGGCAGGCCGTCGCGACCGGGCTGAGGAAGGTGGCGCGCGATGTAGAGGATGCCGCTGCGCCCGTGTTCGAACGGCGAGCCGACGTCGATGCCGGTCCACCGAGGCGCACCGGTGTCGGACGGCACCTCCTTCTCGATGGCGGCGCCCTCCGCGCGGGTCGCGGTGGACGACGGCGGCAGCCCCCACTGCCTGCCGAGCGTGTCGAACGAGCCGCCGAGCGCGAGCGTCGCGGAGGTGAGCACCACCGAGCGCGGCCCGAACAGTTTCTCCCGCAGCAGCCCGCCCACCGACAGCGGCGCGACGTGCAGCGACGGCGGCCGGACGCGCTCCCAGTCGGCGGAGAGCCACACGACGTCGCGCCGCTCGGCCTCGGGCGCCTCGAACGCGCCGAGCAGCCGGTAGGCCGTGTCGTGCACTTCGTCGAGCGAGGCGCGCGCGATCTTGCGGTTGGCGGTGCCGTCCTGGTCCTCCTTGCGCTCCGGCCCGAGCGCGGTGATGCACGCGTGCGCGGCGTCGCGGATCGCGGCCAGAGCCCCGGCGAGCGGCTTCGGCAGTGCCTCCAGGCGGCCGGAGGAGACGTCGTCCATGATCAGCGCGAGCCCGTCGGCGGACTCGGCGAGCCGATCGGCCACGTCCTGGTCGATCATCCTGCCGACGCGTCGCGCCGCGGCTCCGACCATGCCCGAGGTCAACTCGTTGGTGGCCACCGAGGTCACGCGGTCCACGAGGTCGTGCGCCTCGTCGATGATCACCACGTCGTGCTCCGGCAGCACCTTGTAGCCCTCAAGGGCGTCGATGGCCAGCAGTGCGTGGTTGGTGACGACGACGTCGGCCTTGCCGGCCTCGCTGCGCGCGCGCTCGGCGAAGCAGTCCACGCCGACCGGGCACTTGCTCACCCCGAGGCACTCCTTGGCGGTGACCGACACCTGCCGCCAGGCCTGGTCGGTCACGCCGGGCACGAGTTCGTCGCGGTCCCCGGTCTCGGTGTCCGAGGACCATTCGTGCAGCCGCTTCACCTGCCGCCCCATGGCCGAGATCGCGAACTGGTCGAAGAGCGCGTTGTCCTCGGGCTCGTCGTCGATCTCCCCGTGGATCTTGTGCATGCAGAGGTAGTTGCGGCGGCCCTTGAGGATCGCGAAACGCGGTTCGCGGCCGAGCAGCGGCTTGAGCGTCTTGGCCAGCCGGGGCAGATCGCGGTCGACCAGCTGGCGCTGCAGCGCGATCGTCGCCGTCGACACCACCACGGTGGTCTCCGCCGCGACGGCGTGCCGCAGTGCGGGCACCAGGTAGGCCAGCGACTTGCCGGTGCCGGTGCCCGCCTGGACGGCGAGGTGCTCGCCGCTGGAGATCGTGTGCGCGACCGCCTCCGCCATGGTCAGCTGGCCTGGCCGCTCGGTACCGCCGACGGCCTCGACGGCGGCGGCGAGCAACGCGCGCACTCCGGGGATCTCGTGCGGTTTCCGCGTCGCGGTCAGGGTGCTGGGGGAGGCAGGGGACACGTCACGAGACGGTACCGCCCACCTCCGACAACTCACGCACCACGCGCTCGCCCAGTGCCACGGCGGCGTTCCCGTGCCGCGCGGTCAGCCTGACGTCCTGTCCCGATCGCGCGGCCAGCACGTCGTTCAGCTCGGCCGCGAGGTCGGGCCAGTGCGCTGCCGCAGCCAGCCCGGCCTGGGACTTGCCGATCACCTCGCCGGTGCGCACGGTGTGCCACAGCCGGGGCGGCCCGAGCGCGATCCACTCGACGCCCTTCGCGTTCGCGTCGGCGTCCGGGGCCAACGGCGCGAGCATCTCCTTCGCCTGGTCCAGCACCGGAGCCCAGTACTCGGTGATGTTCCGCAGGCAGAACCGCTTCGCGGCCTCGACGTCCGCGTGCGGCCTCGGCGCGGGACCGCGCAGCGTCTCGGCGTGACTGGCCAGCTGGAGCCAGGTGATGGGGTTGAGCTGGAAGGAGCGCTCAGTGGTGTTGAGGACGCCGAGGTTCGCCCACGGCCCGTCCGAGACGTCCTCGACGCGCCCGTTCAGCTCGCCCGCGCGCACGTAGAGCGCCTCGACTGCGGTTCCGGGACCGGTGTGCACGGCCGCGAGAGCGGCGGGATCGGCCGGACCGGAGAGCTCGACGACGACGTCGAGGTCGGAGTGGCCCGCGCGGTAGTCCTCCAGCGCCGCCGAGCCGACCACGTGCAGTCCGGCGACGAGTCCGCGCGCCGCTTCGTCCAGTTCGGACAGGAAGCGGAGCGCGACCTCGCGAGCCGCAGTGTCGATCATGTCCGCCCACGGTACCCGGCAGTTGTCGCTCTCCGTCGCAATCGGCGGCACGGCTTACCCGGACGAGCGGATGGTTTTCCCGATCGGGTGGCGGCCCGTGAATCTTGTACAGCGTTAGGCCGTTCGGCCGATGAACCGAGCAGGAACGCGTCCGTCCTGAATGGACGGGCCGTCGCAGTCCCTGGCGCGGAAGAAGGTAGCAACAATGAGCACCAAGTCGGTTTTGCGACGCAGCGCTGTCATCGGCGCCGTGCTGGCCACCACCGTGGCGATGGGCTCGCCCGCCTACGCGGCGGCGGACATCCAGGACGGCGCGGCCAACGTCGGCGACGTCAACGTCACCAGCGGTGAGACCACGACCAGCAGCGGCGAGCTCGCGCTCTGCGACGTCGACCCGGACACCCCCACGCCCGCCAACGGCACGGTGCCCGCGAAGACGTTCGGCACCATCGCCAAGTTCGGCAAGGGCACGACCTCGTGCAAGAAGAACGGCGACGACAACATCGTCAAGATGAGCGGCACGAAGTTCGAGCTGACCGCGCTCAAGCAGTACGGCTACACCACGATCACCCGCGTCTCCACGTACTCCGCGGAGTGCACCTCGACGCCGACCGGCACCAGCGGCAAGTTCTCGCTCGGCGGCGTCAGCGGGCTGGACATCCCCAACCCGATGCCGGCGGGCCACATGATCCCGCTGAAGAACAAGAAGGGTGAGCTGCTCGCCCGCGTGTTCTTCAACGAGGTCACCAAGGACCAGGGCGCCATCCGCCTCAACGTGATGCGCGTGGCGTTCCCGCCCGCCGGGGTCACCCCGCTGCGCGGCAGCATCATCGTCGGCAGCGTGGAGTGCCGCCCCAGCTTCTGAAGCTGACTCGGCTTTCGAGACGGCTGAACTGAGAGGCAACGAACCCCGGTGGGCCCTAGCGGACCACCGGGGTTCCGTCTGTCCTGACGCCCGCGTCACCGAGCACGGTCAGCGCGGAGTCCACAGTGGACTGAGCGACGCCCGCGGTGAGACCGAGCAGCACTGTCACCGCGAAGCCCTCGCGCGCCGCGTCCACCGCCGTCGCGCGTACACAGTGGTCGGTCGCGATGCCCACGACGTCCACGGTGTCCACGTTGCGCTCACGCAGCCAGTCGGCGAGCGTGCGCCCCGTGGCGTCCGCGCCTTCGAAACCGGAGTACGCGGCCGAATAAGCGCCCTTGGAGAAGACGGCTTCCACGCGTGTGATGTCCAGCTCCGGGTGGAAGGACGCGCCCGCGGTGCCCGCGACGCAGTGCACGGGCCACGAGTCCACGTAGTCCGGGCTGTCGCTGAAATGCGCACCGGGGTCCACGTGGTAGTCCCGTGTCGCCACGACGTGGTCGTAGGCGTTGTGCGCCATGTGCTCCGAAATCGCGACCGCGACCGCGGCGCCGCCGTTGACCGCGAGCGAACCGCCCTCGCAGAAGTCGTTCTGCACGTCCACAACGATGAGCGCTCTTGTCATCGAAGCCCCCTTACGCGAAGACCGTCGGAATGACCGGCTCGCCGCCGGAGAGCGCCAAGCCCTCCCACGGCACGCTGACCAGTGCCTGGCGCAGCCGCTGCCTGCCGTCGTCCAGGGTGGGCAGGTCCGGCACCACCTGTCCAGCGCGCACCAGGGGGATCTGCATCTCCCTGTCGTGATCGTGACGTTCCGGCGCGGGCCCGTCCGCGTGGTAGACGACCTCTTCCAGCGCGGTGCCGGTCGCCTTGTAGCGGCGCAGCGCGGCCTTGCGCCCGCCCCTGGACTCCTTGTGGGAGCTGCGTTTCGCGACCGGGCGGCCGTCCACCTCGACCAGCTTGTAGACCATGCCCGCCGTCGGAGCGCCGGAGCCGGTCACCAGCGAGGTGCCCACGCCGTACGCGTCCACCGGCTCGGCGCGCAGCGCGGCGATCGAGTACTCGTCCAGGTCGCCGGAGACCACGATCTTGGTCTCGCGCGCGCCCAGGTCGTCGAGCTGTTCGCGAGCTTGCCTCGCGAGCACGCCGAGGTCGCCGGAGTCGATGCGGACCGCGCCGAGCTTCGGGCCCGCGACGCGGACAGCGCGCTCGATGCCCCTGCTGATGTCGTAGGTGTCCACCAGGAGCGTCGTCCCCACACCGAGCGCGTCGACCTGCGCGCGGAACGCGTCCTCCTCGCTGTCGTGCAACAACGTGAACGCGTGTGCGCACGTGCCACCGGTCGGGATGCCGTAGCGCCGACCAGCCTCCAAATTGGACGTTGAGGTGAACCCGGCGAGGTACGCGCAGCGAGCCGACGCGACCGCTGCCTCCTCGTGCGTGCGCCGCGAGCCCATCTCGATCAGCCTGCGACCGTTGGCGGCAGAGGACATCCGTGCCGCGGCGGAGGCGACGGCGCTGTCGTGGTTGAGGATCGACAGCGCGAGCGTCTCCAGCAGAACACCCTCGCCGAAAGACGCGGTCACCGTCATGACGGGGGAACCGGGGAAGTACAGCTCACCTTCCGGATAACCGACGATGTCGCCGCTGAAGCGGTAGTTCGCCAGCCACTCCAGCGTCGCGCGGTCGACGACCTCGGAGGCTTCGAGCTTCGCCAGCTCCTCGTCGCCGAAGCGGAAGTCCGCCAGCGCGTCAAGGAACCGACCGGTGCCCGCGACCACGCCGTAGCGCCTGCCCGTCGGCAGCCGCCGCGCGAACAACTCGAACACGCACGGCCGGTCCGCCGTGCCATCGCGCAGCGCGCTGGCCAGCATCGTCAGCTCGTAGTGGTCGGTGAGGAAAGCGGTGCTCGGCGCCGTCATGAGCAGGAAGCCTACGACCGCTCTTCACCCGAGAGCGGCGAATGTCATTCAATGCACTGATCGTGCCGTTCGCAGCTGTCGTGGGAGCGTGACACCATGGTTCCCATGTCCACGCTTGTCGCGCAGGAGCGGACACAGGTTGAGTCGACCGAAGACGCTGTCGGGGCCCAGGACAGACCGTGGATGACGGTCGTGTGGAACGACCCGGTCAACCTGATGTCCTACGTCACCCACGTCTTCCAGAAGCTGTTCGGCTTCAGCAGGGACCACGCTGAGAAGCTGATGCTCGACGTGCACAACAAAGGCAGGGCCGTGGTGACCTCGGGCGCCAAGGAGAAGGTCGAGGTCGACGTGGCGAAGCTGCACGCCGCGGGCCTCTGGGCGACGATGCAGCGGGACTCGTGAACAGTTGGCGCCGTGAAGGGGATCGCCTCGTCGCGACCCTCGCGCAGCAAGAAGCCGCGCTCATCCGCGGCATGGTCGACCAGATCAGGGACATGCTCGTCGGCCGGGCCGAGGAGGCCCCGCAGGACGAGCTCGCCGAGCTGACCGGCATCCGCACCGGGCCGTCGCTGCCCCCGGAGAACCCGATCATGGCTCGGCTGTTGCCCGACTTCCACCGCGCCGGGCTCGACGACCCGGACGGCGAGTTGGACGCGGAGCACGCGAACTCGGCCGCCGCACTGCGGTCGCTGCACGAGCCCGCCGTGCTGGAGGCGAAGACCGCCGCGACCACCGTGGTCATGGAGACCTGCCCGGTCGACGGTGGGATCGCGCGGCTGACGGAGACCGAGGCCGAATCCTGGGTCGCGGCGCTCAACGACGTCCGCATCGCGCTCGGCACCGCGCTCGACCTCACCGACGACATGCCCGACGAGCTGGACCCGAGCGACCCTCGCGCCCCGCACTACGGCGTCTACCAGTGGCTCACCTGGGTGCAGGGGAGTCTGGTCAACGAGCTGTTGTTCGACGACGATCCTGCTTATGACTGATTTGCCCGGTGTGCACAACGCGATCACGGACGTTCCTGGGGTTCGCGTGGGGCACTACGAGCGAATCGGTGACGGGTGGGCTACTGGCACCACCGTCGTTCTCGTGGACAAGGGCGCCACGCCCGCCGTTGACACGCGCGGTGGGGCTCCGGGTACGCGTGAGACATCCGCACTGGAGCCGTCCACGCTCGTGCAGCGCGTGCACGGGGTCTGTCTGACCGGCGGCAGTGCTTATGGGCTCGCTGCCGCAGACGGAGTGATGCGGTGGCTCGACGAGCGCGGGATCGGGATGCAGGTCGGTGCGGAGCCGGGGCAGGTCGTGCCCGTGGTGCCCGCCGCTGTGCTGTTCGACCTCCCGTTGTCCGACTGGGGTAACCGTCCGGACGCGGAGTTCGGTTATGCCGCGTGTGCCGCCGCGGCTGACGGTGCCGTTGCGATGGGTTGTGTCGGCGCGGGCACCGGTGCGACCGCTGGTGTGCTTAAAGGCGGCATCGGCACCGCGAGCACTGTTGTGGCTGACGGTTGCACCGTGGGCGTCTTGTTGGCCATGAACGCCCGTGGCGACGCTGTCGACCTGAAGACCGGTTTGCCGTGGTGTGCGTCCTCGGAGGTCGACGGCGAATTCGGTGTCGTAGCGCCGAACGCCGGTGAGATCGAGGCCGCTCGGCAGCAGCTCGGAGTGAAACCCGCGCCGTTGAACACCACCATCGGTGTCGTCGCGACGGACGCCGCGCTGAGCAAGGCGGAGTGCCAGCGGCTGGCGATCGCGGCCCACGACGGGCTCGCCCGAGCGGTCCGGCCCTCACACACGATGTACGACGGCGACACGTTCTTCGTGCTCGCGACGGGGGAACGCGAGCTGCCGATCGACGAGGACCATCCCTATCGCGCCGACGAGAAGCGCCCGCCCCAGCTCGACCTGCTGTGCGCCGCCGCGGCGGACGCGGTCGCCCGCGCGGTCGTGCACGCGGTGCTCACCGCCACCGAGGTCTCCGGGAGACCCGCCTACCGCGACCTCTACCCGTCCGCGTTTCGGGGCGTCCCGAAATAATTTCGAAGTCAATTGTCAAATCCTGCTCAGGTTTTCGCCAACGGAGTATCAGGTCAATTGACGCTCGCTTCCCGGCGCCGCTAGGTTCGCCGCGAATGGGGGTGCTGACCGTGAAGTTCGTCGAGCGCGCGAAGCCGAGGGTGAAACCGGAGCACGCGCCGCACCGGATTTCCGCCGACCGAATCCGGGTCGGTGGTTCCGTGCACGGAATCGCGACCGAGATCGCCGATCCGACCGGCGCCGTGTGGACGCTGCTGGAGAGCCTCGACGGCACCCGGTCCGCGGGGGAGGTCGTCGACCAGGTCGCGCTACGGCACCCGGACAGCACGCGCGAGGACATCCGGGGCGTGCTCGGCCAGCTCATCGGCATGGGCTACATCGAGGACACCAGGCCCGACGAGCCCAAGGAGCTGACCGAGCGCGAGCGGACGCGATACACGCGCGAGGCACGCTTCTACCGTTGGGTCGACCTCGCGCCGAGGCCCAGCAGGTGGGAGGCCCAGCTCAAGCTGCGGGATGCCAGCGTCGCTGTGATCGGACTCGGCGGCAGCGGCGGTGCTCTGGCGTTGTCGCTGGCCGCGAGCGGTGTCGGACATCTGCACTGCGTCGACGGGGGCACTGTCGCGCTCGCTGACCTCAGCCATCAGGTGCTCTTCGCCGAGTCCGACATCGGCCGGGGCAAGGCGGAGGCGGCCGCCGCGAGGCTGCGCGCGGTCAACTCCGACATCAGCGTCACCATCGGCTCCGAGCGCGTCTGCGCGCCGGAGGACCTGACCGCCCTTGCTCGCCGCTTCGACGTGCTGGCGCTGGCGACGGGACGGCCCGGCGGCGTCCGCGAGCGGCTCAACCGCTCCTGCCTGCGCACGCGGACGCCCTGGGTGGACGCCGGATATCACGGCCCGCGCACCGCGGTGGCGGTTCACGTTCCGGGACTCGGTGCTTGCTACGAATGCCTTCGGCCCGCCGACCCCGTTCAAGAGGCTGAAATCGCGAGCAATGCCGCTCATGTCGTTTCCGCCGGTATCGCGGGATTCGCGGCCTCTTACGCGGTCATTTCCCTGATCGCCGGAATAAGTCCGGTTCGCTCCGGTCGGATCGACGGCGTCAACCTCGTCTCACCGGAGCGCGCGCACGTCGTCGAGGCACCGAGGCGGGCCGACTGCGCGGCCTGCGGGGTGAAATCGGGGCGATGACCTGTTCGGATGGCGGAGCCCTCCCGCCATACTGGCCCGATGAACGACGCGAGCTGGCGCGTCCTGGTCTGGGACGACGACGTCAACACCACCCACGTCGTGCAGTACGTGCTGTATCGCGTGTGCGGCATGTCCCTCATCGACGCGGCCCGCACAATGATCATGATCCACCAGCACGGCTACGCCGAGGTCGCCAGGTTCACCGAGCGCGCTGAGGCGGAACGCCTGGTGGCGGGGCTGATGGTGTGCGGGCTGCGCGGCGGCCTCTCCAGGACCGAGGTGGCCACCGTTGGCTGAGAAGGGCCTCGACCCCACGACCGGGTCCGCCGAGAAGGTGCTCGACCCCGCGAACGGGGCTTCCGGCACAGGAGTGGACACCGCGACCGGGTCGCCGGAGACGCTGACCACCGCATCCGAGCGGCAGACCGCCCCCGAGGACGTCCCAGCTCAGACCGCTCGCGAAGGTGACCGGGTCTTGCTCAGGCTCACCCCGACCGCGGCCGCGACCGTGCGGATGGTGCTGCGCCAACTGCTGGACGTGCTGGAGTCGGGGACGGTGCCCGAGGCTGGGCGCGGCCCCTTCGGCAGGCGCGTGCGGCTCTCCCAGACGATCCTCTTACGCCGGATGTTCCCCGCCGTCAGCGCGGACCCGGCGATCTCGGCGGACTTCCGCGCCCGGCAGGAGCCCGGGGTGCGGGCGGAGGTGCTGGTCTCCACGCGCCGGGTGCTCGGCACCTGGACCGGGGTCGCCGAGGTGCGGCTGGACCCCGATGAGTTCGACGACTGGATGACCGCGCTCGGCGCGGCCAGGTTCCTGTTCTCCCCGCGCAAGGGCACCCGCCTCGTGCACCGCACCGTCGGCGGCCACGACGCCGCGGCCACCCTCACGATGCTCCAGGACCTGATGGAAGTGCTTGCGCACGCGGCCTGCCCAGATCTCGCACAGCAGCTGGAGGCCGCCGTGGCGTGGGGGCACGCCGAACCCGTGACGGCCCCTGGGGACTAGGGCCGGAGCGGGTTCTCAGCGAACGGGACCCGCAGCGCGCGCCCGGCGCTGACCAGTGCCTGCCGGGCTCACATTCTGGGACGGTCTTTCTCGTCCCCGTAGGATGGCCGCGTGCTGGTGATCCGACGTGACCTCGTGGACGCGATGGTCGCGCACGCCCGCGAGGACCACCCCGACGAGGCGTGCGGCGTCCTCGCCGGTCCTGAGGGCTCCGACCGGCCCGAGCGGTTCATCCCGATGACCAACGCGGCGCGCTCGCCGACCTTCTACCAGTTCGACTCGATGGAGCAGCTGCGCCTGCACCGCGAACTGGAGGCCAACGACGAGGTGCCGGTGGTCATCTACCACTCGCACACCGCGACCGAGGCCTACCCGTCGCGCACCGACGTGAACATCGCCGCGGAGCCCGGAGCGCACTACGTGCTCGTCTCCACCCGTGACCCGCAGGAGCACGAGTTCCGCTCATACCGCATCGTCGACGGCGCGGTGACCGAGGAGCCGGTGGAGATCGTGGACGCCTACGACGCGTCCATCGAGCGCTTCATGCTCTCCAACACGGGCCCCGACGACGTCCCCGACTGTCGCTGAGACCACCGCGCCCTCGGGGAACATCCCGGCTCGCGCGCGGGTTCAGGTGTTGAAGTCCGTTCGCTGACTGGAGGAATCCACCATGGCCGTCACCGTTTCCGTCCCCACCATCCTGCGCACGCACACCGGTGGCGAGAAGACGGTCGAGGCGTCCGGCGTCACGCTCGCCGAGATCATCGACGACCTGGAGAGCCGCCACGGTGGCCTGAAGACCCGTCTGGTCAAGGACGGTTCGCTGCACCGCTTCATCAACGTCTACGTCAACGACGAGGACGTGCGCTTCGCCGGGGGCCTTGAGGCCGCGGTCAAGGACGGCGACAACGTCACCATCCTCCCGGCCGTCGCCGGCGGCGCGCGCTAAGCGGATGGCCAGGTACGACTCGCTGCTCGACGCGCTCGGGGACACGCCGCTGATCGGGCTGCCGCGACTGTCGCCGAGCGCGGACGTGCGCCTGTGGGCCAAGTTGGAGGACCGCAACCCGACCGGCTCGATCAAGGACCGCCCCGCGCTGGCCATGATCGAGGCGGCGGAGCGGGACGGGCGGCTGCGCCCCGGCTGCACGATCCTGGAGCCCACGTCGGGCAACACCGGCATCGCGCTCGCCATGGCGGCCAAGCTCAAGGGCTACGCGTTGGTCTGCGTGATGCCGGAGAACACCTCGGTGGAGCGGCGGCAGCTGCTGCTGGCCTACGGCGCCAGGATCATCACCTCGCCCGCGGCGGGTGGCTCGAACCAGGCGGTGGCCACGGCGAAGAAGATCTCCGCCGAGAACCCGGACTGGATCATGCTCTACCAGTACGGCAACCCCGCCAACGCGGAGGCGCACTACCGGGGCACCGGGCCGGAGCTGCTGCGCGACCTGCCGACGTTGACCCACTTCGTCGGCGGGCTCGGCACCACGGGCACGCTCGTCGGTGTGGGCCGGTACCTGCGGCAGCACAAGGAGGACGTGCAGATCGTCGCGGCCGAACCCCGCTACGGGGAGCTGGTCTACGGTCTGCGCAACCTCGACGAGGGCTTCGTGCCAGAGCTGTACGACCCCGAGGTGCTGACCGGGCGCTACTCCGTCGGCTCGCTCGACGCGCTCCGCCGCACCCGTCAGTTGCTGGAGCAGGAAGGCATCTTCGCGGGCATCTCCACCGGCGCGGTGCTGCACGCGGCTCTCGCGGTCGCGGAGAAGGCCGTGGGAGCGGGCGAGACCGCCGACATCGCGTTCGTGGTCGCGGACGCGGGGTGGAAGTACCTGTCCACCGGCGCTTACTCCGGCACCCTTGAAGAGGCCGCCGCGCGCATCGATGGACACCTCTGGGCCTAAGCAGCCCGTGAAGCAGTCAGCCTGTAAAGAGCGGCGTGGGCACTCCCTGGCCCACGTTGGGGAAAACGAACACGGAGCCCGCGTGCGCCTCTTCTGGGAGACCGGTGCGCGCCGACGTGACGTAGAGGTCCGTGAAGCCGTCGCCGCCGAAACAGCACGCGGTGGGACGTGACACCGGCAGCGCCAGTTCGCGGTCCAGGCGACCGTCAGGCGTGTAGCGACGCACGGCGGCGCCGTCCCACAGTGCCACCCAAACGCATCCGTCGGCGTCCACGCACAGTCCGTCCGGCATGCCGTCACCGTCCACTGTGCAGAGTGGTCGTCTGTTGACCGCGTCGCCAGATTCGCGGTCGTAGTCGAACACGTCGATACGGCGCGTCGGTGTGTCCACGTAGTACATGAGCGAGCTGTCGGGGCTCCAACCGATCCCGTTGCTGACGGTCACGTCGTCAAGCACGACCTTGGCCGCGCCGTCCGCTTCCACGCGCGCGAGCCAACCGCCGCCCTGCGCTTCGTCGTAGCGCATCGTTCCGGCCCACAACCGCCCGGCGGGGTCCACGGCGGCGTCGTTGCCGCGTACGCCGTCACGTGCCCAGTAGACGAGCCAGTGCTTGCTGTCGTCCCTGTCCCACAACGCGATCCCGTCGCGGAGGTTCAGTACGAGACCGCCCCGCGTGCGCGGTTTGGCAGCGCCGACGTGCTGGCCCATCACCATCGAGTCGTCGGTGCCGCGCCCGGGGTGGAACCGGTGGACCTCCTTGCGGAGCACGTCCACCCACAGCAACGTGCCCGTGGTGATGTCCCACGTCGGCCCCTCGCCCAGCTCGGCTTCGGCCTTCAGCGCCACCTCAGCGATCACCAGCAGACCTTAGCCCCTGAGACGTGAGCCCCTGAGACGTGAATCCGGGTCACCCCTGATGTGCCGGGACCACGGCGGACCTAGCGTTCCCCTCATGTTCGCCTCCACGCCGCTCCACCAGGTCAGCCAGCGGGGCAACGCCGTCTCCGAGCAGGCCGCCGGCCGGATCATGCTCGGCGTGGCGGCGGTGCTCTTCGGGGTCTCCGTCGTGCAGTCCGTGCTGTCCCCGGTGCTGTGGTTGCCGGGCATCTCGCACGACAGCCCGTTCGGCTTCTTCGCGGTGCTGTGGGCGCCGTTGATGACCAGCGGGCTGGGCTCGCTCGTCGTCGCGCTCGCGTGGACGGTGCCGATCGGCTACCTGGCGCTGCGGCACCTCGGCGTGCGCCACGTCGCCGTGATCACCGCGGCAGGCTGGGTGGTCGGTGGCCTCGCGCTGTGGATGAACGCCTCGCACGTCGGCTACACCGGCCCGTACGTCGTGGTCGCCGGGTGGCTCGGTGTGCTGGCCGCGCGCAAGGCCTTCGGGACCGACAAGGACGGTGGGACCACCGCCACGTGGCTGTTCCTGCTCTTCGCGCTGACGCTGTTCTTCGTGACCCACGCGTCGATGTCGGGCATCGCCGCGCACGCGATCGCCGCGGCTGCCGCGTGCGGCGCGTCGTGGCTGGTCACCAGCGAGGGAATCAGGGTTCGCCCCTGATGTCCGAGCCAGGGCGCTGACGTAGCCTCGAAAGGGTGCAGCCGGTTCCTGGAACGACCCCGACGCCCCGTGCCGACGCGCGCGTGCTGCCGGCGAAGCCGAAGCAGGCGGCCCTCGCGATCGTCGGCTTCGTGGCCGCCCTGTACCTCATCGAACTGATCGACGTGATCACCAACGGCGCGCTGGACGCGGGCGGGATCACCCCGCGCGAGCTGTCCGGGCTGACCGGCGTGATCTGGGCCCCGGCGCTGCACTTCGGCTGGGACCACCTCGCGGCCAACACGATTCCCGTGCTGGTGCTCGGATTCCTGACCATGGCGGGCGGCATCGGCCAGTTCGTCGCGGTGACCGCGTCCATCTGGGTGGTCGGTGGCCTCGGCGTCTGGCTGACCGCGCCCGCGGGCACGATCCACGCAGGAGCGTCGATCCTGATCTTCGGCTGGCTGACCTTCCTGCTGCTGCGCGGGTTCCTCACCCGGCGCTTCCTGCAGATCGGCCTCGCCGTGGTGCTGTTCTTCCTCTACGGCAGCGCGCTGTGGGGCATCCTGCCGGGCCAGCCGGGGATCTCCTGGCAGGGCCACCTCTTCGGCGCGATCGGCGGCGTGCTCGCCGCGTGGCTGGTGGCGAAGTCGGGGCGACAGCGGGCGAGCACACCCGAACTCCCCGGTAACCTCGGGGTGTGAGCAGCGCGCCGATCGGAATCCTCGACTCCGGGGTCGGCGGTCTGACCGTCGCCCGCGCCATCCTCGACCAGTTGCCCGCCGAGCGGCTGCGCTACGTCGGCGACACAGCGAACTCCCCTTACGGCCCGCTGCCCATCGCGAAGGTCAGGGAGCACGCGCTCGGCGTCGCGGACCGCCTGGTGGCCAGTGGGGTGAAGGCACTCGTGATCGCGTGCAACTCCGCGTCGGCCGCGTGCCTGCGCGATGCGCGCGAGCGCTACGACGTGCCGGTGGTGGAGGTCGTGCTGCCTGCGGCGAGGCGCGCCGTGGCGACCAGTCGCAGCGGACGCATCGGAGTGATCGGTACGCGCGCCACGGTGACTTCTCGTGCTTATGAGGACGCTTTCGCGGTCTCTCCGGGCACAAGCGTCACCAGCGTGGCTTGTCCGCGTTTCGCGGACTTCGTGGAGCGCGGTGTCACCTCGGGCAGACAGATTCTCGGGCTGGCACAGAGCTACCTGGAACCGTTGCAGCGCGCGGAGGTCGACACCGTCGTGCTCGGCTGCACGCATTACCCGATGCTGACCGGGGTGATCCAGCTCGTCATGGGCGACTCGGTGACGCTCGTTTCCAGCGCGGAGGAGACCGCGAAGGACGTCCTGCGCGTGCTCACCAACGAGGACCTGCTTGCCGAGCCCGGTGAAGAGCCGCCGCACCACGAGTTCGTCGCGACGGGGCCGCCGCAGCCGTTCACCAAGCTGGCGCACCGCTTCCTCGGGCCGGTGCTCGGCACGGTGACCGGCTCGGGTGACGGACTGCTACCGGCGCCGAGCACCGGTTGACCGGAACGACCTCTGGGCGCGCGAGCCAGGCCGTGCCACTCTCGACGAGTGCTGCTGACCATCCTCGGCTGCTCGGGCAGCCTTCCGGGTCCCAACGCCCCCGCTTCCGGCTATCTCGTTGAGGCGGAAGGGTTTCGTCTGCTCATCGATCTGGGCAACGGAGCACTCGGCGCGCTCCAGTCGCGGTGTGACCCGTTCTCGGTCGATGCCGTGGTGCTTTCACATTTGCACCCCGACCACTGCGCTGATTTCTCGGCGCTGACGGTGCTCCGCCGCTACCACCCGGCGCCGCCGTACGATCCGCGAGAGCAACGACTGCCGGTGTTCGCGCCCGAGGAGGCGCCGACCCGCCTCGCGGCCGCGTACGCGCCGAACGAGGAAGAGCGCGTGCTGGCTGATCTTTCAGACGTGTACGAGTTTCACTCGCTCACCGAGGGAACCGTCCACATAGGACCGTTTGAGGTGACCGCCGCGCGCGTGGCGCATCCGTGCACGGCATTCGGGTTTCGCGTTTCGCACGCCGGACAGCATCTCGTCTACACCGGTGACAGTGGGCCGTGTGACGCGTTGGCTCGACTGGCCCAAGGTGCGAGCCTGTTGCTGTCCGAGGCGTCGTGGCCGCACAGTCCCGCGAACCCGGTGGACGTGCACATGTCCGGCAGGGAGGCGGGAGAGCTAGCCAGGACCGCGGGCGTCCGTCAGCTACTGCTCACCCACGTGCCACCGTGGACCGATCGCCGCCTAATGCTCGCTGAGGCCCGCGCGGTGTTCGCGGGGCCTATCCAGCTCGCTGAACAAGGCGTCACTTATCCGATCGGTCCGCAGAACGGCTCAGCCGCCATTCGTCGGCACGCGGCCGTCCCACACCGCCGATGAGCCCGAGTGCCCCGTGCGCACCACCTGCACCGTGGTGCCCACGGCGAGCACAACGGTGAGTACGGCTGCCGCGACGCTTATAAGGCGCCACACTCGCGCACGCGAGTCCGTGGGGTCGGCTTCGCGGTCAGCTACGCGTCCGGCCAAGACGAGCACGAGAACGGCCACGGCGAAGCCGATCGCGATAGGCAGCAGCACCGACGCGCGTGCGGAGTGCTCGGCGATGACCGGGTTCCCACCGCCCAATGCCACGTTGAGCTGGTCACCGCTGAACGCGGCCACAGGGACGGAGGCGGCGCCGAGCACGGTCACCGCGAGCACCGGCCAGCCGAAGCGGCGGCGCCACGCCGGGCGCAGCGCGATGAGGATCGCGCTGACCGCGGCCAGGGGGAGCAGCACCACGACGGCATGCACGACGAGCGGGTGCAGAGGCAGTCCGTCGATCGTGGTCAAGTCCTGTGCGAGCACCATGTAGGTATTCAACGCGGCCCGGCTCGGGGTGGTTCAACGACAAGCCGATCTGGTGAACGCCTAATCTGTGCGGGTGGCGCGTAGCGACGGCAGGAACGATGAGGCACTCCGCGACATCCGCATCACCCGGGGCTTCCAGGAGTGGCCAGCGGGTTCAGTGCTCGTGGAGTTCGGCAAGACCAAGGTGTTGTGCGCGGCGAGCGCGCAGGACGGTGTGCCGCGGTGGCGTGCGGGCTCGGGCAAGGGCTGGGTCACCGCCGAGTACGCGATGCTGCCCTCCGCGACGCACACCCGCAGCGACCGCGAGTCCGTCAAGGGCCGCGTCGGCGGGCGCACCCACGAGATCAGCAGGCTGATCGGCCGCTCGTTGCGGGCGTGCATCGACCTGTCGGCGCTCGGTGAGAACACCATCGCGATCGACTGCGACGTGATCCAGGCCGACGGCGGTACCCGGACCGCGGCGATCACCGGCGCCTACGTGGCGCTGGCCGACGCGATCACCTGGCTGGGCGCGGCGGGCAAGCTCGCCGACCCGAAGCCGCTGTCCTGCTCGATCGCGGCGGTCAGCGTGGGCGTCGTGGACGGCAGGGTGCGTCTGGACCTGCCGTACGAGGAGGACTCGCGCGCCGAGGTCGACATGAACGTGGTCGCCACCGACGCGGGCACCCTGGTCGAGGTGCAGGGCACCGGCGAGGGCGCGACCTTCGCCAGGTCCACGCTGGACCGCATGATCGACGTGGCGCTCGCGGGCTGCGCGGAGCTGTCCCGGCTGCAGGCCGAGGCGCTCGCGGCGCCGTACCCGGGCGAGCTGCCGACCGGGCCGAAGGCATGACCCGCGTCCTGCTCGCCTCGCGCAACGCCAAGAAGCTCGGCGAGCTGCGCCGCATCCTGGAGGCGGAGGGCGTGCGCGGGGTGGAGATCGTCGGCCTCGACGACGTCGACCCCTTCCCGGAGGCCCCGGAGACCGGCGCGACCTTCGAGGAGAACGCGCTGGCCAAGGCGCGGGACGCGGTCGCGGCGACCGGCCTGCCCGCGATCGCCGACGACTCCGGGATCGCGATCGACGCCCTCAACGGCATGCCCGGAGTGCTCTCCGCGCGCTGGGCGGGCGGTCACGGGGACGACTCCGCGAACACGGCCCTCGTGCTCGCCCAGCTCTCCGACACCCCGGACGAGCGGCGCGGCGGCGGCTTCGTGTGCGCGGCCGCGCTGGCGCTGCCGGGTGGCCAGGAGCTCGTCGTGCGCGGCGAGTGGCGCGGCACCATCGCCAGGCAGCCCAGCGGGACCAACGGCTTCGGCTACGACCCGATCTTCTTCCCCGAGGGCTCCGAACGCACCTCCGCGGAGCTGGAGGCGTCGGAGAAGGACGCCGCGTCGCACCGGGGGTTCGCGCTGCGCGCCCTGCTGCCGCACCTGCGCGAGCTAGCGGACCAGTAGCGGGCGCAGGGCGAGCGTGGCCGCGGTGGTCATCCGCGACCCCCAACCCCACTCCGCCCCGCCCGTGGTCTTGGTGAGCACCACGACCACGAAGCGGTCGTCGTCGCCGATCACGCCGGTGGTGTGCAGCTCCATGCTGCCGCCACCGGCCGACCAGCCCTGCTTGATCGCCCACGGCAGGCCGTCGAGCGCGCGCGGGATGCCGAAGTGCTGGTCGAAGCCGTCCGCGGCGATCTCGGGGGCGGACCGCAGCGCGCGCATGATCGTCTCGGAGTCCGCGTCGGGCAGCTCGTCGAGGACGTAGTCGTAGATCTTCACGACGTCCCGCGCGGAGATCATCGTGTTGCCCCAGCGCCCGTCCGGCTGGGGCGGCTCGGCATCCAGATCGAGCCGCTCCGCGATCCGGCGCACGATCTGGCCACCGCCCCCGGCCACCCACAGCGCGCTGGCCGAGTCGTCGTGGCTCAGCGACAGCATCTGCGTCATCCGGGTGCTGCCCGCGCGCTCGGAGCCCCTCGCCAGGGCATCGATCGCGATCATCAGCTTGACCAGCGACGCGGAGCGGAACTTGCGGTCGGCGCTCTCCTCGAACAGCGAGGTGCCGCTCTGCCGGTCGAAGACCTGCGCGGAGACCGTCGAGCGGCCCGCCGCCTTGACCAGCGCGCTCCGCACGATCTCGTCCACGGCCCGCGGGCCGGGCTGGTGCGGCGGCCGGGAGGGGTTGCCGCGAGGGTCCGGGACGACCGGCCGGTACCCGGGCTCGGGCGTGCCGGGAGATCCGGGCACGACCTCGGGGAAGGCGGAACCGGGAACGAGGTCCCCGCCCGCGGAGGCGAACAGCGCGGCACACGTCAGCAGCACGGCGGTGACGGCCGCGCTGACCAGGACGACCACAGGTCTCATGGCCGGTGTTACGCGGGTCCGTCACCCGAAAGTTGTGGGTGGTCCCCGGCAACTTCCCGACCGGTCGCGCCGTACGGAAGCCCTGGTCAGGCAGGTTGCCTCAGACGCCGATCTCGCGGCGCAGCTTCGCGACGTGCCCGGTCGCGCGCACGTTGTACATCGCCTTGCTGATCACACCGTCCGGATCGACGACGAAAGTGGAGCGGATGACTCCCGTGACGGTCTTGCCGTACATCTGCTTCTCGCCGAAGGCTCCCCACTCCGTGAGCACGGTCTTGTCCACGTCGGAGAGCAGCGGGAAGGTCAGGCCCTCGGCGTCGCGGAACTTCGCCAGCTTCGCGGGCTTGTCCGGGGAGATCCCGAGCACCACGTGGTCGGAGCCGTTGAGCTCGGCGAGGCTGTCGCGGAAGTCGCACGCCTGCTTGGTGCAACCGGGCGTGCTCGCTGCCGGGTAGAAGTAGACGACCACGTGCTTGCCCTTGAAGTCGGCGAGCGACACCGGCTGCTCGTCGGCGTCGGGCAGGGTGAACCCCGGCGCGGTGTCACCGGGGGCAAGGCGCTTCTGCTCGGTCATGGCGCAGACGCTAGCCCGTGTCCCCGACACCGGCGCGTGAGCACCCCGCGCCCCGTGAACGGGGGACAAAGCGGGCGAAAGCGCAACCGCCGGCCGTGTTCAGCGGTCCAACTCCCGTTCGTCCACCTCACACTGGGAGAGACTCATGGTGCGAGCCGCAAAGACCCTTCTCGTCGGCGCTGCCGTCACGGCGTTGCTCGCGGTGACGCCGCTGAGTGCGTCGGCCCGCCCGACCGACGAGCTGTTCTCGAGCAAGGAGGCCTGCCAGAAGCGGGTCGCGCAGATCGTCGACGGCCAGACCGGTGCCGAGTGCAAGTTCGAGTTCTTCAAGTGGAAGTGGCGCCTGCACGTCTACGGAAGCTGAACGACATCGCGATCCTTCGGGCGGCGGCCGGGCAACCAGCCGCCGCCTTTGTCATGTGGTGAGCAGCCCGATTCCGAGCGTGAGGACACCGGCGGCGAGGGAGAGCGCCCCGAGCCAGACGAGCGCGAAGAGCTTGTTCGGCCGCGTCACCTCACCGCGCCCCGCCGAGGACGCGAAGAACCCGGCGGACATCAGGATCGCCGCGAACGGCACGCCGGCCCTCGCGACGTAGCCCGCGAACCCCTCCAGCGCGGTCGCGTCGGCCAGCACCAGGCAGATGAGGCCGAGCGTGACGAGCACTCCGGCGTGCGCGTGCCCGGCCCGCGCGAAGTTCTTCTGGAACTGGGTTATCGGCACGTCGCCGCGCGCGATCTTGGTGAGGAACCAGCCGCCGAACTCGATGGTCACGATCGTCAGCAGGACGACCCCGGCGATTGACTGCGACGCCGGGCTGAGCTGGATGGTCATGGTGGTCTCCGCGTCGTTTGGGAACGGCGTTATAAAACACCGTTACGGCGACGCGTGTCAAGCTCGGGGGATGACGGAGTGGAAGCCGCTGCGGGTCGTCGAGGGCCTGCCCCTGCTCGGCGGGGAAGGGCGCTACCGGGTGCGGTCGCGCAGCGAGCACGGGGTGTTGCTGGAGATCACCTACCCGGCTGGCGTCGCGAGCCCGGTGCACAGCCACGACCACGACAGCCACGTGCACCTGATGAGCGGCCACGTGACCGGCACTCTCGGCGGTGAGGCGGTCGAGCTGCGCGCCGGTGAGGTCGTCGTGCACCCGCGAGGAGTGCCGCACTCCGTGGTCGCCGTGACCGGCAGCACGTGGCTGGAGTTCAAGTCCCCGCCGACGATCCCCTTGGCGTGAAACGATTTCCACCCGAGCCACCCGCTTCGCTCGCCTGCGCCGCGCCGCTTTGGCAGTGTTGATAGCGGGGGTTCCCCGGGCCGGACGAAAGCCACCCTCGCCCGGTCCGGTTCGTGCGGCGGGGAAAGCTCGGTGGCGGAGGTGGTGGCGGGGATATCGTCGCCTCGCTGTGCGGCTGTGCGGCTGTGCGGCTGTGCGGCTGTGCGGCTGTGCGGCTGTGCGGCTGTGCGGCTGTGCGGCTGTGCGGCTGTGCGGCTGTGCGGCTGTGCGGCTGTGCGGCTCGGCGGCGGGTTCGTGGGAAAGCCTTGTTGTGCAAGGGGTTCGCTGGGGAGCGCGGTGTTCGGGGCGGTCAGCGTTGGCGGCAAAGGGTTTCGTGCCAGCGGGTCGCCCTGTCGGCTTGAGCGGTGACTCGCGAGCGCGTGTGTGATTCCGTTGTGCTGGAACGGTTCCTGAGGTTGCCAGGGGGGAGAGAGCGTCAGCGGGGCTGGTGTGCTGCGAGGCGCATGAGGAACTCCGCGTTGGTCGGTGCCTTGCGGAGGCCCTCCAGCAGCTGGTCGATCCCGTTGTGCTCGCGGGTGTTCAGCGCTCGGCGCAGCGTCCTGGTGAGCGCCAGTTCCTCCGGGGTGAGCAGCAGGTCCTCGCGGCGCGTGCTGGACTGCTCGACGTCGACAGCGGGGAAAACGCGGCGCCCGGCCGTCCTGCGGTCGAGCTTGAGCTCGGCGTTGCCGGTGCCCTTGAACTCCTCGTAAGTCACACCGTCACCGAGCGAACCGGTCTCCACGAGCGCGGTCGCGAAGATCGTCAGGGAGCCGCCGTCCTCGATGTTGCGCGCGGCGCCGAGGAAGCGCTTCGGCGGGTGCAGCGCGCTGACGTCGATGCCGCCGCTGAGGATGCGGCCGGAACCGGGCGCGGCGAGGTTGTAGGCGCGGCCGAGGCGGGTCAGCGAGTCCAGCAGCACCACGACGTCGCGGCCACTCTCGACGAGGCGCTTGGCGCGCTCGATCGCCAGCTCCGCCACGGTGATGTGCTCGGCGGGCGGGCAGTCGAAGGTCGACGCGAGCACCTCGCCGGGCATGGAGCGCTGGATGTCGGTGACCTCCTCGGGGCGCTCGCCGACGAGCACCGCCATCAGGTGGCACTCCGGGTGGTTCTTGCTGATGCCGTGCGCGATGTCTTGCAGCACAGTGGTTTTCCCGGCCTTCGGCGGCGCGACGATCAGCGCGCGCTGCCCCTTGCCGACGGGCATGACGAGGTCGATGACGCGGTTGGTGAGCCGGTGCGGCTCGGTCTCCAGGCGCAGTCGCTCGTTGGGGTGGATCGGGGTCAGTGAGGTGAATTCGGGCCTGTTGCGAGAGTTCTCCGGTGATCCGCCGTTGAGACTGTCCACTTCGGACAGTGTGGCGCGGGTGCCGACCGTGCCGCCGACGGTGTCGCCCCGGCGCAGGCCGTGCTTGCGGACCAGTGACATGGGGACGCTGACGCGCTCCCCGTCCTCGGTGAGCAGTGATGCGGAATTTCCTTGTACGTCAAGGATTCCAGTGATGCTGTTCATGGTGTGAAGTCCTTCCGGACAGCGTTGGGCGCGGCCGGAGGTCCCGTGCGGTGCGACGGACTTCGGCCTTGATGAGGGTGCTGCTCCGAGTCGACACGCGTGATCGGCGTGGAGTGGAGAGCGATCAGATCTCTTGTGGGAACTCAAGTCATCCAGCAAGAGCAGATGAGCCGAAGGTACATCGCCGTCGCGGTCCTGGCAAGCGAAACGCCCCCGACCTCCTCCGGTCGGGGGCGTTCACACCACGGATCAGCTCGGTGGCGGGAGGGGCTGGCCGCCGCGCGCGGTGAGCAGCGTGCGCAGAGTCTGGGTCTCCTTGCCCTGCGACAGGAGCATGCTCTGCGCGAGGTTCTTCACCTGCGGGTTGGTCGCGTACTTCGCCGCGTACTCCATCATCTGCGTGCCGCCCTGGTGGTGGCGCAGCATCAGCTGGAGGAACGCCACGTCCAGCTCGCGGCCGGACAGCGAACGCAGCCGCTGCCACTCCTGCTGGGTGTACATGCCTGGCATGACGTCCACGCCGGGATCGGCCGGGTTGGTCGCGCCGTGCCCGTGCGCCACCGCCTCCGGACCGGTCATCCACTTCATGTACTTGCCGGAGGCGGGCAGTTCGGGCTTGTCCCACAGCCCGAGCCAGCCCTCCATCCTGCCGACCTGGCCGAGCTGGCTGGTCTCGATGTCGAAGGCGATCTGCCGGACGGCCTGGTCGGTGCTGTGGTCGCGCGCCCAGCCCGCCATCTGCACCGCCTGCCGGTGGTGCACGCTCATGTCCTGGGCGAAGCCGACGTCGACGGAGTTGCTCGCGGGCGCACCGCGACCGCCGGGCAGGCCGAGCAGCAGCCCACCGGCGGCGCCGAGCAGCAGGACCGCGAGCACCGCGACGGAGATCACCAGCACCCGCATCGCGGTCGAGGTCTCCGCGGGCGGCTGGTCCGAGCCGATCTCAGCGGCCGCGTCCTGGTCAGCCACCGGAACCCGGCTGGGGCTGCGGCTGGGGCTGACCGGGCTGGCCGGAGGGCGGCGGCGCGGGGGGCTCGTAGTTCATCGGCTTGGCGTCCGGGCCGGGCGGGGTCGCGTCGAAGGGCGGCGGGTTGTCCGGGTCGAAGGCGCCCGGGCCGAGCGCGTCGCAGGAGGCGTTCAGCTCGGGGTAGGTGTACTGGTTGCGGCGCAGCGCGTGGATGAACTGGTCGATGCGCTCGTCGTCGGCGCTGTCCACCTTGAGCTGGCGTCCCCACGACTGCAACGACACCGCGCTGTCCAGCGTCGGGTACGGCGACATCATGATGAACTGCTGGTTCACCACGCGCTTCTTCAGCGCGTCGAGGTCGTCGTCCTTGACCTTGTCGGGGTGGTAGGCGATCCACACCGCGCCGTGCTCCAGCGAGTGGACCATGTTCTCCGTGCGGACCGGGCGCTCGTAGACGTTGCCCATGCAGGCCGCCCAGTAGCCGTCGTGCGGGCCGCCGAAGGCGGGCGACTGGTCGTAGGCGACGCGGTCGGCCGGGGAGACGTGGCTCTGCGGCTTGTAGTCCTTGAAGACCACGCCCTTGATCTGCTTCGAGGGGTCCTGGTTGGACTGCGACGGGGTGAAGGGTGCGAGCGCGTCGAGCTTGGCCTGCTTGTCGGCCTGCTGGAAGTACACGAAGCCGAACACGCCGCCCGCGAACACCACGATCGCGACGAGCGCGGCCACCAAGCCCCACGGCTTCGGTTTCTTGATCGCCGCCGCCGCGCGCGCCGCGCTGGCGTTGCGCCGCGCCTGCTTGCTGTTCTTGCCGCTGGCCATGCCCTCGGTCCCCGTCCGCTGTCTCAACGTCGCCCACCAACCGCGCGCCAGTCTAAGGACGCGGGGTCAAGCCGGGGTCAGCTCAACGGACTATTCGGCTCCCACCAGACGGGAGCGGGGGAAGTCGTTTCACTGGTCCGTTCGGGTATCCCTAGACTTGTCCGGTGACCCCCGCAGCCCTCGCCGAACTGGTCCGATCCACCGCCGTCGACGTCCTGACCGCTCGCGGTCTCGACACCGCGGTCCTGCCGGCCCAGGTGACCGTCGAGCGACCGCGCAACCCCGAGCACGGCGACTACGCCACCAACCTCGTGATGCAGGTCGCCAAGAAGCTCGGGGTCAACCCGCGCGAGCTCGCCACGGAGCTGAGCACGGCGCTGACGGCCAGTGACGCGATCGACTCCGCCGAGGTCGCGGGCCCGGGCTTCGTGAACCTGCGGCTGGCCGCCGACGCCACCGCCGGGCTGGTGCGCGCCGTGCTGACCGCCGGTGAGGCCTACGGCAGGGGCACCTCGCTGACCGGGCGCAAGATCAACCTGGAGTTCGTCTCCGCCAACCCGACCGGCCCGATCCACCTCGGCGGCACCCGCTGGGCAGCGGTGGGCGACGCGCTCGGCCGGGTGCTCAGCGCCCAGGACGCCGACGTGACCCGGGAGTACTACTTCAACGACGCGGGCGCGCAGATCGACCGCTTCGTGAAGTCGCTGGTGGCCGCCGCCAAGGGCGAGCCCGCGCCCGAGGACGGCTATGGCGGCGAGTACATCGCCGAGATCGCCGCGCAGGTGCTCGCCGTCGAGCCGAAGGCGCTGGAGCAGGTCGACGCCGAGCGGGACGAGACCTTCCGCAAGGTCGGCGTGAACCTGATGTTCGAGCAGATCAAGAAGAGCCTGCACGAGTTCGGCACCGACTTCGACGTCTACTTCCACGAGAACTCCCTGCACCGGTCCGGCGCGGTGGGCACCGCCGTGGAGGCGCTCAAGGCGAAGGGCAGCCTCTACGAGAAGGACGGCGCCTGGTGGCTGCGCTCCTCCGACTACGGCGACGACAAGGACCGCGTCGTCATCAAGAGCGACGGCGCGCCCGCCTACATCGCCGGTGACATCGCCTATTTCCAGGACAAGCGCGCCCGCGGCTTCGACCTGTGCATCTACATGCTCGGCGCCGACCACCACGGCTACATCGCCCGGCTCAAGGCCGCCGCTGCCGCCGCCGGTGACGACCCCGCGACCGTCGAGGTGCTGATCGGCCAGCTCGTCAGCCTGGTGCGCGAGGGCAAGCCCGTGCGGATGAGCAAGCGCGCCGGCAACGTCGTGACCATGGACGACGTGGTCGACGCGATCGGTGTCGACGCCACGCGCTACGCCATGATCCGCGCCTCCGCCGACTCCACACTGGACATCGACCTGGACACGTGGAGCAAGCGGACCAGCGACAACCCCGTCTTCTACGTGCAGTACGCGCACGCCCGGCTCTCCTCGCTCGGCCGCTCCGCCGCCGAACTGGGCATCGAGCTCGGCGACGTGGCGGAGGCGGACCTCTCGCTGCTCACCCACGAGCGCGAGGGCGACCTGATCCGCACGCTCGGCGAGTTCCCGCGCGTGCTGGCTTCGGCGGCCGAGCTGCGCGAGCCGCACCGCGTCGCCCGCTACCTGGAGGGCCTCGCCGGGGCCTACCACCGCTTCTACGACGCCTGCCGCATCCTGCCGCGCGGCGACGAGGAGGTCAGCGCGGTGGCCGTGCCGCGCCTGCACCTCTGCGCCGCCACCCGCCAGGTGCTGGCCAACGGACTTGCCCTGCTGGGCGTGAGCGCACCGGAGCGAATGTGAGAGCGCACCCCGCCGGTCCCCGGCACGCCGACGTCATCGTCCCCGCGAACACGGCTGGGCCCCGCCCGGTCTCCTTCCCGGAGCAGGACGAGCTGCACGCCAACGTCTGGCCCCGCAACGCCCGCCGCACCGACCAGGGCGCCGTGGAGTTCGCAGGGGTGGACGCGCGCGATCTCGCCGAGCGCTTCGGCACGCCGCTGTTCGTGATGGACGAGGACGACTTCCGCGCGCGCTGCCGCGAGCACGCCGAGGCCTTCGGCGACGCCGCGCTGGTGCACTACGCGTCCAAGGCGTTCCTGTCGGTGGAGATCGCCCGCTGGGTGGCCCAGGAGGGCCTGGGCATCGACGTGTGCAGCGGCGGCGAGCTGGCCATCGCGTTGCGCGCGGACTTCCCGCGCGAGCGGATCGCCTTGCACGGCAACAACAAGTCGGTCGCCGAGCTGACCGCCGCCGTGGAGGCGCGGATCGGTGTCGTCGTGGTCGACTCCTTCCTGGAGATCGCCAGGCTCGACCAGATCGCCCGCGAGCGCGGTGTCGTGCAGCCGGTGATGATCCGCGTCACGGTCGGCGTCGAGGCGCACACGCACGAGTTCATCGCCACCGCGCACGAGGACCAGAAGTTCGGCTTCTCCCTCGCGGCGGGTGACGCGGCCGAGGCCGCCGCCAGGGTGCTCAAGGCCGAGGGCCTGTCGCTGATCGGCCTGCACAGCCACATCGGCTCGCAGATCTACGACGCCGACGGCTTCGAGATCGCCGCGCACCGGGTGATCGGCCTGCTGGCCCAGCTCCGCAAGGAGCACGGTGCCGACGCGCTCGCCGATCTGTCCACTGTGGACCTCGGCGGCGGGCTCGGCATCGCCTACCTCCCGACGGACAACCCGCCCCCGCCCGCCAAGCTCGCCGAGCAGCTGCTGTCCATTGTGGAGCGCGAGTGCGGCCAGGCCGGCATCCCCGTTCCCAAGGTGGCCGTGGAGCCGGGGAGGGCGATCGTCGGCCCGGGCACCGCGACGCTCTACGAGGTCGGCACGATCAAGGACCTGGAGCTCGGCGGCGGGACCGGGCGGCGCTACGTCAGCGTCGACGGCGGGATGAGCGACAACATCCGCACGGCGCTCTACGACGCCGAGTACGACTGCCGCCTGGCCTCCCGATCGGCCGAGGCCGAGCCGGTGCTGTCCCGAGTGGTGGGCAAGCACTGTGAGTCCGGGGACGTTCTGGTGCGAGACTGCTGGTTGCCGGGTGACATCGCGCCCGGCGACCTGCTCGCGGTGGCGGCGACCGGCGCCTACTGCTACGCCATGGCCAACGGCTACAACCGGCTGGTCAGGCCCGCCGTCGTTGCCGTGCGCAACGGCCAGGCCCGGGTGCTGCTGCGGCGGGAGACCGAGGAAGACCTCTTCCGCCTGGAGGCGTGAGTGACTAGCACACCAGTGGGGCCGATCAAAGTCGCGCTGCTCGGCTGCGGCACGGTCGGCACCGAAGTGGTGCGGCTGCTGCACGAGCAGGCCGACGACCTCGCCGCCCGCGTCGGGGCCCCGGTCGAGCTGGTCGGCATCGCCGTCCGCAGGCCGAACAAGCACCGCGACGTCCCGGCCGAGCTGCTGACGACCGACGCCACGGCGCTGGTCTCGCGGCCCGACGTCGACGTGGTCGTGGAGGTCATCGGCGGCATCGAGCCGGTGCGCACGCTGCTGGTCGACGCGCTCACGGCGGGCAAGTCCGTGGTGACCGCGAACAAGGCGCTGCTGGCGGAGAACGGCGGCGAGCTGTTCACGGCCGCCGACGACTCCGGGGCCGACCTCTACTTCGAGGCCGCCGTCGCCGGGGCGATCCCGCTGCTGCGCCCGCTGCGCGAGTCCCTCGCCGGTGACCGGATCACCCGCGTCATGGGCATCGTCAACGGCACCACGAACTACATCCTCTCCGCGATGGAGGCGACCGGCTCCGGCTACGCCGAGGCGCTGGAGGAGGCGAGCAGGCTCGGGTACGCCGAGGCCGACCCGACCGCCGACGTCGACGGCTTCGACGCCGCCGCCAAGGCCGCGATCCTGGCCTCGATCGCCTTCCACACCAGGGTCACCGCCGCCGACGTGCACCGCGAGGGCATCTCCTCGGTCACCGCGGCCGACATCGTCGCGTCCCGTTCGCTGGACCGCTCGGTCAAGCTGCTGGCGATCTGCGAGCGCGTCACCGACGACGACGGCGACGAGGCCGTCTCGGTGCGCGTGCACCCGGCGATGATCCCCAAGTCGCACCCGCTGGCCGGTGTCGGCGGCGCGTTCAACGCCGTCTTCGTCGAGGCCGACGCCGCTGGTCAGCTCATGTTCTACGGGCAGGGAGCCGGGGGAGCGCCGACCGCGAGCGCGGTGCTCGGCGACCTGGTCGCGGTGGCCCGCAACCGGGTGGCCAGCGGGCGCGGACCGAGGGAGTCGGCCTACGCCGAGCTGCCCGTCCGGCCGATGGGCCAGACCAGGACGGCCTACCACATCAGCCTGGACGTCGCCGACCAACCGGGTGTGCTGACGCAGGTCGCCGCGGTCTTCGCCGAGCACGGCGTGAGCATCGCCGCGGTGCGGCAGGAGGGCCGCGACCACGAGCCCTCCGCGAGCCTGGTGGTGGTCACCCACGCCGCCCCCGACGCCGCTCTTCGGTCCACAGTGGACAAAGTCGCCGGACTGCCCGTCGTGCGCGAGGTGGTCAGCGTCATGCGTGTCGAGGGCGAGGAACAGTGACCGCAACGCACAATTCCCTGAGCGCCGGCTGGCCGGGGATCATCAACGCCTACCGCGACCGGGTGGCCGTCCCGGACGGCGCGCGGGTCGTCACGCTGCACGAGGGCGGGACCCCGTTGCTGGAGGCCCCGTACCTGTCGGAGCTGACCGGCTGCCGGGTGCTGCTGAAGGTGGAGGGCCACAACCCCACCGGCTCCTTCAAGGACCGCGGCATGACGGTCGCGATGACGCACGCGCTCGCCGAGGGCAGCAAGGCCGTCATCTGCGCCTCCACCGGCAACACCTCCGCATCGGCGGCGGCCTACGCGACCAGGGCGGGGCTGACCAGCGCGGTGCTGGTGCCGCGCGGCAAGATCGCGCTCGGCAAGCTGGCCCAGGCGGTCGCGCACGGCGCGCGCATCCTCCAGGTGGACGGCAACTTCGACGACTGCCTCGAACTGGCGCGCAAGACCTCGGCGGAGTACCCGATCTCGCTGGTCAACTCGCTGAACCCGGTGCGCATCGAGGGCCAGAAGACCGCGGCGTTCGAGATCTGCGACGTGCTCGGCAGGGCACCCGACGTGCACTGCCTCCCGGTCGGTAACGCGGGCAACATCACCGCGTACTGGAAGGGCTATTCGGAGTACGCCGCCGACGGGGTCGTCGAGGCCGCGCCGAGGATGTTCGGTTTCCAGGCCGCGGGTGCCGCGCCGCTGGTGCACGGCGCGCCGATCTCGAACCCGGAGACCATCGCCACGGCCATCCGCATCGGCAGCCCCGCGTCCTGGAACGGCGCCATGACGGCGAAAACCGACTCCAACGGCTTGATCGACGCGGTCACCGACGAGCAGATCCTCGACGCCTACCGGGTGCTGTCGGCGCGCGAGGGCGTCTTCGTCGAGCCCGCGTCCGCCGCGAGCGTCGCGGGTCTGCTGCTCACATCGGGCGACGGGCGTTTGCCCAAGGGATCGCTTGTGGTCTGCACGGTGACCGGTCACGGGCTCAAGGACCCCGACACGGCGCTGCGCGACGTTCCCGAGGTGGAGGCGCTCCCGGTGGAACCGGGCGTCATCGCCGCCGCACTCGACCTGAGGTGAGGACCGCTGTGAACAGCGCAGTTCGCGTCACCGTTCCCGCGTCCACCGCCAACATGGGCTCGGGTTTCGACGCGCTGGGCATGGCGCTGGCCATGCACGACGTGCTGGAGGTCGAGCTCGCCGAGGACGGCCTGCGGATCGAGGTCGTCGGCGAGGGCTCGGGCCAGGTTCCCCAGGACGAGTCGCACCTCGTCGTGCGCGCGATCCGGGCCGCTTTCGACGCGTGCGGCTTCGGCGCGCCCGGGCTGCGGCTTCGATGTCATAACAACATTCCGCACGCTCGGGGGCTCGGTTCCTCCGCCGCGGCGGTCGTCGCGGGCGTCGCGGCGGGCTACGCGCTCGCCGGGCACAAGCTCGATGACAGCTCAAAAGAGACTGCGCTGCACCTGGCGGCTGAGTTCGAGGGACACGCCGACAACGCCGCCGCGAGCTTCTACGGCGGCGCGGTCATCGCGTGGCACGACGGCGCGAAACACCGCGCCGTCCGCGTCGAGCCGCACGCGGAGCTCGCTCCGATCGCGTTCGTGCCGCAGGTCACATCCTCGACCGCGATGACCCGAGGACTGCTGCCGGAGCGGGTTCCGCACCGGGACGCGGCCTTCGCGGCGGGGCGTGCGGCGCTGGCCGTGCACGCCCTCACCGACCGCCCTGACCTGCTGCTGGACGCGCTGGCCGACCGGCTGCACCAGGAGTACCGCCGCCCGGCGTGGCCGGAGTCCATGCGGCTCGTGGATGCGTTGCGGGAGGCCGGGATCGCCGCCGCGATCTCCGGGGCGGGCCCCACCGTGCTCGCGCTGCCCACGGGGGTGGGCGCGCTGCCGGAAGGCTTGCCGCTGGGCGGTTTCACGGCCCACCGGCTGCCCGTGGACCTCGACGGCGTGCGCGCCGAGGTGGTGCGCTCCGGCGGGCCGGGGGCCTCATGAGTCGATCTTCCTCACCCGGATGCGCTAAAGCACAGGTAGACGAGGCCCTTCGCGGCGCGTCGGGGGTGCCCGGTTGTTGCACCGGTCTGCGGCGGGGTCTACGCTTTGCACCATCAGTCACCGCGCGCACGGTCGCCGGTGCAGTTCCCGGACACATGTCTCCGGGTCGCATCTCCCGCTGAGTGTTGACCTTGTGGCCCAACCACGACAAGGTCGGCGCACTCGGGTACCCGACCACCGCAGTGACTGACGAGTTCCGTATCGGTGGCCACGATCGCCTGCGATACCCCGAGGTTCCGCGAGGCCCCACCGAGACTGGACTTGAAGCGCCGTTCCCGCGTCCCGCGGCGGCGGCGCTCCGCTGGTTCGCGTAGGAGGCGCGTTCCGGTCAGGAAGGACATGTGTGAGCGACACAGAACTGTTGAGCAGCGACGCCCCCGCCTCGAACGGGACCGCCCCCAAGAGGCGCGGTGGCCTCTCCGGGATGGTGCTCGCCGAGCTTCGCCAACTCGCGGGAGAGTTGGGCATCGGCAACACCAGCGGGATGCGCAAGGGTGACCTGATCGCTGCCATCAAGGAGCGCCAGGGCGGAGGGGCCGGGGGGCGTGCCAAGCAGGCCGCGCAGCTCCCGTTGCCCGAGGCCGAGAGCGCTCCTGCACCGGCCAAGTCCGCCCAGCCCAAGCCTGCCCGGTCCGAGTCGGCCGAGCCGAAGACCGCCGAGGTCAAGGCCCCGGCCGCCGACGCGGAGGCCGCGGGCGACACCCGCCGTGGCCGCAGCAGGCGCCGTGCCGTCTCGCGTCCCGCGGGCAGCCCGGAAGCCGAGCGCGGTGACACCGCCGAGGCTCAGGCTCCCGCCGCCGTCGAGGAGAAGGCGGAGGCGCCCCAGCAGGACAGGGGTCAGCGCCAGGACCGGTCGGACTCCGGCCGTGAGCGCGGTGACCGGTCCGAGCGCCGCAACCAGCGCGGCGGCGACCGCGAGGAGCAGGGCGAGCGTTCCGAGCGTTCCGAGCGGGGTGACCGTTCCGAGCGTGGCGAGCGCTCCGAGAGGGGCGAGCGCGGCGGCCGTGGCCGCAACCGGGACCGCGACGACCGTGGTGAGCGCGGCGAGCGTGGCGACCGGAGTGACCGCGGTGAGCGCGGCGACCGTTCCGAGCGTGGTGACCGCGGTGAGCGCGGCCAGCAGCGCGAGCGCGAGCAGGTCCGCGACGACGACGATGACGATGACGGCGGCCGCAGGCGCGGCAGGCGCTTCCGCGACCGTCGCCGCAACCGCGGTGGCCGTGGCGAGGAGGGCGGCAGCAGCGGCGGTGGCCGTGGCTCCGGTGGCGACCGCGAGACCGAGGTCCGCGAGGACGACGTGCTGCTCCCGGTGGCCGGCATCCTCGACGTGCTCGACAACTACGCGTTCGTGCGCACCTCGGGCTACCTCTCCGGGCCGAACGACGTCTACGTCTCGCTCTCCCTGGTGCGCCGCCACGGCCTGCGCCGCGGTGACGCGATCACCGGTGCGGTGCGCCAGCCCCGCGACGGCGAGCAGCAGCGGCAGAAGTTCAACCCGCTCGTCCGCGTGGACACCATCAACGGTGTCGAGCCCGAGGCGGCGCGCAACCGCCCCGAGTTCACCAAGCTGACGCCGCTGTACCCGAACGACCGGCTCCGCCTGGAGACCGAGCCGCACATCCTCACCACCCGCGTCATCGACCTGGTGATGCCGATCGGCAAGGGACAGCGCGCGCTGATCGTGTCCCCGCCGAAGGCAGGTAAGACCTCGGTGCTCCAGGCGATCGCCAACGCGATCACCACGAACAACCCCGAGTGCTACCTGATGGTCGTGCTGGTGGACGAGCGGCCGGAAGAGGTCACCGACATGCAGCGCTCGGTCAAGGGTGAGGTCATCGCCTCCACCTTCGACCGGCCGCCCGCCGACCACACCACGGTCGCCGAGCTGTCCATCGAGCGGGCCAAGCGCCTGGTCGAGGCCGGCCACGACGTGGTCGTGCTGCTGGACTCCATCACCCGCCTCGGCCGTGCCTACAACCTGGCGGCCCCGGCGTCCGGCCGGATCCTCTCCGGTGGTGTGGACTCCACCGCGCTCTACCCGCCCAAGCGCTTCCTCGGCGCCGCGCGCAACATCGAGGGTGGCGGTTCGCTGACCATCTTCGCGACCGCGCTGGTGGAGACCGGGTCCACGATGGACACGGTCATCTTCGAGGAGTTCAAGGGCACCGGTAACGCGGAGCTCAAGCTGGACCGCAAGATTGCCGACAAGCGGACCTTCCCCGCGGTGGACGTCGACGCGTCCGGTACCCGCAAGGAGGAGCTGCTGCTCTCGCCGGACGAGCTGGCGGTCACCATCAAGCTCCGCCGCGTGCTCTCGGCGCTGGACGACCAGCAGGCGATCGACCTGCTGCTCACCCAGCTGCGCAAGACCCGGACCAACATCGAGTTCCTGATGCAGGTCGCGAAGAACAGCCCCGGTGGCAACAGCGACGACTGATCGTCGCGGCACCACCGACTCGACGGCCCCCGCCTCGCGCGGGGGCCGTCTCGCGTTTCTGGCGGAAACGCACGAGTCCATTTTTGTGAATGGTGGGCGATTCACCTGTGCGGAGCCGTCTGTTCGATGTACTCCGGTAGATCGGACAGTTGTCGATCTCGAAGAACACGTGAGATCGGTAACTCTGTGCGATTGCGCCATTGCGGTGGAAGGATGGTTCGACCCTGGTCGGACCGTGAACCACCGGGGTAAGCAATTGCGTGGGGATCACTGGTGCTCTCGGAGGGGGAGGCGACGCGCGTGCGTGCGCGACTGCGCGGGGATCGGCGTCGACTCGCTCTGGGGTCGGCGGTCCTGGTCTTTGCCGCCCTGTCCCTGGCGGAGGTGCCCCTCCTCATCGCGGCGTTACCGCTGCTCGTCGTGGCGTTCTTATGGGGAACTGTTGTACGGCAACGCTTTCTCGTCTCAGTTGAACGTCGCCACGCCGAGGAACTGCGTGATCAGCGGATTCGGCTCGCGGCCGAGCTGCACGACGTGATGGGTCACCACCTGAGCGCGATCAGCGTGCGGACCTACCTGCTGGACGACCTCGCGTCGGGGCGGCAGGAGGAGATCGCCAGCGCTACCAACGAGATCCGGGAGAGCGGCCGCGCGGCCGTCGCCGACCTCGGCGAGCTTGTGGCTCACCTGCGCGGAGAATCCGGTGCGCGTGCGCGCGGCCTCGACGGCGTCGCCGAGCTCGTCCGCACGGCGGAGGCCGCGGGCAACGAGGTCGAGCTGCACCTGGGTGAGCTCGGTGAGGACCTGCCGCAGGAGGTCGGCGCCGAGCTGTACTGGGTGCTGCGCGAGGCGCTGACCAACGTGGTCCGGCACTCCTCGCCGACGACCGTGCTGGTGCGGGTGGAGATCGTCGGCGGCGAGCTGGTGGTGGGCGTCAGCAACGAGCCCTGCCGCGCCGACCGGCCGAGGCGCCTGCTCCCCGGCACCGGCTTCGGCCTGCGGGGGATGCGGGAGCGGGTGCGCCGCCTCGGCGGGCGGTTGGAGGCCGGGCGGGTCTCCGGTGGCGGTTATCGCGTGCTGGCCGCCGTTCCCGTGCACGGGAAGGCGCCGTTGAGAACCGGCCTGGCAGCGGACCGGACCGCGTAGTCCGGCAGCGGAGCGTTGATGGGTGGGCTGGGAGTGACTGTGGACTGGGAGTGACTGGGGGCTGGGAGTGACTGGGGTGTTCGGGGCGCCGGACCCGATTCGGGTGCTGCTCGCCGATGACGACGTCGTCGTGCGCACCGGGCTGGCCGCGCTGCTGGCGCGGCGCCCGCCGATCGAGGTCGTCGGCGAGGCCGCCGACGGGCTCTCCGCGTTGGGCGCCGCGCTCAGCCTGCGCCCGCACGTGCTGGTGATGGACGTGCGGATGCCGGTGATGGACGGGATCACCGCGACCAGGCGCCTGCTCTCCGACTGGACGACGCCGGAGCCGCGCCCGCGCGTGCTGATCCTGAGCACCTTCGACTCCGACGAGTACGTGCACTCCGCGCTGCGGGCGGGGGCGAGCGGCTTCCTGCGCAAGGACGCCTCGCCCGACGAGATCGCGCACGCGGTCCGGGTGGTCGCCGCCGGAGACGGCATGCTCAGCCCCGGGGTGACGGGCAGGCTCATCCAGCAGACGGTGCGCAGGATGGTCGAGCCGGAGGAGTCCGAGCTGGCCGGGACCGAGCTGCTGACCAGGCGCGACGTCGAGGTGGTCCGGCTGGTCGCCTCCGGGCTGTCCAACGCGGGCATCGCCGCCGAGCTGGGCCTGAGCGAGCCCTCGGTGAAGAACCGGGTCACCAAGGTCCTGGCCAAGCTCGGCCTGGACAACCGGGTGCAGCTGGCGATCTTCGCGCTCAAGGTCGGTCTTGCGCGGCTCTCCTAGGGCCACCCTGCCCGCTCCCGCCGGCCGGGGGCAGGCAGGACGGGAGCGGGCCGGGGTGCGCGCGCCTCAGGTACCGACGACCAGGTGGTCGTCGTCCTCGGCGCACTGTTGCTCGCGGCGCTGTGCGCGGTGCAGGCCGGCGATCAACACGGAGGTGGCGAGAACGCCCGCCGCGGTGGCGGGCAGGGCGGGGACGAGCGCGCCGTCCAGGAATAGTCCGCCGACGAGCAGCGTTGCAGCCCATGGCCAGCGCACCCAGTGCCGTTGCCAGGGCGCGTGCCAGCGGACCTCCCCGCTGGTGGCGACGGCGAGTGCGGCGGCGGCGCCGAAGAGCGGGCTGCCCAGCTCCACTGGGGCCGCGCTGACCAGGAACAACGCACCGTTGAGACCCGCGACCATGCCGATGAACAGCAGCGGCAGCCCCAGCCAACCGGCCAGGGAGAGACGACGCTGCGCTGTGCACCCCATGTGCCCAGTCTGCTGCTGAACGTGAAGAAGGGAAGACGCTTCGCCTTCACCTTCGACGGGTGGTCGGCGGGGTGCGACGGGTGGCTCCGGGCGCGTCCGGGGGCCGAGGGAGCGTCTGGCACACTGGTAGGTCGAAGTCTGGCACCGGTTCACCCCACGTCCTGACCAGGAGCAGGGGACCCGGCGGCCGTCGAGAGAAGAGGACACACAGGTGAAGAGCAACATCCACCCGGACTACGTGGTGACCAACGTGACCTGCGGTTGCGGGAACAACTTCACGACGCACAGCACCAAGCAGTCCGGTGCGATCCACGTCGAGGTCTGCTCCAACTGCCACCCGTTCTACACGGGCAAGCAGAAGATCCTGGACACCGGCGGCCGCGTGGCCCGCTTCGAGGCGCGGTACGGCAAGCGCGCCGGCAAGTAGGCCCCACCACGCTGACGCGCCCGTCCGGAGCTGATCCGGGCGGGCGCTTCGCGTGTCCACCTGGGCACTTGCCACACTTGGCGCCACCACCGACCTCCGGAGCACCCCGTGACCCGATCAGTTGCCGAATCCGTCGACGCGTTGCTCGCCGAGCACGCCGAGCTGGAGGGTCAGCTGGCCGACCCGGACGTGCACTCCGACCCGGTCGCCGCGCGCAGGCTGGGCCGCCGCTACGCCGAGCTGGCCCCGATCGCCCAGACCGTCAAGGAGCTGGACGGCCTGCGCTCCGACCTCACCGCGGCCAAGGAACTGGCCAAGGAGGACGACTCCTTCGCCGAGGAGGCCGACGAGCTGGCCGCGCGCATCCCGGTGCTGGAGGCCAAGCTCACCGAGCTGCTGCTGCCGCGCGACCCGCACGACTCCGCCGACGTGGTCATGGAGATCAAGTCCGGTGAGGGCGGCGAGGAGTCCGCGCTGTTCGCGGGCGACCTGCTGCGGATGTACCTGCGCTTCGCCGAGCGCCAGGGCTGGCGCACCGAGCTGCTGGACGAGGTCCGCTCCGACCTCAACGGCCACAAGGACGCCACCGTGGCCATCAAGGGCCGCGGCGAGGGCCCGGACGGCGTGTGGGCCAGGCTCAAGTTCGAGGGCGGCGTGCACCGCGTGCAGCGCGTCCCGGTGACGGAGTCCCAGGGCCGCATCCACACCTCCGCCGCCGGCGTGCTGGTCTACCCGGAGGCCGAGGACGTCGAGGTCGAGATCGACGAGAAGGACCTGCGCGTCGACGTGTTCCGCTCCTCGGGCAAGGGCGGGCAGAGCGTCAACACCACCGACTCCGCGGTCCGGATCACCCACCTCCCCAGCGGCATCGTGGTGTCCTGCCAGAACGAGCGCTCGCAGCTGCAGAACAAGGCCCGCGCCATGCAGGTGCTGCGCTCCCGGTTGCAGGCGCTCGCCGAGGAGGAGGCCGCGCGCACCGCCTCCGACGCCCGGCGCAGCCAGATCCGCACCGTGGACCGCTCCGAGCGCATCCGCACCTACAACTTCCCGGAGAACCGGATCTCCGACCACCGGGTGAACTACAAGGCCTACAACCTCGACCAGGTGCTCGACGGCGAGCTGGACGGCGTGCTCGGCGCGCTGGCCGAGGCGGACCGCGCGGAGCGGCTCGGCCAGCAAGGGTGATCATGAAGCGGTGCCCAGCGTGAACAACCGACAGCCCCTCCGCCTCGCCGTCATGGACGCCGAGCGCATCCTGGCCACCGCAGGCGTGGCCAGCCCCCGCGTGGACGCCGAACTGCTCGCCGCCCACGTGCTCGGCGTGGAGCGCGGGCGGTTGCCGACGATCCCGCTGGTGGACCCGGCCTCGATCGAGCAGTTGCACAAGCTCGTCCGCCGCCGCGCCACCCGCGAGCCCCTCCAGCACATCCTCGGCACCGCCGTCATGGGCCGGGTGCTGCTCGACGTCGGCCCCGGTGTGTTCGTCCCGCGCCCGGAGACCGAACTGCTGCTGGAGTGGGGCCTTCGCCTGCTCGCCGACGTCCGCGAGCCCGTCGTCGTGGACCTCTGCACCGGCTCGGGCGCTCTCGCACTGGGCTTCGCCCACGAGCGCCCCGACGCCGTCGTGCACGCCGTCGAGCTCGACCAGACCGCGCTCGCCTGGGCCCGCCACAACGCCGACGCCCGCTCGCACAACGGCGACACCCCGATCCGCCTGCACTCCGGCGACGTGACCGACCCCGAGGTGCTGGCGCAGCTCGACGGCACCGTGCACCTGGTGCTGTGCAACCCGCCGTACGTCCCCGAGGGCACCCCCGTTCCGCCCGAGGTCTCCGACTACGACCCGCCCCAAGCGGTCTTCGCGGCGGATTCCGGCCTCGCGGTCATCCGGCACGTCGTGAGCGCCGCCGCGCGCCTGCTCCGCTCTGGTGGCGGCGTGGCGATCGAGCACGACGACACCCACGGCCTGGCCGTCCCCGACCTGCTCAGCACCCGCAAGGTCCTCACCGCCGTGACCCCCCACGCCGACCTGGCCGGCCGCCCCCGCTTCACCACCGCCCTCCGCACCTCCTGACCCGCGCACGCCGCGACTGGCGCTCCTCGCAGCCAGCACTCTTCGCAGCAGGCACTCCGTGGCTGGCGCTACCGCACCAAACGACCCGTTCAGCGCGCTCAACGCACCAAACGGGTCGTTCAGGGCGCTCCAAGTACCCGAATGACCCGTTCAGGACCCTCAACGCGCTGAATGAGTCATTGAGGTACTTCAACACGCACTGAACGGGTCGTTCAGTGCGTTGAGCGCACCAAACGAGGCGTTGGCTCGTGCCGTCGTGCCGTCGTGCCGTCGTGCCGTCGTGCCGTCGTGCCGTCGCGCCGTCGGGCCTGCGTCGCGGAACGGCTGGTTGGGCGGCTCGAGCGCACTGAATGAGTCATTGACGTACTTGAGCGTCCTGAAGGGGGCATTGAGGGAGTTCAGCGTCCTGAATGAGTCATTCAGGTACCTCAACGCACTGAACGGGTCGTTCGGGGAGTTGAGCGCACCAAACGGGTCGTTCAGGGCCTGAGTGCACCGAACGGGGCGTTGGGGGTGAGCGGAGTGCGGGTCGGCGTGCACGAGGACGGTGCGGGGACGGGGCGTGCACGAGGACGGTGCGGGGACGGGGCGTGCACGAGGACGGTGCGGGGACGGGGCGTGC